>JAJPGV010000024.1 GCA_021325635.1 Chloroflexota bacterium
CGGCTCCTGCGGCTTCTCTGCTCCTTCCTCCACCGGTGCCTACGAGTTCCGCCTCTTCACCAACAACACCCTCAATCGCCTCGTAACCTCAGCTGCCTTCTCGGTGTAGTGAAGTCAGCCCAGCGGATTTCATTGCGAACCCAGTCGGTCGTCGATCGGCGCAACATCGACTATGCGAACTGAGACCAAGCGTCCCCCCAGGTCAACACTTGGAGCTCCCACACCTACCCGTGAGTAGGCGGGCAGTCGCACGACGCTAATTGCGTTGGGCGTCAGCCGCGTACTTTCCTGGTTCACGTACAAATCCAGGACAACCATTGATTCCAGCGAAAGATTCACGGGCGTCGCAAAGGTTTCGATTGTTGAGCCCGGCGCTACCCAGCCATCGGGCCACGCATCGCGGGCGTAAACAGCCAAGGTGGCAGGCCGCCAGACTAGAGCATCGACCCGCGCGGTCGGTTGGCCGAATGCCTCAGTCCAAAAACTCGTCTGATCTTTGGGGAGATCGGCAGACGCCACGACCATGTCCACGTGGTCATGAGCCAGCTGGCCGGCTAGCAAAGCCTTGAGTGGACGGTCCGCCGTCAGTTTGATTCCGCTGCCCTGTACGATTTCTGCCGTGAGAGCCATCATGCCTGGTGGACCGAACGGCCCATATGATGCTGGGCCCTCCTCAGTTCTGAATCGAAAGTCTGACATCGCCTGCCACAATGCACTCTCATAGTTGAGACTCGTCTGCCACGGGAGGATAGCTAGCATGCTGCCAGAGGAAATTTCCCGGAGAGCAGTTGGGACGACGGGGACCGGTCTGAAAACCACAGGCTGGGCAGGTACAAGTGGGATCAGGGATACGAGCAGCATCGCGATCATGCGTCTGGAGGCAAGCGAGAGACAGGCTCCGAACGCCAGTGCTACAAACAAAGCAACCCATTCTCCCAAGCGACCTGGGAAGATATCGTTGATCAATGGCAGCTGCTGAAGAGCCAACCAAGGTAAGGGGATTGCCGTCTTCCTACCACCCACCGTTAGCCATGGCCCCATTGAGAGCACCGCGGTACAAACGGAGAGCAGAGCCAAGACTCGCACCCTAATCGAGCTGCGCAGTACAACATACGCGGACGAAAGTGCAACCAGCAATGGAAGCCCGAGGTAGGCAGTTTGTTCGGCGTAGTTAGGCCCGAATCGTTGCGCAATTACCAAGAGAGGGTCAGGAGCAAGCCATTGCACCTGAGTGGGCACAATGAAGTTCAAGAGATCAGCAACGTATAGACTGGGGTCAAATTGAAATCCAGACAGTCGCCACGGGCCTTTGAACTGAATTACTAACGGGTACGCTAACAGGACCGAAGCAAAAGCAGCCGATAAGAGAAATACCCGCACGCTATATCGCAACCTCAGTGCCGATGGCCTACCTAAAAAGACCCCAAGCACGAGTACCCCAAGTAAGGCTAAAATCGCAATCAGTGCCACGGTTTCTTCATAAGTAAAGACTGCCGTCACGATCAGCCCAGCGACAAGTAACGCAGCGACCGGAGTCCGCATCTTCTGACGGATCACCACCTCATTGAAGAGCACGACTGTCAGTGGAGGAACTGCACCAACCACAAGGTTCAAATGCCCTACGGAGTGCGCGATGAAGAAAGGCGAGTAGCCGTACATTAGACCGGCCGCGAATCCCGCCCAGTGCGGCATGCCCAGTCGCACGGAACATACGTAAGCAGCAAGCGCGGATGCCGGGAACGCCAGGATCAATGCGATGTTGTAAGACACAAGCGGACCAAACAGCCAGGTGATGGGCGCAGTCAATACACCAATAGTGAGCATGTTGTTGTTCCACATCAGGTTGATGCCACCCTCCTGATGGAACGACGCCGCGTCGGTCAGGAAAGGGTTCACCCAATGCAAGAGGGCATGAGCGCCCCAGGCGAGATACCAAACCGACTGGGGGGCATCACCCTGCCCCAGATAGCCGTCGCCTAGCCTGGGCAATGCAGAGCCGAACCTAAGCAAGGACAGACAGAGGAACACTGCTGCCGAGACAGCAACAGGGTAATTGAAGATCGCCGAGGCTCGGTCTCTCAGAACTACCGCCAGCCTACGACTCGGGATGCTCGACGGCTCTCATCTGGGAGCCAACAACGGTAGCGTAGTTCGGAACGTCCCGATATACGGCGGCACCTGCCCCAATCGTGGCCCTCTCGCCAATGTGGACCCTATCTTTCACCGATGAGCCGGTGCCGATTAAGGTGCCCCTTCCAATACTCACGTAGCCAGATATATGGCAGCCTGGTGCTATGTGGACATCGCTCTCAACGCGTACGTCGTGATCAACGGTAGCGCCGGTATTGACAATAACGTTGTCGCCGATCTGACAATCTGCGTTGAGCACAACACCGGCCATCAATGCCACTCCTCGTCCCAGTGTGGCGTATCGGGAAATAACCGCGGTTGGATGAATAGCGTTTACGGGTTCTAACCCCGCCGAAACCGCAGCATCGAATAGCCGTCGGCGCAAGATATTGTCGCCGACGGCAGGGACGAATCCGATCACGCCATGATTGGAGCGCATTTCGGACAGAAGATTGTCTGAGCCAAGCACGGGGACCCCAAGCACTTCGCCCAGCGGACCGGTCTCGTCGAGGATCCCCACAATCTCATGAACGGCAGCCATCTGAAGACTGTCGATCACCACTTTGGCGTGCCCTCCACCACCAATGACCACGATTCTCACCGATGAACTCGGGAGCTCCGTAAGCCATCCAAAGTGAGGAGAACCCGCTCGACATCCTCGACCTGGAGTTGCGACGATGAGGGTAGGCTAATTCCCCGCCTGCCAAGTTCTTCTGAAACCGGACACGCTGGATTTGGCTGACCAGCATAAATAGGAAGCAAATGAAGTGGAGGGAAGAACGGACGGCTTTCTATGCCATTGGCCAGCAGTTGTCCAATGGTTTCGTCGAGTGTCAGTCCGAAGTCCACCGGCAACAGGAAGGTGTTCATCCAATGAGCCGGCTGCGCCCACGGCTGCTCGACCTGTGAGATAAGGTCTGGCATTAGTTTCGGGATAAGATGCGAATACCACGTCGCGACCGCATTACGTTTCCCTAAATGCCAACCTATGTCTTCCATTTGAGCAAGCCCGATTGCAGCCTGAATGTTCGTCAGTCGATAGTTATAGCCGACCGTCGTGAACCAGTAGCGCCTCACTGGATCTTGGCCCTGCCCACGCAGAGATAATGCTTTCTCAGCCAACTTCCGGTCGTTTGTCAACAGCGCCCCGCCTTCGCCGCAAGTGACGATCTTATTGCCGTAGAAGCTTAGGGTTGCGACATCCCCAATGCTACCCACTGGACGACCCTTGTAGCGCGCGCCGTGAGCTTCAGCAGCATCTTCGACAACGACCAGACCGTGTTCTTCAGCAATTGCAAGCACTTCGTCCATGGGTGCGGGGTGGCCATACAGATGAACAGGCATGATGGCTTTGGTTCGGGGAGTAATAGCTTCCCGAACACGCTCCGGGTCCAGTTGCCAGCTATCGTGATCGCAATCCACCAGAACGGGCTGGGCACCCGCGTACAACGCCGCGTTTGCCGAGGCGACAAACGTCGCGGTTGGCACAATAACCTCGTCACCGGCGCCAATGCCTGCCGCCAGAAGCGCCAAATGCAGCGCCACGGTCCCATTACAGCAAGCAACAGCGTACTTCACTTCGAAAAAGGCAGCCAGAGCCTCTTCAAAGCGCCGGACGTACTCGCCAGACGATGAAATCCAGCCGCTCTCGAGACAATCGAGTACATACCGCTTTTCATTGCCACGTAGCGCGGGCTCCGCCACCGGCAGAAACTTGGTCATCCTTGGACGGCGGCCCCGACGGTCGGAAGCGACGTAGATATCCTTCCCAGCCCCCGTCCACCGCTGGAAATCCTGGCCGAGATATCACTCGTACAGCGCCGGGCCAATCGTTTGCCGAAAGCCATAGTCGGCTGCTCGATTAGCCGATGGCCGATATACGCCAGCACGACGGCTATGCCAAACACAGCCACTATTGCGGCATAGCCGTTGATACCGATAGCTATGAGTAGACGCAGCACAGCATAACCCATTACGCCATGAACCGCGTAGAGAGGGTAACTTATCTCTGCAAGGAAACTGAGCCATCTAGATGGCCTTATGTATTTATCGATAGTAAGGCAAAGGACAAATAGACTTAACGCAAACAAATAATTCGGCACGCCGGACTCAGCAGGTCCCGGGTATCTGGTCATATGCCACTGCCAGGCAAAGCTCACAATCAATGCCGTGCATATTGCCGCAGCCACCTTAAGGGACAGCGCATGGCGATAACAAAGGTGGACGATCACCCCGACAAGCATGTACGACAACATCATGCAATCGAGCAGCAAGGCGTTAGTTACCGAAGTTGCGCCAGCACGGAAATGATAAATACCCAAGGAACAAAGCAAGAGCAAGATTCCAGTCAGGACGGCCAGCCGTGCGCTGCCGCGCACTATTGAAGACGATATGAGAGCACACAGCAGATAGAACTTGATTTCAACTTCCAGAGTCCAGACTATACCATCAATTCCCGGCTGTGAAAACAAGTCGTGAACAAAGAACAAATGGCTTAGTATTGCCGAAACACTATATGGAAAGGTGTGGCCCCAAATCCGGCCCGAAACGGAGATAGCCGTCAAGGTAATAGCTAGCCCCATGAGATAGGTAGGCCATAGGCGAAACATACGAGCCAGAAGGAAAGCCCACGGACCAAGGCGCATGAGGGAGAACGGAATAACAAAGCCGCTGATTAGGAAGAACAGTGCGACTCCCACATGAGCAACATCCAAATAGGGCAACCGATGAATCTGAACAACGAGATTCGGCACCGGCCCTTCAAAGACGTCAGAGTTAACTAAGGCTGCAGCGACTGAGGGTTGCAGCCAGAAGACGCCCAGGTAGTGCGATATAACGACCAACAGCGCGGCAATGCCACGCAGACTGTGAACGAAAGTGATTCTCTCCGACGGAGCCGCGACAGTCAAGAGCGAACGGCGAATCCGAGGTCCAGCGCCCCATCCGCACAAGGCGCCGCGCTCATGCGGCGATCGGCCGCCCGCGGTAGTGATGCATCCCTCCAATCATAGGACCAGTGCAGGTAGCATTTAGCTCGTACCACGACAATTTCACTATAATGCAAATGTCGGGTCTGTGGGCCACGGACCAACAGATTGGCGAATGCTTGATGCGAGTAACTGACTTTCCGCGGCAGGAAGATACACGTGCCGGTCGTCATGTCATCACACGCGTCAGAAAGCCGATTGATGTGTAACGGACCCGCCCAGAACGTTTCCATGCGCCAGATGCTCTTTGTACATGTCCAGAAAACGGCAGGGACTTCGTTGGCAGCCGTGCTCAAGCAGCATCTACCAAACGCCTACGACTTACCGCCATGGCGATTTCTTCCAGACCAATGGGTGCCCCTCAACGGATACGACCTATTGGTAGGTCACGTCCACTTCGAGTTGTACCGCCTGTTACCAGAACGGCCGCTGTTCGTGACCATGCTTCGAGATCCGGTAGAGCGAGCCCTTTCGGCCTATGCACAGTATTGGCGTTCAGCTGCGGACCCATCGGCTAGCCGCATGGACATTCGCCAGTTCGTGGCCCACCCAGCATGGCGAAATGCCATCTCAAATATTCAGGTCCGGATGATCGGCACCCCTCTCCCACTTCCGCTGGGACATCCCGACGATATTCGCCAGATGCCGGATTTTCCTTTTGAGCCGGACGCGCAGGCTGCGATTGGGCGTCTGCGCAACTACCAATTCTTCGGGTTGGTAGAGGATATGGAACGCTCAATGGCGCTGCTCAACCAGACCTTCGGCTGGCCAACCATCGAACTACCACGGCTGAACGAAAGTGAGAAGCGAATCCAGAGGCATGAGTTACCCCCGGACGTGCTGGCCGACATAATACAACTGAACCAACTCGACACCGCTCTCTATGAGTTTGCCGTAGTCGAGTTCGGCCGTCGTTGCAAGCAGCTGTTGCCTCCCAGCGATCTCAGCAATGCGACATCAGCGCGACCGACTGCTTGCCCGTGGGCTCAGCATCGCAAGCCCCAGCCCCTCTGTCACCCCAGTGCGGTGCGCTTTTGTTCATTGTCGCATCGCTGACAGGACCAGATTCGCAATGCCCGGAGCATTCAACATTGGGCCAAGACTCTAATCTCATCTAATAGAAGATTAGGTAGGGCCTCGCCCACATCCGGCCCCATCTCTGATATAAGGGCCACGGCGGTATCTACCAGCTCAAGGGCTGGCGCATCGTACCGAACCTCCGCCACAAATGACAGCAAAGTTGAACAGTATTCGCCCAGATCAAAAGCCGATCGCGCATAGTCGACAGCCATCGCAGAAAGCTTCTCACGCTTGGCTGGCGACTCCACCAACTCTTCCAATCTTGTTCGGAATTGCTCGAAACTATCCACCTTTACGACCACGTCGTCTGGCAACTCATCGTATGAACCGTGACGCCAGACTATAGTAGGTTTTCCCAAGGACACAGCCTCCACTAGCACCGCCGAGGACTCACCGAAGTGAGGGTCGCGCAAATTGACAACGACATCAGACGAAGCAAGCTGGTCATGAATATAGTCATCCGGCCTGTATTCAAGAATGAGATCGACTTGGCTCGTAAGCTGCAGGCGCTGTACCATCTGTTTGAGCATGTCTCCATAGACTGGGTCTACCGCTCCCACTACGGTAAAAAACACCTTGCCGCGAAGTTTCGGGCTTGCAGCGATAGTCTCCAATATGTCCGGCACCCTCTTGTTTCTATTGATCCGTCCATAGGTGAGCAGTCGCATCTTATCCTTAGGTCCCGAGATCTGGTTCGGTATCCGTTGACCGAAAAGACGGGTTACACCCAGCATTGGGAGACATGACTTCTTGACCCTGCAGCCAGCTATTCTTTGAAGGTATTCCGCTGCGAATCGAGAATGTACCATCACCCCATACGCTGCCCTCACCGCACTCAACGACATATTGCATTGCAACATGTGAGGCGAGTTGAACACGTCATCTCCGGCTCCATGTAACACCGCTAGTCCAAGCGCCAATCCTTCCTGGCCATGGGAATACATAAGCTCGCGAACATAGTTAGTCGAATCACTTCTTTTCTGTAGGTAGTATGAATGAAAGAAATGGTGCATTACCAGGTCGTGCAGAATGACAAGCCCGGGATGCCGCGTAGATACTTCATAGATGGCCTCATGGTACGGCAGATGGTCACCTAGGTTGTAGACAGCGATGTCGAAGGTACCAAGCTGTTCTAGCACCTCAGCCTCGGTTAGGTTAGTCAGCAACGAGACAGCCCAATCCGGGCGCCACACCTGATCCGGGCGATCTACATCAGACACGAATAACGACACGTCCGCACCCTGGCTTCGCAACTCCTCGACTACATGCATGCTGAAGCCACCGATGGCGCTCTGCCTTCCAAACGGAGTGAACCAGGCGATCCGAGGACCAATCGAAGTCGCCTTCAATTCGACGTCAACTCATCAATTATGTGGTCCCAGGTGATTCCCTTCTTCCCGATCGTCTCGAACCCAGCCTGCCCCATCGTCGTAACCGCCTCCTGCTTCGCCCACATCTCCTCCATAGCCCAAGCCAATTCCTCGGGACTCGGCCCAACCACACGACCGTTGACCCCGTCCTCAACGAGCTCCTCGGTGCCTCCGGAATCCTTCAGTGTGAGGACTGGCTTCCGAGACTGATAGGCCTCGAGAGTCACATATCCGTACGAGTCTTCATCAAATGGCAGGTAAAGCACTGCCAAGCAATTGGACATCAAGTCAGCCTTTTGCCGCTCACTAATCCAACCCAACATGGTCACCTTGTTCTGCAGGTCGTACTTCTCAATCAAGCTTTCCAGGTATCGCTCATACCTGTCATTGTCAGGCGACCCCGCCACGACCAAGCGGAATGGTGAGCGCACATGACGCATGGCCTCGATTGCCAACGCCTGCCGCTTCGACTCTACCAATCGGCTGGGATAGAAGAAGTAGTCACCACTAGGACCGCCACTGAAATCCTCCGGATGGTGTAGTGGCGGGTACAGGACTTTAGTAGTCTCTATTCGATTCCAAGTCTTCAGCCTCTGCGCCACGATCTTGGAGTTCGTGTAAATCGCCCTTGCTTCCCGCAAATACACGTTATCTGCCGCCATTATCATGCTTCTTATTTGGCGACCCTCCGGAGAATCAGAGAGCTCGTCGAATTCCGTGCCCCAAAGCTCATAAGCTTGTCTGAACTGGTGTAGCAACCAGACTTTTTTGTTTTCAAAAGGCATGCAGTACGCTGGGAACTTGAGAGCGATAACTAGGTCAGGATCCACTGGCTGAGGTCGATACTTGAACAACCGACAAGCGAGAATGTGGCGTGGAATGTTGCAAGCTGGGTACCACTTGAATGGAATCGACACAATCACCGCTTGATGACCGGCCGCGACCAGTCGCTCGACTAGGCTTTCAGCTAACACCTCCGCGCCGCCGCGCACAAATGGCGCCATCACTGTGCTAACGACGATTCTCACGCGACTAGTGATTCCACAACATGATTCCAATCAATGCCCAGGAGAGATATAGTCTCTAAGGCTTCTCGACCCATAGTCTTGGCCCGCGCTTTATGCTGCCACACCGTTTCCATGGCCTCTGCGAGGGCTTCGGGCGTAGGATCTGCTATACACCCATTCCGGCCGTCATCAATCACCTCAAGTGGACCGCCGGAGTCTGTGAGCGTGATTACTGGCTTCGAAGAATGGAATGCTTCTAGTGTCGAGTAGCCATATGAGTCTTCATCGAATGGAATGTATAGGGCAGCGCAAGCTGCCGCGGTGTACTCCGCCTTCTCCTCCTCGGACAGCCACCCAAGGAATTCCACCCGGTCCGCAACACCCACATTCTTCGCAAGACTAAGCAATTCATCGCCATAACCTGGGGCATCCGGCGACCCCACGAAAACGAGCTTGAACGGGCTCTTGACGTGCCGCATGGCTTCAATTGCAAGTGACTGCCGCTTTATAGGACACAAGCGAGCTGCATAGAGAAAGAAGTCGCCGAAGTCCCCACTCCTGAAAATCTCCGGATTGGGATGAGGCGGATAGAGGACCCCGTCAGGCTCAATTGCGTTAAACTTCACTAACCGCGAGGCAACAATACGCGAGTTAGTGTACACGCGACGAGCCTCTCTTAGATAGAGCTCGTCAGATGCAAACATCATCCTCCTGATGCGATTCGCATCTGGAGTGTCTTCCATATCCTGGTAGGGGCTGCCCCATAAATCGTAAGCCTGCCTGTGATGGTGGATGAACCAACAGCGCTTATTCGGATGTTTCAGTGCATAGGCCGGGTATCGAATCGTTATCAGCGTATCGATCTTGTCGCCACATGCTTCCCTGACATCCAACAGCCTTATGCCTACTGTTTGACTTGCCACTTCCGGCGAATAGGAGCGAAAGGGAAGCCAAGCTATTTCAGCTGAAATGCCACGCTTGAGCAAGTTGTCGCGCAGACTTGTCACAATCATGCGACCGCCGCCTTCTATGAAAGGAACGTAGGTACTTGCGATGAGAACGCGCATTACGCGATGCGAAACGCTACGCCGCACGAATACCGAGATATCGGCGGCGTGAGAAACACGAAATTGGGATGCCGTGCTTGCATCGTAGTCCATACATCTAGCAAGCTGGACACACTTGCAGGTAGTCCGGGGCGATCAAACACTGTCTGTGGCACTGCCCCGTCAGTCTCGTCACCCCGCCAGTGGAGATCGTCGAAAAGCAGAACTCCTCCCAATTTCACCCGAGGCAACAGATCCACAAGATCCCACCATGCCCCCAATCGCGAGTGGTCGCCATCAACAGAGATGAGATCGAATTCCACGGGCAAGTCAGCGGCCGCGAACTCAAGCTCGCCACTGAAAAAGCGAGGGAGCGTATCATGACTACTGCCGTTGACGAACTCGATCCGCGGCTGACGTCCTACGCCAACGACTGAACGCATTCGCTCCAGCACGGACTCCGGACTACCTTGGGCACCCGCATAGTCAGGGGTCCAAGTCTCAAATATGTACGCCCTCACGTCTGGCGCTTCAGTCAACACTTGCGCTAAGGACCACCCTCGTCTAGTTCCTACCTCTAGGAAGGTCGCGGGCGCCAGGACTTTGGCAGAGACTCGTGCGGCTAAGCGGATATCCCAGAACAGCTCGTTCGCTCTTATCGCCTGATCGTAGAGCGACAGGAGCGCGCCGAGGTTAGGGTCATTGTCACGACCAAAGTGTTCTTCCAACAAATCTCTAGCTTCAAGCAGGTTTTGCTTGCTTGTTAGCTGGTGATTGAGTTCAACAAGGCGCTCAAAGGTGAGAGCTCCCGTGCCGTGAGATTGCCCGTTTTGCGAATTGTTCTGTACCGCCCAGCGCAGGTGTTCGATAGCTCCAACCAACTGGGTCGCCTGTGCTCTTTCGCTTTCCAAGTCGTGGCGATATTGATCTCGAACAATCGAAATCTCCGATAACGCGCTGGCTAGTCGTTCACGATCAATTAACAGAGTGGAAAGCCGATCTTGTGTCGCTGCAAGCGCAGTGTCCTTGGCCGCGAGCGCAGCATCCCTCGCCTCGATAGTGGCATCCTTGGCCCGCAGTGTCGCTTCCATAGATTCGAGCCTTGATCTGTTAACAGCAAGCTCGCCAGTCAGCTTTTCGTGCTCGAACCGAATCTCCGCGATGTGAAGCTCAAGTTGCTTCCGTTGCTCAACGAACTGGACAATCTCAGCTTCCAACCGATCGTGATCGCTGCGCCGGCGAATGAGCTCATCCCTGAGCTCGTCCCGTTCCGAAGCAAGACGGTCAAAGGCCGCGCCCGATTTTTCTGCCTCACCCTCCAGGCGTGCCAAATTGGCAGACAAATCCGCTTGTCGGGCCCGAATTGCCGAACGCTCGCTGGCCAGGTTGTCGCGTTGCCAGACGACATCGGCCAACTCAGTCGCCAGCCTTACGACGAGGGCTCGCGAATGGAGGAGATTGTTGTAGGACGTCAGATGAATCAGCGGGAGGTACTTCTCCGTCAGTCGTCGAATGAACCGCTGAAAGGCCGTGATCGCAGGCCCCTCCGCTGCTGGGACGACCACAGGGTGCCGCGGAATATCCGGCACAGTCAGATCAATGTCTGAACTGGGACTTTCGAGATCTGAATTGGGGCTTTCGAACGAACTCACGTCACCTGCAAAGACTGCCGACCTGTGCAGACCGAGATCCATCCTGCGCTTGAGGATCTCAAACAGAGCGAGAGGAACTGTAGGGTGGTCATGTTCGACCGTCCCTGGGCCTGCCTGGTTGGCCAGCATTCCTGACTTAGAATTCCGATCTCATGGTTTCGCCAACATCCCGACGCCTACACTAGCTTTGAATTTTCGCGAACTGCTCTTCAGGGCCCGACGTAACGAAATGATAGTCGGGACACGATATTTCTGGGACCTGCTTGGAACGAGATGACCTTGTGGCGCTACCGTTTCCTAATTCGCAATCTAGTCCAACGCGAGCTTAAAGCTCGTTACCGAGGCTCGGCTTTCGGAATCGCCTGGTCGCTACTCAGCCCACTTCTCATGATCGGCGTGTTCACCATCGTCTTTACCGTGCTCCTCCCGAGCCAACCGATCGGCGTTCCGTATCCGGTATTTCTCTTGCCCGCGTTACTCGCGTGGAATTTCCATGCCGCGGGCACGCTCGGAGGCATGCAGAGCGTGGTCGGCAACGCCGGCTTGCTGGGAAAGGTGAGCTTTCCTCGCGAGGCATTGCCCATTTCGTCGGTGCTCGCCAATGGCGTGAACTTCCTGTTAGCACTGGTCATTCTCTTGCCTGTCATGTTCCTTCTCGGCGTTGGCCCCTCGTTTCTGTGGCTGGCATTCCCGGTCGTGTTCTTGGCACAGACGATGTTCACGTTAGGTATCGCCTTCTTTCTCTCTGCAGTAAACGTCTATTTTCGCGACACGAGCGTCATCGTTGACGTGGTGATGCTCGCATGGCTTTTCCTCACGCCCATCTTCTATGACTTGCGAGTTATACAAGCTCATGGGGGCATCGACCTCGCCCAACTCGTGCCCCTCCTTAACCCGATGGCTACTTATATAGCTGCGTATCGGGAGATCTTTGTTACCCATGCAACCCCTGGTCCATTCTTCCTAGGACGGGCACTCATAACCGGGTTGATCACGTGTGGACTAGGGTTCTGGATCTTCAGACGGTTATCTCGCGGATTCGGTGACGTTTTGTGAACGCTGTCGAACTCAATCATGTTTCCAAAAAGTTTACGCTGCAGGCTGAACGGCGCGGAACTTTTCGTGCCATGGTCATAGATCGGCTTCGCGGGGCATGGTCAACAGAAGCGTTCTGGGCGGTTCGCGACGTGAGCTTCACTGTTCGGGCCGGCGAGATAGCAGGAATCATTGGACCAAACGGCTCTGGTAAGTCCACCATTCTCAAGCTTATTGCCAACATTCTTTACCCAACCGCCGGCCAAATTTCAATCCGAGGATCGGTATCGGCAATGCTGGAATTAGGCGCGGGATTCGACCCCGAGTTCACCGGACGAGAAAATGTTTTCCTAGTAGGCTCATTTCTGGGGCTAAGCGTGCAAGATGTGCGGCAGCACTACGACGAAATCGTTGACTTCGCCGAACTCGGCGCGTTCATTGATCAGCCCGTGAAGCACTATTCATCCGGCATGTACGTCCGCCTAGGCTTTTCTACGGTGATGGCCCTTCATCCCGAGATCCTTTTGGTTGACGAAGCCCTGAGTGTTGGCGACGAACATTTCAAGCACAAATGCGAAAAGAAGCTGAGCGAATTGCGAGACAGCGGAGCAACAATAATTCTGGTAACCCACAGCATGCCCGTTGTGCGGAAGCTGTGCTCCAAAGCCATGTGGATCGACCATGGCCAGTGCCTGTTCGAAGGGTCCGCCGAAGATGTGGCAGACTGCTATTTGGCTCGAGTGGCTGAACTCGAAGGCTTGACGAGCGACGCCCTTCCCTAAGTAGGCGAATGACCTTCGGGCGCCTCGCGCCGACCTCTATGTATCTCATCAGTCAAACATCCTGTTAGGGGCAATTGACCGCTCATGGATGATCGACGAACTCATGCGGGCAAGACTGTTTCCACAACCTTCACAGGCTCCAATCGGTTACTGAGCCTGAGCATCCCCCGGAGCTATTTCTCCTGCGGCGAGCCCCCTTCCTGGGCGTACGAAAACGGTGGGATGTTCGGAGGTATCCGTTTGACCAATGCACGAAAGGACGTCGCGTCCGGCCAGAAAACGTAAAGCGATGCATCGGGCACGTGGTCAACATCCAACAGCAGCGGCGCTGCCTGCGCGAGCCCGTGCGCCCGGTCCCGCAGCCCAATCACCCCGTTGACGTAGCCACAGGCATACCCGCCCACGAGGGGCACCGCCAGCAGCGCGTACACCGCCCATGACCGGACCGAGACTCGCTCTCGAGACGGCAGACGAGCCCTCAACCAGCCCCAGGACGGCATCAGCAAAGCCACCCAGAATAAGGTCGAAATCATGGCGTACCGGTTGGAGAAGGCCTCGTCTACCCCGAGATCGAGCCGGCCAATCGCCGTCAGCACAGCCGCCCCGAGCGCGTACGCCGCCAGCGGCGCGGATGCGAGAAGCAGCGGATCCGGGCGGCGGCAGCGGAAGAGCGGCCAGTACACCACAACAGCCCACACGAGGGCGAACGTGCCGGTCAGCGCCGCGAAGTCGGTCCGCGCGGCCACGCCGTTGACGTGCAGACGGCCCAGCACGGACATCGGCGGCATGGCCCAATTGCCCACGTACGTGAGGACGTAGCTCAGCATCTGCCGTGGGTGCTGCGCCACGTAGGACAGCTGTCCCGGCGGCGACTGGTAGTCGTGAAAGAACAGCGTCAGGGCGGCGGCGGCGGCCGCGACCCACGCCACTGCCGCTCTCACCCTGGCATGGCCCGGCTTCCACAGCAGCCCGATGGCGATGGCCCCCGCCGGCCATACTGCCAGGCCGTGGGCCGACGAAAACGTGCCCACGGCTGCGCCGGCGATCGCGGCTGCGATCGCCGGCCCTGAGCCGGGCCAGCGGGTAAGCGCCAGCAGCGACGCGACCGACGCGAACACGCCCAGGTACCAGTGAATCTGAAAGCCCATGGTCCAGTTCTCGAACTCAATGGCGGAGAAGAGGAGCAGCGAGGCGGCGAGCACGAGGCTGGCGCGCACACCGCGGCCGGCTCGATCGACCCGTATCTGCAGGAGCAGACAGAGGAAGGTCAGATATGCCAGCGCCACGGAGATCCACATCAACGCCCGCAGGCTGCCGGTGAGATCGAGTGCCTCCAGCGCCACCAGCCGGGGCACGAGCATGCGATGCCCGTTGTACACGGGCCACACGTCGCCCCACGTCAGCGTGCCGGCGTGCAGCTTGGACAGCTCCCCAGCCATCTGCCAGTCATCCCAGAACGGGACGTCCAGACCGAAGCGGGCCACGCCGATGGCCATGCCCAGCGGCGGCAGCGCCGCGGCGGCCAGCAGCAGCCGATCGGTCCGTCGCAGCAGCCCGGCTAGGCTGCCGTTCAGGGGCCGGATCAACGAGCCGCGTGCACCCGGAGCCGCGACCGCACCATCCAAGGCCGCCTGCCTCAGATCCGCCGAGGGAGCGCGCGCTGGGCCACAAACCGGACGGCGCGCCGGGCCAGCACACCGAGGCCGCCCGACCGATACTGCGCAGATGCCTCCGCGGCGGTTCGGCGCAGGAACCGCAGGAGGCCGGCTGCCTGGGACCGGCCTTCGAGCCCAGGAATCCGAGCGCGGCCGCGGTCCGGCGCGAATGACGGATCGCAGCACCATTCGACCAGCGGCCGGGTGACCGCGGCGCAGTCGAACGCGGAGAGGACGTGGGCGCGAGCCGCCTCGGCGCGAGCGAGCCGCTCCTCCGGGTCGTTGACAGCTCGGCTGATGGCCCCCGCCAACGAGCCGGGATCTCGCGGCTCGATGCCGTACACCAGGCCGCGATCCTGCAGGTCGGCGGCCAGCTCGCACAGCGTCGTCGTGGCTATCGGCAGCCCGCCGGCAGCCCAGGCGACAATGCGGTTGCGCGTGCCGAGCTCGGCTTCGACGTTGGAGTCGTCGAGATTGAGGGCGAGGTCCGCCGCGGCGTAGTAATCGGGCAGCCGCGGCGAGGCCACCCAGCCGTGGAGCACGAAGCGATCTCGATATGGAGATCGCTCGACGAGCCGCACGAAAGCAGGATAGGTCAGCTCATCGTGGCCATCGACCTGCCCGCCGGTGGACAGGAAATAGATCCTGGAGTCGGCCTGCATGGCCTGCTCCAGGCCGTGGAACAGGGTATCGACGTCCGTCCAGGTGTTGTAAGAGCCGCTCCACAGCACTACAAAAGCCTCGGAAGGGAGAGCCGAGCCACGCAGCCTGGCAGCCGAGCCGGCCCCGTCGCCTAGAAAGCAGGCGACCGGAAGATGGTGGACGAGCTCGTAGCCGACGGTGTGGCGGTTGAGCCGGCCGCGGAGACCCAGCTCGCCCAGGGTCGCATAGCGCTGTGGCCCGGACGCGACCGAGAATGCGTCACCCGCGTCGAGAATGGCGGTCTCCATCCCCCAGAAGTAATCGAGGTGGACGTCGGTGCCATACGTGGCGGCCTTGGTCTGCGCCTCGGCGAGGAGATGTCCGTTCAGGTCGCACCACAATGGCGCGGCCGGCCTGGACCTGGCCGCCAGCCAGGAGCCGTGGGTGTGGGCTCCCACAACGCAATTCGGCCGGAAGCTGGCGGCGACACGCGCGACGAAGCTCCCGTCGACCAGCGCGGCTTCGGGGGCGTCGTAACGGCGGAGGCCGAGTGCGTCGTCCTGCCGCTCGAGGACGCGATCGAGCGGAACGTCGTCGACGAAAGGAATACGGCAGGCGACCAGCAGCACCTCGTGCCCGCCGGACCGCAGCGCCCGGCAGAACTGCCATGTGCGCAGGCCGGCGGCATAGGACTTGGGCGACTCCTCGCCGGCCAGCGGCGACATGCCGACTACCAGAACGCGGCTCAGCGGAGGCCTTTCAGCGCCTGGCCAGTGCGCCCCCTCAGGACGTCGCGCAGCGCCCCGCGGTAGGCCTCGAGCAGGGCTGGCGCATCCCACGGCGGCGCGCCGTGCAGCAGCCAGCGAACCTCGGACGGCAGGAATTCAGTGAAGAGCTGCCGGACGGTGCTGGTACCCACGACGAAACGGAGGCGGTTGCGGTGATAGGCCAGGCGATAGCCGCGCGAGGCGCTGCTGCCGCTGGAGGCGGCCTCCTTGTGTGTGAGCGCGGCCTGCGGCAGATAGATGACACGAAAGCCGGCGCGGCGCGCCTTGAGGCACAGCTCTGTCTCTTCGAAATAGGCCGGAAAGTAGCGTTCGTTGAAGACCCCGCAGCGGTCGAACACCTCCTGCCGCACGGCAAGCGCCGCTCCGGTGACGTACGTGGCGTCGGCCACCCGATCGTACTGGCCGCGATCGACCTCGCCGCGGCCGATGTGATTGCTCAGACCGTTCGGCGCGAGCGTACCGCCGGCGTGCTGCAGGGTCACGCCGTCGGGCTCGTAGATCTTGCAGCCGATGATACCGGCGTCGGGATAGGTTTCGAATGCCGAGACCACCGCGTTCACGCAGCCGTCATGAAGCACGGCATCCTGGTTGACGAAGAACAGTATCCTGCCGCGGGCGAGGGCGATTCCGCGGTTGCACCCCGCGGCGAAGCCCAGGTTCGCTTCGTTCCGAATGAGGCGAGCCCGGGGAAAATCGCGCTGCGCCAGGGCAGCCGAGCCATCGACCGAGGCGTTGTCGACGACGAGCAGCTCGAGCGCGGGGAACGTCTGCCGGGTAATTGACCCAAGACAGGGCGCGAGATCCGCGGCGCCGTTGAACGAGACCACAATGACAGACACGATAGGCTGGTCGGAACGCGTGGGATTGAGCTGAGGGGTCAAGAGAGTGGTCGCCCGAATTATCCACGCGAGAGGGGACATGGCCAACCCATATAGGACAAGGAGCGCCCCGTGACGGGATGCGCCGTGCTGATCCTCAACTGGAATGGTCGGCAGTGGCTGCGTCAGTGTGTGGACGCGGTGCTGCGCCAGGATCCCGCCCCGGCCGAGGTGTGGGTGGTGGACAACGGGTCGAGCGACGGCTCCGGGGAGATGGCCGGCGCCTGGCCGAACGTGCGCTGGCTGCAGCTCAATTCGAACGTGGGCTTCGGCGCTGCATACAACCGGGCGATAGGACAATGCCGGCGGGACGTCGTCGTGCTCCTGAACAACGACACCCTGGTGCAGCCTGGCTGGCTGGCGGAGCTTACGTGCGAGCTGGACCGGCATCCGGAGGCTGCCGCCGCCGGCAGCAAGCTGCTGTTCCTCGATCGTCCCGACGTGCTGAACCACGGCGGGGGACAGATCACCTCGCTGGGCGCCGCGTACGACGTGGACTGGGGGGCGCGGGACCCTGCCGGGGAGAGGCCATCGCGCGCCTGCAGCATGGCCAGCGGCGCGGCCCTGGCGCTGCGGCGCGAGGCGTTCCTCGACGTCGCGGGGTTCGATGAGTCGTACTTCGCGTACTTCGAAGACGCGGACCTGTGCTGGCGACTGTGGCTGAAGGGTTACACCGTGCGCTACGTCCCCGCCGCCCGCGTGCTGCACGCCTATGGCGGATCGACCGGAGAGGGCCGCCACTCCGCCTTCCGGATCCGGCACTGCCAGACAAACCGGCTGCAGAACATGGCCAAGAACCTGGAGCTGGGAACACTTTCGAGGCTGTGGCCAGCCTCGTTGGCCTACGACGCCGCCCGGCTGGGCACGCTCAGGCGCGGTGGCCAGGCGGCCGCCGTCAGGGCCTACGTCCAGGGAACCCTCTGCTTCTGGCAGCTCCTGCCGCACGTGCTGGAGCAGCGGCGCCGGGCCCAGGCCACACGCAGACGCAGCGACGCTGAGCTCTTTCGCCTCGGCGTGCTGGCCGGCCTGGGCCAAGCCGCCGCTGAGTGGCGCAGGCTGGGGTCGCTTCGCTCCCAGTGGGGTCGCTTCGCTCCCAGTGAAGAGTGAAGAGTGAAGAGTGAACGGGGCCTTCCGACTCAGCCTGGCGCTCCTCGCTCCGTGACGACTCAGATTTCTCCCCTCTTCACCGCGAGCGCAGCGACCTCACTCTTCACTCTTCACTCTTCACTCTTCACTGGGAGCGAAGCGACCTCACTGGGAGCGCAGCGACCACCCCTGCCAGGAGCGGAGCTGGAGGACGCGCTCGCGGAGGACGGGGAGCGAGGGGTACAGAGGCGCCAGGGGCGAGTCGGGCTCGATGGCCGGGCTGTCGAGGACGACCTGCGCGGCGCGCAGCTCGGCGGCGTGAGCCTGCAGCTGGCCGCGCGCTTCGAGCCACATCGCCCACGTATTCAGCAGGAGGAAGACGGCCACCAGCGCGATGCCCGCACGGGCGCCGGCGCGCCAGGTCCCGGACACCGACCTGAGATACGAGTGCAGATCGGCGGCGGGCACGATAAGCGCCACCCAGGCCAGGATTGAGACGAGCACGTAACGGCTCTGGAGGCCCAGGCTCACAGGCGTGCTGCGGCCGATCATGGCCAGCGTGGCGCTGATGAAGACATAGACCATGAGGACGATGCCGGGCCCCCAGTCCTGGGCGTGCTGCGGCCAGGTTCGGACGGCAGCGACCACGAGCACCGCGAAGCAGGCAATGGCCATTCGCCCAAAGAGGCCGGCCGCGACGACCCCCGTAGCGACCGACAGCCCGTAGCCGGCCCAGTTGTACAGGTTGGCCACACCTTCCCCCAACCAGCTGCCGACGTACACCGTCCAAAAGGTGACGTCGTTGCCGATGGACCGGCCATGGACGACGTCGGACATGAAATTGCCGACGTCTGCCTGGTGGTGATAGCCGGCGGCGTAGACGATCGCCGCCACGGCGGCCATGGCCAGCCAGGCCAGCGCCCATAGGATCCGCCGCCGGCCCCAGAGCATGAGGATGGCAACGGCACCCGCGGGCCAGAAGGCCAGTCCCTCCACGGTCGACAGGCTGGCGACGACGGTCAGCAGCGCAGCCAGCAGGAGCGACCTCCAGCGGCCCGGCCAGCGCGACAGCAGCAGCAGGCCCGCGACGACAGCCGCGACGCCCAGGTAGCGCTGGATCATCCAGGCCCAGGTCCAAGCTTCCCAGGCCGCGGGCGTGAAGACCATGAGCGACAGGGCGATCGCCGCCCAGGGCCGGGTCCTCGAATCCAGGCGATCCAGCCTGAGCACCAGCCACAGCAGCGCAAAGATGAGGAGCGCGAGCGCGAAGTTGACGTACATCTGCGCCCTGGTGTCCCAGTGCGTGGGCAGAGCCACCGCCAGCAGCACCAGCTGGGGAAAGAAGACACGATGGTCGTTGTACGACCCCCAGGCCAGAGGCAGCGGCGAGTGAGCAGTCTGCCAGGCTGCCAGGAGAGGCTGCAGCTCCCAGTCGTCCATGAAAGGCACGTTGACGCCGAAGCGCACGATGCAGGCGAGCACGAGGGCGGGCGGCACGAGCACGGCCAGGTACGGAACGGCCCCGAAGCCGGACGCCGTAAGGCCCCGCCGAGGTGAAGAGACCTGGCTCATTTCGTCGCGGCTACTGTACACCAGGCAAGCAAGCGCGCATGTGCGCGTACGCGGTTCGATAGCCAATTTGGTCATCTAGCCCGACGCCATGGGACGAGCGACATTCGCGCCAGGTCACGCCTGCCGGAGTGCGCATCCGTGCACGGGCAACCCGGCCTGGAGCGTCACGCCGTATCATCCTGCGCTTGCATCCGTCTTTCTACTTGGGTATTTTCATCTACTAAGGACGCTTGCCAGGGCAAACGTCATCTGTTACGATGTGTCTACTCACCGGCCAGGCGGCTGGTGTGCTGTCGGGAGGTGTGTGAACTAGGATGAACTTGAATCGACGCGTGAAGCGGGTGGGTGTTGCCGCCGGCCTTGCGCTGGGAACCTTGGGCCTGCTCACGGCCGGCCTGCCGTACGGCCCGCTCGATTTCCTGCAGATCGCCGCGGGCGCAACGTACACGACCACCAGCACCAGCAGTGGCGGCGGTGGTGGTGGAACCTCGACTACGAGCACGGATACGACGACCACGAACACGCCGAGCGGCGACCTGACCGCCAGCCAGCTGACCGGCACGGCTCCCACCAACGTGACCGCCACGGTCAACACCTCTACCGGCGGCACGATCATCGCCGGTAACACCGGCCTGAGCGTTCCGCCCGGATTTGTGGGCGTGGCCAGCGTCACCATCACCATCAGCACGACGCTTCCGACGACGGCGAACATCCCCGGCCTGGCCGGTAACGTCATCGCCTCGCCCAACGGCACCGTGTTCGACCTGGTGGTGACCGATGCGACCACGGGCGCTCAGATCACCTCGTTCAACGCGCCGATCACCTTCACCGCTGTCCCGAACGGAGCCGACATCGCGATTTCCGGCGGACATCCCGAGATCCTGACCGTGGTCTACTTCATCGTCGGAAACACCATCTCGGTATTCAACCCCTTGGGCCTGCCTCCGGGAACTCCGCTCTTCCAGCCGAACGTGCGTCATCACGCCGACGGCTCGCTGAGCTGGGACAACCAGAACGGCGCCGGCGTGGTCCAGGCCGTCGTGGCCAACCCGCTGTCCTACGTGCAGACCCTGAATCCGAACGCCACCGAGCAATCGGGCTATGACTCCAACAGCGCCCAGACCTTCGGCACCAAGCCGCAGTTCAGCTACCTGCAGGTGGTCGAGCCGCAGATTCCCGGAGTGAACCGCCTGGTCGTCCTCGACCCTGACACGGGCAACTACTCCTACGTGAACGCGACAGACGTTGGCCCATCCGGCCCACCGCCGTCTAAGACCTCGGCAGGCGTGACCCGCGGCCTGCTGGGAGGCGGCTCCTCGCAAGGGCAGGGCGGCGGAGTCATCCACAACCTCTTCCAGAGCCTGTCGGTAGGCGGCTCGGGCGTGGTTCACGGACTGCTTCAGTAACTTCAGACTAGAGCGCAAGAGGGCCGGCGAGATTCGCCGGCCCTCTTCTGTTTTCTCGACTCTGCGCACCGCCCGTTAGCCACGCATCTGCAACAGCCAAGCCGCTACCAAGCGGGGTGCGGGGATCGTTCCTGGACACTCGGCCGCCCTCTTTCGGTCTTGTGACTCTGCCCGCCACCCGTTGGCCGCACATGTGCAACAGCCAAGCCGCCACCAAGCGGGGTGGGCGATCTAGATCTGGACATTCGCCAGCCCTCTTCCGGTCTTGTGACTCTGCCCGCCATCCGTTCGCCGCACATCTGCAACAGCCAAGCCGCCACCAAACGAGGTGGGCGATCTGGTCCTCGTCTGACGCGAGCTTGCCGGGGCCCCGCCAGGACGCCACGAAGCGGGCGCACTTAATCGACGGTACTTCCGCCACGCCGCCCTCAGCTGGATCGCGCGTCCTCCCTAGTGACTGTTGCTCTACGTCGCCGGCATTTGTGCCAGGTGTGCCGATGCCGGAATGAGCAAACGAGCGCAGTGTGGGCGCATGGATGCTCTCGGCGCGGCCCTGGCACTCATCTGCACCTTTGCCCCACCGTGCGTCGACCCAGCGTCTATCAACGCCAGCATGGCACAGCCGGCCGGACTGCAGAGCCGCACCGAGGCGCTGGGCTTCGTCTGGCTCACCGGCGGCGACCCAACCAAGATCAACATCCTGTCCAGCATGAACTATCCGCCCGCCATCGCCGCGGTGATCGTCCATGAGCGCGTTCACGTGAGGCAGGGCATGCTTCGCGCCCGCCAGAGCTGCGCCGAGAACGAGCGGCCGGCCTACGAAGCCGAATCAGCCTTCTGGCAGCAGCTGCCCAACGCCATCCCCCTCGACGACTACCTCCAGTCCGTCGCCAGAGGAGACGTCGACCGCCTGGTCACCCAGCAATGCGGAGGTCGCTAGCGCTCCCAGTGAAGAGTGAAGAGTGAAGAGTGGGGTCTGAACGGGGAGACTTCCGACTCACCCTGGCCGCGCTCCATGGCTGCGCGCCCGCTCATAGTCTTCACTCTTCACTCTTCACTCTTCACTGGGAGCGAAGCGACCTAGCGACCCAGGCTTGCTAGGGGTGCGCCGGCCGAAGCGACCGGGCCGGTGAGGTAGTCGAGTGAGACGAAGCCGCTGAAGCCAGCGCCGAGGACTTGCACCCAACCTGGCGCGCCGGGGGCCGGACCGACCACGTTCAGCAGGTCGCCATCGTGCACGACGCCAAGCTTGGGCTGCGTGGTGCCGGGCAGGCCCCGCACGGCCAGGCCTCCCGGGCCGGAGCCGGCGACACGATAGATGCCGGAAGGACCCGCCGGCGGACGCGCCGACGCGGCCACCGACGCCGCCGCCGCTGAAGCGGACCCTTGCGCCGAAGCAGCGGCTACCGACGCGGGCGACGCCGAAGCGGACCCTTGCGCCGAGGCGCTGGCCGCCGAAGCGGGCCCTTGCGCTGAGGCGCCGGCTTGGACCAAGCTGACCCTGCTGGCCTGAACACGAGGCAGGTGCACCGTCTGGCCGGCCGCGTCCTTGGCCACCAGCTCGCCGTCCAGCGTGCCCTCGGCCTGGACCACATCGTTGAGCTTCACCGCTGGCGCGCTCGCTCGAGCAAACACGACCACGGTGTTCCCAGACTGGTGAGCCGGATCCGTCCAAATTTGGACAGCGTCGCGAGCGGCGTCCTGCTCCAGGTTGAATACCCGGCCGCTGATGGACACGCTCGCACCCCTGTTGGCCGACGGCGCGGCGAGGACGGCGCTCCAGTTGTCGTTGGTGAAGCGCGGAGCAGCCGGCCGCACCGGAGCGCCAGCCGCGGCGGCACTCTGCGCAGCGCTTGGCGGCGGCGTTGGACTGGTCACAGCCTCGGGCGACGGCACGATGGTGGCCGCCGGCTGAACCGTCGGCGCCAGCTCGATCGCCACCGTAGGGCTGGCCAGGCGCGCCCCGACCGTGGGAACGACCGCCGTCCCACCCGCGGCCGGCAGAACCGTATCGCGCAAGGCACTTTGCGGAACCCCACAGCCCACCAACCAAACGCACAGGAGGAGGGCCATGCAGCGGCCCGCTGCATGGCCCAGTGAAGAGCGGGGTCGCTTCGCTCCCAGTGAAGAGTGAAGAGTGAAGAGTGAAGAGTTGGGCAACCGCAGGCGAGACACTCGTTCAACAACGGCTCCCTTTCCACGCGCCCACTTAACCGCCTGATTCATTCCCCCATTCTGCACTCTTCACTCTTCACTCTTCACTGGGAGCGCCAGCGACCTCACTCTTCACTGGGCCGCCGCGGCGGCCCCACTGGGAGCGCCAGCGACCTCGCCCTTATCATTTCTGCACATGCGCCTGTCCGACGTACAAACGACGGACGGCAGGCTGCTGGCGCGCATCCCTATCCGGACCATTCAGCGACCCACCGCCCGCATGCTGGCCGTCCAGGCCCTACCATGGCTGCAGGCTCACGCGCTGATTCCGGCAGCGCTGTTTGCCGGCAGCCTGGCGCTGTATGTGAAGACGGCGGCGTCGGGCGTGTTCGGGACACGCTCCACCGAGCTGGTGCTGGCCGCTGCCACCGGAGGCATTCCCCGACCCGCCGGCCAGCCGCTCTTCCTGCTGCTGACCAAGCTGCTGCAGCAGCTCCTGCCATTCGGCGACGCCGCCCATCGCGCGGTCGTGGCCACTGCGCTGTGGGCAGCGCTGACGCCGGTGCTCATGTACGTGCTCCTGCGGGAGCTCACCGTGCCGCGGCTGCCGGCTATCTTGGCCACCTCGGCCCTGGCCGTAGCCGGCTTCCAGTGGAGCTCGGCGGTGCTGGTGGGCACTGCCAGCCTCGATATGCTGCTTCTGGCCACTGTCGTCTGGCTGCTGCTGCGCTGGCAGCGCTCCGGCGCGTTTCCCTGGCTGGCAGGCGCCGTGCTGACCTTCGGGCTGAGCTTATGCAACGACCCGGCCGCCGTGGTCTTTGCCCCGGCCCTCACCGCTTACGCCGCCAAACACTACCTGGAGCTGCGCGGGGCCAAGCTGCGGCGTCAGCCGGCCTGGCTGGCCTGGCGAGCGCCCAAAACGGTGTTCACACCCACACAGTGGGCGCTGCTCGCAGCCGTGGGCGTGGCGTCGCTGCTGCCTTACCTGTACCTGCCGGTCATCGCGCTGACACATCCACAGTTCGATCTGGCCGGCCGCTTCGACGCCGCGGGCGTGTTCCATCCGCTGAACCTGGCCAGCATCGGCGGGTTCGTGCGGATGGTGGGCAGCCAGGCAGGCGACGGGGTGCCCACCTCGGAGATCGACAGGTTGGGGCAGCTCGCCGGCGCGCTGTGGGGCACCTACCTGGGCGTGGGGCTGGCCGTAGGCCTCGCCGGGCTGCGGGCGGCGCGCGACCGCGACCGGCCGCTGTTCTGGCTGTTAGCGGCCATCGCCGTGCCGGCTGCGCTGCTTGCCGTCGCCTTCGGCGGAGTCTACGAAGGCATGGGCTTCTCCCCGCTGCTGCTGCTGTGGACGGTGCCGATGGCCTTCGGGATCGAGGTTCTGGCGCGCATGCTCGCCTTTCGCGCCGGGGACACGGCGGCAAAAAGCGTCCTGGCGGCGGCGATCGTCGCCCTCGCCGTGGCCAACTACCCGCTGGTGAACGTGAGCGGCGATCAGCGTCCGCGAGAATGGGCGACGAGCTTCCTGAACCGGCTGCCGCCGGATACCACCGCCATCAGCCGTCCCGGCCTGGCGGCGTTCCTGCGCTACGAGCAGCTGGTGGACGGCGTCCGCCCTGACGTGCGGGTGGTGGACACCTCGCTCATCTCGGCGCCAGACCTGGCCCAGCTGGTGCAATCATCCATCGACCAGCGGCCGCTGGTGGTGGACCACCTGAACGTCTTCACCAGCGCCGCCGGCCTCGAAGGCATCTGCGGCAATGTGCTAGGCCCAACCGACACCCAAGCTCCGGCCCTCCCCTTCCCCGGCCATCTTTTGGTCCACTGCGGCAGCGCCGCAGTGGACAGTGAAGAGTGAAGAGTTAAGAGTTAAGAGTGTGGGGACGGAGGCGCGAACCACCGAGACTCCATCTCCCCACTCTTCATTCTCACCAGAAGCGCAGCGACCCCACTCTTCACTCTTCACTCTTCACTCTTCACTCTTCACTGGGAGCACAGCGACCCCACTCTTCACTCTTCACTCTTCACTCTTCACTGGGAGCGAAGCGACCCCACTCTTCACTGGGAGCGCAGCGACCTTCTTCTGTTACGCTCCGAGAGATGACGGAGAAGCTGCGGCTGGCGCTGCCGAGCAAGGGGCGCATGGAGGAGACAACGCTGGAGTTCCTGCGCGGCAGCGGACTGCGCGTGGCCAGGCCCAATCCGCGGCAGTACACGGCCTCGATCCGCTCCGTGCCGCACGCGCAGGTCATCTTCCAGCGCTCGGGCGACATCTACCGCCAGGTCAATGCGGGCAACGTCGACGCCGGCATCACCGGGCTGGACGATTACTCCGAGCAGCGGCAGGATGACGATAACACCGTGCTCATCCTCGAGGACCTGGGCTTCGGGCGCTGCGAGCTGGTGCTGGCCGTGCCGGAAACGTGGGCCCAGGTCAACAGCATCGGCGATCTGGCGGGACTGGCCGGCGAGCGGCGGGCCGAGGGCCGCGAGCTGCGCGTGGCCACGCACTTCCCCAACCTCGTCGCCAGCTTCTTGCGCGGCCACGGCATTCACGACTTCCTGCTGGAGACCCAGTACGAGGGCACGCTGGAGATGGCGCCCAACATGGGCACGGCCGATCTCATCGCCGACCTGTCGGAGACCGGAACGACCATCAAGGAGAACCACCTCAAGCTCATCACCGGCGGCACCATCCTCAAGTCACAGGCGTGCCTCATCGGCAACCGCGCCACGCTGGTCGACGACGCCAAGCTCATCCCCATACGCCAGCTCCTGGAGCTGATGGAGGCGAGCCTGCGCGCGGAGGGCTTTTACTCGCTCATCGCCAATGTGGCCGGCTCGTCCGCCGAGTCCGTGGCCGCCCAGATCGTGGCCCGCCCCGAGCTGGCCGGCCTCACCGGGCCAACCGTCTCCATGGTCTTCCCCAAGTCCGGCCGCGGAAGCTGGTTCGCCGTGAACATCGTGGTCGACCACGAGCGCCTGGTGACCGCCATTGACCACCTGCGCGAGATCGGCGCCACGGGCATCGACGCCATCCCAACCAAGTACGTGTTCGAAGACCGATGCAGGGCCTTTGACCGCCTGTGCGGGTCGCTGGCGCTCCCAGTGAAGAGCGGGGTCGCTGCGCTCCCAGTGAAGAGTGAAGAGTGAAGAGTGAAGAATTAGCCGTCTCCCCCGACGGTCATGCTGAGCGTCGAGCGAAGCATGCCTTCTTCACCCCGGGCAATGGGACTCTTCGACTGCCCTCAGCGCAAGCTCGCCCCACACTGTCCCCAGCACTGAGCCCCCGTTCTTCACTGCGAGCGCAGCGACCCCACTCTTCACTGGGAGCGCCAGCGACCCCACTCTTCACTCTTCACTCTTCACTGGGAGCGCAGCGACCCCGCTCTTCACTGGGAGCGCCAGCGACCCCACTCTTTACTGGGAGCGCAGCGACCCCACTCTTCACTCTTCACTCTTCACTGGGAGCGCAGCGACCCCACTCTTCACTGGGAGCGAAGCGACCTTGAGGCTGCGCGTTTACTCCGACGTCGCGGAGGCGCGGCGGACGGTGCTGCGGCGGGTGCCGTTCGACGAGGTAGCCACGTCGCCGGAGCTGGAGCAGGGCATCCGCCGCATCTTTGGCGAGGCGCTTACGCCGGAGCAGGTCGTTGCGCGCATCCTGGGCGACGTGCGAACGCGCGGGGACGCCGCGCTGCGCGACTACGCCGAGCGCATCGACGGCAGCCGGCTGGAAAGCATCGAAGTGCCGCGGGCCGAGCTGGACTGGGCCTTCGCTCAGATCTCGCCGGAGCTGCGCTCGGCGCTGGAGACGGCGCAGCGGCAGGTGCGGGAATTCCACGAGCGTCAGCACAAGGCGTCGTGGAACCAGTGGACCGCCAACGGCGCAGTCGGCCAGATGGTCCGTCCGCTGCAGCGCGTTGGCCTGTACGCGCCCGGCGGCCGCGCCATCTATCCCTCGACGGTGATCATGGCGGCCGTGCCGGCGCGGGTGGCCGGTGTGGAAGAGATCGTGGTATGCAGCCCGGCCGGCAAGGACGGGCAGGTATCGCCGCTGATCCTCGCGGCCTGCCGGCTGTGCGACGTCGACCGGGTGTTCGCCCTCGGCGGAGCGCAGGCCATTGGGGCCATGGCCTACGGCACCGAAACCGTCCCGCGGGTCGACAAGATCCTGGGCCCCGGCAACCTGTTCGTGGTGCTGGCCAAGCGCCAGGTATTCGGCGGAGTCGACATCGACCAGCTGCCCGGCCCGACCGAGGCCCTGGTGGTGGCGGACGACAGCGCCGACCCGGCGGCGGCGGCCATCGACCTGCTGGCTCAGGCGGAGCACGACGCGCTGGCCTCGCCGGTGCTCATCACGCCGTCGCGCGAGCTGGCGGAGCGCGTGAACGAGGAGATCGAGCGGCTGCTGGAACGGTTGTCGCGGCGCGAGATCATCGAAGCCTCGATGGCCCGCAACGGCGGCATTGTGCTGACTGGCAGCATCGAGGAAGCGATCGACCTCGCCAATGAATACGCACCCGAGCACATGTGCCTGCTGGTGCGCGACGCCTGGTCCATGCTGGGCCGCGTGCGCAACGCCGGCGGCGTCTTCGTGGGCGAGGCCTGCGCCGAGGCGCTGGGCGACTACGTAGTCGGACCCAGCCACATCATGCCCACGGGTGGAACGGCCCGCTTCTCGTCGGCCCTGAATGTGTGGGACTTCGTGAAGATCATCAGCATCTTCGGCCTCAACGAGCAGGGCGTCGCCGAGCTTGCCCCGGCCGCCATCACCCTCGCCGAAGCGGAAGGCTTCACCGCGCACGCCGAAGCGATCCGCATGCGCCTAGGGAGCGCGAAGCGCTCCCAGTGAAGAGTGAAGAGTTAAGGTCATCGGGCAGGGTTCGGGTGCCGCGGGTCGCTCTGCTCCCCGTGAAGAGTGAAGGGTTATCGGGCAGGGGTGGGTCGCTTCGCTCCCAGTGAAGAGTGAAGAGTGAAGGGTTGTCGGGCAGGGTTCGGGTGCCGCGGGTCGCTCTGCTCCCGGTGAAGAGTGAAGAGTGAACGGGCAGGGTTCGGGTGCCCGCGGGTCGCTGCATTCCAGTGAAGAGTGAGGGACGGTGGTCGCGCGCAGCATCCTAGCTTGCGCCCGGGTCGCTGCGGTCCCAAGTGGCGAGTGAGGGGACCGGGGTCTGGCGTGCCGTGTGGTAGCTTCTCGTCATGGCGGACGACGGGCCTCCGGCAGAGCGGATTGTCGAACGGTCGATCGAGTATTCGTTAAGGATTGTGAAGCTCTATCGCGCGCTGGCCAAAGAGCCGGTGGGAAAGGTGTTGGGCGAACAGCTGCTGCGGTCGGCAACATCGGTTGGAGCGAACGTACACGAGGCCCAGGCTGGCCAGAGCAAGGCCGATTTCGTGGCCAAGATGTCGATTGCACATAAAGAAGCTCGCGAATCCGTCTACTGGCTCGAGCTGATTCGCCGCTCTGAGTTGCTTCCGGCCGCTCAGCTCACGTCCATCTGTGACGAGGCTCGCCAGCTCGTGCGTATCCTCGGATCGATCATCCTGACCGCCAAGCGATCGAAAAGTGCCACTAACTCTTCACCGCCAGCCCAGCAACCCACCCGGCAACCGACCCATGCCCGATAACCCTTCACTCTTCACTCTTCACTCTTCACTCTTCACTGGGAGCGAAGCGACCCACCCATGCCCGATAACCCTTCACTCTTCACTCTTCACTC
>JAJPGV010000011.1 GCA_021325635.1 Chloroflexota bacterium
CCGGCCGATCCGTCCAGCAGCTTCTTGGTGTTGAAGTCCGTCTGCGCCGAGATCCGGTCGATCTCGGAGATCAGCTGGTTGATCTCCGCCTGGATGTTGGATCGATCCGAGCTGGTCTCGGTGTCGTTGGAGGCCTGGACTGACAGCTGCCGCATACGCTGCAGGATGTCGTGGACGGTGTTGAGCGCGCTCTCACCGGTCTGCAGCATGGAGATGGCGTCCTGGGCGTTCATCGAGCCCTGCTGGAAGCCTCGAACCTGGGTCTCCAGCTTCTGGCTGATGGCCAGGCCGGCGGCGTCGTCGGCGGCGCCGTTGATGCGCAGGCCGGACGATAGCTGTTGGACTGCTTTGGAGAAGTCGGCGGATACGATGCCCAGATGACGCTGGGCGTCGAACGCGTCGACGTTGGTGTTCACACGAACTGACATGCTCAAAATCCTCCGTGATTTTGGGTCTTGGAAAGGATTTAGCCCGATCCCCTGGTGATCAGCCGGGACGTCCTAATCCCAGGCTTCAGACCACGATAGGGGTCCGGGTGAGCTCGCGTGATGACCTCCATTTCATCCGAGGCCGAGCCAAACCGCGACGCGAGGGTTATTGGCGGGGCGTCGCTCCCGCCGGTTCCATCAGTGCCTCCTCCTTGGGCTGTGGAATCTCAGCAGAATCCAACCGGGCGCATCCATGCCCGGCATTTGGTCCTTGCCGCGATTATCGGCACCGCCTGAAAAAACCTTTAGGCCTGTTCGAATTCCATTCATGAGAAAGCGAAGGGCGGCCCGCCGGACTTGGCGGGCCGCCCTTCTTTGCCGTCTTGCTGACTACCGCAGCAGGGAAAGGATCGACGTGGGGGACTGGTTGGCTTGCGCCAAGACCGCCGTCCCGGCCTGCATCAGGATCTGGTCCCTGGTGAACTGGACCGTCTCCTGGGCCACGTTCACGTCCTTGATGCGGGATTCCGCGGCGAGCGCGTTCTCCTGCGCCGTCGCATCGTTGTTGACCGAGTTGGTCAAGCGATTGATGACGGCACCCATTTGAGAGCGCGTCGAGGCGACCTGCTGAATGGCGCGATCCAGCTGGGTAATCGCCGTTTCCGCATCCGACTGCGTGAGCACGTCGAGTGACGTAACGCCAAGCGTCTCAGTGTTCATCTGATCGACGATCAGCGAGAGCGTCTGGCCGGCGTTGGCTCCGACGTGGAAGGTGAAGGGCGAGTTCTGAGTCACGGTGAAGATGTCACCGCTGGTCAGATTGCCGGGGTTGGCCAGGGTGATGACCAAGCCGGCCGTACTGCCTGCGCCCTGGATGGTGTCGGAGTTGATGCCCAGAGCCGTCATCACCACGCCGTTGATGGTGATGGAGGCGTTCGACGCCACACCGGAAGCGAACAGACCGTTGGTGCCGATATGGCCAGCGACCGCATGTGTGCTGTTGAAGCCCATGCACAGGCCGCTCAGCGAGAAGTCACCGGTTGCGTTGAACGTTGTGACTAGGGTTGGGCCGCCAGTCAGGATGGTGCCGGCCGGGAAGGAGCCGCCGAGGCCACCGGCGATCAGCACCGACGTAGCGCCAGGGGCCGCAGAAGTGAGCGCCAACGCTGTGTTGATGCCGAAGTTGTTGTTGACGATCTCGACACGGCCATTGCTGGCTCCATCGATCTGCATGGTCACGCCGATGCCGGAGCCGTTGACGACCTGGAAGAACGTCTCGAGCGATTCGCCGGCCTGCGCCGTGAAGGTTTCGGTCCCCAGACCGCCCTGGATGGTGATCGAGCTCTGCTGAGTGAAGAACGACCCCTGAGCGGAAGCCGCCTCGACTGCAGACTTGGTGGCCGCGGTGGCCGCGCTGATCGAGTAGGTAGTCGCGACCGCAACACCGGCTTGCGCCACGATTCCCTTGATGTCCGGGCCGCCGCCAACCACCTGAGCGCCGCCGGCCGAGCCGTCCAGCAGCTTCTTGGTGTTGAAGTCCGTTTGGCTGGAGATGCGGTCGATCTCGGAGATCAGCTGGTTGATCTCGGACTGGATGTCCTGGCGGTCAGTCGTCGTCTCGGTGTCATTGGACGCCTGGACGGCGAGCTGGCGCATACGCTGCAAGATGTCGTGAACGGTGTTGAGCGCGCTCTCACCGGTCTGGATCATCGAGATGGCGTCCTGCGCGTTCATGCCGGCTTGCTGGAAGCCCCTGACCTGCGTTTGCAGGACCTGGCTGATGGCAAGGCCGGCGGCATCGTCCGCGGCGCTGTTGATGCGCAGTCCCGAGGACAGCTGCTGCACCGCGTGCGAGAAGTCTGTCGACACGACACCCAAATTGCGCTGGGCGTCGAAGGCGTCGACGTTGGTATTTACGCGTACCGACATTGTTCAAAATCCTCCGTGATTTTGGACACTACAACCCTGCGCTCGGCATGCGCCGGCCATCTGGCAGACAAAGCCATGCTCGAACCGTCAGGGTAATGACATGCCCACCGGTGAAGGCGCTGCTGCATCCGACGTCCCTGCCGAACACAACAAGGTGGGACATGCTTCAGCTCGTCGGATGACCTCCTGTCATCCGCATTCAGGCGAGCCAGCCCGCAGCGCTCAGGTTCAATGGGCGGAGCGCTGCCCCCGCCGCTTCCATTCGCACCTCCTTTTGCGAGTGGATTACCAGGCACGAGATTCACCGGCATCCATTCCGGAATTCCGCGCCTCATGTCCACTATCGGCGTCCGGGGGCACTGACTTGAGCAGCACAAGCGATCTGCGACGACCTGACCAGCCGCGGCCAGGCCATAGGCTATGAGTACCAGCCATGCGCCTGCGCCGGCGGCTCTTCCTATACTGTGGGCACCGGCCGGCTGGCCTTGCTAAGGGGTGGCACAGGAGGTGCCGACTATCTACATGGAAGTACCCGAAAGCGACATGCAGCCACATTCGACTATCTGCGCCTGCTTAATCGTTAAGAACGAGCAGGACAACCTCGCGCGCTGCCTGTCGAGCATCCGCTCCAGCGTGGACCACATCGTTGTCGTGGATACCGGTTCGACCGACGATACCGTGGCCATCGCCGAATCCTTTGGCGCGGAGGTCTTCCACTTTGAATGGCGCGACGATTTTGCCGCTGCCCGCAACGAGTCCCTGTCGCACGCCCGCGGCGACTGGGTCATCTGGGTGGACGCTGACGACGAGCTCATGCAGGGTGCGCCGAACGCGCTGAGGCAGCTATGTGACGTCCGGCCAGGACCGGACTGGGGCTACTGGCTCGACGTCCGCAGCCCGTATGGCGAAGACGGCGAGCTCGAAGTAGCGGTCCGACAATGGCGGCTCTTTCGAAACAATCGCGGCGTGCATTTTCGCGGCCGTATCCACGAAGAACCCTGGCCGCCTCACACCATCCAGCCGTATCAGATCTTCGCCCAGGATGACATTCGCATCCAGCACTGGGGCTACGTGCCGCAGGGCGACCGGATGCAGCACAAGTCCGAGCGGAACCGGCGCCTGCTGGAGCTTTCCATCAAGGAAGACCCCGGGAATCCCGGCCACCATTACAACCTGGGCCGGCAGCACATCCGCGAGGGCAACATGCAGGCGGCGATGGAGTCCATGCAGCATGCGCTCGATCTCTGGTTCCAATCCGGACAGCCGCCTTGGCTGTACGCGCACTCCATCTTTTCGTTCGCTGCCCTGGCAGCCGTGCAGCTGGGACAGTACGAGAAGGCCATTGAGATAGAGCGGCGCGCCCCGGAGCACCTCTTGTCGGCCGAGCTGCTGTGCAGCTCCGGTGAAGCCATGTGGCGGTTGGGTCGCCGTGAGGAGGCCATCGCACGCCTGGAGCGCGCCTGCAACGACCCGCTCATGATCAAGGCCCACCTGCACGACCATCTCGCCTCGACCTGGCACCCGCTGCTCATGCTCAGCGGCCTGTACGACCAAACCGGCCGGCCCGAGCTTGGTTACGAGTGCGCCAGCAAAGCCATAGACTATGCTCCCAACCACCCCGAGATCCTGCTCGCGCTGGCGTACCTGGGCGGGAAGGTGAACCGGCCTCGTGAGGAGCGGCTCAGCTGGCTGCGGCGCCTGCTGGACGGCGACCGAGACTTCGGCTTCAAGGCGCAAGCGCGCCGCCTCGTCCTCGACATGGCGACGACGGATAACGATCCCGCTCTGGCGCTGGAAGCCTTCTCCGGAGAGATCGCCGGAGTAACCGAGGAGCAGGCCATCATCGTGCAGGCGGCTGCCTACGAACGAGTGGGCCGTCCGCAGGAGCAGTACGAGCTACTTGAAAAAGCCTCCAAAGATCGTCCGCAATCCGTACGAGTCCGACTGGCGCTGGCCGATTTCCTCGAACGGCATGGCTACCCCACCGAAGCGCTGACAGCCCTGGCGCAAGGCCTCGAACAGGCTGACGCACCGGCCGAGCTCTACACTCGCCTGGCTGGGCTGCTGGCCAAGTGCGGACGGATGGACGACGCCGCGAATGCCCTGGAAATCGCCAGCAAGCTCACCCCGGCCGGCGGCAGCTCAGGCGTCGCGGCGGTGGCCGCCGCCACGTGAGCAAGCAGCGACCACGGCGTCGGGCCGTGGCCCATCGCGCGAGGCCGGGGAGCCCCACGCAAGCGGCCGCCGCGCGAGGCGCGCTCAACGCTGCCCGGGGCGGGATTCCGGCTGGAAAGCGACCCACGGTTTCCGCCTGCCTCATCGTCAAGGACGAAGAGCTGAACCTGCCGCGCTGCCTGGCCTCACTCACCGGGGCGGTCGACGAAATAGTCGTCATCGATACCGGCTCGAGCGACAGCACTCAGGACCTCGCGCGCTCCGCGGGGGCAAAGGTCTTCCACTTCGATTGGTGCGACGACTTCAGCGCTGCCCGGAACGAGTCGCTCGCCCGCGCCAGCGGCGATTGGCTGATGTGGATCGATGCGGACGAACAGCTGGTGGAATCGGCCCCTGGTGCGCTGCGCGATCTGGCCGCGGCCGGCACGCCTTGGGGATACTTCATCGAGCAGCGCAGTCCACATACGGAAGATGAGAGCCGTGCTGACGTGGTGGTGCAGCAGTGGCGGCTGTTCCCCAACCGTCGAGGTATTCATTTCGAAGGCCGGATCCATGAGCATCCGGTTGCCCTCGAGTTCATCGACCCATCGGCCATTGGCCGCCAGGCAGCGGTCCACGTGCACCACTGGGGATATCTGCCTGTGCCCGACGTCTTGCAGCGCAAGGCCGATCGCAACCGCCGCCTGATCGAGCTCTCGCTGGAACGCGAGCCAGAGCAGCCCCGGCACTACTTCAACCTGGGGATGCAGCTCCTGGCTGAGGAGAGCTACGCCAAAGCGGGTGAAGTGCTGCGCCGCGGCATCGAGCGCTGGTTCGTCTCACACGGCGCCGACGTCGGCTATGTGCCGGGCATGTTCGCCTCAGCCGCCAAGGCCGCGGTCATCGTCGGCGACTTCGCCGGGGCGCTCGAGCTCGAGGCAACAGTGCCTGAAGAGTTCGTCTCGTCCGAACTGCTGCTGGCAACAGGATCGGCCTGCGCTCAATTGGGCCGCACCGACGACGCCATCGCCCGCTTCAATCGAGCTTGGAGCGACGCCGGCGCCCGGGAAAACATCCTTTACGACCGAACCAGCATCTGGCGCGCTCTGCTGCTGCTCGCCCAGGTTTACGCTTCGATCGACCGAATAGGCGAAGCCCGCGAGGCCCTGCATCACGGGCTGGAGCTCTCACCCGGCCAGCCGGAGCTTCTCGCCCAGCTCAATGCCCTGCCGCAACCACCACTTCTCACGCCCGATCTCGACAGGTTCACCAGCCTCGGCGGCGATGCTCAGCCGGCAATCTCCGCCTGCCTGATAGTCAAGAACGAAGAAGCCAACCTGCCTCGCATCCTCGAGTCCTTGAGAAGCGAGGTCGATGAGATCATCGTCGTCGACACCGGCTCCACTGATGGCACCGTCGAGATCGCACGATCGTCCGGCGCGCAGGTGTTCCACTTCCCCTGGCGCGACGACTTCAGCGCCGCCCGCAACGCGTCGCTCAGCCACGCCAGCGGCGATTTCATCATCTGGGTCGACGCGGACGATCAGCTCCTCCCGTCGAGTCCCGGTGCGCTGCGCCGGCTGTGCACGGAGCTGCCCTTCGACTCCTGGGGCTACTGGGTCGACGTGCATTGCCCGACGGATCCATGGGACGAGAGCGTGGCCATCCTCAGGCAGGCCCGCATGTTCCGCAATCACATCGGCGTGCGCTTCCATGGCCGAATTCACGAGCAGGCAGCACCGCCACCACCTCATCCAGCCGGCGGCCTCACCTTCCAGAGCCAGGTGTCGATCAAGCATTGGGGCTACGTCGAGAGCGGCGACGTCCCCAAGCGACGGTCGGAACGAAACCGCCGGCTGCTGGAGCTGGCCATCGCCGACCGTCCGGATAACCATTTCGATCGCTACAACCTGGGATTGCAGTACGCCGCGGAACGCGAGTTCGAGCAAGCGCTGGATGTGCTCGACCAGGCCATCGCGCTGTGGCTGCGCGATCCCGGGCCCGAGACCGGATTTGTGCCGGCGCTGTTCTCTACCGCCGCCATGGCAGCCGTCGAGATCCCCAACTACGAAGAAGCGCTGCGGATCGAAGCCCTGGCTCCTCCGCAATTCGTTTCCGCCGAGCTGCTGCTGCACGCCGGTATCGCCTGGTGGCGTCTTGGCCATCCACGAGAAGCCGTCGAGCGCTTTCTCAGAGCGGTGAACGACACTTCGGTCGTCAATCCCAACGTGCACGATCGCAGCACCGCGACGTGGCGGCCCTTACTGATGCTGGCTTGCGTCCAGGTGGAGCTCGAAGAGTACGAGGCGGCTTACGAGCACGGCCAGCGGGCGCTGCAGTTCGCCCCAACGCGGCCGGAGACGCTGTTCATCCTGGCCCACATCGCTCGTCAGCTGGGACTCATCGACGAAAGCCTGGCCTGGGCTCGCCGGCTCCTCGCCGGCCCCCGGGACGAAGGCTACTGCGCCAAGGCTCGCCAGCTGCTGCTCGGCATCGCCAACGAACGAAATGACGGAGCCCTCGCGCTGGAAGCGCTTGCCGGAGCCATCGAAGGCTTGCCCGAGCAGGAGGCCATTGTCGTCAAAGCGCGAGCGCACGCCCGCCTGGGCGACTGGCAGACGCAGTACATCACCCTGGACGATGGCTGCAGACGGTTCCCCACTGATCCCACCATTCGAATCGAGCTGAGCGAATGCTTGGAGCGGCAGGGCGCGCACTCGCAGGCACTCGTCGTGCTGGCCGGCGGTCTGGAAGATCCCGCTGCACCGGCCGCGCTGTATGAGCGAATGGCAGCCGTCCTGGGTCGCCTGGGCAGGTTGAACGACGCGGCCAACGCGCTCGCCATTGCCAAGGCAAGACGGCGAGCGACGGCCGCTGATTCGTCCATCGCGGCGGATGAACCCCGGCTGGCCGAAGATCCAGCCTCCTTCGCCGTCCGGACCGCACACGATAGGTCCGCGCTCGTAGCGTGAAGGCCAGAAGGTCCCGTCCCGCCAGCTCGAATGGCGCCGGAATGACGGTTTCGGCGTGCATGATCGTACGCGACGAAGCTGCAAATCTGGCCCGGGCGCTGGACTCTTTGCGCGGATGCGTCGATGAAGTCGTCGTGGTCGACACCGGTTCCAAGGACAACACCGTCGCAATCGCGCGTTCGTTTGGCGCCCGCACCTTCGAAATCGACTGGGCCAATGATTTCAGCGCCGCCCGCAATGCCTCGCTGCAACAGGCGAAAGGCTCGTGGATCCTCTACGTCGACGCCGACGAAGAGCTCCGTGAAACCCAGCCAGGAGCGCTGCGGCGGCTGTGCCGCTCCCTCCCGAAGAGCGCGGCCGGGGCGTTCGTGACCGTCCATTGCCCGGTCGATAGCCAGGGCATGGCCGAAGAGGTGGCGGCGCAGTGCCGGCTCTTCCGAAACTCCTTGGGCCTCCATTTCGAAGGCCGCATCCACGAGCAGCTGCGGCTGCCTTCCGGTCGAACCCCCAGCAACATCGCGGCCCCGAGCGCGGACGTCAGCCTGTACCACTGGGGCTACATTCCCGACGGCGACCTCATGCAGCGCAAAGGCGATCGCAACCGGCAGCTGCTGGAGCTCACCATCGCCGAGGATCCACTCCAGCCGGCGCACCATTTCAACCTTGGCCGCCAGCTCGTGTGGGAGGGACGATTCGATCAAGCCATCGCTCCCCTGGAGCAGGCAATGGCTCTGTGGCGTGAGCAGGGCCAACGCATGGAGGGCTACGCAGCCGCGATGTTCTCCACCGCGGCGCTGGCCATCTCGAAAGTGTCGCCTCCGGCCGCCGTGCTCGATCTCTTGGCGCGCACGCCGGCGGATGCAGTCTCCTCGGAGCTCCTGTACGTAGCCGGGGTCGCCTGCCTTAAGGCCGGTGAGCTATCCCGTGCGGTCGATTTGCTGAATCGAGCCTGGCAGGACCCGACGCTGGCAAAGAGCACAGGAACCGACCCCTCAACCTCCGGCTGGCGACCGCTCGCCGCGCTGGCCGAAGCCTACGACGGGCTGGGGCAGCGCGGGCGGGCAAAGGAGGCCCTGGATCGAGCCCTCGCTCTCGCCCCCGGCCATCCCGAGGTGACCCGGCTTGCCGGCAGCCTCTCCGGAGCCGGCGCACGCTGCACCGTTTCGGCCTGCATGATCGTGCGGGACGAGGAGCGGCATCTTCGCGAATCGCTGCAACGCGTTCGCCCCGCGGTCGACGACCTGGTGATTGTCGATACCGGCTCAACGGACGCCACCGTAACCATCGCCCAGGAGTTCGGCGCACGTGTGTTCCATTTCCCCTGGTGCGACGACTTCTCGGCTGCCCGAAACGAGTCCCTCCGCCATGCCTTGGGCGAGTGGATCATCTGGGTCGATGCCGACGATGAGCTCGTGGAGCAGGAATCCGGGGCGCTGCGCCGGTTGTGCTCGGAAGCCCCGGACGGCGTCTCGGCGTACTGGGTTCCCTGCCACAGCGTCAACAATGCGGAGGGTGAGGTCGGGGTCATCGTGAGGCAATGCCGGCTCTTCCGCAACCACCACGGCATCGAGTTCCGGGGGCTGGTGCACGAGCAGCCGCTTCTGGCCACGGCTCCACTCGACCAGGACAGGGTATTCGTGCGGCACTGGGGCTACGTGGCCGATCCCCAGGTGCTGGCGGCCAAGTGCGAGCGCAATCGCAAGCTGCTGGAACGGTCCATCGCCGAAGCGCCGAGCGACGCCTTCCTGTACTACAGCCTTGGCAAGCAATACGTATGGCAGCATGCCTACGAGCAGGCCCTCGACGTGCTCAATCGGGGCCTTCGACGCTGGGAGCAGCTTGGCTCGCCCGAAGCGCCGTACGTGGGGCCGATGTTCGCCGTGGCCGCCTGCTGCGCGCTCAACCTCAGCCGCAATCCGGAGGCGTTAGTACTGGAAGACAGGTGCCCTCCGGCGGCCGTTTCGTCCGACCTCCTCTACTACGCGGCGATCGCCTGCCAGCGGCTGGAACGCCCGGCTGAAGCCATCTCCCGCCTGGAACGAGCGATCGACGACCCCACCGTCCGTCAGAGCACGGAAACCGATCCCACTACTGCTACTTGGCGGCCACTGCTGCTGCTGTCACAGATCAAGCTTGCGCTTGGCAACCAGACGGAAGCTTATGAAGCGGCCAGGCGCGCCATCGAGCTCGTGCCCGATCGCGCGGACGTGCTCATGAGCTGGGCAACGCAGGCCTGGCGCAGCGGCCACCCAGCCGACGCCGAGCGCACCGCCCGACGCATCCTCGAGCGCGTCGCCGACGAAGCCTATCGTCAGCGAGCAGCCCAGCTCCTTCACGAGATACAGGCCGCCGCGGTGCCAACGTGAGCAAGAGACGGTATTCGAAGCGGAGGCCCGCTGCCGTCCAGCGGCAGTCGAGCCCACGGCCCACGCCTCTGGGGGACGCGTCGAGGGGTTTGTCCGAGCCGGCCCATGCCCTCCTCGGCGGCCAGGATTCGATTCACATCTCAGCGTGCCTGATCGTGAAGGACGAGGAGCGCAACATCGCGCGCTGCTTGAGCTCGCTCCGTCCCCTGGTCGATGAGGTTATCGTCGTCGACACCGGCTCATCCGACCGAACGGCCGAGATCGCTCGGGAATTCGGCGCCAGCGTCCACCACTTCGCCTGGTGCGATGATTTCGCGGCGGCTCGGAATGCCTCGATCGAGCGCGCCAGCGGCGAATGGGTGGTGTGGGTCGATGCCGACGAAGAGCTGATGGAGCAGACCCCCGGCTCTCTGCGCCGCCTGTGCAGCGTACGAGATTCCAGCGACGGCTACCTCGTGAGCTGCAAGAGCCTGTCCAACGAGCTCGGCGACATTGGCACGATCATCCGCCAGTTCCGGCTGTTCCGCAACCATCGCGGGCTGCGCTTCGACGGCCGCATTCACGAGCACCTGATCCCGCCTGGCAGCTCGCGCCAGGTGCAGCTCATCCCGCAAGAAGACGTGTGGATCCGGCACTGGGGCTACATCCCCACGGGTGACGTCCTCAAGCGCAAGCGCGACCGCAACTTCCCACTGCTGCAGCTCTCGGCGGCCGAGCATCCTGACGACCCTTTCATCCATTACAACCTCGGCAAGCAGTACAATGCCGAGCACCGATTCGAACCTGGCCTCGAAGCGCTGCGCAAGGCCATCGACCTGTGGACCCGGCAGGGCCAAACACCCTATGCGTTCGTCGGCAACATGTTTGCGCTGGCCATCAACGCCGCCGTCGAACTCGGGGAGAACGAGTTGGCGATTGAGATCGAGGCGTTGACGCCGGCGATGTTCCGGTCGTCGGATGTGCTGTTTCAGGCCGGGGTGGCGTTGATGCGGCTGCAGCGCCTGGACGAAGCCATGGAGCGCCTGAACCGCGCGTGGCAAGACCCTGTCGCGGCAGCTGGCATTGAAGTGGACCCCTCGAGCTCGACGTGGAGGCCGTTGGGCGCCCTGACGCACATCTACGTGGAAACCGGCAGACTGGCGGAAGCCTACGCTACGGCGAAACGAGCGTACGAGCTGGCGCCCACACGGCCCAACATCCTCTACGCCCTGGCCTTCGTCTGCGGACGCATGGGGCACACCGATGAGGCCGCGCGCTGGGCTCGCGAGCTCATCGCCGGTGAGCTCGACGAGGGATTCAAGTCCCAGGCTCGCCGCATCCTGGTCAACATTGGCCGAGGAACAGGCAACGCCGGCCTGGTCCTGGAGGCGTTTTCCGGCCCCATCCACGGCCTGACCGAGGAGGAAGCGGTCGCCATCCGGGCGGAAGCTCACGCCCAGGCGGGCAATCTTCAAGCGCAATACGACACCCTTGATGCCGGCTGCCGACAATTCCCGTCGAACAGCTCGATTCGCCTGGCGCTGGCCGCCGTGCTCGAGTCACAGGGCTATGTCCAGCCAGCCATCAACGTCCTGTCTGCCGGACTCGATCAGCCGGCGCCCAGCAGCGAGCTCTATCAACGGCTGGGCGTGCTGTTAGCCAAAGCGGGACGTCTCGAAGACGCTGCCAACGCCTTCACCCTGGCCGCGATCCCGGCGGCCGAGCACTCCACGGAAGCCGTCGAGGTCTAGCGACATGGCCAAGATGAAGCCACAGAAGCAGACGAGCCGGCCGCGCCTGAGCATCGTCATCCCAGCGTATCGCGCCACGACCCTGGCACGCTGCTTGGAAAGCGCCCGCGCAACGACGGTCGAGTGCGAGATCGTCGTCGTGGACGACGCTTCCCCGGACGACCTGCGATCCGTCGTAGAGCCGCAGGCGGCGGCCGATCGTCGCCTGCGATTCGTCCGCAACCCTTCCAACCTGGGCATACCGGCCAACTTCAATCAATCGCTGCGGCAGGCCCGCGGACGGTACATCTGCATGCTCGGCGACGACGACGAGTTCCTACCCGGAAACTTCGAGAAGAAGCTGGCGCTGCTTGACGCCAATGCGGATATCGGCTTCGTGTATTCGCGCTGGAACGGTGTCGACGAGAACGGCCAGGTCATCAACGGCGGATCGGGGCTGCATGCCAAGCTGTCGTACCTAGGCGGCCGGCGAGAATTTGCCGACCTGTTTACGGGCAACTACATCAATCTGGCCACGATTGTCTTCAGACGCCGGCTGTTCGAGGAGCACGGCGGCTTCGACGAGGGCATCATCACCCTGTGCGACTGGGATCTTTTCCTGCGCTGGGCGTATCACTGCAAGACCGCGTTTCTCGCCGAGCCGCTGGCCAACGTGATGAGCCATCAGGCCAGCGACACCAACCAACGCGGGATCCGGCAGCAGCAGTTTGCCAGGGACAAGCTGCAGGTGTGGCGCAAATGGCTCATCGAGCGCGAACCGCCGCTGGCCATCGACGAGGAAACCTGGCTCCGAATGGCGCAGTTCTACAACGCCGACCTGGCACACTGGTTCGGCGAGGATGCCTCGACCATCAACCAGTATCGTCAGCAGTTCGACGAGCTGCAGCGGGACTACCAGGACCGGATGCCACGCCGCTATGCGCAGGCCGCGGCTCAGTTCAGCCAGCTCAAGCCGGAGGGACGAGCCCGGACCGGCAATCGCCCCAAGCTGAGCATCCTGGTGCCTGCTTACAACCGGCCCGACATGCTGAGCGAATGCCTCGACAGCTTGGCGAGCGCGCCGGCCGACTGCGAGATCCTCGTCGTAGATGACTGCTCACCGACAGACCTCAGCGCCACCGTGGCCCGCTTCTCAGAGCAGGATCCTCGCATCTCTTTCGTACGAAACGAGACCAACCTCGGTCCGACGAAGAATTTCAACAAGGCCATTTCGCTCGCTCGAGGAAGCTGCTTCTGCATCCTGGGCGATGACGAGACCGTCCTGCCAGGCAACTTCGAGAAGAAGCTGGCCATCCTGGATGCTCATCCCGAGGTCGGCCTGGTCTACTCCCGCCACTTCTACACCGACGGCGCGAACCAGAACATGGGGCTGGCGTTGTGGCCAGGGATGGTTCACTACTCCTACATCGGCGGTCGAGACGAGTTCCGCGACCTGCTGCCCTGGAACTACATCTCCCTTCATTCGGTGGTGTATCGCAAAGCGCTATGGGAGCGGTACGGCGGCTTCGACGAGGCCATTACCGAATGCGGCAACGACTGGGAAATGAACATCCGTTACTCCTTCTACAGCCAGACGGCCTACATCGACGAGCCGCTGCTGAACGTCCGCGTCCACGAAGGAGCCACTACGCGGCGCATGGGCTTGCTGCAGGAGAAGCTGGCCTCCGGCCGGATTGAAGTTTGGCGGAACTGGCTGGTCAAGCGTGACGAGCCCATAATCCTGGACGACCGCGGCTGGGCGCACATGTACAACCTCTACGTCCGCGACCTCAACTTCTGGTTTCAGAACCGTCCGGATCTGGTCCAGAAGTGGCTGACCGAATTCGATGGTTTGAAGCGGGAGGCGAGCGCCCAGGCGTCCAAGCACTTTGTGGAACGGGTCCCCTGGGCAACGACGCCGGTCGCGCAGCACCCCGCACCGCCTACGGTTCAAGCGGTGACAGCGGAAGGCCAACAGAGCGCCGCGCCGTCTCCTGCTGGCCCCACTCCAACTCCTGTTGCCTGGGAGGGCGGCTTCTTCGAGACGCACAGTCTGGCGCTGGTGAACCGCGAGCTCGCCCTGGCCATGCTGCGCACCGGGGAGGTTGACGTCAGCATTACCCTGCGTGAGCTGGAGCCCATCAAGTTCGACCCGCGGGCCGACCCCACGCTGGCTCCGCTGGTGAACCGTGTTGGAAAGGCGTTGGCTGGCGGTCCGGCGGTCTACATCCGCCACGCCTGGCCTCCGGTTTTCGAACGTCCGGCCGCGGGCAAGTGGGTCATGGTCCAGCCCTGGGAGTACGGCGCCCTGCCCACGGATTGGGTTGCCCCCATGCGCGACCAGGTCGACGAGATCTGGGCCTACAGCAACGCCGTTCGGCAGATGTACATCGACAGTGGAGTGCCGGGCGAAAAGGTCTTTGTGGTGCCCTGTGGCATCGATCGTCGCCACTTTCGGCCCGGCGTCAAGCCGGTGGACCTGCCTACCAAGAAGTCGGTCCGTTTCCTGTTCGTGGGCGGCACCATCTGGCGAAAGGGCATCGACCTGCTGCTCGAGGCTTACACCAAGACCTTCCGCCGAACCGACGACGTTTGCCTCGTGATCAAGGACATGGGCCAGGACTCTTTTTACCGGGGCCAAACGGCAGCCGAAACCATTTCCCGGCTCCAGGCAGACCCCCTTGCGCCCGAGATCCTGTACGTCACGGGGACGTTGCGCGACAGCGAGATGGCTTCGCTGTACAACGCCTGCACGGCTCTCGTGCACCCTTACCGGGGTGAGGGATTCGGGCTGCCGGTAGCCGAGGCGATGGCCTGCGGGCTGCCGGTGGTCGTCACCCGCGGAGGGGCCTGCGACGACTTCTGCAGCGACATCACCGCCTATTTCGTGGACGCCACACGCGTGCCGATCTCCCTTCAGATGGAGACGAGCGGGACGCCCTGGGTGCTGAGCGCCAACGTCGAGGCTCTGGCCGAGCAGATGCGCGCGGTCTTCGAGGCGCCTGGCGAGGCTCGTGTACGGGGCACCCGCGCCTGCGAATGGGTTCATCAGAACCTGTCCTGGGAGGCGGCCGCCGACAAGGCCCTGGCGCGCATTCGTGCGCTCGGCGGAAGCAGCTCGCCCAGCCCGACCACCTCCGAGCAGAAGATCGTCATCTCCGCCAGCGACGGTAAGAACGCAGCGCGTGCGGCCTTCGAGCAGGGCAAGGTCGCCATCAACAATGGAGACAATCAAGCGGGTGAAGAGCACCTCATGCGCGCCGTGGAGCTGGACCCGGACCTGGCCAGCGCCTGGTACCTGATCGGCGCCGCCCGCATGAACCTCGGCCGGACCCGCGACGCCATCCCGGCCTATGAGAAGGCGGTAGCCCTGCGGCCGGACGTCAGCGATTTTCACAACGGTCTCGGCAGCGCGCTGTCGATGACCGAGGAGGGCGTGCAGCGCTCGGCCGAGTGCTTCCAACAAGCGTGGCGGCTCGATCCCAATAACGTTCGCGCCTGGCTGAACTGGGCCGACGTCGCGCTGCTGTTTGGGGACTGGAACGCCGCTCAAATCGCGGTGGAGCAGGTTCGCAGGCTTGCGCCGAACGACGAGCAGCTGCACTGGCTCGAGCACGACCTGGCCAACGACAAGGCCGTGGCAAACGCCGAGATCCGGCCCATTCCCCCCGCGCCTGAGCTCGACCGGTTGGCATACCGGCCGCTGATCAGCGTGCTCGTCCCGATCCACGACGTCCCAGTGACGTATTTTGAAGAGCTGGTGGAGTCGCTGCTGCAGCAGAGCTACCCGAACTGGGAGCTCTGCGCGGTGGATGATGCGTCCACCGACGACCAGCTGAAGGCGTATCTACGCGAGGCGCAGCTCAAGGACTCGCGCATCCGGGTCACCTTCCTCAGCGAAGGCAGGCGAATCTCAGGCGCAACCAACGTGGCGCTGGACATGGCCGAGGGAGAGTACGTGGCCTTCCTCGACCACGACGACCTGCTCGATCCGGAGGCCTTCATCTACGTTGCCGGCGCCCTGAACGACGATCCGAGTCTCGACGTGGTGTACAGCGACGAGGACAAGCTGACCCTCGACGGCCATTACGTGGAGCCGCATTTCAAACAGGGCTGGTCGCCGCAGCTGCTGCTGTCGAGCATGTACATTCCGCACCTGCTCGTCATCCGGCGCCACGTCGTGCAACAAGCCGGCGGGCTGCGCTCCGAATACGACGGGGCGCAGGACTTCGACCTGGCGCTGCGCGTGACGGAGCTCACGCAGCGCATCCGCCACGTCCCGGTCATGCTGTATCACTGGCGGCGCATCCCCGGATCGACCGCGGTGAGCATCGATGAGAAGCCGTACGCCTTTTACGCCGGCCAGCGGGCAGTCACCGATGCGCTGAAACGGCGAGGCATCGATGGGACTGTCGACCTTGGCTACTACCCCTGCACCTACCGAGTGCGCATGACCCTTCCGCCGAATCCGAAGGTCAGCGTCATCATCCCTACGCGCGACCGCGCCGACTCGCTTCGCCGCTGCATCACCTCGGTCGATGGCTCACGGCAGGACGCGAGCGTCGAGTACATCGTCGTGGACAACGGCAGCGTCGATCCGGGGGCGCGCCAGCTGCTTCAGCAAATCGAGGCTGCGCCCAACGGCAAGGTCATCAGCTACAACGAGCCGTTCAATTACGCGGCCATGAATAACCTCGGCGCTCGCCATGCCAGCGGCGACCTGCTCCTCTTCATGCACGACGACATCCAGCCGGCTCGCGAAGGCTGGCTGCAGGCGCTGCTGGAGTTCGGCCTCTTTCCGGGAATCGGCGCCGTCGGCTGCTGCCTGATCTTCGGCTCGGGGGAGCATCGTATTCAGCACGCAGGCATGGTGCTGGGGCTGGCCGGCGTGGCCGGGAACCTGCACCGCGGCATGCCCTGGGCACACACCGCTATCCTGGGTCCGAGGCGTATCACGAACTATTCGGCTGTGAGCTTCGCCTGCGGCATGGTTCCTCGCGCGGCGTTCGATGCGATTGGCGGATTCGACGAGGCCTTCGCCCGCGAGTTTGGCGACGTCGACTTCTGCCTCCGCCTACGGCAGGCGGGGCTTGGGATCGTCTACACGCCATTCGCCACGATGATCCACCACACCGCTCTACCCTGGCAGATCAGCCACACCGGGCCAAACGACTCACCCGAAGCCAAACTGATGGTTGAGCGTTGGGGCGATCTCATCGAAGACGACCCCTTCTTCAATCCGAACATTCCCAGGGTGAGCGAAGACTTCACCCGCTGGCACTCTATCCACTACCCCAACATCGCCCCCCGCGTGCTCGAGCTGCGGCGGCGGGTCGCAATTCCGAGCTGAGAGGACTCGATTGTCGGTCATCTGCATCGTAGGCATGCATCGATCGGGGACGTCCATGATCACGCGCCTGCTCAACCTGTGCGGCGTCTACCTTGGCCCCGAGTCGGACTTGCTCGAGGCGCACCCCGACGGCAACGCCGAAGGGTTCTGGGAAAACACGCGGTTCATGAGAATCAACGAGGCGCTGCTCACACAGCTCGCCGGATCGTGGGACGTGCCTCCGCTCCTGCCGCACGACTGGCAGCGCCGCCCCGACCTCGAACCGCTGCGCACACAGGCACGACAGCTCATCGCGACGTTCGATGGCCAGGCCATCTGGGGCTGGAAGGACCCGCGTACGTCCCTGCTGCTCCCGTTCTGGGCCGATCTCATACCCGACCTGAAGATCGTCCTGTGCGTGCGCAACCCGATTGAGGTAGCGGAATCGCTGCGCAAACGTAACAGCTTCTCGACGCTGCTTGGACTGAACCTATGGCGCGCATACGACGTTTGGCCACTGGCCTACGCCGACGTAGCGCCGATCGTCACGCACTACGAGACCTACTTCTTCGATCCGCAATCGGAATTGCGGCGCGTGCTGGATGTTTTGGGCATCGATGCTTCGGATGAAACCGTGACGGAGGCATGCTCCTTCGCCAAGATATCGCTGCGCCACAACCGAGCCGATGCCGGCGCGCTCTTGTCGCCCGACGTCCCCGCCGCGGTTCGCGAGCTCTATGCTCAGCTGTGTGACCAGGGCGGCTCAGTTTACGAGCGAATGATCCAGGAGCTTCCGGTCGAAGCCAGCGAGGCCCGGCATGCGAGTGCAGCGAACGAAGCCTATAACGACGCTGTCCGCGCAATTCGTTTCGAAACGATTAGCGACCGTGTTTTGGGCAGCTTCGCCGGCGCGCTTCCGCTGCATCAAAATACCAGCATGGCGGAGGCGCTGGCGCGACGCTTCGTCGATACGTTGGGCTGGACGGACCAATCCAAAGCCCATACCTCACAGCTCTACCAGCAGCTGCAGACCCTCAACCAGCAGCTCAACCAGGTGATCCAGCAGCTGAATAACCTCACGGCTGCACAGCAGCAGCAGGTGCAGCAATTCAATCAGCCCATAGCGCAGGCGGTGCAGCAGCTCAGCGGCCTCACCGACCAACACACACAGCAGCTCCAATCCCTAGCTCAGATGAACCAGACCAGCTCCGCGCGAGCCAACGATGCCGCGGGTGTTCAAGGAAAACATGAATAGAGAGTCCTACCTGTTCATCACGCTCGACTCGTGCCGCTTCGATTCCTTCGTGCAGGCGAACGCACCTAACCTCAAGGGCCTCGGTACGCTGCACAAGGCTATGGCACCTGGCTACTTCACGTATTCATCCCATGCGGCGATGTTCATGGGTTTTACCCCGGGCATCGCGTCCATTGAAGCACCTTTTCTCAACCCCAAGCTGGGGAAGATCTTCAAACTCACTGGGGCGGGCTTTCCAGGCAAGGGCACCGAGCACATCGCTCTTTCCGGCCGCAACATCATCCATGGCCTCAGGGCACATGATTACTTGACCCTCGGGACTTCCGGGAATGAATGGTTCAATCCTGGAGTACCCTCCGGAATTCATCTCGGGCAGGAGTTTGAGCAATTTCACTTCTGCTCCCAGCCACAGGCGCTCCAGGAGCAGATCGATTGGCTGCTGCCAAAGATCGACGGCGCCAACCAGCCGGTCTTTGCCTTCGCCAATCTCAATGAGACCCATGTGCCGTATTGGCACGCCGGAGCACCATGGTCCAAGGATTTGAATCCCTGCGTTCCATTCTCCCGGTCCAACGACCCAGTGGAGTCCCGGCGACGGCAGGTCGCCTGTCTCGAATTCGTCGACCGGACCCTCGCGCCCCTGCTGCGCGCATTCTCCAGCGCCAACATCGTTGTGTGCGCGGACCATGGAGACTGCTGGGGTGAGGACGGGTTGTGGGAGCACGGAATTTGGCACGAGAAAGTCTTCGAAGTGCCTCTCATCATGCGTTTGAACCCCTGCTAACGAACTCGACCATGGGACCCATCCTCGACACGCCGGTGTGGGCCAGTTGACCGAGCCAGCCACGCAGCCGAACCCGAGGCCGAACATCCTCTTTCTGATGGCCGACCAACTGCGCGCCGACGCTCTTTCAATCGCAGGCAGCGCTGGAGCCACCCCCAACATGGACCGGCTGGCCAGGGAGGGATGCCTGTTCCGCAACTGCTTCACCAACTCCCCTGTATGTGTGCCAGCGCGTATCAGCCTGGCGACAGGGTGCTATCCCCACCAAACGGGCGTTTGGACCAACCAGGAGGTGGCCCTCGACCCTCGGGTTCCGATGTGGACCCAAGCGATTCAGGCTGCCGGCTACCGGACAGCGGTCTTCGGCAAGACCCATCTTCATCCACATCGTGGGGATATTCGCGACCGAGCCCAGCTGGTGCACGGCTATGGCTTTGACGTCGTGACCGAAACGACAGGGCCTTGGGCAGCCATCGACACTCGCAGTGACATGACCGACGAGTGGGAAGCCCGCCAGTTATGGGCTGGCTACCAGGCCGACCTTCGGCAGCGTAATCAGACGAAGCGACACATCGTGCGGCCATCGACCTTGGGGGTTGATGCCTATTACGACGTGTTTGTGGGGCAGCGAGCTAACACATGGCTCACTCGCTACGATCGTCCTGAGCCATGGTTCTGCTGGGTCAGCTTCGGCGGTCCGCATGAGCCTTGGGACGCGCCCGAACCATATGCTTCGCTCCTGCGTCCAGGCGATATGGCCCCACCGATTCCACGGCCGGAGGATCTCGGAGCTGGTGCGCCAGGCGTGCTTCACCACCTCATGTTCAATCCCGGGCCCGCTAACCCCGTGTTCGAAGACGGCGAGATAGCCAGGCTTCGAGCGGATTACGCCGGCATGGTGGCTTTAATTGATGACCAGATAGGCGAGATCCTGGCGACCTTGGAACAGCGGGCTGAACTGGACAACACGGTCGTGGTGCTGACTTCGGACCATGGCGAAATGAACGGCGATTACGGCTTGCTTTACAAAAGCAATTTCCTCAACCCGGCATTGCGCGTACCACTCATCGTGCGCCCACCAAGCCGCCTTGGAAGCGAACGTCACATCGTCTCAGACGCGCTGGTCGAGCTCATGGACGTCGGGGCAACGCTTGTGGACTATGCGAACGGCTCCAGCCCCCGGATCTCTGCCGCCATATCCGTCCGGCCGATCATCGAAGGAGAACGCGAGCATCATAGAGCTATGGTCATCAGCCAGTTTGCGGGCTCGACTATGCTCCTGACCGATGCCTGGAAGATCGCGCTGAACGACGACGGCGCGACTTCGCTTCTCTACGATCTCACCGACGACAGCTTCGAGCAGCGCAGTCTTGCCAGGCTTGCAGAGGTCGCGGAGATTGAGCACTCGTTGGTGCAGGTGATCGCTGAGTTCAGAGCCTCCACCCCGCCGCCAACGCTTAGCTTCTGAAAGGCCGTCAAGGAGCCGCCGGCTGTCTAAGCCAGGGCCGCCTCAATGACCTGGCGCCGTAACTCGGTAACCGTCCCGGCGAACTCCGGCTTCAGCAGCATCAGCGCCCGCTCGTAACTCAAAGCGGCCGCAGAGGTGTTGCCGAGCTGGGCTTCCACTGCCCCCAGGTAGCAGTGCGCATCGATCAAATTCGGACTCAACTCCAGGGCACGACGATACTCCGCCGAGGCTACCTCGAAACGACGCAGCACCTGATTCGCTTTCCCGAAGTTGAAATGGTAGGCAGCTGAGTCAGGCTGCGCGGCGACCGCGCGACCGAGGAGTTCCAGTCCTGCCGCATATTCACCTTTGCCGCAGGCGATCACGCCGAGCATGTGCAGCGCGTCGCCATGGAACGGATCCAAGCGGACGATCTGCCGGTAGGTCAGCTCTGCCGCGCCAATATTCCCGGCCTGATAGTGCTGTAAGGCATCTGCCAGCGCGTACCTGAAGTTGAGAACGCCGCGCGACGCAAGCCAGTCGGCCTCCTTCTGCATAACGACCGTGAAGCCGTTCCCGACCTTGTCATCCTTGTCCAGGAAATCCACGACGCGGAATTCGAGATACTGACAGAGCTCCAGCAAGTCCTCAGTGATCCACACCGAATAGTGGCGGTGCAGATCCACCTCGGGTGGGGAGATCGCGCCACTATGCCTGTCGATAAGCTCCTGCAACGGCGTCCGCGGGCGCTCGAGGTCGAACGTTCGCTCCTTGTGCGGCACAATGCCAAAAATGAAGCCCCCGGGCCTCACCACTCTGCGCCATTCCTTTAACGCCTTGATGGGATCGAAGAAGTGCTCCATGACATGCGAGCTCAGCACGAAATCGAGCGAGCCATCGGCAAAGGGAAGAACGTCGCCCGGCGCCACGACGTCGACGTGCAGCGACTCGCCGGCCAGCTTGACTTCATTCTGCTTGAAGATCGTGTCTGTACCGGCCGAGAAATCGACGTTCCACGTCTTCAAGCCGAACGGGTTGTGGGCGCTCCCGCCTATCTCGATGCCCGAAAGGCCGTCGAGATAGCTGTGGGCCATACCAGATTGAGGCAAGAGCATAGGCTAGCCGACTCCTTAATAGTGTCGGGTCGAGTGGACCTGCTGCGAGCGCTACGCGGTTGGGGCTTGGTGCAGCTGCTTGCGCAGCGCCGGGATCAGCTGCTCCAAGCGGTCGAGAGGCCCAGCCACCGCACGCATGTTCTCCTGGGTCACCGACGCTAGCAGCTCGTTGCGCTGTATCACCACGCTGCCCGGCGCATTGATGCCCAGCTTGACCTTATCCTTGCTGGCTTTGAGCACCACGATCTCGACCTGATCGCCGATCGTGATGCGTTCGTTGACTTTACGAGTGAGGATCAGCACGCCATTGCGCTAGCTGGCCAATTCCAGGCTCGGCTGCTTCCTCCCTTCAATAGGAGCATCCTTCAGGATCCGGTAGTTGATCGGATAGTCGGTATCCGTCAACAGGATCTGCTTACCCCGCTTGCTCTTCATGTTGATGACCAGCGGGGACAGCAAGTTCGCCGTGACGAAACGCAGATCCTCGGGCACGGTGACGATGGCCAGGACCAGCACGTCCGCGGCGGACTTGATACCCAGCTCCGCCGCGTCCTCGTCCGAGATCTCGATGTCATAGCTCGGATGGATGGCAAATGGATTGATGACGACGAAAACGAACTCGGGCACCGAAACGCACTGCAGCAGGCGGATGGGCAAACTCAGCTCGTCCTCGATGAGCGCAAAGACCTTGAGCTGCGGGAGACCGATCAGGCCCGACTCGAAGGTAATGATCTGGCGGCTGTCGACCGCGACCCGCTGGGTCGCCTCCTTACTAAAGGAAATCATGTAACTCCTTTACCTCAGAAAGTCCAGAAGGGTCGGGGGCAACACCTTGCCCGCTGCTCCTAGAGCTGCCTGGAACGTTGTTTGTTTGGTTGCCAAGTCGCTCACCGCCTTGGCCATGTCCACGTCCTCGAACTTGGAGTTGAGCGAGGTCAGGGTGATCCCCAGCGCGCTGAGCCGGTTCTGCCCTTCGGTCACCCGATTGGTCTTGGCGCCAATCTGGGACCGAAGGGTGTCCACCACCTGCAGGTCCCGATCCAGAGCGAACACGTCGACCGAGCCAATCGCGTTTTCCGGCGACGAGCTCAGGCCCAGGTCGTGCTGTGTGTCGCCGCCGGTCGCTACCGGGACGCCTGTATTAGAGGTCAGATCGTTGCCGTTTGCGTCCTGGGTGACCGCATCGACATTGGAGATGACAATCTTGCTCTGCGTCGAGCCAGGGACCAACTGCAGCACCAGCACGCCACTGTCATCTACGCTGGCCTGCACCCCGGTCTGGCTCGACTGAGCGTTGATCTGATCGACGACCTGCGAGATCGGCGTGCTCGGGGCAAAGCCGATGATCGTATGCTGCTGGCCGTTCAGGGTCACATTCACCGGCACGCCGATGCGGATGCCGTTGATGCTGAACGTATCGGCCGTCCCGGTGAAGCCACTGGTCGTGCCGTTCTTGAGGTCGATGCCCTTGATACTCCCCGCCACCCTGGAGCCGTCGTTGTTCAGGTCGTACTCGAGCTGGGCCAGGTCGGCGAAGACGCTGTTGAAGTTGCTGCCGTCCACGTTGACGCCCAGCTGCGCCGCCTGATCGATCTGCCGAGTGACCGTCGACGAGTCGCCGAAGTACTTCACCGGCGACGGGCTCCCCGTGCTGATGTTGGGCGACTTCGTGCTGCCGTCGTGAATGAACGGCTGCTGCGTCGTCTTGGTGCCGGCGAATACGAACTGGCTGCCAAACTTGGAGTTGCCGATGTCCACCGCGTTCAGCAGGATCTGGTGGATCTCGAGCGCGATGTCCTGCCGGTCGGCGGACGTCTGAGTATCGTTCGCGCCTTGAATGGCTAGCTGGCGCGCGCGCTGAATCAGATTATCGATGCCGTTGAGCGCATTGTCGGTTGTATCCAGCCAGCCCTTCGCGGAGTCCAGGTTGGTCTGCAGCTGGGTGTTGAGGCCCATCCGCTGATGGAAGGTCACGATCTGGGAAGCCGCGAACGGGTCGTCGGACGGCTGGCTGATGGTCAGCCCCGTCGAGACCTGCTGCTGCGAATGCTCCAACCCCTGCTCATTGAGCTGAAGGTTGGTGATCACCTGGTCCAGAATCATCTGGTTGGTGACCCGGAACCCGATCATGAACTACTCCCTGTTCAACTTCGAGCAAATGCTGCGAATGAGCGCCAGCATCCTGCTTGCGCGGTTAATCCAATAATCGACAGGGGGTAGGAAAGCTTTAGGCTCCCGAAACCGCCTCCAGCGGGTAGCCAAAATGGCTCAGGACATATTGGTAAACGAGCTGCAGCGACTCCTCCACACTCAGCCCGCCGGTGTCGACGGTGAGCTCGGGATCGCCGGGCGCTTCATAGGGCGCGCTGATCCCGGTGAAGTCGGCCAGCTCGCCCGCTCGGGCTTTGCGATACAGCCCCTTGGGGTCGCGCGCTTCGCACAGCTCCAGGCTGGCGGCCACGTGGATCTCGTGAAAGGCGCCGCGCCGATACCGCTCCATCGCGGCGCGGGCGCCGGCGCGGTCGGCACGATAAGGCGAGATGAACGAGGTGATCACCAGCAGGCCGGCGCCGGCCATGAGCGCTGCGACCTCGCCCACGCGCCGGATGTTTTCTTCGCGATCGCCGGCCGAGAATCCCAGGTCCCGGTTCAATCCGTGGCGAACGTTGTCCCCGTCCAGCGCATACACCTGGTACCCGGCGGCAAATAATCGCCGCTCCAGCTCGAGGGCGATGGTCGACTTGCCTGAACCCGAGAGCCCGGTGAGCCAAACAACCCCACCCCAATGCCCGTTGCGTGCCGCACGCTCGGTGGAATCGATACGATGCTCCACCGCGAACAGATGGCGTTCGCTACCGTCAGCGGCCATTGGGACCAATGGCGGCCGGAACGGCCCAAGAGGCCATACTCAGAGCCAGCACTTTCATTCGGGACGACATGGTTTACAGTCTCAGTCACCTGGAGGCCCTCGAGGCCGAATCCATCTTCATTATGAGGGAAGCCGCGGCCGAGCTCGAACGGCCGGTGCTGCTGTTCTCCGGAGGCAAGGACTCGGCTGTCCTGCTGCGGCTGGCGGAAAAGGCCTTCCGACCAGCTCGCTTCCCCTTTCCCGTCATGCATATCGACACGGGGCACAACTTCCCCGAAGTGCTGGCCTTTCGTGACCGGCGCATGGCCGAGCTTGGGGAACGGCTGATCGTGAGGCGCGTCCAGGACAGTATCGACCAGGGCAGAGTCGTCGAGGAGCGCGGCCCGAACGCCTCGCGCAACAAGCTGCAAACGGTGACCCTGCTCGACGCGATTCAGGAATTCGAGTTCGACGCGGCCTTTGGCGGCGCGCGGCGAGACGAGGAGAAGGCACGCGCCAAGGAGCGGATCTTCTCCTTTCGAGACGAGTTCGGCCAATGGGACCCCAAGAACCAACGGCCGGAGCTGTGGAACCTGTACAACGGCCGCATCCGCAAGGGCGAGCACGTACGCGTCTTCCCCATTTCGAATTGGACCGAGATCGACGTGTGGCACTACATCGAGCGCGAGCGCCTAGAGCTCCCGCCGATCTACTTCGCGCACGAACGTGACGTATTCGAGCGGCAGGGAATGCTGCTGAGCGTCAGCCCATACGTTCAGTTGAACAGGGGCGAGGAGCCCTTCCGCGCGCAGGTTCGATTCCGCACCGTTGGCGACGCTACCTGTACCGGGGCCGTGCGGTCCGCGGCAGCGACGATCGAGGACGTCATTGTGGAAACGCTGGGCTTTCGCATCGGCGAACGCGGCATGACTCGCGCAGACGACAAGTTCTCCGAGGCCGCCATGGAAGACCGCAAGCGAGAGGGCTACTTCTAAGGTGATCGCCGGCCCAGACCACCGAGCCCAGGGAGAGCTCTTACGGCTCTCAACCGCCGGATCCGTCGACGACGGCAAGAGCACGCTCATTGGCCGGCTGCTGTATGAGACCAAGCAGATCTTCGACGATCAATTGGAAGCGGTCGAGCGAGCCAGTAAACAGCAGGGCGCCGACTACCTGAACCTGGCCCTGCTCACCGATGGGCTGCGCGCCGAGCGAGAGCAGGGCATCACCATCGACGTCGCCTACCGCTACTTCGCCACGCCACGCCGCAAGTTCATCATCGCCGACACTCCCGGCCACATCCAGTACACCAGGAACATGGTCACGGGCGCCTCGATGGCCGACCTGGCCATTGTGCTGGTCGATGCCCGCCGTGGCGTGCTGGAGCAGACGCGGCGTCACGCCCTGCTGGCCTCGCTGCTGCGCGTTCCCCACCTCGCGGTCTGCGTCAACAAGATGGACCTGGTCGACTACTCGCAGCAGGTCTACGAGGCCATTGAAGCCGAGCTGAGCGAGTTCACCGCTCGACTAGACGTCATCGACGTCACGTTCATCCCCATCTCTGCCCTCAACGGCGACAACGTCGTCCATCGCTCGCAGAACATGCCCTGGTACGAAGGTGTGCCGCTGCTATATCACCTCGAACACGTTCATATCTCGTCCGATCGCAATCTGATCGACGTTCGCTTCCCGGTGCAGTACGTGCTGCGGCCCATGAACGACGCTTACCACGACTACCGCGCGTACGCCGGCCAGGTCGCCGGCGGGATCATGAAACCGGGCGACGAGGTGCTGGCCCTGCCTTCGGGTTTCGAGACGCGCATCAGCAGCATCGATTCGACCGACGGACCCGTGGCCGAGGCCTTTCCACCAATGAGCGTGGCCATTCGTCTGGAGGACGACCTGGACATCTCGCGCGGCGACATGATCTGCCGGCCGCACAATCAGCCAGCGGTGAGCCAGGATCTCGAGGTCATGCTGTGCTGGTTCAGCGACACACCGATGCGCCAGGGTGGACGGTACGGGCTCAAGCACACCACGCGCAATGCGCGAGCATTGATCAAGGAGCTGCGCTATCGCCTGGACATCAACACCCTGCACCGAGACGAGTCTGCGACCGCGCTCGCGCTGAACGAGATTGGCCGGGCAACGCTGCGCACCACCGCCCCTCTGTTCTTCGACCCCTACCGGCGAAACCGCCAGACCGGCAGCTTCATTCTCATCGACGAGGCAAGCAACAACACCGTGGCCGGGGGAATGATCCTCCAAGGATCCTGAAACCGGCAACGCGAGACCGGTCCCAGGGGACCGAGTTTAGCCTCTGCCTACCAGGCCCATGCCGTTGATGATGGTGTTCAGCATCTCGTCCTGAGAAGTGATGGCGCGGGCGGCGGCGGCGTAGGCATGCTGCAGCGCAACCAGGTTGGCTGCCTCCTCGTCAATCGAGACGCCGACGACCGACTGCTTCTGGTTCTGCAGGTGGCTGACCAGCTGGTCCTCGGTCGTGCGATTGATGTTCGTCTCGCGCGCCGCCTCGCCCAAGGTGGTGATGGTGCTGCCGTAGAAGTCGCCGAACGTCGCCGAGACCAGCCCGTTGGAGATCGTTCCCTGCTGCTGGACGTTGAGCATGGCCAGCGCATTCGTCTGATCGCCCGGCGCGTTGGGCGTCGCACTGGCGGCGATGAGGTTGACGTCCTTGAGGATGTTGGCGTCGACGCCAATGGCCCCGGCAGTATCGACCTGCGTCGAGCCCAGGTTGGCCAGGATGCCGACCAGGCCCCCGCTGGCGCTGGAACCAATGCCGGCGCTGAAGCTGATAGACGTGATCTTGCTGTAGATCCGAGAGCTGGTGAAGACCCCGTCACCCGTGACGTCGATGACTTCCGGGGAGGAATAGGCCTGCCCGTTCCCGTCAGTCCCGTCGATAGTGATTTGATCCCCAACGGTGGCCCCGGAATCGATGAGCGAGAAGGAGATTTTGGCCGGGAACGGCTGGTTCGCCAGAACGGCCGTGGGAACGGACGCCGTCGCTGTGGGCGCCAGCAGCTGGTTAGGAAGGGATTGCAGGCCTCCCTGGAAGAAGAACTGATTGAGGTTTCCGTTGTTCACCGTCGGCGCCGTGAAAATCTGGCCGAACGAGGTCGTTCCACCAAAGAAGTCCCGGATCACGGTATCGGGCGTCAGTGAGCTCGTGGTGGGGCCGGCCGCCTGCGCGACCGTGATCTGGGCACTGGGGGCGTAGCCATTGTTCAGCCCGCTCACCGAGCCCGAAGCGGGCAGCGTCAAGGGGATGAGCGGAGGCTGAGCGCTCGCTGGGTCCAGGTCCCCACCCAAGTTGCTGATGCTGATCGTCTGAGAGCTGCCCGTGAGCTGGCTGGTCAGCTGGAACTGGCCGGCGTTGTTGACGCTGGCGGTGACACCGATGTTGGCCGCGTTGATGGAGTCGATCAGAGAGCCCAGGCTGGATCCGGCGACTGCCGTGAATGGGCCTCCACCCGGTGGAAAGGTGCCGGCCGGTCCCGTGATCGTCAACGTGCTGTCCTGCGTGAAGAGGGTGCTTCTCGTCAGGTTGACGGTGTTGTCGCTGGTAATCTGCGCCGCGGTCCCCACCAGCTGCCCATTGGGGCCGTAGACGGTGGGGGCGGCAAAGATCGTCAGGTGCCCGGCCTGATCCAGCGCGGCCTGGAAGCCGTGCGAAACGCCTTTGGCGTTGATGGCGTTGATGAGATCGCGCACGGTGGGGGCCGTGGTTGGGACCGTAGCCGTGATTTGCGATCCGGCGCCAAAGCCGTTTGCGGTCTGAATCGAGGTAACCGTCTTGAACACCTGATTCGTGGACACCGTGCTGGCCAGCAGGTTGCCGCTGGCATCCGTCGAGAACGTCGCCGTGCCCGTCTGCGCCACGCCATCCGGGTCTGTGCCCTGCACAGTCACCGTGAAGGTGGAATTCGCCGCCAGGCCGCTAACCCCGGTAAGCGTCACGCTCACGGGGCCTGGCACGGCAGGCGAGCCGTTCGTTGGGGCGACGCTTATTCCGCCGGCAGGACTGGCGTCGGTTGGGTTGAGAACGAGCTGGGCGTTGGGGTCGGAGGGCGCGGGCACGGTAACGGTCACCGTTGTCCCGTCAGGTCCCGTGATGTCCAGGCTATCCCCGCTCGTAACCGCGGTGTTGAGGGTGAGCCCAGAGATCCCGCCGACGAACTGCGCGGGGGTGTTCAAACCGTAACCGCTCGTCTGGATGAAGTTCACGCCGTCGGCTACCTGGGGCGAAAAGCCGAAGTCCGCGGTTGTGGCGGCATTCGCCTGATCCACTTTAACCAGCGCGCCGGTGATGGTTGTGTCGATTTGCAGCTGGCCGGCGGCGTTCAGCGACGCGTGCAGGTACGGAGCCACCGTGTGCAGGTTGCCGGTCGCATCCGTGTAGCTGCCGCTGTTGATCGCGTCCACCACGTCTTGCACGGTGCTCAGCGTAGTGCCGCCCGCATTCGCGGGAGGCTGGAGCTGGCTGAGATCAAAGGTCTCGAGCTGGCCTGGGCCCGGTGGTGAGGAGGTGTTTTGGGGCGTGAGCACAGTGATGACGAAGCTGTCGAACGATCCCTGCTTCGGCCCGGAAAGCGTATCCGTGCTCTTGAGCCCAGTAAGCGGGCTGAGCACTTGGGTGTTGGTCAAGCTGTCGGCCAGCTCGTTCAGCTGCGGCAGCAGCGTGTCCTGGATGACGTCGTCCCGAATCTGGAGATAGCCGGACAGCGATCCGAAGGTGATGTCCGCTTGGGAGACTGAGAGCGGGGGGTTATCCACACCAGCCACCAATGGGGCGGTGGTGCTGAAGTTCTTGCCCGAGATGGGATCGTAGTTCGGGTGCAGCTGGCGGAACTTGTCTACGTCCTCCTGCCAGAACACCTGCACCGGCTTAATCAGCGCCGGGCTGTTGGCATCCACGAGGGTGGTCAGCGTGTAGGCCTGATCCTTGTGCACCAGGAACCGGCCGTTCATTTGAATGGTGTCCGTGCCGTCCGGGTTCTGCACTACGGTCGTATCCACGAGGGTAGACAGGTGATCCGCCAGCAGGTCGCGTTTGTCCATCAGGTCATTGGGGTTATCGCCTGTGCCCTTGACCTGGGCGATTTGGTTGTTCAGCTTCGCGATTTCGCGGATGGTGCTGTTGATGTCGCTCACCACGGTCTGGACCTTCGAATTGAGGTCCGATTGCAGACTGGTCAGCTGCTGGTAGCGATTGGAGATGGCCTGAGACAGCGTGACGCCCTGTTGCTGCAGAGCGCCGCGGGTCGAAGGATCTTCGGGCGAATTCGCCAGATCGTGGACGGCGTTGAAGAAATTGGTGGACGCCGTGTTGATGGCCTGATTCGACGGATCGCTGAAGATCGCCTGCAGCTGGGTGTACAGGTCATCCATCACGCCCAGCTGGCCGCTCGACTCGTTGCCGGCGCGGATCTGCGAATTGAGCATCTCGTCGACGAAACGCTTGACCGTGGTGACGATAGAGCCGGTGCCAAGCTGGCCCGCGACCATGGACGGACGATCGAACGCCGGCGCGGTGTACGGGTCGAAGGCCGTGGTGATGGCCTGCTGTCGCGAATAGCCAGGCGTGCTGGCATTGGAGATGTTCTGGTCGACCACGTTGATGGCTTCCTGCTGAGCCATCAGCGCGCGGGTTACGGAGTCGAGGCCAAAGAACGTGGGCAGCATCTAGAAATCCCTGTGCAATGAGTCCGGAGTGGTGCTGGCGCTCACACCCGGCAGTCCAGCAACTGGCGGCTGGGCACAGCCGCGCCCTGCAGGCGTCCCTGAGCAACGTACGTCTTGGTCGAGCCGTCGTCGAGCAGCAGATAACGCAAGGAGGTGTCGATCGACTTCAGAACGCCCTCCAGCAGTCTGCTGGTCGCCTGGTTGAGTTCCACGACCTTGTCGATACGAGCGCGCAAGCCGCGGTGAAGCCTGCCGAGCAGCTGCCGGTCGCCGGCGGGGCAGCCGTCGATGATGGAGGTGAGGGTAACTGCTTGCATGTCGAGCTCGTGCTGCCGGGCATAGCGGCCAAGCCACTTCAGGCGCCGCTCTTCCAGCGTCGCCAGACGCGCCAAAGCCAGCTGCTTGCGCTGCAGCACCTCCTTGAGATCTGGGAGTTTGGCCTCGACGATGGCCGAGCGCTCCTCACCAGCTATCTCCAGCAGCTGCTGGTAGATCCTCTGCTCCTGCGTGAGGATTCTGGCGAGAGTCGCGATTTCGGCGCTACTGGCCGGTGCCACTGAAGCCCAACATCTTGTTGGCGATCATCTGCGGGTCGAGGAGGTAGCTTCCGGTTCTCAGCTTCGTCCGGATGGCCTCGACCTGCTCACCTCGCACGTCCTCAACCCGCTGGGCGGCTCGGATGAGCCGCTGCAGCTCCAACCCCTCGGCCGACAGCGTGACCTCGTCGCCCTGCGGGGCCGGCGCGGCGCTTCCGGTTTGCTGTGCTCCGGATTTGCCACTTGGCCGCGGGCCATAGCTTTGAAGAATCTGCTGTATAGCAGCTTCGCTGATCTTCATTGCTGCGACCCTGAGAACGCGGTTTCCATGATGTTGTCTTCTGTAGGGATCATCGGAATGTCAGTGCTTTTCTTTAACATTGGCTAACCCCTATCCACGATGCATGCTGTTGGCCAGCTGCCACATCTCATCGGCCGCTTGCAGCGCCTTAAGGTCCATCTGATAGCCACGCTGGGCAACGATGACATTGGACATCTCATCGCTCAGGTCAACGTTCGAGGCTTCGAGGTGGTTTTGCCACACCTGACCGAACATGAACAGCGGCGCGCCAGGGGCCGCCTGCGTGCCCGTACCAGGCAGGCCAGTGATGGCCGGGCCGGAATTCGGTGACACAGCAAACAGGTTGCCGCCTATCGTCGTCAATCCCTGCGGATTAACAAAGCGAGCGAGTTGAACCGTCCCCAAGTCAGTGGGCGGATCCTGCGGATTCGCACCGGGGAAAACGCCGCTGATGACTCCATTGGTATCAATGCGCAGCTGTTGGACCTGCACCGGAAAACCATTGACGTTCTGTGACACGTTGAGAGGCACGACGGCGCCGCCGCCCGGCGGTTGAACCAGCAGATGATTGCCGTGATGATCCACGACGTCGCCATTAGCGTCGATCAGGAACGATCCATCACGTGTATAGGCGGTCTGACCGTTAGCCTCCCGCACCTGGAGGAACCCGGTGCCATCGATTGCCAGATCGGTGGGCACCCCGGTGTTCTGCATGCCGCCCTGGTCGAACAGCAGCTTCGACGCTTCGAGACCTTCGCCGGCGCCGACGTCATTCGCGTGCTGGGTGTTGTCACCGCGCAGCAGGCCGCCGCCTGAGGGATCCAGCCGCTCCACCAGCAGGTCCTGGAAATCGCTTCGCGAGCGGCGAAAGCCAACCGTGTTGAGGTTGGCAACGTTGTTGCTCGACACGTCGACGTTGGTCTGCTGCGCCCGCATTCCGCTGGCCGCCGACCATAATCCGAATAAGCTCATCTTCCCTTCCTTTACAGCTTGGCGATGTCGCTTACGGCCCGACCCAGGATGTCGTCCTGGGCTTGAACCATCCGCTGATTCATTTCGTAGGCGCGCATGGTGTCCAGCATCTCCGCCATGGTGCGGGCGGGATCGACGTTCGACAGCTCGATTGCGTTCTGCTGGATCTGAAAGTCCACCGGATTAGCCGCCACAGGCGGGCCGGACCGGACGTTCTGAGCAAACAGCGTATTGCCTGGCTTGTCCAGGGCAATTGGGTTGGCGAAGGTAACGATTTGCAGCTGTCCCACAGGCGCGTTCTCGACCGTGATCGCGCCATTTGGCTGGACTTTGAGGTCACCCTCCGGCACAACGATCGGCGCATTGTTCGCGTCCAGGACTCGATAGCCCTGGTTGGTCACCAGCTCGCCATTGGCGTTGCGGTTGAATGCGCCATCGCGCGTGAACTCGGTGCCGTTCGGCGTCTGCACCACGAAGAACGCCGGCGGTGAGTTCGGCCCGGCGGTGTCGCGGATAGCCATGTCCAGCGGGTTGTGCGTCTCCCGAATGCTGCCCTCATTGAAGCTGGTCGTGACCTGATCGACCATCAGGCCGGTTCCGACACCGCCCACGTCGCGGCTGGGGAGCAGGGTGCCGTTGGAATCCCTGTTGCCGTCGAACACTCGCTGCAGGAACTCCAGCGGGAACGACTTCAGCTCCGTATCGTCGGCCCTGAAGCCCACCGTGTTGGCGTTAGCCAGGTTGTTGGTTATGACTTCCTGCCGGCGCATGTGCGCCAGCATGGCGCTGGCTGCCGTGTACAGGCCTCTGATCATTGCTTCACCATGCCCTTTGCCATTTCCTCATGCCTCTCGGTTGTCAGATCTTTCCCTGGCGCCGCAGATCGAGCAGCATCTCCACCTCGCTGCGCGTTAGGTTGGTGTGCTTGGCGATGCTGGCTGTGTCCATACCCTCACTGGCCAGCAGGAATATGAGGCGGTACTTGTCGTTTGGCTGCGCTACGCTCGGCGCAACGGCCTCCGCCGGCACGCCGACCGGCGACGGAATGGGCGACGGCGCCGCGCTCGGGCCAGCGGAGGCGCGCGATTCCGCTGCCTGAGGCGCCCGCTCGATGGAGGCTGCCGCGGCCGGCTGCGCTGCCGGCGGCATGCCGCCGGGACGCGGCGGAGGCGCCGCGGGCTGCTCCAACCGGACATTCCGGGAAACCTGCGAAGGCCCCGGCTTGCTGGCCAGCAGCTCGGATGCGCTCATGCGTCGAGCAGCCACTGCCGGCGGAACGGTCGTTACGCCCGTAGGCGGCGCCAGCTGTGCCGTCGCGGCCGATGCTGAGGCGGCCGCCGGCTGCCCCAAATCGAGCTGGCCCGACAGCTTCAGCCGGCTGAGCTGAGCCAGCTTGGCGTCGCACTCACCAATCAACGCCTGCAGCTCGGTGGTCTTGTGCAGCAGGTCCTTGCTGATTTTGGTGGAGGTGCGCTCGAACTGCTCGGTGAGCTGCCCGACACTGCCTTCGAGCTCGTGGAGATAGTCGTCGACCTGCCGAACCCCTGAGGTATCCACGGAGCGGCGGACGCTGTAGAACAGGTAGGCCACCGCCCCGAGGATCACGAGGTTGACGAAGGTTAGGAAGTAGATCATGCGCGGATGTCGATGTGCCGCCCCAAAGCTGGACGCCGAGCGCCCTGTGGCACCGGCTGATCGCCGGCCGTCTCCGCATCCTCTGCGTCTTCCTCCGAGCGAGCTTCCGCCTGTCGACCTCCGGAGCGCGCTTCCCGCTCTCGGATCAGCGTTCCTTCAGCCTGCTCGAACTGCTGCACACGCTCGCGCCGCTCGTCCTGGGCCTTGGCGACTTCCCCCGCGAGGGCCTGCTGGGCGATGGTCCCCTGCCGTTCCTGAGACGCTTCGTTGCGAGTCACCTCAGGAGCCTTCACCACGACCTGCTGGAGGTCTACCGGTCGAACGGCCATTACGTCACCTCGGCCGGAAGCCGCGGGCTCAGATCGGCGATGGGCCCGGCGGCCGGGTCTGCTCCGTCCGCGGCAGCGGCCAGGGCTTCCTGCATGAATCCGCGAAGCCGTAGGATGGCTTTCGTGTGCAGCTGGCACACGCGAGACTCGGACACCTCGAGGACCGCCCCGATCTCGCGCAGGTTGAGCTCGTCCACGTAGTACAGCGAGAGGACCTGCTGCTCGCGCTTGGTCAGGCGGCTGATGGCGCGCGCCAGGGCTCGGGAAACCTCCATACGCTCGCTGTAGTCCAGCGGATCGAGCGCCTTGTCGTCGGCGAGATCGGGCAAGAACTGCGCCGACCGCTCGCCCGCGTCGGGCTCGACCATGCGGGTCAGCGAGATGGTGACGCTGCTCGAATCGAACAGCGCCTGCTGCAGCTTGTCGACGGTGATGCCCATGGCCCCGGCCAGCTCGCGCTCCGTGGCCGGTCGCCCCAGCTCCTGATCGAGCCTGCTCATGGCCTGCTCGATCTCTCGAGCCTGCTTACGGACTTGGCGAGGCACCCAATCGAGCGACCGCAGCTCGTCGATGATGGCCCCGCGAATACGGGCTATGGCGTAGGTCGAGAACTTGACGTTGCGCCCAGCTTCATAGCGCTCGACGGCGTCGATGAGCCCTACCACGCCGTAGCTGATGATGTCCTCGGACGTGAGGAAATGAGGCAGGCTGATAGCCAGGCGGCCCACGACGTACTTGACCAGGGGAATGTACTGGACGATCAACCGATCCCTGGCGTCCGCCTCCCGACCGTTCCAGAACGCCTTCCACAGCTCGGGGTTTTCGAGTACTTCTTCGTCAGCCATTGCTCATGCTCGCTTACCGGGCCTCCGCCCTCACCGGAGCTTGCGCAGCAGCCGGCGGCGGCGAGAAGTCCTCGTCATCCTCATCGTCCAGGTCGGTCTCTTCCTCATCCTCTTCATCGTTGAAAAGCGAGTCCGTATCGAAGCCATCGTCGGCGACGCGAAGGTCGATGCTGCTCCCCTTGCTCGGCTCAGGCTCGCTGGCCTCGGGCTGCGGCGCCTCAGGAGCCGCTTGCCTGCGGGGCGCACGCGGCTGGCGATCGGCTGTGAGCTGTTCCTCCGCCTCGATCTGGTCCAGCAGCCTGCGGCGATCCACGGGCGCAGGCATAAACCAGCTGGCGGCGAAGCTCAGCGTCGTCAGCACCGCGAGGGCGCCCAGTCCTCGCCAGAACGAAGGCATGACCGGATCGGAGCCGGACGTACCGCCCGCCAGGCTGATGAAAAACACCACGAACGAAGCGACGATCGAGAACAGCAGACCAACGGTCAGCGGGATGTTGTTGTTCCGGATCTCCTGCCGTTCCGGCGGCGTGAAGCTGAACTCCAGCTCCTGAGGCGGCTCGAAGCGCGACACCGGCTCGCCTTCCACGCTGGGCGCATCTCCCGGAGCAGCTTCAAACTCTATGCGTGGTGGAGGGGCGGCGGCTCCGGAGGCGTTGCCCCCAATGGCCGCGCGGGCGCGATCGGCCTGCTGCTGCCGGAGGACCTCATCCACGGGCACCGGCGGGTTGTTCAAGGGCGGCGGCCCTGCCGGAAGCGGTCGCCCGGCGCTTCGCCGGTCGCCGTCCCACGTCCGCCGCCGGCCGCCCGTGGACTAGCCATTGCGGCGCCCATCCCAATCACCCGGCCTCACCACCCGCCGGAAGAAGTTCAAGATTCCCGGCCGGCTCTCCAGGGCAGGCGGCTCCTCGTTCCAGATGCGGGCCGCCAGCGCGTGGAAGGCGTAGGTCGCCGGGCTGTTGGGGTAGGCCACCATCACGGGCATCTGGCGGCGAACCGCCTTGATCAGGAAGCTGTCGTAAGGAAGCGAGCCGTAGCTGCCGACTTCCAGGTGGAGGAAGCGGCGCGCCACGCCGGTGATGTTGTTGGTGATGTCCTCAGCTTCCTGCGCGGTCCGGACCTGGTTGACCAGGAGCCTCAGCGTCACGTCATTCGACAGCCGGCTGACCACTTTGATCAGCGAGTAGGCATCGGTGATGGCCGTCGGCTCGGGGGTGGTGACGATGATCAGCTCCTGGGCCGCGAGGATGAACTGCAGCACGTTGGGGCCAATGCCGGCGCCGGTGTCCACCAGCAGCACGTCGACCATGCTCTCGAGCTCGGCCAGGCTGCCGATCAGCGCATCCCGCTGGGCATCGGAGAGGTTGGCGAGATCCGCCAGCCCAGACCCGCCCGAGATGACCTGCACGCCATTGCCAGCCTCGACCACCACCTCGCGGATGTTCTTCTGTCCCGAGATGACGTGCTGCAAATTGAAGCGCGGAGCCAGCCCCATGACCACGTCGATATTGGCCAGCCCTAGGTCGGCGTCGAGGATGAGCACGCGCCGGTTCTGGCGGGCCATGGCCAGAGCCACGTTGACGACGACGTTGGTCTTGCCCACGCCGCCCTTGCCGCTGCTTATGGCGATGATCCTGCTCGCGCGCGTCCCGGCCGACATGGCCCGGGCCCGTTCTGCCCAGGCGACGTTGGCCAGATTGCGAAGCTGCTCGGCCTGGTCTTTCACAGTTCCGCCTTCTCCGACAGCAGCAGATCGGCCATCTTGACCGAATCGGCGAGCTCAATGTCCTGGGGTACGTTCTGGCCCGTCGTCAAGTAGGTAAGTCGCGCTCGAGTTTCGTTCAACAGGTTGACCAGCGGGCCATAGCGATCGGTCTCGTCGATCTTGGTGAACAGCAGCCCGTCGATACGGGCGATTGCGAAACGGTTGTAGACGTCGATCATGTCGCGGTACTTGGTCGGGCTGGCCACCGTCAGATAGACCTCCTTGGTCTCGACGGCGTCCAGATACTCCTTGAGCACCTCGAGCTGTTTGGAGTTGCGAGGGCTTCCGCCCGGGGTGTCGATCAGGATGAGGTCACGATCGGAGAAGCGCTTCAGCACCTCATCCAGCTCGCTCGACGTGTAGACCACTTCCAGGGGCACGCCAATGATGTCGGCGTAGGTCCTCAGCTGCGGGATGGCCGCGATGCGGAACGTGTCCACCGTCAGCAGCGCCACCTTCTTGTGCTCGACCAGACAGTAGTTCGCCGCCAGCTTCGCCAAGGTGGTCGTCTTACCCACGCCTGTTGGGCCGATCAGGAAGATCGACTTGGTCTTGCCGGTCATCAGTCGGGGCGGGCCGCTGACAGTGATGAGCTCCTGGATGTGCTTACGCACGTACTCGCGCACGAGGTCGTAGTTGTTCACGCCCGTGCTGCCCAGCTCGTTGTTCACCTTGAGCACCACGTCCTGCGCCAGATCCTCGGCCAGCTCCTGGTCCACCAGCCGCTGGTAGAGGTTCACCAGCACCGACGAGAAGTTGGCGATGTTGCCGAATTGCGCCTGCTTGGAGAGGCGGCTCATGGCGGTCTTGAGCTCGACCATGTTGTTCTTCATTTCGCGCAGCAGGGCCACGTCCGAGCTTTCGAGTTTCACCGGAGGCTCGGACGGCTCGGCTATCGGCGGGCGTGGTGCTGCCGCCGGCGCGGCCGGGCCGCTGTTGGAAGAGGCCGGAGCTGGGACCGCCGGCAGGGATGGAGCTTCGGGAGCGGCATAGGCCACTTGAGCGCGGGCGGGCATGGGCGCCGGCGCCGTCACGGCAACCGCCGGGCTCCGCGCCGGCATGGCCTGCGTTCTGGCTTCGGCCGGCGCCTTGGCCGCCGCTGCCGAGGCAGCCCGGCCAGGCGTCTTCGGCAAGGTCGGAACGCTGGCCGCGAACTTGGTCGGCTGCGCTTCCTCGTCTACCGCGGCAACCACTTCGTAGACCGGCTTCTTGAACCAGCCGAACAGACCGACGTGGACCTTGCGCGTCTGGATCACCACCGCGTCCGGACCCAGATCCGCCTTGATCAGGCGGAAGGCCTCCTGCATGTCGACGGCGTGATATTTCTCGATGCGCATCAGGCGGCCACCGCCTCGTCCTCGAAGCCCACGACCGCCTGCGATCGAACCTCGATGTCAGGCATGATCTCGCTGTACGACAGCACCACCAGCGTCGGGAACAGCCGCTCGGTCAATTTGCGCAAGGGCAGCCGAATCTTTGCGGAGCACAGCAGGATGGGCTGGAAGCCCTCAGCCGCGATCTTCTCCATCTCACGCTGCAAGCGGCCCATCAGCTTCTGGACCATGGTGGGATCGAGGCTGATCATGAGGCCCTGGTCGGTTTGATACAGAGCGTTGGTGATGGTCTGCTCGGAGCTGGGATTCAGCGTGATGACATGGATCGAGCCATCGGCTTCGCGGTACTGGTTGGAAATCGTGCGCGCCAGCGCCTTCCGTACCTGCTCGGTCAGGAAATCGGTGTCCTTGCTGGTCTTAGCGTTGTTGGCCAGCGTTTCGAGGACGGTCACCATGTCGCGGATGGACAGACGCTCCCTGAGCAGGTTGCGCAGCACGACCTGGATCTCGCCGATGGTCATCAGGTTGGGCGAGAGCTCGTCGACGACTGTCGGGTAATCGTTCTTGACGTGGTTCAGCAGGGTCTGGACGTCTTGGCGGCTGAGGATGTCAGGCGAGTAGGCCTTGATGACCTCGGTCAGATGTGTCGTGAGCACCGAGGCCGCGTCAACCACCGTGTAACCAAGCATCTCGGCGCGCTCCTTCTGAGCACCCGTGATCCAGATGGCCGGAAGTCCGAAGGCCGGGTCTTTCGTGGGAATGCCCTCGATGCGTTCGGTGGCGACCCCGGCGCTCATCGCCAGGTAGTAGTTCATGATGAGCTCGCCGCGCGCGATCTCCGCGCCGCGTAAGCGGATGACGTAGGTGTTCGGCGGCAGCTGCAGGTTGTCGCGGATGCGGATCGTCGGCACCACGATGCCGAGCTCGAGCGCCGTCTGCCGCCGGATGAGCGTGATGCGATTGAGGAGGTTGCCGCCCTCCTGCACGTCGACCAGGGGGATGAGGCCGTAGCCGATCTCCAGCTCCATCGGATCGACCTGGAGCAGATTCATGACGCTTTCCGGGCCCTTGGGCGAATCGGCAGGCTTCTGGGCGGCCAGGGCAAGAGCCTGCGCCGCCTCTGAGCGTTGGTTGCGCTGAACGATGTAGGCCATCGCGAGGAAGGAGGCGCCGATAGCGAAGAATGGGATCTTGGGCAGCCCCGGCACCAGCCCAAACGCAACCACCAGCCCTCCCACGGTGAACATGGTTCGCGGCTTACCCAAGATCTGCTTGGCCAGCTCCTCGCCCATGTTGGACTCGGCCGCGGCGCGGGTAACGATGATGCCGGTGGCCGTCGAGACCAGCAGGGCCGGGATCTCGGACACCAGACCATCGCCAACAGTAAGCAGCGTGAAGGTCTGAAGCGCCTCGGTGAGCTGCATGCCCTGCTGAAGCACGCCCACGGCAAAGCCACCAATGATGTTGACCAGGATGATCACCACCTGGGCAATGGCATCGCCGCGGACGAACTTGCTGGCGCCATCCATCGCTCCGTAGAAGTCCGCCTGGCGCTGGATGTCGGCGCGGCGCTTGCGCGCCTCCGGCTCGGCAATGAGACCGGCGTTGAGGTCCGCGTCGATCGCCATCTGCTTACCAGGCATTGCGTCCAAGGTGAACCGGGCCGCGACCTCGGCCACTCGGCCAGCGCCATTGGTGATGACCACGAACTGAATGACCACCAGGATCAAGAAAACGACCACGCCTACGACGTAGTTGCCGCCAACCACGAAGTTGCCGAAGGCCGCGATGACCTCTCCGGCATTGGCGTGCAGCAGGATCAGGCGGCTGGCCGACACGTTCAGGGCCAGCCGGAACAGGGTCACGATCAGCAGCAGCGACGGGAAGACCGACAGCTGCAGCGGCTCGACCGTGTACAGGGTCAGGAGCAAGATCAGGATCGCGCTCGAGATGTCGACCGTGATCAGGACGTCCAGCAGCAGCGTGGGCAGCGGCAGGATGAGCATCGCCACCACCGCGACCACAGCCACTGACAGGAGAATGTCCGTCTGCCGGAGGAGCCGGTTCATGCCGACCGACGCGCCCGAGGGGCTGGCTGGGACAACGGCCATCAGCTAGCCCTCTGCTTCAAGCGGTAGATGAAGGCCAGCACCTCGGCCACGGCTTTGTAGAGCTGGCGCGGGATCTCCTGGTCGACGTCCACGCTCTTGTAGAGCGCCTGCGCCAGAGGCTTGTTTTCCACCAAAGGAATGCCGTGCTGGCGCGCCAACGCCTTGATCTGCTCGGCGATCAGCCGTTGCCCCTTGGCCACGACCCGGGGAGCCGCCATCTTGCTGGCGTCGTACTGCAGGGCCACAGCGAAATGGGTCGGATTGGTGATGACCACGTCCGCCTCCGGGACTCGCTGCATCATGCGCTTGCGCGCCAGCTGGCGCTGAAGTGAGCGGATGCGCGACCTGATCTGCGGAGCCAGCTCGGCGCTGCGAGCTTCTTCCTTGACCTCCTGCTTGGTCATCTTGAGGCTCTTCTCGAATTGCCAGCGCTGGAACATGTAGTCGGCGGCGGCCAGGACGACGTAGACCAGCGCCACCTTGAGCAGCAGCTCCATGACGATGGAGCCAATCGTTGCCAGACCGGCGCGGATGTCGCCGCCGGTGAGCAGCATCAGATCCGTTGTGTGATTGCTGATTGCCTGGAAGGCCATGAAGCCCACGACTCCGAGCTTGACCAGCGACTTGATCAGCTCTTGCAGCGACCGCAGCGTAAAGAGACGCTGGGCGCCGGCGATCGGGCTGAGCTTGGAGAACCGCGGTCGAATGGCAGCCGGGGTGAAATGGAAGCCCACCTGCAGCACGTTGGCAACGAACCCGGCCAGGGCCAGGATCGCCGCTATCGGAGCCATCAGGCGCACAAACGTCACGATGGTGTCGATGCCGAAGGTGCGGACGGTCTGATCGGTGAGCTGCCCGGTTGGGAGGCTCTCAAAACTGGTCGTCAGGAACGCGCGCAGGGAGTCAATCAAGCCACCACCGAAGGCGCGCATCACTAGCCAGGCCGCCAGCAGCGAGACGGCCGTGTTCACTTCGATGCTGCGCGCCACCTGCCCGTTGTCGCGGGCCTGCTGGCGCCGCTTCGGCGTGGGGGCTTCGGTCTTGCTGTCGGCCGGCATCAGGCAGCCACCAGCTTGAGCAGATTGGATAGGTCCATCATGTTGGACCGGAACAGTCCCCCGGTCAGCGCGCCAAGCGCCGGCATGGTGAGGACGACGATCACGAAGCCGACGAAGATCTTGACGGGCAGGCCAACGACGAAGACGTTCATTTGCGGCACGGTCCTGGCCATCAGGCCAAGGGCGATGTCCGACAGCAGCAGGGCCGCCGTCACCGGCAGCGTGATGCGCAGCCCGATGAGAAAGATGCCGCCGACCAGCTCTACCAGCTGGTTGACCACCGGACCCGTCATCTCAAAGGCGCCCAGCGGGATCATGTCCAGCGTCTGCTGGATGGCCAGGATGAGCATCTGGTGCCCGTCGATGGCCAGGAACACCAGGCCGGCCAGGATGGTGTACAGCTGGTCCATGAGCGAGATGCTCTGGGAGAACAGCGGATCGATGACGTTCGCCAGGCTGAAGCCCATTTCGATTCCAAGGAATTGGCCCGCCAGCTGCATCCCAGCAAATACCAGGTTAGCCACGAAGCCCACCATCACGCCAACGCCGATCTCTTTCAGGACCAGCAGCGACAGCGGCACCCAGGCCAGCGGAACCTCGGCGAAATGTCCCTGGTTCACCGGGATCAGCAGGAATGCCAGCAGCCCGGCCAGGCCAATCTTCAACGTGGCCGGCACGGTTCGGCCACTCAGGAGCGGCGCCGAGAACAGCATGGCGCCAACGCGCACGAACACCAGGAACAGGTTGGCCAGATAGCCGGATGGAATGGCGGCGACGTCCGGCACGCTATTTCACCAGTCCGGGCAGCTGAATGAAGATGTTCGAAGTGAAGCTGAGCACCATCTGCAGCATCCACGGCCCAAACAGGCCCAGCGCTATGAACACCGCCAGAATCTTGGGAATGTAGGCCAGCGTCATCTCGTTGATCTGGGTGACCGCCTGGAAGATGCTGACCGCGAGCCCCACGATAAGCCCGAAGCCGAGCACCGGCGCCGAGATCATGAGGGCCAGGGTCATACCGTGACGAATCACGTCGATCAGGGCGTTCTGGGTCATGTGTTGAAGCTCGTCACAAGGGATCTAACGATGAGGTACCAGCCGTCGACCATGACGAACAGCAGCAGCTTGAAGGGCAGCGAGATCAGCGCCGGAGGCAGCATGATCATGCCCATCGAAATGAGCGTGCTGGCCACAACCATGTCGATGATCAGGAAGGGGATGAAGATGAAGAAGCCCATCTGGAAGGCCGTCTTCAGCTCGCTGATGATGAACGCGGGGATGAGCGTGTAGGTCGGAACGTCGTCCGGCGTTTGCGGCTGGTCGATCTTGGCCAGGTGCACGAACAGCGCCAGATCCTTCTCGCGAACCTGTTTGAACATGAACTCACGCACTGGCTTCATCCCGGTATCGAAGGCCTGTTCCTGCGTAATCTGCCCATTCGCGAAGGGCTGCAACGCGCTGTCGTTGACCTGCTTGAAGACCGGCGCCATGACGAAGAACGTCAGGAACAGTGCCAGCCCGAGCAACACTTGATTGGGAGGCATCTGCTGCAAGCCAATCGCGTTGCGCAGCAGCGACAGCACGACGATCGTCCGTGTGAAGGAGGTGAGCATGATGAGGATGGACGGCGCCAAGGTCAGAACCGTGAGCCCAAGAATGAGCTGCAGGCTCAGCGTCACATCTTGGGGCGACTGCGCCGCCCCAAGGCCGGGCACGGTCGGAACCGGAACATTGGGGTTGCCGGCGCAGCTGGCCAAGCCCAATGGCAGCAGGCAAGCCACGCTCAGGGCCAACCGCTTGAGCCGGCGAGCTCGCCGGCTCGGCTGCCTGGAGGCGTTCACTGCTCGACCTCGGAGAGGGCCATGGCGCTCGCCTGGATGCGCTGCTTGTGATGCTCGATGCGCTCCAGGAAATCGGACAGCGGCAAGGGCGCCGCCGGTGACTGCTGGCCATCCCGCTCGCTGGCCTCGGCCAGCAGCACCTCAACCGGCTCGGGCCCCTGGCCCCGCGGACCGACCTGGGTCAGCCGCTTGAGATAGGCCAGGAAGGGCTCGGCCGAAGGCAGGCTGGGCTGGGGCTTATTGCGCAGCTCTTCGATAGCGGCAGCGTCGGTGATTTCAGTGAGCAGCGCGATGCTGGAGCCCGTTGCGCCGAGCAGCAAGACCTTATCCGCGACGTCGATCAGGTACAGCTCACGGTTCTGAGCCAGAGGCGTCTTTTCGATGACGTTAATCGCGCTTCCGCCCAGGAAGGCCGCGCGGCCGCGCTGGGTGAAGTGCCGCAGTCCGAGAATGCTGAGATAGATGAGTCCGACGACGAAGGCAAGCTTGATAAGCAGGCCCAGCACGGTCAGGAAGCCATTCGGCTCCGGCTGAGCCTGTGGATCCTGGTAGTCAGCCAGGAATGGCTTGGCGGCAGGACTGCCGGCGAGGTTCTGGCCGTTCTGAGCGCCGGCGGGAGATTCCGATGCAGCGGCGGTTGCGGAGGCAGCTGCTGGCGAAGGCGACGCCGGAGCGGCATGAGATCCGCCCGACAGCGCCTGGCTGCTCATCACGCCAAACGCGATCACCGCGAGCAGCAGGAGGCCCAATACCGTCCATAGCTGCCGGTTACCGCGATTAGCTAGCTGCATGTGGCTGAGCACCTGGAATTCAGACCCTTTTCGGTTAGCGGCTGGAGAGGCGCTTTGCCGGGTTGACGATGTCGGTGATGCGAACGCCGAAATTGTCGTCAGCGACGACGACTTCGCCCGTGGCGATGAGCCGGTCGTTGACCAGCACGTCTACCGGCTCGCCCGCTACCTTGTCCAGCTCGACCACGGAGCCGGGGCCCAGCGCCAGGATGTCGCGCACGGACAGCAGCTTGCGGCCCAGCTCGACAGTTACCCGCAGCTGTACGTCCAGGATGAGGTCGATGTTCGTCATGGACGGCGCTTCGCCCTGACTGGCGAATGAGGTGAACTGAGCCGGACGAACAACCGCTTCCTTTGGCTCCTGGTGCCCCGTCGGCAGGGGCGTGAGTGCCGGCTGCTGGCCCGCGGCAGGCGCGGGAGCGGTCCGTGCGGCACTCGGCGCCGCGGCAGCCGCGGGCCCGCCAACAGACTCCGAGCTGTCGACGGCCGCCAACACCCGACCCAGCGCATCGACCGGCATGAGGTAGGTGGCACTCACAATTGGCCCGCCGTCGACAGTGACCGGGAGCTGGATGTTGAGCACGTCGCTGCCCATCGCGGCCGGCAATTGCAGCGGCGTCATGGCCGTGTTCCGCAGCTGCACGGCCGTCACGCCGAACTGCAGCTGGGCACCCGAGTTCACCGATACCGACAGCGTGAGGAAGTCGCTCAGGTCGGTGATGGCTGTCTGCACCGCCTCCTCGAGCTGACCTTTGTAGTCGCTCTCGCTGGCTCCCTCAGGAGCCACGTTGAACAGGGCCGACGCTTCGTCTTCGCCGATCACCAGCATGGCCGGCACTCGAGTGCCGTCTTCCAGCACGACCTCGGCGTCGATGATCACGAACATGCCTGCCAGCTGGGAGGGCACGGCAGCGGCTGCCACGACCTGGCCCGCGGCGTCGGCGCCTTCCAGCTTCTTATCCAGGGTCGTGCTGAGCGCCTCCAGGGCAGATTGCTGCAGACCCTGGCCAAATTCCGCCAGCTTCGCCGTCTGCGCGGCGCTCAGCTGTCCTATCGTTCCAACGTCTTCAGTCGCCACCGATTTCTCCGCCATTTACTGAACCTCGCTTTCAGGGTGAAGCCCTGTGATCTGGATCGAGACGCGCTGGCCCACCAGTCCGGGCCGTCCCTGGAACTTGCGCTGGCCTCCCACGAGGACATCGAGCTCTTGATTCGCCAACGAATCCAGCCGGATGATGTCGCCGGGCTGGATCTTGAGCAGCTCTTCCATATCTATAGACGCGGCCCCAAGCTGCACCGTCAGGGGAACCTGGACCGCGTCCATGTTCTTCTTGATCAGCTCCGCGCTGTCCTTCATCGCCTGGCGCCGCGCCCCGGAGATCCACAGCTGTGGATTCAGCCTCGGCAGCACCGGTTCGAGCACCGGGAAGGGCATGCACAAGCTGAGGGTGCCGGTCACGTCGTTTACGCGAATCTCGAACACGATGGTCAACACGCTCTCCGTCGGCAGCGCCACGCGGGCGAACTGCGGACTGAGGGTGATGTCCTCAAGCTTGGGCTCGAGATCCATCACGTTCACCCAGGCATCTTTCAGATTGCTGACGATGGTCGATCCGAGGCCTTTCATAAGCACGATCTCGAGGTCTGTCAGGTCACGGTTGCGGTTCCAGGCCCTGCCTGCGCCACCCAGGAGCCGCTCGATGAAGGCATACGCCAGGTTCATCTCGATCTCTAACACCGCGCTGCCTGGCAGCGGCTCCAGGCTGATGATGTTCAGCACCGTCGGGGTTTTGAGTCCTTGCAGGAACTCGTCGTAGATGCCCTGCTCGATCGACGCCAGGTTGACGTTGACCAGCATTCTCAAGGTGCCCGAAAGCGAAGATGCCAGCAGGCGGCCGAAGGTCTCGTACAGCGTCTGCAGCGTGCGCATCTGCGCCCGCGAAAACTTGTCCGGGCGCCGAAAGTCATACGGCTTGACCGGTCGCTCGGGAGCATGGCTGGCCAGCGCCGCCGGCGTGACCTCCTGTCCCTTCTCGACAGCCGACAGCAGCGCATCGATCTCGGACTGCGTGAGGATCTGCGTTTCAGCCATGTCTCAGCCCCCGACCTTCGGCCTCAACCCCTTCGTCCGCATGACCGCGATGGCGTTCCTTCACCACATTCGGGAGCGGTCATTGCATCACGAAGTCGTTGAAGATGATGTAGCTCACTCGCTCCTGGCTGCCCGCCAGGGCGGCATTGAATTTGGTGATCAGCTCCTGGCGGAGCGCCTCTTTCCCTGCCGGCGTGGCCAAGTCGCCAGCCGTCTTACTGCTAACGCTTGTCGTCAAGATGTCGTTGAACGCGGCGAGCGTGCCCGGGTGATCGGCCACGAATCCGGCTTCGAGCTTGCTCAACGCGTCCCCCTTGGCCTTGGCGAACGCGCCTTTCTCGTCGACAAACTGGATCTCGACCGAGAGCTTGAGGTACTTGAAGCTGCCCGCGCCGCCGGCCAGATTGAACACTCGACCCGTCACGTCCAGGTGGGGGCTTGGGACCGCTTTCGGCGCCACGCCCGCGGCAAGCTGGGCGGTGCTGGCCGCGGTGGCCGGCTGCGCTTCGGCCGCAGCCGCGGCGCTCGGCGGCGTGCTTGCCGCCGGAGTCGACTTGCGCGTCAGCTGGGGCACCACGAAGAGAAGCAGCACTGCCAGCCAGGCAATGATGCCCACGAGGATGACGATGTTGCGAACGTTGAGCAGGCCAGGCGACGCCGGCTCGTCCACCACCGGCGGGGGGTTGCTCAACCCTCGGTCGTTAGCGCGAATCATGGTCTCGACTCCTCATAGGTAGTGGGCCTGGTTATGCCGGAGCGCCGCCGCCGGCCGACTGTGGCGAAAGCTGGAACGGCGCTTGCAAACTCTGGTCGTTGGGGCTCGGGAAGACGATCAGCACGTCCACCCGGCGGTTCTTTGCTCGATTCTCGGCGGAATCGTTGGCATAGAGCGGGCTGTATGACCCGTTGTTGCCAATCGAAAGGCGCTCCTCGGGGAACTTGTTCGCGGTAGTCAGAACGTTGAGGACTGTGAATGCGCGAGCGCTGCCGAGCTCCCAATTGTCCTTGAACTTGGAGTTCGTGGGAGCCGGTGGCACGTCGTCGGTGTTGGCGATGATCTCGATGGGATTCGGCAGATCCCGAAGCGGCACCGCAATCTGGCCAATGAGGTCCGCCGCTCCGGGCTTCAGATCGGCCGTGCCGGATTGGAAGAGGAGGTTCGCCGCCAGGCTCACGTTGATGCCCTGCGTCACCTGAGTCACCGTCACCGCCTCACCCAGCCCGCTGGCTTCCGCCAGCTGCTGCAGCTCCGTGGCCAGTGAGGCTTGGGCGCTGCGGTTGGACGCGGAGATCTGCTCCTGAACTGAAGACCCGCTGATGGTCGTTTCCAGGCCAGTGGTGCTGACGCCCGAAAGCACACCCTGATGAAAGGCCTTGTCCAGCGAGCCTTTCAGGTTCAGAAACTTCCGAACGTCGATGATCGAGAAGGAGTACAGGATGACGAAGAACACCATCAACAGGGTGATCAAGTCGGCGTAGGTCAGCAGCCAACGCTCGCTCCTGTCCTTCTGCGGTCTGGACTTGGCTTTGATCATGCAGCCTGGGCAGCTCCGGCGGCCACGACGGCCTCAGCGGCCGCGCGCTCTTTGGGCGACAGGAAGCCTTCCAGCTTCTCCTGGATGATGCGCGGATTGTCGCCCGCTTGGATGGACAGGATGCCGTCGAGCATCACCTGCCGGAAGAGCACCTCTTCCTCGGTCTTCTTGCGCAGCTTGTTGGCAATGGGCAGCCAGAAGACGTTAGCGGACGAAATGCCGTAGAACGTGGCGAGGAAGGCGGTGGCAATGGCGGGGCCGAGAGAGCTCGGATCGGACAGATTCGAAAGCACCTTCACCAGGCCGAGAACCGTACCCATGATGCCGAACGTCGGGGCGAATCCGCCCATGGCTTCCCACGCGCCGTAGTTGCTTTCGTGGCGCTTCTCCATGAGGTTGAGGTCGATCTCCAAGACCTGACGCACCAGCTCGGGATCCGTACCGTCGATGACCAGCTGCATGCCCTTCTGCAAGAAGGGATCGTTGATCTGATTGATCTCTTCTTCGAGCGACAGCAGGCCCTCGCGGCGGGCCTTCTCTGCGAGCTGGACGATACGGCCGATAAGCTCGCCGTTGGCCTCGGTGCCCTTACGCAGGGAGACACGGAACGTGGTGATGAGGTTCTTCATGTTCTCCATCGGTTGGCTGATGAAGCCGGCGCCGATGGTCCCGAAGCCGATGATGATGATCGGCTCGGCTGAGATGTACTGGCCTAGCCGCAGCGCCGTGAGCGCCTCGCCGAACGCCATCGGGATGAGCAGCGCCAGTAAACCGAGGACCAGGCCGATGAGTGTGCTGGAATCCATGACTTGCTCCTATGGGTCCTAAGATTCGTTCTGGTCGCCCGGCTGCACCAAGTGGATGCGCTTGGTGGCGGCGCCAGTTCCTTTATGCGTGTGACTCATTGACTCCCGCGTCGGGCGCAGATCGGGCGAGCTGACGAGGGCCGACGGATCGGCATACAGACGCCGCCGGAAGCGCACGATGCTGTCGATAATCTCATCCGGGCCTTCCTGAACCACCACCTTCTTGTCATGGGCAAAGGTGATGACGGTATCCGGCGTCGCCTCGATGGTCTCGATGAGGTCGGCATTGATGACGAACACGCTGCCGTCGAGACGCGTCACGGAAATCATGCGCACGCCAGGCCCGAATTGATGGAGTACTTCACCAGCAGAGAGCGGCCACGGACCCCAAGCTTGTCGGCGATCCTGCCGCGATGCACCTCGACCGTCTTGACGCTGAGGCACAGCTGATCGGCTATCTCTCGATTGGTGCGCCCCTCACCGATGAGCTGCAGCACTTCACGCTCGCGCGCCGTGAGCGTTTCGAGTCGAGTGGCCGACGACGAGTGGGTCGACGAAGGCTCGCGCGCCACCAGCCCCTGGCTGACGTAGCGCTTGCCCTGCAGGATGGTGCGCACCGCGATGAGCAGCTCCGCGGTGTCGCCCGTCTTCAATACAAAGCCCGCCGCCCCGGCATCAAGGATCTGCTGGAGCATGCTCTCGTTCCGGCTGGCGGTGATGACCAGCACCTTGGCGCCCGGTACCCTGGTCGCAATCTGGCGTGTGGCGTCCAGGCCGTTCATCTGCGGCATGCTGATGTCCATCAACACGACGTCCGGCTGACAGTCCATGGCCAGGGCCACTGCCTCACGCCCATCTTCGGCCTCGGCCACCACCTCCAGATCGGGCGCTGCCTCGAGAAAACAGGCCATGACCTCACGCATGAGGCCGTGGTCGTCAGCGATGAGCAGGCGCTTCTTCATGGACACGGCGGTGGTGAATCCTCAGGCGTTGGAGTGCTTGGAGATGCGTCGGCCCTCGAGCCACTCGTCCAGATCTCGAGAGCGGACGCGCCACTCTTTCCCTATTCGAATGGCAGGCAGCTTGCCGTCGCGCACCCAGGAATAGGCCGAGATGGTCGAGATGCGGAGGAAATCGGCTACTTCCTTGATTGTCATGAGCTCGTTCTGCGCCAACGAGTCCTCCTTCGCGTCTAAGCTGTCAGGCAGAGATTTCACGAACTTGTGCCAACTTTCACTAAAGCGGTAGTCGGTAGTCTAGGTCCGCTAGGGCTGCCCTTCATTGGGGGATCTCCCTATATAGGTAGGTCGAATCCCTTATTCACCCTGAGCAGCAATGCCCTGCTTCACTGCATACATCAGCAGGTCATTTCTGTTCACCAGGGAGAGCTTTTTCATCATGTTGGTCTTATGCGCCTCGACGGTCTTGATGCTGATGAAGCACGCTTCGGCGATCTCTTGATTGCCATACCCTTCGGCGATGAGCTGGAGCACCTCGCGCTCGCGATCCGTCAACAGCCGATCGGCCTGGGCCTCCTCCATCATCCGCACGTAGCCGGACAAGATGCTGCCCGAGATGGTGGAGCTGAAGTACGTATCTCCACGGGCCACGGCTTTGATTGCCAGGATCAGCTCCAGCAGCTCGGCCTTCTTCAGCACGAGACCCGCGGCGCCGCATTTCAACGCCTGAGGCGCGAAGTCGACACTGGCCGAGCCCGAGAGCAGCAGCACTTTGACCCCCGGCAGGTCGCGCCGCAGCAGGCGAGTCACTTCCAGGCCGTTGAGGAGGGGCAGTGCCGTTTCCAGCACCGCCACCGACGGCTCGAGCTGCTGCGCCAGGCGCAACGCCTGGCGGCCATCCCCAGCGGTCGCCACCACCTCGACCTGTCCGCTGCCTTCGAGCAGCTGCCGCAGCCCGTCACGAAACATCACCTGGTCGTCCGCCAGGAGGATCTTGATCTTCGCGCCCGGGCGGCGCTGTCTGCGGTCGATCACGTGCAGTCACTATAGGTCCAGCCCGCGGGTGCGGGTAATGCGTCCTAGTACTAAAGCACCACGAGACCGCAAGCACTTATGCGTATTTATACACAAGCTGAGTATCTTATGTAATCTTTTACGCCAGACTCTCTTGCCACAGCTCCTTCAGCTCGGCCAGATCCTCCAGCACCAGGTCGGGCCGCCGGCCGGCCGGTAGCCGATCGATCGTCGCCCTCGTCGTCTGCCCTGAAAGAAGCAGCGTTGAATGCGTGCCGCCACGCCGCGCCAGGGCCATGTCGCTCACCAGCGAATCGCCCACGATCAGCAGCTGGTCGGCCTCGAGCCGCAGCCGGCGTTGGGCTTCACGCAGCATGCGCAAGCTCGGCTTGCCGATGCACAGGCCGCGCACACCACTGGCCGCCTGGAAGGCCGCGACGATGGACCCACAACCCGCCTCGAGGGTTCCCTCGATGGGATTGACGGGATCGCGATTGGCCGCCAAGAGTCGGGCGCCGGCCAACAGCATTTCCACGCCAGCTTTCAGCTTGGCATAAGTGAACTGATGATCCAGCCCTACCACCAGGTACTCAGCCCGGGAGTCCCTCACCTGCCAGCCCTGGCTTCCCAACTCGTTTGCCAACCAGTCGGACCCGACCACCGCGGCGCTGGTCTTGCGCTTGACCCGGCTCATGTAGCGCACCAGCAGCTCCGCCGCGGTAACGACGTCATCCGCGCCGGTTGGCACGCCGAGGCGGGTGAGCTTGTCAGCCACTGCATCAGCACCGGCGCGCGAGTTATTACTTAGGAAGAATGGCCTAATATGCCGCTCACGAAGAAATGTCACGAACTGTGCGGCGCCGTGGCAGAGCACGTTGCCTCGATACATGACCCCATCCAGATCGAGGAGGACCGCCCTGATCTGCTCAAACGGCATGGTCATCTTTGTAGAGCTGACTCGCGACATCCTGTGGTAGGATACTCAGCTAACAGTCCCCTGAGCAGTCGCGCGCCAACGATCGCGGAGGTTGTGTTGAAGTGATGACGACGGAGCGACGGACTTCGGTTAGAGCGCCCGTATCCCTCCTCGCCGGGGTTGAAACGGGGGGCGGGGAAGAAGCCGTCGTGGTTCTCGATCTGAGCACCTCTGGCGCTCGGATTCAGATGGCCGCCGAACCGGATCCCACGCGCGAGTACGAGATCAGCTTCACGGTCCACGAAACCCGTTACGAAGCCCGTTTTCGCATTGTGCGCTGCGAGGTGGAGGGCCAAACATTCACCTGCGGCTGCTCGTTTGTCGACATGACCCCGCAGCACTCGGAGCTGCTCGGACGCGTCGTCAACGCTGCCGCGGGGCTATCGACGCTGGTCATTCGGCCCTGGTCCGAGATCGTCCAGGACGCCTACGTGCGACGGGCAGACCAGATCGTCGTGGGGTCCACGCCCGCCGGCCAGGAGATCCGGCTTCTGGGCAGCGACTGCCTCGAGATCGGAGAGGAGGGCGTCGAGCTCTTCGTGCGGACCGTCGCCAGCCTGGAGCACGCGTAACTCACCCGGTGCGGCAGTGCTCCCGCGGGTGCTATTGTTGACCCCGTAAGTAAACAATGGGTTGTCTCCCTCAGCGTTCAGCCCTCCGCATGCGGCTATGAGAATCCCCATGAAGGTGGACTACGCCGTCCGCGCGCTGCTGGAGCTGGCGGACGCTCGAGGCTCGGCAACCAAGCAGAGCGCCGAGATCGCTGAGCGCTGGAACATCCCGGCCCCTTACCTGGACCAACTGCTGACGGCACTTAGAAAGGCCGGTTTGGTCAGCAGCGTGCGCGGACCGCAGGGCGGTCACATGTTAGCTCGACCGGCGTCGAGCATCACCGTCAACCAGGTGTTCGAAGCGCTGGAAGGACCGCTGTCGCCCATCGATTGCCTCGATGACAGCGTCCGCTGCTCTTTTTCGCGCGCTTGCGCCATTCAAGATCTGTGGTCCGAAGTCCAGACCGCGGTGAGCGGCGTCCTGAGCTCGGTGAGCATCGCCGACCTGGCCAGCAGGCAAGCCGCCATGAGCCGGCCAGCGATGTACTACATCTGAGCTTGCTGCGCGCCGGCCCCCCGGCAATTGCCAGCGAGATCGGCGAGGTCGTCGGGCATACGCCGATGGTCCGGCTGCGCCGCGTGACTCCGAGCGGCATCAACATCGTGGTGAAGCTCGAGAACCGCAACCCCGCCGGCAGCGTGAAGGATCGCATCGCTTGGAGCATGATCCGCGACGCTGAAGAGCGCGGGCTGCTGAAGCCCGGAACCAAGATCATTGAATCCACCAGCGGAAACACCGGCATCGGCCTAGCCTTGATGGCGGCCGCGCGGGGCTACGAGCTGGTGCTGTGCATGCCCGAAAACATGAGCATGGAGCGCCGCAAGCTGCTGAGCGGCTTCGGCGCGCAGCTGGTGTTGACGCCACTGGCCGAAGGCATGGAAGGCGCCATCGCCGCCGCGGAGCGATTGGCGGCCACCGCGCCTAGCGCCTGGATGCCGCGGCAGTTCGAGAACCCGGCCAACCCACGCATCCACCGCGAGACGACCGCCGAGGAGATCTGGCAGGACACGGATGGCCAGGTGGACGTGTTCGTGGCGGGAGTGGGCACCGGCGGCACCATCACCGGCGTGGGCGAGGCGCTGAAGCCGCGCAAGCCGGCCTTCCGGACGGTGGCCGTGGAGCCTGCCGAAGCAGCGGTCCTCAGCGGGGGGCGATTCCACCCACATAAGATCGAAGGGATCGGCGCCGGATTCAAGCCCAAGGTGCTCAACCTCGACGTCGTCGACGAAATCGTGCTCGTTCGCGGCGATGACGCAATCGCCATGGCCCGCCGCCTGCTGCGAGAAGAGGGCTTGCTGGTGGGCATCTCCACCGGAGCCAACGTCCTCGCCGCGCTGCGGGTAGCGGAGCGACCAGAGCATCGGGGCAAGCTGTTCGTCACAGTGGCGCCATCGACGGGTGAGCGCTATCTGTCAACCGAGCTGTTCGAAGGGGCATGATCGAGGTGGTGGCATACCCCGGTGGGGTACGCTATAGTATGCTCTACGAAATGGTACGAAAAATGAAGGAATGGGACGATATGCGAATATTGTGTCCCGGTCCTCGAGTGCGATTTCCCAATTCCATCTTCAGGGGCTAACCATGAGCAGTGCAACAGCAGTAACCGACGGAAGTTTCCAGCAAGAAGTCATCAAAGCAACTGAGCCCGTCCTGGTCGATTTTTGGGCTTCGTGGTGCCAGCCCTGCCGCATGGTGGCGCCCGTGGTCGAAGAGATTGCCAGTGAGAACAGCGGCAAGCTCAAGGTGCTGAAGCTCGACGTGGACGAGAATCAGAACACGGCCATGCAATACAACGTGAGCAGCATTCCCACCCTGATCCTGTTCAAGGAGGGGCAGCCGGTAGAGCGGGTGGTGGGCTTCAGCCCGAAGGACCGGCTCATGTCCAAGATCGCGCCGCATCTGAGCTGAGCTCGAAGCAACACTAGCAGGGGTGGCGGGTAATACCCGCCACCCCTGTTTGCGTATCAAGACCAGCCGTTCGTCGTTTCTACGTAGGACACGATGACGTTCCTGCTCCTCGCGCCTTTAGCTCACCTGTTCTACAATCTGTTGGGATGAGGGCCACCCTGTGCGCGATGAGCGCGCGGCTGATCGTCGGCCATCTCGACCGCCCCGAAACCGAAGGCCTGATCAGTGTGGTCGAGCCGCGGGGCAAGCCCGCTACGTTTGCTTTGGCCGAGCCCGAAAGTCTGGGTGCGCTGGTAACGGCGCTCGCCACAGGCTTGGACGGCGCCCGCCAGGAGCCGGTCCGTTGGGGCAAGCTGGTGCTGGAGACGGTTGCCAATGAGGTCATCGGCAGCCCGCGGACGGAGCCGTGCGACGCCATCGTGGACGGGCTTCGCGTGGCCCATCGGCGTCTCGGTTCCGAGGGACTGGAGCTGGTGCCCGGCAGCAGCTCCGGGGTGGGCTTCTGCGCCGCCTCCATTGTGCCCGGCGCGGCGCAGCTGGTGGTCGTGCCTCCCGCTCAGATCTTCGTCGTGCACCAGGGCGTTGCGCTGAGCATTCCCGATGACAGTGAGGTTGGGCGCGGCATCTGGGTCCGCGACGACCTGCGCGCCGAGATGTTTGCGGGCATCGGCGGCAGCCGTGATCCGGACATCAGGGTGTACGAGGCCGCGGTAGCCCCCGGCGATACCATCCTCCTTATCTCTTCCGGCATGGCACGCATGCTGACCGAAGATGACGTACGCCTCGCGCTCACCTACGAAGATGCAGCCACTGGGGCGGAGCGGCTCAAGCAGCTCGCACTGCAGCGCGGCGTAGATGCGGGCGTGGCACAGATCATCGAGATCGCCGCTTCACTCGAAGAGGGCGGTCCGGCCGCGCCGACGGCCGGTCTCGTGCCGGTGCTCGGCTCACGTTTGCCGCGGCCCGCGCTGCGGCTCGACATACCCCCTGTTGGCTCGATCTTCAGCACGGCCCGCGACCGGCTGCTGGAAGCCCTCGATCGGTCATACGGTACGGGCCATCACAGCTCGGCGCCCCTTCTCGAGGATGCAGGCCTGCCGAGCTGGCCAGTGCGGCCACGGCTGGGCGAGTGGCGTCAGCGCTGGACAGAAAGCTTGAGCCAGGGGATGCCGTACGCGGCGCCCTCGCAGCCGGCGATGGCCAAGACCCTGGAGCCTCAACCGCCGGCCCAGCAGCAGCACGGCCCAACGATGAGCTTGCCCCTGCGGTTCCCCAAACTCCGCGGCTCGTTTGCCATGCAGGCCGCGCCGGCGTCCTTCAACTCCGCCGCTCGAGCGGCGGAACGCCAGGCACGACAAGCACTGGCCAGCTTGGCCGGCGCCGGCGGCGTCGTCCGCTCGAGCGGGCTCGCGGCGCTTGGCTCGCTCCTCGGGCGACTGGCCGGGATCGACCTGAGCAAACGGCGCAAGCTGCTGCTCCCTGCGCTCGGCGCGCTATTCGCCGTGCTCGTGCTCTTCGCTTCCGTGCGCACCATCCAGTCACAGCAAAGCCGGCAGCTGCAGCAGCGCTTCGACTCCTTGGTGACGGCCGCCAGCCAGCTGGAGACGCAGGCGAGAGCCGGCGCGGACCGAAACGAGACCCAGAGCTTGGTACGCCGATCGCAGGCCCTACTCGACCAGGCCACCAGCCTGAAGGGGGACCAGCCGCAAATCGCCGCCGTACGCAGGCAGCTGCAGGCCGACCTGGACCGCATCGACAATATCGTCGCCCTCCCCGAGCCGACGGTCGTATCCGGCTTCAGCGGCCTCAACAAGGTGGCTGCCGCCTCGTTGGTTGCGGATCCTACCGCCCTGTACGTGCTCGACAGCGCCGGCCAGCGCGTCCTGCAGATTGGGCGCCAGCAGCCGTCCGCCACCGCGGTAGCAACAAAGGGCGACCGGCAGGGCTCCAACCAGCTGGGTGACCTCAAGCTGATTACACCGAGCGACCGCGGCTTGCTGGCACTGGACGGCAACCGCAACCTGTGGAGCTACTCGGTCAGCAAGAAATCCATCCAACAGGTCGGCCTCAAGTCGAGTGGCGAGTGGAAGGACGCCACCGCGATCGCAGCCTACGGACCGAACGTTTACGTCCTCGACGCCGGCGGCGGGAACATTTTCCGCTACGCCTCACGCGACGGGCTGTTCACCGACGCGCCCACTCGCTTCTTCCAGTCGGACGATCCGGGGATGCTGGGCCAGGCCATCAGCATGTCCATCGACGGTTCCATCTGGCTGCTGACCGCCGACGGACAGATTCTCAAACTGGAGGACGGCGGTCGCCAGCCGTTGGCGATAACCGATTTGCGTCAGCCTCTGGGCAAGACAGGGCAGATCTGGGCGGATCCGGACTCCACTTCGCTCGACGTGCTCGACAGCACCAACAACCGGGTCGTGCAGCTCACCAAGAGCGGCCAGTACACACGCCAGATGACCCTCAATCTCCCCGGCCCAGCGACTTCATTCTGGCCCGACCCAGCTGGCCATCAGCTCTACGTCCTCACCGCGAACGGCCTCTACCAGTACCCTCTGCCCGCTTAATCGAGCCCCTTCTCAGCTACTTCAGCGCAGCCTGCATATCCGCCTGCGCCTTGGCCAGCAGATCGCGGACCTTCTTCTCGGCCGCGCTCAGATCGGCATCAGTTGCCTCGCGGCCTTCCCAGTCCTGGGCAGTGTCGGCCCAGTCCGACAGACTTTGCTGAACGTCGGACATGTCGCTGAGCCAATCGGTCAGCGCGTCATTGGGGGTGACCCGGACACCGTCGTAGACGTCCATCGCCTGATTGAAAGCATCCTGATACGTTTGCTCGTCGTCGATGTTCGTCTGGTCGCGCCAGGCCTGGAACTTGGCCGCCGGCGTGCTCGGCTGGTCCTGCGCCGTTGACACCGCGGCCGCATTCGCGTAGCGCGTCGTCCCCAACGCCCGCTTCCCAAGATCCAGGTACTCACGGTGATTGTCGATGCTGCCCTGCAGGATCTTGGCGATCGTCTGCTTCGTGTTGGCAGAAAGCGTCCCGCCCGCGGGCGCAGCCGCCGCGCCGGCTGCCGCTGCGGGCGAGGCTGCCTGATCTTCTGCGGCAGGCTGTGTCGGCAATGCAGCCGCCGCATCCGCAGCAGCCGCGGGCTGGGCAGCTGCAGCCGGAATGGGCGGCGCCGGGGCAATGCTCGCCGGCGCCGGGACGACCGGCGCCACAGTAGGCGCCGGAGCCGGCCGGTTTTGATTGGCGATAGCCGCCGGCGTGCCAGCGCTGATGTTCGCAACCGCCGTCAGCGCCGCGGCAGCCTGCTGCCGGTTGGCGCCAGCCTGCGCCGCAGCGCTCGCAGCCGATACCGTCAGCTGCGCATTGGGCGCCGGGCTCACGACCTGGACCGCCGCTGGCGCCAAGACCGGCGGCGCCGCCACGGCTCGAGCGCCCGGCTGCCCGCCCCCGTTCTGCAGAGCCAGCACCAGCACCGCAAAGCCACACAGCGCGATCAGCGATACCGCCACCTTGACCACCGCGTCCCAGGCGCGGTACAGCCAGGTCAGGACCACACCCAGCGGGGGACACAAGAACAGCGCGGCGATAGTTACCGGCTCGGATCGATACCAGGACATGGGCTGGCGCCGCAAAACGAATTCGGGTTCGATACTCACCACTATAGTGTCGGTTCGATCACCCACCCTCATTAACCGACAGGTAGCGCATCTCCACGCCAGGCGTAAACGTCAAATCGGACTGAGGAGGAGAGTAGTGCAGCCGAGGCTCGGGCTTCGCACCTGTAATGAAGAACCGCGCATGCGTGTCTCGCCACGTGTACAGCGGCATCAGCGCCTTGGCGTTGGAGATGCCGACGTACACGCCGTAGCTGCGAGGCCGCAGAAGGATGTTAGGGAACCGGCATTCGATCCGCGTCTGCCCGACAAAAGCGTCCGGATGCTCGAGCATCTGGTTATTCGCCGCTGTGACGATGGCCTGGCTCTCCACATCCACCAGACCAATGACGATGCGCAGGTCGCGCGTCGGCTTTGACGCCGTCAGCGAACAGCGAACGACCAGCGTGTCACACATCTGGAATTCCGACTGCACAGCGCCCCGGGCATCGCATGTTTCGACGTCGTGCACGCCGATTGACTCGTCGAATACTTCGCGCAAGACAGTCTGCTCCGGCCCGACAGGCGCCTCATTGCTTTCCTGAGCCGGAGCCGCAATCACTCGCTGCTGGGCCGCGACGTACTGCGAAATCACGTCCGGTGAAGGGCCATAGCCCTTGACCTGGCCCTGATCGAGCCACAGCACTCGCTTGCACAGGCGCTCGACCGCGCCCAGATCGTGCGAAATGAACACGACGGTGCCGCGCTGCATGAACTCGCGGATGGCCGCCAGGCACTTCACCTGGAAGCCGTAGTCACCCACGGCCAGCACCTCATCGATGAGGATGATTTCGGGGTCGAGGTGCACCGCCACCGAGAAACCGAGCCGCGCGAGCATTCCTGAGGAATAGCGCTTGACTGCCACGTCGATGTGCTCGCCCAGCTCGGCGAACTGGACGATCTGCTCCACACGGCTGGCCGTTTGCTTTCGGCTCAGCCCCATGATCGAGCAGTTCAAGTACACGTTCTCCAGGCCGGACAGCTCTGGATGAAATCCCGCGCCGAGGGCGATCAGCGAAGACACCCGGCCTTCGACCCGAATACGTCCTTTGGTCGGCAGCGAAATGCTGGCCAGCAGCCGGCACAACGTCGTTTTGCCGGCCCCGTTGTTGCCGATGATGCCAAGCGAGTCGCATTGCTCCATCTCGAAGCTCACGTCGTTGAGCACGTACGTGTAGCGGCTGGCGCCGCTCAGTCTCTGCCGGCCACTGAACCGCTGGCCCGTCCACTGCAAGAGATGCTTCATCTCCAGCTTGGGATTGGCGTTATAGCTCTTGAAGACGTGCTCCGCCTGAACGATCTGGGTCACAACAGATCCGCGAACTGCCATTCGAGCCGCTTGAACACCTGGTAACCGGAAATGAGAAGGACGACGGCAAATGCTCCCGTGCCCAGCAGCTCCTTCCAGTGTCCGAACTGCCCGTACAGCAGCGTCTCTTGATAGGACGCGAAGATCGCCGTGAGCGGATTGAGGAAGTAGAACCGGTTCACAAAGACCGGAACTGACGTGATGGGATAGATCACCGGCGACAAAAAGAACAGCAGCTGCAGCACCAACGGAATGACGATCAGCAGGTCGCGAACGATGGCGGTAAGAGCCGCCAGGTAGAAAGCGATGCCCAACGCCAGCACCGTCTCCACAAGCAACGCAAACACCGCCAGCGGCGCGATTGCAGGCGGAAGAAAGTGATAGTAGGCGAATACGCTGCCGGTAATGACGAGGCCAATAGCCAGATCGGTCGCCGATTCGGCGCAGATGCCCAGCGGCAGGAATTCCCGCGGGAACTGCACCTTGGACAGCAGATCCACATTCGACGTAATGGAGGTGGTACTCCGCGCGACGATGCGGTTGAAGTAATTCCACAGCACCACATTCAAGATGATGAACAGCGGGTAAGGAACCGGCCCGGTGTTGACCCGAACGATGAACGAGAACACCACAATGTAGATCAGGCTGCTCCACAGCGGCTCGAACACTGCCCAAGCCCACCCAAAGCTCGTCTGCCGGTACCGCACCGCCAGGCTCCGCCGAATCCAGTAGGCAAAGAACGCTCGGTAGCGGATCGCCTGCGCCAAATAGCCGGACCCGCGCTGCACCAGCCGGTTGTCGACAGCCTCGAATACCGGAGAAACGGTTGACATCGGTTACATTCTCTCAGCATCGAGTATGGGTTCCCGGCAAGTCCTAGTCATCACATCCGACACTGTTGGGTCATCAATGGCCGGCCCCGCGGTGCGTGCCTGCGAGATGGCCCGCCAGCTGGCGAGCCATCACAAGACTACCCTCGCCGCGCTGGGCACTCAGGGTACTCTCCCCGCCGATTTCGACGTGATCGACTACGCCGAGAGCCCCACCAGGCTGAAGCAATCAGCCAGTCAGGCGGACGTGGTCATTTTTCAAGGAATGGCTTCGAAACTCTTCCCGTGGGTGGAGGATCTGAAAATTCCCATCGTCGTTGACCTTTACGACCCCTTCCAGTTCGAGAATTTGCAGCTCTATGCGGATTTACCGCTTTCGCTGCAGCGCGTCCGCAACGACCGCGCTTTGGACGCAATCAAGCATCAACTCCTGATCGGCGATTTCTTCATCTGCGCCTCGGAGAGGCAGCGACATTTCTGGCTGGGGATGCTGTGCGCTCTGGGGCGGATAGGACCGGAGGGGAACAGCCAGGACCCCAGCTTTCGCGCGTTGATCGATGTCGTGCCGTTCGGATTGCCCGACCAGCCTCCTGAACACACCAGGCAGGTACTAAAGGGTGTGTACCCAGGCGTCGATCGGGACGACCAAGTAGTCATTTGGGGTGGTGGTCTCTGGGATTGGCTCGACCCGCTCAGTCTCATCCGAGCTATCGCGCAGCTGGGAACGAAGTGGCCCAACCTAAAGTTGTTCTTCATGGGCACTCAACGACCGGGCGCCGTACCGCCGGGAACGATGTTGCCGGCAGCCAAGGAGCTAGTCCAACAGCTCGGCCTTTCTGATGCCGTCATCTTCAATGACTGGGTACCTTATGACGATCGCGCCAATTTCCTGCTTGAAGCCGATGTCGGGGTCGTGCTGAGCGCGAGTCACCTCGAATCAGCGTTTGCTTTCCGAACTCGCGTTCTCGACTACATCTGGGCCGGACTGCCAATACTCTGCACGAGCGGCGAAGTAACCGCGGAAATCGTCAGCGCCTATGGATTGGGCGAGGCCGCGACTGCCGGTGACCTCAACGCCACAACCCAAGGGCTCGACACGCTGCTTTCAACGCAGAATGGGCGTGCGGCTCGGGAGGATCAGTTTGAAGCTGCCCGCCAATGTTTCAGGTGGGAACGTGCCGTAGAGCCCTTACTTCGCTTCGTTGAAAACCCACACCGAGCGCCTGACGCAACCGGTTCTCGGCGCGCCGTTGGAGCGTCGAAACGAGGTTCGTTCTGGCGCTCGATGTTGCGCGCGGGACAACTAGGCACCGCTTCCTATCGGGCTGGGGGTATGAGAGGGGCATGGACGGCGTTGCAGCGGCAACTGGGCTACCTGCGATTTCGCTGACAGATCGGCAGCGAACGCCAAACCGCAGGCTTGCTGCCAGGCTGCAAATCTTAGCCCTTGTGCTGCTGCCGATGTTGGTCCGACTTCCGGAAATCTTGGGTGTCCTGAACGCGGACCCGCTGGTGCAATCCGCCGGCCTAACAAGCGCCCGAACCCACGGATTCGTGCCAGGGCTGCCTACCATCGATCCAAACGTCGCTTTCACAACCCAGTCGTTGGGCCGGAGCGCCGCTGAGGATTGGCTCTCCGGCCAGATCCCCTGGTGGAACCCATTCGAAGGTATCGGCGTACCACTAGCCGGCGAAATGCAATCCGCAGCTTTTTTTCCGCCGATCCTTCTGCTTCAACTTCCGAACGGCGTCCTTTTCTTCCATCTCTTTCTGCAGATCATGGCAGGGGTCTGCACTTACCTCTTACTTCGGCGATTAGGCGTCTCCGACCTGGCCGCGGTGGCAGGCGGAATGGTGTTTGAGCTCAACGGCACCTTTGCCTGGTTGGCTAATGCAGTAGTTAACCCCATTCCGTTTCTGCCGCTACTCCTATTGGGCATCGAGCTAGCAAGAGAGCCATCACCAAAATCGCGGCGGATTGGTTCGCTTTGCATCGCTCTGTCAATCCCATTGTCGCTGTATGCGGGTTTTCCTGAAACTGCCTTCATCGATGGCTTACTTGCCGCAGCTTGGAGCCTGTTTCGGTTGGCCCAGATCCGAGGCCGAGCGATCTTGGACTTCCTGAGCAACGTCAGCTTCGGCGTCGTTGCCGGCGTCTTGCTCGCCGCGCCGATCGTTATAGCCTTCATCGACTACCTGCTTCAGGCCGATATCGGCGGGCACGCGGGTCTGTTCAGCCATGTATCCCTACCGCCAAGCGCCATCCCGCAAATCGTTACGCCTTACGTGTACGGCAGCCTGTTCGAATACCCTGGGCCGTCTCTGGGACCCATTTGGTCCAACGTGGGCGGCTATCTTGGATCGGCAGTCTCCTTTTTTGTAATCATCGGCCTACTTGGCCGGCGAGAGCGTGGTCTGCGCCTGCTCCTCTGCGCGTGGATGGCCATCGCGCTCACAAGAACATTCGGGTTTACACCAGCGGTCAACCTCGTAAACGTGATCCCTGGAATTAGTAGTGTGGCTTTCTACCGCTATGCCCCGCCATCATGGGAACTCGGCGCGGCGATCCTCGCGGCATTCGCCATTGACGATTTCTCGTTGCGTTCGAGGTCCAGCGTCCCAGTTGTCGGGAGCGCCCTCTTTGCCGCTTGCTTGGCTGTCGGCTTGCCGCGCTTGCTAGGAGGCGAATCGCTCGGTGAAATGGTTGGGCCATTTGCCGTGCTTTGGACTTCGGCCTCAGCGCTTTGGGCAGTGGCGGTGATCGGCGCGGCTCTGGTCGTCTATATCCGTCAGCCTGAACGCCATCAAACCCTGGCCCTTTGTACTGTGGCCGTTTTGGATTCCGCGGTCCTTTTTGTCATTCCGACTCTCGCGAATCCTCGGGACGCTCAGCTCGGCTTGGGCGGTATCGAATTCCTCCAACAACACCTCGGTTTGAGCCGCTTTTACACACTCGGTCCTATAGCCCCAAACTACGGGAGCTACTTCCATTTGGCGTCGATTAATCACAACGATTTGCCCATCGCGGCCAACTGGGTGCGCTATGTCCGAGAGCAGTTGGATACATATTTGGATCCTGTGAATTTCACTGGCACCGCGCCAAGGAGCGATCCGTCTGCTCTGAGCCAGATGGAAGAGCTGCAGCTCCATCTTCCGGGATACGAATGGGCAGGTGTCAAGTATGTCCTCACACCGCCGGACGAAGACCCTGCCGCACACATTGTGGCTGGCCGAGCTCAAATCGGGAACGTGGCTGCGCCTCTCACGCCAGGGGATACGGCTAGCGGGACGCTTCCCGCTGGGTCAATTCAACCCGGTACCGTCACCGCAATTGGAATCATGATTGGCAATTATCGGGGCACATCAGATGGAGTGCTGACGCTTCGCCTCTGCATCGCGAACAACTGCGCCGAGGGCAGCGCGAATACGCGTGGCTCCCAGGATAACGCCATGTTTTACGTATCCCTCCGATCTCCAATAGATATTGTCGATGGCGAGCTGTCCGCCCAATATCAGCTGAGTTATCAGGGCGGTAACAACCCGGTTGCTCTCTGGCTTTGGGCCGGTCAATCTGAGCAGAACCGATCGGTTGAAGTCGCAGGTCATCCATACCTGCAAAAAGAACCGCGAATTGGTCTGCACTATAAGTCAGCCAGCAATAATTTCCAGCGCGTCTACAGCGATTCAGTGATGTCGATTTACGAGCTGCCACAACCGAGCCCGTACTTCGAAGCGATCGACGGGAATTGTCAGCTCTCAGCTAGCTCGCGCACTGACTTGATCGCCACTTGTGATGGCCCCGCTCGACTGGTTCGGCGTGAGTTGTACTTTCCCGGCTGGGCTGCGACGGTGAACGGAGCGTCAACCCCCATCAGTGAGTACGGATCGCTTTTCCAGTCAATCCTCCTCCCGGTCGGCACGTCCAGGACGCAGTTCAGCTACCTGCCACCTGGGGCTCTCGCTGGCTTCGCCTGCTTCATTGTGGCTCTCCTGGCCATCGCGGCACAGGTTCTACGAGTCCGGTCATCCAAGTGAGATCCGAGCTCGCACCCGCTCGCCGAAGCGAGGCCAGATGAGCGACCAAGCGATATTTCTCACGCCTGAAGAGCGCCTGAAGCTGCGGCACGTTTACCAAAGTCAATTTTCCAAATCCCCCGTACTCAACACCGCCGAGGCGTCGCTCTGGCTGTTCGACACCATAGCCCAAGAGATCGCTCAGCGAATCCGACCGGAATCCAGTCTGGACATTGGGGGCGAGAGGCTGCTTGTCGAAGCCTTGATGAAGCGTGGCATCAACGCCCACCATATTGACTTCAGCCCACCTGACTTGCCGACCGAGACTGGCGTCGACGTTCCCGAGTCCATCGCCGCCCTAGTAGAGCCGCTTGGGCGCAGATATGACCTGATCGTGTGGCTGGAATCGCTGCGCGGCGTTCGTCGGCAGGATGCAGAAGCCATCGTGGCGAACCTCTGCGCCCATTCGGATAAATGCCTCCTGTCTCTGAGGCCACCACGTGTGGGGGACGTAGATCCCCGCTTGATGATGTCCCTCGAGGGCTGGGCACAAATTCTGGCTGGGCAAGGCTTCCGGCGGGACTTCGATCTTGATGCCTCGTTTATTAGCCCCTGGGCGGCGATGTTCACACGCTCCAATGAGCCGATTACTCGCACTATTGCTGGGTACGAAGGCAAGCTGGCCGCTCTCCAGCGAGATGCCGCCGAGCTCGAGCTGCTCAAGCTGTCCATTTGGTGGAGGTTGTGGAGGCTTCTCGATCGACTGGCGCCCCAAAATAGCGTCCATTACAGAGCCATCGCCGCGTCGGCCAGGTACGGCATGGCCAGCGCGCGTCGCGTACGACGCGCTATTCGACGTCGCGGCGGTTATTTGCGTTGGATACGCGAAAACGAGCCCGGCAGCTCAGTGCTGGCAGCCGTGCACACCGAAAAGCTCGCCCTCGCGCCTCACTTCGCGGTGGTTACGTACTTCCACACGCCGGGCACACGCGCGCTTGCTCGAACTGCGAAATCGCTCCGACGGCAAACCTACACGCGGTGGACGCACCACCTGATTCGCGCGAACGAGTTGTCAAGTCAAGCATCCGACGTTACCGGCGATTTCGTGCTGTTTCTCGATGAAGGCGACTCCTTGGCACCCTTTGCCCTATTCGAGCTTGCGAAAGCGGTGAACGAACACCCCGAAGCGGACGTGCTCTACACGGACTGCGACACGCTGAGCTTTTTCGGGTTACGACGCAAGGAGCCCTTCTTTAAGCCCGGCTGGTCGCCAGAGATGATGCTCAGCGCGAACTATCTCGATCACACCTTCGCCGTCCGCCTGAGCGTCCTGGGCGACTCCGGTTGGTTGCCACAGGAATGGGATCCATTGCGAAAATGGGGTCTGTTCCTGCGCTGCACTGACAATGCCGGACAGATCACCCATGTCCCCAAGGTACTCTGCCACATCGGAAAGCCAAGCCAGCATGGTCAAAAGGCTCGAGCAATGGCTCCCGATGCTGCTCAGAGCCAAGTCGAAAGCGTCCTCAAACCACACTTGGAGCGCTGCGGCATCAAGGCCGAAGTTCGCGCCGACCCCTCCGGGTGCGCCAGGTTGATCTGGCCACCGACTTCGAGACCAAGCGTTTCGATCATCATCCCTACGCGGGACAAGGTGTCTTATCTGAAGAAATGCGTCGACTCGATCCTCGAACGTACCGAGTATGCGGCGTTTGAGATTGTCATCGTGGATAACGGCAGTCGAGAGCCCGAGACGTCGGCCTACCTGTCCGCATTGGATGCGCAAAGAGTCAAGGTCATTGCCTCCGCGGCGCCATTCAACTGGTCCGCGCTGAACAACTTTGGAGTGCAACACGCCTCAGGCAGCGTCCTAGCTTTCCTTAACAACGACATGGAAGTCGTGGAGGGGCATTGGTTGGAAGAGCTGGTTGGCTGGGCGATGCAGCCGCCGATCGCTGTGGCTGGCGGCCTGCTCGTACGCCCCGACGACACGATCCAACACGCAGGTATTGTGCTGGGTATGGGGGGCGTCGCAGCACATCCATTCGAAGGCATGCGGGCGGGCGCGCATGGCATCTATGGAGACACCAGCTGGTACCGGAACTATCTCGCCGTAACTGGCGCATGCCAGGTAATCCGTCGAGAATTGTTCGAACAGTTAGGACGGTTTGATGAAACGTTCGGAGTGTTGTACAGCGACCTGGAGTTCTGCGTTCGAGCCTGGGAACAGGGGTACCGCATCGTGTATACGCCATTTGCCAAGCTCCTGCACTATCACGGGATCACCAGAGGGGGAGACAAGCGCATGCCGCCGCGTGACTTTCAGATCGCCTACCGGCGGTTCCGGTCGGTGCTCGAGCGTGGCGATCCGTATTTCAACCCCAACCTTTCGTATTGGACCGCTGAACCGTCGTTGCGTACCTTGGTCGATCCCAATCCCGGGGATTGGGCCGCGGCATTCGTGAACTTGCTGGAACGCCAATTCAGTGGTGCTTCAGCGGTCGAGCCGCAGCGCGTTGAGGGGCTGATGGCCCAAGCCCATTCGATTCTTAGCGCTTTCCCGGGTTGAGTCGCAGCAGGGTCGTCGGCTAGCACGTGGCAAACATTCTCGTCGTAGCCACCGATGTCCTGCCCATCGGCAACGGTGTCACCACCGGCGCCGGCCTGAGAGCCTGGGGCCTGGGGCAAGGGCTAGCCGGCCGAGGACACCACGTCGAGTTCGCGATGCCGACCATCGCTGCCGAAGGAACCGGTAGTGGCACAGATCGGACCGTTCATGTCTTCGAGCTGGCCGCGCTCGATGATTTAGTTGACCAAATCGACCCCGAGATCATCGTTTTCCAACACTGGCCTCTTGTTGGGGCGCTCAATAAGCCCCTCCGGGCACGAGTGGTTATCGATTTCGCCGGCCCCTTGCTGTTGGAGACACTGTTCCGTGAGCCATCGGACGTGGAACGTCACATCGGTTCGAAGATGCAGGCATTGCAGAAGGCGGATTACTTCACCTGTGCCGGCATCAAACAGATGTACTACTACCTGTCGTGGCTATTGATCGCTGGGGTTGACGTTCGTCAGATTCCGATCTCGGTCGTGCCCTTCTCCCTATCGCCGGATCTTCCCAAACACACGTTCCCCAAAGACCCCTTGTTCGTCTACGGCGGCTTCTTTCTCCCCTGGCAGGACCCGATGCTCGGGTTCGAAGTGCTCATCGAGGCGCTGGACCGCCAATACTCTGGCAAGCTCAAGATATTCGGAGGTGAGCATCCTTGGGTGAAGCTGCCAGATCACCCGCTCTCCGCCTTGCGGACTAAGATGGAAGGAGCTCACCACGTCGAGTTCCTGCCACCGGCCCCGCTCGACCAACTCAATCAGATCTACTGCAGGGCGTCGGTGGCCTGGGATCTCATGGCCCGAAATCCGGAGCGTGAGATTGCCTTCACCTCGCGGACCGTTGGATATTTGTGGTGCGGATTGCCCGTGGTCTATAACAACTACTCGGAATTGTCCTCCTACATCGACGAGTACGATGCTGGCTGGACCGTCGATCCAAGTGACGCAACTGCCATACGCGCTGTGGTCGATGAGATTTTCGAGAGGCCCGAAGTTGTTCGCCAAAAAGGCACGAACGCCCAGCGGCTCGTAAGAGAGCGGTTAACGTGGGATCTAACTATCGATCCATTAGACGACTACTGTCGTAGAGCGTTTCGAGTCCCCCGCTTTAGCGAACATGCACTGCTATCGCCCGTGCCAACCGTGGCTAACGGTCTGGGAGGGCCACCGCCGCGGCTCATCCGTCGGCAGTTGTCGCGTGCACGCCGACTCGCGCTCCGACTCCTCAAGGGGCTTGTGCACGCCCGCTTGCGCTGAGCTGGTAGACAACTCTTTGTCCGAACAGGCTCGTCGAGGGTGACCGCTTAATTATTCCTCCACGCCGCGGCGCGGATCGCGCCTAAACCAATCTCCTCTCTGCGCCGATCATTCCACTGACAGCCTGCCTGCATCGTTGCTTAGACCACCTATTTGGTCCGGGTGATTTGACGCAGGAGCCGGTTGCAAATCAGACTACGGTCACCGGCGGGAGTACATGCACCACTATCTGATACACACCGAGCGATTCGCCTCCAACACGCTCGCCTCGTCGATTCGATGAAACGTTTCGTCGAGATGGCTCGCGAGGGCACCGCTGGCAAATCGCAATGGTCGGCACGACGCCTCGGAACGTATGTGGCCTTCGCCCTGGCTGACAGCCTAATCGTCGCCATCGCTTATTTCCTTGCACTGCAGTTCCGCTACGAGGGCGCCGTGCCCGACTGGCGGCTTGCCATCTTCCCCATTGTGGCGCTTATCCTCGCCGCGCTGCACGTTTCCTCCAACTTGCTCACGCGGATGTACTGGCGCGGCTGGCGCTACGCCAGCCTGCACGATGCGCTGGCGCTGGGGCAATCGGTTGCACTGGCCTCAGGCCTGGCGCTGGTCATCGACGCGCTCCTATCCTGGCGGCCGCTGCCGCTCACCGTCGTTCCGGTCGGCGGTCTGCTGGCGCTGGTGGGCATGGGCCTGGCCAGGTTCCGCGGCCAGATCTACCAAGAGCTAGCCGTCACTCTCAGCCGCTCCAAACGCAGCCGGCTGCTCATCATCGGCGCCGGGCGGTCGGGGCAATGGCTGGCCCGCGAAACTCTGTTCGCGCCTACGCTCGGCTATCAGCCAGTGTGCTTCGTCGACGATGACCCCGAGAAGCTCGGTCAGCGCTGTCACGGCATCGTGGTCGCCGGTAACCGCCACGATATCCAACATCTGGTCCAGACGTATCGCATCGATGCTATCGTGCTGGCCATCTCGTCGCTCAACGTCGAGACGCAGCGGGAGATCCTGGCCTACTGCGAAGAGACCGCTGCACGGGTCAAGATCATGGCTCGACTACCCGACCTGCTGACGCACCAGTTCGAGAGCGAGCTCTTCCGCGACGCTCGGCTCGAAGACCTCCTCGGGCGGCCACCGGTGTCGTTCGGCGAGCGAAACCTCGCCGAAGCACTGGGGCAGTCGGTCATGATTACCGGCGCCGCCGGCTCGATTGGGTCGGAGTTGGCGCGCCAGGTCGTTTCGAGCGGGCCGCAGCGCTTGATCCTGCTGGACGTCAATGAGTCGGGGCTGTTCGACCTGGCCCTCGAGCTCGAGCCCCTGTGCAAGGAGCGCGATGTCAAGCTCGAGCTGGTCGTCGGCAACGTCAGCCGCGCCGAGCGGATCGCCAAGCTGTTCGCGCTGCACCGGCCTGAGGTAGTATTCCACGCCGCGGCTTACAAGCACGTGCCGCTGATGGAATCCCATCCTGGCGAGGCAGCTATCATCAACGTCATTGGCACCTACAACGTGTGCCAGGCGGCGGCGCAAACTGGCTGCCAGCGTTTCGTGTTCATCTCGACCGACAAAGCGGTCGAGCCCAGCAACGTCATGGGCGCTACCAAACGGCTGGGCGAACAGATTGTGCAGGGCTTCGCAGCGGCCGGCAAGGGCAATTTCACGGCGATTCGGTTCGGGAACGTGCTGGGCAGCCGCGGCAGTGTGGTGCCCACCTTCGCCCGCCAGATCGAGCAGGGCGGCCCGCTGACCATCACCCATCGAGACGCCACCCGCTACTTCATGACTATCCCGGAGGCAGTGAGCCTCATCATCGAGGCGGCACACCAGGCCCGCGGCGGCGAGATCTTCATCCTGGACATGGGCAATCCCGTCAGCATCATGGACTTAGCGCGCAAGATGATTCGGCTGCACGGACTCCGGCCCGAGCAGGACATTCACATCCAGGAAATCGGCCTGCGCCCCGGCGAGAAGCTGCACGAATCGCTCGCCAGCCGATCCGAGGCACTGGCCGCCACCAACCATCCGCGAGTTTCGCGCGTGATTTCAGATGCGTCACCCGCGAGCAATCTCACCGCCATCGAGGCCGCCATTGCCGATCTCGCCGCTTTGGCTGAACACGAATCAGCCGAGGCGGTCACCTCCGTGCTGCTCGAGCTCTCGGGGCGACCGGAGTCTTTTGCCCCAGCCAGTGTTAGAGCTTCGTCAGCCAGGCAGCGCTGAGTAGAGGCTTTCGTGCAGGCCCCGCAGCGTGATCGCGGCCTGGCGCACGAAGCCGGTATCCGGATACAGCACTTGCAGGCTGCTTTCCGGCGCAGTGACGGGATCGAGCACCGCGCTCCCTGCGCGTGAAATGGCATTCGAGCGCTGGCGAATATCGACCACACCACCCACGTATGAGGCAGCGTAGACGACAATTGCCACCAGCGCGCTGACGATGGCAGTCTTGCGCGCCCAGGCCAGACGCTCGGGCTTCCAGCCTGCGCGCGCAGCGATCACCCATTCCACTCCCGGCACGATCAGCCCGATCCAGAAGAGTGCCGATATGGTCGTGTAATGGTTGGCCAGCGCCTGACGAACACCCAGATCCAGGCGCTGAACCGAGGTCATCGCCGCCGCAATGACCACGAAATAAATCAGCAGCAGGGACGGCAGCCAGCGGCGCCCCCACGTCTGCCAGTCACGAATCAATGGGATGTGCAGCAGACCGGCGGCGAGGAGCCCCGCCATGCCGGCCAGGATCGGAATGCCAACAAGAAGGGACCTCACCGGGCCTGGCAGCGCATCCACCAACGGCAACATAAGTGGCGCCTTCAGGCCGCTGGCCACGTGCAGCCAATCAACGCCCGGCGCGGCCAAGATCATCGCCGGGTAGGCGGCGCCCCGCGTCCAGCTGCCGATGTAGGCCAGTACGTAAGCCACCACGTGCGCGGGATGCGCCAGCGCATACGCCGGATCGCCGTCCCCGCGGTCGAGGTGATAGAAGTACAGGCCAAGGGTCAACGCGGCACAGGCCAGCCAGGCAGCCAGGTAGGCATACCTGTTTTGGCGCCACAACACCATCAGCGCGATGACGCCTACCAACCACACGGCTATGCCAGCGCCGAAAGAGAAGCTTGCCACCACCGCACAGCCCACGGCAGCGGCGAACGCTAGCGGCGAGCCCGGCCAGCAGACCAGGGCCAGAAGGGCTCCTACAACCGCCGGCAGCATGAGATATTCGAGCAGCTGAAAGCTGGACAACCAGTTCTGCGCCTGCACGGCTGAGAATAGGAAGGCCGATGCTGCCAGGGCAGCCCACGGTCGTGCCCGTCGCGGCAGACCAGACAAGCCGCTGAGCCGCCACAGCAGCGCAAATGTCGCGATGCACAGCACGACGTCCAGCCACAGCTCCGCCCGAACGTCCCAACGGGTAATGTCAGCCAGGCCCAGCATCACCACGTACGGGAACAGCGGCCGGTGGATGTTGTGCTGCAGCCACAAATCAGCCAGCGACAGCGTGCCATTTGCCGCTTTCTGCAGCAACGGCACCATCACCCATTCGTCCCAAAACGGCACGTTCACGCCATATCTGGCCGTGACGACGGCCATCAAAACGGGCGGAAGTGCGACCAGGCCGTAAGGCCAAAGCGGCGAACGCCGGTCTGCCACTTGGCCCAGAGCGCCAGCCTCAGTCCGTGGCTGGGCGCTAATCATCTCTTCAGATGCAGGCACGTTGCTATCTTAGAGGGCTACCGGCGCCGTAGCTAATTTCTCGCGCCATTTTGCTCTCGACTCTGGCGGTGAATCCCCAAAGCGCCCCGCACAGCGCCGCCAGCACCGCGATCGTCAGTGCGCGCTGCGTCGTCTGGCCGCCAATCCACAGCGGAATCAGCGCTAACCCAGCCAGCGCCAGGACAACGTAACCACCCGCCACTCGAGCGTGACTGAAGCCTGAGATCACCAGTCGCTGGTAAAGATGCGAGCGATGTGCGCTAAAGACGTTTTCTCCGCGAAAGAGCCGGCGCAGCAGCGTGAAGCCGCCATCGAACAGAAATGGCCACAGCGGAAGCAGGCCAGCCAGAGCGACTGCCGGCTGGCTCGAGATCGCCAGCGGCAGCACGGCAAAGGTGTAGCCCAGGAAGGCGCTCCCCACGTCGCCCATGAAGACGCGCGCGGGCTGCCAGTTGTGCGCCAGAAAGCCCGCCGCCGACCCAGCGATCAGCACCGCCCACATGGATCCAACGGGCTGGACCACAAAGACACAGACAAACATCAGTCCCAACGCAGCCACCACGGCTTGTCCCGCCGCTAGCCCATCGATCCCATCCATGAAGTTGTACAGGTTGGTCAAGCCAACGATCCAGACCACTGTCGCCACCCAACCCACAACCGTAGCCAACGGAACGCCAGGCGCTATAGGCCAGCGGCCGACCACCATGGCCGCGATCAGCGCTGCCAGTCCCTGCACCAACAGCCGCGCGACGACCGGGACTTCTCCGCGATCGTCGAGCCAGCTCACGGCGCCGATCATCAGCACTCCCGCCACGTAGCCCAGAACTGCCGGCCAGGGCAGCGAGCGCCACCAAACCTCGGTCACGAGCAGCCCAATCAGCGTCGTCACCAGCATCACCAGCCCGCCGCCTCGGGGCGTCACCCGGCTGTGCGAGCTGCGCACGTTCGGCTTGTCCAGCACCCCCTGTCTACCCAGCCATGCGGTCAAGGGATGGACCGCCAGCCAGGACGCCATCATCGCTCCCAAACCGGCCACCAGCAGCGGCAGCGTCATTGCCCCTGCCGCGCTGAGGCGACCTGACGGCGAAGGCCCTCCTGCAAGCTCACCTGCGTTCGAAAATCGAATGTCCGCGAGAAACGCTGGGACGAATACGCCTCGTCCGCGAGCCAGCGTCGGATCGTTTGATACAGCCCGGCGCCGCGGCCCTCACGGTCAACTGTTGCGGCGCATCTGCCGGCAGCCAGCGCCCAGCTTCCCGGCACATACCAGCTCGGAACGTGTACGCCAAGCGCATCCGCTAGCCCGTTTACTACCTCGCGCAGCTGGCAAGGATCGCCGCTCACGTTGAACGTACCCGCCGCCGCCTGGCTGTCGCTGCGCAGCACCGCCAGACACGCCCGCCCGACGTCGTCCTTATAAATGAGGCTCTTGCGGTTCCGCCCATCCCCTATCCAGATAAAGCGACGTCGGCGGATGGTTTCCAGCAGCCGGCCGACATTCCCGGGATCACCTTCTCCGAACACGGTGCCAAGCCGCAAGATCGACAGCTGCATCGAACTCCCCACGGCTGCCTCGGCGGCCGACAGCTCCGCCTTGAGCTTGCTTGCACCGTAGGCACTGTCTGGCCAGCAAGTCGCGGTCTCATCCAGCAGCTCCGCTGCGTGCTGACCGTATACCGAGATCGAGCTGATCAGCACGAAGCGCTGAACGCCCGCGGCTGCTGCCGCCTGCACCACGTTAGCCGTGCCTCGCGCGTTGATGCCTTCGAAGTCCGAATTGGCGACATTGTGTCTGACATGCGCCAGACCGGCGGCGTGCACGACGGCGTCGATGCCTGCCATGAGTGGTCCCAGCGCGCGCTCGTCCCTGATGTCAGCCGGCCGGTAATCAGGCAGCTGCGCTCCTGGTAGCCGGCGCTGGCCCGTGGTGCGGACCCCTAACCCACCGCCCACTGCGGCTTCAACGATGGCGCGGCCGACGAAACCGTTCGCGCCGGTAACCAGGACGCGCACTCCTCACGCCGTCCGTCGGCGCAAGATCTGAAAGCCTGCTCCTCGCCATGCTTGCCTCAGCGCAACTGATGCGATCGAAGCCAGGAACTTCAGCCAGATCCCCAGCCACACCGCCCCTGCAAGCGGTAACGGATAGCGGCCCATCAAATGCTTGCGGTAGAAGACCCACATCGCCATATGGATGCCCCAGGCCTTGTGATAGGGCTTTGAGTGCGCTCCGCCCTGGCCCTTCAAATGAACGATCTCGCTTTCCGGCCGGTACCACACCTGCCAGCCGGCGTTGTGGGCCCGCACACACCAATCCAGGTCCTCCCCAAACCCAGGGATGGCCTCGTCCAGTGGTCCGATTGCGTCCCACACTTCTCGCCGGGCGAACAGGCAGCAGCCCGAAACCGCGTCCACCTGGTTCGGCTCATCGACTGGCAAATAGCTCGATAGATAGCGACCAAAGGACCGGCTGTGAGGCTGCAGCCGGTGCAACTTCAACAGGTAGAACAACGAAGCGGAAGGGGTAGGCAGGCCGCGCCGGCATTGCGGCTGAAAGCTGCCGTCCGCATTGAGCACCTTCGGACCTGCAATCCCAGCCTTCGCATGCCGCTCCAGGAAATCATGCAATCTCGCCAGACTGTCCGGTCGCAGGATCGTGTCGGGGTTCAGCCACACCACGTATCGTCCGTGGCTGAGCTCAATAGCCTGATTCGTGGCTTTCGTGAACCCAATGTTGCGCCCGTTGGAAACCAACCGCACTTCGGGGTAGTCGCGGGCCACGAGCTCACTCGTACCGTCCGTCGAGGCGTTATCGATGACGATCACCTCGCATTCGCCGGCCAGGGACTGCTGGCGGATTGATCGCAGGCAATCATCGAGCACCTCGCGACAATTGAGCGTCACGATGCAAATCGAGACGTCCACCGCTGCCGGCGGTTTCATCCGCGCAGCTTGGCGTACTTGGGCTGCAGCCAGCTGGCTGACATCTTTCGCTCCAAACTGGCCGTCGGGGCAGTTCGCAGGCGTTGGACAGCACGACGCTTGGCCAGAGTCCGATCGAGCGACCGCAGCACCGCCAGCTTGCCTCGAGCAGTTGCGCCCAACCGGCCCAAGCGGGCAAAGTACAGCATGCTGCCGAGCGTGTACAGCACGTGCAGCGGCAGGTACTTCAGCAGCAGCGCCGCCGGCATGTTCTTGAGATAGGTCTCGAGCACGTTCCTCTGGCCGTAGTAGACGTAGAACTCGCTGTTGCGGCGTGAGGTGGCCGACACCTTGTGATACACAATCGCATCCGGCACGGTTACGATTCCGTACCCAGCCGCCTGCAAGCGAAAGCTGAGGTCCACGTCCTCGTAGCCGCTGAAGAAATCCTCGTCGAACAGACCAACGTGGTCTAACGCCGATCGGCGGTACATCACCGCGCAGGCCACAGCCACGAACACCTCCGCAGGTCCGGCACCGTTCGAGCCGCCATCGGGCTGCAAGTAGCCGCGCTGCACCACCGATCCTGCCACCGAGTAGTCCGCGCCACTGGCCCAAATCAAGTCGCGCGGCTCGTAGAAGTACACCTTCGAATCGCATGCCCCCAGCCCGGCGTGCTCGCGCATGGTAGCGCGCAGGCGTTCCAGCCACCGCGGCTCGGCCTCCGCGTCGTTGTTCAGCAGAGCGAAATACTCGCCTTTGGCGACGCGGATACCGGCATTATTACCTCCGCAAAAGCCGTAATTGCGGTCGAGGCGGACCAGCCGAACCTCGGGATGGTGACTCGCCACCCAATCGGCGGACCCATCCTCGGAGCCGTTATCGACGAGGATCACTTCCAGCGGCGAGAGTGTCTGCGCGGCCAACGAGGCGAGACAGCTTTCGAGCAGATGGCGGCCGTTCCAATTGACGACAATCACGCTGACGTCGGCCTTGATAGGACAGTTGGTACTGCCCGTGTACTGTCCTTGGGGTTTATGCAGCATAGTTACTAGCGAGCCAAGCCGTAGTGAATACCTTATCCAAGTGGGCGAATCCCGCCGAGAAACGTAGGAAGCTGAGCGCACCAGTAGCGCATGAGCCGTAGGTCTCGCCGCCCTCGAGGGCCAGTCGCACCTTCCCAAGCCTCGGACGTGGCAACAATGGAAGCGCCGGCAGCCTTGCGTGCCGCTACAGAGCCGCTGGCGACCTCGAGGGTGGCCCGCCGGCCTGCAGCTGCCCCCGCGGCCACCCAGTTCAGCCGCTTCTACGAGATCGTCTTGGAGGCCGGCTGGCTGGCGGCGCTGGTACTCGCGCCGCTGTTCTTCAATCCGAATTCGACCGTGGTGTTCGAGCCGGACAAGATCGGTCTGCTGCGCACCATCGCGCTGGTCATGGCGCTCGCCTGGCTGCTGAAGTTCGCGGAGGATAATCGCGATGTTCGGCTCCGTGGGCTCTTGCGGCTGCCCTTCGCGGCGCCGGTCATCGGGTTCCTAGCCGTCGGCGTGATTGCTTCGCTGTTCTCGATCGTCCCCGCTGCCAGCTGGCTCGGCTCGTACATCCGAGCGCAAGGCACCTACAGCATGCTCGCCTATGCGCTGATTTTCGCCGCCGTGGCGGTCAACGTGCGCCGTCGCGATCAACTGGAACGCATCCTAACCACCACCATTGTCACCAGCCTGCCGGTCAGCATGTATGCCCTCATGCAGGCCTATCAGATCGACCCATTGCCGTGGAGCGTCGACGTCGCCAACAGGGTCGCCGGGCCCCTCGGGAATCCCGTCTTCCTGGCCGCTTATCTGATCATGGTGTTGCCGATCACTGGCCTCCGCCTATGGCAGGCCGCGCAGAAGCTGCGCGATGGCGCACCATCTTCCCTGGCTATAGCCAGAACGGCGGTCTATGTCGTCATCGGTTTCATACAGTTGCTGGCCCTGATCGATAGCCAGAGCCGAGGGCCAGCCTTCGGCTTGCTGCTTGGGATGCTGCTGTTCGCCTGCCTCATGGGCGCCAAGGGTTATCCGCGCATAACCCTGTCGGCACTCGGCTTGGCCGCTGTCGCAGGTGGGCTGGTGCTGCTGCTGAACCTGTCGCTCCAACCGCTGGAGCCTATTCGTTCGACGCCTCGCCTTGCACGTCTGAGCCACATTCTCGACGCGCAGGACGACTCCGCCAAGCTGCGAACGCTCATCTGGACCGGCATTTTGGACACCCTGCGTCCACACCAGCCGCTGGTTGGCGCCAACGATCAGGCCGACGTGTTCAACCCGCTCCGCCCGCTGATCGGCTACGGCCCAGAAACCATCTATCAAGCCTTTGGACCGTTCATACCGTCTCAGCTTGCCACGGCCAACGGCGCGGCGAACTGGGACCGCACACACAACGAGACCCTGGCCGTGGCTACCACCACTGGCCTACTGGGGCTGATTGCTTACTTCGGCCTCTTCTGGACGATCTTCTACCTTGGGCTGCGCTGGCTAGGCTGTCTGCCGGATAAGCATCGGGCGCTGTACGCCTGCTTAACCGCCGCAGGCGGGCTGGTTGGCACGCTGGCACTCGTCGCCTGGAAGGGGGCGCCCTACGTTGGCATCGGTCTGCCGTTAGGCCTGGTCGGCGGTGTCGCGCTCTACCTTGCGCTGCGCGTGGTCACCCGACAGCAAGCCAGCAGTCTCGATGCGAATCAGATGGTCCTCATATGCTTGTTGGCGGCCGTGGGGGCGCATTTCATCGAAACCCAGTTCGGCTTTCCGGTTACCGCCACCTGGATTCAGCTCTGGGTCTATCTCGGGTTGATCGTCGCCACCGGCTGGCGCTTTGCGCGGCCCCACCCCGGAAGCCTGTCCTATGCTACTCCCGCTGCACGAGGCCAGTCCCCAAGTTCGTTGCCCGGCCTCACCCACGAGCTTGTCTGGCCGGTTCTTGTCACGACGCTATGCATGGTCGCGCTCGGCTACGTGTTTTTCGACAGCGATAAGGGCTGGGCTGGCCTGCTCCTGCTGGTGTTACCTGTGTGGCTCCTGGCCCCTGTGCTGCTGTGCGATGACGCGCGGCAGGCAATGGTCGTGCGCGCCGCGGCCCTGGTCCTGTCTATGGCATTCAAGCTCTTTTACTCAGCGCTGGCCACGCAAGCCCTGCAGAGTGATGGCGAATCAATATTGGACATCACCCGCCGCGTGATCTGGGAGGGCCATCTCTATGCCGCCTTCCTCCTGTGGGTGCTGCTGATGATGGCCAGCGCAGGTGTTGCTCTGGCGCTGGGGCAGGGAGCTCGCAGCGGGAGGCAGACTCGCATTGGTTGGGAGGGTTCGCTGGCCGCGTTCGCTGTGGTGCTCGGCGTCGGCTACTTCAGCAACGTACGCCCGGTGGTAGCCGACGTCGTGGCCAAAGAGGTGCAGCCCGCTATCCAGGACAGCGATTGGGCCACCGCCGCCGCCGTGGAGCAAGCAGCAGTCAATTTGGCGCCCCATCAGAGCCAGTACCGCACAGACTTGGGCAACATGCTGCTGAGCGAATCAGTGACAGTGGCTCCGGATCAGGGCCAAAAGCTCCTGCAGCAGGCCCTCGGCGAGCTCACCGTAGCCCAGCAGCTGGACCCGCTCGATCCACTCAACACCGAGAACCTGGCCAAGCTGTGGCAGCAGTGGGTAGCTTCCTATCCCGACGACAACCAGGCTGATGAGCGAGCGAGCAATGCCGAAACGAACTTCGCCAGGGCCGTGACTATGAGCCCCAATGGTCAGGACCTCCGCAAGGACTGGGGCACCTTCGAGCAGGATATGGCTGCCGCCAACTTTGACGACGAGGACTATCCCAGCGGCCTAGCCCGCCTGGAGCGCTGGCAAATCGTCGACGCGCGCTCGGCAACTCCGGACGCGCTCCAAAGCGTGCTGAAGGAGCATGTGGCCGACCCCGCCATGGCCGACATCCGTGAGGAGGCCCTGCAGCAGAGCTTCGACGACGCTGTAAGCGACTACGCAGACTCCCTCGACACCGCTGACTATCGCGCAGACCCTGTGCGAACGAGCGCCGCCAAAGCGGTCTTGCAGGTCGCCCAGACGACACTTGCTGCCTGGCGCGACGACTCTTCCTCAGACTGAGCCCTCTACGGGCTGCCGTCGACACCGAACCCTCGCTGCTTTCGCCACCGAAACTCCTCCCCTCGGCTGTCATTCTGAGCGGCGAGCGAAGAATCCGCGGTCTGCTGGAAGCCATCGGCTTGTTCGCCTAAGAGCTCGGCATCACAGCCGCGCACCGATCACCGGCCCCAGACGTCTGCTTCTCTGGTAGCCCATTCTTCCTAGAGAGAAGATTCCATGTCTAAAACTACTTATGGAGCACTCCACCTAAGTGGTAGGATGGCCGAGCCACCGTATACGTGGTTGGAGAAGTAGGAGGTTTATATGCGGTTCCAAGGAAGAGTCTTAGGTCTGCTTATCGCAGCCATGGCCGTTGCCCCATTCGGGCTCGGTACGGCGGCGGCTGATTCGGAGGGCGCGGCATCGTTGGAGGCGACGCCAGCAGCCATAGTCGGTGCCACGACAGGCGGGACCGTGGTGACGCTGAAGGGCGCCGGCCTGAGTGCGGGCACCATCACCTTCACCACTAGCGGCGGCACCACGCCCATCAACACCGCTTGCAGCGCCGCTCACCA
>JAJPGV010000030.1 GCA_021325635.1 Chloroflexota bacterium
CTGCATGCGCGCTATCTCGCGCTCGCGTCTACGTGAACCGCCGGGTGCGGACCCGCATGCCCGGTGGTGTGGGAGGTGGGGTAGGCAACTACCCCACCCACCCTATTATGACGGGCTGCCAGGCGCCCGGTTGACGCACCGTCCTCGGCTGGGTATGCTGAGCGGCAAACCTCGAGGAGGGAATGAAAGTGCGCAACGTCAAGCTGGGGTCGCTGTTGGGATCCCTGGGCATGATTATCGCCTTGGCCGCGTGTGGCGGCTCTACGGCCCCGGCGAGCGGGAGCCCGCCGGCTTCCTCCGCGGCCGGCGGCTCTGGCGCCTCCAGCCCGTCCGGTGCATCGGCCAGCGCCAGCACGGCCGGCGGCCTGTCCCCCGAGCTGGCCAAGATCGTCGACGCGGCCAAGAAGGAGCCGGTGATCAAGGGTGTCTGGTCGGAGAGCAGCTTCGGCGGCAGCGCCGGCTTCCAGGAGCTCGTGGGGGCCGTCAACAAGAAGTACGGGCTGAACCTCAAGGCACAGTTCACCCCTGGCGAGGACATGCAGGCCTTGATGGCCAGAGTGGCGCAGGAAGTAGCCGCAGGCCAGCCTTCGACCACCGACGTGCTGTTGTCGAACTCCCAGGGTGTCCACGATGCCAGCCCGTCCAAGGCATTCAAGCCGGTTGATTGGCAGAAGCTGGAAGATAAGCCTGTGCCGGGCGAGCAGGGCTTCGACCCGGTGTCGCCCGACAACTACGCCCTGGCCATCTCATCCGCCGTAACGGGAGTGACCTACAACTCCAAGCTCATCCCGGCCGACAGCGTGCCGCACAAGCTCAACGATCTGCTGGATCCCAAGTGGAAGGGCAAGATCGCCTCGACGCCCTACGCGGCTGGCTTCCGCGATTTCGCCGCTCCGGAAGTTCTCGGTAAACAGGCGGTGCTGGACTACGTGTCGAAGTTCTCTCAGAACATCGGCGGCTTGATTCGCTGCGGCGACTCGAGCCGGTTGAGCAGCGGAGAGTTCCTCATGCTGGCGCTCGACTGCGGCAATGACGGGGCGTTCGTGGCCCAGCGGCAGGGCGCGCCTATCTCGCAGGTGATTCTCGACGACGGCACATCGCTGCACCTGCGCTATGCCGGCGTCCCAGCCACCTCGAACGCGCCCAACGCGGCGACCCTGATCGTGCTGTTCCTCGATACCCCCGAAGGCCAGCAGTTCCTGTACAAGTACGACGGCATGGACCTGCACACCTTCCCCAACTCGCACATGAAGTCGCTCGTCGATAAGGTGCGATCCGCGGGTGGCAAGGTGTGGACCGACACGGTGCAGAACCTCAATGCCTTCAGTGATTACTCACAGAATCAGAAGCAGATCGTCGACATCCTGCAGAAGGGCGTTCCGAAGTAGCTCATTTCCGGCGGGCTACGCAGATCCTCCTGGTCTGATGCACTTTCAGGCCCAGGTCTCATGCAGGCGACGCTGAGGCCCGCCGGCGCGACACGAACGCGCCCTCGCCGCTCGGCTCGGCGCCCGAGCCTGGTCGCCGTGCTGGCGTCCGTGCCCCTGCTGCTGATCGCCATCCTGGTCGTCACCGTGCTGTGGATGTCCTTCCAGCGCGGCATTGTAGGCACCGCGGCCGCCAGCACCACGGTGGAGAACTACCGCGACATGTTCGCCGATCCGTTCGCCTACGGATCGATGCTGAACACGCTCGTCTTCGCTTTGGTCACCACCCTGGTGGCGCTGTCTATCGGTCTGCCCATCGCCTGGCTGGCGGAGCGCACGACGATCAGAGGCAAGCCGGTGGTGTACGCCATCATGACCCTTGGTCTGCTGGTACCGGGCATCTATCAAGCCATGGGCTGGACGTTCATCGGCCATCCGCGTATCGGCTTCCTGAACCAATGGCTCATGGGCGCGTTCCATCTGTCGTTTGCGCCCATCAACGTGCTTGCCCCGCCGGGCATGGGCTTCGTCCAAGGCCTCACGCTGACGCCCCTGGCCTTCATCCTCACCGTACAGGTCTTCCGGGCGATGAATCCCACGTTCGAGGAAGCGGCCCGCATTCACGGCCTCAGCGTTGCGAAAACGCTGTGGCGGGTCACGCTGCCGCTGGCTCTGCCAGGCGTGCTGGCGGCGGTGATCTACATCGCCACCATCGGCATCGCCACCTTCGACGTGCCGGCCATCTTGGGGCTGGGAAACCGGGTGTACATGCTCAGCACGTTCGTCTACACCAAGAGCCATCCCACCGGCAGTGGCATCCCCGAATACGGGGTCACCGCGGCCACCGGCACCTTCATGATCGTGGTGGCGCTGCTGCTCACAGCCTGGTACAGCAGCGTGCTGCGTCAGGGCCACCGCTACCAGGTGGTCACCGGCAAGGGTTACCGTCCAACACCCATCAAGCTCGGCCGTTGGAACGTGGTGGCCTGGGCCTTCATCCTGGGCTACGCACTGCTGTCCGACGTTCTGCCCATCCTGCTGATAGCGCTGGCGGCGTTCTCTCCCTTCCTCGCTCCCCCATCCATGGAGCTGCTGCAGCACCTCTCGCTGGTCAACTTCGACCGCATCGAATGGGGGCTGGTCATTCGCGGTTTGACCAACACCCTGACGCTGCTGGCCGTCGTCCCGCTGACGGTGCTGCTGTTCGGGTTTTGCATCTCCTGGTTCGTGGTCCGCTCCCGCGGCCGCGCGCGCTACGTGTTCGATTTCGGCAGCTTCCTGCCGCATGCGCTGCCGGAGATCATCCTGGCCGTCGGCGCATCGCTGCTGGCGCTGTTCGTTCTGGGGCGGATGGTGCCGCTGTATGGCTCCGTGTGGCTCATCGCGATCGTTTACGTCGTTGCCCGCCTTGCCTTCGCCACGAGGGCCTTCAACTCAGCGCTGATGCAGATCCATCAGGAGCTCGAAGAGGTGGCCTTCGCATCCGGCCTGTCGGCCGTCCGCACTGCCTGGCGAGTGCTGCTGCCCATCCTTCGGCCCACTATGCTGTCGGTCTGGGTCTGGACGGTGCTGCTGGTCTATCGTGAGCTGACGGTGGCGGCCTTCTTGCTGAGCCCCAGCAACATCACCTTGCCCGCCGTCGTCTGGAGCTACTGGTTTGCCGGGGCACAGCCTCGCGCGGCGGCCGTAACGCTGCTGATGACCGCGGCGGTCCTGCCGCTGCTGGTCGTGTTCTGGTGGTTCGGCCGCCGCAGCGAGGTGCAGGCGGTACGGTGATCCTCGCGCTGCCTTGTAGCATCTTTTGAGGTGGTGAGGACGAGATGACGGATAACGCGGCGCTGCATGACGAACGGCCGTGGGGCAGCTACACGGTGCTTGACCAGGGCCCCGGCTACCAGGTGAAACACATCGAGGTGCTGCCGGGAAAGCGGCTCAGCTATCAGAAGCACGCTCAGCGAGCAGAGCACTGGGTCGTGGTGCGCGGCCGGGCGCTGGTTACGATCGAGGGACAGGACCGCCTGGTCGCGACGGGCGAAACGGTAGACGTAGCGATTGGCGTCGCCCATCGCATCGCCAATCCCGGTGACGACCTGCTGGTCTTCATCGAGATCCAGCGCGGCAGCTACCTGGGCGAGGACGACATCGTGCGGCTCCAAGATGACTACGGCCGGGTTGCCTGACTGCGCTATTGTGTGAGGAAGTCAACAGCCAGAAAGGAGTACGACGATGATCGACGTCCAGGAGAGGCGCGCAACCGAGGGCACCGTTCCCGTTGAGACCCCCATCCGTGTCCGCAAGATAGGGCACGTCGTCTACCGTGTGACCGATATCGACCGGAGCACGAAGTTCTGGACCGAGATCATGGGCTTCAAGGTCTCGGACGTCAATGAGAACGGCATGGTCTTCCTGCGCTGCCAGGGCGACCACCACACCGTGGCGCTGGCCAGGGCCAACGCGGACGCGACGATGCCTTCCGCCAAAGACAAGACGTCGCTGGGCATGGATCACTTCGCCATGGAGCTCGCCAGCGTGGAAGACCTGTTCAGGGCGCGAGACTTCCTGCGCTCCAAGGGCGTCAACATCGTCATGGAGGGCCGCCGCGGCCCCGGCGCCAACATGGGCGTCGAGTTCACAGACCCCGATGGCTACATGCTGGAGCTCTACGCAGACATGGAGCAGATCGGCTGGAACAACAAGAGCCGTCCCTCCACCCACTGGCGCCGCGCCAGCTCCCTGGAAGATGCCCTAGCCAACCCCTGCCCGACGGACTAGGCGCGAGGCGCGAGGCGCTAGTCGCAAGGCGCCGGTCGCAAGGCGCAAGGCGCAAGGCGCAAGGCGCTAGTCGCAAGGCGCTAGTCGCAAGGCGCCGGTCGCAAGGCGCAAGGCGCAAGGCGCTAGTCGCAAGGCGCCGGTCGCAAGGCGCCGGTCGCAAGGCGCTAGTTGTAGTTCCCAGATAGGTTGTTGACAAAGATGTAGCGCGGGGCCTTGCGCCCCGCCCGTACCTGTCTGCCGTTAAACCGAGGTCGAGGCGAGCCCGCCCTCAACCCTCGCTCCTCAACCCTCGACCCTCGACCCTACCCCTGGCACCCCCGGCAGAAGTTCATTGGCTCTCGGTCGGAGCCAATCTGGCTGATGCGGTGGCCGCAGCGCGGGCAATCCTGGCCGCCTTTGCCGTGCACCGCCATGAACGACCGGTCCTGCTTGGACTCCTCGTAGTTGGGGTTTGCCAGTATGGCTTCGGTCGCTCGCGAGAGCACACCGGGGATGGCCTGGAACAGCGTCTCCTCGTCCGCCGGCGAAAGGCTGGCCCGCCGGCGGAGCGGCAGGACGTGGGCCTCGAACAGGATCTCGTCTGAGTAGGCATTGCCAATCCCGGCCAGAAAAGACTGGTCCCGCAGCACGTCCTTCATGGCCGCGCGGTAACGGCGCAGCCGCTTGCGGAACCACTCCAGGCCGTGTTCCGGCAGGGAGTCCGCCTCTGGCCCAAGCTCCGGCCACGCTGGAACCTCGGCGTTCAGATCACGCACCCAGTACACCCGGCCCATGTCCCGAACGTCCAGGTAGCGCAGATCCTCGTCGCCGTCCAGCAGCAGCGAGAAGATGGTGGCAGCCTGCCGTTTGGCGCTGCTCGAAGCTATCTGGAAGCGGCCGCCGAGCATGGGATTGATGGCCAGGTAGCCGGTATCCGAGTCGCCGGCCTGCAGGTTGAAGATGAGATGCTTGCCTCGCCGCCACACCTCGGTGAAGCGCCTGCCCGCCAGCTCGGCGTTGAACTGCGGCAGAGGGCTTCTGAGCAGGAAGCCCTTGCGCGGATTGACCTGCACGCTTTCGATGCGCCGCCCGGAGAGCCGTGGCCCGAAGCGGATGCGGACCGCTTCGAGCTCCGGCAACTCAGGCATCGCCCGCCCATCCTACAACCCGGCGGCCCTCCGTTGGAACCGGATCACCCTCCCAGGTCGTCATAGTAGGTGTGAAGATGGGACGCTTAGCGATGAGCGGCAGGCTTGCGTGCGCCGGAGTCCTCTTTGCTGCCGCGCTGTCTGCCTGCAGCTTTGGCAGCGCCGCGCCCGCCGGCCCCAGCCTGAGTCCGGCCTCCACCAGCTCGCCGAGCGTCCCCACGCAATCGCCGCTGCCTTCGGCCACGGTCGCCAGCGCGTCGGCGCCCGCCAGCTCGGCGCCGGCCGGCCCCCCGGTCAGGTCTACTTCCGTCACCCCGGTGCCCGCATCTTCGTCCGTACCGCCCGGGCCCCTGCCCCCATCTGCGGCGGCCAGCGCCACCGCGGCATCCCAGCCGCCCGCCCTGCCCGGCCGTTCGGGCGGCATTCGCATGACCGCTGCCGACCAGGGCAAGACGTTTCACATGGCCGTAGGCGACGTGCTCACCGTCTCCCTGCAGGCCGAGTCGGGGTTCGCCGACTGGCAGCTGCAGGAGCCTGATCCGAAGATCCTCATGCCCATCGTGAACACCGGCGCAACGGCCGCTCGAGGCGTGACGCTGCGGTCCTTCCGCGCCATCGCTGCCGGCACGGCGACGATCGCCGCCACCGATCGCCCGGTGTGCAACCCCGGCGAAGCCTGCTCGCAGCTCATTCGCGCCTTCCAAGCCACGGTGGTGGTGGACGCCTGAGGCAAGGGCGGGTTGGGCTCAGCGAGTAGCCGCCGAGCCGTGTTATAGTTCGCGGCGGTAAACGCGCCATTGAGCGCGGAACCTGCCGCAGCACGCTTTTCTGGTAGCTCAGTCGCGCGTAGTTGCGGACTGAGTCTCGGCTCCTGGAGCGCCATCCGGCTGCTCCGAGCGCTGCGGCATCTTGAGAAAGATGCGGCCCGGCGAGTAATGCCGTACGGCCGCGAAAAGGATAAGGTTTGTCGTTTTCCTCACTACCGCTGAGCCCCGCCACGCGCGCGGCGCTCGAAGCTATGAACATCACGGCGCCCACACCCATCCAGGAGCGCTCACTGCCCCTGCTGTTCGCCGGACGCGATCTCATCGGCCAGGCCCGGACGGGATCCGGCAAGACGCTGGCTTTCGCCCTGCCCATGGTGGAGAAGGTGGATCCTGCCATTCGCGCCACCCAGGCGGTGGTGCTGGTGCCGACGCGGGAGTTGGCGCAGCAGGTGGGTGACGTCGTGGAGGCCCTGGGCCGTGGCCGCGGCGTGCGCACGGCGCTGGTCTTTGGCGGCCGGGCGATGGGTCCGCAGATTTCGGCCCTGCGGGCTGGCGCCCAGATCGTCGTTGGCGCTCCCGGGCGCGTCCTGGATCTCTTGGGGCAGGGCGCCATGAAGACCGACCGGGTGAGCTACTTCGTCCTGGACGAAGCGGACGAGATGCTGGATCGGGGTTTCGCTCCCGACGTGGAGCGCATCCTGAAGTTCATGCCTGCCAGCCGCCAGACGGTCCTGCTGTCGGCGACTGTGCCGGAGTGGGTAAGCCAGACGGCCGACAAGTACCTGCGCGACCCGGAGATGGTCCATGTGGATACGCGGCCGGAGGACGTTCCCAAGATCGAGCATGTCATCTACGACGTGCCCGAGGGCCAGAAGCTGCCCGTGCTGCGCACGCTGCTCGATGGCCGTGAGGACGAGAGCGTGCTGGTCTTCGGCCGCACCAAGCATGGTGTCAAGAAGCTGGCCAAACAGCTCGTGGGCCTCGGCTACCCAGCCGCGGCTCTTCAGGGCAACCTGTCGCAGAATGCGCGCGACGCCGTCATGGCGGACTTCCGGGCCCGGCGGGTGCCGATCCTGCTGGCAACGAACGTCGCCGCCCGCGGCCTCGACGTAGAGCACATCGGCCTGGTCATCAACTACGAGCTGCCGGAGACGACTGAGCTGCTCACCCACCGTGTTGGCCGTACCGGCCGCATGGGCCGCGAGGGCGACGCCGTGACGCTGCTGGCGCCGTCGGACGAAAGCAAGTGGCGCCAGCTGTCCCGCGGGCTCAAGCTGCGGATCCCGCGCAAACCCTGGACCGGTCCGCTGCCCGAGATTCCGGCCGCCATCAACGCCATTCCTCTGTATGAGCGCGCCGAGAAGCCATCGCGCAGGCCTGAGCCTCGGCCAGCGACGGCCGCGCCCCGGACGCAGGACCGTCCTGCACCGTCCCCGGCAAGTGAACCTCGGCGCCCGGCCCGTCCGATGTCGGGCGGCGATTTCCGGCGCCCCGCGCGGCCGTTGCCCGGCGGTCCGGCGCGCTATCGAGGGAACGATGCCGGCAGACCATCCACCGGCAGCTGGCTGAAGGATCGCGAGCGGCTCGCCGACGAAGAGAATGTCGACGCGGCTCGGGCGACATCCCAGACCGGTGCCGCACCCACTGCCGATCGCTCTGCGGAACAGCGGCGCGAGGGCAACGTGAATGGCGAGCGGATGTCTGCGCCGCGGCGCTTCCGGCATCGCCGTCGAGGCGGCGCCGGCCAGGGCTCGCGCCAGTCCGCTGGCCAGGGGCGTCCATGAGCGTCGCCGTCGAAAACCTTCCGCGCGAGGAAGGCTCGCTCCGCAGCGACCGCATCCGCAACGTCGCCATCATTGCCCACGTGGATCACGGCAAGACCACCCTGGTTGATGGTCTGCTGCGGCAGAGTGGCGCCTTCCGTGACCACCAGGTGGTGGCTGAGCGCGTGCTCGATTCGAACGACCAGGAGCGCGAGCGGGGCATCACCATCTTCTCCAAGAACGCCTCGGTCACCTACCGCGACTACCTGATCAACATCGTGGACACGCCCGGTCACGCCGACTTTGGCGGGCAGGTGGAGCGTGTCCTTGGCTCGGTGGATGGCGCGCTGCTCATCGTCGACGCGTTCGAGGGCACCATGGCGCAGACTCGCTTCGTCTTGAAGAAGGCGCTCGAGCTGGGGCTGCAGATCGTGGTCGTGATTAACAAGATCGACCGGCCGGGCTGTGAGCCGTATCGCGCCCTCGATCAGGTGTTCGATCTGTTCGTTGAGCTCGACGCGAGCGATGCGCAGCTGGACTTTGCGCACGTGTTCGCTTCCGCCCGCAACGGCACCTGCCGCTTGGAGATGTCGGAGCCCGATACCAATCTCGAGCCGATCTTCAAGCTGATCGTGGAGCGCATCCCGGCGCCCAGCGTAGGTGCTAGGCCGGAGCCGGTCATGCATGTCACCAGCCTCGACTATTCTGAGTACGTGGGCCGCCTGGCCGTCGGCCGGCTGCGGCAGGGGATGCTGCGGGTGGGACAGACGGTGACTCACATTGGTGAGCAGGGAGTCGCCAAGAAGGTTCGGATCACCAAGATCCTGTACCCGGAGGGCATCAAGCCCAAGGAGATCCAGGAAGCAGTCGCGGGCCAGATCATCTCCGTTGCCGGCGTGCCGGATTTCAACATCGGCGACACGTTGACGGGCGAAGAGCCCGCGCTGGCGCTGCCGCGGATCGAGGTCGACCCGGCTACCATCGCCATGCGCTTCATGGTTAGCGAATCCCCATTCTGCGGCCTGGACGGTGGACGCTTTCTCACCTCGAATCACCTGATCGAGCGACTCGAACGGGAAGCGCTGGCGGATGTGGCGCTGCGGGTTGAGCGCGGCGGCGAGACGGGCGCGTTCCCGGTGTCAGGCCGGGGCGTGTTGCACCTCTCGGTGCTTATCGAAAAGATGCGGCGGGAGGGCTATGAGTTCCTGGTGGGTCGACCCAAGGTCATCACCCGCGAAATGGATGGCGTGATCATGGAGCCTATCGAGACCATCACTGTAGACGTTCCAGAGCCCTACTCCGGGGTGGTGATCGAGGAGATCAACAAGCGTAAGGGCGAGATGCTGGACATGGTGCTGGACAGTGGCCACGTCCGGCTGATCTACGACATTCCTGCCCGCGGGCTGATTGGCCTCCGCACCCGGCTGCTCACGTTGAGCAAGGGCTACGCCGTGTTCCAGCAGCTGTTCAAGGGCTACGAGCGCCTCAAGGCGTCGATTCCGCAAAGACCTACCGGCGTGCTCATCTCCAAGGAGCGCGGCCAGTCAGTGGGTTACGCCCTGTGGAAGCTCGAGGACCGCGGCACCATGTTCATCGGCCCCGGCGTCGACGTCTATCCCGGCATGATTGTGGGTGAGCACTCAAAGGCCGGCGACCTGGTGATCAACGTCACCAAGGGCAAGCAGCTCACCAACATGCGCACCCACGCCTCCGACGACGCGATCCTGCTCACGCCGCCGCGGCAGCTCTCGCTGGAAGAGTGCCTGGAGTTCCTCAACGACGACGAGTGCCTCGAGGTTACCCCCAAGAACCTCCGCCTGCGCAAGATCATCCTCGACGAAAACGACCGCCGCCGCGCGGAGTCCCGAGCCGGATAGTCGGCCCGCGACGTCATCCGCCGGCAGAAGCCTGCAGGCTGCTGCATACCGGGCGGTCATCCTGAGCATCCAGTGCAGGATCCTCTCTGCGCCCGCCAAGGGATGCTTCGCTCGACCTTCAAGATGACACCGGCCTCCCGGACGTCGGGGCTAATGCGCCAGCTGTCCGAAGGGATACTGTTCCGGCTGCATTGGTACTTCCTCGGCTTGCCGCGGCTGGCGGCCGTACGTCGCCGTCAAGTCCAGCAGGCGCTGCCCTAGCTCGTCGCTCAGCGGCGCATCGAGCCGCCAGCCCCAGTTCCCGGAGCCATGTCCCGGGAAGTTGAAGCGCGCGTCGTTGCCCAGCGAAAGCAGGTCCTGAGCCGGACAGATCGCCAGCACCGCTACCGATGCTTCGGCCAGGCGGATGAAGTCCCAGGCTACGTCGTGGGCGTCCGTGCCGAGGTAGCGCCGGACCGCGTGCTGCTGATTTTCGGGCAGCAGCGCGTACCAGCTGGTCGTGGTGTCGTTGTCATGCGTGCCGGTGTACACGACACAGTCAGCGGAGTAGTTGTGCGGCAGGTACGGATTGCTGCCGTCGCCGTCGAAGCCGAACTGCAGGACCTTCATGCCCGGATAGCCGAGCGCCTGTCGAATGGCCACCACGTCGGTGGTGATGAGGCCCAGGTCCTCGACCACAATCGGCAGCTCGCCCAGCTGCCTGCCGAGCTCTCTGAACAGCGCCAGGCCGGGGCCCTTGCGCCACTCGCCCTTGACGGCTGTGGGCTCGCTTGCCGGTATCGCCCAATACGCCGCGAACCCTCGGAAATGGTCGATCCGCACGATGTCCACCAGCTCCAGCGTGCGCCTCAGCCGGTCCGCCCACCAGCGGTAACCGTCCTGGGCCATGACCTCCCAGCGGAACAGCGGATTGCCCCAGCGCTGGCCCGTCTTGGAGAACAGGTCCGGTGGCACTCCCGCCACTTCCAGCGGTCTGCCCAGCGTATCGAGCTCGAACAGCTCGGGATGGGCGCGAACGTCGATGCTGCCATCGGCTACGAAAATCGGGACGTCGCCGAGGATACGGATCGAGCGCTCGTTGGCGTAGCCCTTCAGCGCGCTCCATTGCCGGTCGAACACGTATTGCAGGAACCGCTGATAGCCGGCCTCGTCCGGATGGCTCGAGCAGCAGACGGACACATAGCTGTCCAGCCAGTACGCCGCGCGTGCGCAGAAGTCGGTATACGAGCCATCCGGTCGGAATCGACCGAAGGCCTGGCGCAGCAGCCGCTCCTTGGCCCCGCGGACGCCTTCGTAGTCGATCCCAGGACCGCCGCCCCGCGGCAGCTCCGCCAGCTCTTCCGGATGAAGCAGCTCGTCGGCGACCAGGGAATCCAGCGAGATGAGGTCAGGGTTGCCGGCAAAGGCCGAGCTGGATGCGTAGGGGGAGTTGCCGTAGCCTGTCGGACCGAGTGGCAGCACCTGCCAGACCTGCTGCCCTGCCGCAGCCAACCAATCGGCGAAGCGATATGCGTCCGGGCCGAGGTCGCCTATGCCATGCCCGCCGGGCAGCGAAACGACGTGCAGGAGCACCCCGCTGGCCCGACCCTTCGGCCACCCGCCCACCATAGCGCATAGCGTAGCCGGTTGCATGCCAAGGCCGGAAGCCGCTGCTTACTGCGTCAGCATTTCCCAGCGCGGATGTTGGCGGCGGAGCAGCACCCGCACCATGCGCCGCAGCCGCGGCACGGCGTAATGGGGCGCCGCCAGGCCGAGGAGCAGGCCCAGCACTATGCCGGCGACGCTGCTCGATACGATCCCGGCGATCAGGAAGCGTTCATGGTGACGCTCGTCGTCAGCTGTGTCGCTCACTGGACCCTCACCAGGGTTTTGGCTCCTTCCCACAGGTCTTCGAGGCGATAATAATCGCGCTCTGCTGGCTTGAAAATATGGCATACCACGTCTCCAAAGTCCACCAGGACCCAGCCGGAGCCCTGTTCGCCCTCGACGTGCACCGGCCGAACGCCCTCTTCACGCAGAGCCTCCTCGATGCCTTCGACCACGGCTTTGACCTGCCTGTCGGTCGAAGCGCTGCAGATCACGAAGTAATCGGCCATCGACGTCGAATCGCGAATGTCGAGCAGAAGGACGTCCTCCGCCTTCTTGTTGGCCGCCGCGTCGACGGCGGCGCGGGCAATGTCCGCGGCGTCCTGGATCCCTGCCTTCGGCTTGCTGGTCTGACGCGTTACCAAGGGCTGGGCAGATCTCCCAGGGCGCTATCCACTGCGAGTCCGCTGCTGCTGATGCCACCGGCCACCGGGAGTGGCAGCGCTGCCGGTGCCATCTGCGCTGGCAGGGCATGGTCCCCGTTAGAGTCGGCAGGGCCGCTCTGTGGCGACGGCAGGTTGACGATGTTCGGCGGCAGCTGCGGTCCTCCGCGCGGCACACCGGACGTATCGCAAGCCGCCAGGATCGCGGCTATGGATGCGACCGCGCACAGGAGACGAAGCGCCGTGTATGGCCGGCGCCGGCTGCGCCGAAGAAACGTCATCTGTCTCAACATTGGAAAGGCTAGCGCACCTGAGTGCCGAAGATCCCGATCAGGGTTGCGCCCAACAGCGCCAACATGGGGATCATAGCCAGCCATTTACCCCAGCGCTGCCACCCGGTGGGGCGCTGAGCAGTGGAGCGTGACGGCGTCCGGCCACGGTTTCGCGACTTCGGCATCCGTTGTCGGGGTGGAGTATATCAGCGCCGGATGGGGGACAATGATGTTCGTCATGCTGTGCTGCGAGGTCGTCCGGCTGGGGTTGATTGGCTACAACGACGCGTGGAGGTTGCAGCAGGACCTGGCCCATCAGCGCGCTCGTATGACAATCCCCGACCAGCTGCTGCTGCTCGAGCACCCGCACGTCTTCACGCTGGGCCGCCGCGGTCGAACCGAGAACGTCCTGTCCAGCGACGAGGAGATCGCCGCCGCCGGAGCCGAGCTGATCCACAGCGATCGCGGAGGAGACGTCACCTACCACGGCCCCGGCCAGTTGGTGGCCTATCCCATCGTGTACCTGGATCCTCGAGCGCGCGACGTGCCCGCCTACGTGCGGCGGCTCGAAGAGGCGGTCATCCGCACCCTGGCGGATTTCGGCATTGCGGCCGCTCGCGAGTCCGAGTTTCCGGGTGTGTGGGTGGGGGAGGAGAAGATCTGCGCCGTTGGGGTGAAGATCGGCGAGTGGGTAACGATGCACGGCCTGGCGTTGAACGTGGACACCGACATGAGCTTCTTCGGCCACATCGTGCCCTGTGGCATCGTGGGCAAGGGCGTAACCTCCATGGCCCGCCTGCTGGGCCGTGCGCCGGCGATGCAAGAGGTGATGGACTGCTTCGAGCTGCGCTTCGGCCAGGTGTTCGAGCGGGAGATGCTGCCTATGCCGCTGCCGGTGGGCGGTCGGGATTGAGATACAGCCCATGCTCGTAGATGTAGGCGAGCACGCCGCTGGGTACCAGGTAACGGATCGATAGGCCGCTGGCCACCCGCGCACGCAGCTCGGTGGACCAGATGGCCAGCTCGGGGATGCGCACCGAGTGCACTCGCCGCTCGACTCCCGGCAGCTGGCGTTCCAGCAGTCTCAGACTGAAGGAGTGATACCCCGGCCTGTTCACCGCGATGAGCTGGCACATACGCAGCAGCTTCTCTGGTTCATGCCAGGTCGGCAGATCGGCCAGCGCATCCTCTCCCAGGATGAAGAAGAGCTCGGCGTCCGGTCCCAGCTGCCGCTGCAGCAGCGCGATGGTGTCGACCGTGTACGAGTATCCGGGGCGATCCACGTCAACGGTCGAGATCTCGAAGTACGGATTGTCGGCGATGGCCACGTTGAGCATGGCCAGCCGGTGCTCGGGCGCCGATACGGAGTAGCCGGGCTTGTGCGGCGGCCGGGCTGACGGCACGAAGATGACGCGCTCCAGGCTCAGGGCGTGGCGCGCCTCCTCACCTGCCACCAGATGGCCGTAATGGACGGGATCGAACGTCCCGCCGAGGATGCCGACCCTCACGCCTGGGGGCTGGCCGGTGCTTGGCTTTCCGGTGACCGCACCTCGAGCCGCCGGTTGATGACGATCTCCGTGAAGAGCACGGCGTTGGGGACGACGATCATCTGGCCGCTGTCGGTTCGCAGCAGGGTGGTCCGCACCCGAATGTCCTCAACCGAGCCGCTGAAGTCCTTGACGGAGATCAGGTCGCCGATCAGGAACGGCTGTTCCCACAGCAGGTACAGGCCCGCCACCAGGTTCTTCAGCACGTCCTGGATAGCGAAGGTGATGGCCAGGCTCAACGCTCCCAGGAAGGCCAGCAGCCCGGTCAGCTGCACGCCGAAGATCTGGGCGATCCAGATGATGCCGATGACCAGCGCCGCCAGGTAGCTCAGCCTGCCCAGCAGGATGGCCAGGTTGGCGTTGCGCTGCGTCAGCTTGCTCGCTCGCCAGCCCGCCTGGGCTCGCCGGCCGGCGATCATCATGGCCAGGGCGATGATGACCGCCTCCAGCAGCGCCACCGAAAAGTGGGGGACGTTGGCAACGACGGTCGTGTCGTAGAACTTGAGGAAACTGTCGCGAAGCTCGCTCATGCGCCGGCTTCATCTTAACCGCCGTGTTCACCGCGAGAGACGCACGGAAGCGAGCGTGACGGGCTGGCCGTCGACGCTGACAGCCAGCTGAAACGCTCCCTCGGCCGCCGGGATGTGCAGCCGGAACTGGTCGCGGTAGCGCTCGCCAGGCTGCCATTGCGTGGCTGGCTGCTGTGGCACCAGCCCACGGGTGATGAGGACGTTGCGCGTCTGCCCCTGGGTCAGCTGAATGGATACGGTGGGCTCGCGGGCGAGTGGCGAGCCGGCCTCCCAGAACAGCGTTAGATGCGCCAGGTCCCCGGCCCGGAAGCTGTCGCGTTCGGTGTCCTGGCCAACCAGCGTCAGGCTGTAGCCCAGCAGCTTCAGCGATCCCAGCTGGCCTGCCAGGGGATGGGGAATGCGCAGCTCGGCAACACTTGGCGGCTGCTGGGCCGCCGCCACGCTGACCGCGCCCAGCACCAGGCGATCGCCCGAACCTCCGGCAGTTACTGGCAGCCGGAGGCCGCTGTCCGGCGCGTACATGCCCACCTCAACCTCGTACGACCCCGGCGGGGTCCCCGGCAGCACCAGCAGACCGTAGTTGTCTTCGATGCGATCTCCCGGCTTCCATTCACCGGTGGGACGAGCGCCGCCCGCCGGATCGCTGTCGCGCTGGGCCCAGATGTTGCCGTCACCATCGATCAGGTGGGTGAACACTTTGTCATTCGCCGGCGCTGACGCGATCGCCTGCCAATCCAGGCCCAGCTGCAAGACCTCGCCCGACGCCACGGGCTGTGGGGTCAAGGTGTAGCCGCTGAGGTGCGCGAAGCCGCCAATGGTGGCGTCTTGGGCGCGGACCAGCGGCGCCTGCGCCGTGGGTACGGCGAAGGCCACCAGCCGCACGTTGCCAAACCACTGGTTCTGGATCTCGTAGTCCTTGCCGGCCAGCCACTGCTCTACGAAGCCGTTCGGGTCGCTGCCGTTCGTCCCGTACAGGACCAGCCACAACCGCTGATACTGGCTGTTCAGCTGCCCCAGCGTGGCTGCCGTCTTGTCCGGAATGAGCGGCCGGTCGGCCGGCAGGTCAACCACAGGGAGGTTGCCGTGATAGTAGTAGGGGAAGATCTGCTCCTGGCCCGGCGCGTTGAGGATGATGGCGTCGCCGGGCCGCTGAGACGTCGTGATGAACTCGGCGATGCCGCGGTAGTCGTCCCGGGCGAAAGCCGGATTGCCGTAGTAGCCGTACAGCGAGTACCCGGCGGCCAGCAGCACCACCGCCAGCCCGGCTATCCTGCCCAATGCCGGCAGCTTGGCCAAGCCTACGCCCAGCAGCAGGGCGAAGCCAGGCAGGGCTACCAGGGCGAATTTGGGGTTGTACACCGGGCTGCGATAGCCGGCGGCGAACATCGCCAGCAGCGGCACGGCCACGTACAGCGCCGCCAGCGCCGCGCTCGATCCGTCACGGCTCCGCGCCGCGGCGAGCGCGCCCCACGCTGCCAGGCCGGCAGCCACGACCGTCAGGCCGATGGCGACCGGCTCCGCGTTCGCCGACAAGCCCAGCACGTAGCGGAAGGCGGCGTCCGCGAACAGCTGCGGCCCGGCGTGGAAGGCGTTGGTCGACGGCCAGTGCAGCAGGCTGTCGCCCGCCAGGCGCAGCCACGGTATGAAGGCCAGGACCGCGCAGGCGACCGATCCGGCAAATGGCCCGATGGCTCGGCGGCGATTCAGCAGCACGTGCAGCCCGTGGAAGGCCAGCACCAGCGCGCCGATGTACTGGCTGTACAGGCAGGCCGCCATTGCCGCGGCGTAAGCCAGCCACAGCCAGCCCGAACCCTCTGGCGCAGCTGCGCCGGATTTGCTGGAGCGGCTGTGTGTCAGCCGCTCCAGCAGGTACGTCGCCAGCAGGCCGAACAGCGTCACCTGCACGTACATGCGCGTTTCCTGCGAGTAGTACACGAGCAGTGGCGACACCGCCCCGCAGGCCGAGGCGAAGAGTCCCGCGCGCCCGCCCCACAGCCTTCGTCCCAGGCTGAACAGCAGGGCCACGACCAGCGTGCCGGCTGCGACCGACAGGGACCGAACCGCGTATTCGCTCTGACCGGCAAACGAGGTCCAGAAGTGCAGCAGGTAGTAGTACAGCGGCGGATGGATGTCCGCCGCTGCCCCGGTCGTGATCGCCCGCAGCGATTGCTTGGCCAGGTAGACGCTGGAGCCCTCGTCGTACCACAGGCTCTGGAGCTCCAGCCGCCCCACCCGCAGTCCGAAAGCGGTCAGCAGGACGGGCACGGCCATCAGAAGGACCGCCTTCGGATGCGGCGCGGGAGCGCTTTTCCCGCGCGCCGGGGATCTGGTTAGGCCTGACCCCTGGCGCCTGATTCCTGGCCCCTGCCTCTTCCTATCGCCGATTGCGGATGTCGTCGAGGATCCTGTTCACGAACTCAGCGGGAGCCATTGGCGGGAGCTGCTCGCCCGATCGCAGCCGCACGCTTACGGTCCCGGCTTCTTCGTCGCGCCCGCCGGCCACCACCATGTAGGGCACCTTCTCCGTTTGCGCCTCGGCGATTTTGCGCTGCATCTTCTCGTTGCGCTGGTCCAGTTCGGAGCGGACCTGCAGGTCCAGCAGCCGCTCGTGCAGCCCGCGCAGGTAATCGACGTTGCGGTCGGTGATGGGGATCAGCCTGGCCTGCACCGGGGACAGCCACACCGGGAAGGCGCCGGCGTACTTCTCGATGAGGAAGGCAATCATGCGCACCAGCGTGCCGATGACGCCGCGGTGGATCATCACCGGCCGGTGCTCCTTGGAGTCCTCGCCCACGTATTCGAGCTGGAACTGGTTGGGTAGGTGGAAGTCCAGCTGGATGGTGGAGATGGTCTCGCTGTGGCCCAGCGGATCGCGCAGCTGGATGTCGATCTTGGGCCCGTAGAAGGCTGCCTCTCCGGGCGCCTCCACGTACTCGAGGTGCAGGCGGGCCATGGCTTCCTTGAGGTAGCGCTCGCCCATTTCCCACATCGGCGGGTTGTCGACGTACTTCTCGCGGTCGCTGGGGTCCCACAGCGACAGCCGATACCAGTGCTCGGTGATGCCCAGCACGTCGTAGACGCTCTCAATGAGCTGCACCACGCCCACGATCTCGTCCAGGATCTGCTCCGGCGTGCAGAAGATGTGGGCATCGTTGAGATCCATGCGCCGCACGCGGCTCAAGCCGCTCAGCTCGCCCGACTTCTCGTAGCGCCACATCGTCCCGAACTCGGCGATGCGCAGCGGCAGGTCGCGGTAGCTGCGCTGGGTGAACTTGTAGATCTGGATGTGGTGCGGGCAGTTCATCGGCCGCAGCACCAGCTCCTCGTCGCCGGCCTTCATAACCGGGAACATGGCGTCCTTGTAGTGCGCCCAGTGCCCAGAGGTCTTGTACAGGTCCACCTTGGCCACGTCCGGCGTGCTCACGTGCTGGTAGCCCTGGCGCAGCTCCAGGTCGGTGACGTAGCGTTCGAGCTCGCGCCGGATGGTGGCGCCTTTCGGCAGCCACAGCGGCATGCCCGGGCCCACTTCGTCGGCGAACATGAACAGCTGCAGGTCCTTGCCGATGCGGCGATGGTCGCGCCGCCTCGCCTCCTCCAGCCGTTCCAGGTAGTCGTCCAGCTCCTGCTGGTTGTTCCACACCGTGCCGTAAATGCGCGTCAGCTGCTCGCGCTTCTCGTCGCCACGCCAGTAGGCGCCACCGCTGCTCAGCAGCTTGAAGGCTCCGATGTCCGCGGTATTACTCACGTGTGGGCCGGCGCACAGGTCGGTGAAATCCCCGTGGCGGTAGATGCTCACCGTTTCGTCCGGCAGCTGGCTGATCCATTCCACCTTGAAGGGCTGATCGTGCTCGCGAAACCACTCCAGCGCCCGCCCCTTGGGCCAATCCTCGTGCACGAACTGCGACTGGGAGGCTACGCTCTTGCGCATCTCTGCTTCTAGGGCCGCCAGGTCGTCCTGGCTGATCGGGCGCGGCAGCTCGATGTCGTAGTAGAAGCCATCCTCGGTGTCAGGGCCGAAAGCGAACTTGGCACCCGGGAAGAGGTGCTGCACCGCCTGCGCCATCACGTGCGCGGTGCTGTGCCGCATCGGCGCCAGCGGATGGTTGGTGTGGGAGCCGCTCATCAGTAGCCGAAGTATATTGGGGCCCGGTTTTGAGCCTGCTGCGCTATACTGACGCCGCTTCCAGCGACTGGGTATCCAGCCTCTGGTCGCCTGCACGGGCGGTTAGCTCAGCTGGTTAGAGCGCAGCGTTGACATCGCTGAGGTCGAGGGTTCGAGCCCCCCATCGCCCACTCCCGAACAACAGGTCGCGAGCGGCTTCGAGCACTTGCGCCGGCTCCACGCTGGCCAGGCATTCGCCGCGGCACTCCTGCCTCGCCCACAGCGACCGCGTGCCCACAAAGCCGTAGTTCGCCGGGCATGGCACCGCTCCCCACACCACTCTCACCCGCTGCCCGATGGGATGGAAGTTCATGATGTTGGTCGGCCCATACACGCCCACTGCCGGCACGCCCAGGGCGGCGGCCAGGTGCAGCGGTCCGGAATCGTTGCCGATGAACAGATCCAGCCGGCTCAGCAGGCCGATGGCCTGGCTCAGGCTGAGCTGTCCGCAGGTGTCGATGTGCCCGTTGGGCACGCCCGCCTGCACGATGGCCTGCGACAGCGCCCGATCCTGCTCCCCGCCAAAGAACACCAGCCGCAGGGGGACTTCCTCGCCCAGCTCGCGCGCCACGCGGGCGAAGCGCTCCGGCGCCCAGCGTTTCATGCCCTGCAGCCCTGCGCCTCCGGCGTGGATGCCGAGCAGCAGCTCGCCCTCGTGGCCCTGCTCGGCCAGGTAGCGCTCGGCGAAGGCCTCCTGCCGGCCGCTGATCTTGAGCACCAGCCGGCGATCGTCGACCGGCAGCCCCAGGGGGCGCAGGACGTCGACATAATGATCCCGAGCGTGCTGCAGGCGCCAGCGGCGGTTGCGGTGCGGCAGCAGCCAGAATAGCCACGGACAGGGCAGGGTCAGCCGCCGCGGAATCCCGGCGACGGGGCCGTAGTAGTCGTGGAAAGGCGCCATGTGCACGGCCAGGTCGTAGCGCTCGGCTCGCCGCTCCAGGTAGAACCGGATGGCCTTTCGCAGTCCAGCCCACGATTCCCTGGTCGGGTGCACGATGAGCTCGTCCACGTCCGGGTTGTTCTCCAGGACGGCCCGGTTGGTGGGGAAGACCAGCGCCGAGATCAGCGCGTCTGGATAGGCCTGGCGCAGCGCCCGAATGGCCGGTGTGGCGAACAGCGTGTCGCCGATGGGGGCCAGCAGGATGAGCAGGATCCTGCGATAAGGCTCGCCCGGAATGGCCTCCACCTAGCGGGATCGATCCAATCGGGACGGCTCAGCGGCTGCACCGGGCGACGGACTCACGCGCTGGCTCGGTCCCGCGTCTGGTGATATTCGGCCAGCGCCCGGCTGAGCATGTAGCTGAACGGCACGGCGATGATGACGCCCATAGCCATGAGCACGTTGGTGATGCCGAAGGCATCTGCCAGCCCGCCGAAGAACAGCAGCGGCACGATGGTCAGCGCGCTGCTCACCATCAGCTGGATGGACAGCACCCGCCCGCGTACCTCGTCACCGGCCAGCTCCTGGACCAGCGTCTGCGCCGGCACCAACACGTAGGCGAAGGCCAGGCCCAGCAGCAGGAACAGGAACAGATCGAGCCCGATCAGCCAGCTCGCGGCGGGCAGCTTGGTGCCTACCGACTCCGACAGTCGAAAGCCGATACGCGATAGCGGCGGGGAGATGCCCACGCCGAACATGATCACGCCAATGGCCGTGACCGAGATCCTGGTCAGCAGCTGCTTGGGCAGCAGGGTCGTCATCTTGCCGGCGGTGACCATCCCCAGGATCAGTCCCAGGCCCATAGGCAGGAATACATAGGCTGTGTCCTCGGCGTTGAGGTCCAGCACGCGGTTGGTGAAGCCCGGCGCCATCTCGCCGATGATCAGCAGCAGCGTCGAGATGAGCGTCAGCTGCACGATGGCGGCCGAGAGCTCGCTGTTGGCCAGGATGTACATCAGACCCTCACGCAGGTCGTTCCACAGTTGGGTGCGGCTCTCCACGCGCCATTCGTCTTGCCCCACGGGAGCCGTCACGTCGTGCAGCAGGCCCATGCGCCGCGGCAGCACCGCGCACAGCCCGGCCGCCGCCAGGTACATGGCCACGGTGACGAAGAAGGCAGCGTCCAGCCCACCCAGCTTGATGGCTGCCGGCGCGATCATGATGAAGCCGATGACGATGGCGCTGTAGAAGGTGACGTTGAACAGCGACATGGCGTTCAGCAGCTGGTCGCGTTTGACCAGCATGGGGATGCTCGATCCCTCGGCCGGGCTGAAGAGCTGGTTGATCGCCGACGAGACGAACAGAATGGCGTAGATCGCCGGCAGCGACCGGTCCAGGAACACGAAGCCAAGCGTGGCCCCGGCGCGCAGGATGTTAGTGTAGACCAGGATGGCCTTTTTGTCCATCCGATCGGCCAGGACACCGGCGATCGGGCTGAACAGCACAGCCGGCAGGGTGAAGGACACGATAGTCACGGCGACCTGGGTGGTGGAGTGGGTCAGCTCTTCCACCATGACCAGGACGGCGAAGTTGATGATGTTCTGCGCGATCTGCGACAGCAGCTGAGCCGACCACAGGAAGGTGAAGTTCCGGTTCCTCAGGACGACGCGAAAGCCAGCCGGTGCTGCCGCCACCGCCGAGACCGGACTGGCTGGGTTACGCATGCCTATAGGGTACTTCGGCGTGCCGGGTGCCGGGCTTCACAGGGCCGGGGGTCGGGGTAGAGGCCGGCGCTCGCGCTGTCCAGCGCGCCGGGGAGTTGGGGGCCAGGACCCACAGCGGACAGGGAATGTGGCGGGTGAGTGGTCCTAGTGCCCGATGTCCTTGATCGTGAACTGCAGGCTGCCGGCCGGCGCATTCACCGTTACCTTGTCGCCCACCTTCTTGCCGATCAGCGCCTTGCCCAGCGGCGACTCGTTCGAGATCCGCCGTTCGCTGGCCCGTGCTTCGGCCGAGCCTACCAGGCGGTACTGCTCCTCGACGCCGTCCTGCCCGACGATAGTCACCCGCAAGCCGAGCGCGACCGAGCTGTGCGGTCCGTCCGGCGTGTCAGCGATGATTTGCGCGCTGCGCAGGATCTGCTGCAGGTCCAGGATGCGCCCTTCCAGCATGCCCTGCTGGTGTTTGGCGTCTTCATAGGCGGCGCTCTCGCTGATATCGCCGGCTTCGATAGCCTCGCGCAGCTGCTCGGCCAGCGCCGGGCGCTTGACGTTGATCAGCGATTCCAGCTCGGCTTGGAGCTGCGCTTTGCCTTCGGGGGTTAGAAATTGTGGTTTCGCGGCCATTGGGAGCAATGATAGACGAGCAGAGGCGCTATTTCTCGACGGCAACTTCCGCCGGCGCAGGCGTGTCGATCGTTGCTGATATCGCGCCGGGCGCTGCCGTGGGACGAACGACCGCGACGCTACACTCGATCCCGGCGGCCGGGTCTCGGCAAAGCCTCGCTGGAGAGCTGAGCAGAGGTCCCTAGCGTACTTCTACCGGGAATAGCGGGAGGGACCACGACATGACGACTGGCAGCTTGCTCAAGCGCTACCTCGACCGGCTGAATGGATCCGAGCTCGACGAGGGCGCGGCCGCCTTCTACGCCTCAATCGATCGGGTCGGCTCGGTGTCGCCCAGCGTCGCCGGCGCGATCGTCCAGGAGCTGTTCGACCAGAGGCGCAACCTCAAGCTCATCGCCAGCGAGAACTACAGCTCCCTGGCCGTCCAGCTGGCCCAGGGCAATTTGCTGACCGACAAGTACGCCGAGGGCTTCCCTCATCACCGCTTCTACGCCGGCTGCGACAACGTCGACACGATCGAGTCCGAGGCCGCCGACCTGGCCAAGCAGCTCTTCGGGGCCGAGCATGCCTACGTGCAGCCCCACTCGGGCGCCGACGCCAATATGGTGGCCTACATTTCCATCCTGCTGGCTCGGGTGCAGTCGCCTGCCCTGGAGCGATTGGGCCAATCGGACCCGACCAAGCTCTCCCGTGAGGATTGGAACGCCGTCCGGCAGGAAGTGCACGGCCAGCGCCTGCTCGGTCTCGACTACTACTCCGGCGGCCACCTTACCCACGGCTATCGCCACAACTTCTCGGGCCACGTGTTCGACGTGTACCACTATCAGGTGGACCCCGAGACCAAGCTGCTCAACCTGGATCGGCTGCGCGAGCAGATCCAGGAGGTCAAGCCGCTGGTGCTGCTGGCCGGCTACAGCGCCTATCCCAGGCTGATCGACTTCGCCCGCATGCGCGAGCTGGCAGATGAGGTTGGCGCCGTCTTCATGGTGGACATGGCGCACTTCGCCGGCCTGGTGGCGGGCAAGGTCTTCACCGGCAACTACGATCCGGTGGCGCACGCCCACATCGTGACGACCACGACGCACAAGACGCTGCGCGGCCCGCGCGGCGGCATGATCCTGTGCAAAGGCGAGCTTGCCGAGTGGGTGGATAAGGGCTGCCCGTCCTTCCTCGGCGGACCGCTGCCGCACGCCATGGCGGCCAAGGCCGTGGCCTTCCGCGAGGCCCTGGAGCCGAGCTTCGCCGGCTACGCCCGGCGCATCGTCGAGAACTCCCGCGCCCTGGCCGAAGCCTGCCTGGGCGAGTCCATCGAGGTGCTGACCGGCGGCACCGACAACCACATCGTGCTGCTGGACGTGGCGGCCTCATTTGGCCTCACCGGACGCCAGGCGGAGTCCGCGCTGCGCGAGTGCGGCTTCACCCTCAACCGCAACTCCCTGCCCTTCGACAAGAACGGCCCCTGGTACACCAGCGGCCTGCGCATCGGCACGCCTGCCGTCACCACCCTGGGCATGGGCCGCGACGAGATGCGCGAGATCGCCCAGGTCATCAAGCTCGTCCTGTCCAACACCCGGCCGACGATGGCGACCGACGACAGTGGCGCCTCCAAGCCCAGCCTGGCCCGCTACACGGTCGAGCCCGGCATCGCCGAGCAGGCCCGCTCCCGCGTGTCCGATCTGCTTGGCCGGCACCCCCTCTACCCCGAGTTGGACGAAGACATCCTGGCCCCCGCCACCCCGGTCGCCGCGAGTCGCTAGGCGCGAGGCGCCAGGCGCTGGTCGCTGGTCGCTAGGCGTGAGTCGCTGGGCGCTAAGCGCTGGTCGCCGGTGAAGAGGCGCCGGTCGCTGGTGAAGACGCTGGCTGGCTTCGAACGTGTAGCGCGGGGCCTCGCGCCCCGCCCGTTCCCGTTCGCCTTCGATCCTGGTCGATAGCGAACACCGCCTGGCTGTTGCACCTAGGCAAGGCCGATACCGACGGTGCATTGAAGGCTGAAGCGCGTAGCCCCGGAGCCCTGGCGCGCCCGCCCCACGTCCGCCTTTCCGCTCCCCTGCCACGGGCGCCTACCGCCCCCGTGAATGCCGCCTCCGCCGTGAACCAGGCTGATATAGTTAAGCTTTCCGGGCCCGTGGTGTAGCGGCCTAACATGCCAGCCTGTCACGCTGGAGACCGGGGGTTCGAATCCCCTCGGGCCCGCATGGTTCACCTCCGGCAGCGCCGGTGAAGAAGGGACGCATTTCGTGGCGAGGGCGAACCCCAACGACACGGTCACCCTCGACGTAAGCATCCTCGTAAATCGTCTTTGCCAGGCGAAGTGTTCGTGTAGCAGTGGGCGGCCTTGGTGGTAAACCCGCCCGCGCCGTTCCAATCGAGTGGCGATTCAGGCTAAGGCGCCGTCTCGCGAGCGGTTAAGTCGCGACCGCACTCTCAAAGGGGTCCCTAAGCCTACGAGCTTCGGTCATCCAGCGGTTCTGGCAGGGAAGCCCAATCAAAATGGGCCCTGGGTGCGAGGTCGATTTCTTCCAAGCTAGACCAAAATGTTCCGCGTGCACGTCAGTTCGGCTGAACGCGATGCCTGGTTGGTGTAGAGTAGCGGCAATGGAGTAGCGCTGCCCAGCCGGTTAGCGCTGTCCGCTTGCGAACGACGACTCCGGAGGCATGTCGTGGCGAAACCAGTCTTTGCGATCGAGGTACGAACACGGCTTGGCGGCGCTCCGCCCCAGTCGTCCGCGCTCGATTCTGTGTACCTTCGTCTCACGGAAGAGCAGCTCACACTAGCAGATCTGATACGCCGCACCGTCGAGGAACAGGTGCGCGAGCTGTTGGCGCAGAAGCTCGACGTCTTGGCCATCGAGCGTGCGCTCGACCGCTGCTACCTCACGGACGATGAGGTCAGCGCCCAGGCCGAGCGCGACGGGGCAGTGCGGCTTCCGAAACGGCGGCTGGGTCAGATCGACGCCGAGGTCGAGGTCGGCCGTGCGCTCGCCGCCTTCGAAAGCCGCTCTTATGTGGTGTTTGTCGATGGTCGGCAGGTCGAGAACCTCGAGGCGAAGATCAACATGCGGCTCGATACGCGCGTGACCTTCCTAAGACTTATGCCGCTGGCAGGTGGAGCATGACGGCTCGCTTGTTGGAGGAGCACGCGGCCTTCGAGGAATACCTGCGGCGCTGGTTGGAGGGGGCTTCGAGCCGCTCGCCGGAGCTTGGCCAGCGTCCGTCTCCCCATTACAGTCCCCAGGTCGCGTCCGACGATCCCGAGTCGCAGCTGCTGCAATCGGGAATAGCGCAGATCACGTCCGACTGGGGTGAGGCTATTCCCCGCCTGGCCGCCGATCTATTCTTTGCGCCGGCCCGCTGGGCCAACGCCTACTCCTGGGCCGCAGACCATTCGCTCTTCGGCCTGATCGAAACACTCGTACGCCGACTTCCGCCGGAGGATGTCGACAGCCGTCTGCAGCAGTGCCTCGAGCGCCTCTTGAGTCGCCCGTTCGACGATGCTCGCACGCCAGTCAAGATTCCGCCGGACCACGGACCTTTGGACCTGCCGAGCTGTGTCAAGCTGCTCAAGAACCTACCGCTGACATCGCGGCGCCTTGAGCTGATGGAGAAGCTTGTTCGCGGCGATTTTGACGGGGACCCATTCGACTCACCGGTTCCCGATCATCCAGGTACCTATGAGGCCGACCAGCTTACCCAGCACCCTCACGCTGCCGTCCCTTTGTGGCAGACGCTGTATGACGCAGGTCGGTTTGACTACCCACTCTTTCGCGCGGCTGTCCTGCATCGGCCAAGCTTGGCCGCGCCGGCAAGTGAACGCGTCAACGTTTACGGGTCGGCTACGCTCGTCCACCAGGCAGCCAGTCCACAACTGGGCGAGCTGCTGATTGAATGGAGTCAACGCCTGGCTCGGGAACTCGAGAGCGAGTCGCTCACACCCTCCACCGCACGCGTGCTGGCTGGCATTCAGGGCCTCCGCGGCTGGGAGCACCTTGTGGCCGCAGCGAGGCAGCATGCCGGCCTGGGTCTGGGCCGGCTTGAGTATTGGGGTGCCTGGGACCGTCCTGCGATCGAATCGGCGACGATCCGACTTGCTAGCGCTGAGGACGTTGAGCCCGTCGACGCCCGTGATCGCGTCCGAGCCATCACGGAGTTGCGCCGCCTGCCCGCGGCTTCCCTCGTTCACCTCTTGCCCATCGCGCGACATGGCCGGCGTCTACTGTGCGAGGCGCTCGGCTGGAACCAGGCGCTGCCGCTGATCCAGCTGATCGTGGACCTAGCGCGGATCGAGTCTGCGCGTTGGCGGCTCGACGGCGACATTCGCAACTGTGCCGACCCAACTGAGGGCATCCTTGACGTCCCGGCAGCCCGCGCGGCGCTGGCCGCAGCCGGCGAGGAAACGTCACGCACCATTTTGGAGGGTTTTGTCCAATCCAAAGTCCAGGCGGCAAGGGCGGTCACTCTGATCGAGGCGCTGGCTGGCTGGAATCGGGACCAGGTGCTGCGCGGATTCGAGCGACACCAGCAGATCGCGATCAAGGCCTTCGGATTGTTGCCGTTGGATGCTGTGAACGCCGACACAGAGGTGCTCCAGCGCTACCTTCGCCTCCGACAGAGCCAGAAGGATGCCCGCCAGTTCGGACCCGAACGTCAAGCCAACCACGAAGCGGCCGTGCAGGTCGGACTCGCCAACCTCGCCCACGTTGCCGGAATGGCTGACGTCACACGCTTCGAATGGGCGATGGAAGCGCGTCTGGCGACGGACCTGGCGGCCGTCGGACGCACCTGGGCGAGCGGGGCGTACGAGCTCGAGCTTCAGCTCGAACCGCTCGCTCTTGAGCCCAGCCTTGTTGTTCGTCGCAACGGGGCGACCGTGAAGACCGCACCAGCGGCGATCCGAAGCGGATCGTCCTATAGCGAGGCGCGCGATGCCGTGACTCAGCTGTGCAGCCATGTCGGCCGGCTTCGACACACCCTCGAGTCGATCTCCGCAACCGGTGAGTCGCTGGGAATTGAAGATCTGGTCAATCTGCTGCATCTGCCGGTGGCGCGGGCATTGCTGGATCGGCTGGTCGTTGTGGACGGCTCGGGCGCCCAGGGTTTCCTCCGCACTGAGCCGCTTGGCATCCAGACACTCGAAGACCGCCTGGCGCCACTGACTGAACCACTGCGTTTAGCGCATGCGTATGACCTGTTTCAGGCGGGGACCCTTGCCGCGTGGCAGCGTCATATTGTCCATCAACGGCTGCGCCAGCCCTTCAAGCAGGTCTTTCGAGAGCTCTATCTATTGACTCCGGCCGAGCTCACCACGGGGACGTACACGAATCGATTCGCCGGCCATCCACTGAAGTCGAAGATCGCAAGTCGTCTGCTGCAGAGCCGCAACTGGAGGATGGCCTCAGGGGAGACGACGATTGCCTTCAAGCCATTGCCGACCTTTGGCCTGTGTGCTGTCTTTCAGTTTCCCGATTCCGGTCACTTTCTGAGTGAGCTACCGGTGATCACCACCGACCAGATCCGCTTCATACGTCTTCCACGCAGCACGCCAGGGTTTGAACAGCTATGGAGCGCGCCCGGCGTTCCACTTATCAAGACTCCACCTCTTGCGTTCTCAGAGGTCATGCGCGATGCCGACCTAGTTGTCAGCGTAGCGAACAGCGCTGGGGAGGCGCTGCTCTCGTCCGAGATGTACCAACATCGAGCCGAGGTGCTGCGAACCTTGGTCGACGACCTGGGCTTGCCGGGGGTCCGTACGGAGGGCCACTTCGCGTACGTGATGGGCAAACTAGCTACCTACCGGGTCCACCTTGGCAGCGCGGCCATTCACATTGAGCCAGGCCAGTACCTGTGCGTGGTGCCAGCTAAGTGGGGCAAAACGCATTCTGCGCTGTTCCTCCCATTCGCCGATCAAGGCGACAACAAAATCAGTGAGGTGATCTCCAAGGTCCTCTTGCTGGCAAACGACGACAGCATCCGTGACCAAACGATCTTGAGCCAGATCCGCGCGGGTGGTGCATGAATCTCGCACCCCACTGCTTCCTCGACCGACGACTTCACTAGCCAGGCCGAGCCACTGGCGGGTTCAGCGTCCTCTGACCTTTACAGACGGATTGCTCAAGGAGGTCGACTCCGCCCGAATCTTCACGGCCCAGAGTTTGCTGCCGCCAAGCGGCCGGATTCCAACCCGAAGGCCTGGCCGGCCTTCTAATCCGAAGCCGGCTGGGCTTCCTGGGCGTGCTTCACGGTGAGGAGGAACACGGCGAGCACGAGCACGTGCACCGCCGTGCACCACTCGCAGACGCGATGCAGCTGCACGAGCTCGACGTACACCAGGTACAGGACGTAGCCCAGCCCGGCAGCTCCCACCAACAGCTGGGCTAGGGCGGGACCAGATGCGACGCGCCAGGCGGGGTTGGCTGTCCTGAGAATGGCCAGACCACCGGCCAGCGCGAACCAGGCGCTTCCCAGGGCGCTGATCGGCAGCGAGGTTGCCCCCAGCTCGGAGTAGGCGCTGTGGGTGACGGATCCGCAGTCGATAATCCCGCCGACCGAGCAGACGAGCGCCACCTGGTCGTAGTGCGCGCTGGTCAGGTACAGCGAGATTGCCAGCCCAACGACTGAGGCCGTGATGATTGCCGGCAGCTCCCAGCGAACAACCGAGGGTTGGGCATGGACTGCCGCGGCCTGGGCTTCGCTGCGCAGCGCCACGGGGGACCTGCTCCTGCTCAGCCGCCCAGCTGCGCCTTGGCCTGCACCGCGCCGGGGGCTGCGCAGACCTCGCTCGGCTGGCCGCCGGTGGCCTGGCAGATGGCCGCGGTGATGTAGTTGGCATTGCCCAGGATTGCGCGTGCCACCGGGCTGCTCGGGTTGGACAGCGCGGCCGCGATGTCCGTCCAGCTCTTTCCAGCCAGGACGTCATTCGGATAGCCGCTCCCGACGCCGGTGTAGCGGTTGCCGACGTCGGTGAACGGGATTGAGCCCGACGGGTTCAGCTGGTTGAAGAGCTGCTGCTGCGCTGGGGTCATGGCCTGGAGCGGCGCACGGCTGCGCGTTTCGGTCTCGACCGGCACGAAGTCCACGTACTGGCTGCTGTACGAGCTCTTGGCGAAGGTGAAGGTCGGCGTGTTGGGATAGACGTCAGCGTCGGTCGAGGTCGTCAGCTGCAGCCCATTGAACGTGCCGAAGCGGCTCAGCGCGGCGATCAGGCTCCAGCGCTCCGAGGCGCAATACGGGCAGTATTCGGCACCGACGTAGAGCACCTCCGGATGGCCATTCGGCCCCGTTAAGGGTGACAGCTGGACGGGCTTCAGCGGATTTGTCAGCCCACCGCTGCCCACAGCGTCAAATGTGGATGCGGGAATGCTGGTCACAGCGGCAACGACCTGCGCGGTTTCCGCCTGCGACGCCGAAGGCGCCGCGCTCTGCTGGCGGCCGGCTATCAGTAAGCCGACGACAACCAGCACGAGGAGGCCGACAATGGCCGGGATCAGCCACGGACCCCGCCACCATGGCTGGCGTGACCGCGCCCCACGGCCGCGGTCACGAGCTCGGCGCGCGGTGCGATCGGGGTGTGCCTGCGCGTTGGCGGCTTGCGGGGCATTAGTGGCAGCGGCCTGGCCGGAGCGGCGACGGCCCGGAGTTGCAGACATGAAGGTTTCCTTTAATCTAGCGTTCGCCTGTCGCATTCGCTGAGCGAGGCTTCAGCTGGCAATTCGAGGCCGTGGAAATGAGCTGGCGAGTCCTGGTCCGGCTTTAGCCGCGGAGCGTGTCGAATTTGGCAGGGCTCGTTCGACGTGAATATGACGGAGGTCCGAGATCAATCGACAGCCGACGTCCAATACGCCACTTAACAGGAGACAGGTCATGCGTTTCATGGGGTTGCTCAAAGGCAACCAGCACACGGAGAACTTCACGCCCAACCCGGAGGACTTTGCCCGCATGGGTGAGTACGTGGCCCAGGCCATGAAGGCCGGTTGGCTGGTCGCGACCGACGGGCTGCAGTCGAGCTCCAAGGCTTCCACCATCCGTGTGGCCGACGGCAAGGGCACCATCACGGATGGCCCCTTCACCGAGACTAAGGAGCTGATTGCCAGCTACGCCATCCTGCAGGTTGGCTCGAAGCAGGAAGCGATCGAGCGCACCACCGAATTCCTGAACCTGATCGGTGGCGGCGAGATCGATCTGTATCAGATGTACGATCCGTCGGATTTCGAGTCCTGACGAGTCGTGCTCGCGCCTCACTCACGGCTCGATGATTGATTGTCGGAGACGGCTGCGGATATGGCGACTCTCGAGGACGTCGCGCGCTTGGCGAAGGATCTGCCCGAAGCGGCCGAAGCTGAACGTCGGGGCAGCCTGACGTGGGCTATCGCTGGGAAGGTGTTCGCCTGGGAACGGCCCTTCAGCAAGGCGGACGTCAAGCGCTTCGGCGCGACGGCGCCGCCGGAGGGGCCCATCCTGGCGGTTCGCGTCGCGGACCTGGCGGAGAAGGAGGCCGTCCTCGCCACCTCGTCGAACGCCTTCTTCACCATTCCGCACTTCGACGGATTCTCGGCCGTGCTCATCCAGCTGAAGACCGTCACGCAGGAGGCGCTGCGGGATGCGCTCGTCGATGCCTGGTTCGCCTGCGCGCCCCCGAAGCTCGCGGACGCTTACCTGGGAACGCTGCGCACCCGTCAATGATCCCGGGCGTAGGCCGAGGGTGAGCTAACCGCGGTCATCGCCACCGCGGCGAACGGCCGTTAATCTCAGCGCGGCTGCGACGCGGCGGGCAGCGCCATTTGCCCGCGAGACAAACGGACCGCCTCCCAGCAGTAGAGCGCTGCCAGGCTGCGATGGGGACGCAGCGATTCGCCCTGCTTACGCAGCTCGCGCGGCGCCATGGGCTCCGGCAGCGAATGAATCATGCTCCAACCCGTGCGCACGGCGTAATCGTCGATCGGCCACACGTCCGGGCGCCGGAGCTCGAACAGCAGGAACATCTCGGCTGTCCAGCGACCGATTCCCCGGATCGTGCTCAGGCGGGCGATGACGTCCTCGTCGTCGAGCTGGTCCAGCGCCGTCAGCGGAACGCTGCCGTTGGCCGTGTGGCTGGCCAAATCGAGCATGGCGGCTGCCTTCGAGCCGGATAGCCCGGCGGCCCGCAGCGCTTCCGGCTGCGCTTCGAGGATCGCCGCCGCCGTCAGCTGGCCCCCGACGGCGTCCACCAGCCGCGCATAGATCGCGGCCGCGGCCCGCCCTGCGAGCTGCTGATACACGATCGCCCGAGCGAGGCTGGTGAAATAGTCTCCCTGCCGCGGACGCGGGTCCAATGTGCCGGCGCGTTCGATGAAAGCGCCGAGCGCGGGGTCGGCGGCGCTGAGCTCGGCTATCGCTCGCTTCGCATCGGTCATTGGCAAGGATCATTATCTCGATGTGCGGGCCGCATGGGAGCTGAGGGCATGTGGTCGGAGCCCGGCCGAGCCTTACGCCCCCGGACGTTCGCCTCGAGCTCGGGCCGCGGGTAGACAGGCAACGAGCAGGCGCAAGGCTCGCCCTGCACTGCAAGTCGCATGGAGCAAGTGTTGCACTACCAGGCTGGCGCTGAGGACGTCGCAGGTCCGGACCGTATCGGACGACTATGCCGCGCTCTCTACGGTCCCTGATAGCGGAATTCGGGCGATTGCGTGAGCTTGACGTAGGAGCCGAAGCGCTCTTCCACGTCCGTCACCGCATCCAGCGGATGGACCGGCTCTTCGTCGGGGCCGAAGACGTGCCGCAGCTCATAGGTGGTCGAGCGCTCGGCCGGGACACGCCCGGCATCACGGATGAGCCGGCGGAACTCCACCGGGCGCACCAGCTGCCCAAATGATGCACCGGCCGCCGTGGAGATGCTCTCGTTGATCAGCGTGCCCCCCAGGTCATCGGCACCCGCGTCCAGGCATAGCTGCGAGAGCTTTGGCCCCTCCTTTACCCACGAGACCTGCACGTGCTTGACGAACGGGTGCAGTACCACGCGCGCCACGGCGTGCATGGCGACGACCTCCCGCCCGCTCGGTCCCGAGCGCAGACCCGGAATCATCGCCTGGTGGTACATGGGCGCTTCCCAGTAGACGAAGCCGAGGGGCACGAACTCGGTGAAGCCGCCGGTCTCGCGCTGGATGTCGCGGATGAGCAGCAGGTGGCGGGCATCGTCCAACGGCGATTCCACGTGGCCGAACATGATTGTGGCCGTGGTGGGAATGCCTGCCGCGTGGGCGGTGCCGATCACGTCCAGCCACTGCTCCACGGTGATGCGCCCGCGGGCTATTCGGTCGCGCACCTCCTGCACGAGGATCTCTGCCGACGTCCCGGGCAGGCTGCCCACGCCGGCCTCCTTCAACGCGGCCAGGTATTCGGCGATGCTCACCCGGGCGCGCGTGGCGCCGTACAGCACCTCCTCGGGTGAGAAGCCGTGGATGTGCATCTCCGGCAGGGCCTGCTTGATAGCCCTGCACAGCTTCACGTACAGCCAGCCGTCCATCTTCGGGGGCAAGCCGGCCTGGACGCACAGCTCGGTGGCCCCGAGCTCCCAGGCTTCCCGCGCTCGCCGGACGATCTCGCTTCCCGGCAGGAAATAGCCGGCTTCCTGGCGGTGGTCGCGGCTGAAGGCGCAGAAGCCGCAGCGCTTGATGCACACGTTAGTGAAGTTGACGTTGCGGTTCACCACGTACGTCACCACGTCGCCCACAGCCCGGCGCCGCAGCTCGTCCGCCACCAGGCACACCGCCGTGAAATCCCGGCCTGTGGCGGTTAGCAGGTCGGCTGTTTCCTGCCGATCGAGCAGGCGCTCATCGAGCGCGCGATCCAAAATGGCTCGGATCCCGTCCGAGGTCCCATTCGGAATGGGGCTGCTTGTGCGTTCGTCTACGGTCAAGAACTGCTCCTCATCGTGGACCGATTATTGGCAGGTGAGCTCTGGCCGCACCAGGCCCCGCTCATCCACCTGCCGGCGCACCAGCGGCCGCAGGCTGTCGGCCAGGTAATCGTCGCGCCAGACGTACTCGGGATAGATCGCCAGCCGCTCCCGCAGCTCGAAGCCGGCGGCCGCGGTGGCAGCCGCCAGAGCAGCGATCTGCGGCCAGGGCCGCTCGGGGTTGATGTGGTCCAGGGTCACCGGCGACACTCCGCCCCAGTCGTTGATGCCGGCGCGCAGGTAATCGCCTGCGTCGCCCTGCGCCAGGTTGGGCGGGGCCTGGATGTTGGCCTTTGCTCCCAGGATGAGCCGCGCCGTGGCGATGGTCCGTACCATCTCCTCGGCCGAGGGCTCGGGCCAGTCGCGCATGAGGATGTCCGGCTTGCGGCGGAAGTTCTGGACGATGACCTCCTGGACGTGCCCATAGCGGTCCTGCACGTCGGCGATCGCCAGCAGCGTGTCGATGCGCTCGCGGCCTGTCTCTCCGATGCCAATCAGCAGGCCGGTGGTGAACGCTATGCGGCGCTCGCCCGCCGCGGCGATGGTCCGCAGCCGCGCCCGCGGCGCTTTGTCCGGGCAGCGATGGTGTGCCCCGCCAGGCCGCAGCAGCCGGAGGCTGGTGCTTTCCAGCATGATTCCCGCGCTCACCGCCGCCGTCTTGAAGCGATCGAGCGCGCTTCCTGCCATCACTCCGGGGTTCACGTGGGGCAGCAGGCCCGTCTCGGCCAGCACGAGCCGGCACATGGCCTCGAGGTAGGACAGCGTGGTCGCATGGCCCAGCGCTGCCAGGCGCTCGCGCACCGCTGGATAGCGCGCCTCGGGCTGGTCGCCGAGGCTGAAGAGCGCCTCTTTGCAGCCGGCAGCCGCTCCCGCGCGGGCTACTGCCAGCACCTCTTCCGGCGCCATGATGCGGGCCGAGGGATCGTCCGGCTCGCGGGCGAAGGTGCAGTACGCGCAGCGATCGCGGCACAGGTTGATAAGCGGAATGAACACCTTCCGGGAGTAGGTGACCACGCGTCCCTTGCCGGCGTCACGCATGGCGCCGGCGGCCTCGACAAGCCGCGCGGTCGGCTGGTCCAGCAGCGCGTAGGCGCTCTCCGCCGTACGGACCGCGGGATCGCACGTGGAAGCGCTGCCGGCCATGCAGTGATCGTACGTCCCGGTCCGCAGTGTCGAGCTCACCGGCGCGCCAGTCGGCTTCTCCATATCTGGAACGCGACGATCAGGACCACGAGCACGACGGTGCTGATGCCGGCGTAGTGCGTGATCAGCTCGGCCACGTGTACGGCGCTTTGGCCGATGACGAAGCCCAGAAGGATGAGCGGAATGATGCCCAGCGCCGTGCCAAGCAGGTCGAGGACGACGAACTGGACGAGACTCATACCGCTTTCCCCGGCAGCCAGATAAATCAGGACGTTCGGGATGGGCAGGTAATACGCCAGCGCTACGGCCCATGGCCCCCAGCGCCGAAATGATGCCTCGGCGCGCAACGCGGCGGCGTGGTACCGTTCGCCGCCCTTGATCCTGGTGAGCACTTGCTTGCCATAGCGCCGGCCTACCCACCAGCTGAACGGATCGAACAGGTCGTTGCCTGGCAACGGAGCCGCAATGGCTAGCCATAGGGCCACCCGCCCAACCCTGGCAAAGGCGCCTGCCGCGACAAGCGATTCCGTAGTGCCTAGGAAGGCTGCCACCAGGATTGGGTGGCTGGCCAACAGGGCGGGTTCGAGTGGGATCAGCGCTAGCGGGTACACAAGTGACAGCAGAAAACCGCCGATGCAAATCACGTCTACCAAACGAGGCGAACCTGCCCGCGGGCGCTCTGTGGTCGAGCAAGGCGTCCCGCTGTCAGGTTGACCGGAAAGGCTGAGCATGCGTAGCCGCACTATAGACGGGGTGTCATCAGGTTTCGGGCCAGCCGGCGCGAATCGTCGGCTTGACCGTCAGGTGGCGGCGTCGCGCTGGGCAGCTCAGCCTTTCAGGATCTGCTGGATGACGTCGTAGCTGAGATTAGGACTGGTGAGGCTGCCGAAGAGGTTGCGATCCTTGGGATCGAGGTCCGGGTACCACAGATTTTCAGGGTGGGCATACGTGCCCGCTACGCTGTCGCCCTCCCAGTCTCCGCCGCTTGGGTTGTTGCGGTCGCCGTAGATGAAATAGCTGTAGGTCTTGGCTTTCTCGTCCGGCCAGACTTTCAAGCCGACGAAGTCCGGGGCCACGTGATAGTCGGCAGCCCACAGGGTCATCTTCACGTGCGTCTTATTGGGGTCGATGGGATCGGGCATGTAGACGGCCTGAAAGCGATAGGCCGCCAGGCTCGTGACCTGGCCGGAGCCGTTGAAGGCGTTCAGGATGGCGCCCTTGCGCTGGGTCCCGATCCAGTACAGCACTTTGGCGTGGAACTCGCTTGGCTTGAGGCCGCCGTCCTTGCTGCCGAGCAGCCAGGCAGCAGGATCGGCGAAATAATAATCGGCCAGCAGCCCTTTCTGATCGGCCACGCTGAAGGTCATGCCGTTCACCGTTCGAGGCTGCGCCGGCTCCGGCTCAACCAGGGAAGCGACCGCCCAACCGTTGCACTTGCCGGCCCAGTCCAGCTTGGGATCGCTGAAGACGAAGTGGTCCAGCTCCCACTGGCGGGTGCCCGGGTTTGGCTGGCCCAGGCTCTGCACGTAGGCGTCGTACTTTGCCAGCGGCCCGCCGGGGTCGTACAGGTGTGGCCCGTCCTGGCTGGTGAGCGAGGGCCACCACCAGCCCGACCAGGGCGTGCGCTCGGCGCTTCCGAGGGCGATGCGGCCGGGCTCGGGCTGCGCCGCCAAGGCGGGCACAAGGCCGCTGTCCTTGGCCAGGTCGCCGGCATTCACCAGCGTCACGGTGTTGGCCTTGGCCCACGGTTGGTCCGTCTTCCACAGCTGCATGGCTGTGCGCTGCAGGCGCAAGGTGTAGCTGGCTCCTTCGTCGGTGATGGCTGAAGTGGGCAGGCCAAAGGTCGCCAGTGGGTCGGCCACGCCGGCAAAGGCGCTCTTGAAGGCGGGGTTGGGAAAGTCCAGCAGCTGAAGGCGGTCACGAACGACTTGATCCCAGCTCTTGCCTGCATCGCTGAAGGTCGATGCCTGGGGCGGAATCTGACGGTTGGCCTGCAGGGCCGTGTCTTGGCCGGCAAGATGCAGCTCGTCCATGACGTTCAGCAGCGCTGCCTGCCCTTGGTCCGGCCGCCACTGCAGGATGGCCTTTTGGAAAGCCTGCTCGATGAACGCGCCGGACTGGTAGCGCGTGGATACCGGGTACCCCAGCGCGCCCACGCCACCCAGCCGCCGGAGCTCCGACCACATGGGGATGCCTGCGCCGTCGGTGACCGCGTAGCCCCGGGTCTTATCCTGCGCGGCGCCGTTCGTTTGGGTGTAGAAGTGGCCGTCCGGCAGGTCGTAGTCGGCGGGATATTGGGTGGAAGCCGCGCTGGCATCCGCCGGCGCTTCTGCTCTAAGCGCTGGGCTGGGTGGAATGACCAAAAGCGCCAGCCCGAGAGCGGCCGAGACCCAGACTCGCGCTTTCAACAGCCTGATGCGCAGGGGCACGCCTGATTGTACGTGTGCCCCAGGTCCGTCGGACCACAACCTGTTCGGCCGGCCCGGAAGCGCTCATGAGGTCGGATCCAGCCGCAGCCGGTAGCCGACTCCCGGCTCGGTGCCAATGAGATGAGCTCCAAGCTTCTTGCGCAGTGAGGTAACGAGCGGACGCAGATATCCCGACTCGTAGCGGTAGGCTGGGCCCCAGACCCCTTCCAGGATCTGCTCGTGGGTGAGCACTCGGCCGGCGTTAATGGCCAGCAGCTTCAACAGCTCGTACTCATTCGGGGTGAGGTGCACCTCCTCTTCGCCCACCTTGACCATGCGATTGGCAATGTCAATCGTCACGTTGCCGAACTGCCGGACCGATTCCGCGGCCGATTGCGTCACGTGGCGCAGAGCCACGCGGATGCGCGCTCCCAGCTCGTCGATGCCAAATGGCTTGGTCAGGTAGTCGTCGGCGCCGGCGTCCAGCGCACGAACCTTCTCGCCCTCCTCGCCCATGACCGAAAGGACGATGATCGGCACGGCCGACCAGCTGCGGATCTGCCGGATTGCCGTCAAGCCACTCATCTTGGGCATGGCCAGGTCCATGAGCACCACGTCGGGCCGCCAGCTCTGGACCTTGGCAACGCCCTCCTCGCCTTCCGCTGCGACCTCGACCTGAAAGCCCAGCGCCTGCAGCCCGCGGCTGACGGAGTTGCGAATATTTGCCTCGTCGTCGACCACGAGCACGCGCGAGCCGCTCACTTGCTCAAGCGCCGACGCCAGCGGCCAAGCTCACCGGCGTCCGTCCACGTTGCTGACCGAGTCCGGCTGCTCGGCCAGCGGTGGCGGCAGCACGTCGCGGCGTGAGCTGTCCACCGGAGGAGACGGCAGCGTGAAGGTGAAGGCCACCCCTCGTCGACCGACGTTCTCCGCCCAGATCCTTCCGCCGTGCGTCTCGATGATGCCGCGAACGATAGCCAGCCCAAGCCCCGTGCCGCCGGTCGCCGTGCTTATCCGATAGAACTTGTCGAACAGCTTGTCCAGCTCGGCCGCCGGGATGTGGCTGCCCTCATTGAACACCGTCACCCGCAGCTGCTCGCGCGCGATCTCGGCCGAAATGGAGATGCCGGCCCCCGGCGGCGAATACCGCACCGCGTTGTCCAGCAGATTGGTGAGCACCTGGCTGATCAGGACGAAATCGAGCGGCGTCGGCGGCAAAGACTCGGGCACATTCACCTCGACGCGCCGCCCGCCGAGCATTGGCTCCATGCGATCGAGGACGTCCGAGACGACGTCGGCCATGGAGGTCAGCTCCAGGCGCGGCTGCAGGGCGCCTGATTCCAGCCGGGACATGTCGAGCAGGTTGGCGACCAGCCTGGTGAGGCGGTCCGTTTCGCGGTCGATCGACTGGGCCAGCTCGCGTATGGCCGTGGCATCGTGCACGGTGCCGTCCTGCAGCAGGCTGGTGGCCGAGGCTTTGATGGCGCCGAGCGGGGTCTTCAGCTCATGTGAGACCGAGGACACCAGGGCCGACTTCAGCCGGTCGCTCTCCTCGATTGCCCGGGCGCGCGCCTGCTGCTCGGCGAAGCGGTCGCGCTGCACGGCGATGGCCAGCTGGTTCGCAAAGGCGAGCAGGAGCTGCCGTTCCTCCTGGGTGGGAGGCTCGTCGGTAACGCGTGTTCCAACCACCAGCACTCCTTCCACGCGTGATTCGATGCGCAGGGGCACGTACACCTGTCGCAGCACGCCGCCCTCGGGCGACGCGACCTTGCCGGACGAGATGTCGAGCTCGCGCACTACCCGGACCTTGTTCTCCGGCTGCTCCCATACGCCCAGCGCCTGCCCCTCTTCCGCCACTCGCTGCAGCCAGTGGGTCTCGTCGGGCAAGCTGGGGGCGTTGAAGCCCGAATACACGACCTGCTCGAAGGCCACCTCGCCGCGCACCAGGACACGGCTCCAGGCCAGCTCCAGCGTCTCGTTCAGGCGGTCGAGGGCGAGCTTGTAGACGCCGCCCACGTCCGGCATGGACAGCGCCGCCTGACTGATGTCGTACAGCAGCTGGGTGTGCCGCTCGCGTGTCTGCGCTTCCGTGGCCCGCCGTCGCACCAGCGCCAGCAGCTGGCCGATGATGAGCCCGGTGAACATCAGGGTGGCCAGGGCCACGTACTCGCTGGGGTCGTTGACCGTGAACACGTGCACCGGCGGCACGAAGAACCAGTCGAAGGCCAGGAATGCCAGGATGGACGCCAGGACCGCCGGATAACGCCCGCGTCGGGCAGCCAGGAGCGCGATGCCGATGATGTACAGGTTGGAGATGTTGGAGACGTGGCCGACCGACTCCGCCCCGCCGATCACCAGCGAAACGCCGGCGACGACGGCCAGCGCCCAGAGGGTGTCGGCCAGGCGCCGCGGCAGCTTCACGCGTGGTCTGCCCGCTGCACGATGTGAACGTCCACGTCCTCGGTGCGCCGCAGCACTTCCCGGATGATCGATCCTTCCAGCAGCTCGCGCAGCCGGCCGCGGGTCGATTCACCCATCACGATCTGCGTGGCGCTGATCTCTTTGGCGTAGCTCACCAGCGCCTCGGCGACCTTGACGCCCTGCTTGGTGACGACTTCGGCGCCCAGCTCCGCCGCCAGGTGCAGCGCCTTCTGCGCCTCCTGGTAGCCGCGCGACCGCTCCTGGCTCAGGCTCCTGCCCGGTTGGGCCACGTAGAGCGTCACCAACCGGGCCTGCAGCCGCTCGGCGAGATGGAACCCGCGCCGCACCAGCTGCTCCGCCTGTTCTGTGGGCGGCACGCACACCAGCACTGTCTCCTTGCAGTGCCAGGGCTCGTCGATGCCCTTCATGCGCATGTACTGCCGCAGCTTGTCGTCGGTGTGCTCCGCCATCCGCCGCAGCGTGAGCTCGCGCAGAGCCGCCAGGTTGCCCTTGCGGAAGAAATTGTTGAGCGCATCCGTGACGCGCTGCTGTGGGTAGATGTTGCCGTGCAGCATCCGCTTCTGCAGCGCTTCGGGCGACTGATCGATCATCTCCAGCTCGTCGGCCTGATCGATGACCCAATCGGGCACTGTCTCGCGCACAGGGATGCCGGTAATGCGCTCCACCGTGTCGTGCAGGCTCTCGATGTGCTGCACGTTCACCGTCGAGATGACGCTGATACCGGCATCTCGGAGGTCGAGCACGTCCTGATAGCGCTTCTCGTTCCGCGATCCGGGCACGTTGGTGTGCGCCAGCTCGTCGACCAGCGCGACCTGCGGGCGCCGAGCGATGATGGCGTCGACGTCCATCTCCTCAACCACGACGCCACGATAGTCGATCTTCTTGCGAGCGACGACTTCGAGGTCCCCAACGGCGGCCATCGTCAGCGGCCGCTCGTAGGTCTCCACCCAGCCAATGACGACGTCCGTGCCGCGACTTCGCCTGCGGCGGCCCTCGTTGAGCATGGCGTAGGTCTTCCCGACGCCCGGAGCGTAGCCCAGGTAAACGCGCAGCCAGGCGTTGACCTGTCCGGCGCGCTCGGCCATCTGCACGCGCTCCAGCATCTCGTCGCCGGTTGGCCGGTGCGGTTCGGGCTCTTTACTCACACTGGTCCCCATGGGAGCTGACGCTGAAGATGGCTACGCAGCCAGGCACGTGCCTGGCTGCGTACGGAATGGGCTGGAAAGGGTGGACCGCCCGGCGGTCTGGCGACGGTCATTTTTGCATTGGCTTGGCGGCATCGAGGTCGAGGTTGAGGCGCAGCACGTTGATGCGCGGCTCGCCGAAGATGCCCAGGTCGCGGCCGATGACGTGCTGGTTGACGAAGCCGGTGAGCTGCTGCTCGGTCATGCCCCGCGCCTTGGCCACCCGCGGCACCTGGGCCAGGGCGTTCTCCGGCGAGATGTCCGGGTCGAGGCCCGAGCCGGAGTTGGTCACCATGTCGGCCGGCACCTCACCGAGTGCAGGGTCATCCTGCTTGGCCGCGTCGGCGTTGGCCTTCACCTGGTCGATCAGCTTCTGGTTGGTGGGCGCCAGGTTGGAGCCGCCGGAGGAAGTGGCGTCGTAGCCGTCCGCTCCGGCCGCCGAGGGCCGGGGATGGAAGTACTGGTCCTTGTCGAACGCCTGGGCAATCAGTGCTGAGCCGATGGCGTTGCCGTCCTTGTCGTAGATGATGCTGCCCTGCGCCTTGTCGTGGAACAGCAGCTGGCCCGCGCCCACCACCAGGGCTGGGTACACGCCGCCGCACAGCAGGAAGAGCAGGATGGAGATGCGGATCCAAGCAGGCATGAGGTTCTCCTAGCCAACGAATAGCGCGACGACGAGGTCGATGAGCTTGATGCCGATGAAGGGCGCGATGATCCCGCCCAGGCCGTAGATGGAGACGTTGCGCAGCAGCAGCCGGTCGGCGCTGGTGGGCTTGTAGTTGACGCCCTTCATGGCCAGCGGGATCAACAGCGGGATGATGACGGCGTTGAAGATCAGCGCCGACAGGATGGCGCTCTGAGGGGTGCTCAGCTGCATGACGTTGAGGGCCGACAGCTGGGCGAAGACCGCCACGAAGATGGCCGGGATGATGGCGAAGTACTTGGCCACGTCGTTGGCGATGGAGAAGGTGGTGATGGCACCGCGGGTGATGAGCAGCTGCTTGCCGATCATCACCACCTCCAAGAGCTTGGTCGGGTCGGAGTCCAGGTCCACCATGTTGGCCGCCTCCTTGGCCGCGCTGGTGCCGGAGTTCATGGCCAGGGCCACGTCGGCCTGGGCGAGCGCCGGCGCGTCATTGGTTCCGTCGCCGGTCATGGCGACGAGCTTTCCTTCCGCCTGCTCGCTCTTGATGAGCGCGATCTTGTCCTCGGGCTTGGCCTGGGCCAGGAAGTCGTCCACGCCGGCCTCCTTGGCGATGGTGGCTGCCGTCAGCGGATTGTCGCCCGTGACCATGACCGTCTTGATGCCCATGGCCCGCAGGTCGGCGAAGCGCTCGCTGATGCCCGGCTTGACCGTGTCCTTGAGGTAGATGAGGCCGTAGACCTCCCTGTTGACCGCGACGGCCAGCGGCGTGCCGCCCTCGCCGCCGATGCGGTCGGCCTCCTTGGTGAGGTCCAGCGGGACGGTGTCCACCAGCGCGGCAATGGCGTCCACCGCGCCCTTCATGATCTTGTGGCCGTTCTGGGCGATGCCGCTCATGCGCGTCTCGGCGGTGAAGGGGATGAGCTCGGCATTCTCCGGCAGAGTGCCGGCCTTGACCCCGAGCTTCTCCGCTAGGGCCATGATGGACTTGCCCTCGGGCGTTGTGTCGGCCACCGACGAGGCCATGGCCGCCTCGGCCAGCTCCTTCTCGTTGTGGCCGTTGACCGGGATGAACTCGAAGGCCAGGCGGTTGCCGAAGGTGATGGTGCCGGTCTTGTCCAGCAGCAGGGTGTCGATGTCGCCCGCGGCCTCGACGGCCTTGCCCGACATGGCCAGCACGTTGAAGCGGGTGACGCGGTCCATGCCGGCGATGCCGATGGCCGACAGCAGCGCTCCGATGGTGGTCGGTATGAGGCATACCAGCAGGGCGACGAGCGTGGCCACGTCGATGGGCGCTCCCAGGAAGCTGCCGAACGGCTCCAGGGTCACGCACACGATGAGGAAGATGATGGTGAAGATGGCCAGCAGCGCGGTGAGCGCGATCTCGTTGGGCGTCTTCTGCCGCTTGGCACCCTCGACCAGGGCGATCATGCGGTCCAGGAAGGTCTCGCCCGGGTTGGCGCTGATGCGGATCTTCAGCGTGTCGCTGATGATCTGCGTGCCGCCGGTGACCGAGCTGCGGATGTCGGTGCCCGGCTCTTTCAGCACCGGTGCGGATTCCCCGGTGATGGCCGACTCGTTGACGTAGGCTACGCCCTCGATGACGTCGCCATCGCCGGGGATGACGTCGTTCGCCTCGACGACGACGATGTCGCCCTTGCGCAGGTCAGATGAGGACACCGTCTGAACCGATCCGTCGGATAGCAGCCGCTTGGCCGGTGTCTCCTTCTTGGTGCGGCGCAGGGTGGCCGCCTGCGCCCGCCCGCGCGCTTCCGCAACGGCCTCGGCGTAGTTGGCGAACAGGACCGTGAGCACCAGGATGATGGTGACCACCAAGTTGTAGCCGCGGCTGGCCGCGGCGGTGCCGAAGATGGTGGGCGAGAAGGTCAGCAGCAGCGTCATGAGCGCGCCGATCTCGACCACGAACATGACCGGGTTCTTGACCATCCAGCGCGGGTTCATCTTGATGACCGCCTGCCAGATGGCCGGCACAAGGATTTCGGGAGTGAACGTCTTGCTTTTGGGTTTTGGCATATCAAGCTCCTCTTAGCTGCCGGCAGCCTGGAAGGTCTGGCCGGCCACCATGGCCAGGTGATCGGCGATGGGGCCCAGCGCCATCACCGGGAAGAAGGTCAGCGCGCCGATGATCAGCACCGTGCCGACGAGCACGCCGGCGAAGACGCGGTTGTCGGTGCGCATGGTGCCGATGGTCATGGGCACCGTCTTCTTGGCGGCCATCGACCCGGCCAGGGCCAGCATCAGCACGATCGAGATGTACCGACCCAGGATGACGGTGATGCCGCCGCTGACGTTGTACCAGTTGGTGTTGCTGCTGAGCCCGGCGAAGGCCGAGCCGTTGTTGGCGGCCATCGAGGTGTAGGCGTACATCACCTCGCTGAAGCCATGCGGCCCAGGGTTCGAGATGGCGCCGAGGTCCAGCTGCAGGGCGAAGGTCAGGGCCATGAAGCCGAAGATGAGCAGCGGATGCATGAGGAAGGCCAGCGACGCCAGCTTGACCTCGTGCACCTCGATCTTCTTGCCCAGTAGCTCGGGCGTGCGGCCGACCATCAGGCCGGTCATGAACACCCCCAGCACGACGAAGATGAACAGGTTGATGAAGCCCACCCCTTTACCGCCAAAGACCATGTTCAGGAACATGTTGGAGAACGGAGTGACGCTGCCGCCGGGCGTCATGCTGTCATGCATCGAATCGACGCTGCCGGTGGTGAAGGCGGTCGTGGCGTTGGCGAACAGCGCCGTCTGCGCCTGGCCGAACCGAACCTCCTTGCCTTCCATGTTGCCCTGCGCGGCGCTGACACCAATGCTGCTGAGCAGCGGGTTGCCGCTCTTCTCATTGACGTAATCGATCGCCAGGAAGGCGGTGTAGAACGCGGCCAGCACGCCGAAGAAGGTCCAGGCCTGCTTCTTCTTGTCCAGCATGATGCCCAGCATGTAGATGATGGACGCCGGGATGGCCCCCATGAGCAGGATCTCAATCACGTTCGTGACCGGGCTGGGGTTCTCGAAGGGGTGAGCCGAGTTGGCGTTGAAGAACCCGCCGCCGTTGGTGCCCAGGTGCTTGATGCTGCTGAGCGGCGCCACGGGACCGCGAGTGATCGACTGCTGACCCTGCGACGTCAGTGATGGCGTGGCTTCCGGCGTAGGGCTGGCGTTGGCTTCCGGACTGGCCACCGCCGTCGGCGAAGCGGGTGTGAGCGGCCCGTTGAGGGTCGTCGCCGCCTGAGCGCCATCGAACGTGGCCGGAATGCCGAAGCCCACCAGGGCGATGCCTACTACCAGCGAGATGGGCAGCATGACGCGGGTGATGCCTCTCGTCAGGTCGACGTAGAAGTTGCCGAGGCTCACGCTGCCGCCCAGCCCCCGGATGAAGGCCACGCCGCAAGCCAGGCCGGTGGCCGCCGAGGTGAACATCGGGAAGATGAGGCCGAACATCTGGCTCATGTACGAGAAGGTGCTCTCGCCGCCATAGTTCTGCCAGTCGGTGTTGGTGATGAAGCTGCTGGCCTGCATGAAGGCCAGAAAGGGATTCATCATCCCCTGGCCGTCGGGGTTCAAGGCCGCGAACAGTGGCTCGTGCTGAACCATGAACGTGGCGAAGATCAGGACCCACATGGCCAGGTTGGTCAGCAGCATGGCTTTGATGTAGCCCGGCCAGCGCATGCCTTCGTCTCGGTTGACGCGACACACGCGGTAAATCAGATTGTCGATTGGATTGAAGAGGCCGTCGGCGAACGTCGGCTTGAACATGAACACCGCGGCCATGTAGCGTCCCAGCGGGATCATGATCAGAAAGCCCAGCGCGAGCACGATGGCCATCTGCAGGATGTCGATTACCACTTAGAAACCCTCCAATGAATGTGAGGCGCTGCCCTGCGAGCCAGACGGCGCCGATCTCCGCCGTGCGCTGGCTCGCGCCGCTCAGAAGCGCTCCGGCCGCAGCAGCGCGTAGACCAGGTACCCGAGCGTGAAGAAGATGGCGATGAGGAGGAAGACGATGCCGCCGCTCAAGTTAGGACTCTCCTTTCAGGGCGCTACCTGGCGTCCGATTGCTGGCTTGCCGCCAGACGGCCAGATCGAGGACGGCGCTGTTGACGCTGATGGTTACCCAGGAACGGTTCATCGTGCTTCCCTGGCATTCGCCTCGGATGAGTGCCCGCGCCTGCCTTCTCGTATGGCGAACGAAAGCCTCGCTTCGCGGGAGATGCCATCGCCGCCCATGCCCGTCACAGCCATACAAGTTCAAGGTATGGGGTAAGCGTTAGGAAACTGTTGGGATTGCGCGCTCCCGGTATTAAAAATTCGCTAAAAATCCGGCCGCTCGCCACCTGCCCAGGTGGCTGCGCCCAACAGGACCCCCGGGACTGCTTAAGCGCGGCGAGAGCTCATCGCTCTCGGAGCAGCTGCCATGGCCAGGGGCGGCTGCTGCGTTCGACGAACGCTGCCAGGCGGTCGTAGTCGGTATGCCACAGCGCGTCGAAGCCCAATGTTGTGTCGCCGTTGCCGTTGTCCTCGAGGCCTTTGGCGATGAAGCCGTCCAGCAGGAAGGCGCTTACGCCGCGCGATCGCCAGTACTCCAGCTCAGTACCGTAGCGATCGGCGCGATCGTCCCAGGCGCTGATGCCCGTTTCTTCCACAATAGCCTTCCTGCCGTGGGCAATCGCCCACGCCACGTCCACCACCGAGCCGCGGTAGCCGTTGCCGGGATGAATGGTTACCACCTGCACCGACGGAAGCTGCGAATAGAGCTCTGCGGGTGTGAAGCCGGCCTGGCTGGCCTGGATCACCCCTGAGCTGACCGGCCGCCCTGGGTCCAGCTGCTCGATCTCCGCCGACACGTCCTGCATCATGCGCAGAAACGCCTGTCGGTCTGGGTCCTGGAGCTCGTTGCCGGGCTCCCAGGCGTACACGTTGGGATGTCCCCGGTTCCGGCTCACCACTGTCCGCACGAAATCGAGGTATGCGCCACGGTAGGCCCGCGCCATGAAGTCGTGGTTCAGGTGGCGGATGCCTTCCCACACGTCACTGTAGTACGGGTCGAGCTCGGGTGGGTTCTGGCGCGAAGCGTAGTAGTTCACGAAGCTCACGATCGCCGAGACGTGATAGGCCTCCGCCCGGGTGAGGAACCGATCCAGCCGGTCGGCGGCCTCTTGGGCCGATATCCCATCGAAGGCCGGGAACACTCGCACGACGCGCACGCCCATGCGCTGCAGCGCGGCCAGCTCCAGGTCTACGTCCTCGTCGCGCGCCCGTGGGAACAGATCGCCATAGCCATAGTGCGTGATGCCCGTCACGTTCACGCCCATATCCACGGGATGCAGGGCATTCCAGGAGACCGACCCCATCGCAGGCTGCCAGCCGGTGACGTTGGCCAGCCCGAGCATGCTGGCGCCGATGAGGCCGAAGCCGAGCAGCACGGATCCGCTGAAGGCCAGCAGGCCGCGCCAAGCTCGCCGGTCGAGCTGCTTTTCGCCGCCTGCCAGCCAATCTGCCTGCCGGAGCGCCTGCGCGCCGGCTCGCCGGGGACTCAGCCTATGGCGCCACGATGGTGTAGCTGAACGTCTGGCTCATGGCGCCCTGGCCCGGTACCGCCCAATGCGCTGTGATGGAAGCCGATCCCAGCCGGTTGGCGGAGAACGTCGCGGTGGGATTGGAGCTGGAGGGCGGGCTGAATCCCGGCGCGCTCCAGAACATGAACCCCGACCCGCTGAAGCTGCACGATACCGTCGATCCCTGTGTCAGGCTGCCGCTGTCCGGCGTGCATGTGACCGTCGACGACGTCGTCGGCGCCACGATCAGGTAGGTGAAGCTCTGGCTTACTGCGCCCACGCCGGGAGCCGACCAGAAGGCCGTGATCGTTCCGTTGCCCGCCCGCGCGGCGGTGAAGCTGGCTGTGGTGCTGTTGCTGGATTGCGGAGAGAAGCCTGGTGCGCTCCAGAACAGGAACCTCGCATCCGCTGTTCCGGAGAAGCTGCAGGCCACTGTGGATCCCAGGTTGATGCTTCCGCCCGAGGGCGTGCACGTGGCGCTGGGCACCGGCACGCTGGTGGTGGTGGCCGCCGGGCTGGCGCCGCTGTCCGAATAGGCCACGCCCATACCCCAGGGCCCGGCAACGAATATCGCTCCTGCCAGGGCGAGAGCTCCTCCAAACCCCAGGCCGCGCAGCCGAAGTCCTTTCATGAGCCTGCCTCCACTGGTGTCACATCTATCTGCATTGGCTTTCACCACGAATCACCTACTCACGCTGTCGAGAGGCAGCGCTGTTGCCTGCTGGCTGGCTAGGTCGCAGAGATTGCAGACAACTCCGACGGTACGCCCGCCGCTCGGTACGTGACAAGGCAACGTTCGGCATACTTCCCGCGTGCTTTCGGCAGTGCGGATGACGAACGTCCTCCCCCGTCCGTGTGGTCTGCCCATGAGGGGCTCGGCCACCACCTGCCGGCAGGAGCCCACTCCTGTCAGACAAACGAACCGCGGCGCTGGGCGGCCAGCCTACGCCTGAGCGCGCTCCATCTCGGCTAGGGCCTCGGCGGCGGTCAGGACGCGGGCGAAGGCTTTGCGCCAGGTGCTGAAGAACACCTTCTGCACCTCTTCCTCGCTGATGGCGCCCCAACCCTGATCGGCAATCGGCCGCGGGGCGCAGCAATCGCTCAGCGCCGCCACCCGAAAGCCGAGGTTGGAGGCTTCCCGGATGATGGTGTCGCAGCCAAATTGCAGCGTTGTGCCCGCTACCAGCAGCGTGTCGCGGTTGCGCTCCCGTACGTAATCGACGACCGGCGTGCCGCTGATGCAGCCGGACATCCAGCGCTTGACGAAGACGAAGTCGTTGGGGTGGTCGCCGAAGGCGTCGGCTTTGCGGCATAGCGAGACGTCAATCTCGGCTTCGTCGGCCAGCTCCTGCCGCAGCACGGCTTTCTCGCGGGCGTTCTCGGAGCCGATGAGGGCGAACACCGTGGGAACGTCGTGCTCGCGACAGAAGGCGAGCAGCGGCTGCAGCGGGCCGATGGCGTCGCGGGCCGGGGGCGCGTAGAAGGGCGAGCTGGGCTCGACCATGCGCTCCTCCATGTCATTGACAATCAGCGCGCAGCGGTTGGGAATCAGTGGAAAGTCAGGCATCGTGGGCCATCGTAGCCCACCCGCTCGAGGGCTGGGGCTCTACGCCACCCAGTAGCCCAGGGCGTGCATGGTCACGAACAGGCCCTGGACCATCACGAACGTGTACGTCAGCGGGACGAGCGCCCAGCGTGTCCGTGGCTGGGAGAGCAGTATGGCCGCCGCGATGAACACCGGGAAGGCCAGCAGCAGGTAGCGCGAGTACGACATGAACGTTCCGCTGATGACGTTGAGGACGCCGACCATCAGGCCGTACACCGCCAGCGCGGGATGCACCCGTTGAAACAGCGGCACCAGCAGCCCCAGGAACAGCAGGAAGAACAGCCGGTCGATCGCCGAGTTGGTGAAGCCGTGGACGTCGAGGGGCCATTCCCCCAGCACCCTGGCCAGCTGCAGCGGATGCAGCACGTAGGACAGGGAGTGGGCCGAGACGTAGCTCTGCATGGCCTGGAACATCTCGAACGGATTACCGGTAGCCAGCTTCATGAAGGCCAGGTACGAGGCCGCGCCCAGGGCCGGACTGGCGACCGCCAGCAGACGAGGATCGGACAGGGCCTCGTCCCAGCTGGGCAGCGCCGCGCTCCGCCGGTGTACAGGGCGGGCCAGGCGCAAGCCCAAGGGCGTGCGCTCGACCAGGTAGTACACCGCCAGCGGCAGGACGATCAGCACGCCCTCCGGCCGCGCCAGCGGCAGCAACGCCGCGGGAATCGCCGCCCAGCCAAGCCGGCCGCGAAACAGCAGCAGGAAGAACGAGGACACCAGCAGCAGGTACAGCGACTCGGTGTAGATCAGCGACAGGAAGAAGGCGGTGGGGAAGGCCAGGTACAGCAGCAGGCTGTTCCTGGCAACGTCGCGGCCGTGGAGCTCCCGGATCAGCTCGAAGAGCAGGTACAGCCCAATCAGCGAAGCCAGATTGGCCACGATGAAGCCGGCCAGGAGCTGGTCGTGCACGGCGCCCGTGGCCAGACGGATGAGCAGCGGGAAGAGTGGGAAGAAGGCGTTGGACATCTGCCCCGGCTGGTAGCCGTAGCTGCTCAGGTAGAGGTAGTGCTGCGCATCCCAGGTGCTGAAGGCTGAGGCCAGCGACACGTGCTGGAAATCGGGGTCTACGAAGTTCGCCTCGAACGCCTCGGTCGAGAAGGGCAGCAGCTCGTACGCAAGGAACACGATCAGCAGCACCGTCATCTTGCCGGCGAGGATGGCCAGCAGCAGGCGAGTGACGGGGAATGGTCGATCCTCGGTGCCGGGTGCCGGCCTGCCATTCGTGGGCGCGCTCTCGTCGTCCACGTGCCATTCCACGCCCGAGACGGTCTCTCCGGGGGGTGAGATCATGCGTCGCTGGCTGGGGGATGACATGCAGACAACGTCTCCGGACCCAATGGAGCGCTCAGGCCAGGGGAGGCACGAGCTGGCCGTGCTCGGCCAGGAGGTCGTCCACCATGGCCACCATCTGGTCGAGACTGAGCTCCGAGGAAGCGTGCGGATCGAGGAACACCGCCTGGTACACGCAGTCTCGCTTGCCGCTCAGCGCGGCCTCCACTGCCAGCTCCTGCACGTTCACGTTGGTGCGCATGAGCGCTGCCAGCTGCGGCGGCAGCGTGCCGATGGCGGTAGGGGTTAGGCCAAGGCCGTCCACGGCGCAGGGCAGCTCGACGGCGCAGCCCGGCGGCAGGTTGTCGATAAGGCCGTGATTGGCCACATTGCCGTAGACCACGCGCGGCGTGTTGGTCTCCATCGAATGGACGATGAGCGGGCCGAATTCGCCGCTGAGGGCGTCGGCCACATCCACCCGGCCCCCGCTGGCCATCTCCCGATGAAAGGAGTCCCACCAAGCGTTGTACGACTCACAGCGCCTGATGTATTCATCCAGCGGGATGCCGTAGCGCTCGATGAGCTCCGGAAAGTCCCGCTTGATGAAGTAGGGCAGGTATTCGGAGAAGTGCTCGCTGGACTCCGACACGAAGTAGCCGAAGCGGCGCAGGCCCTCGAAGCGAACGGGGTCCTTGGCCCGGATGTCGGGGTTCTCCATAGCTTCACGCAGGCGCGGGTACATGTCCTGGCCGTTGTGGCGCAGTTCCAGGAAGAAGGCGAAATGATTGATGCCCGCCGCGCGGTAGCGCAGCTCCTCCCAGGGAACGCCCAGATAGCCGCCAAGCTGCCAGGCCGTGTTGGGGATGCTGTGGCACAGCCCAACCGACTTGACGCCGGACAGTCGTGACGCGCCCCAAACCAGCATGGCCATGGGGTTGGTGTAATTCAGCAGCCAACCGCTAGGGGCCAGCTCCTCCATGTCCCTGAGGATGCCGGCGAGCACCGGCATGGTGCGCAGGCAGCGCATGATGCCGCCAATGCCGATGGTGTCGGCGATGGTCTGCTGCAGGCCGTATTTCTTGGGCACGTTGAAGTCGGTCAGCGTGGCCTCGAAGCCGCCAACCTGGACCGTGTTGACGACGTAATCGGCGCCACGAATCGCTTCGGCTCGATCGAGCGTGGCCTTTACCTGCGTATCGCTGCCGGTCTTCTCGCGGGCTACCTGCCTGACGATGTGCTCGGCGACCTTCAGGCGCTCGGCGTCGATGTCCATGAGCGCGATCTCGGTGTCGCGCAGCTCGGGGAACAGCAGGATGTCCGTCACGAGGTTCTGCGTGAACACCACGCTGCCGGCGCCAATCAGCGCAACCTTGGCCATCTGGGCAGGATCTTAGCGGCTCGTGCCCGCTAAGATCCGCTCATAGGAGGCAAGACATGGAGTTAGCTGGCAAGCGCATAGCTGTTCTCGCCGAGAACATGTACCAGGAGATGGAGCTGTGGTATCCCGTCTATCGCTTCCGTGAAGCTGGGGCAACAGTCACGATCGTGGGCACCGGCAGCGCCAAGACCTACACCAGTAAGGTCGGCTATCCGGTCAAGGTCGACGCCGACGTAGCGGACGTTCGCGCCGCCGACTTCGAGGCGGTGATCATTCCCGGCGGCTACGCCCCCGATTACATGCGCCGATCCAAAGAGATGGTCGAGCTCGTGCGTCAGGCTGCCGCGCAAGGCAAAGTGGTCGCGGCCATCTGCCATGCCGGCTGGATGCTCTGCTCCGCGGACGTGATCCGCGGCAAGCGCGCGACCTCCTACTTCAGCATCAAGGACGACATGGTCCATGCCGGCGCCGAATGGGTCGACCAGGAGGTGGTTCGGGATGGCAACATCATCACCTCCCGTGAGCCGGCTGATCTGCCGGCGTTCTGCCGCGAGATCATTGCCACCTTGGTGCGGGAGCCGGCGCTGGCGGCACGCTAGCTCCCGAAGAGTTCACCCTCAGCGACGAGCGAAGGTCCGTAGGCTTGGAGGGATGCTTCGCGCCAGCTCAGCATGACAGCTGGGTGTGGCCGGCTGCCGGCCTTCAGCCGGCCTTGACGTGCGTCGCCGTCACGGTGCTGGTGATGCCCCCTCTCACGTTGAACTCGCCGGTGACCGTCATCGACCGCGGATCGAGCGCCGCCACCAGGTCGTTGAGGATCAGGTTAGTGACGTCCTCGAAGAAATGGCCCTCGTCGCGGAACGACCAGATGTAGGTCTTGAGTGATTTGAGCTCCACGCAGCGCTGATCGGGAACGTAGCGGATGCGGATGGTGCCGAAGTCGGGCTGGCCGGTGATGGGACACACGGCGGTGTATTCAGGACACAGGTGTTCGATTTCGTAGTCCCGTCCAGGGTGCGGGTTGGGGAAGGTGTCCAGCTGCTTACCGGGGGTGAGCGGCAAAATCGATCTCCTCTCGTACATACGGGTCTGTTTCGGTGCGGATGGCCTCCGCCAGTGCGGCCTCAGCCGCGCTGCCGCCGAGGCGGCCGAGCGCCCAGGCCGCGTGGCCGCGGACCAGTGGCTCCGGGTCCGAGCGCATGGCCGCGGCCAGGGGCGCCACAGCCGCCGGATCGCTCGAATTGCCCAGCGCGACGGCGACGTTGCGCAGCAGGCCGGCTCGCTTGGCCCGCTTGATGGCGCTGCCGCGGAAATGCTGGCGGAATGCCTCTTCGTCCAGCTCCAGCAGGGCTGCCAGCTCGGCTACGGCCGGTAGCTGGCCTTTGAAGGCGAATTCCTGGTGCTCCACGGGCCGCGCCTGCTGATTGACCGGACAGACGTCCTGGCACAGGTCGCAGCCGAAGATGTAGCCCCCGAGCAGCGGTCGCAGGTGGCGCGGGATGGGCCCGCGCAGCTCGATCGTCAGGAAGGAGATGCAGCGGTCGTTGTCCACCACGTAGGGGGCCACGATGGCGCCGGTGGGGCAGACATCGATGCAGGCGTGGCAGTGGCCGCAGTTCTGTCGCGTGGGCCGGTCGGGTTCGAGCTCCAGGGTGGTCACGAGCTCGGCCAGGAACAGCCAGCTGCCGAGCCGGCTGTTCAGCAGGTTCGTGTTCTTGCCGTACCAGCCCAGGCCCGCGCGTACCGCCGCGGCCCTGTCCACCAGGCGGCCGGTATCGACGAAGGTTCGGGCCTCGATCTCGCCGAATTCGGCTGCCAGCGAGTGCCGCAGCACCTCCAGGCGCCGGCGCAGCACGTCGTGGTAGTCCTCTCCCCAGGCATAGCGGGCGACGGTGCCCTGGGGCCCTTCTCCCGCGCCGTATGACATCGCCAGGCTGATGATGGACCGAGCTTCGGGCAGCAGCGCGCGGGGGTCAGTGGACACGGCCGCGCGCTCGGTCGTGAACCAGGGCAGCCCACTGAACAGCCCTTGATTGATACGATCGGTCAGCGCTTGACGTTCGGGCTCGAATGGCTGGACTGCGGCAATGCCTGCCAGGTCGAAGCCGGCGGCCAGGGCCAGCTTCTTCACTCGGGCGGCAGCGCTCATACCTGCGAGTGTAGTGACGGTTCATGCCGGAAATGACGGCAGCCGAAAAGGGCGAGAGTCGCGGGCCTGAAACTCCGCGCCGACAAATCAGGCAGGATAGGTAACGCATTTCGTGTGAAGGATTGATCTGAGCATGCGAACAGAGTGGGTCTGGCGGTCATTGCATCCCGTTGCCATTGGTCTGGCGCTGCTGGCTGCCGCCTGCTCGAGCGCGGCGCCGGCGGTGTCTCCTCCCGTCGACCGGTCACAGCCGGCGGCGGCAGCCTCCGGCAAGCCCCCGTCCTCTCCACCTTCCGCTGCCGCCAGTGTGGCTTCCGTGCCCGCTGCCAGCCCCTCATCCGCACCGGCAGTGTCAACCTCACCATCACCGGCAACTCGCCCGCCGGCCAGCGCCGCGGCACCCGCGGCCACGGCCACCCCTGGCTTCAACGGACAGTCGAATCAGGTTCCCGATGGCTTCCCCACTCCGACCACTGCCGGCGAACGGCTGGTGGCGGGTGGCCCACCGCGCGATCCGGGAACGCTGGCCTGGGCGCGTCCTGGCCCGTACATTGGCCCGGCCTGGTCCGATTTTCGGGTCGGTAATTTCGATCCCAGCCAGCGCCTGGTCACGACCTACTACTTCTACTGGCACGACATGACCGATCCGGCTCGTCGGGCGCGCTACCTCAGCGGCGACTTCAAGCGGCCGCCGGACATGGACCATTACAGCTTCCTGCTGCCCGAAACCCACGAACGCGAGTTCAGCGACATGCTGGACGCCGGGCTCGACTTCGTGCTGCCGGTGTACTGGGGCGAGCCGGGTCATCCCGGCCGGACGACGTCCGAGACGTACCCGCATTACTGGAGCACGGAGGGCATTCCGCCGATGGTGCAGGCGCTGGACCGGCTGGACGCGAGCGGCAAGCACCTTCCCATCGGCATGTTCTACGACACCACCATCCTGGCCAACGCGGACCTCACGACGCCCAACGGCAAGGAGTACTTCTACGTCAACGTCCGCGACTTCTTCTCGCGCATTCCTCCCAAGTACTGGGCGGCGATCGGCGGCAAGCCCATCGTGTGGCTGTACGACACGTTGTGGGTGTCGCGCTTCGACCAATCGAGCCTCGACTACGTCTCAGACCGGTTCGCCCAGGACTTCGGCGGGCTGCGGCCTTACATCGTGCGCGAGGTGCAATGGGATACGACCAAGGGCGTCGACCCTCCGCAGCAGCTGCACTCGGACGGCATGTATGGCTGGGGAGCGGCTGCCAACGGTTTCAATCCCGATCCCAAGCTCACCGTGGCTGAGGTGGGCCCCGGCTTCACCAACACGCCCTACTGCAAGGGCGGCCCGGCGCAGAATTGTTTCAACATCGACCGCCAGAACGGGGCGTTCTTCCAGAGGAACCTCCAGGCCGCGGTGGCCAGCTCTAAGCGCATCCTGGCGCTGGAGACCTGGAACGAGTTCAGCGAGGGGACGCAGATCCAGGAGACCGTGCAGGACGGCCGAAGGTACATCCAGCTGGCGCGGCAGTACGCCGACCGGTTCAAGGGACGCTGATCGACGCCCGACCTAAGCGGGCAGGCACTTCCCGCTGATGGAGGCCGACAGCCATCCCAGCGGGTCGCGCGGCTCGAGGCGGGCGACCCCGGCGATCGTCCCGTTCCACACCGCCAGGGCGCCAGGATTTGCCGGCGGGATCTCAGTGCCGTCCGCGGTCCGAACAGCGATGCCCAGCGCGGCGATCGAGCGCAGGTTCTCGACGTCGATAGTCAGCTGGTAGAGGTGGCCCGGCTGCCATAACGTGGTCGGATACCACAGCGGCTCGGGCGCGGCGTCTTCTCGCAGCCCGGACAGCGCGCCGTCCGGGCGCCGTGTCGTGGCCAGCGCAAAATGCAGGGCCTCGCTCAGGGGCGCCGCCGTCTGCCAGTAGGTGTGCAGAGTGGCCGAGCCACCGAGCAGGCCGACTTCGGGCCACTCCGTCAGCCCACAACCGACGAGCGTGAGCGACGGGCCGAAGCGCAGCGGGCCGGTTTCCCGCCCGAATGGCACGCGGTCGATGCGAACAAAGTCGTAGAAGCTCGCCGGCAGCACGGCGGGATCGTGTTTCAGGACGGCCCCCAAGGTGTGATCCGCCGGCTCGTCGCTCAGCAGGCCCTCGCGCGTCCCATCGTCTCGAATGAGCAGCAGGCCATCATCCGCGGCGGCGAGATCGGCTCGTGGATGCGAGAGCTGGCTGATGGCAGCGTCGCGCATCTCCGCTGCTGACAGCGGGTGGTCGTTCCCGGCCACGTCCAGCGCGGTCCAGCCGGCACGTTCGCTGGAGGGAAACCAGTACGCGTCGTGGCGGGCGCTGAGCTGTGGGTACAGGCTGGACGTGGCGCTGATGGAAGCGCTCGGAGGGATGCGCCCCAGCGACTGCTGGATTCTGGCCCCACGGTCGTTGGTATTGGCCAGCGCCGCCGCGAAGCTGGCCGGCGGAATGCCGATCCAGACCTGCGCCGCCAGCGGGCATACGAGCACGACGAGGGCGAAGGCCACGCCTAGCCCTGGCTTCGCCTTCGCGGCGTTGAATCGCTCCCGCACGTTCCGCGCTCCGTGCATTCCGGCCCACAGCAGCAGCGGCACGAGCAGGGCGGAGTAGTGCCCGCCAGCGGAGCGCATCCAATCGAAGCCGGACAGGGCGTTCACGGCGATGAGCGGAATGGCGGTGGCCAGCTGCATCGGCGCCGCCAGGATCAGCAGGCTGCCCGTGAGGGCTTGGGCGGCGAGGTATTGGGCAGCGCCTTCGAGCTGGCTCAGCAGCAGAGCGGCGTCGCCATGCCGGGCGACCGCCAGCAGGCCAGCCTTGATCCAGGCGTAGCGCGCCGCGAAGACGTTGCCGCTGCCGTTGAAAAATGGCTCGATGACGCCGATGCTCAGCAGCGTCCAGAGCCCGGCAGCCGCGGCCATGATGAGCGCCGTCCTGCGCAGCTTACCGCCGGTGGCCCACCGGGACGAGGACGCGCGGCGAGTCATGAAGTCTCGGACAAGGACCACGGCCCCAATCCAGGCCACGGTCAAGGCTGCATCCTCTCTGGCCAGCGCGGCCAGGGCGAAGCTGGCCAGCGCCAGGCGGTAGCGCCGGCTTTCGAGCAGCCACAGCGCGACCATCAGCAGCGCCGCGCCGATGGCGACCATGTGGAAGTCGGACAGCGCGGCGGCTTCGAGGCCCGGCGCCAGGAGGTAGGCCAGGCCGAAGGCCGCTGCAAGCAGCTCGCTGGCGGTAAGGCGCAGCGCCAGAGCGGTCGCGGCGAGCGCGCCGGCCGCGAGGCCGGCCGCCTGGATCCACAGCAGGAGGCGAGGATCGGGGTCCAGGCGGAATACAGGCGCCAGCAGCAGCAGCGCCGGCTCGACGTGAAACGCCAGCAGCCAGTGTGGATGGCGAATAGCGCTGGGATCCACACCCTCCAGCAGCGTGCTGATGCCCTGAACTGTCGTGAAGCGGAACGGCTCACCGTGGGCGTCGTACCAGATGGCCTGTGACACGTATCCGAGGTCGAAGGCGTTGGTCTGCAGCTGCTCGTGACGGTTGACGGCCAGCTTGCCCACGGCCAGCGTCCAGCCCGCGGCGGCGATCAAGACGATGGCAAACGCGAGGCGCGTTCGCGCCGACGTCATGTCATACGAATCCGGAGCGGCGCACAGGCCTCGATCGGCCGCGGGACGCCGTTTGAGCCGGCGTCCCGCAGGGCGCCTGCGCTGCTACAGACTCCAGTCCAGGCCGCAGCGGCGGCAGGCCTCCGGCGGATCGGCGGATTGGTGCTTACGGCGGAACTCGCGATAGCGCTCACCGTTCCACACTGTGGCGAAACCGCCATCCTTGACGTTCCCCAGGACGATGTCGTCGTAAGGCACGTCGGTGAATGGCGCTATGCAGCAGGGCAGCGCGTTGCCATTCGCGGTGACGTAGCCGAGGCGCCAGGGCCGGCGGCAGCCCTGCCACGGGTTCTCGACTGCCTGGGGACCTTCCACGTACTCGGTTGGGGCCAGCGCGCCGGCGCCGGCGAAGCCCAGGCCCAGCTCGGCCGCCCGGTGTCCGGCCTGGGTGACGATGTCCGTGACCTCGGAGCGCAGCTCAGTTTCGGCGTTGTAGATCGATTGGTCCTCCACCGCCAGCCCCTGGCCGAAGAAGACCATCCTGGTGAGGTACACCTCGTCGGCGCCCAGCCGGGCGGCCGTCTCCACCAGCCCCGGCAGCTCACGAATGTTTTCTCGCACTCCCGTGAACCACAGCGAGATTCGCGGATGCGTCACGCCCAGCCGCCGGCGTGTTTGAACCATCTCGCCGACGTTCTTCAGGACCTTGGGCAGCACGTTCACGCCGCGGATGCGAGCGTAGGTCTCGGGCGTCGAGGCGTCGCAGGACACCCGCAGGTCGTCCAGTCCGCTTTCCACGAGCTCCTGCTGCCGTTTGGGGTACAGCAGGATGGCGTTCGTGTTGAACACGACGTGGACGCCGCGGTCCTTGAGAAAGCGGATCATCCTGGCCAGGTCACGATTGAGCAGCGGCTCACCAATGCCCTGCAGCACGACCCGCTTGAGGTGAGGGAACTGGTCCACCAGCTCGAGGAACTCCTGGTAGGTCAGGTAATGTTCCTGCTCCTGCGGGTCGAAGGTCAGCGGGCAGGTGACGCACAGCGAGTTGCAGCGGTTGGTGACCTCGATGTACAGCTCTCGCGGATTGTCCAGCTCTTGATCCGCGGCCGGGATCCGGACGTCGACCGACGCCGGGATGGATGGCAGCGCGGCCCGAGCGCCCGCGTCAGCCATGCCGGGGACCCTCAGACCGCGGCAGGGTAGGTGGCGCCGGGGCTGGCCGAGTGCCTCGTCTAGCAACCACCGTTGCCTACCCTAACATACGCGGCCTGGCCTGGGCCGAGGCCTCGTTCGAGCCGTCCAGGCAGCCGTTCAGCGCGCTCAGGAGCTTGGCAAAGCGCGGTTCGGCCGCGGTGGACAGCTCCGATCGCAGCTGTCGCAGCTCGTCGATGGTGTCGACGTCGTACCACGCTGGCCCGTGGCCAACCCTCAGGCCCATCCTGGTGGCTCGCGCCGCCGTCTCCAGGCAGATTGTCCTGCCATCGTAGTCCTGGCCTTCGAAGAGATCGCGAGCGGCTTCTTCCGCCAGCCCCCTTCCTCCAACGAGGTAATAGCCTCCGTCGTGGCAGGGGCCGAGGATGATTCCTGGCCGGTCGCCAGCCAACTGGGCCAGCAGCCGAAATGACTCATGCATGTGGCGAAGGGGAAGGTTCGGCGAATCGGATTCCCCCACCACGACCGAGTCCGCGCCCTCCGCGAATGCCTGCGCGAAGGCTTCGCTGATGCCGGCCATGAGACCCGAGCGGCGCTGCGCCCACACGCGAACGGCAGGCGGCGCCAGCTTCCTGAGCTCCGCCTGGTGGCGGTGGTCGGGGCTCATGACCGCTACGTCCGCCTGGCCCAGCTCTTCGGCGGCCAGCAGGGCATTATCGAAGGTCTGCTGCAGGAACGCGTGGTGAATGGCTGCCGCGGCCTCGTTGCCTACGTGCACGGCCAGGCGTGTCTTGGCCTCGCCTGGAATGGGCGCCTTGGCCATGATGACGATGGTCTTGCGCCCGCTCACAGCAGCGGAGCCCCGGCCGTTCGTCCCAGACCATGGCGGGCCAACGTTGCGAGAATGGAGCGCGCGGCCTTCAACGACGTGCTCAGGTTGCCGCTGACCTTGGATACGCCGCCCGTTCGCCTGCGATAGTCAATCGGAACTTCGAGGATGCGGTAGCCACGGCGCGCGGCCTTGACCAGCATCTCGATGGTCCAGCCGTAGGTGGCCTCGGTCATGCCCAGCGCCAGGAGCCGCTCGCGCCGAATGACTTTGAAGCTGGGCAGATCGCTGATGCGCTGGCCCCAACGGGCGCTGATCAGCATTGCCGCCAGCTTGTTGCCGAGCACTGCGTGGGCGGGCAGGGCTCCCACCTCCATCCGCGCTCGGGCCCCGATCGCCAGATCGGCGCGCCCGTCCAGCACCGGCTCCAGCAGCAGCGGCAGCTGCCGAGGATCGTCGGCGCCGTCGCCGTCGATGAACACCAGGATCTCGGCTGTGCTCGCGCCGACGCCGCTGGCGCAAGCCCGGCCGTACCCCCGCCGGGTTTCCCGCACGACACGTGCGCCGGCGCTCTCCGCCGCCTGCACGGTGCCGTCCGTGCTGCCGCCGTCCACGACGACGACGTCATCTACCAGGTCGTGGGGAAGCCCGCTGATGACGCCGGCGATTGCCGCCTGTTCATTGAGCACCGGGATGACGGCACAGACGGTCGCGCGCGCCGGACCACTGTCTTCTTGCAACGCTGTCCATCTTGCCATGGCCGGCGTCGCAAAAGCGTTATGCTCTGACCCGGAGAGGTGTCCGAGTGGTTGATGGTGCCGCTCTCGAAAAGCGGTGGGTGATGAGCCCCGGGAGTTCGAATCTCCCCCTCTCCGCCACCCGGTAACGACGGCCGCGCAGCATGACGGGGCTTTGCCTCTGAGGTTTGGCCTCGGATCCGGTGTGGAGAGGTCGCCTAGTTGGCCTAGGGCGCGGCACTGGAAATGCCGTAGGTGCAAGCCTCGTGGGTTCGAATCCCACCCTCTCCGCTTATTGAGGACAGGACCAGCCTCACCCTTGTCCAAGGACGCCAACTTCTAGCCACTAGGTACCAGGAGCGGCACTTGTCGCTGCGCTGGCCGTTACACAGGACGTGCTGAGCGCGGTAGGTGCGATGACCGTGCGGAAGCGGTGGCAAATGGCCTTGCTTGCGTCCCAGATCCGCCCTCCGATTTTCGCATCGGGCGGCGGAGATAACGTCTCATCCGCGTATGGCAGCCCAGGTGCGCCGGCCGACAGCCGGCCGGGGTCCTGGCGCCTGACGGCAGCCCATGCCGTCTTCGTGGTGGCGGTGGCTCTTGGCTGTGGCGCAGCGTTTCTGCTCTGGCCGCTGCCCCCGCTCGATTCCTCGCGCGTGGGCATCCTCGGTCTGCTGTCGCTGGCGGCGCTCACAGCGGAAGTGTTCACCGTGGATTTCCCGGACCGGCGCCGGGTTTCCGTCAGCTACATGTTCGCCCTGCTGGCCTCGAGCATTGTTGATCCCAGCGCGGGCATGATCGTCGCCGGCAGTGCCGGCCTCATCGCCGGGCTGGCGCGGCCCGCTGGCTGCTGGTGGCGGGGACTCTTCCATGGGCCTCGCCTCGCGCTCGCCGCCGCGGCCGGGAGCTATGTCACCGCCGCAGCCCTGGGGGGGCTCCGAAGCGACCTTTCGGTGCCGGCTTTGGCCGGGCTGCTGTCTTACGCGGCGATCTTCACCTTGGTGGCTTGGAGCGCGGGCTGGCTGGAGGAGCTGCTGTCGCGGCGGCCCGGTCGCTTCATCGCCGTGGACCCTGTGACCAATGCCTTGATCGTGCCCCTGCCCTTGGTGCTTCAGCAGATCTATCAGCGAACCGGAGCCTCGGGGCTGCAGTTTTCGGTGCTCGCCCTGGCGCTCTTGTTGATCGTGGTTCGAGCGTATGTGAACCTGGCGACGCTGCACGCCACGCTGAAGGCGGCCTACGCTCGCCTCGCCGAACAGGAGCAGAAGCTTGCTCGGGCGCTGGAGAGCAACCGCGAGATGTCCCAGATCGTGAGCCACGACCTGCGCGGTCCCTTGACCAGCGTCATGGGCTACACCGAGCTTCTGCGCAGCAGCCTTGCCCGGCCGGCCATGCAGCCGGAACGGCAGATCGGCTACGTCGAATCGATCGAGCGCAACAGCCGGCGCATCCTGAACCTGGCGGATAACCTGCTCAACCTGCATCGCCTGGAAGAGGGCGCGGACCTCGAGCTTGCCTGCGTGAATCCGGCGGACGTCGTGCGCAAAGTCGTGGATGAGATGTCCGTCCGAGCGGCGCAAAAGCGGATCGCGCTGCAGGCGCGGCTGGATGGCCTGCCGATGAACACGTCCGAGTGGATGCTTCGCGAGATCGTCGACAACCTGCTGTCGAACGCCATCAAGTACACGCCCGAGGGCGGCCACGTCGACGTTCGGGTGGCAAGGCATGAAGCCGAGCTCCTCATCGAGGTAGGCGACGACGGCATTGGGATGTCACCCGAAGACCAGGCAAAGCTGTTCACCAAGTTCTTTCGAAGCGGGGCGGCCGAGGTGCGCAAGGCCCATGGCAGCGGGCTTGGTTTGGCGCTGACGCGCAAGCTGGTGGAACGGCTGGGTGGCGAGATCGAGGTCAGGAGCGAGCTCGGCGCCGGGTCTCGCTTCAGAGTTCGTTTGCGGGTGCAGCAATGAGGCCGAGCCGCGAGGCGGTCCTGGCGCGGACGCGCTATGCCGGCTTCAGCTACGTCGCCGGCGCTTCGGTGGCGGCCGCGATGGCTGTCGTCAGCCTGTTGAGCCCCGCGGCACCGCGCTCGGGCCCGGCCTTGAGGATCGATCCTGAGGCGATCGTGAGCGCCCGGTTGGCATCATCGAGTGTTCGAATCAGCGATGCCGGTCAGGAGCCGGCGTCGGAGCCGCCGAGCCCTCCGCTGGTCAGTGTGGTGGTCGATTCGCCCGAGCCTCCTGTCAATGCCGCGGCCTCGCTTGCTCGGACTCCACCGCCGCCGGCGCCGTCACCGCCGCCACAAGCGCCGGCGCCCACGGCTGATGCCGCGCCGGTGTCGCATCCCGATGTGTCGCCCCCGCCTGGGCCGCAGCCTCCTCCGAGCATCCCTCGCATCGCATCCGGGCCGCGCTCCGCGCCGGCGAAGCCACCCACGCTGCCGCCCACGCCCGGCCCGGTGGCGGTGCCCGGGCCCGGGCAGCCGCCGAGCTCGCTACCGATTACGCTGCCGCCCGTGCCGGGTCCGGTCCTGCCACCGGTTCCGGCGCTGCCCGCGCCGCTGCCTGTCGTTCCGCCGACGCTGTTTGCCGCGCCGCCGGAGCTGGATCTGCAACCGGCGTCTGTGGCTGCCCTGCTGCAGCAGACCTCGCCCTCCGCGGCAGCGGCCTATCAGTCCGCCATGAACACGGCAAATCAGGCCCTGGCAGCCGCCAAGCAATCTTCGCCGCCAGCTGCTCCCCGCGCTTCAACCGCGCCCCTGCCCGCCGCTTCCCAGGCCGCTCTGGCGCTGCCTGCGCCGCCGGCTGCCGCGCCCATCCCGCCGGCGCCAGTCCCTCCCCCGGTAAAATTCGAAGCACCAGCGCAAAGGAGTGCAGTCATTGGCGGAAGAGTGGGTGACGGTCGCTAAGTCCGGGGACGTGGCTGAGGGCCAGATGATCGAGGTATCCCTGGACGGTAAGGCCATTGCCATAGCCAACGTGGAAGGCAGCTACTACGCCATCGCTGGAGAGTGCCCTCACCAGGGAGGGCCGATTGCCGAAGGCGACCTGGAGGGAACGGTGGTGACCTGTCCGTGGCACACCTTCCGCTTCGATTTCAAGACTGGCCGGACGCTGGATCCGCCCATTGGCAATTGCGCCAAGTACGAGATCCGTGTGTCAGGCGACGACCTGCAAGTCCTCAACCGCTGAGCGGAGTCACCTGTTGGCGCCCCCGTTCGCCACGAACCGCGAGCGCTGCACGCTGTGTGTCTTCGGCGAGATGTGGACGGTCGAATTTCACCGCCTCGGGGCTGACTGCCGTCATCCGAACGCGGCCACCTGGCCCCACATGGAGCGCTGGAGCGACGGCACCATGTCCATCCGTCCCGATGGGCCGCCGTGTCCGCACTTCGAGCCTCGAACAGACAGTCTGATGTCCGAGCTCGATGCCGTCAATGGCGGCTAGCAGCGAGTACCTGCAGCTGCTCGACTGGCGGCGGCGCATGGCCGGCCTCTTCGCGGAGGCGCGCAGCAAGAGCGGCACCGAAGCTGCCCTGATGGCGTTTCGGGCCCAAAAAGACGAGCTGTTCCGCAGCCATCCCCAGAGTCCCATTCCCGCGGACCACCGTCCCGGGTTCAAGGGTTTGCGCTATTGGCCCTACGCCGCCGCCGCGCGAGTCAGTGCGACCTTCCAGCCCGGCACCGAGGATCCGGACGGCCTCGGGCCTGACGCCCCGCCAAGCACTTCGACCCCTACCCCTGCTGGCGCGGGGGTGGCATCGGGCGCGGACGCCGAGCTGATTCGCTTCGGCAGCTTGCGCTTCGATTACGGCGGCTCCAGCTGCACGCTGGGAGCGTTCTGGCTAGCCGGCTATGGCGGTGGCCTGTTCGTTCCCTTCCGCGACGCGACCAGCGGGCATGAGACCTATGGCGGCGGCCGCTATCTCATCGATTCCATCAAGGGCGCAGACCTGGGATCCGACTGGACGGCCGGTACGGTGATGCTCGACTTCAACTACGCCTACCATCCGTCCTGTGCCTACGATCCGCGCTGGAGCTGTCCGCTCGCCCCTGGGGCAAACTGGCTGGCGGTGCCCGTTCTGGCCGGTGAGCGACTGCAGGGGCAGTTTCCTTAGACCTTGAAGGCGGACGGGCACAGGTCGTTGATCGAGCAGCGGGCGCACTGTGGACGCTGGGCGTAGCAGCAGCGGCGTCCATGCCAGATCAGCAGATGTGAGAACAGCGTCCAATCGTCGCGGGGCACGATGGCCATGAGGTCGCGCTCGATCTTCACCGGGTCCTTTTCCTGGGTGAGTCCCAGCCGGCCGGCGAGCCTGATGACGTGCGTGTCGACGACGACCCTTCGTTGAGTCCGAAGGCCGTTCCCAGCACGACGTTCGCGGTCTTGCGCGCAACGCCCGGCAGCTTGAGGAGCTCCGGCATGGTGCGGGGAACTTCCGAATTGAAGTCCTGCTCGATCATCCTGGCCGCGCCCTGAATGGACTTGGTCTTGTTGCGGTAGAAGCCGGTTGGCTTGACGATCTCTTCCACTTCTTGGGGAGGAGCCACGGCCAGGTCGTGCGGGGTGGGGTAGCGTTCGAACAGCGCCGGGGTCGTCAGGTTCACGCGCTTGTCGGTGGACTGCGCCGACAGGATCGTGGCCACGAGCAGCTGGAATGCGCTCTGGTGGTCCAGCTCACACTTCACGTCCGGGTAGGTCTGGTGCAGGCGGCGGATAATCTCGGCAACTCTGGCCCGCCGTGCTTTCATCGACTCCTGGGGCATGGAACGTGTCCGGCGAACCGGCTGGTCAGCCGAACGGGCGGCTGCAGAAGCGCGCGGCATCGTGGCAAATGTTAGACGGCGCCCAACTACTGGGGAATGTAGAGCGGCAGGGCCGTTTGCGGGCCACGCTTCTAAAATCAACAGCGTGGCAGCTCCCGAGTGGCAACGCTAGGCGTTGAAGCCACAGGGGCACGTCCTGGCCTCCGCCGGCCTCGGAGCTCTGTTCTGGGCCCGGTCGCGCGACCCGCGCACGATGCTGTTATCCCTCGGTTTTGGCGTGCTGGTCGACCTCGATCATCTTCTGGATTACTGGTACTCCGAGAAACGAATCTGCTTCGACGCCCGCGAATTCATGGCCACGCGCTACTGGCGCAAGAGCGGGAGGATCTTCATCCTGTTCCATGGGTTCGAGTACCTGCCGCTGCTGTTCCTGCTGTGGCAGGGACTGAAGGGCAGGCGCTGGGCCATGGCGGCTACCAGCGCTATGGCCAGCCACGTTTTGGCCGATCATTTCGTAAATGACCTCAAGCCGTTGGGCTACTTCGTGCTCTATCGCCTGGCTCACCGGTTTCGCGCTTCGGAGATCATCGACCGACCGAAATCGGATCGCCGCGAGGTGGAGCGCCTGGCGATCCGGCGCCTCGCGGAGCGCGGTGAGCTGCCGCTGCTGCGCCGCCTCCTGCACGTATTCGTATGAGGACTAAGCTTGCTTGCCGCGGGCGGAGTAGCTATTCTCCGGCGGGAGGAAGATGAGTCAGTCGCACACGGGTCGGGGAGCGACCAAGTCGCCGGCGCAGCTGCTGGCCGGCACACCGCTCTTCGCCGTCCTGCCACCTGCCGACCTCGAAGAGCTCGCTAGCGCCTCGAAGATTCGGCTCTACCAGCGGGGGGACGTGATCTTCCGCAAAGACGACCCCGGCGTCACCCTCTTCGTCATCGCCAGTGGCGTGGTCAAGATCTCCGTGTCCTCGGCCGAGGGTGAGGAAATCATCCTGGCCATCCTGACCGCCGGGCAATTCTTCGGCGAGATGGCCCTGTTCGACGATCTGCCGCGCTCGGCCGACGCGGAAGCGCTCGAAACGACGGAGCTCATGAGCGTGCTTCGTGACGACCTCCTGAACCTGCTGGAGCGGCGCCCGCGCGCGGCCATCATCCAGCTGCTGAAAGTGCTGGGGCAGCGCCTGCGGGCAACGGACGAGCTGCTTCAGGACGCGGCGTTCCTGGACATCCCGTCACGGCTGGCGAAGCGGCTCATCGAGCTGGCCGAGGCCCACGGCGAGAACACGCCCGAGGGTATGCGCATCACCCTGCGGCTTACCCAGCAGGACCTGGCCAGCATGATCGGTGCGCGACGCGAGAACGTGAACCGCGCGCTGGCCTACTACCAGAGTCGCGGCTGGTTGACCAAGACGCGAGGCTATTTCACCGTCTTGAACATGGATCAGCTGCGCGCCCGCGCAGCCATCTGAGCCGCCGGCTCAATTCCCGGCGGCAGCCGAAGCTCTTCTAGCTCAGCCCGAGCTGGCGCTTCAAGGCCGCCAGATCCCGCTCGAGGCGATCTTCACTTTCCAGGCGGGCCAGGCGCTGCTCGACCGACGGCCCCGACCGTGCTCGTCGCACCACCACTGTTGGCTTCGCCTGCTTGAGGGCGCTGACCGCGCGGGCCTGCTCCTGATATTGAGCCAGGTAGGTCTTCGCCTTTCGTTGCGCCTCTCGGTGCCGATCGAGGGCCTGCCGCGCCAGCTCGTCCTCGCCCCGGCGTCGGGCCAGCTCAGCACGCCCAAGCCAGCGGGCCGTTTCCTGCTCCCAGCGCTGGCTTTCGGTGAACAGCAGGTGCTCGTGCGCTATAGCCCGGCGCAGCTGTTCGGCCTTATCGGCGCTCACGGCCGCTCCTTACGCGGATCGTTTGGCGTGGCCGGACGCGGCGTACTTCGGGCCCGCGGGCTGGCTGAGCATCTTGTCCAGGGCCTCGAACAGCCGTCGCGGGTCGGGGTGTCGCGCCATCCGCAACAGCAGGTGATACAGGAAGATGTCGTCGCGCATCTCCTCCGCTCCGGCAGTCAGCCAGGCGCGCAGCGCATCCGGCTCGGCCGCTACGTCAGACACGATTGCCGACTGGTACTCGGCCGGGTCCCCGACCAGGTAGCCCGGTAGGACCTTGAAGAAGCGCGCCAGCAGAGAGCGGGTCGCCGGGGACATATGCGTGCGAGCGCCCGATTCGAGCTGGCACAGGTACGCGTGCGAGATGCTTTCCCCGAGCTCCGCCTGCATGGCCCGCAGGACTTCGGCCTTGGTCATTGGCCGGCGCAGGCCGCGAAGCTCCCCTTCGAGCTCGCGCAGCTGTTTCAGCTTCTCCGCCAGGACCATGACTTTGCCTAGAATCTAGCAGATAGCTATATGAGGGTTGAGGGTCCAGGGTTGAGGGTCGAGGGTTCAGGGCCAGGGCCAGGGCCAGGGCCAGGGCCAGGGCCAGGGCCAGGGCCAGGGCCAGGGTCGAGGGTCTAGGGTATGGGGGGTGGGGTGGGAGGTAGGTCCCAGAAGGGCTCGATGGCGCGTGGGGGGCCAATCCGGTCGAAGGGGGGCTGGCGGGTAAGGATCCAGCTGGTGACCTCGCGCAGTCCGGCGCGCGCCTGTTCGACGTCCGCCGGCGAGAGGTCGGCGCGGAGCAGATCCTCTTCGTCGAGCAGCACGAAGCGGCCGTCGGGAAAGACGAATAGGTCCAGCTCCATGTCTTCGAAGCGCAGCTGGTCGCCGTCCAGCTCTATTGGCCGGCAGATGTTGCAGTACCAGCCCTTGGTCCTGTGGTTGCGCTGGGATCGGATCTCCCAGATGCTGAACCAGCGCTGGGTGAAGTACGTTTCGACGAACAGGTCGCCGGGCTCGAACACCGTGTAACCCAGGAACAGGGGCTCGCTGCGCTCCCAGTGAGCGTGGACCAGGAGCTGCTGCTCATCCTGTTCGACGACCAGTCCCTGCCACGAAAAGATCACGCGGCGGTCGTGCCCCAGCTTGGAGATGGTGATCGTGCGGATGCGCAAAGCGTACCCTCAGCTTCCGTGGGTGCGGGCACTATACTCCGGCCGTGGCCGAGGTCAAAGTGCTGCAGCTGGAAGAGGTTGCTACCCAGCTTCGCGCGCTCGGCCAGGAAATCCGCTACGCGACCTGCTTCGAGTCGAACCGTTTTACCCAGGGCATCATCGCCTTCGCAGGCAAGCCGGCCAGCGGCAACCAGATCACCCATGACGACAAAGACGTGCTGTGCTACGTCATATCGGGTACCGGCCGGCTACGCACCGGCGATAAGGAGATGGTGCTGAAACAGGGCTCCATCTGCCACGTTCCCGCGCAGGAGCCGCACGATTTCCAGGCTACCGGCGATCGTGAGCTCGTATTGCTGTACACCCTGGTCGAGGTTGCTAACTGACGGACGCCGTCATGGCCGCGGACGCGCCGGCGCGTCTGCGGATAGCGCCCTCGCCAACCGGCGATCCACACGTGGGCACGGCCTACATGTCGCTGTTCGACCTCGCGGTCGCGCGGCGGACCCGCGGGCAGTTCATCCTGCGCATCGAAGACACCGACCAGGCGCGCTCGACGCCGGAGGCGGAGGAGACGATCTTCCAGGCGCTGCGCTGGCTGGGGCTCGGCTGGGACGAGGGGCCAGACGTGGGCGGTCCCTACGGTCCGTACCGGCAGTCGGAACGGCTGCCGTTGTATCGCGAGTGCGCCGAGCAGCTGGTGGAGCAGGGCCACGCCTATTACTGCACGTGTACCCCTGAACGGCTTGCGGCTCTGCGGCAGCAGCAAATCGCCGCCAAGCAGCCGCCGGGCTACGACCGCCGCTGCCGGGACCTGGGGCTCCGACCGCGGCCGGATGAGCCGCACGTCATCCGCATGAAGATGCCTCTCGAGGGGGAGAGCATCTTCACCGACCTCGTGCGCGGTGAGCTCCGCCGGCCGTTCAAGGACAGCGACGATCAGGTCATCGTGAAGTCGGACGGCTTCCCCACGTACCATCTCGCCGTGGTCGTCGACGATCACCACATGGCCATCAGTCACGTGGTGCGCGGCGAGGAATGGATTTCCAGCACACCCAAGCACCTGCAGCTGTACCGCTGCTTTGGCTGGGAGCCGCCTCGCTTCGCGCACATGCCGCTGCTCAGGAATCCCGACAGGAGCAAGGTCAGCAAGCGCAAGAACCCGACTTCCCTGCTGTGGTATCAGCGCCAGGGCTACCTGCCCGAGGCCATGCTCAACTTCCTGGCCCTGCTGGGCTGGTCCATGCCCGACGGGCGCGAGATCTTCTCCTTCGACGACGTGGTGTCCAACTTCACGTTCGATCGGGTGGTCACCTCGGGGCCGGTATTCGCCCTCGACAAGCTGCAGTCGATCAACGGTCAGTACATCCGCGGCATGGATCCCGAGCAGCTGCTGGAACGGCTCTTTCGACGCGACTACGTTCGCGCCCAGCTGCCCCTGGTTCAAGAGCGAATGCGGACGCTCAACGAGTTCCATACGGCGACGGCTTTCTTCTATGCCGACGAGCTGTCTTACGATCGGTCGCTGCTGATCCCGAAGAAGGCCGCGCCCGATGACGTGCCGCAGTGGCTGAAGGCCGTGCGCCAGCGCATCGAGGAGTTCAGGCCGTGGCGGGCTGTTCCGTTGGAGGAGCAGCTGCGTGAGCTGGTGGCTGAGCAGTCCTGGAACACCGGGCAGGTATTCATGGCCGTCCGTGTGGCCCTGACCGGCAGCACACAGTCCCCGCCGCTGACGGAGACGATGGAGGTGCTGGGCCGTGAGAAGACGCTGCAGCGTCTCGATCGTGCCCTGCAGCTGCTGGCGGAAGAGGCGAGCTAGCCTCCAGAGCTCGGCTTCGCTACTCCCAGACCAGCTCTTCCCCGCCGATGTGGACGACGTCGCCTGACTTCACGCCGGCTCGCTCCAGTGCTTGTGTCACCCCCAGGCGCTTCAGCTGGCCCTGCAAGTAGTCCACTGCTTCGGGCCGGCGGAGGTCGGTCATGGCAATCACCCGCTCGACCTTACGCCCGCGCACGGTGAAGCCTCCGTCCTCGCTCTCCACCCGGAAGTCATCCTCCGGCTCGAGGGCAAACACCTTGTAGTCGGTGGGACTCGGGCCAAACGTAGCCGGCGGAGGAAGCTCCGGCAGGCGCCTGGCGATCTCATCCAGCAGCTGGTCCACCCCCTGGTGCGTGACCGCCGAGATGGCCAGCGGGTGCACGCCCAGCGCCTCGAGCTCCGCTTGCACCAGCGGCCACAGCTCGCCGGCTTCCGGCAGGTCCTGCTTGGTCACGGCGACAATCTCAGGCACGCCGGCGAGGCGGTCGGCGTACAGCGACAGCTCGTTGCGGATCTGCTTGTATGCCGTCAGTGGGTCGGACAGCTGCCCCGATCCATCAACCAGGTGAACGAGCAGCCTGGTCCGCTCCACGTGCCGCAGGAATTCGTGCCCCAGCCCCGCGCCGGCATGAGCGCCTTCGATCAGACCCGGGATGTCCGCTACCACGAAGTCAACGTCGTCGCGCTGGACCACCCCCAGCTGTGGCTCGAGCGTGGTGAACGGATAGTCGGCGATCTTCGGCTTGGCCGCGGAGATCACCGACAACAGGGTTGATTTGCCGGCGTTAGGCAAGCCCACGATCCCAACGTCGGCGATCAGCTTCAGCTCCAGCCTGATCCAGCGCTCTTCCCCTGGCTCGCCCTTCTGAGCGAAGCGCGGCGTCTGATGGGTGGCCGTGCTGAAGTGAACGTTGCCCAGCCCTCCGCGGCCACCCCGCGCGACAAGCACCCGATCCCCGGGCTGCACCAGGTCGGCCAGGATCTCATCGCCCTCGGGAGGGCGGACCACCGTGCCTGGGGGGACCTTGAGCACCAGGTCCTCACCGCTGGCGCCGTGCTGGCGCTGCCGCAGGCCCCGTCCGCCCGATCCGGCCTTGAAGTGCTTCTTGTGGGCGTAGGTGATGAGGGTGTTCAGCTGATCGTCGGCTTCGACGTAGACCGAGCCGCCGCGCCCGCCGTCCCCGCCATCGGGGCCGCCGTGCGGCACGTACATCTCGCGCCGCAGGTGCGGGGAGCCATCCCCTCCATCGCCGGCCTTTACATAAACTTTTACTCGGTCAAACATGGCTGCCTGCCAGGTCGCGTCTGAGGTGGGTGTACGAGCCGACCGCCAGCCCGGCCGCCCGAAGGCGCCCGGCCATGGCTCGGATACCGATAGGACGGAATTCGATTCCGTCGAACGCGGCCAGCAGCTGCTCCGGGTCGATGTTCAGGTTCCGGAGCTGGACCAGCTCCGTGCATGTATCCGTCAGCAGCTCGATGAGCGCCTCCACTTCGCTGTCGTCGTCGGTAATTCCGGGAAAGGTCAGCAGGTTTATCGAGGTGAACAGGCCGCTGGCCGAGGCCAGGGCGAGACAGGCTCGCACCTGCTCGAGCGAATACTTGACCGGCCGGTAATAGCGCCGGAAGACATCCTCTCGCGCCGAGAACACGCTGACTCGAATACTGCCCAAGCCGGCGTCGATCAGCCGCCGCAGCGCTTCGGGCAGGCTGCCGTTGGTGTTGATATTGATGACTCCCCTGTCCGTCCGCGCACGAATGCGGCGAACGATCTCGGCGTTTCGTTTGTTCAGCAGGGGCTCGCCTTCGCAGCCCTGCCCGAAGCTGATCATGGCGTTGGGGGCGCGCTCAAGGTGCTCCACCGCCAGCTCAACGGATTCGTCCAGGTCCGGTAGGAAGCTCAGGCGCTCGTGAGGTTGGATGTCAGGATCGGGCTGATCCGAGATGCAGCCTATGCAGGCGGCGTTACAGGTAGGGGAGCTGGGCAGGGCCGCCTCGCCCGTACCGTAGAACAGGTGCTGCGCGCTTCGGCACTCATACGTGAGCGCGCAGTGGGCAATGTGGCGCAGGAGCGGCTGCGTGGCCGTGGCGTCAGCTCCGGGTTTGCCTCGTTTCGGACTCGTCTGGCTGCCCTCGCGCAGGCGGTCGCGGATGAGCCGCCTCAAACGCCGGTAGCCGGGGTCGGGATGCTGCCATGGCCGAGGGTCGTCGGTTGGCATGGCAGCCACATAGGGCTGGCCGTCGCGCATGGCCACGGCCGTGTAGCCGAACAGGGGCTCATAACCGGCGCGGTCACTCCCGGCCGTCATCTCGCCCCTGGCCGGCGCCCCCCTTCCTTCGCGGGCAGCCAGCTGCCGGTCGTACGCAGGCAGCAGCGTTCTGGTGAAGCCAATCGGCAATAGGGCGGCCGCGGGCGCTCCGGGCAGGTTTCCGGTTTCGGAGAGGGCAACCCGATCCGGCAGCATGGACAGGACTGCACCCTGGGGGAGCGGGATCAGCTCCTGCGCGGGGATAGGCACGAGGCTTCGCCCATGCAGAGCGAGCGGGCGCTGTCCTTGAGCCTCTCGAAGCTGGCCGCTCGGCGTGACGTACGCGGCCGAGAACACCCCCTCAGTATAGCCCTGTATAGCAACCTGACGTGTACGAGAAGAGCCGGTCCATCACGTTAGACTGACCGCTTGAAGAGGTGGCCGACTGATCTTTCCTGACAGCGCCCGTGTCGAAGGCGGGCACCTGTACGTGGGTGGCTGTGACACCGTGGAGCTCGCGCGCCAGTTCGGCACGCCGCTCTACGTCTTCGACGAGGGGACCCTGCGCGGCAAGGCCCAGGCCTACACGCAGGCGTTTGCCAGCCGCTATCCCAACGTCCTGCTGTGCTATGCAGCCAAGGCGTTCATCAACCCCTGGCTGGCCAAGCTCCTGGCCGAAGAAGGCCTGGGGCTCGACGTCGTCTCCGCCGGCGAGATGACCGTGGCTCGGCGCGCCGCGTTCCCGATGAGCAAGGTCCACTTCCATGGAAACAACAAGCTGGCCGACGAGATGGCGCTGGCGCTCGACCTGCAGGTGGGCCGGGTCGTCATCGATAACTTCGGGGAGATCCCGCTGCTGGAAAGCCTGGCTCAGACGCGGCGTACGGTCGCCGAAGTGCTGCTGCGCATCGCGCCGGGGGTGGAGGCGCACACTCACGACTACCTCCGCACGGGGGGCCTGTATTCGAAGTTCGGCATCCCGGTCATGACCGATCAGGCCGCCGAGGCAGTAGCTCGCATCGCCGCCTGCAAGCATCTCCGACTGGTCGGCTTCCACTCCCACATCGGCTCCCAGATCTTCGACCTGCTGCCCTTCGAGGAGAACGTGGCCACGCTGCTCGAGTTCGGCCTGCAGATGCAGGAGCGGCACCAATTCGATCTGCTCGAGATCAGCCCGGGCGGCGGGTGGGGCATCCAATACCTCGATTCAGACGATCCTCCGGATATCGCCGATGTGGCCGGCGTCATCACGGCGACGGTGCGCAGCATCGCGGCGCGAAGCAGGATGCCGCTGCCGAAGCTGGTCCTCGAGCCCGGGCGATCTATCGTCGGGCAGGCTGGGATCACGCTGTACACGGCCGGCGCCATCAAGGACATACCTGGCGTGCGCAAGTACGTGTCGGTGGACGGTGGCATGGCCGACAACATCCGTCCCGCGCTCTACCAGGCTCGCTACCAGGCAGTGGTGGCCAACAAAGCGGACTCGGAGGCGTCGGAGACGGTGGCCATCGCCGGCCGGTACTGCGAGTCGGGCGACGTCTTGATCGATGCCGCTCGGCTTCCTCATATCGAACCGGGCGACGTCGTCGCCGTGCCGGCTACCGGCGCCTACTGCATCCCCATGGCCAGCAACTACAACATGAGCCTGCACCCGGCCATTGTGGCGGTGAAAGATGGCCAGCCCACCCTGATCCGCCGCCGCCAGACGTACGACGATCTGCTGGCCTGCGAAATCTTCTGAGTCCGGAACTCTGCCAGGCAGGTTGGCCCTTCCGGCTATACTCCAACGCGCCATGAAAGTGCGTGTGGATCCTGGTCAGTGCGACGGATACGGGAAGTGCGCCAAGGTAGCGCCGGAGATCTTCAAGCTCGACGAGTTTGGCTATGCCAGTCTCGACGAGGCCGTGGAGGTGGCCGCGGACATGCACGACAAGGTGCGCGAGGCAGCCAAGGTCTGCCCCAGCAACGCGGTCATTATCGAGGAGTAGCAAGCACATGGAGAGCCCCTTCGAGCGCCACCTGTTCGTATGCACCTCCGGCGAATACTGTCCCCACGTTGACGGGGACTCGCCCACCATCCACGCTGCTTTCAAGGCGGCCGTGGCGCAAGCCGGGCTGCGAGGCAAGGTTCGCGTAAACAACAGCGGCTGTCTCGATCAGTGCGGCCATGGGCCGAACGCGGTGGTGTATCCGGAGGGCGTGTGGTATTCACACCTGACGCTCGAAGATGTGCCGGAGATCGTCGAGTCACACCTCAAGAACGGTAAGCCTGTCGAGCGCCTGATGTATCATCCCGCCAAGGCCGGGGCCAACAAGCTGCAGCGCGACGACGACCACAAGCGCTGCGCTGGCCAGGTGGACGGCTGCCGCGCCGACTGGCCCACGATCCCGTTCGATGATCCCCGATCGGGCCTGCCTGTGCAGGAGGAATCGACGGCAAGCTCTTAAGAGCTAGCCGGCGATCTTCGCGAGCTCGGGTTCGAGCTCTTCCTTCAAGGTCGGGCCTTCGAACTTCGCGGTGATGATCCCATCGCGATTGATGAGGAAGATCCACGGCTCCGTCCTTATACGCCATTCTTCGACCGTCGGCGCCAGCCGCTGCGTCTTAGGGTCGGCATAGATCTCGATGTGGATAAAGCCGATCTTGTCGCGCCATTGCGGCTCTAATGATTGGACGAGCTGCACTTCCGGCCCGCACACTCGCGACGTGCAATAGGCTGGTGTGGCAAAAATAACGAGCATGGGTTTGTGCTCGCCTATGCCATCCGCAATGCGCAAATCATGCATGTCGTCGGGGGGCGTGCCCGAATCTATCTCGGAGATATCCTGCACGTCCGAGGCTATTTTGTTGTGACTGGGTATGGCCTTGGAGCCCACTTTTGGTGTTGCAGCTTCAGGGTGAACTTGGAAATTAGCGCGCGTCGTATGCGTAGAGCCATCGGCAATGGTGGCATCGACCTGCAATCCCCAGTCGCCTGCTTCGTCAAAGCTTGGATAGGCCACGTAGACGCCCTTGTTGCCCGTGGTGTCGTTGAAATCTTTGCCTAAGAAAACGGCGTCCGCCTCGCCTTTCTTAACCGCTTGTCCGCCGTTCAGCAGCTTGAAGAAGCTGAAATGAGCCTTCGCATCGACCACCGGTCTATCCTGCTCATCGAGCAAACCAACGGTAAAGCGGTCCGTGCCTGGCACCAGGTCAGATTGGACCGGTAAGGCCGTCCAGCCCGCGCCGCTCTTGGGCGCCTGAGCGATTGATCTTGGCTGAGCCGCTCCCCCGCAGGCCGCAAGCATTCCCGCCAGGGCCAGAAGCCATGCGCGGCGAAATCGCATTGCTAGCAGCATACTACAGGTAAGTTTGACGAAATTCCTGCGAGCTTGCTTGGTTAATGTGGCGGCGCATGCGTCTTTGAAGAATCGCACAGCGACAAAGGGAAGCTCTTATTGTTGATCTGCGCGTGGACTTATGACAGGGAGCGCTCGCACTAGTGCCTGTGCGTATAATCAGCGCTTATGAAGATCGTTGAACGACTATCCGACTTTCCCAAGAAGATCGCATTGAGAGGCTTGCAGCTCGAGGCCTTTCAGGCTTTGCAAAACGTCGATCCACAGAAGCCGGTAATTAAGATCGCTCCGGATGGTCAGAACGTAGCAGCCATCAAGAGGGCTTTCGCTGCGGCGGCCAAAGTCTTGGGGGGCTCAGTTGAGACTCGCAATGCCGAAGACGGTTCGATACTCGTCAAATGGTCCGCTACACCTCGGGTGAGAGGCAGGCGAGGAGCCGCGCAAAAAGCTAAGCCTCAGCATTCCGAAGAGGCTGTCGATCGCGAAGCCAAACGGCTGTGGGCGCTCAAAGGCGAAGCTGGCTCCTACGAAAGCGCTTCGCAAGACGCTAAGCGAAAATACGTCATCTCCGCCAAGCGCAATCTGTCGCGGGCACGCGGTTAGCGGGCCGAGCGGCGCTCCAGACTGTCCTTCGCCGCCACGACCTTTTCGCAGATCATGCCGTAGTGCGGCAGGTTGACGGTGGCCTTTTCCAGCTGCCGCAGCAGGTTGGCGGTCTTCGAAATGTGGCTGGCCACGTCGCCTTCGTCGGCGTCGTAATACTCACATAGGGCGCCAAAGGGCGTGCCCTGGCACCACTGGTAGATCAGGTTCGGATACAGCGGCCGGATGACCTCGGTCTCGACTTCCCCGAACTCCTCCTCCAGCGCCTGGATCTCCTCGCCGAGCTCCTGCACGGTAGTTCGCAGCGATCGCAGCCGCCCGCCCAGCTCTCGCCGTAGCCGGCGGTCCTGTCCGGGGCGCTGCCGGTCGGCGCTGGCAAACCAGCCAATGACCTCAGCCAGCTCGTCTGGCGCAAGCCGATCCAGCTCGTGGCGGTCGATCAGCTCGGCCAGCTGAAGCGCGGCGCCGTCGAAAATTCCGCCAAGCAACCGCGCCTTGTCCTGGTCGCGATCGTCGCCGATGTAGCCAAGGGCGTCGAGGGTGGCCTCGATCACCGCCAGCTCCCGGCCCTGGCGCGCCTGCAGCTGGCGCTGGAGCTGGGCCAGCCGGTTCTCCAGCATCTCCTGCTCCTTGCCCAGCTGGGCAAGCCGTTGGGCGTCGTGTCGGTGCTCTTCCAGCCGGCTGCAGGTCACGCAGGGCGATTGCTTGATCTCGCTGTCGAGCCGCAGCGCTTCGTGGGACAGCGTTTGCAGGCGCTCCTGCGCGGCATGGATGCGGCGCTGCAGCACTGGGTCCCACTGCCGGCCGCGCAGCTTCTTGTTGCGCTGCTGCAGCTCCTTTTCCTCATGAGTGATACGCGAGCGGTCCAGCAGGGCCATGTCGTACTGCCGCAGCGGATTGCCGCGATAGCCGAAGAAGCAGTTCGGCGAGCTGGCGGGGAACTTGCTCCTGATCGACCCTAGCTCCGAGCGCACGGCGTCGAGCCGCTTCTGCAGCCGCTCTCCCTGCCCGTTGAGCTGGTGCATCAGGAAGCTGCGGCGCACGATCTCCTCGGCTGAGTTCGGCCCGTAGGAATCGATCAGGTTGAGGTACGAGTTGTAGGTCACCGAAAAGGCCGAGTCGACCGGCTCAGCGGGCGCCGTGAGCAGCTGTGCGACGCCTTCGAAGGGCATCCAGGGGTCGGCCACCACCACGACGTGGCCCAGCACGTCCTTGCCGCGCCGTCCGGCGCGTCCGGCCATCTGATGGAACTCGCGCGCCGAAAGCTGCCGGTGCGTCTCGCCGTCGAACTTGGTGATGCGAGGCAGAACCACCGTCCGCGCCGGCATGTTCACCCCCAACGCAAACGTCTCCGTGGCAAACAGCGCCTGGATGAAGCCGCGCCCGAAGAGATCTTCGACCAGCTCCTTGAGCTCCGGCAGCACGCCGGCGTGGTGGAAGGCCACGGCCGACTGCAGGCAGCCCGTCAGCCGGGCGGTCTGCGCCAGATCCTGCATGTCGCTCGGCAGGCTGGCCAGACAGCGCTGCACGGCCTCGTCGATGCGTGACCGAATGAGCGGCGGCGGCGCGGGCAGCGCGCCCGAGACGTCGATCGCGGCGCGCTCGGTGTCCTTGCGAGAGAACAGGAAATAGAGCGCCGGCGTCATGTCCTTTTCGGTCAGCGTTTCCAGGACTTCGACCGCCCCGGTAACGGGCCCTCTGCGCCGGCGCCGCTGCCAGCTCTCGTCGCTGGAGCTGACGTCGCGGTAGCGGTCGTAGCTCTCCAGCTCCATGAGCTTGCGGTTGGGCCGCCCGTCCGGGCGCAGCGCCGGGTGCAGCTCGCCGAGGGTGAAGTAGTGGTAGCGCAGGGGAACCGGTCGAGTCTTGTCGACCACCACCTTCACTTCGCCGAAGACGTCCCGGATCCAGCTCGCCAGCTCGTCGATGTTGGTCATGGTGGCCGACAAGCACACCACCTGGATGTCCTTGGGACAGAGGATCACCGCCTCCTCCCAGACGCGTCCGCGGTCACGGTCGGCCAGATAGTGGAACTCGTCGAAGATGAGGCAGGACACTGATTCGATGCGGCTCAGGTCGCGGACCACCAGCATGTTGTGAAAGATCTCGGTGGTCATGACCAGCACCGGCGCGTCCTCGTTCAACGTTTGATCGCCGGTCATGATGCCCACACGCTCCGGGCCGAAAAGCTGCCCGAAGTCGCGGTATTTCTGGTTCGACAGCGCCTTGATGGGCGACGTGTACAGCACCGACTTGCCGGCGTTCAGCGCGCGCGCGATGGCCGCCTCGGCAACGACCGTCTTGCCCGCGCCGGTCGGCGCCGACAGCAGCAGCGACAGTCCGTGGTCGATGATGTCTATCGCTTCGGACTGAAAGGGGTCGAGCGCGAAGGGATACGAAAGGCGGAAGGCTGGCGCGGCCGGGCCGAGGCTGAGCTGGCGGCCCGCGGCTGGGGGCATGTCAGCTTCAGTACCCGGTTCGATCAAGCTCTTGGCTCAGAATGGGCGATGAGTCAATGCTAGCGCCCCCGGCCGATTGCGCCGGTAGCGCTCGGTATACTCGCCCCGAGATGGGGGTTGCTGAGTTAGCGCAGCCAGTGGTTTCGCCTGTGGAGGACGAAGCGGGCGAGAAGACCATGACCATCATGGAGCATCTGCAGGAGCTCCGCTTCCGCCTGGCCTTTTCGGCAGGCGCCGTCGTGGTGGGCATGATTCCGGGCTGGTTCCTCAACGACTGGCTGCTGGGCGTCCTGCGCCAACCGATCGAAGGAGCGGGCAGCGATCAGAAGCTGTACTTCTTCGGCCCGGTCGACAAGTTCATGCTGCATCTGAAGATGACGGCGGTCCTGGGCGTGGTCATCTCGCTGCCGATCCTGCTGTATCACACCTGGGCCTTCATCGCGCCCGGGCTGACCAAGAAGGAGCGCCGGCACAGCGTGCCGTTCGTGGGATTGGGGCTGGTGCTCTTTGCCGCCGGCGCCTACACCGGCTATCGCATCTTGCCGCTGGCCATGACCTTCCTGCTGGGCTTCGCCGACGACAACCTCACCCCGCTGCTGGACGCCAGCAAGTACCTGAGCTTCGTGGGCATCATCCTGCTCGTCTTCGGCGTCAGCTTCGAGCTGCCATTGGTGCTGCTGTTCCTGTGCCAGCTTGGGGTCATCAGCTCGGCCTGGCTCGTCCAGAAGCTGCGCTACGCCATCATCATCATCTTCATCGCTTCGACCATCATCACGCCCGGCGCCGACCCGATTTCGCCCATCGTGCTCGGGACGATCATGAGTGGCCTGTATCTGCTGGCCATCGGCCTGGCCAAAATCATGGGCAAATAGCCCGCCGCCGGCGATGACGGCTGGTCTTCTCTTCGGCTGCCTGGTACCCCACCCGCCGGTGCTGCTGCCCGAGGTGGGAGGCGGGATGGCGTCCGAGGTGCTGCCGACCGTCGAAGCCATCGAGCGCCTGGGCCGGCGAATAGCCGAATACGAGCCGCAGACGTTGGTGCTCGTCAGTCCTCACGGCCCCCTGCAGCGAGGCAGCATGGGCGTGGGCATGGCCCCCAATGCGCAGGGAGATTTCGCCAACTTTCGGGCGCCTCAGGTGAAGATCGGGGCGTCGTGCGACACCGAGCTGGCCGACGCCATCCGCCGGTCGTGCGAGCGGATCGTCATACCGGTGATGCCGGTCGATCATCTGACCAGGGACGGGCTCGACGGCAGCATGTACTGGCTGGATCACGGCGCCGCCGTACCCCTGCACTTCCTGCTGCCGCTGTTGGGCAACGTGCGCGTCGTGCTGCTCGGGTTCTCCTATCTCCCCCGGGCGACGCACAAGACCTTCGGAGCGAGGATTGCCGAAGCCTGCGCCGCCATTGGCCGCCGTGCCGTATTCGTGGCGAGTGGCGACCTGTCGCACCGCCTCAGCCACTCGGCGCCGGCCGGCTATGACCCGCTTGGCCAGGTGTTCGACGAAGAAGTTGTCGCCGGTCTGGCCGGCGCCGATTGGGATCGGATAAGCAACTTGCCAGAGCATGTGGTGGAGCGGGCCGGTGTGTGCGGCTACCTGCCGATCCTGATGCTGGCCGGGGCTCTGGGCGACGCGGTGGAAACGCGCCTGCTTTCCTATCAATGTCCGTTTGGAGTCGGATACGCGGTGGCCCAGGTGGAGCAGGCGCTATCCTCCGCTGCCCTTGGGACGGCCGTCGCGGCGCCCGAAGCCTCCCGGCCCGCTTCCGACGTGTCCGCTCCAGGGGAGGCCATGCTGGCCGAGGCCAACGCCGCGGCTGCCGTGGCGCCCCGAGATGCGCCGGCGGCGCTTCGCCAGGCTCAGCTCGCGCTGGGCCGCGTTCCGGACGATGAGCCCCTGGCCAGTCGGCAGGATCAGCAGCTGGCCGCCGCCGTTCTCGCCCTAGCGCGTGCCAGTTTGGAGTCCCACGTGCGCACCGGACAGCGTCCCGAGCCGCCGGCGGAGCTGGCCGAAGAGCTGATGGCCAGCCGAGCCTGTTTCGTCACCCTCCGCCTGAACGGCCAGCTGCGCGGCTGCATCGGCACGATCGTGCCCACGCAGCCGCGGCTCGCCGCCGAGGTGATCGACAATGCCATCGGCGCCGGAACGCGCGATCCGCGGTTCCCGCCGGTGGCCGCCACCGAGCTGGCCGGCCTGGCCTATTCGGTCGACGTCTTGAGCGAGCTGCAGCCGGTGTCATCGCTGGAGGGGCTCGACCCTGCCCTCGATGGACTGGTGGTTCGCCAAGGTCTGCGTGTCGGGGTCTTGCTGCCCGGCATTCCCGAAGTGCGGGACGCTCGGCAGCAATTCGAGCTGTGCTGCCAGAAGGCCGGCATCACCGGCGGCGAGAGCGTGGAGCTGCTGCGCTTCAGCGTCACTCGCTATGCGGAGCCCGGAGCCGAGCACTGAGCAGCGTGGGTTGAACCGCTACCAGCGCCGCCGCTACGGGCCGGCCAGACGGACCCCCGTGCGCGCTGTCAGATGGCAGATCTACCTGCTGGTGATCGCGATCCTCATCGTCCTGCTGTACTACCGGGTGCTGCGGTAGGCGCCGGCAGGGTAGCCAGGAAGGCGCGAAGGTCGTCTGGAAGTGGCGATTCCAGCTCGATCCACTCACCGCTGGTCGGCTGGTAAAAGCCCAGGCGGGTGGCGTGGAGAAACTGCCGGGGTAAGCCGGGCAGCTTGCGGTGGCCGTAGAGCTGGTCACCCGCCACAGGATGACCCGTGAACGCGAGATGGACGCGGATCTGGTGCGTGCGGCCTGTGACCGGCTTCACTCGGACGAGCGTCAAGTCTCCGCGATAGTCCTCAACCTCGTAGTGGCTCACGGCCTCCCGTCCGCCGCGAACGACGGCCATGCGTTTACGCTCGGTGGGGTGCCGGCCTACCGGCGCCTCGATTCGTCCCTGCGCAGGCTTCAGCCTGCCCTCGACCAGCGCCAGGTACTCCTTTCGGATGCGGCGGTCCTTGATCTGGCGTGCCAGCTTGAGCATGGCCGCGTCGCTCTTGGCGACTATCAGCAGACCGGACGTGTCTTTGTCCAGGCGATGCACGATGCCGGGCCGCAGGTCGCCTTTCAGGCCCTTGAAGTCCCGCCAGCGGGCCAGCAGGGCGTTGACCAGCGTCCCCTGCTGATGTCCGGGTGCTGGGTGAACGACCAGCCCGGCGGGCTTGTCGATGACCAGGAGATCGGCGTCTTCGTACACCACGTTCAGCGCGACGGCTTCCGGCCGCAGATCCACGGTCCTTGGTTGGGGCAGCTCGACCGTGATCGCCTGGCCGGCGTCCAGCCGCGCGCTGGGACGCGCAACCTGGCCGTCCACTCTCACCTGGCCGTCCGCGATCAGGCTTTGCAGGTGCGAGCGGGAGAGCGCCGGCAGCGCTTGGGCCAGCCAGCGATCCAGCCGCTGTCCGGCGCCCTCAGCCGTGACCGTCAGCGATTCGGGGCGAGCGGCTGCCGGCGCCGGCCCCTGTGCGCCGCCGGAGGGAAAGCTACTTGGCTCGATCGGTGTCCGGGTGAAGCATCAGATAGCCAGCCAGCACGATGATGCCAACGACGATAGAGCTGTCGGCGATGTTGAACCAGGGCCAACGCAGGCTGCCGATGCCGACGTCGATGAAGTCGACGACGTAGACGTGCTGGAAGCGGTCGATCAGATTGCCGATCGCGCCCCCGAGTTGCATCCCCAGGCAGGCGATCAACAGGTGGTTGTCGCGAGGCAGATAGCGGTAGTAGCCCGCGGAGACGACCACCACGACCAGCGCGATGACGACGTACAGGATGCCCTGATTCTGCAGCACGCCGAAGGCGGCGCCGGTGTTGTGGCTGAGCGAAAAGCGCAGGAAGTCCCCGACGACAGGCACTGACTGGCCAGGGGCTTCCGCCAGCCGCGTCTCGGCCAGGTTCTTGGTGATCCGGTCGACGATGGCGACCAGTGCGGCCACAGGCAGAATGACCGGAAGCATCGATGCCAGCGACCGCCGAGGCCGCCTGGCGTTTGGAGTTGAGACCTGGTCCTTAAGCTCGGGCGAGCTCGAGGACAACTCGCTCGCCATCTATGCTGCCTGTCCAGCAGTAGCCGTCGCCTGTGACACCAGCCGTGAAGTCTAGCGCGAGCGTCTCCTGGCAGATCGTCTGGCCGAACTTCTCGACCACTTCCGTCCAGCCAGGTCCCGCCTCGAAGCGCAGGTGGATGCGGTCCTGGATGGCGAAGCCGGCCTCCTTGCGCAGGTCGTTGACGCGGCGGCTCAGCTCACGTGCCCGGCCCTCCAGAGCCAGCTCCGGTGTCACGGTCGTTTCCAGGGCAACCAGCACTCGTTCGTCTCCCGCGACCTCATAGCCGCCTCGACCTTTGAGCGCCACCAGCACGTCGTCGTGTTCCAGCTCCACCCCGGCCGCTCGCCACCCACCTCCGGGGAGGGCCTCGATCTGGCCTGTCTCGACGGCTTTGCGGACCGCCGGGAGCTGGGGCCCAAGCTTGGGCCCCAGGAGGGGCAGGTTGGCCCGGAACGACCGCTCGGCCAGCCGGTCGGCCTCGTCCAGGATGACCGCTTTCACGTTCAGCTCGTCCTTCACGTGCTCGGTAAACTCCGGGTCCGGCGGCCAGACCTCATTGGCGCCGAGCGCTACCCGCAGGGCCGGCAGCGGCTGGCGCACCTTTACCTTGGAGGCGCTGCGGGCCGCGCGGCCGAACTCGACCACACGCTGCACGAGGTTCATCGCGCTCTCCAGGCGCTCGTCCACCAGCGCCTGATCCGGATCCGGATAGTGGCAGTGATGGACGCTCGAGTGGGCCGTCGAATCCGCCTGGCGCACCAGGTTCTGGTAGATCTCCTCGGCCAGGAAGGGGACGATCGGCGCAATCAGCTTGGCCAGCTCCACCAGGACCTCGTACAGGGTCAGGTAGGCAGACGCCTTGTCTGCGTCTTCCTCCGACTTCCAAAAGCGCCGGCGGCTGCGCCGTACGTACCAGTTGGATAGGTCGTCATTCAGGAAGCGCTCGAAAGCCTGCACGAAGGGCGCTACGTCGTAGGCCTCGAACGCCCTTCGCGCCTGCTCGATGACGCCTTGCAGCCGGCTGAGAAGCCAGCGATCGAGCGTCGAACGCTTGGATGGCTCGATCCTAACCTTCGACGGATCGAAGCCATCGATGTTGGCATAGGTCACGAAGAAGGAGTAGACGTTCCACAGTGTCAGCAGGCGCCGCCGAACTTCGTCGGCCGGTCCGTAGCCAAAGTTCAGGTTCGTCTTCAGGTTCTGGCTGGCGAAGACCCAGCGCATGGCATCGGCGCCCATCCGCTCGACGGCCTCGTCGAACCAGATGGCGTTGCCGGCGCTCTTGTGCATGGGCCGGCCCTTTTCGTCGTTCATCTTCTCGTAGACCATGCAGGCTTCGTAAGGTGTCCGGTCTTCGAGCGTGACGCTCATGAACAGCATGGAGTAGAACCACAGCCGGATCTGCTCGCGCATTTCCGAGATCCAATCGGCTGGAAACCACTCCCGCCAGTAGTCCGGGTTGACCCGGTAGTCGAGCGTGGAGTAGGGCACGATGCCCGCGTCGAGCCAGCAGTCGCCCACCTCCGGGATGCGCCGCGTGGGCTTGCCGCAGGCTTCGCAGGCGATCTCGATCTCGTCGATCCAGGGACGGTGCAGCTCCGGCAGCTCTACCGGCGGATGATGGAGGCTGCGCTGCTCGCCAAACCGGTCTCCCGCCGGGGCGCGCGTCCCCTCCGTGCCGCTGGCCAGCGGCTCCGAGAAGCGGGCCCGCAGCGCCTCGGTGGCGCCCGGCGTCTTGCCCGCCATGGGCGGATCCAGGACGGCGGCTGGCAGCTTGCCGTTCGGCGAGTAGTGGAATGGCGTCACCGTTCGGCTGGCCAGGTCCTGGAGCGACTCGACGATGGTCAGGTGACCGCAGTCGCAGCGGTAGAAGGGCAGCGGCAGGCCCCAGAAGCGCTTACGCGAGATGCACCAATCGCGCATGTTGGTCAGCCAGTCCTGCATCAGGTCGCCGGCGTGCGCCGGGATCCAGCGGACCTTGGCTGCCTCGCGCTTCATTCGTGGCCGGATCTCGTCGGCCGAGATGAACCATTCGCCGACCAGCTTGAAGACCAGCTCCTCGCCGCAGCGCCAGCACACCGGGTAGCGGTGGGGGTATTTCTCGGTGCGGATCAGGTAGCCCTTGCTGCCCAGGCTGTCGAACACGTAGTCCGTCACGTCCGGCGCATGCCGGCCGAGCAGCTCACCATAGCCCACCACGTAATAGCCGGAGTCGTCCAGCGGTGCCAGCACGGACAGATCGTGCTGCTGTGACAGCTCGAAGTCTTCGGCGCCGCAGCCCGGCGCGATGTGGACGATGCCGGTGCCCTCTTCCTCGGCCACGGCGTCCCAGGGCACGACCCGATGGTCCACGCCGTGCTGGGCCGGCAGCTCGTCGAACGGTCCATGGAAGTGGAGCCCCACCAGCTCGGACCCACGCAGCTCGCGCACGATGCTCGCCTGCGCCCCAAAGATCCGCTCCACTGTGCCGCGCGAGCAGTAGATGAGCTCCTCCGGTTCATTCGCGCTGTTGCGCTGGCTCACGAGCACGTAGGTCAGGTCAGGATTGACGGCCGCGGCCGTGTTGGCCGGCAGCGTCCAGGGCGTTGTGGTCCACACGGCCAGGTACTCGTTGGAACGGTCCTTCAGCGGCAGCTTGATGAAGACTGAGCGGTGCTCCACGTCACGATAGCTGTCAATCAGCTCATGCTGGGACAGCGACGTACCGCAGCGGATGCACCAGGGCATGACCCGCTCGCCCTCGTACAGCCAGCCTTTGTCCTGGCAGCGTTTGAGGAAGTGCCAGATGGTCTCGATGTTGCGGTCGGACATGGTGAAGTAGGAGTTGTCCCAGTCCATCCAGTTGCCCAGTCGTTTGGACTGGCCGGTGATGACGCCCGCGAACTTGTCTACGCGAGCGCGGCAGGCCCGCGAGAACTCCGCCAGCCCGAAGTCGATGATGTCGCGCTTCGAGTTGAAGCCCATGTCCTTCTCGACCTCGACCTCGACCCACAGGCCCTGGCAGTCGAAGCCATTCTGGTAGCGCTGGCGCTTGCCGAGCATGGCGTGATAGCGCTGATAGAAGTCCTTGTAGCTGCGGCCCCAGGCATGATGCACGCCCATCGGGTTGTTGGCCGTCATGGGGCCGTCGATGAATGAGTAGGTCGGGCCGTTGGCGTTCTTGGCTACCAGCTTCTGGAACGAGCGATCCTCTTCCCAGAAGCGCAGGATGGCCTTTTCGAGGGCGACAAAATCTGCCTTGGAAGGCACTTCCTTGAAGGGCATGGCGGGACCTCTATGCTAACAAAAAGCTGCCTGATTCAGGCTTTGCGCTGCACCAGCACACGGAAGGCGCCCAGCCCCGCCGGATCGAGCAGCTGCATCGCCTCTTGCCGCAGGGCGTAGTAGGCCGCTGCGTCCGTCAGCTGGCTCTGACGCGCTACCAGCAGCTCGCCGATGCCGTAGCGCGCTAGGAAGTCGGCCTGTGTGCCGAACCATTCCGTGCTCAGACCCGCCGCTTCGCCAACGGCCATGAGCGTGGTGAAGTCGACGTGGCTGGTCATGTCGGTCGAGCCGACGTCGCTGTAGGGCTCGTCGGCGGCGCTGTGCCGGCGGTAGGTCATGAAGGTGCCCTGCGGGTGGCCGAGGAACAGCTCGCGGGCTTCGTAGCCGTAGTCGATCGTGAGGACCGCCCCGCTCGTCAGCCGCTCATACACCTGGCCCATCAATCGCACCGCGTCCAGGCTTACCTCGGCCTCGCCGGCCGGGGACAGGTCCAGGCGCTCGAAGTAGGCCGCGATGCTCGGGGTGGAGTACGGTCCCAGCTCCTCCTCGAAGCCGTCTCCGGCCACCCGCACGTAGCGCTCTCTGTCCCGCACCAGGCGGTGCACCGGCAGCGCGTCGAGCAGCTCATTGCTGAGCACCACCCCGGCGAACCCCTGGGGAACGGCGTCTACCCACGCTGCCCGTTCCCCCAGCAGCTCGCGCTGCCTGCGGCGAAAATCGTCGCTGCGCTCCAGGATCAGGTACTCCAATCCGTCGCCGAGCTCCGCGGCCAGGTGCCCGCTGCCCGCTCCTATCTCCAGCACGCGACGGGGAGCGCCGGCCGCGAACTGCTCCTCCAGCCAGCGCCGCAGGGTCTGTCCGAAGAGCGGCGACAGCTCCGGGCTGGTGCGATAGTCGCCGGCCTTGCCGGTCTTTGTTCCCGGCGCGGAGTAGTAGCCTAGAGTCGGATGGTACAGAGCAAGCTCCATATAATCCCGAAACGGGATGCGCCCTCCGGCGCGCCCTATCGCCCGGCGGATCTCGCCGGCGAGCAGTTCATTTCTCTGGCGAGGTGCTTTGCTGGACATCCGTAGGATCGGCGTGGTTGGAAGCGGCCAGATGGGCGGAGGCATCGCCCAGGTGTGCGCGACGGCCAGTTTCGAGACCATAACACACGACCTCTTCCTCACTCGTGACAACCCTAAGCTGGGCCTGGGGGCTATTCGCGCCCGGCTGCAGCGGCAGGTCGATCAGGGCCGGTTGGCGGCAGCCGATCTGGACCGCGCTATGGCCAACCTGTCCGACACCACCGATCTCGCCGACCTGGCCGGCTGCGACCTGATCATCGAAGCGGTCGTCGAGCGTCTCGACGACAAGGCCGCCATCTTCCGCACGCTCGATGGGCAGTGCGGTCCTCAGACCATCTTCGCCAGCAATACCTCCTCCATCTCCATTACCGAGCTGGCCGCGCAAACCAAACGTCCGGACCGGGTGCTGGGCCTGCACTTCTTCAATCCGCCGCCGGTGATGAAGCTCATCGAGATGGTCCGCGGGCTGACCACGTCCGATGAGACCTTCGCCACCTGCCGGTCGCTGGCCGAAAGGTTGGGCAAGACCCCGATCGTGTCCCAGGATCGGGCCGGGTTCATCGTGAACTACCTGCTCATGCCGTTCCTCCTCGACGCCATCCGCGCCTATGAAAACGGCCTGGCCACGAAGGAAGACATCGACGCCGGCATGGTGTACGGCTGCAATCACCCCATGGGCCCGCTGACGCTGGCCGACTTCGTCGGGCTCGACACCTGCTATTACATTGCCCAGGTGCTGTTCGAAGAATTCAAGGAGCCGCGCTACGCCCCCCCGCCCCTGCTCAAACGCATGGTGCTTGCCGGCCGGTTGGGCCGTAAGAGCGGCAAAGGTTTCTACGACTACTGACAGAAGCGCGCAGTGCGCTGACCCGGCGCCGCCGGGGCTGCTGGCCGGGATCGAGCTGTTCAATGCCCGCGAGTTCTACCAATGTCACGAGGCGCTCGAGGAGATCTGGCTGGCCGAAGCGGGCCCTATCAGGACCCTGTACCAGGGCATCCTGCAGGTAGGCGTTGCCTTCTACCATCTTGGCCGGGGCAACTTCCGAGGGGCGACCAGCCTGTTGGAGACCGGTATCACCTACCTGAGGCCCTTTGCCCCAAGCTGCATGGGCATCGACGTGCAGCGGCTCGTCGACGACTCGATCCACTGCTACGCCGAGCTGCTGCGCCTTGGTCGCGACCGCATGGCCGAATTCGATCGCGATCGCCTCCCCACCATCATGCGCGCGGCGTAGCGCCTCCGTAGTGCGGCCGCTGATACTTCCATGGTGAGGCGATCGCGAAGGCCCAGCCTGGCAAGGCCGGAACCCTTCCTCCGCTCGCTCGTCCTGGTGCGCGAGCGTGTGCCCTCGTTCGACCACTATCCGTTCGACATCCCCGCGCTTCGCGCCCTCACCAAGCTGGACTTCAATCCGGCGGTGACCATCTTCGTGGGCGAAAACGGCAGCGGCAAGTCGACGCTCGTCGAGGCCATTGCCGTCGCCGCCGGCTTCAATCCGGAGGGCGGCAGCCGGAACTTCAACTTCGAGACGCGGCGCTCGGACTCACCGCTGTTCGAAGCCATCCGCCTGGTACGCGGAATTCGGCGGCCGCGAACAGGGTTCTTTCTCCGTGCCGAAAGCTTCTACAACGTGGCAACCGAGGTCGAGCGCCTGGACAGCGCGCCCAGCTTCAGCGGGCCGCTCGCGCCGGTCTACGGCGGCGTGTCACTGCATGAGCGGTCGCACGGCGAATCCTTCCTGGCGCTGGCGGTTTACCGTTTCTTTGCCAACGGACTCTACGTGCTCGACGAACCCGAGGCAGCCCTGTCTCCTCAGAACTGTCTCACGCTGCTGCTGCGCATGCACCAGCTGGTGGAGCAGGGAGCGCAGTTCGTGCTGGCCACCCATTCCCCGCTCATCATGGCCTACCCGGGCGCCACGATCTACGTGCTGGACGGCACCGGGGCGCATGCCACCGGCTTCGACGACGTGGAGCACGTTCGCCTCACGCGCGACTTCCTCGCGGCGCCTGAAAGCTACCTCCGGCATCTGCGGGATGCAGCGCAAGAGCCGGAGCCCGGCTATTCCTGAGGCGGGCTGTCGTCCGCGGGTGGCTGAGGAGCCGGCCGCGGCTGCATTCCAGGGGCCGTAGGCCGAGCGGGCGCCGCCGGAGCGGCCGGACGGGCTGCGCCTGTCCCCGGTCGTGGAGCCCCACCTGGCGCGGGAGGCCGTGCGCCTGGCGGTAGCGGTCGCGGTGCCCCAGGAGCGGCTGGAGCACCCGCTGGTCGCGGAGCCCCGGGAGCGGCTGGAGCGCCCGCTGGTCGCGGAGTTCCGGGAGCGGCCGGAGCGCCGGCTGGCCGTGGAGCGCCGGGTACGCCAGGCCGAGGAGCGCCGGGCGGCAGCGGTGGTCGTGGTGCCCCAGGAGCGGCTGGTCGTGGCGCGCCTGGCTGAGCCGGACGCGGCACGCCGGGTTGAGCCGGACGGGGTACCCCGGGGGCTGCTGGACGGGGAACCCCCGGCTGGGCCGGTCGCGGCACACCGGGCTGAGCCGGTCGCGGTGCCGCTGGGGCCGCCGCCGGAGCGGGACGCACTGGCGCGGGTGCGGCGGCGCGGGCGCCGGGTCGAGCCGGTGCCGCGCTGGCCTTTCGGCTATCTTCCAGCTTCCGGGCCTTGATGCGGTGCTTATTCAGCGCGACTTTGCGGGTTTTGTTCATGTAACCGCAGGAGTATAACCGCGCTTAGCCGTACAGGGCCAGGCGCGCCGGGCGCAGCTGATCCTTCAGCTTGCTGCACAGCTCCTCGAACATTTCCAGGTCGGACTCGCTCACAAAGGTCACGGCTGTGCCCTGCTTGCCTATCCGCGCCGTCCGCCCAACACGGTGGATGTACGTGTCGAAGTCCTCAGGCATGTCGTAGTTCACCACGTGCGACACGTCCGGGATGTCGAGGCCGCGCGCGGCCACGTTGGTGGCCACCAGGATGCGCACCTCGCCTGAGGCGTAGCGGGCGAGCGATCGCTGCCGCTCTGCCTGGGTCATGCCGCCGTGGATGGCCGTCACGGAGTAGCGCTTGCGGCGCAGCAGGCCTTCCAACCGGTCGACGCCGCGCTGCGTGTGGCGAAAGATGAGCACGCTGGGCCAGTCGTTCATGTCCAGCAGCTCCATCAAGCCATCGAACTTGTCCTGTTCGGCAACCTCATAGTAGACCTGCTCTACCGTGTCGACGGTTGGGGTCTCGCTGATCACGCTCACCCACTCGGGATCGTGCAGGTAGCGATAGATCAATGTATGGATCTCGGTTGGGATGGTGGCCGAGAACAGTGCTGTCTGACGGTCCTTGGGGGTGCGGCGCAGAATGCGCTCGACGTCGGGCTGGAAGCCCATGTCGAGCATGCGGTCGGCCTCGTCCAGGACGACCATTTTGACGCCGCCGAAGTGCAGCGTGCCCCGCTCGAGGTGATCCAGGATGCGACCGGGCGTGCCGACGACAATCTGGGCGCCACGTTGAATGGCCTGAATCTGGGGGTTGATGCTGACCCCGCCGTACACCGCCGCGCAGGCGAGACCGGTGTACTTGCTCAGCCGGCTGAGCTCGGTGTTGACCTGCTCCGCCAGCTCTCTGGTGGGCACGACGACCAGGGCCTGGACTGACCGGTGGGCGGGATCGAGGCGCTCCAGGAGCGGGATTCCGAACGCGCCCGTCTTACCGCTGCCGGTCTTGGCCTGGCCGACGAGATCTGCTTCGGTGCGGAGCACCGGCATCGCCCGCTCCTGGATGAGCGTGGGCTCTTTCCAGCCGGCTTCGGCCACGGCCTGCTCGATGGCCAGCAGATCGGAAAAGAGGCCCGGGCCCGTGGGAACCGGGAACAGCAGCGGCTCGCGGACGGTTTCCTCCGCGGCTGTGGACTTCGGCCGACGCCGTCGCCGGCGCCGCCGTCGATGGTCGGAATCAGGCTGCAGGCTGCGGGCCAGGGCTCCTTCGAGCTCCGGTTGGACCTTCGAGCTGCTCGCGTGCGGCTCGGGCCGCGTGAGCAGCCGAACTCGAGCACGTGTCTCGCCGTCGGCGGATAGCTGTGAGGCGGAGGGCCCTCGGGGGTCGGGATCCGGGGCCGCGTGAGCGGCCGAATGAGGGGTAGCGGTCTTAGCGGCTGGTCGCCGGCGGAAAAGGGAGAGGAAATTCATCAAGTAGTAGCTTGGGGCGCTCCTGTGGGAAATCGTGGTGCATGTGGGTCAAACAAAAAAGAGATGCGCCTGGCGCATCTCTTTCAAAAACCTGAGCCTACTGAGCATCCACTGAGAAGAATATCATCCGCGGCCTTCGTGCTCCAAGATCCGCGCGTCGATCCCCTATCTCGTGCCCAGCCGGCCGAGGGCCGGAGAGGTGCCTCCCGCTCCGGACCCGCGGGCCTGGTCCGCCCATGGACGCGGCCTGGCCAGGGTCGATGACGGTTGGCGGACCCCTCAGAACAACGCGCCGTTACCCACTAGGTAGGCTACGAAAAGAACGTTGGCAACGGAACAGGGCCAGCCGATCAGGCCTAGCCGCCATAGCACCGCCGTTAGTCGTCTGTGCGCCCGCACCCAACGGACGCCGAATGCCAGCAACGCCACCATCTCCAAAATCGGCAGCGTCAGGAGGAATATCGCGTTGCCGAGAAATGCGTACCCACCTGCACTCACCCTGAGCGCTGCATCGCCAAAAAAGTACCCGAACAACAGCACGGGCAGGAGGCTGATCGCGCCAGCTGCGGCTTTGGACATTCTCAATGCGCTGTCCCAACGCCCGATCTGGCTGTCCATTACCTCCTCGTCAGCGGCGATGGTGTCTCCGCCGGTGAATGGCTGCATTCAAAATACCCACCCCGGCCGCCAAAATCCCAAACACCACTGCACGAACAGGCCAAGTTACACCTGGGAGCGCCCAAAAGCTCACGAAGGCCACGATGACGAGGCCCAGGCGAACGCGTTAACGGAGACCACTTTGCGGAACAACTGACCAGATCTCATTTCGTGCGAGGACTGAGAACAGCGTGCGAATGTACCAATCTAAGGTGTTGAATCACTAAGGACTTTGTTCTTACTTCTGCTGGCCAAGCTACTCCTTCTATCGTCCCGTATTCAGCCGCCCCAGTGGATGAAGGCGACGAACAGAACGAACGGCCCGAGAACAGCTACGAGTCCACACGTCAGCCAGCGGCGTTGAGCCAGCCGGCGTGCTGCCTCCAAATGAGGTTCGTCCTGGCGTTTGAACGACGCTTTCACGAGTTCCACGGTGCGGAGCGCCAAGAGAGAGGGACTCCTGTCAATCCCATCGTCTTCGAGGAGATCGGTATGGCCAAATCTACGACGAAGTTCGAGGTAGCGCAGCTGGGCTATGTACCAGCGAGACGATACCAAGAGCGCAAGGGTGAGCCAGAGTGCCAGCGCTACCACTGCCATAGTTCAGAGGTGTCACGTAGGACGCAAATTGGGCAGCCCCCGGTCCTTGGCTGCTGTCGGCAGGACACGGCGCCGCTTGCGCGGCCAGAACGGCTCAACGCCTGACTCCTCGAGGTAGGGCCATATGGGCGCGTAAACATCTTGGCTTGTGATCACGTCCGCGGCTGAAGCCGCAAGCGCATGCGCTACTCCACCATCGGCCAGATCGCTGGTTCGGTCCGGCAAGCCGCGGAGCCAATCCCGCCCATAGCGTTCAACGTACCTTGGCCCATACCAACTGCGCCAGCCAACCGACAGACGGCCCTCGACGAATGAACGCAGAAACTCCGGCGTGTTGTCGTCCATTCCGACAATCAGCGCGATGGTCGGTCTGAGACGAGGGTAGAGGCGCTCGCCGAGTCGCTCCAGGAGCTCGCCCCAATCGTCAGCCCAAGGCTCGACTTGTGCCCCAGGTTTGCCATACCCCACCGGAGTAATGCTGAACGAGACGTCCCATTGATCCTCGCCCCTTCGGGCCATATGTGCCATGGAGAACGTTTGGGGCTGGTCCACGCGCAGAAGGCCACGTGCCCAATTCTCCGTTTGTTTGAGTGGATCTTTGGGGCGCGACCGAGCATTCGGCCACAACTTAGGCCAGTCGTAATGCCCCTCCTCGAGGCACGCTCGAATATCGCTCGCCGGCGTTGGGTGTGTGCCGAAGTCCCAATAACCCACGGCGAGCGCTAATCCAAGGGGTCGTATCAACTCGAGCATCTCAACGAGATCTTCCTGTGAAGAGATGCCCTCGCACTGAAAGAACTGGAAACCGAACGACTTCAGCTGACTCACATCACCACGTCCGCGTCCGATGAGATGCCCAGACGTTCATGGAATCCCCAGCCCTCCAGGGAGGATCCCAGCTGATGCGAGGACCCTTGATCTCGCTCATCCGTTCTTCGTATTGACGGGAATTTCCAGGGTCTCCCGCTAATATCCGGTCCAACCGAAACCTAGCGCCAGGCGCATCGAACCAGCTCCACCCTCTACTGGGCTCGGCGGACCAGCCGCGCGGGCATGGACGGGCGAGCGTGGACCTGCAATTGCCGTCGGGCAGCGACGACATGCAGGGACCCAATGGCTCGTCCGTCTTCCTCATTCCCAGTGGCCCCCACCACCGGCCTGTATCCGCGGCTTCGCGAGCCGAATTTTCTCTAGCCCGCTATTCCGTCGGGCGCAACTGTACAGCGGCCGGACGCTAATTGCTGTGATCTGGATCACATTTGCTTGCTTTTCTACAAAAGCAGGCAAACGCGCTTGGCCGCGCTCGGCCGGGGATGGGCTCACAACCTTCCGCGAATCCGTTGTCTCGAAGATCATGGCCGCAGCCTCGTGGGCCTTGACACATCTCCGGTTCTCCATCCCGGCGCAGCTTGTTCCCAGGCCGTCTTGGGTTATGCTGGCATTCCCAAAATGAGCTGCATCTTCGAGGTGAGGATATGAGCGTTCAGCCTGGGTCCGGCCAGGGCCATGCCATCGATACCCTGTTTTCGGAGGAGCGGCGCTACGCTCCTCCGCCGGACTTCGCCCGCCAGGCCAACGCTCAGCCGGACATCTACAGCAAGAGCTTCGATGAGTTCTGGACCGATGAGGCGCAACAGCGCGTCAGCTGGTTCGAGCCGTTCGAAAAGCTGTACGAATGGAAGCTGCCGTACGCCAAATTCTTCCTCGGCGGCAAGCTCAACATTTGCTACAACTGCGTCGATCGCCACGTCGAAGCCGGCGCCGGCAACAAGGTGGCCTACTACTGGGAAGGCGAGCCGCTTGGCGAGCGCAGGGTAGTCACCTTCGAGCAGTTGCAGAAGGACGTCGTCAAGCTGGCCAACGGGCTCAAGCGGCTCGGCGTGAAGAAGGGCACGCCCGTTGGCGTCTACATGGGCATGGTGCCCGAGCTGGCCGTGGCCATGCTGGCCTGCGCCAGGCTGGGCGCGCCTCACAACGTGGTCTTCGGAGGCTTCAGCGCCGACTCGCTGTCGGGCCGCCTCAACGACATGGAGTGCGAGGTCCTGATCACCCAGGACGAGTCATGGCGCCGCGGCAAGACGTTTCCGCTCAAGGCCGTGGCCAACGAAGCGCTGGCCAGCGCGCCGAGCGTCAAGCACTGTGTCGTCTTCGGCCGCACGGGCAACCCGGTGGAAATGAAAGCGGGGCGCGACGTGTGGTGGGACGAGCTCGTGACGCCGGCCAGCGACGATCCCGCCAGCTGCCCCTGTGAGCCGCTCGACTCCGAGGATCTGCTGTACCTGCTGTACTCCAGCGGCACCACGGCCAAGCCCAAGGCCATTGCCCACACTACGGGCGGCTACCTGGTTGGGGTCGCCACTACCCACCACTACATCTTCGACGTCAAGCCCGACTCGATCTACTGGTGCGCCGCCGACATTGGCTGGGTGACCGGCCACAGCTACATCGTGTACGGCCCGCTGTGCAACCAGACCACGGGCGTCATCTATGAGGGCACGCCCGACTATCCTGATAGGGACCGCTGGTGGGACATCATCGAGCGCTACAAGGTCGACATTCTGTACACCTCACCCACTGCCATCCGCACGCACATGAAGTGGGGTCCGGAGCATGCCCAAAAGCACGATCTGAGCTCGCTGCGCCTGCTTGGCTCGGTTGGCGAGCCCATCAACCCCGAAGCCTGGATCTGGTATCGGGAGCACATCGGCGGTGGCAAGGCGCCGGTGGTCGACACCTGGTGGCAGACGGAGACGGGGGCAATCATGATCAGCGCGCTTCCCGGCATCACCACCACCAAGCCGGGATCGGCCACGCGTCCCTTCCCGGGCGTCGAGGCGGCGGTGTACAACAACGCGGGCGAGGAGGTCGGCCCAGGCGGAGCGGGCTACCTGGTCCTCAAGAAGCCGTGGCCTTCCATGCTGCGTGGCTTCTACCGCGATCCGGAGCGCTATCAGCAGACCTACTGGTCCCGCTTCCCGGGCGTGTACTTCGCCGGTGATGGCGCCAGGGTGGACGAAGACGGCTACTTCTGGCTGCTCGGGCGGGTGGACGACGTGATCAACGTCTCCGCCCATCGCATCTCGACCATCGAGATCGAGAGCGCGTTGGTGGACCATCCGGCAGTGGCCGAGGCGGCGGTATGCGGCCGCGCCGACGCGACCACGGGGCAGGCCATCGTGGCCTTCGTCACCCTCAAAGGCGGGGCCGAGGGCTCGCCGGAAATGATGACCACCCTGCGCGATCACGTTGCCAAGAAGATCGGCGCCATTGCCCGTCCGGCCAACATCGTGTTCACGCCCGAGCTGCCCAAGACCCGCTCGGGCAAGATCATGCGCCGCCTACTGCGTGACGTTGCCGAGCACCGACCGCTGGGCGATACGACCACTCTGGCCGACGCCGGCGTCGTGGACGAGATCGCCAGCCGCGGCCGCGAGCTGCTGGCCAAGGGCGAGGAAGAGTAGTCAGCGAGAGGGTTTAGGTCGCTTTCTCTGGTGCTGCCAGCCAGGCGTCACAATACCCACCGCCTGGCGACGCTCAACACACGGGATTTCCACGTGCTCAAGGCGCTGCAAGGCGGCAGCTTCACTCTCCTTCGGGCCCAGTCGAGGGGAAGGCTGTTCTGCCGAGCGTGCTAAGACTCGAGGGCTGCGCGGCCCAGGAGGCCGGGAACGGCATCGTCGAGTGGTGGGTGATGCAGGCCGGCGCGTGCGTCGCGGAAATGGCGCTGCAGCGCATAGTGGTCGGAAATGGCATGCCCCCCAACCACGCGCATGGCTAAATCGGTCAGATGCACGGCGGCGTTGGTGGCTACGTACTTGGCGGTTGCCAGCTCCGCCGCGGTGCAGCGCTGGTCGGCGGACGCCGCGGCTAAGCTGAAAAAGGTCGCCCGTGCCGACCCGAGCAGCACCTCCATGTGGCCCACCTGTTCCTGCACGTGCGGCAGGCTGGCGATGCTGCGGCCTCCGAGGGAGTTGGGCGACCATGTTTTCGCGAAGTTGACGGCATAGTCACGCGCTGCCTGGCCGATGCCCAGGTACACCGCCGCCACGAGCAGGCCCCAGGGGTCGAAGGCTGATGGCTTGCGGTCGATACCCAGGAGGCAGTCACCAGGGACGTGGGCACTCCGGAGCACCAGGTCGTGACTGCCGCTGGAACGCATGCTCAGCGCATCCCAGGTTTCATCGATGGTGAGGCCCTTGGTCTCGCGTGGCACCAGGATCCGTGCCACGCGGCGATCGATCATCCTGGCGCTCACGATGAACCAGGACAGGATCGGCGCGCCCGTGGTGAAGCGCTTGCGACCGTTCAACGTCCAGCCGCCTCGCTCGCGCATCACCGTCGTTTCCGGCAGCCCGCCGCGGCTGGGACTTCCCGTGACCTCTTCCGAAATAGCCGTGTTCAGCAGCGCGCCCTCGCTGGCTATGCGCTTGCACAGCTGCTCGCGCAGCTCTCGCGGCCACTCGGGATCCGCGAGTATGCGGGCGGTGTGTGCCAGGTGCATGGACACGACCAGCGCGGTCGAAGCGTCGCCGCGTCCGAGGCGCTCCATGGCCAGCGACAGGTCCAGCACCCCGGCGCCGCGGCCGCCCGAGCTCTCCGGCAAACCCCAGGCTGGGATCCCTGCCTCGCGAATTGCCGTGTAATGTTCGTGTGGAAAATTGCCCCGTCGGTCGTGGTCGTCAATGGTCTTGGCGAACAGGTCGGCCAGGCGACCGCAGACGTCCACCAGCCGGCGCTGCAGCTCGGTTCGAGCGAAATTCATCGGGCCCGCTTGATTGGCACCGGGATGCCGGCCACCATTAGGACCACCTGGCTGGCGCTGGCAGCCAGCCGCTGATTGGCCAGGCCCAACTCGTCGCGGTAGCGCCGGGCGAGCTCGTTATCCGGGACGATCCCCAGCCCGGTTTCGTTGGTCACCGCAATCAGTGTCGCATTCGCTGCCTGCTGCCAGGCGATCAGCGCGTCGATCTCCCCCTCTACGGCTCGGCCGGCCAGCATGAGGTTGCTCACCAGCAGCGTGATGCAATCGAGCAGGAAAACCGGGCGGCTGCCTGCCGTGGCTGTCTCGGATGTGGCCGGCTGGCCTGGCGCGCCCGCCGATGGCCAGCGCGCCCGCAGGACGACGGCTACGCTCAGGGGCTCCTCGATCAGCAGCCAGCTCTGGGGGCGGCTGGCGCGATGGCGCTCGATGCGCTGCCGCATGTCTTCGTCGCGCGCCTCCGCCGTGGCCACGAACGTCACCGGCCGTCCGCTGGCTGCGGCGAGCTGCTGCGCGAAGGTCGATTTTCCGCTTCGAGCGCCGCCGGTGACGAGCGTGAGGCCGTCAATCAAGGCCGGCAATCCGGTGCAGCAGCGCCAGGTCGAGCGATGCTGCCAGCACGGTGGCCAGCCGATCGAACGGATCGTCCGCCGCGTGAGGTCCATCCTCCACGCCCACTTCCGCCAGCCAGGCCCGGCGGAAGGTGGGGTTGTGGAAGACTCCGTGAAGGTACGTTCCCCAAACGCGTCCTTGGGCGGCGCCGTCGAACGATCCGTCGGTCAGCCGGGCAAAGGGCCGTGCTCCGTCGAGCAGCGTGGTCTGGCCCATGTGGATCTGGTAGCCCGCGAGGTCGTGGCCTCCGTCCAGCGTGGTGGCCCGGGCTTGGATGGTGGTCTTGCCGGCGAAGAACGTTGTCTCAACGGGCAGCATACCGAGCCCCGGCATCTCCACGGCGTCGGATTCGACCTGCTGCGGATCGAGGATGCGCTGGCCGAGCATCTGAAAGCCGCCGCAGATGCCGGCCACCGGCAGGCCGCAGCCGCGGATGGAGCTCGCCAGCCCGCTGCGCTCGAGCCAGCCCAGGTCGCTCATGGTGGCCTTGGTGCCAGGGATGATGACGGCTCGCGCCCCATGCAGCTCGGAGGCGTGTTTGACATAACGCACGGGAAGTGGATCAAAGTCGTCGAAGTTGGAGATGTGCGGCAGCTGGATGACGGCGATTGGGCCGTCGACCGGCGCCGTTTCCAGCGCTACCGAATCCTCTTCCGGAAGGCCCAGTTCCGACACGTAGGGAACCACGCCCAGGACGGGCTTGCCGGTCCGCTGGGAGATGAAGTCCAGCCCGGATCGCAGCAGCTCCCGGTCGCCGCGGAACTTGTTGACGATCAGCGCTTGCACGCGCTGCCGATGCCGCTCAGGCAGCAGCTCCAGCGTACCCAGCAGCGCGGCGAAGACGCCGCCGCGGTCGATGTCACCCACCAGCAGCACGGGCGCGTCCGCCAGCTCGGCGATGCGCATATTCACGATGTCGTGCTCGGCGAGGTTAATCTCTGCCGGGCTGCCTGCGCCCTCGATGACGACGAGGTCGAACTGGGCGCGCAGCGTGTCCAAGGCGGCGGCAACCGTATCCAGCAGCTGCGGCTTGAGCTGGTGATAGTCCACGGCCGAGTACCGGCCTTCAACCCGACCCATGAGCACCAGCTGGCTATGCCGGTCGCCCTCCGGTTTCAAGAGGATAGGGTTCATCTCGACCCGCGGCTCGACCCGACAGGCCTGCGCCTGCACGACCTGGGCGCGGCCCATCTCCAAGCCATTCCTCGTGGCGAACGAGTTCAGGGCCATGTTCTGTGACTTGAATGGGGCCACGCGGAGTCCGCGATTGGCGAAGTAGCGGCACAGGCCGGCCACGAGGACCGTCTTGCCGGCGGAAGAAGCCGTGCCCTGAACCATCAACGTGAGCGCCGGCACGGACGTTAGGGCCACCTGAGCTGAGCGTGGTCTTCCAGGTGGCAGGTGTCGTTGAAGCTGGTGAGGCGCGTCCCCAGTGGAGTGAACTCGAAGGTCGTCAGATTACCGTTGTGGTTGCGCAGCCGCCACCAGGACTGCAGCGGGATGTCGAGCAGCGAGGAGATGATGGCGTTGACGGTCCCACCGTGGCTGACGATGAGCACGGTCTGTCCCTCGTGCTCAGGCAGCGTCTCGAGCAGGAAGCCGGCCACCCGTTCGGCTAGCTGGGCCAGCGATTCCCCTCCACCGGGCATGGCGAAATGGATCAGCTCTCGCTCGCGCGCCGCGACGTCCTCCGGGTAGCGGTCCTTGATCTCGCTGAAGGTGAGGCCCTCCCAGCGTCCGAAGGCAACCTCTCGCAGACGAGGGTCGAGACGCAGCGGGAGCGCGCGCTCGGCGAGGATCAGGCGGGCGGTCTCGGACGCGCGGCAGAGGTCGCTGCTGTAGGCAGCGTCGATGGGCTCCGCGGCCAGACGTTGGGCCAAGAGCCGGCTTTGGCGGCGCCCTTCATCGCTCAGAGGCTCGTCCAGCTGGCCCTGAAAGCGCCGGTCGGCATTGAACCCCGTTTGACCGTGGCGGCACAGCAGCAGCCGTCCGGAGCTGAGCTCGACCTTCACCCGCCACTCTCGATCAGGTCCCGGAAGGCGTCGACGAGCAGGCCATTGTCGCGCTCGCCGCGCACCGCAACGCGTACGTGGTCCGGCAGGCCAAAGGAGGTGCAGTCACGCACCAGCCGGGCGCGCCTCAGCAGGGCCCCGCGGACCACGGCGGCGGCTGACTCACCGAATTTGTGGGGAACCGCGAGCGCCGCGGCCAGATCGTGAACGGGCACGAGGAAGAAATTGCAGTCCGAGGATAGCGGCTGCAGGCCCAGCCCGCGAAGGCCTTCTGCCAGCGCGTGCCTCGATCGCCGGATGGCATTGCCATCGGGCAGCAGCTCTGCATGGGTAAGGGCGTAGATGCCCGCCGCCTGGGCCAGGACGTTGACGCTCCATGGGGGCTTCACCAGGTCGAGGTTGGCAATGACTGGCGCCTGCGCGAAGGCCAATCCAAGGCGCAATCCTGCTAACCCGGCGAACTTGGTGAGCGAGCGGAGAACCACGACGTTGTCGGGTATCTGAGGGCTGATGAGGGTGGGCCGCCCGGCTGTAAAGTCCGCATAGGCTTCGTCCACGACCAGCAGCGTTGTGGGGTGATCCAGCGCCAGGCCACGGACGGTGTCCGTGGGAAGGTGATCGCCCGTGGGATTGTTCGGGTTGCAGAGGAAGGCCAGCTTCGGCTGCCCTTCGGACAGCCCCTGCGCGAGGTCCTCACAGCGCCGCACGTTTGCTCCCTGGATCCGCGCCGCGACTTCGTATTCGCCGAAGGTCGGTTGGCGCAGCAGCGCCTCGTCTCCCGGACCGAGGTAGGCCAGGCACACCAGCCAGATCAGCTCCGAGGATCCATTGCCGGCCAGCACCTGCTCGGGCCCCACGCCGTAGGTGACCGCCGCGGCGCGACGCAGATCGGTCGACCTTCGATCCGGATAGATGGCCACGTTGACGGAGCGCAGGCTATCGAGAAGCTCCCGAGGTGGGGGTACCGGATTGGCGTTGACGCTGAAGTCGAGGATCTCGTCGGGATGGATCCCGAGAGCCCGCAGCTCGGCGTAGTCCGGCCCTCCGTGGACAGACTCACGCAGCCCGGCCAGGAATGGACGCGGGGCTACGCTCATCGCCGACCGCGCACGTGCTTGCCCCACTGCACGCCGGCCGTCAGGCTCGCCGCCAGCGCGGCCGTCACCGTCATCAGCTCCACCGCCTGGCGGATACTGCGCGGGCGCAGGTTGGCTTCAGGGCCGCTGCCCAGGCGGTAGTGGCCGACCTTCTCGAGGGGCACGTCCAGCGCTCCCGCGGCCGCGGCCATGGGCCAGCCGGCGTTGGGACTCTCGGTGCGACGGTGATCCCGGAGGGCTGTCTGCCAGGCGGCGCGGGCAGGCCTGCCGGTGAGGGCCGCGGCCGCCGCCAGCAGCAGGGCGGTGAGTCGGGCCGGCAGCCAGTTGAGGGCGTCGTCCAGCCGTGCGGCGGCTTTCCCCAGGTACTCATAGTGACCGTGGTAGCCAATCATCGCGTCGGCCGTATTGACGAAGCGGTAGGCCACGGCGCCGGGGACACCCAGCAGCAGATACCAGAAGAGCGGGCCAACGAAGCTGTCCACGCTATTTTCCGCCACCGATTCGATCGTCGCCGCGGCGACCTGGCGGTCCGAGAGCGTCGCCGTGTCGCGGCTGACGAGGTGCTGCAGGCTCGCTCTCGCGGCCACCACGTCCTGGCGCAGCAGGTCGCGTTCCACCTGGATCGCTCGCCGTGCGAGCTGGGCCAGGGAGAAGGTCGATTTGAACAGCCACGCCGCTGCCAGCACGTAGGCCAGTTTGCCGGCTCGGCGGGACAGTGCCAGTGCGAGACGCGCCGTGGCATAGCTCAGCCCGGCCCCGGTCACGACGGCAGCCGTACCGTAAACGAGCTCAGCCTCGGGCCGGCTTGGCCGTCTCGCGTCGATCCAGCCGATTGCCCGGCCCATCCATACCACAGGGTGCAGCGGCGTGGGAGGCTCCCCAAGCAGCAGATCGATGGCCAGCGCCAGCGGAAGCACCGCCACGCTCACAGCGGATCCTGGTCCTGCGGCGGGACCAAGCCGAAAGCGACCCGCGCTTCTCCGGTGAGGAACAGGGTTCCGGTGATCACCGTGAGGTCGGGGCTGTCCGCGGCGGGAAGTGTGGCCAGGGCCCCCGATAGATCCCTGGTCAACCGCGCTCCGGGAAAGTGCCGGGCGAGGTCGGCCGGTTCGGCCGCGCGCGGATGCTGAGAGCGGGTCAGGACGACGTCGGCCGGTAGACCGTTCAAGACCCTGGCAATGCCGCCGATGTCTTTGTCGGCCGAGAAGCCGGCGATGATACGCAGCCGGCGAAAGTCGAAGTGCCGCCGCAGCGCCGCCACGAGCGCTTCTATGGAAGCCACGTTCTGAGCGCCGTCGGTCACCACCAAGGGACGTTTGCTCACGATCTCGAGCCGGCCGGGCCAGCGAACCTTCGCCAGCCCTGCGGCGATTGCCTCATCGTCGATTTCCCAGAGGCGGGCGGCGGCAGCAGCCACGCCTGCATTCACGAGCTGGTGCGTGCCCAGCAGCGGCAGCATGGCCGGCTGGCCGGCGCTCACGTATTGCGAGCTCTGACAGCCGGGCAGGGTCATTTGCTGTCCCACTACCTCCGGCAGCGGCTCCCCGGCGCGAAGACGAACGGGAGCGGCCGCCTCGAGAGCGGGCGGCGCTATCCGGAATGGCGCATGTCGCTCCGCTGCGATGCGGCGCAGCACCTCCAGCGCCTCGTCCTCTTGGGGCGCGCTGACGATAGGGGTGCGCTCTTTGATGATTCCCGCCTTCTCGGTGGCGATAGCCGTCAGTGTGTCGCCCAGGACGGCCATGTGGTCGAAGCTGATAGGCGCGAAGATGGAGAGGTCGGGCTCCAGCACGTTGGTGGCGTCGAGACGTCCGCCCAGACCGACCTCGACGACCGCTCGCTCGACGGCCTGGTTAGCAAAGTGCTGGAAGGCGATAAGTGTGCCCAGCTCGTAGGTCGTCGGTGCGCCCAGCGCAGACGGGTCGTACGCCTGCAGCAGCTGCTGCACGCCGGCGATCAGCTCGGCGAGCTCGGCCGCTGAGATCGGTGCGCTGTTGACGCGAATGCGCTCACGGTGGGTCGTCAGGTGGGGCGAGGAGTAGAAGCCCGTGCGTAGACCCGAAGCCTGGACGGCGGAGGCCAGCATCGCGGCGGTGGAGCCCTTGCCCTTGGTCCCGGCGATCAGGGCCGATCGAAAGCGCTGCTGGGGATTGCCGGCCAGCTCGAGCAGGCGGCGCATGCGGTCCAGTCGCATGTCCGTGCGCGGCGACATGGCTGACACCTCGTAGTTGGCGAACGAATAGAGGTAGGCCAGCGCGGAAGGGTAGTCCATCAGGACAGCAGCGGCACGAGGGTGAACAGCGTCGCGATCTGGACGACCTCGTTGACCGCGCCGTAGCAGTCCCCGGTCAGGCCGGGCAGCCTGGTCATGAGGTACATGCCCGCCAGTATCGCGCTTGCCAGCCCCGCCGCCGCCGCGAACAGGCCGGAGCTGCCGAGCAGCGCATAACCCACCACCGCGGCCAGAAGGAGGTTCGGAAGCAGGGACCAGCGGCTGCCGAAGTCATAGAAGTCGCGCCCCAAGCCCGTGGAGCGGGCGTACGGGAAGAGGGCGAGAGCCAGGACCATGCCGGCGCGAGAGGTCGTGGCCATCACCAGCATGGCAGCGTAGTGATGCTCGCCGGTGAGGTCTACGGCGCACGTCCACCACAGCAGGACGTCCAGCGCGGCTCCGGCTACGCCGAAGGCGCCGCTGCGACTGTCGCGCATGATTTCCAGGCGCTGCTCTTTCGTCCGATGGCTGAAGATGCCGTCGCACGTATCCATGAGGCCGTCGAAATGCAGTCCTCCGGTGACCAGCAGCAGCACCGCCAACATGAGCCCGTTGGTGACGTCGGCCGGCCACCAGCGGCGCGTCGCGAAATCCAGCCCGACCAGCAGTCCGCCGATCATCAGACCGACCAGCCCGAAGAAGTGCAGGCTGCGGCCGCGATCCTTCGGCTGCTGCTCGCCACCAAGGCGCAAGCGCCACACGGTCAGGAAGCCCAGCGCGGCGAAGAAGGGCCGGACGAGGAGGTCGTTCAGCGTCGTCGTGCGCGGCTGAGGAGCCGGGTCAAGACGTGGCGCCGCTTTCAGCCTGCTTGTCGAGCGCCTCGGACACGCCGGCGTCGCCAAAGGTCGCCATCTCCGCCAGGATCTTCGCCGCGGCTTCGACGATAGACATGGCCAGCGCGGCGCCGGTGCCTTCGCCGAGGCGCAGGTCGAGTGACAGCAGTGGCAGCTGGCTCAGTCGGTTGAGCACGATGGCATGGCCAATCTCCACCGAGCGATGGGCCGCGAAGGTGTAATCCATGGCTGCGCCGCACAGCTCCGAGGCGATCAGCTGCCCGGCACCGGAGATGAAGCCGTCGACGATGACCGGCACGCGCCGCGACGCGGCGCCCAGGATAACGCCGGCGATCGCCCCTATCTCGAATCCGCCGACCTTGGCCAATATGTCGAGGGCGTCCTGCCTATCCGGTTGATTCACGCGCAGCGCCTGCTCGATGACTGCTACTTTGCGCTCGAACTGCTCGTCACTCACACCGGTCCCGCGGCCCGTCACCTGCCGCACCGGATGGCCGGTGATCGCCGCCACCACCGCGCTGCTGGCAGTGGTGTTGCCGATGCCCATGTCTCCGGTTGCCAGAAGCGTGGCTCCCCCGTCGATCTCCTCGCAGGCGGCCGCGACGCCGCGTTCGACGCAGTCCCGCGCCTGTTCCGGTGTCATTGCCGCCCCGTGGGCGAAGTTGGCGGTGGGCCTGCCCACGCCCATGTCCACGACTCGTACCTCAGCGCCCACGTGGCGTGCCAGGACGTTGATCGCGGCTCCGCCGGCATCGAAGTTGGCCACCATCTGCGGCGTCACCTCGGCCGGGTAGGCCGAGACGCCTTCCGCCGTCACGCCGTGGTCGGCGGCCATGACGATGATCACCTTACGGCCAATTCGCGGGATTCGCTGCCCGGTGATCCCGGCCAGCCGGATGCTGATCTCCTCCAGCCGGCCGAGCGCTCCCTGCGGCTTGGTCAAGATGTCCTGCCGGGCCCGCGCGGCCTCCATGGCGCCCTGATCGAGCGGCCGAATGCCCGCGATGGTTTCCGCTATCGAGATGCTCACGGCTGCCATTGTCGCATCAGCCGCGGTGCCCTATAGGCTACCCTATATCAGTGAAGAAGACGAGTGTCTACCTGAACAATGAAGAGCTTGTGGCACTCAAGCGTGTCGCGGAGCGGGAACACCGATCCCAGGCGGAGGTCGTACGGGAGGCGATCCTGCAATACGCTCGGCAGTCACCCGACCGCGATTTCGCACTCGCCCGAAATAGCGAATTTGCTCCACGCGCCGCGGGGGCGCCGCGATTCATCGAGGAGATCCCCGAGGCAGAGCTCATGGCCGGCTTCGGCGCGGATTCGTTCGGAGCCGAGCCCGCGGGCAAACCGCCGGCGTGAGCCTCGTCGTCGATACTGCTCCCCTGGTCGTACTCGGTACGCCGGACCATCCACAGCGGGCGGCTGTGACGGCGCTCCTGCAGGCCGAGCCTGGCGACCTCGTAATCACCGGGCAGGTCACCGCGGAAGTCGACTATCTGCTGTCCGAGCGAGTCGGCACCGCTGCCCGGCGCCGTTTTCTCGACGATCTTGTGGCCGGCCGGTTTACGTTCTTTTGTCTAGAACCGTCCGACTATGAGCTGGCACGGACCTTCGACCGGCAGTATGCCGGGCTGAACCTGGGGTTGGCCGATCTATCCATCGTGGTTGCCGCCTTCCGGACTGGGACAAGGCGCATCTTGACGTACGATCAGCGGCATTTCCGCGCCATACGTCCGCTGGATGGCGGCAGCTACGTTATTCTCCCCGCCGACGGGCCCGGCTGAGCGTCGTTGTAACGCCGGACGTCAGTTCGGCGGCGCGGCTATACGCCGGCCGGCGCCTTCGCTCGCAGGTCCTTGCGTGAGGCCACGATCTTGTTGAGCGCGTTAACGTAGGCCTGCGCGCTGGCGATCAAGATGTCGGTGTCGGCGCCGCGGCCGATGAACTGCTCGTTCTGGCTCTCCACCCGGATCGTCACGTTGGCCACCGCGTCGATGCCCTCGGTCACGGACTGGACGGTGTACTCGGTGAGCTTGTTCGGAACCCCGACGACCTTGTTGATGGCCTTGTAGGTGGCGTCGACCGGGCCGGTGCCGATGGCCGACTCGGTCATCTCCTGGCCGTCCGCGTTCACCAGGCGCACTGAGGCTGTAGGCATGCCGTTGGGGAATGCGGTGTTGATGTTGACCGCCTGCAGGCGGATGGCCTCGTGGGCAATGCGCATCTCGTCGCTGACGATGGCCTCCAGGTCGAGGTCACCGACCTCCTTCTTCTTGTCGGCGACGTCGAGGAAGCGCTCCCATGCCTTGTCCAGATCCTTGCCGGTCAGGACGAAGCCCAGCTTCTCGAGCCGGTGCTGGAACGCGTGGCGGCCCGAACGCGCGGTGAGGACGATGTTGCTTTCGACCCAGCCCACCTCTTCGGGCGTCATGATCTCGTAGTTCAGCCGGTCCTTCAGCACGCCGTCCTGGTGGATGCCCGAAGCATGGGCGAACGCGTTGGCGCCGACGACGGCCTTGTTGGCCTGCACCGGCATGGACATCAGCGTGCTCACCAGCCGGCTGGTCTGAACCAGCTGCGTCGAATCGACGCCGGTCTCGTAGCCATAGGCGTGCAGCCGCTTCTTGATGGTCATGACGATCTCTTCGAGCGAGGCATTTCCGGCGCGCTCGCCGATGCCGTTGATGGTGCACTCGATGCGGCGGGCGCCGTTCATCACCGCGGCGATGCTGTTGGCCACAGCGTTCCCCAGGTCGTTGTGGCAGTGCACAGAGATGGTGGCATCGTTGGCGTTGGGCACGAACTTGAACACGTTGGCGATCAGCTCACCCCATTCCTGGGGCAGGACGTAGCCCGTGGTGTCCGGGATGTTGATGACCGTGGCGCCGGCCTTGATCATCTCGTGGATGGTCTCGTACAGGTACTCAGGATCGGCGCGGCCGGCGTCTTCGGGCGAATACTCGACCTCATCGCAGTAGCGCTTGGCGTACTGCACCGCCCTGATGCCCTGCTGCAGCACCTCCGCGCGCGTCTTCTTCAGCTTTCGTTCGATGTGGATGTCCGAGACGGATAGGACGATGTGGATCTGCTTCTTCTCGGCGTCCTTGACCGCCTCCCAGACGGCGTCGATGTCTTTCTCCACGGCCCGGCCCAGGCCGGTGATCGTTGGCCCCTTGACCTGCCGGGCGATGGTCTGCACCGCCTGGAAATCGCCTGGCGATGAAATGGGGAAGCCTGCTTCGATAACGTCCACGCCCAGCCGGGCAAGCTGGTGGGCAATCTCGATCTTCTCGGGATAGGTAAGGGAGCAGCCGGGTGACTGCTCGCCGTCCCGCAGCGTGGTGTCGAAGATCGCGATGTGCTGAGCCATTCTGCTTGCCTCCTGAGTGGTCGTTAGACGCTAGTCGTTAGACGCTAGGCGCTAGGCGCTAGGCGCTAGGCGCTAGGCGCTAGGCGCTGGTCGCTGGTCGCTGGTCGCTGGTGGCCAGGCGCGAGTCGCTGGTCGCTGGTCGCAGGCGCGAGACGTTGGTCGCCAGGCGCTGGTCGCTGGGCGTGAGGCGCGAGACGCTGGTCGCCAGGCGCTGGTCGCTGGGCGTGAGGCGCGAGGCGTTGGTCGCCAGGCGCTGGTCGCTGGGCGTGAGGCGCGAGGCGCCCGCCGCTGGCACTCTTCACTCTTCACTCTTCACTCTTCACTCTTCACTCCCTAATGCCCGCCGGCCTTGATCCAGGGCATCATCGAGCGCAGCTCTTTGCCGACCTGCTCCAGCTGGTGCTCGGCGTTGCGCTTGCGGAGGGCCAGGAAGCTCGGCCGGCCCACCTGGTTTTCCGAGATCCACTCCTTGGCGAACTGTCCCGTCTGGATCTCCTTGAGAATGCGCCGCATCTCGTTCTTGGTGTCCTCGGTGATGATGCGCGGGCCGCGGCTGTAGTCGCCGTACTCTGCCGTGTCGGACACCGAGTAGCGCATGCGCGCCATGCCGCCTTCATAGATCAGGTCCACGATCAGCTTCATCTCATGGATGCATTCGAAGTAGGCGCTCTCGGGCGCGTAGCCCGCCTCCACCAGGGTCTCGAAGCCGGCCTGCATCAACGCGGTCACGCCGCCGCACAGCACCGACTGCTCGCCGAACAGGTCGGTCTCGGTCTCTTCGCGGAAGGTGGTCTCGAGGATGCCTGCCCGGCCGGCGCCGAAGGCCTTGCCGTAGGCCAGCGCGTTCTGCATGGCCTTGCCGGACGCGTCCTGATACACCGCCACCAGGCAGGGAACGCCGCGTCCGTCCACGAACTCCTCGCGGCAGCGATGCCCCGGAGCCTTGGGCGCGATCATCGCCACGTCCACGTCCTTGGGCGGCACGATCTGGTTGAAGTGGATGGTGAAGCCATGTGCGAACATCAGGGTCTTGCCCGGCTTGAGATGGCGCTCCACGTCACGCTGATAGACGCCCGCCTGCAGGTGGTCGGGTAGCAGGATCATGACGGTGTCGGCCCACTCCGCGGCCTCGTCGGTGCGCATCACCGTGACGCCGTCCTCTTCGGCCACCTTGGCCGACTTCGACCCTGGGTAAAGGCCGACGGCAACTTCGAGGCCGCTGTCCCTGAGGTTCAAGGCGTGAGCGTGGCCCTGTGAGCCGTAGCCCAGGATGGCGATCTTCTTGCCCTTGAGCAGGTTCAAATCGGCGTCTTTGTCGTAGTAAACCCTGACTGGCATGCTTCGCTTTCGCTCCTATGTAATGGCGCTCTTACGCCTATTCGTCGTCCAGGACCCTGGTGGCCCCACTGGCGCCGCGCAGCATTGCCACGCGGCCGGTACGTGAGATCTCCTTGATGCCGAAACGGCGCAGCAAGGAGATCAGCGAGTCGATCTTGTCCTCTTCGCCGGTGCACTCGACGATGACCGAATCGATGGCCACGTCCACGATGCGTGCCCGGTAGATGTCGGCCATCTGCATGACTTCGGCCCGCGTCTGACTGTTGCACGAAACCTTGATGAGGGCCAGCTCGCGGGCGACTACCTTGTCTTCGCTCAGGTCGGTCACCTTGAGGACCTCGATGACCTTGTAGAGCTGCTTGGTGATCTGCTCCAGCACGCTCTCGTCGGCGTCGACTACGAGCGTGAGGCGCGAGAGGTTAGCGGTCTCGGTCGGGCCCACGGTCATGCTGGCGATGTTGAAGCCCCGGGCGCGAAACAGGCTGACCACGCGGTTCAGCGCCCCGGGCTCGTCCTCCAGCAGCGCCACGATGGTGTGGCGCTCCAGCCCGTTGGCGCTAACGGCCACGTTTGCCCTGTTTCGAGCCATTTGAACGGCTGCCGGTGGCCAGCGCCGGCGATTCTCCCTCGAGCAGGTTGATGTGCGTCTCCTCCACCTGCTCCAGCAGGTCGGGCTCTTCGATCAGGTCCGCCGCGGTGGTGCCCGCCGGAATGATGGGATAGACGTTTTCCTCGGCTTCCACCACGAAGTCCACGACCACTGGCCCGTTGTGAGCCATGGCCTCGCGGATGGTCTTCTCCACGTCGGCCTTGTGGACGCAGCGCATGCCCTTGGCGCCGTAGGCCTCGGCCAGCTTGGCGAAGTCCGGGTTGGACATGGCCACGGAGGAGTAGCGGTTGTCATGGAACAGCTCCTGCCACTGCCGCACCATACCCAGGTAGCCGTTGTTGATGATGGCGACCTTGACGTCGATGTTCTCCTGGACCGCGGTCGCCAGCTCCTGGAGCGTCATCTGAAAGCCGCCGTCGCCGACCACTGCCCAGACGGTCTCATCGGGGCGGCCCATCTTGGCGCCGATCGCCGCCGGGAAACCGAAGCCCATGGTCCCCAGACCGCCGGACGAGATGTGGGTGTTGCGGTTGTGATAGGCGATGTGCTGGGCCGCCCACATCTGGTGCTGGCCCACGTCGCACACGATGATGGCCTCGCCCTTGGTGACCTCGGACAGCTTGTTCAGCACGAATTGAGGCAGCAGCTTCTCGCTGTGGCGGACCTTGATGCCGGGGCGCTCTCGCTTCCAGAGGTGGATCGAGTCCACCCATTCGGTGTGCCGCGCCCCGCCCTGGGCTTTGAGCTCCTTATTCAGGACCATGAGCACGTTCTTGGCGTCGCCCACCACCGGGATGTCGCAGCGCACGTTCTTGCCGATCTCGGCCGGGTCGATGTCGATGTGAATCATCTTGGCTTTGGGCGCGAAGGCGGAGAACTTGCCGCAGGCGCGGTCGTCAAAGCGCATGCCGATGCCGATCACCAAGTCCGCCTGGTGCACCGCCCGGTTGGCGTACACCGAGCCGTGCATGCCGAAGAAGCCGAAGCACAGCGGATGCGACACAGGCAGCGTGGAAAGGCCGAGCAGCGTCTGCACCACCGGGATGTCACCCGTTTCCGCCAGCTCCTGCAGCTCATCGTACGCGTCTGAAATGCTGATGCCGTGGCCGGCCAGGATGACCGGGTTCTTGGCCTCCTGGATGGCCTTGACCGCCTGGCGAATCTGGCGAATGTTGCCGAATAGCGTCGGCTTGTAGCCGCGCATGTGCAGCACCTTGGGGTACTCGAATACCGCCAGCTGCTGCTGGACGTCTTTCGGAAAGTCGATCAGGACGGGCCCCGGCCGGCCGGTTGTGGCCAGATGAAAGGCTTCTTTGATCGTTGGCGCGATGTCTTCCGGCCGCATCACCAGCCAGTTGTGCTTGGTGATAGGCAGGGTCACGCCGGTAATGTCGGTCTCCTGGAAGGCGTCCTTGCCGATCATGTGCGTGGCCACGTTGCCGGTGATGGCCACCAGGGGCACAGAGTCGAGCATGGCCGTTGCAATGCCGGTGACCAGGTTGGTCGCCCCGGGGCCCGACGTGGCGATGCACACGCCTGGCCTGCCCGTGGCTCGGGCATAACCGTCGGCGGCGTGCGCCGCGCCCTGCTCGTGGCGCACCAGCACGTGGCGCAGCTGTGGGTACTCCGGCAGCACGTGGTAAAGCGGCAGGATGGCGCCGCCGGGTAGGCCAAAGACGAGATCGACGCCCTCTCGAAGAAGGGTCTCGCAGATGATGTGCGAACCGCTCAAGCGCGTGCCTTCAGCGCGGCGGTGGTGGGGCTGAACGAATTCGTCCAGCTGTGCGACGGCCATTGGGCTCCTCCTTTTGGAAGGCCTCGACGCCGCTCGCGATCCCGGCAGGCCCAGGAAGGCTGCCGGCCGGTCCTACCAAAGGGTGCCGGTCGCCACGGAATCGAGACATTCCCGACCTGGCCTTTTGGGCCATGTAATAACCGCTCGATCGCGGCTGGCGACACACCGGTGCACTCATGGCACCTGTTGGTGGATCGCCGGTTAGGGATGTCCCGCGCTCGCACGTCGTCGTGCAAACGTATCAGTAAGCGTACGCGCCGCGGCCACGCTTGTCAAAGAATTAGGGGGGTCAGGGGTTGGGGTACAGGCCAAGGCGGTCGACAGCGCTGCGGGCGATGGACTGGTCGACGACGCGCGAGAGGTCCATGCCGTGGTGCATCTCGCCGTTGGCCACGTACCACGACAGCTGGTCGGCAATGCTGTCCAGGTTCAGGGCTCCGTTCGGATCGATCATCGGATAGCTCATCTCGTCGTAGATGCGCGTGTCCTTGAGCGGGGATTCGCGGGCCAGGAGGGCTACAACCTCGTCGCGACGAATGTTCCGGAAGAAGGCATCGTTGTAGTCCCGGGCTCCACGCAGGTAGGCCGTCATCCAGCGTACGGCCAGCTCACGTCTGGCTGTGAACTGTGGAGCGAACAGCACTGCCCCGAACTGCACGCCGGGCGCGACGTCGGCAACCGGCTTCCAGCGCACGCCGAGATCCCTCTGCTCGGCCGAGGTGGCGATGCTCTCCGGCAGCACCGCCCCGTCGATGGTCCGGCCTCCGAGGGCCGCCAGGATGGAGGGATAAGACATCTGCGTGATGTGCGCGTCCGCCGAGGAGAGGCCGCCGGCCTCCAGGGCTTTGGCTAGGGCGTATTCGCTGCTGCTGTCACGTGCGGCGACCGCCAGCTTCAGGCCCTTCAGATCGTGGTAGCTGGCCACGTGGCCGTCATCGATCAGGTCCTTGCGGATAAACAGGAACACACCGTTCGCGGCGGTGTCCTCTCGCCCCTGGGCAGCCACCATCTTGATGCACAGATCGCTCCGCGCGACGTTGAACAGCCCGGGGCCAATGCTGCCGGATGCGACGTCGAGCTGGCCTGCCGCCAGCGCTGGGACCATGCGCGAGCTGGTGTCGAAGTTCACCAGCTCGACGTGTATGCCCTCAGCCGAGAAGTAGCCCTCGGCGTTGGCCAGATACATCGCGGCCTCGCCCAGGGCACCTGTCACGCCCACCTTCGCGCTCCCTGGCTCGGTGCCGCGGGGAGCGACCGTGTCGACGCCCAGCGGGCAGCCGTCGGGGCCGATGGGAGCGAACGAGTCCGAGCCGGCGCCGCCATCACACTGCACCAGCCAGCTGGCCACCAGGATGGCTGCCAGGAACAACTTGACCACTACGTAAAGGTTAACTTGTTTGGGCTTGTGGCAGCAGGCCCGCGCTGGATACGCTTAGCCAGTGAGCGTCGATGCCGGCTGAACCGCAGATCCCGCCCGAGCGCATCAAGGAGCTGGCGCGGGCGGCCATCGTCAAGCGCAAGGAGTCGAAAAAGACCGGTGCCTCGGGCAGGCGGGCCAATCCGGTCCAGCCGTCCGAGCGGGCGCTGCTGGAGCTGACCAAGGCGCTGTGCGATTTCTACGGCTTCGCGGCCGTTCCGCGCACGACCAAAGAGCACAGGCTCATGGCCGAGATCGTGGCCGAGTCATGGGTTCCGCTGCAGGAGTACGAGCGCCAGGCGCGAGCGCGCGATGAGGCCGAGGAGCGCGTGCGCGAGCTTCAGCGCGAGACCGCGGACCTGCGGGCCCGGATCGAGCAGCGCATCCAGGACGTGCCGCGCCTCAAGGCCATCATCCGGGCGGCGCTGGCGCGCCTTATCGTCGACACCCGTGAGAAGCACGTCCCGGAGGAATGGGCTCGCGTGCTGCTCAAGCGCATCGAGTCGGCTAGGGACATCCTGCGCAGCGAGGCGCTGGAGGAAGCCTCCGAGGCTGCCAAGCCGTCAGGCTCCTGACGCTGCCGTTTCATGAACGTCTCGGTCGGCTTTGACGACCGCGCCGACGTCGTGGACGCGGTTATAGCCGATCTCAAACGCCGCGGCCACACTGTTCGAGCTTACGAGCCCGGTCCCTGGCCGGAGGTGGCGCAGGCCGTGGCCAGCGACGTGGCCGAGCAGCGCGCAGACCAGGGTGTGCTCTTCTGCTGGACCGGCACCGGAACATCGATGGCGGCCAACAAGGTCCCTGGGGTTCGGGCCGCGTTGGCCTGGGAGCCCTGGATCGCCGAGGGCGCGAGGCTGTGGAACGATGCCAACGTCCTGGTCATGAGCCTCAAGCGCACCAGTCCCGAAACCGCCGTCGAGATCCTCGACGCCTGGTTCGCCGTGCAAGCGCCCGATCCGAGCGAAGCCGCCAATATCGCCCGCCTCCAAGACCTCGACCGCCACCCCTGACCCCCTCGACCTTGACCCCTCAACCCTAACCCTCACCCCCTCAACCCTCGACCCTAAACCCTCAACCCTCGCCCCTCAACCCTCGCCCCTCGACCCTCAACCCTGACCCTCAACCCTCAACCCTCAACCCTCGCCCCTCACTTCCCCATGTTCTCCAGCGCGACATAGGCCGGGCGCGGCGAATAGTCGGACCGGACCACGCCGAAGCCCCACTTCTCGTCGGTTGGCGGCACTACGGCCTGGAAATTGAGATTCCACACAAACATCACGCCCATCCACGGCCAGTTGGCCTTGACGTAGTTGAACTCGCGCACCAGGTAGTCGGCCTGCTGCTGCTCGGTGATGGTGCGGGCGTACTCGTACCCGGCTGGGGCCTGGGGATTCGAGTCATAGCCGGTCTCCGTGGCCCAAATCGGTTTGCTGCCGTCGCCCACCTGTGCCATGAGGCCGTGGTAGTCCTCCGCCCGCCGGAAGAAGAAGCTGGGGTGATTGGAGAAGTTGGGCTGGGTGTGATTGGCCACGGTCTGCTCCGGCGGGTTGCCGTAGCCCTGGGGGTGGGCGCCCAGCACGTCGAAGAACTGCTTCACCACCCCGTTCTGGTAGGCGTACATGTTGGACAGGTAGGTCAGGTCGTCCATGGCGATGTTGGGATCGTTCACGCCGGTTGGCGTAGGCGCTCCCGATACGACGATGGCTGAGGGGTCTGCCGCCTTGATTGCCGGATAAACCGCCCGCAGCAGCTCCACGAAGCTGCCGGCGTTGATGTTGCCGGGTCCCACCTCGCGGGCGAAGTTCTCCTCGTTCCAGACTTCGTAAGCTTCCACTCGGCCTTTGAACTTGGAGGCCATGGCGGAGAAGAAGGCGGCCGCATCGGCCGGGTTCTGCGGGAATTCGCCATTTGCGACCGCTGCCCAGGAGGGGGCGCACACCACGCTGAAGAGCACGTCCATGCCGCCCGCAGCGGCGTCGCTGGCCATCCTATCCAGCTCGGTCCAATCGGGCGGCTTGGTCTTGTCTGGCTGCACGTCGCACCAGCGCACCTGCTGCCGCAGCCAGCGGAAGCCAGCGTCCTGCGTGCCGGCGATCGCCTGGGCCTCCTGCCCGCCCACGACCTGCGCCCCGAAGCCGTACTGTAGGCCGGTCGTGCTCGGCGCGGGCGGCGGAACGGCCACCGGGGCGGCGGTCGGCGTGCTGGCGTCCTGCGGGTAGAAGTTCAGCGACTTGGCGATGTCCGATCCCAGCACCAGGACGAGTTGGCCGGCCTTGATACCGGCCGGGCCATCCACCTTCCACAGCTGGAACGCGACGCGTTGGAGGCGAATGGTCAGGAATGGCCCGAAGTCGGTGATGTGCGACGTCGGCAGCCCGAAATGGTCGATGTGAAACGGGTCGGCGAAGTAGAAGTTCTTGAAGGCGGGGTTGGGGAAATCCAGCCAGGCCTGGCGCAGCGCCGCTACCTGGTCGAAGGTCATGCCCTTTTCGGCTGCGGAGTTATCGATCTGCGGTGGGATCTGATAGGTGGCTTGCAGCACCGGGTCGAGGTTGGCATCGTGCAGCCGGTCGAAGATGTTCACGAAGGCCATGGTCTGCGTGTCGGGCCGCCATTGCAGGAGCACCCGCTGGGTGCCCTGCACCACGAAGCCGTCGAGCACGAACCGCCCGGTATTGGGATAGCCCAGCAGGCTGGTTGCACCGTAACGCTGGAACCAGGTCCACACCGGCACCCCGGCGCCGTCGGTCACGGCAAACCCGGCGCCGCTCACGCCTCCGTTAGCCTGTGTGTAGAAGCGTCCGCCGGCGATCTGGAAGTCGGCCGTGATGATTTGGGCGCTGGCCTGAGCGACGCCGCCCAGGCTGACCAGCAGGGCGAGAAGGATGGCAAGAGGAATCTGGCGGTGTTTCATGTCGGAAACACCGTGCAGCCAGAATCGTGCCAGCAACGTGGCGCCGTTGTGTGCGAGGCCTGGCCTGCGCCTCTTCCTTGGTGTCTGGAAGGGTCCGAACCGGTATGCTGTCTACTGCCTATGCACGACGATGACTTCGAGCACGAACACTACACGTATGGCGATGCAACCGAACAAGCGCTGACGACGGGCGAGCTGGTGCGGCTCGTAACCGTCGGTATCGACGTAGGCTCGTCCACATCGCATCTCATGTTTTCCCAGCTGTACCTCAAGCGGCAGGGCGATCTGCTGTCCAGCCGGTACGTGGTGGTTTTGCGCGAAGTCGTGCACCGCTCCCCGATCTTGCTGACCCCCTACACGCCCGACAACAACATCGACGCCAACAAGCTGGCCGATTTCGTCCATCGCTCCTATCGGGAAGCGGGCATCAAGCCCAAAGAGGTCGACAGCGGCGCCATCATCCTCACCGGCGAGGCGGTCAAGCGCGAAAATGCGCGCAGCATCGCCGAGGGGCTGGCGGGTGAGTCGGGCAAGTTCGTGTGCGCAACCGCCGGGCACAATCTCGAGGCGGTGCTGGCGGCGCACGGATCGGGCGCCGTGGCCCTGTCTCGCGAGCTGCATCAAACGCTGCTCAACATCGACATCGGCGGCGGTACGACCAAGCTCGCCCTGATTCACGACGGCGACATCCTGGAGACCGCCGCGGTCAACGTGGGCGGGCGGCTGGTCGCCCTCGACGCTGAGGGACGGATCGCCCGCATCGAGCCCTCGGCGCGTGAAGTCGCGGCCGAGCTGGGCCTGGAGCTCGAGCTCGGCACAATTCCCGAACCCGGCGTGTTCGAAAAGCTGTCGGCCCGACTGGCCGAGGTGCTGATGGAAGTGGTGGCGCTGGCTGGCTCGTCGCACGAGCACGACCACCCGCATGCGCACTATGACGGCCATGGCCATCATGACGCCGGCCACTCGGAGCACCACGGCCCGGGGATTCGATCCGGCCACTCGCACGATACCGCCCCGCTCACCGAACGGCTGATGCTCACGCCGGCCCTGCATTCACACCGCGCCATCCAGGCGGTCACGTTTTCGGGCGGTGTGTCGGAGTATCTGTACGAGCGCGAAGAGCGCAGCTTCGGCGATCTCGCCCGGCCGCTGTCCGATGCCATTCGGCGGCACATTGCCGCTGGAGGGCTGCCGGCGCCGCTGGCGCAGGCCGGCGAGCGCATCCGGGCAACCGTGATCGGCGCATCGCAGTTCACGGTCCAGGTGAGCGGCAACACCATCCACATCTCGCGCCCGAAGGTGCTGCCGCTCCATAACCTTCAGGTCATCTACCCGCGGCTGCCGCGTCGCGAGGAGATCGAGCCGGAGCTCATTGCCCGAGCCATTCATCGAGCCCACGAGCGCCTGGATCTCGTTCCGGGCAGGCAGGTGGTGGCTCTGGCGGTGGGTTGGAACGGGACACCGCGGTATCAGCTGCTGCGAAACCTGGCGAGCGGCATCATGCAAGGCATGAAGGACAGCCTCGACGCAGGGTTACCGCTGATCACCGTCTTCAACAACGACTTCGGCAACCTCATCGGCGACATCCTGCGGGGCGACCTCGGTGTTACCAACGACGTCATCTCCGTGGACGGCATCGAGCTGAACGAGTTCGATTTCATCGACATCGGTGAGATCCTGCGTCCGGCGCAGGCCGTCCCGGTGGTGGTCAAGTCGCTGGTGTTCCCCGCCGTGGGCGGGCCTCGGGCCGAGGTGCTGGCCGAGCAGGACGATCTTCTCGCCGCGCATTCCTGAGGGCCGGCCTCGTGGCGAGCGCTGGACTGGGAGCACACGATCCGTCCACGGATCGGGCTGACGCTGTCCGGCGTTTGGGCATGACGGTGGGTGTCGCGGCCAACCGGTGATTCGCAGCTTCGCTGGTACCGTGCTGCTCACGATGCTGCTCGCGCGCTGCGCCGGCCTGCCGAGCGGTTTGTCCGAGCCCACGCCCACGCCGCCAACGCCGGCCAGAGTCCGGGTTGCCTACTCGGCAGTAAGCGGAGGCATGCTGCCATTGTGGCTGGCCAGGGACAGCGGCATCTTTCAAAAGCACGCCCTCGACCTGTCCCTGCTGCTCATCCCCGGCGGCAACAACGCCATGACGGCGCTGGTCGCGGGACAGGTGGACGTCATCGAGTCGGGCGGCTCGGATGCCGTTGCCGCGGACGTGAGTGGCGGCGACGTGGTGGTCATCGGCATGCCGGTGCCGGTGTACCCCTATCAGTTGATGGTTCCGAACGAGATCAGGACAGGCGCCGATCTCAAGGGGAAGAAGCTGGCGGCTGGCGCGGTGGGCAGCTCAGGCGACGTCGCGACCCGAGTCGTCCTGCGCCGGCTCGGCATCGTGCCCGACCGCGATGCCCTCGTGCTGCCTGTAGAGAGCCGTCAGATCGGGACGATCGCCCTGCTGCGGGGTGCCATTCAGGGCGTCGTGGACGACCCTCCCGACACGCTGCTGTTGGAGGCGCAGGGTTTCCACAGCCTGGTCGACATGCCTGATCCGCGGTTTCCCGCGTCACAGACGGCCATCATGGTGCGCCGCTCCTGGCTGGACGACAATCGCGACGTGGCTCAGCGCTACATCGACGCCCGTGTCGAAGCGATCGCTCTGGCGCGGCGCGATCGCGCCCGCTCCATCGGCGTGCTGAGGACCTACTTCGGCAGCGATGACCGCGCCCTGGCGGCGACCTACGACTACTACGTCGGCAAAGTCATCGCCCAGCTGCCCTATCCGCGGCCATCTCAGTTCGCCGACGCCATGGATGAGCTGTCCCGAACCAACAGCGACGTGCCCGATTTCGACGTGCAGCTGATCCTGGATGATTCGCTGGTCCGCAGCGCCGTAGCCCGCGGCCTGGCCGGCTAGGAGACGGCCCCCGTCTCTACGGTTGGGTTTCCCGGCATCCGTCGCTCCGCCGGGTGCAGCGCGCCGAGGCCCCGCGCCCAGGCAGCTCGAGATCGTCTTAGCTTTGCAAGGGATTGGGAGGGCAATCCGGAACGGCGGGGCGCGAGGCCCCGCGCTACACGGTCTTGCCGAGGTGAGCCGGTGCGGCTACCTTCTCAGAACTTCTTCGGCTCCCACTCGTAGTTGGGATCTTTGTAGGCCTGCTCAGGCATGGCTGACTTCAGTCCGCGCTTGCCAAGCTCCTCCTCGAAGAGCTGGCGCACCGCGGGATCCTCGGCTGAGTACTCGATCTGGTCACGGAGCCGGTCCTCGACCTTCTCGGCGTAGCCATGGAACTGCATGGGTGGGTGCAGCGCCAGGTAGCGCGCAGCCTTGCCACCGAGATTGAAGTGCTGGTGGAACCAGCGGTTTGGCGGGACGAACAGCGCCGCTTCCTGCCAGGGGACGATGATCTTCTCGCGGCCCTCTTCCCACATGACGGAGTAGCCCTCGCCGCCGGGAATGATGATCACCCGGCCGGGTCCGTGGCGGTGCGCCTTCTTGTACGTCAGCGGCGGGAAGACTGACATGTGGCAGCTCATGTCCGAGCCGGCAAACTGGATCGTTACCGTGGCTCCGCCCGCGCCCCGATGCGTGTTGGCGTCGAGCTTGTCCCAGGCGCTCATGTCGGGGAAGAAGTTGCCGTACCAGAAGGCGCGGTTGGGGTCTCCTGAGTCCGTCCAGCGCAAGCCCCCGCCGCCGTTCACGACCTTGGCTTCAGAGAAGAAGTCCTGCTGGGTGGCGAACTCGCTCACCCTGGCTTGATAGGGATTGTTGAGGAAGAAATCCGGGTCAGGCACGATCGACATGGCCAGGGGGAGGTAGCTGTAGTGCAGCAGCCGGACGGGCTTCTCGCCCTGCATGTTGCTGAATTGGCGGTAGGCGTTGTTCGGCACCAGGAACATCGAGCGGTCCTGCCACTCGAAGCTCTTCGGCGTTGGCGCCGCATCGTTCCACACGCTCGTCACGCCGCGCCCTGAGACCACGTAGACGACTTCGTCGACAGCCAGCCGGTATGGTGGAAGCGTCTGGCCGGGAGGGATCTCGGTCACTCGGGCCTCACTCACGCCTTCCTGGCCCATGAGCTGGATGAACGCAGCGTTGCACTTGCGCTCCTCCCACCAGCTCAGCTCCACGCTGCGTACGTCGCGAACAAAGAAGCCGCGATGAACGGGCACTCCGCGACCTTCCATCCATTCGTCGTAAGCGAACTTGGTCCGCGGGGTATCCTGCTGCGGCTGGGCTACTGCCAACTGAAACTCCTAAGCGAAGTGTGCCGACGAAATGATAGAACGAGCCGTTAAAACAGCAGCTTGACGCCTCGTCCGACGCCTCTAGGACCCGATAGTGCTCTTCAGATGCGCCTGGATGAAGCCATCGAGATCGCCGTCCAGCACACCCTGAGCGTTTGAGGTCTCGTGTCCGCTGCGGTTGTCTTTCACCATGGTGTAGGGGTGCAGCACGTAGGAGCGAACGGCGTTGCCGAAGTCGGCCGCGTGATACTCGCCCTTCATGCGGGCGTGCTCTTCCTGCTGCTCCTCGAGCCGCTTTTCCACCAGCTTGGCGCGCAGGATCTTCATCGCCACGTCGCGATTCTGCATCTGCGATCGCTCGTTCTGGCAGGTGACGACAATCCCGGTCGGCAGATGCGTGATGCGCACTGCCGATTCGGTCTTGTTCACGTGCTGGCCGCCGGCCCCGGTGGAACGGTAGGTATCGACGCGCAGGTCCTTCGGATCGATTTCTATCGCGCCATCCTCCTCGACCTCGGGCATCACCTCCACCAGCGCGAACGAGGTGTGACGGCGGTGGGCGGCGTCGAAGGGTGACAGGCGCACCAGCCGGTGCACGCCGCGTTCGCCTTTGAGGTACCCGTAGGCGTCCCGCCCGGTGATCTCCACCGTGGCGCTCTTGATGCCGGCCTCTTCCCCCTCGGAGGTATCCACCACCTCGGTCTTGAGCTTGTGGTCCTCAGCCCAGCGCAGGTACATGCGCAGCAGCATCTGGGTCCAGTCCTGCGAATCGACTCCTCCCGTTCCCGCGTGGACCGCCAGGATGGCGTTGCTGTGGTCGTACTCGCCCGACAGGAACAGCTCGAACTCGCGCTCGTCGATCCGTGTGCTCAGCTCCGCTGCCTGTGACTGGATGTCCCTGGCCAGGTCCTCGTCCTCATCGGCCTCGGCCAGCTCGAACAGCGCCCACAGATCGTCGACCTGCCGCGCGATCTCTCGCCAGTGGTCCGTTTGCTCGTGCAGGCCGGCGATGCGCGCCATCGTCGCCTGCGCCGCCCGGTTGTCGTCCCAGAAGTCGGGTTGGGTCGACTCCTGTTCTAGGCGAGCAGCCTCCTGTTCTTTCGCAGGCAGGTCAAAGTCGCACCAGGAGGTCAGAGATACGCGAGCGTAAGGCGATCAAGCGATCGCGAACTTCTTGCATGAGCCAGCGAAGTATAGGGGGGATTGGGCGTTTAGGGCCCAGGGTCGAGTGGTGAGAAAACGCTCTCGGCCCTGGGCCTGTTCGAACGCTAGCGCCGGCGCAGACGCCGACCAGCGAGGGGAGCACCCCCGAGCAAGACGGCGCCCAGGACGTACGACCAGGCTGGAACGCCTGGGACGCCACTGCCGCCGCCGGTCTTGGGCAGCGCCGCCGGCGCTTGGACGGGCGCCTGGATCGGCGCGCCGCCGACGACGGTAATCGTGCCAACCATGCCCAGCTCGGCATGCAGGATGCAGTAGTACTTGTACGTTCCGGGCGCGGTGAACTGCAGGCTGTAGCTCTTCGGGGCACCGGGCACAGGGCCATAGAGCCCCGAGTTCACCAGTCCGGTGCCGTTGTAGGTGTTGCCGCCGGACGGCGCGAAGTACTTCTCAAAGCCCGGCTGGGCCGGAGTGATGGTCGGCCCTCCGGAAGAGAAGGTGACCGTGTGCGGCACGACCGGATCGGTATCGGTCCAGGTCACCGTGTCACCGACCTTCACCGTGAGGTCCCCACCCAGGAAGCGCGCGCTGTAGGCGTTGCCCGATCCGACGCTGCTCGGCACCGTCCAGGTGGTGCTGCCGCCGGCGCCCCGCGCCTGGGTCACGTTGGCAGCGGCCACCAGCGCTTGCGTGGCGCCGATAGCGGCCTGGATCTGCTGGTTGCCGGTAGCGCTGGCCTGGTCTTGGGTTTGCGGATAGGCCGTGCCCGGCGCCTGGACCACCAGCTGCCCGGCCATACCGGGATGGATCAGGCACAGGTAGGTGTACGTTCCCGGCGCGGCCGTGATGGTCAGGGTGTAGTCCTTGAACGCCAGGCCGGAGCTGACCTTGTTGGTGCCGTCCCAGGCGGTTCCCGCCACCGGCGTCGTGGCTTCCGGGCTGGCCGGGTTGATCGGTGACGGCCAGCCGAAGCTGATCGTATGCGGCTCGCCCGATCCGATGTGCCAGGTTACGCCGTCGCCCTGATCGACCGTGAGCTTGGCAGGACCGAAGACGAGCGCCTGGATGGCCTGATCCTGTGTTCCACCGGTAGTAACGGTCCAGTTCTGGGCGGTGGCGAAGGCCCCCAGCGGCGTGCTCAGCGCGGCGACCAGCAACGTTATCGTGATGCCTATCCGCACGAAGATTCGCATTCCCTTCTCCTTTGGCATAGCTAGCAAACTGGCAATATTTCAGCCTGGCCTATACTAAAGCCCGACCTTTCCGCGGTCAAGAAACAAGCGGCGGGTGGCCCTCCGAACACCTGCCGGCCAACCTGGAGAAGGCTTTGCTGACTGCCTTCCGGCGACTGCCGGGCCTTGCGCTGGCCTGTCTGCTGCTGTCCGGTTGTGGCAGCGCGACCTCTGCGCCAGCGAGCAGCCCATCTTCGGCCAGCGCTGCCGCGACCGCTGCAACGCCGGCCTCCACGTCCACGGCGACCCCGAGCGCGCCCTCGCCAACCTCGACGCCTTCGCCAACGCCCACTGAGCCTGTCAGATCGGTTGCTGCGTCAGTGCCGGCGAGCGCAGCGGTCGTGACGGTGCCCGCGTCGGCGGGAGCCGCCAGCCCAAAGCCGGCCGTCCCCGCTCCCGCCAGCGCCAAGCCTGCCGTTCCCACCGTCACGCCCCCTACCGCGGCTCCCACCGCACCGCCCGCCCCATCGCCGACCGCGGCGGTGAAGCCCGCCGCAGCTTCGGTGACGGTGACGACCGAGGATTTCGACTTCAAGCCGGCCACCATCACCATCTCCGCCGGAGGGACGGTGATCTGGAACAACGCCGGTCCCACGATTCACACCGTGGGCGCCACGGACAACAGCTGGGTGTCAGAGGTGCTGCAGAAGGGCCAGAGCTATAGCCATACGTTCAGCTCGGCCGGGACGTTCAACTACCTGTGCACGCTGCATCCGTTCATGACCGGAACGGTCGTCGTCAAGTAGCGCGCCGCACCTGCCCCCGGCCCGTGCGCCGGCAGCTTTCCGAGCGGTAGTCCTAGCCGAAGAGAGCGATCAGGCGCCGGCCCCGTGGCAGCGCTTGTACTTGCGGCCGCTGCCGCAGGGGCAAGGATCGTTCCGACCGATCTTCGTTGCTGCCGCGACGGGGCGCCGCTCGCCGGCCTCCTGGCGGTTCGTGCTCGCGTGCGCATAGGGGGATTGGCTGTAGGATCGGGCGGCCTGCCTGCTGGACTCCTGCCGCCGGCCGTTCGGCGAAGGCGCAGCCGGAGGCGCTTCCGCTGGGCCGGGCTGCGCTCCGAGGGCCGTGGGCGGCGGTTGAACCACGAGGTTGACGTTGTAGATGGCGTGCACCACGTCGTGCTCGATGGTCGCCATAAGGCTCTGGAAGAGGTCGTACGCCTCCGCCTTGTAGGCCACGAGCGGATCCTGCTGGCCATAGGCCCGCAGGCCGATGCCCTCGCGCAGATCGTCGATGGTGGTCAGGTGGTCCACCCACAGGGTGTCGATGATCTTCAGCAGCACCAGGCGCTCGATGTGGCGCATGAGCGGCGGGCTGAGCTGCTGCTCTTTGGCCTCGTAGGCTTTGTCCGCGGCGTCGAGGATCATCTCCTCGAGCTCGTCGCGGGTCATGAGCTTGAAGTCCTCGGGTGTCCAATCTTCCGGAACTGGGAAGATGGGCTTCAGCGAGCTGAGGAGACCCTCGGTGTCCCAGTTCTCACCGTATTCGTCGGCGCAGTGCGAGCCGATCATCTGGGACAGCTGGCCGTGGATCATGTCCACGATGACCTCGCGCAGGTCTTCGTGTTTCATGATCTTCTGGCGCTCGCCGTAGATGATCTCGCGGTGCTTGTTCATCACGTCGTCGAATTCGACGGTGTGCTTGCGGATGTCGAAATGGAACCCTTCGACCTTGGTCTGAGCCTGCTCGATGGCCCTCGTGACCAGGCCATGCTCGATGGGCGTGTCCTCGTCCATGCCGAGCTTTTCCATGATGTTGGCGATGCGCTCGGAAGCAAAGCGGCGCATCAGGTCGTCATCCAGCGAGACGAAGAAGCGGGAGGTTCCGGGGTCGCCCTGCCGGCCTGCGCGGCCCCGCAGCTGGTTATCGATGCGGCGGGATTCGTGGCGCTCCGTCCCGATGATGTGCAGCCCGCCCATGCCGATGACTTCATCGTGTTCGACGGCACACTGCGCGCTGTGTCGGTCCAGCAGCGCCTGGTAGTCTTTCTCCCCGCCTGACGCTTCCCATTCGTGCTTGGCCAGCCCTTCGGGATTGCCGCCCAGGAGGATGTCGACGCCGCGCCCGGCCATGTTGGTAGCGACCGTCACCGCGCCCTTGCGCCCGGCCTGGGCCACGATGCCGGCCTCGCGCTCGTGGTTCTTGGCATTCAGGACTTCGTGGGGGATGCCCTTGCGCGACAGCAGCTGGCTGAGCCGTTCCGATTTCTCGATCGAGACCGTGCCGATCAGCACGGGCTTACCTTCGTTGTGCAGCTCTTCGATCTGCTCCACCACCGCTCTGAACTTGCCCTGCTCGTTCTTGTACACCAGGTCGGGCTGGTCCTTGCGGATCATCGGCCGGTTGGTGGGGATGGTGAGCACGTCGAGCTTGTAGATCTTGTTGAGCTCCTCCGCTTCAGTAGAAGCCGTGCCCGTCATCCCGGAGAGCTTCTTGTACAGACGGAAGAAGTTCTGGAAGGTGATGGCGCCGAGCGTCTTGTTCTCGCGCTCGACGCGCACCCCCTCCTTGGCCTCGATGGCCTGGTGCAGGCCCTCGCTGTAGCGCCGGCCGATCATCTTGCGGCCGGTGAACTCGTCGATGATGATGACCTGGCCGTTCTCGACGATGTAGTCCCGGTCGTTCTTGAAGATGACCTCGGCTTTGAGGGCGTTGTCCAGATAATGCGCCAGCAGATAGTTCTGCTCGTCGTAGATGTTGTCGACGCCGGCCAGCTGCTCGACGCGAGCGATGCCCTCCTCCGTCAGGCTGACGGCCTTGAGCTTCTCGTCGACGACGTAGTCCTCTTCGAATCGTAGCTGGGTGGCGATGCGAGCAAACTGGTAATAACGGTCGGTCGCTTCTTCGGCAGGGCCCGAGATGATGAGCGGGGTGCGCGCTTCGTCGATCAGGATGTTGTCGACTTCGTCGACGATGGCATAGTGCAGCTCGCGCTGCACCGGCTCGGCCTCGCCGATGACCAGCCGCCCCATGGGGTCAACCACGATCGGCGGCGTGATCATATTGTCGCGCAGGTAGTCGAACCCGAACTCGTTGTTCGTGCCGTAAGTGATGTCAGCCTGGTACGCGGCGCGCTTCTCGGGCCCGTAGGGCTCCATGGTGGACTGCACGCAGCCGACGGAGAGTCCCAGCAGGTTGTAGACCTTGCTCATCCACTCCGCATCACGCCGTGCCAGGTAATCATTGACGGTCACGACGTGTACGCCCTTGCCTTCGAGGGCATTGAGGAACGCAGGCAGCGTCGCCACCAGCGTCTTGCCCTCGCCGGTTCGCATCTCAGCGATCTTTCCCTGGTGCAGGACGATGCCGCCCAGTAATTGGACGTCATAGTGCCGCTGGCCAAGCGCGCGCTTGGCGCCTTCCCGCACCAGCGCAAAGGCTTCAGGCAGGATGTCGTCCAGCGTCTCACCCTCGGCCAGCCGCTGCTTCAGAGCCGCGGTCTCCTCACGGAGCGCCTCGTCAGACAGGCCGGCGTAGTCGGGCTCGATCTCGTTGATCTCGTCGACGATGGGTTGGAGCTTGTTGAGCTCCTTCTGGTTGGGATCGCCGACGAGTTTCGTCAGCAGCTTGCCGGCTCCCGGCAGCACCTTCAGCATGAGTATTCCTTCAGGGTCAGGGACGTGAGTCTGTGGCGGATCATAACAATCTGACGGGGGCTTGCGGATGGTTCGAGCGAGCTGCGATCCGGGCTTGAGCCGCCATTACTCCAGGCGCGCGCCAACGATAGCGGGCTGGCCGCGGAGGAACTCCGCGGCGGCCATCGGCTTGCGTCCTTCGAGCTGCACCTGCTCCAGCCGCAAGGTTCCGGCCCCGGTTACCACCTCCAGGCCCTCGACGACGCTCCCTATCGGCCGGCTTTCGAGCGAAGGCTCCCGCGCCGTAGCCGCAAGAACCTTCAGCAGCTTGCCGTCCCAGTGGGTGAATGACCCCGGCCAGGGCGTGTAGGCGCGAACCTCCCGCGCCAGACGGCTGGCGGGCTTGGACCAATCGATGCGCCCGTCCTCTTTGGTCAGGCGAGGAGCGTACGTCGCCAGCGCTTCCTTCTGGCGGACTGGCGTGATCATGCCTCGCACTCGCAGCTGCAGGACTTCCACCAATAGGCTGGCGCCGAGGCTGGCGAGCTTGTCCGTGAGCGTCCCGGCGTTGTCATGAGGCTCGATGGGAATGGAGCGCTGTCTGAAGACCGGGCCCGTGTCCCACCCCTCCGCCAGGCGCATGATGCTCACGCCTGCTTCCGCGTCTCCGTTCAGCAGCGCGGCAGCCACGGGCGAGGCGCCGCGATAGCGAGGAAGGAGCGAAGCGTGCACGTTCATGGAGCCCAGTGGCGGCAGCGTCAGCAGCCAGTAGGGAATCTTGTGGGCGTAGGCGACGACGACCAGGACCTCGGGCTTGATGCTCTCGATGCGCTCTCGCACGTCGTCGAGCCGCTCCGGCTGGGCGATCTCCAGGCCGTGCTCGGCTGCCAGCCGCTTGACCGGCGGAGGCTGCGGCTCCTGGCCGCGTCCCGCCGGCCGGTCGGGTTGGGTCAGCACCAGCTGTGGCGCAAAGCTGCTGTCCAGCAATGCCTGGAGCGACGGCACCGCGAAGTCCGGCGTGCCGGCAAAGATCAGACGCGTCACGGACAGCCCCGGCAGCACAGCTCCGGGCGCTCAGCGGCTCGCATAATGAAAGTCCACCACGCCCATCCCGATCAGCCAGGCTGGCACGGCTTCATACATCAGCCATTCCGCCGGCTGTCCCTCGGCCACCGCCATGGCGGAGATCCAGTTGCGGATCTCCTCTGCGCCGTTGCCTCCTTCAGCGACCTCGGCGGGGCTGAGGGCCAGGAGATCGCTCAGCGACCCCTCGCCGAACAGCCGCACCCAGCGCCGATCGAACTCCCTGTTGATCCGGCCCTGTCCCGGCACGCCGATGAAGTGCGACATGCCGCCCGCACCGATCACGGCCACTCGGTCGTCGCCCGGAAAGCTTTCGACGGCCCGGCGCAGCTCTGTGCCGAAGTGCGCTGACCGCGCCAGGGTGGGCAGCGGCGGCTCTATGCAGTTCTGGAAGGTAGGGATCAGTGGCAGATCGAAGGCCGGCAGCGTGTACCGCAGCGGGACGAACGTGCCATGGTCCAGCTTCATGTGAAAGCTTTTGGCGGGGTCCATGCCGCCTTGCTGGTACATGTGCCGCACGATGTGCTTGGCCAGGGTCGAATTCCCAGGCAAGCTCACCTCGCGACCGAAGCGCAGGTCATCCTCCGGTCCAATCCAGCTGTCGGCAACGCCAATGCAGTAGGCCGGGAAGTTGTTCAGGAAGAAGTTGTTGAAGTGATCGTTGCTGATGGTAAGCAGGGTTGTGGCGCCGGCCGCCGCGATGCGCCGGCCCAACTCCGCGAACGCCTCGATCGTCCGCGTGCAGACCGCCTCGCCGGCAGCCTCCCAGGTCGTAATCAGGTTCGGAGCGTGTCCGGCGGCAAACACGCCCACGATCTTGGCCATGGATGCGATCCTACCCCGCGATCCGCGGTGGGAGCAGGACAGAGGAGATCTAGATCGCTACCGGAACCTTCTCCCCGGACGCTTGGCGCTCGGACTGCTCCGTGCAGATCTGCTCCTCGTCCGCGTAGCGAACGTTGGTCGCTTTGTCGGTGTAGAGGATGCCGTCCAGGTGGTCAATCTCGTGCTGCAGGCAGCGGGCGAACCAGCCCTCGGCTCTGAACCGTGTCTCGTGCCCATGCTCGTCTCGGCCCTTCACGGTCACCCATTCGTGTCGCTCGACGTCGCCGCGCATGCCCGGGACGCTCAGACAGCCTTCGGCCGCGACGACCATCTCCTTGGAAGCCTTGACGATCTCAGGGTTCACCAGGGCAATGGGCTCGTGCTCCTCGTCCTGCATGTCCACCACGATCAGCCTCATGCTCACGCCGACTTGCGGCGCGGCCAGGCCGATGCCGGGTGTCTCGTTGTTGTACATGGTGTGAAACATGTCGTCGATCAAGCGGCGCAGCGAGTCGTCGACACGGCTGATCTTCTTGGCCTTTTGGCGAAGGATCGGATCGCCGTCCTGGCGCACTGGGAGGAGCTTCGGCATCGCGCGGAGAGTATAGCGAGCACGACTCCCCGCATCCGTGATTCCGTATGATGGCCACGGCGCCGGATAAAGCGGTTGTGCCGGGGTCTGCCGCCACCGGCAGACAATTGTTCTTGCTGGAGGGGTCATGCTGCTGGACGGGAAGGTCGCGATCGTCACCGGAGGCGGACAGGGTATCGGCAAACGCTACTGCCGCGGGCTGTCCGACGAAGGTGCCCAGGTGGTGGTGGTGGACATCGCCGAAGAGGCGGCCAGGCAAACGGCAGCGGAGATCGGCGGGCTGGCCGTGCGCGCCGACATCTCCGACGAAGGCAGCGTGCGGGAGATGGTTTCTCGCGCCAAGCAGGCCTATGGCAAGGTTGACATCCTAGTCAACAATGCCGCGCTGTTCACGGAGACGCTGCCCCGCCGGGACTTCGATCGAATCCCCGCGGCCGACTGGGAGCGAGTCCTGCAGGTGAACGTAATCGGTACCTGGCTGTGCTGCTCCGCGGTGGCGCCGCTCTTTCGGGAGCAGCGCAGCGGCGTGATCGTCAACATCTCCTCGAACACCATCTATCACGGCTCCAAAGGCTTCATGCATTACGTCACCAGCAAGGCGGCGGTGTGGGGCATGACCCACTGTCTGGCCAACGAGCTGGGCGATTATGGGGTTCGGGTCAATACTATTGCACCCGGGCTGACCTCCAGCGAGCACGTCCGGGAGCGCTACGACGCCGACTACCTGGCTTCACGATCCCAGGCGCGCCTGTTCAAGCGTGAGCAGCTGCCGGAAGACCTGGTGGGCACGCTGGTCTTCCTGTGCTCCGACCGCAGCGCCTTCATGACCGGCCAGACCATCAGCGTTGACGGCGGAACGATACTCCACTAGACCAGGAGCTCTCCCGGCCGGCCTGCCGCCTGGGCGTGCCTGCGCCTACGCCTTGGGTAAGTCGCTCAGGAAGCGCAAGTCGACGAACTGATCCGCCTTGGCGTTCTTCGCGGCCGGAACCGTGTCGGACAGGAAATCGACCATTGCCTGGATGCCCTGCATGGTTGGCTGCATCGATGGCTCGAAGGCGGCCATGGTGCTGTAGAAGTCGTACGTCTTCTTGGCGATGACCGGGTCGCCAATCTTTGCGTACTGGTCCAGCACCTTCAAGGCGAGGTCCGGTTGGGCCTTCCAGGCAGCTATCCCGTCGCGATACGCCGCTAGCAGCGGTTTCAAACCCGCTGCCAGCTGATCGAAACGCGACTTCCGCGCTACCAGCCCGGTGTTCTGGTAAGGCTGGTCGAAGATGTCGCGCAGCACGTGAAAGCCCTGGCCCTCCACCTGGAACGACTGCGGCGGAGCGACAATGCCGGCGTCCACCTGGCCGGAGAGCATAGCTGCGAGGATGTCGGCGGCGTTGCCGATTGGCCGGATCTGCACGTCGGAGGGCTTCAGGCCGAGCAACTTGAGCGAAACCTGGGCCGAGTAGTCGACCGGCGTTCCCGGCTTGTCCGAGGCAATGATCTTGCCCTTGAGCTGATCGGCGGAGGTGATGCTGTTCTTGGTGTAGAGCGCCAGGATGGGCCGGTTCAAGCAGGAGGCGATGAACACGATGTCGAGCTTGCCGTTGAGGTCGGCGGTGATGACCGGCGCGGCAGATACCTCCTGAACGTCGATGCCGCCGGCAATCATCGACTGCATGGCGGTTGCGGTCTCGATCAGTGGCATCTCCACTGCCACGCCGTACTTGTCGAAGGCGCCGATCTCCTTGGCCATCCACAGCGGCGCGAACGATCCGACCGGGGAGCCGTAGGAGACAGTGAGCTTGGGGATGCCCGCCTTGGCAGCGGCGCTGCCGGCTGGTGAGGCAGCGGCCGAAGCGCTGCCGGCTGGCTTGGCAGACGCCGGCCCGGCCGCGCTCGAAGCTGGGGCCGCCGATCCTCCGCAGGCTTCCAATAGGCCGCCCAGACACAATGCGCCGGCTGCAATGCCGGACAGACGCAGGAAGTCACGCCGCGATCGCCACATGATGTCCATGCCATTCCTCCCTCGAGACGAATTGCCGCGCATTGTTACACACGGCAGCGGCCGGCCGCTGCCGGTCTACAGCACGCTGGCGGGGTCGACGTCGATCGCCCAGCCGGAAGGTAGGTCGCTCAGCAGCACGGGGCGTATGTCTCGGCCCCTGGCGAGGATTTGCCAGCGGAACTTGCCGTGCGATTTTTCGAGGTAGGGCGGCAGCGGCCCTGTGAGCTCGATTGGTGGATCCACGCTTTGGACACGCTCGCTCAGCTGCTTGAACAGCTCGCCGGCTTCGCGCTGGCATCTGTCCGCGCTGGTGTGCGAGTAAACGAACCGCACGACGTGGCTGAAAGGCGGGTAGCCCAACCGCTTGCGGAACTGGATCTCGCTTCGGAAGAACGCATGAAAGTCATGGCGGCTGGCCATCGACAGACAGGGATGCTGCGGGTTGTAGGTCTGGATCACGACGGAGCCGCCGCCTGGTCCACGGCCGGCGCGGCCGGCCACCTGGGTCAGCAGCTGAAACGAGCGCTCGGCCGCCCTGAAGTCGGGGAGCTGCAGGATGGCGTCCGCCGAGACGACGCCCACCAGGGTGACCAGGGGGAGATCGTGCCCCTTGGCCACCATCTGGGTGCCCACCAGGATGTCGGTTTGGTGGCTGCGCATGGAATTGACAACGCGCTCGTGATCCTCTCGGGTCCTGGCGGTATCCCTGTCCCAGCGCAGCACCCGCGCCTGCGGCAGCAGCGCCTCCACCTCCTCGACCACCCGCTGAGTGCCGAGGCCGAAGTACCGGATGCGCCTGGAAGAGCACTCGGGGCAGTGCTGCGGCGGCTGTCCCGCCCGTCCGCAGTTGTGGCACATCATGCGGTTGCCGACGGCGTGGAACGTGAACGGGAGCAGGCAGTCCTGGCATTCGAGCACATATCCGCATTCCCGGCACATGACGAAGGTGGACGCGCCGCGGCGATTCAGAAAAAGGATCGCCTGCTCCCTGCGGGCCAGCGTCTCGCGCAGCCGGTCCTGCAGCTCTCGGCTGAAGATACCCCGATTGCCGGCCTGCAGCTCCTGGCGCATGTCCACGACACGGACAGGCGGCATCCAGTTTGCGTCCTCCGTGCCTGTCCTGGCCGTGCCGTCCCGGCCGCCGCCCGGGCGCGGCGCTCCCAGGCTGCCGGGGCCGGCAACCCGCTCGGGCAGCGTCAGCAGGGTGAAGATGCCGCGTTGGGCCCGGTAGTACGAGCCGAGGTCCGGCGTGGCGCTGCCCAGGATGACCTTGGCCCCGGTGAGCTGAGCCAGCTTGATGGCCGTCTCGCGGGCGTGGTAGCGCGGCGATTGCTCCTGCTTGTAGGTCCAGTCATGCTCCTCGTCAATCACGATGAGTCCCAGATCGCCGACCGGGGCGAACAGCGCCGATCGCGGGCCAATGACCAGGTCCACCTGGCCGCGCTGGATGCGGCGCCACTCCGCGTAGCGCTGGCGGACGCTGAGGGCGCTGTGCAAGACGGCGACTCGGTTAGGGAAACGCGCCGCGCAGCTGGCGATGGTTTGCGGCGTGAGGGAGATCTCGGGTACCAGCAGCAGGGCGCGTTTGCCCTGTTCGAGACACGCCGCGATTGCCTGGAGGTAGACCTCGGTCTTGCCCGAACCGGTGACGCCGTGCAGCAAGAATGTCCCGCTGCGCTCCCGGATTGCTGCCAGCGCCTGCTCCTGCGCCGGCGTCAATCTCAGAGGCAGGATCTGCGCCGTCTCGGGCACTAGTGGAGGATCCTCGTCTGCCGCGGACTCCACTTGGGCCAGTCCGCGCTCCACCAGCTGGCGCAGCCCGAGCTCGGATGGAAGTGCGCGGGCATCGATACCTAACGGGGCCAGCAGCAGCGTCTCGAAGGTTTCGAGCTGTCGCGGCGCGCGCGCCAGGTCCAGCAGCGCCTGGCCGATGTCAATGCCGGGAGCCAGCCTGGCCACGCGTCGCAGCCGCGGCGCGCCGGCGGGCGGCGGGAGAAACAGCGCGACGGCGTCCTTGATCGGCGCGGCGTAATGCGCTGCTATCCAGGCAGCCAGCTGAATCTGGTGTGGCGCCAGGAGCCGCTCCGCTGCTTGGAGCAGCGGCCGGGCGTCCGGTACCCCCTCGTCGGTCAGCCGAAATACGACGCCGGGCAGCTGCTGCCGGCCGAACGGCACCACGACCTGCTGCCCCGGAATGACCTCCACGCCCTGGGGGACCTGGTAGGTGTACGTCTGACTGCCGCGGCGAATGTTGGTATCGACGACGACCTCGACGAACGCCGCCATGCCCGACCTACGACCGACGCGGGGTAGGGGAAGCAGCTTCGCCCGCCACTGCCTCGGCTGCCATCTCGATTCCGCCTTCCTCGCTCGCCAGGTACTCCTTGATGAGCTCCGCCAGGTTGAGGCTGAACCCCGGCACGCCGGCGATCTCGTCTACGGTCGCCTGGCGCAGGCCTTTGACCGAGCCGAACTGCCGCAGCAGATCCTTCTTTCGTCTGGGGCCGATGCCCGGCACCTCATCCAGCTGCGATGAGATGGACATCTTGGCGCGGACCGTCCGATGATACGTGATGGCGAACCGATGGGCCTCGTCGCGCAGCCGCTGCACCAGGTACAACCCCTGTGAAGTGGCCGGCAAGATAATCGGGTCGGGGATGCCCGGCAGGAACAGCTCCTCGCGCTCCTTGGCCAGTCCGGCCACGGGGATAGCGTCCACGCCGGCCTCGGACAGCGCCTCGACCGCCGCGCTGAGCTGCCCCTTTCCGCCGTCGATGACGATCAGGTCGGGCAGGCGGCCCCACGAGCTGTCTGCTCCTTCGTCCCCTCCGGCCCGCTTGAAGCGGCGCTTCAGCACCTCTTTGAGCGACGAGTAGTCGTCCGCGCCGGCCACGGTCTTGATCTTGAACCGGCGATAGTCGGCATTCCTCGGACGCCCGCCCACGAACACGACCATGGAGCCGACCGAATCCTTGCCCTGGGTGTTGGAGACGTCATAGCACTCGATGCGCTGCGGCAGGCGGTCGAGCTCCAGGTAATCGGCTAGCTCGGTCAGCCCGGCCTGGACCTTCTGGTCGTCCGTCAGCCATTTCAGCTTCAACGTCTGCAGAGTCTCACGGGCGTTCTTCTCCGCCAGCTCGATCAGGCGAACCTTGTCGCCGCGTTTCGGCACCAGTAGCGCCACCCGCTTCCCGCGTTTCTGACGAAGCCACTCCGCGACGGTGTCCGGGTCTTCAACGTCGTGCTGGAGCAGCACTTCCGACGGCAGGTTGGTGGCCGAGTCGTAATACTGCTCGATGAACTTCTCCAGGATCTCCGCCTCGGTTTCGTCCTGTGTGCCCTGCATCACGTAATCCTGCTGGCCCATCACCTTGCCCAGGCGAATCGTAAGGAGCATCACACAGGCATCGCCGCGCTCTCTGGCCAGGGCGACGACGTCCTGGTCCTCCATGCCGGTGGACACCACCCGCTGCTTCTCCAGAACACGGTTGATGGCCCGTACCCGGTCGCGCATGAGCGCTGCTTCCTCGAACCGCAGCTCGTCGGCGGCTTCGGTCATGCGCCGCTCCATGCCTTTGCGGATGTCGTCGTGACGTCCCTCGAGAAACAGCTGCACGTCATCGATGACCGCGCTGTATTCCTCCTTGGTGCACGCTCGTATGCAGGGCCCGATGCAGCGGTGGATGTAGTAGTCCAGACAGGGCCGGGTCCTGGCGTTGAGCGGCTTGGTGGGGTCCAGTGGCGCGTCGGACATCGGCCGGTTGCAGGAGCGGTAGGGGAAGATGCGCTTGAGCAGCCGCAGCGTATCGTCCAGGGACTTGGAGCTGGTGAAGGGGCCGAAATAGCGTGCGCCGTCCTTGCGATAGTTGCGCGTTCGGTAGACGCGCGGGAAATCCTCGTCCAGCGAGATCTTGATGTACGGGTAGTTCTTGTCGTCCCGCAGCATGACGTTGTACTTGGGCCGGTAGCGCTTGATCAGGTTGCATTCCAGCGCCAGGGCCTCGACCGGGTTGTCTACCAGCACGTAATCCACGTCGGCAATCTGGGCCAGCATGGATCGCTGCTTGGCGGTCTTGGATAGCTCGGCGTTGAAGTACGAGCGCACGCGGCTGCGCAGGCTCTTGGCCTTGCCGACGTACAGCACGGTGCCCTCCGCGTCCTTGTGCAGGTAGACGCCCGGCTTGTCGGGCAGGCTCTTGAGCCTGGCGGCCAGGGCGCGAGTCAGCTCCATGCGTCTATAAGGGTATAGGCATGGGTTGGTGGAGAACCCGGCCTACGGTAATCAGGCGGCGGTATCCGTCTCCCAGGGCTCGATCTCCGGCCGGCGCGGCTTCCGTCCGCGCCGCGGCCGCTCCCAGTCGTCCGGTGCCGGCGGCACAGCCGGAGGATGGCCCTCGCGGCGATGGAGATCCCACAGTCGCGCAATCTCGAGCGAGATCGCCTTCATGCGCTCGCGCTGCTCCTCCGAAAGCAGACGGGTGGCCCCCTGGCTGAACAGCGCGTTACGCTCGGCGATCAACTCGTTGATGCGCTTCATAGCATCAGTCATGTCGATCATCCAGCAGGTAACTTTTGTTTCTGTAGTATCTCAAGTAGGCGTCGCAAAGTAAAGTGCCGGCTGATTGGTTCAGTTGGGCCGCCCTGGCCTCGGATGCGGCGCCTGGGGACTGGCCGGAAGCACCCCCGCCCTGTGCCTGCAGCCCGCCGGTGGTGCCGTCCTCAGACGGGGACGTTCTCCTGGAGCCAGGTGACGATGGGGGCGGCGCGATGGACCTGGTCCGAAATCCAGCTGGCGATGTCCGCGCTTTGCAGCAGCTCCTCCGGGATCTCAGGCGTGGAAACGGCCAGGCCTTTGAGCCGGAGCAGGCCCGCACGCGGGTGATCCTGAGCGAAGGGCGGTGGGACGCGCTTCAGCGCTTCATGCGCTTCGAAGTGGAAGTCCGCGGCCTCGAGCTCCTCGAACAGTCTCTGCAGGGGAGCGCCCGTGCGCTCCTCGGCCACGGCCTGTCGGTAGATCGCCACGGCCTCCTTGCTCATCATCCAGCGCCCCAACGCGGCCACGTTGTCCTCGAGTCCGAAGTGCAGGTAGAAGCCGGGGGTCGACCAATCCTGGACGGCGCGCTCCGAAAGCAGGATGTGGGCGGCAATGTGCGTTTTGAACGGCGACTTATCCAGTGAGAAGCGAGTGTCGCGGTAGATCCGGAAGATCTTTCCCTCCGGCTGGATCGTGGGGAACACGTCTCGCAGCCGGGTGGCCAAATCGGCAATGAGCGCTCGCATGGGCTGTTCCCAAAGCTGCTCGTAGCGAAGCTTGTTGGTCCGGAACCAGTCGCGGCTCTGTTTTGCCTGAAGCTCCAGGAAGAAGTCGTATCCGCCGCCGGGAAAGCCGGTGAACGGCTGTATCCGATCCGCGGTCCGGGTGGCCATTGGCCGTGATTGTAGACGAGCGGTTTAGACCGCTATCGCCTCCCGGTTGGCGATGGCAGGCAGCATCTTGGCCAGGTACTGGCCGGTGTACGAACCCTCGACCAGCGCCACCTCTTCGGGCGTTCCCTCGGCGATCACCGTGCCGCCGGCGTTGCCGCCTTCGGGACCCAGGTCGATGATCCAGTCGACGCTCTTGACCACGTCCAGATTGTGCTCGATGACGATCACGCTGTTGCCGGCGTCGACCAGACGCTGCAGCACGTGCAGCAGGCGCTCGATGTCGGCGAAGTGCAGTCCGGTAGTGGGCTCGTCCAGGATGTACAGCGTCCGCCCGGTCGATCGCTTGGACAGCTCCGATGACAGCTTGATGCGCTGCGCTTCACCGCCGGAAAGGGTGGTGGCCGGCTGTCCGAGGTGGATGTAGCCCAGGCCAACGTCGGCCAGCACCTGCAGCTTGGACTTGATGGCTGGGATGTTCTGGAAGAAGTCGACCCCCTCCTCGACGGTCATCTCCAGCACTTCGGCAATGTTCTTGCCCTTGTAACGGATCTCCAGCGCTTCGCGGTTGTAGCGCTTGCCCTTGCATACCTCGCACGGCACATACACGTCCGGCAGGAACTGCATCTCGATCTGGATGATGCCCTCGCCATGGCAGGCTTCGCACCGGCCGCCCTTGACGTTGAAGGAGAAGCGGCCCGCCTGGTAGCCGCGGAGCCTGGCTTCCGGCACCTGCGCAAAGACCTCGCGGATCTGGCCGAACACGCCTGTGTAGGTGGCCGGATTCGAACGCGGCGTCCGTCCGATGGGTGACTGATCGACGTCGATGACCTTGTCCAGGTGCTCCAGGCCGCGGATCTCGTCGTGCGCGCCCGGGCGATCCTTGGCGCGATACAGGTGTTGGGCGAGGCGCTTGTACAGCAGTTCGTTGATGAGTGTGCTCTTGCCCGAGCCGGACACGCCGGTTATCCCCACGAACATGCCCAGCGGGATGCGCACGTCGATGTTGCGCAAGTTGTGCTCGCGAGCGCCCACGATCTCGAGGAGCTTGCCGTTGCCTCGCCGCCGCCGGCCGGGCACCCGGATCTCCCTGTGCCCGGACAGGTACTGGCCTGTCAGCGAGCGCTGGCAGGCCAGCACGTCGTCGAGAGTCCCTTGGACGACCACCTCGCCGCCGTGCTCGCCGGCTCCGGGCCCGATGTCGATAACGTGGTCGGCGGTGCGGATGGTCTCCTCGTCGTGCTCGACCACCAGCAGGGTGTTGCCCAGGTCCCGCAGATGGACGAGCGTCTTCAGCAGCCGGCCGTTGTCGCGCTGGTGCAGGCCGATGCTGGGCTCGTCCAGGATGTAGAGCACCCCCATCAAGCCGGAGCCGATCTGCGTCGCCAGCCGGATCCGCTGGGCTTCTCCTCCGGCCAGCGTGGCCGCCGCCCGGTCGAGCGTCAGGTAGTCCAGGCCCACGTTCACCAGGAATCGGAGCCGGGCCCGGATCTCCTTCAGGATCTGGCTCGCGATGAGCTGCTCGCGCGGCGTGAGCGTGAGGCCGTCGAAGAAGGTCGTAACTTCACCCACCGACATCCGCGTGACGTCCACGATGGAGCGATCGCCCACCGTCACCGCCAGGACCTCCGGTTTGAGCCGCTTGCCCTGGCACTCCGGGCAGGGCCGGCTGGACATGAACTTCTCGAAGAACTCGGTTTTCAGGTATTCCGAGGTTGTTTCCTTGTAGCGCCGCTCGAGGTTGGGGATGACCCCTTCGAAGGTGGTCTTGTACTCGCGCTGCCTGCCGTAGCGATTCTCGTACACCAACGAGATCTCTTCGCCGCCGCTGCCGTACAGGATCTTGTCGATCTTGTCCTTGGGCACGTCCTTGACGGGCGTGCGCAGGTCGATGCCATAGTGCCGCGCGGCGGACGACAGCATCTGCCAGTGATAGGCGCTGTGATTGGCCTTCTCCACGAATGGCGCCACCGCGCCCTCCGCCAGGCTGAGGTGCGGGTTGGGGATGACCAGCAGCGGATCGAACTCCATGGTCGTGCCCAGACCCGTGCAGGTGGGGCATGCCCCGTGGGGATTGTTGAACGAAAAGGTGCGCGGCGCGAACTCCTCGAACGACATGTGTCCCAAGGGGCAGGCAAACAGCTCCGAGAAAGCCGTCTCCTTGTTGGTGTCGATCTGCACCACGATGGCGCTGCCTCCGCCCAGCTTGAGGGCGGTCTCCAGTGAGTCGGCCAGACGGGTCTGGATGTCGTCCTCCACCACCAGGCGATCGATGACGACCTCAATGGTGTGGTTCTTGTAGCGATCCAGCTCCAGCGTTTCCGAGGCATCGCGGACCTGGCCATCTACCCGAACCCGCACGTACCCCGCCTTGCGAACGTCGTCGAAGATGTGGCGATACTCGCCCTTGCGATCCTTGACCAGCGGTGACAGGACCATGATGCGCGTGCCCTGAGGCAGCTCCAGCACCTGGTCCACGATCTGCTGCACCGTCTGGCGCTCGATCACCCTGCCGCAAACGGGGCAGTGCGGACGGCCTATGCGGGCAAACAGCAGCCGCAGGTGGTCGTAGATCTCGGTGATGGTCCCTACGGTCGAACGAGGGTTCCGGCTGGCGCTCTTCTGGTCGATCGAAATCGCCGGCGAGAGGCCGATGATGTCGTCTACGTCCGGCTTCTCCATCTGACCCAGGAACTGGCGAGCATAGGCGGAGAGCGATTCGACGTAGCGCCGCTGTCCCTCGGCGAAAATGGTGTCGAAGGCCAGCGATGACTTACCGGAGCCCGACAGCCCGGTGATGACGACGAGCTTGTCGCGCGGGATCTCGATGTCGACGTTCTTGAGGTTGTGCTCGCGCGCCCCGCGGACGACGATCGAATTCTGGGCCACCTCGGCTAAGTTTAGTGGCGCTGGTGTTGATAAAGAGCGACGAGAGGCCGGACCCCGCCCGCGCCGGCGGCCCGCAATCCGCGTCTGGGCCCCAGGATGTCCTGCCCAGGAGCTTCTATCAGCGCCCCACACTGCTCGTTGCGCAAGCGTTGCTCGGCAAGACCTTGGTCCACGGCGACCTGCGGGTGCGCATTGTCGAGACGGAGGCCTATCTGGGTCCGGACGACCTGGCGAGCCATGCGGCGGGCTGGCGCCGGACACCCCGAAACGAAGTGATGTATGGCCCGGCCGGCCACGCCTACGTCTACTTCATCTACGGCATGTACTTCTGTCTGAACGTGGTCACCGAAGACGAAGGCTTTCCGACAGCCGTCCTGATCCGAGCCGGAGACCCGGGAGCTCGGGGGCCCGGCGTCCTGTGCCGGGAGCTGGGCCTCACTCGCGAGCACAATGGGCTGGATCTGACCGCTGGCGGATCGCTGCGCATCGAAGCCGGGCCGCCGCCGCGCGAGAAGGTGGTCGAGGCGCCTCGCGTGGGCGTCGACTACGCCGCTGATTGGGCAGCTAAGCCGCTGCGCTTCTACCTGGATGGCAATCCCTGGGTATCGCGCAAGCTCAGAGGGCGACAGCCGGACGTGCGATAGTGCCTCCGGCCGCGGCTGTTCGCCGTTGCTCGTTGGTCTGTGCTCGGCTATCTCGATGTCGCGGTTGCGGGCACAAGAAGGCTGGCGGGTGCTCCGTGCACGGGCCGTTAGCGGAAGCGGAACGACTGGTGTTTGACCGAGGTTGCGACGCAGGTAGGCAGCGATGTGGCCCGCGTCGCGAGCTTAGCTTAGGACAGTGCTATCGCGCCCTCACCTTGTCGAAGCAGTCGCTGCAATAGACCGGGCGGTCGTTCCTGGGCAGGAACGGCACCTGAGTCTCAGCGCCGCATTCCGCGCAGATGACGTCATGCATCTCGCGGCGTGATCGGTAGGCTCCGCCTCCGCTCGAGTAAGAGCCGCCACTCTGGCGGGCTACCTTGGCAGCGGATCGGCAGGATGGGCAGCGCTTGGGTTCGTTCATAAGACCCTTCATTTGATAGAACTGCTGCTCGCCCACCGTAAAGGTGAAGGGCGAACCGCAGTCTACGCACGTCAAGGTCTTATCGGCAAGGCTCATTGCAACCTCCTAAGCTTGCCGCGCACTATACAGAAACAAACAACCAAGGTCAACTGTCAAATTTCTCGAGATGCAGTATCCCGTTAGTAGGCGGGCTTGGCTGGTCAGTCAAGGATACGGTCCCAGAAGAAGGGCAGCCGGTCGGAGGCGGCAGCACCTTTGAGGGCATGGAAAAG
>JAJPGV010000057.1 GCA_021325635.1 Chloroflexota bacterium
CCTCCAGACCTCACCTCGCGGTGACGCCCTTACCTTCGCTTAATGGTTCCGATTCCCTGGGCCATAGAGGACTTTCACCTCCGAGAACGGGCGCATGCCCGGCGTACACGAAGAAGGGCCCTTCCCATAACGGGAAGGGCCCTTCTTTCTCGGGTCTGTCTTAGATTCGCTCGAAGATGGTGGCGATGCCCTGGCCCACGCCGATGCACATGGTGGCCATGCCGTAGTGGGCCTGCGTGCGCTTCATCTGATGGAGCAGGGTGGTGGCGATTCGCGCTCCCGAGCAGCCCAGCGGGTGGCCCAGGGCGATGGCGCCGCCCAGCGGGTTGACCCGCTCGGGCGACAGCTCCAGCTCACGAACGCAGGCCACAGACTGCGAAGCGAACGCTTCGTTCAGCTCGACCCATTCCAGCTGATCGGTGGTCATCCCCACCAGCTTCAGCGCCTTGCGCGCGGCCGGGATCGGGCCAACACCCATGTACGCCGGATCGACGCCGGCGACCGCCGTGGCTACGACGCGGGCGAGCGGCTTCAATCCGAGCTGCCGGGCGCGCTCGTCCGACATGACGATGGTGGCGCAGGCTCCGTCGTTGATACCGGAGGAATTGCCGGCCGTCACCGTACCGTCCTTGCGGAAGGCGGGGCGTAGCTTGGCCAGGGCCTCGATGCTCGTGTCCGGTCGGGGATGCTCATCCACCGACACGATGGTGTCGCCCTTGCGCGAGGTCACCGTCACCGGGATGAGCTCGTCGTCGAACAGGTGCTCGCGCTGAGCCTTGGCTGTTCGGGACTGGCTCTCCAGCGCGAAGCAGTCCTGGTCTTCGCGGCTCACCTTCCACTTCTCGGCGACGTTGTCGGCTGTCTCGCCCAAGCTGTAGGGGTGATACATCTCCGCCATCTTGGGGTTGACGAAGCGCCACCCCAGGGTCGTATCGGTCAGGGGGATGTCGCCGCGTGGAAATCCAGCTTCGGGCTTGAGCATCACGAACGGGGAGCGAGACATGCTCTCGACGCCGCCGGCCACGATGATCTCCGCCTGGCCGGATCGAATGGTGTTGGCGGCGGTGTTGATGGCCTGCAGGCCGGAGCCGCAGAGGCGATTCACCGTCTGGCCGGGGACTGACACGGGCAATCCGGCGAGCAGGGCAGCCATGCGGGCCACGTTGCGGTTGTCTTCGCCGGCGCCATTGGTGCAGCCCATGATGACGTCGTCGATACTCTCCGGATCGATGCCGGCGCGCTCCACGGCGGTCTTGATGACCAGGGCGGCGAGATCGTCCGGGCGAACGGTGCTCAGTGCCCCACCGTAGCGCCCGATGGGCGTTCTCAGGGCCTCGACAATAACAGCTTCCATGTAAAAAAGTCTAACAGTGGGGTCTCCTCCAAGCCGCCAGCTGGGTTGGCGACGGCGTGTCAGTGTGGCTGAGCATCACCGGAAGCGCAGGCCGGCTCTGGCGGCCGGTTAAGCCGCGATCCGCAACCTTTCGGCGGAAAGGGGACGGCGGGAGCAGCCCCGCTCCACATGACGCGAGGATGCCGGCGGCGGGCCGCTCGTCGCTGCGTCTTGGCCACCGTGCCGCACAATATCGGCCATAGCTCGCGACAGCCGGAGGAAGATGGATGTTTCACATCACGGCGATGGATCACATCGTGCTCAGAGTGCGCGACGTGGAAGCCTCTCTGCGCTTCTATCAAGGCGTGCTGGGATTACCGGGCGACCGCGTTGAGCAGTGGCGGGCGGGCGAGGCGCGCTTTCCCTCCGTTCGCGTTTCGCCGACGACCATCATCGACCTCCTGGGTGATGACGCGGCCGGTTCCGGCGCAATAGGCAATCTCGACCACTTCAGCCTGCTGCTCGACGTGGACGATGCCGAGGTGGTACGGCAGGAGCTGCTGGCTGCCGGCGTAGCCGTAGAGACCGATACGCGCGATCTGTCAGGTGCCCAGGGGCGAGGGAACGGCTTCTACCTTCGCGATCCGGACGGGAACAAGATCGAGCTTCGAGCGTACCGGCGCAGCACGTCGGACTGAAGCTGCTATTCGATCAGGGTTTTCGCCCGAAGAACACTGCGCGATGCCCTACTTCGTGGGTGCACGAGACATCCACGAAGCCTGCTGCGCGCAGCAGGACGAGCTGCGCCTCAATCGTCGCCGTCGGATGTTCCGGCTTCTGGGGCTCGTCGGGTTGACGAAAGAGATCCCAGTTGGCGAAAGCGCCACCGGGCGTCAGAGCCTCGAACGCTCGTTGGAAGATCCATCCTTTGCGCTCATCGCTCAGATGATGGATCGCTCGGGCCGACACTACCGCCTCGAACGGGCCTGCCATGCTCGCCGGCCACTCGTCCGAGTTCATGTCGTACTCAACATAGCTGTAGCGCCCGGTGAAGGGAGTCAGCTTTTCGGCCCCGTTCTGCATCATGGGAGAAGACATGTCGGCCAATATCCCTTTGGCCCTGGGATGCCGGCTCATGACCGAGGCGGACACCGCCCCGGCTCCGGCCCCCAGGTCCAGGAACAGCAGCGACGTATCCGCTGGGAAGCCCATCAGGTCGAGCATATGACCATGAGCGCTGGCGATCTGCGCCTTGAGGTCGGCGCCTTCCTGCGCTTCGAGATAGACCGCCACTTTGTCGGCGGTCTTCCACTCGTAACCGGCTCCGGTTCCAATGTTTGGTCCCATTAGGCCCCCTCAGCTAGGTAATCGGTGAGTGTAGGATAGCCCCGCGCGCCGTAGCTTGGGCAGTCCGCTAGAGAGCTATATGTTTAAGTTAGGTGACGGAGCAGGAGATCCTCGACGACCTTCCGCCTCGCAGCAGGCGGGCGTATCTGGCGTTGCGGGATCGCATCCGGACCGGCAAAATCGAGGCGGGCGCCAAGCTCCCGCCATTCGATAGCCTGGCCGGTCAGCTCGGCATCTCTCCGGTGACCATGCGCAAGGTGCTGCTGGCGCTGCAGCACGCTGGGTGGGTTTCGGTCGAACAGGGCCGGGGTACCTTCGTGCAAGCGGTGGAACGTCCCGGCGTGCTCGTCGTCGAAGACGATCCGGTGCAGCGGCAGCTGCTGCGGCAGCAGGTGGAGATGGCCGGCTACCGTACGCTCGAGGCCAGCAGTCCGACGGAAGGCCTGGCTGCCCTGAAGAGCGAAGCGCGGTTCGGCCTGATCATCAGCGACGTGCGCATGCCAGACAAGGCGTCGGGCGTGGAATTCATTCGAACCGTGCGGCATCGCTGGCCGAATGTGCCGTTGGCTGCCGTTACAGCGCACCCCGAAGACCTGAGCGAGCTGCACGGCACACCGGACTGCCCGGTTCTCGTCCTCGCTAAGCCGGTGTCGCGGCGGCAGATAGAAGAGGCCATCAGCCTCGTTTTCCACGCCCCTGTCCCGAACTAGGCCGGCTGCCTCCCACAATAGTCCTATCGTGGGCCGCCAGGCTTGCCAAGAGACGCAATTCCGACTAATCAGATAGTTAGATATCGGATTATGGATAGGGGGGATCCATGCCGGCTCCGGCAGCGACGAATGAGCGCCCGCAATCCGCTGAGCCTCTGAGGCCGGCGGTTCGTGCGGCCGAACGGCTCGCAGCGGGCCTCTATGCGGTGGGGCGGCTCTCCTTCCAGACCGCCGCGCTGCGCTGGGTGGTTGGGCTCTTTTGCGGTCTCACCGGCTCCCTCATGCTCGTCGCACCGGAGCAGTTTTCATCGTCCGGGTACGTCCTGCTTCAGCTCCACCTGGCCTGGTGGGGCAGCGCGCTCATTCTGGCCGGCTTCGGCCTGTTCAGTGTGGCGGCCATGTATCCGAATGCACGGTACCGGCTGCTGTGCCACGTATTGGCCGGAACGCTGCTTCTTCTCCTCGCCGGCGTAGAAGCCTGGGGCGGAGAGCTTCCTGCGGCCGGCTTCCAGGCGGTCCTGGGCATCGGGGTGCTGGTTGGGGGGCCGCGACTCAAGATCAGAGGCATTCGTTCCCCCCGCCATCGCGATCTGCTGCACATGGCTGTCGGCCTGGCCATGGTCGCGGCCGGCCTCGGCTTGTTCGTGCCCTCTGAGGTGCTGAATCCCGCGGGCAATGCCGGTAGTCTGCAATGGTCGTGGGGGCAGGCCGGACTTCTGATCAGCGCGGGGCTGGCTTTGGCAGCCGTTCAACGCAGCGCTCGCCCCCGCGCAGCGCTGCTGCTGGTGACGCGGCTTGTCGCGGGAGTGGCCTTGATGGCTTTCGCCGCGGAGAGCGCTGTTCTGCAGCACACCTGGGGCTCGCTGCTGCTCTACGGGACGTTCGGCGCGGCGCTCATGGTCGCGCCATTCATGCAGCGCGAAGTTCCGCGTCGGAATGCCCCATCGCTTCGGGCCAGGCTGACCTTCGTCCTCTGCGCCGCCACGATCGTTCCCCTGATCGCCGCCTTCACGGTATACGCGAGGCAGGGCGAAGCAGCGGTTGCCAACAACGTGTTGACGCTGCAGGAGCGCATAGCGGAGGAGACCGCCAAAGACCTGTCGGTGGATATCACGTCGGCGGAGTCGGCTGCCAGAACGGCCGCCCGCTGGCCAAATCTCCTTGAGCTGCCAGCGCAGGAGCAGGCGGCCCTGTTGGCCCAGGTCGCTCTGGGAGGGGACTTTCAGCTCGCTACCCATGACGCGCAAGGCCGGGGGCTGGCCAGGAGTACTGGCCGGGCGCCTCGGGACATTGGCGACGTGGCGGAGTTTACTCAGGTCAGCAGCACCGGCGTACCGCTGTCGACTGCCGGCTACTCGACCAGCAGCAGCGACCTGGTTTATCGCTATTACGTGCCAGTCGAGAGTCCGGGAGGCGGGTTCGCCGGCGTGGTGGTGGCCGAGGTCAGGCAAATCGACGCGCAGATCGCGAAGTTGGACGTTGCTCCGGGCAGCCGGGTATATCTGGTGGATAGCCGAGGTCAGGTGCTGGCGTACAAGCAGAACGGCCTGGAGGCTCAGGGCGCTGACGGACCTGGGGAGGCCGACGTGTCGCCGCTGGGGCAGGGGACCGGAGAGCTTTCCCCAAGCGGGGTGCACGAGAGCGCAGGGCAGCGTTGGTTGGCGGGGCACGCCCAGGTGCCGGGTGCCGGATGGACGGTCGTCGCCGAGCAGGCGGAGCCATTCGCATTGGCCGATTTCAAGACCGTCCGCGAAATCATGTTCGCCCTGCTGCTCGCGGCGGCCGGGTTGGCGGTGGGCGCCGGCTACGTGGTTGCCCGACAGCTGTCGGAACCGCTCGGAGTACTGGCCGATGCCGTCCACAGGTTGGGCAGCGGCGAATCGGCGGCGCCACTGCCGGAGACGCAGGTGGCCGAGCTGATGGTCCTTGCCGAGAACTTCGGCACCATGCGTCGCCGTCTGCTGGCCAGCACGGCGGAGCTGAAGGAGACCGCTGAACGATCGGAAGCGATTCTCCAATCCGCTCTGGACGCGGTCATCAGCCTGGACGAAAGCGGTCGGGTCATTCGTTGGAATCGTCAGGCGGAAGTCATGTTCGGCTGGACCGCCGAAGAGGTCCTGGGCGCCGATTTGGCCCAGCTCATCGTTCCGTCGAGCCGCCGCGGTGGCTATGAAGCCAACATCAGTGAGCTGTGGCGCACGGCCGAGCTTCGCCTGCCTGGCCGGCGTATCGAAGCTCATGGCCAGCGCCGCAACGGCGAAGAGTTCCCGATGGAGCTGAGCGTCAGCGCCGCCAAGGTCGGCGAGTCGCGCACCTTCACGGCGTTCCTGCGCGACATCAGCGAGGTTCAGAAGGCCGAGGAGGTACGTGCCTACCTGGCGGCCATTGTGCAGTCATCGGACAGCGCCATCGTCGGCAACACCTTGGACGGCATCATCACCAGCTGGAACGCCGGCGCGCAGCGCCTGTATGGCTACACGGCCTCCGAGATCGTTGGACGGCCCATCAGCGATCTTGCACCGCGGGAGCTGAAGCATGAAGTGCGGGGAATTCTGGAGCGGGTTCGCCGCGGGGAGCGAGTCGAACGCCACGATACGGTGCGGCTGCGGAAGGACGGAACATCGTTTGACGCCGGGCTGACCATATCGCCGATCCGCGACGACTCCGGGCAGATCATCGGCGCCGCCGCGCTCTCGCGGGACATCACCGCCCTCAAGCAAGACCAGGAAGAGCGCGCGCGTCTGTACCTAGAAGCGCGAGCAGCCGAGAAGCGGCTGCGCGATCTGAACGAAGAGCTCGAGCAGCGTGTGTTGGAGCGGACAGCGGAGATGGAGAAGGCGAATCGTGATCTCGCACACGCGAACCGGCAGAAGAGCCAGTTCTTGGCCAACATGAGTCACGAGCTGCGAACGCCGCTGAACGCCATCATCGGCTTTTCCGAGGTTCTGCTCGACCCCGTCCTCAACCAGATGCCGGACGAGCAGCGGCTGCACTTCATCAGCAATATCCAGCGCAGTGGGCGACACCTGCTGGGACTCATCAACGACATCCTGGATCTTTCCAAGGTGGAGGCGGGCAGGATGGAGCTGCACCTCGAGCGCTTGGCGGTGGCAGAGGTGATCCAGAGCTCCATCGACATCGTCCGTCCAATGGCCAGCAAGAAGGGCATCGTGATACGGACACATTGCGAGCCGGCGGAGGCGACCATCGTGGCCGACCCGGCTCGGCTCAAACAGATTCTCTACAACCTGTTGTCCAACGCGGTGAAGTTCACCTCGGAAGGAGGCTCGGTTGACGTTTCGGCCATGGTTTCGACCGACGAAGCGCGGTTGGCAGTGCGTGACACGGGAGTTGGTGTGAAGCCTGAGAACCACCGGTTGATTTTCGAGGAATTCCGGCAGGCCGATGAAGGCCTCAACCGGCAGGAGGAAGGCACCGGTTTGGGACTCGCCCTGGTTCGTAAGCTGACCGAACTGCACGGGGGCACCGTGGAGCTCGAGAGCGAGCTTGGTCGCGGCAGCTGCTTCACTGTGACGCTGCCCACCTCCGCACTTCTCGCAGCCCCGCAGCGTGCGGAGTCATCCTCCGGCATGTTAACGGGTGAAGGACCGCGGCCCGGTGCGCCGGCGGTCGTGGTTATCGAGGATCAGCGCGAAGCGTCCGAGCTGCTGAGCCTGCACTTGACCCAGGCCGGCTATGCCGTCCACCGCGTATCCGACGCGGATCAAGCGCTCGACGTTGTGACGCGACTGCAGCCGTTCGCGGTAACGCTGGACCTGCTCATGCCTGGCCGCGATGGCTGGGATCTCCTCCAAACACTGAAGTCCGACGCTGCCACCAGGGACATCCCCGTGGTCGTGGTCAGCGTGGTCGATGAGGCCAAGCGAGGTCTGGATATGGGAGCGGCCGAGTACCTGGTGAAGCCGATCGATGGCGCCGCGTTAGTGGCCTCGTTGGACCGGATCCGCGCGGCCGCGGCAGGTCATAGCAACGGAGCCTCAGCGTGACGGCGTCCGAGGCATTCGTTCTCGTGGTCGAGGACAATGCCGTCAATTTCGAGCTGACCAAGTTCTTGCTGGAAAACATGGGCTTGAGCGTGTGCCGGGCCGCCGCCGGGGAACAGGCGCTGTCGATTGTCAGCGAGCGGGTGCCCGCTCTTGTGGTGATGGACATTCAGCTCCCGGGCATGGATGGATTGGAGACGACGAGAAGGCTTCGGGCCCGTCCGGAAACCAGCCGTACGCCGATCATCGGCCTCAGCGCGCTGGCTATGGCGAGCGATCGCGAGCAGGCTCTGGCGGCTGGCTGCGACGCCTATCTCACCAAGCCATTCAACCTCGCCGAGCTGCAGGAGACGGTGCTGCGTTACCTGGACGGCCATGCAGCGGATCAGGTATCCTGAACAGGCACCTCGGCGAGATGAGGGGAAGCCGGTCGAATGCCGGCGCTGTGCCGCAGCGGTAGTGGCAGTACGCCAGAGCCCGAATGCTTCATCTCGCTGAAGCCGTAGAACCTTCGAGCGAAAGGAACACTGGCATGATTGACAGCTACCCTCTCCCCCGTACCGATGCCTGGAAGCTTATCGGCGTCGTTGGCCTGGCGCTGGCCCTGCTCTACGTCATGGCAATCGATCAGGGGCTGCTGATGAGTCTGGCGCAAGGCAACGTGGCGTTTGACCAGAACTTCATCCACGAGCTCGTGCACGACTCGCGCCACCTCACCGCGCTTCCCTGCCACTGATGGTCTGATGCGCCTCGATGCTTTCGGGGCCATCATCAAGGCGGCGCTCCTCGCCGGTCTGGCAGCGGGCCTCGTCGTGGCGGCGGTGCAGTTCGTGTGGTCGGAGCCCGTCATCGATCGGGCCATCGTGCTGGAAGAGCAGCTGCACGCGGTCGATAACGCCCGCGCCAATGCGGCGCAGCCGCCCCAGGAGACACCAGTGGTTGACCGGCCCACACAGAAGAAGGGCCTCTTTTTGGGCTACACCATTTACGGTCTGGCCTGGGGGCTGCTGTTCGGGGCTGCCTACGCCATTGCTCAGCCGCATTTGTCCGTCAACAGCCGTCTGGCGAAGGGCGTGTTGCTGGCGGGCGTAAGCTTCTGGGCCGTGGGGCTGCTGCCGTTCCTCAAATATCCTGCCAATCCTCCCGGAGTGGGCGACCCCGAAACAATCGACTTCCGCCAGCACATCTACCTGGGAATGCTGGTCGGAGGTATCGCCGTCGTCGCGCTCGGACTGGCGGTGCATCGGGCCCTGCTGGCGCGGCGCGGTCGGTGGACTGCCGTGGGGGTTGCGCTGGGTGCCGTAGCTCTGGGATCGGCCGCCCTCTATGCTGCTCTCCCCTCCAACCCCGATGTCGTCCACATGCCCGCGGGGCTCGTGGCGGACTTCCGAATGCATTCCCTGGCCGGGCTGGCGCTGTTCTGGCTGGTGCTGGGGGGCGTGTTTGGACCGGTCCTGAGTTGGCTGTCCGCCGGTGTGCGGCGCCCCGCCCTGGCTGGCCCCTCCGGCGCCAGTTAGCCAGAGTCGCACTCGAAGTCAGGACCCGCGCCGGAACGGCTTGTGCGGGAGGGTGGCCAAGCACACCTTCCCAAGGAGCTGTCAGGATGATCGATCTCGCCTTGTTGCTGCTGCGTGTCACTGTCGGTTCGCTGCTCGCCGGTCACGGCGCCCAGAAGCTGTTCGGCTCGTTTGGCGGGTCCGGCTTGGAGGGGACCAGCGGTTGGCTCGAATCGATGGGCTTTCGCCCGGGACGGCGCTGGGCGTTCGCTGCCGGCGGCGCGGAGTTCGGGGGAGGCCTGCTGACGGCGCTGGGTCTGTTGAATCCACTCGGACCAGTTACCGCATCCTCTTCCATGGTGGTCGCGGTCGCCAAAGCACACAAGGGCAAGCCAATCTGGGTGACCGCCGGTGGTGCCGAGCTGCCGATCACAAACCTGGCTGCGCTGGGGGCTGTTGCCCTGGCCGGCCCCGGAGCCTTTTCACTCGATCGCGCGTTCGGCGTCCGCATACCCGCCTGGGTATCGTTCCTGGCAACGGCCGGAACGGCGTGGTTTACCTGGATGAGCATTCAACAGAGCGAGCAAGCTCCACAGGAGGCGCCTCGAGGCGCGGAGGCTGAGCCTGAACGGATGCGGGAGAGCGTCACTCCCCCGTCGTCCGGCACGTCGCCTGAGGCTGGCACCGAGAACGAACAGGAGCAGCACAGCAGCGCGATCTGAGCGCAGCCTGTATCAGCCCGCGGTCGGCCATTCGAGGCCAGGTCGATCCTGATCTTCCGCAATCAGTTACCATCCGGGTGCCCTCACTGGTGGCGCTTACTGCGGCGGCCTTCCGGCGGGCTTCAGTATGCGGGACCGAAGGTGCGCCGGCGGCGCGAGCTCAGATTGTGCGGCTGGCGCCGACGCTCAGCGGCAGCTTGAACGCAATCCACCGCGGGAACGAGCTCATGGATCGTGGTTGCGCAGCGTGGGAGCGCTCGCGGCGCTGTCGTGCACACTGCTGGTCCTCGGGGGAGCACCCGTAACCCGGGCCAGCGCACCACCACCCGATTCGATTCAGCTCTGGGGCTTCAATGCCCAGGGCGACAGTGGCGGCTTCCATTCGAGTCCCGCCGCCGGGGCGGCCAATCAGGTGTCATGGACGGCGGGACCAAGCTTTGAGGGGAGTGGCGCTCTGCGGATCGATTACACCGGATCGCGCGGGCTCAACACCGGCGTGAGCACGCCTGCGCTGCCGTCCCTGCCCCCGAGCGTGGCGACCATCAGCGCCGAGATCTACGTGCCGGCCGAGGTCACTATCGCCAAGCTGGAGATGGGCCTCCAGGTAGACGGGGCGCCGTCGCAGGAGAACGACATCGTCTTTCACGCTCTCGAGGTGCGCGGCGGCTGGAATCTCGTGGCCTGGTCCGTTCATCCCGGGCAGCTCACTGGCCAGCACACGTTGAGCTTCGCCCTGCGAACGGACGATCGGATGCCCGCACCACTGTTCGTGGACGACGTCCGCGCAGTGCAGCCGCACCTGACCGTGGACGCGGGACGGGTCGCCACGTTCGATCCCGTGATGGTGTGGGGCAACAACATTGCCTACTATTACCCGCCGTCGTTCTTCCAGGATCCGAGCGTGATCCGGCTCGTCCGCGACGCCGGCTTTTACCTGTTTCGTATCCCAGGCGGGCTGAACTCCGACGTATACCACTGGAACGGCAACGGTGTTCGCAGGCCCGACGGCAGCATCAACCCCGTTGCGCGGCGGGCGGACGGCACGTGGGCCATCAACTACGACGGCTTCTCGGCTGGGTTCGAGGTGAAGGGCGAGACTTCGACGGGAGATCCGCTGTTCACCTCGCAGCCGAGCTTCGCCAGCGTCAACGTCTACGATCACACTCCGCCGGTCGACGTGAACGCCCTGGCCACGTGGATCATGGGGCTCGGTCCGCAGGCTCAGATGATGGTCGACGTAAACGTCGGCACGGCAAGCAATCTCACCGCTACAGGTCCGAACAACACCCTGCAGGCATCGGACGTGGCGGCTGGGGCGCAGGAAGCGGCTGCCTGGGTGCGCTACTACAACGTGCAGAAGGGCCTGCACGTCAAATACTGGGAAGTGGGCAACGAGCTGAATCCATACGGCGCGGAGATTGGCGTCCACATCCGCGATGGCAGCCCAAAGGGCTGGCACTGGATCACCGCGACGGACTACGCCACGATCTTCCGGGCCTACGCCCAGGCCATGAAGGGCGTTGACCCATCTATCCGGATTGCCGGCCCGGTGGGCTACCTGAGCGCCTTCGGGGATGCCAGCGGAACCACGAGCTGGATCCAGACCTTCCTTCAACAGGCTGGCGACGTGGTGGACGTGATCGACATCCACTTCTACAACCACGGAGAAAGCGAAGCGCAGACGTTGGCCAAGCCGGCCGAGCTCCAGCCGGAGATCGACAAGATGCGCGCCTGGCTGCGCCAGAGCGTTCCCCAACGCGCCGACCAGGTGAGCGTGGGCGTTTCGGAATGGGGCGACTACAACAACAGCTATCCCATTGCTGATGGGTTGTATGCCGCCGACTTGATGGGCCAGATGGCGCAGAGCCAGGTCGCCTTCGGCAATACCTGGGACATCGGCAACGTCATTCCCGATAACGGCCAGCCTCTGCCGGCGTTCGGATTCGACGCCGTCAGCATGCAAGCCCCCGGCTGGACCACCCGGCCCTCGAACAACGCCAGCAATGCGTTGTCCTGGACCAATGACCCGTCCTATGCGCGGCCTGGGCGCTGGGCCTTCATCGTCGACTACAAGGGCTCGGTGGGAGCCAACGCCAGCCTGGGACACGATCTCGGCGCTGTTGCCGTGAATCCCGCGGTCAACGCTTTGGCGGTCGACGTCTACATCCCGGCCTACCTGGGGAACAACACCATCACCTTCTGGCTGCGGATCGAACGCGCGGACGGGACCTTCGACGATAGCGGGCGGGATCAGCCGCAGCAGCCCATCTGGGGCCAATGGAATCACATGCTGCTGCCTATCGAGGCTGCCAGGTTGGCTAATGCCAAACGGGTGGACGTAGTCGTAGATTCGAACCTGCCGATCGTGTCGCCCTTGTACTTCGACGTGCTGGAGATGCAGCAGAGCTTGCACCAGCCGAATGGCCGCTATTGGGCTGCCTACATGTACCACCACTGCTTTTCGAACGTCCTGCTGGGCATGGACCTGGGCGGCGCGAGCCGGGACCGCCTGGCGGCATATGCCAGCCGCGAAGCCGACGGAAGCCTCTGTCTCGTGGTGGTGAACAAGGACCCGGTAAGCGACATCAAGCTTCCAATCTCCATCCGAGGCTACACGTCGGCGGCCAGTGGGTCAGCCTCGACCTGGAGCGCAGACAGCTACAGCGTTGACCCAGGCACGGGTCGCGCAACGAAGGACGATCCACCCAACAGCCGGGCTATACCGACCGGAGGCGACTTCGACTACGTCTTCCCGAAGTATTCGATCACGGCCATTCAGCTGACGCCCGGCTGAGCCGGGCCCCGTTAGGATCGTCGAGACTAGACAGCTGCCGGCTCAGCATCGGGCTCGGTGGCTCCCCCGAAGTCGAGCTCTTCCCTGATGTAGTCGCGGAAATCCCACAGCTCGCCGCAGAGCAGGGGCGATTCCGCCGTCCAGTCGCCGCTGGCAAGCTCCTGATCTACTTCTTCCAGCAGCTGTTCGAGCCATCGCATCCGGGCTTCCCGGACGCCGCGGGGTGTCGTTTCAACCGGTGTGGCCATAGATGCTCCCTCCCTAAGCGCGAGTCATGCCAGGCCGTAGCGCCGAACGTTGGCGTCAGCGATAGCCTGGATCACTTCGATGCCCTGCCGGGCGGCAGCGCCGGTAAAAAGGTGACGGAAGCGTGATTGGTCGCGCAGGTAGTCGTCCACGGGGATGCGCTTGTTGAGCTTGCGGGCACTGGTCATTTGCCCGAGCTCGAACTCGACCAGCGGATAGAGGCCGCACTGGACCGCTTTCTGGGCGACGTCGATCGTCGAGGAGGACGAGTAGCCCCAGCCGGGAGGACAGGGCACGTGGACCTGGAGGTACTTGGGGCCTTTGAAGGTGAGCGCTCGCTGCACCTTCTTCTGCAGATCCTTGTGATAGCCCACCGAGGCCGTGGCCACGTAGGGCACGCCGTGCGCCAAAGCGATGGCCACCATGTCCTTCTTGGGCAGACGATTTCCGTCGGACGTGGTCCCGGTCGGCGTGGTTGTGGTAGAGGCCAGGGATGGCGTAAGCCCGCTGCGTTGAACCCCAGTGTTCATGTAGGCCTCGTTGTCGTAGCAGATGTACAGCACGTCGTGGCCGCGCTCGAACATCCCCGATAGAGATTGCAGGCCGATGTCGGCCGTTGCGCCGTCGCCGCCTTGGGCGATGACCCGGATCCCGGCCTTACCCAACGCCTTCAGTCCGGCTTCGATACCGGATGCCACCGCAGGCGCATTTTCGAACAGCGAGTGAATCCAGGGCATGTTCCAGCTCGAGTACGGGTAGCTGGTGGTAGTTACCTCGAGGCAGCCCGTGGCGTTGGCGACGATGATGTTGGGTCCGGCGGCTTCGAGAGCCAGGCGGGATCCCAGGACTTCGCCGCATCCCAGGCAGGCGCGGTGGCCGGGTGAGACGGCCGTAGACATCACGACACCTCCACAGCTGTTGGCTGGCGCAGCCCGAAAAAGAGCGGCGCATCCTCTCGCGTGGAGAGGACCATCTCGCGGACGTCCCGTACGGTGACGTCCCGGCCTCCCAAGCCCACTACGTGACTCTTCACCATGGGCCGTGACGGAAGCTCATAGAGGGCATTCCGGATCTCGGCGCTGAGGATGCCTCCACTGCCCATCGACACCGCCTTCTCGAGCACCACCACGCGCCTCACCGTGCCCAGGTCGCGGCGCAGTTCCGCCGCGGGGAACGGACGAAACGACACCACCTTGAGCGACCCGACGCGCTGGCCATCGTCGCGCAAGCTGTCAACGGCTTCCTCAATGGTGCCGTTCAATGAACCCATGGCCACGACGGCAACGTCCGCATCATCCACGCGATAGCCCGCCGTTGGTCCGTGCCGCCGGCCGAATTGGCGCTCGAAGTCCTGCTGCAGGCGCTCCATCGTCTGCATGCTGCCCTCCACCGCCTCGAATAGGCGGTTGCGGTGCTCCATGTAGCTGTCCGGCTCGGCTAGCGCGCCCAAGGTGGCCGGGCGAGCGGGGTCCAGCAGCGCGATTGGAGCGGACGGGGCCAGGAATGCGTCGACAGCAGCCTGGCTCGGGAGGTTGACTGGCTCCCAGGCGTGGGTGAGGATGAAGCCGTCCACGCAGACCATCACCGGCAGTCGGAGTGTCTCGGCCAGCCGGAAGGCCAACAGGTGGAGGTCCACTGCCTCCTGGTTGTCGGCCGCGAAGAGCTGCAGCCAGCCGCTGTCCCGCACCGTCATGGCATCCTGGTGGTCGTTCCAGATGGTGATTGGCGCCGAGACCCCGCGATTGGCGCAGGTGAGGACGACCGGCAAACGAAGGCCGGCCATGTTGAACAGCACCTCGGCCATGAGCAGCAGGCCCTGAGAGGTCGTCGCGGTGTAGGCTCGCGCGCCGGCGGCGCTGGCTCCGAGGACGACGGACGCGGCGCTGAACTCACTCTCCACATTTACGTACTCAGCCTGCAGCTCGCCTCCGCTGATGGTCCTTGCGAGCTGCTCCACGATGTGCGTTTGAGGAGTAATGGGGTAGGCGGAGACTACCTGTACGCGGCAGAGCTTCACCATCTCCGCGATGGCTGCCGATCCTTCGAGGAGCTGCTTCATGGCCGTGCCTCCGCCACCATTTCGATGTCACCGACCGGGCACTCCACCGCGCAGATGCCGCAGCCTTTGCAGAAGTCGTAGTTGGCCTCGTATTCAGTTCGAGTGCGCGCGCTGATGATGCCTTCGGGGCAGAACACGGCGCACAGGTCGCAGCCGTTGCAGCGCTCGTACTTGAACACTGGATGCGAGGTGCGCCAGCCGGACGTGTGGTAGCGGCTGGAGCTGCCGGGCTCCATGGTTTCTCGCAGCTCCACTGCCGCTCTGGACAGGCCGGCCGAATGTGGGATCTCGTCCACTGTGCCGGGCGGCAGCTCCTGAATGCGATCTCGACCCATCCCCGCGGCCAGCGTGTTGCTGTGAGCGACCTCGGGTTTGAAGCGCTCGGAGATGGCGGCCGCCAGGCTCGCGATCCGGACCAAGCCGGTGGCGGCAATGAACGCGCCCAGCATGACGGCGTTCGGCATGGGCCGGCCGAGGACCTCGAGGGCAATAGCGGTGGCTGGCACGGCGAAGATGTGTCCGGCCGCCCTAGGCAGCAGCTCCGGCGCAGACTCCGCGTTCAGGATCAGGGTCCCGCCGGGCTTGATGCCGGCGAAGACGCTCGGATCGCGCGCCAGGTCCGGGTCCTGCACGATCACGACGTCGGGCTGATAGATCTGGCTGCGTACGCGGATGCGGCTGTGCGCCAGACGCACGAAGGCCTGGACCGGCGAGCCGGCCCGCTCGGCGCCAAAGGCAGGGAAGGCCTGCACTTCGTAGCCGTCCTTGAACGCGGCTAGCGCGAGCAGCTCCGCGGCGGCGACGTTGCCCTGGCCGCCGCGTCCGTGGATACGGATCTCGATTACGCTGTCCGTCATGTCGAACGGAGCGTAGGGCGAAGACCGTCACGAAGGGCTAAACGCGATGTAAATGACGCGACAACTCCGGAGGGCCCAGCCGCTTTAACGACGCCGAAAGAGGCTCTTTAGCCGCTGTTTAGGGCGTCAGCCCTACGGTGGGTCGAGAGAGGTGTGAAGTGTCCGCGATCGTGGTTCCGTTGGACGGCTCGAAAACTTCCGAACGGGCGCTGCCGCTGGCTGCGGCGGTAGCCAAGGCCTTGAAAGCCTCGATTGTGCTCGTCGAGGCGCCAGTGACCATGGAATCGGTGGACGGTGGATTGATGCTCTACCGAGCCGTGCGTCGGGCTGAAGCGTACCTGGAGGAGCAGTGCGCGCGACTGCGCAGGGATGGCTTCGACGTGCGCTCGGTGTCTACGGTCGCCGACCCGGCGGATCTGATCATGGCCGAAGCTCAGCGACCGGGCGTTGATGGAGTGGTCATATCCACTCACGGCCGAACCGGCCTGCGCCGCGCATTGCTGGGAAGCGTCGCAGAGCGCGTCGTGCGGCATTCGTCCGTACCTGTCTATCTCATGCCGCCGCGCGCTGCTGCCACTGCCACGCGTGAGCTTGGTCGCGTGCTCGTCCCCCTCGACGGCTCTGCGTACTCCAGCATGGTCCTGGGCGCGGTGATCCCGCTGGCAAAGGCCTGCCGGGCTACCGTCTGCCTCATGCGATCGTTTGGCGAAGATGAAACCTTGCTGCCCGATTCCGATGAGGATGTCCAGCTGCCGGTTCCAGCCGCCTACGACGAGCTTGCCGCTGCTGCCAGCGCCTATTTTCTGCCCATCCGGGCTCGGCTGCAGATGCAGGGCCTGGGCTCCGAAGCGTACTGGGCAAGCGGGGATCCGGCCGCCGAGATCGTGCAGATGGCCGATCTCAAGCACATTGACCTGATTGCCCTGGCTACCCACGGTCGCACGGGATTGGCCAGGCTGCGCTTCGGCAGCGTGGCGGAGTCGGTGCTTCGCAAGAGCACTGTCCCGGTCATGACCTTTGGCCATGCTGCGCTCAAGCGGCTCTCGAGCGCAGTGAGCGCCTTCGAAGGCCGTCGCAAAGTGGCTGTCGAGGTCGATGCCGACCTCATCTACCATCGTTGATCCGGGGCCGATCGCGGCCGGGTCCGGATTCGCGCCAGCCTGTTCGCGGCTGGCTGGGGCGCTCAACCACGGCCCGCAGCGATTCCGCATGGCAGCTTTTTCGCTATACAGGCCGGTGTGAGCTCGGACCCGCATGCCTACATGCCGATTGCCGACTACGCGCTGATTGGCGACTGCCACACCGCGGCGCTCATCTCCAAGGGCGGCTCCATCGATTGGTACTGCCCCGGCCGGTTCGATGCCTCGCCGGTCTTCTGGCGCCTATTGGATAGTGGCCAAGGCGGCCACTTCCGTGTATCTCCCGCTGAGCAGGGGTGGAAGGTGACCCGGCGTTATCGCGGCGAGACCAACGTCCTGGAGACCACCTTCGATCTGGGTGGCGGGCGGCTGCGACTGACCGACTTCATGCCAGTCCACCGCCGCCAGCGGTCGCGTGTAGGCCAGGACGTCGGCACTACCGGTAAGGTCCTTCGTCTGGTGGAGGCCGAAGGTCGAGACGCCGTCATCGAAGTGGATTTCAGGCCCTCATTCGATTTCGGAAGGGTTGAAACCCAGCTCTCGGTGATCCCCGGCATTGGCGCCGTGGCGTCCGACGGGGAACGCTCGCTGGCGCTGTATTGCGGCAGGTTTGAGCGCGTGTTTTCCAGGGATGGCGAGCTGCGCGGCCTGATCCGGCTGCGAGACGGCGAGCGTTCCTGGCTGGCGCTGACCCCGGTCTCCGACGGAGATGAGATTCGCCCTCTGCCACAGCCCGACACGTGCGTGAGCGAGCTGCGGCGGACGCTGGAGTACTGGCAAGCGTGGGCGAGTCGCTGCCGCTACCAGGGCGCCTACCGAGCTCACGTGCTGCGATCGGCGCTGACGCTCAAGCTGCTCACGTATGAGCCGACGGGCGCTGTGGTTGCCGCCCCCACCACGTCCTTGCCGGAGCTCCTGGGCGGCATCCGCAACTGGGATTACCGCTTCACCTGGCTGCGAGACGCGTCGTTGATGCTGTACGCGCTCAGCACCGTTGGTTACCACGAGGAAGGAGCTGACTTCATCAGCTGGCTGGCCGCGACCACCAAGAACGACCCTACGCCCCGGCCCCAAATCATGTACGCGATCGACGGGGCGCATGAGTTGGCCGAGGAGCGGTTGGACCACGTCGACGGGTACAAGGGATCGCGTCCCGTACGCGTGGGAAATGGCGCCTACCAACAGCACCAGCTGGACATCTACGGAGACGTGCTCAGCGCAGCCCATCAGTTCCAGCATGTGGAGGCGGATCCGTCCATGCCGCTTCCGGAGGCTGCCGGGCAGCTGTGGCGGCGCAACTGGCCGCTGCTGTGCCGTTTCGTAGATCAAGCCGCCGCCGAGTGGCGAGAGCCGGACAGCGGCATTTGGGAAGTCCGTGGTGGTCTGCGCCATTTCCTGCACTCGAAGCTGATGTGCTGGGCGGCGGTCGACAGCGGCTTGCGAATGGCTCAGGAGCAGCGGCTGCCTGCGCCCGCGGAGCGGTGGCGGCGGGCCTGCGAGGACATCAAGACCGCCATCCTGGATCGTGGCTTCAACCGCGAGCTGGGCGCCTTCACCCAGGCGTTCGACGACGATCATCTCGACGCGAGCGTGCTGGTGATGCCCCGGTATGGCTTTCTGCCGCCTACTGATCCTCGATTTCAATCGACGGTCGACGCCATCCGTGGCCGGCTGTCGCGTGAGGGTCTGCTCCGACGCTATGAGGCCCCGTCAGGGCTCACGTCCGGCCCTGAAGCAACCTTCGTGTTGTGCAGCTTCTGGATGGTGGATGCGCTTGCGCTGGGTGGGCGGATCGACGAGGGACTGCGGCTCTTCGAGTCCCTCATCGGCTATCTCAACGACGTGGGCCTGATGTCGGAGGAGATCGATCCCTCCTCGTCGTCAGACGTTCTGCTGGGCAATTTTCCGCAGGGTTTCAGCCACATGGCCCTCATAAGCTCCGCGGTCAACCTGGGACTTGCCCAGGCTCGTGGGCCCGAGCAGCGGCCACATACCGAGCCCGAGCGCGCCGCCAAGGCCGCGGCGACCGCGGGCGACAGCACCGTCGGCTAGGACTCCCCGGAACGCCGGGCCTGGTCAGTGCTTGCCAAGCTCGACCACAATCGCACCATTCGAGATCAGCGGATTCTTGAACACGAGCCAGAAGCTCCGACCGGTGGGCACGTCGTACGTGAGGCTCCCCTCCAAGGTAGTGCCCGGGGCAAGGTTCCCGTCCGGTGGTTTGGCTGTCCCGATGCTGGCCGTTGCCGGATAGGACTGCCCGGCGCCGTCCCGGAGCTCGAAGTCCGTTGCGCTGGAGATCGCGAACGGCTGGTCGCCGGCGCCAGCGGCGTTGTGGACCTCGACGTCGACCTGCATGAACTGCCCCTGCGAAGGCTGGCGTCCCGCTTCTCCGGCCGGCGGCGTGGTGACGCTGGTGACGCCGAACTGCACGCCGTTGGACACGACGACGTCGCCAGGCTGAATCGTGAATACTCCCGCGGCCTCGTCGACCCCGGGGGCAACCGGCTGCAGTCCGCTGCTGCTCGAGGCTTGCGCCGCCGGAGGCGGTGTCCCGAGGACCACGCGCGATGGTGCAGCCGGCTTTCTGCTGGACAGAAAGATGACCGCGGCGGTCACCAGCATGGCAAGCAGCACCGCGAAAGGCATGGCGGTGCGTCGATTCACGGCTAGAGCGTAGCTCCCTGCGCAGCTGCGCAGGTGGTCCAGGCGAGGCTTGCGAAGGCGCGCTGGAGGCCTATCGCTGTCTGGCGGCCGTGGAGGCGGCATAATAGCGACGTACGGTTCAGACGGTCAGCGGTGGCCGTCAGGAGCATATGAATCGAGACGTGCGCCGTGGTTTCCTCCTGACGTGCGGGGGGTTGATTGCCATTGGCGCCGGTTATCTGCTGTATGTCGCTCGGGGGGTGCTGCTTCTGCTGCTGGCCGCCGTCATCGTGGCGCAAGCGATTGCTCCTGGCGTGGACATGCTCAGGAAACGCGGACTCTCGCTCGCTCTGGCGCTGGCCTGCATCTACTCCATCATCATCATTGGCTGCGGCGCATTGGCCTGGCGGCTGGAGGAGACGCTGGGCAGCGACCTCTCGGGTGGCGCAGCGGCCTTAGGAGAAGTCCAGCAGCAGATCCATGCCGCGGCGGCGAGCTCGGAACCGCTGCTGCGGGGCATGTTCGGTGGTTTGGAACGGCTCATCAGCCGCCTGATCGAGGCCGGCACCGCGACCACCCCTCGGCAGAGCGTCTCGGAAGTCAGAACCGCGGCGGCCGCGGCATTCTCCTTCCTCTCGGTGCTCGTCTTCTCAGCCTATTGGTTGACCGAGCACCAACGCATCCGGTCGGTTGTCCTGGCGCTGGTGCCAGAGCCTCGTCGAGAGCGGGCGGGCAGGGTGTGGGATGACGTAGCCGAGCAATTCGGGGCCTGGGCACGTGGCGAAATCGTTCTCATGCTGACCATCGCGGTGCCTTTCGGCCTAGCTCTGGAGCTGGCTGGCAGCCACTATCCCATCCTGTTGGCGATGTTTGCCGGCATTGTTGGGGTGATACCAGTGATTGGCTCGATCCTGGGTCCGGCGCCCGCGGTGCTCCTCTCGCTTACACAGGGCCTGCCGCAAGGTCTATTCGTGCTGGCGGTTGGCGTGCTTCTGCAGCTCGTCGAGGGCATCATCGTTGGTCCTCGGCTCATGAGTCGCATCACCGGGGTTTCACCCTTCATCGTGCTATGCGGCATCATCGTCGGCGCTGCCGTGGACGGTATCGCGGGAGCGTTCGTGGCCGTTCCACTGGCGGCGATGGGCGCTGTCGCCCTGCGGCACTCCGGGCTGCCGTTCGATCTGCGGCGGACCCCACCGAAGGCGCCGGCCCCTGCGGAGGGAGCCGACACGGCAACGCCAAGCCTCTCGCCCGTGGAGCCGATGCCGATGCCCCGCCAGGTCCCGACCGGCCGCTGAAACGCGCGGCTCTTGAGCCGTGACCTTGTCGCCCGCCAGGAGCCTGGGCACTTTGCCGGGTCTCTAAGGATGAAAGTGATGCTTCCCCCCATAGCGGGCTTTCAAGTAGTCGGCGATCATGAATATGCCAAAGGAAAGCACGAATGTGACAGCGATCACCGCCGCGAGGATGACGAGATTCGTCACGAGGAAACAGAGCCTCCCTGCAATCTCGAGTCTCATGGGCGGCCGCTCAAGAAGGTGCAAACGGGCCGTTAGAAGCCCAGATCAAACGGGCGCGCAGGATGCAGCGCAGGAGGAGAACTGTGCGCTGGCTGGCTTAACCAGGCAGCGAGTCTCCCTTGCCGTGAGGTTGTCGAAGTATTGCCCTGAATTTGACAGGCAATTTATGCCCGGGAACGCATAGTGTCGACACAGAGTAAGGGACCGACGGCCGTCCGACCGAAAGAGAAGACATCCCTCGGCACCCTGCGAGAGGAAGCCGACGAGCTTCCCCTGTGAGGCTTGGATGGGTACCGTCCAGGCCTCTTCTGCTGCTTCTGACCCTTCGCCCGTTCGCTTGGGCCAGGCTTTACCAGCCGTTTCGGCGTCCTTGACGGGAAGTTGGCGCGTGGCTCGGTAGTGTGGACGTGAAGGAAGGAGACAAGCATATGAATCGTGGGACTCTGTGGCTCGGCCTCATGCTGGTCGCGCTCGGCGTCATCTTTCTGCTCGATCAGTTTGGAGTGGTGGTCGGAGCGGCGCTGCTCGCGGCCTGGTGGCCGGTGGCGATCATCGCTCTCGGTCTCCTGGCGTTCACAGCCGGGGCTTCGACAGGCGCGGTACTCGTTACCGTGCTGGGGTTGATGCTGCTGGTCGGAACGCTGGGGATCATCGCCGTCACGTTCAGCTTGGTCTGGCCACTGCTTATCGTCGTCCTCGGTATCGGCCTGCTCAGCGGCGGATTCGGATCGTTTCGCCGTCCGGGGCCCGGAGATGAAGCCGTGGATCAGTTCGCTCTGTTCAGTGGCTACGAGATTCGCAGTGTCGCCCGGCACTTTCGGGGCGGCTCGCTCATGGCGCTGTTCGGCGGTTTCACCCTGGACCTCCATGAGGCGCAGCTTGCCGAGAATGGCGCCCACCTGCAGGTGACCGCGCTCTTTGGTGGCGGAACCATCCTGGTCCCGCCGGGCTGGCGAATCACCATGAGCGGGCTGCCGATTTTCGGCGGGTTCAGTGATAAGACCGGCCAAGCCGGGCCGCTCCCTCCGAGCGCCCCGCATCTCCATGTAGACGTTTTGTGCATGTTCGGCGGCGTTGAGGTCAAGCTCCATGAGGCTGCGCAACGACCGTTCCAAGCCGCGGCCTGACACGGTACGAGGAGACCAAGGAACGATGGCAAGAACCGCGCACGAGTACCTGTGGGTCCTGCTGGCCCTGGATCCCCAGAAAGGGCAAGTCTGGCTTCGCCAGGGCAATCCCGACGTCCTTGGAGTCAGTGGCAGCGATGTTCCGATGGAGTTCGGACGCTGGAACATGATCCTCAATCAGCTGGGCGCCCAAGGTTGGGGCGTAGTGTCAACGGATGTCGTCGAAGGTGAGTCCGCACACGAGCAGCTGTGGCTGCTCGAACGCGAGCTGCAGTAGTCGAGCTCCCCGGGCAGGTGCCGTTTGCCCATGGTTGAACCGAGCGTGCCGGTGGGGATGACGTGCGGATGCGCGGCGGTGCGTTCTCAGTCCGGGATAAACGACCTGGTCGCGTCGAGCAGGGTATCCATGTCGAATGGCTTCTGGAGGAACATGCAGCTATCGAACGCGTCGAAGGCCTGAGCAGGCAGGGTATCGGCCGACATGAAGATCAGCGGCAGCTGGGGCCATTGGCGCCGTAGATGCGTGCCCAGCTCGAGGCCATTCATGCCGGGCATCGTGTAGTCCAGCAGGGCGAGGCGTGGGGGTTCAGCGGCTGCCACGGTCAACGCTTCCGTGCCGTTGCCCGCCACCGTCACCGGGTACCCCGACTCTTCCAGGATGTCTGCCACCACGCTCCGAAACTGCTGCTCGTCGTCCACGACCAGGATAGGCGGAGGCACTTACTCACGCCTCCGCAACCGATTCGGCAGGGAGTTACCACTGCAACGAGATGAGCTCGCTTCCAACATCCTCACACCCCTCGCTCCGATGAGCTCGATGTTCCACGTTCAATGTAACGATTCTCCCGTCCGGTCGGTTATCGGCCGCGGAAAGGCCGCGGCAAGTGTTCTCCGTTTTCGCTGGTAGACATGGCACAATCGCGGGCTATACCATGCTGAGGCGTAGCGGCAAGAGCAGCCTCACGGTTGCTGAGGCCAACACCTCAATCGGCGCGGACGTTCCATTCTGGGAGGTGCCCTCGAGCAATCTCCTGTGCAGCCTATCGACTTCTGAGCAGGGGCTAACGGCCGAGGAAGCGGAGCGCAGGCTGGGGACCTGTGGGCGGAACGAAGTCGCCCAGTTGGGCCGCATCACGGCCTTGACCGAAGTCGTTTCTTTCCTGCTCAACCCGTTGGTTGTCATCCTGCTGGTGGCTAGCGCTATCTCGGTAATACTCGGCGACGTCACCGACGCCGGCATCATTGCCTTGATCGTGCTGTTGAGCGTGGTGCTCAACTTCTTCCAGGCTTATCGCTCGCAGCACGCTTCTGCCGCGCTCCGGGATATGGTTGCCACGTTCGCCACCGTCCGGCGTGACGGAGCCTGGATAGAGGCGCCGATGGCGGAGGTCGTCCCGGGGGACGTCGTGCGTCTCTCAGCCGGCGACCTGGTGCCAGGCGACGCACGGCTGCTCGAGGCGAGAGATCTCACTATCAACCAATCGGCGCTGACGGGTGAGTCGTTCCCGGCAGAGAAGGCGGCCCGTGCTGTTCCATCTGGCGCCGGCACCCGCTCGCTGGCCGAGGTTGACAACGCGGTATTCCTGGGAACGTCGGTAATCAGCGGATCGGCGACCGCGGCTGTTGTGCTCACCGGCCCTGCGACTCAGTTCGGGCAGATTGGGCAGCGGCTGCGCGGCCGCCCAGCTCAAACCGAGTTCGAGCGGGGCACCCGCAGCTTTGGCCTGCTGATCACTCGCAGCGTCGCGTTCCTCGTGATCTTTGTGTTCCTGGTGAACACGTTGGCCCATCGCGGCACGCTGGAAGCGTTTCTCTTCGCCGTCGCCTTGGCGGTGGGGCTCACCCCTGAGTTTCTGCCGATGATCGTTTCTGTCACCCTTGCGCAGGGTGCCCTGCGGATGGCTCGCCAGAAGGTCATTGTGAAGCATCTTCCATCAATCGAGAACTTTGGCAGCCTGGACATCCTGTGCACCGACAAGACCGGCACGATCACCACCGGTCAGGTTCAGGTCCAGAGCGTGGTCGATTGGCGCGGTCGCAATGACCCATACGTGCTTCGTCTGGCGCATGTGAACAGCTCCCTCGAAACCGGAATAAAGAGCCCTCTGGACCAGGCCATCATGAGCTCCCAGCCTCAACCGGGTGCGGCCGCGACGAAGATCGACGAGATTCCGTTCGACTTCATCCGCCGCCGGCTGTCTGTCGTTGCCTCGTTGGATGGCGCCTGTCTGCTCATCACCAAAGGCGCTCCCGAAAGTGTGATGGAGGTGTGCATGGCCTACCGGATGGGGGCGGCTGCCATGCCTTTCGACGATGGCGCCCGGGCGCAGGCGCAAAGCACGTTCGAACGTCTGAGCGCGGAAGGGTACCGCCTGTTGGCGGTCGCCTACCGGGAAGTCACGGACCAGGCTGCGTACACAGCGGCGGACGAGCGTGAGCTCGTGCTCGCCGGATTCGTCGCTTTCGTGGACCCACCCAAAGACACTGCTCGCAGCGCCATACAGGCACTGCGAGCCGACGAGGTCGAAATAAAGATCATCACCGGGGACAACGAGCTGGTGACCAGGCACGTGTGTAGGGCGGTCGGCCTGCCGACCGATGACATCGTGCTTGGCAGGGAGATCAGCGCGGTCACAGACGATGCGCTTGCCTCACTGGCCGAGCGCACGTCGGTGTTTGCGCGGGTTTCACCGGATCAGAAGAACCGCATCATCGCCGCACTCAAAGCTCGCGGCCATGTTGTCGGCTTTTTGGGTGACGGCATCAATGACGCGCCCTCGATGCGCACCGCCGACGTGGGTATCTCGGTGGCGAACGCCGTCGATGTGGCCAAGGAGGCCGCCGACATCATCTTGCTGGAGCAAAGCCTGGAGGTGTTGCATCGGGGCGTGATCGAGGGCCGTCGCAGCTTTGGCAACATCACCAAGTACGTCTTGATGGGCACCAGCTCCAACTTCGGCAACATGTTCAGCATGGCAGGAGCGACGCTCTTCCTGCCGTTCCTGCCGATGCTTCCTTCGCAGATCCTGCTGAACAACTTCCTCTACGACCTGTCCCAGGTGACGATTCCAACCGATAAGGTGGATCCGACGTACCTGCAGAAGCCGAAGCGCTGGAACGTGTCGTTTATCCAGCGCTTCATGCTGCTGTTCGGTCCACTGAGCTCTGTCTATGACTTTCTGACCTTCTTCGTGCTGCTGAACCTGTTCCAAGCTTCCGAGCAGCTGTTTCACACGGGCTGGTTCATCGAGTCGCTGGCCACGCAAACCCTGGTCATCTTCGTAATCCGAACGGCCGGGAATCCATTCAAGAGCCGTCCCAGCCTGGCGCTCGCGGTCAGCGTTCCTGTCGCGGTGCTGGCCGGGCTCTGGCTGACCGGATCGCCGTTGGCGCCGTCGCTGGGCTTTGCCTTCCCGCCGCCGGCATTTTTCTTAGCGCTGCTGCTGCTGCTGCTGACCTATTTGGGGCTCGTCCAACTGGCCAAGCGCTGGTTCTACCAGCGGGCCACGCTCTAAGAACGGGCGATGGTCAGGCAGTCGGCGCCGGTCTGATCAAGCGGCGGGTTATTGGGCTTGGAATGATCACCGGCCGGCCGCCGCGCAGGACCGCCGCTGCCGAACTTGACGTTCCGAGTCGACGCCTATGCCGGTCATCCGACCCCGTTCAAAGTGGGAACGATCTCATGAAGTTCGCGGTCGCCAGATACTGCTGCTCCGCACCCTCGATCATCAGCTTGTGCGCCAGCATCACATCGGAGTTGGGGATCCATCGACGTGGTGCAATGCACAGCGTGCCGGTGATATGTGTAGCCTCATAGACCTGTACCCGCGCCGGATCTGCCGGGATACGGTAGATACGTCCATTTATGCTCGGGCTGTCTACCTCGACGTATCCGTGCTGCTCGAGTTGTTCGCGCTGGGTGGGCGTCAGCAAGCGCTGCAGGAGAGCCGCTGCTCGAGCCTCGGCTTCGGACCGCTGCTTGGCTCCAGTCCACGAGCTGCCGCGCAGCCCCTGGATTATCGCTTCAGCTGCGGCGGTGATTGCCAGAAGCGCGCAGAGCAGCACCACGCCGGCGAGGACGCCTGCAGGGACGCTCATCCGCCTGCCATGCGGGGGACGATGATGATCTCCTCGGCCTGTGGATCGAATTGATCGATGCGAACCGCCGGCTCGTCCGGCGTGACGCGGAACGCAGCGCTGCCTCGAGCGCGCTCTTGCCGGAAGATGCGTTCGGCCTCCTGGATTGCAGCGAGGGCTTCGGCCTGGCCGCTTGCGGCAAGCTCAGGATTCCACGTGACACGCGTATCGCCTCGGGCTGAGAGAACAGACAGGGTTGCCAATGACTATCTTCCTTTCCTCACGCTGTGCATTGATCGGGAGCCTGGGACGAGCAGTTGCTGTCCTTCTGCCTAACAATGCCCCCGCAGGGATAAACAGGCCATGAAAACGCAATGAATAGAGGGATGCGACCATTTGGCAAATGGCAAGCAATGCGATGGCGGCACTCACGACAGCCGTGCAAACCGAGGCGCTCAACGAGATTCGTCCAGCTCGCCGAGCGCCTGGATCAGGGTCTTCTCGGCCTGGAGCAGCGCCAGCTCTACTTCGTGATTCGTGGGCTCGGCCTCCAGCCGGCGTTTGTCCCGGGCCCAAATGCCCACACAAGTCTTCAGCTCCAGCAAGCGATCGTAGTAGTCGTAGTCAATGGTGACGTTCTCGGTTTCGGGTGTTGACATGGTTTCACCTCCTGCATTTCACGCTGCCACGATAGAGGCTGCAAGGGGATAAATACGCGTCACGCGGCTTGAGCCATGCTCCGTCGCGGTGCCCTGAGTGCCGCATCGCGCAGCAGGGCGGAAAGCTGCGCCAGCTCTATCGAGCCACGTGTGACAGCTGCCGGAGGCCGGCCCTTGTGCCATTCGAGCCGACGGCGGGCCGGCCGGTGTACTGCAGCGACTGCTACAGCCGTCGTCCCAGCGTCCACGCGGCATAGCTATTCCCGCGTTGTTGATGCGCTGTTGATTCCTAGGTCATCGCCCACAAGCCACGCTTGGGAGTGTGACAGACAGCATTCGGTTGAGCGCTTGGTCAAGTGTTTTGATGACCTGAATGCTGTCGACGACGTCTCGTTCCGAGTGGATTCTGGTGAGTTCTTCGGCTTCCTCGGCCCAAACGGCGCCGGAAAAACCACGACGATCAACGTGCTCTGCACGCTGCTGCGGCCTACCTCAGGTCACGTGGTCGTCAACGGCTTCGACGTGAGCAGGCAGCAGCAGTCGGTCGGCGCTCCATCGGCCTGGTCTTCCGGAATGCCACGCTCGGCGATCGGCCATGAGCGTCGTGACAGACGTCGCGCTGTTGGGCGCTTTCGCGGCCGTGATGATCGCGCTGGCGATGCGCGCTTTCGAGGTTCAGGATTGAAGTCCACTCCAGGAGGACACGCCATGTTCAGTCAAATCCTCGTGCCACTCGACGGCTCCGCCCTGGCGGGGCGAGCAGTGCCCTACGCTCAAGGGCTGGCCCAGCGCACTGGTGCGCAGCTGCTGCTCGTCCGCGCAGTCGAGACCTGGGCGTTCCCCAATGGCGGCCGGCGCCACCGCCGGGAGCAGGAGCTCCTGGACGAGGCGGAGCGAGAGCTCGCGCCTCTCGTCCAGGGGCTGAAAGCGAGTGGCCTTGTGGCGGCGTCTTCGGTGCAGCCGGGTGAAGCGGCAATGGTCATTGCCCAGGCCAGGCACTCACACCAGAGCGACCTGATCGTCATGTCCACGCACGGCCGTGGAGGTTTGGGAAGGCTGGCCTACGGCAGCGTGGCGGAGCGCGTCCTCCGTGAAGGTGCTTGCCCGGTGCTGCTCATTCCGCCGGAAGCCGAGCAGGGGTGGCGATCGTCCACCGACGGAAGAGTCGTGGTGCCTCTCGATGGCTCGGCTGTGGCAGAAGTGGCGCTTGCTCCAGCCGTCCGCTTGGCCCGGCTGTTCGGTGCCGGGCTCAGCCTGATGCAGGTGATCGAGCCGCCGCCTCCGGCGGCGTACAGCGGCTGGGCGACGGCCACGCCATATGAGTATCTGGACGTGCAGCAGTGGGCTGAGGAGGCCAAGCCGTACATCCAGGGTGTGGCCAGCCAGCTTCAGTCCGAAGATTTTGCCGTCGATGCTGAGACGTTAGTGGGCTACGCGGCCCCGGCCATTGATCAAGAGGTGCGGTCCAAGAGCGCCTTGGCTGTCGTCATGGCGAGCCATGGTCGGTCGGGCATTGAGCGGGTCGTGTTGGGCAGCGTTGCCCAGGGCGTGGTGCACCGCACCAATGTGCCGGTTCTGGTGATAAGACCCGGAGCAATCCTCGATCATGACGCCGCTACGCAAGCCGGCAGCTCGGCCCGTTCGCCCGCTGGCGTGTGACCTTCCGCAGGGGAGTGAGAGGCGGGCGGCGGCGGGCCTGCTAGCGATGGCGTAGCCGAGAGAAGAACAGCAGCGAGTACAGCATGGCGCAGGATCGGGCGGCAAGCGCGATGCAGATAAGCATTGGCACGGCCCACGCGGCATTGCCGGTGGCCGCCATGGCGCAGATTACGGCGCCATACATCGCCAGCAGCGCAGCGAGTAGGCGGAGGGCGCCTTCAACAGCGGGGTTCATCGGCAGTGGAAACGGTCCGGTGGCTATTCGTACCTCAATGCCTCGATAGGGTCGAGCAGGCTGGCTTTGCGGGCCGGGTAGTAGCCAAAGAAGACACCGACCATTGCCGCGAAGCCGAAGGCCAGCAGCACTGCCTGCGGCACGATGACGGTGGACCACCCGGCGACGTGTGAGACGGCTACGGATGCGGCGGCACCGAACACAATGCCCAGGATGCCACCCGCTCCACTGAGGACCACGGCTTCGATCAGGAACTGACTCAAGATGTCCCGCCGGTGCGCGCCGATGGCCGTGCGGATACCTATTTCATGGGTGCGCTCGGTCACGGATACCAGCATGATGTTCATGATGCCGATGCCGCCCACGACCAGCGATACCGCTGCCACCCCAGCCAGGAGCATGGTCAGCGTTTGAGTCACGCTTTGCGCTGTCTGGATGATGTTATTCAGGTTGCGGATGGTGAAGTCGTCGTTACCGTTTGTGATTCGGTGCTGCTGTTCGAGCACGGTTTGCATCTGCGCCTGCACCGAATCCATCTGGCTGACGTCGCTAGCCTGGACGACGATCTGACCAACGTAGGTCAGATTCGAGAGCCGGACGTGGGCGGTGCTGAAGGGCACCAGGATGGTATTGTCCTGGTCGCCGCTCTTGGACGCCAGCACACCCACGATGGTGAACGGGACTTTGTTGAGCCGAATAGTCTGGCCAATGGCATCCAGCGCGTTTCCGCTGCCGGTGTTGCCATTGCCGAAGAGGTTGTCGAGCACAGTTTGGCCAATAACCGCCACCTGCCCCCCGTCCTGCTCGTCCTGGTCGCTGAACAGGGTTCCGGCCTGAGGCTGCCAGTTCTCGATTCCCTGGTACACGGGATAGACGCCCTGCGCCCGAGTAGACCAGTTCGAGCCGGCTGCCACGGCCTGAACGTTCACACTGATTACCGGCGACACGCCGCTGATTCCAGCAACTTGCTCTTGAATGGCGGCGGCGTCCGCTTCGGTCAGTGTTTGCCTGGTGCCGGCACCTACATTGACGAAGCCGGGGCCACGCTGGCTGCCGGGTGTTATTTGAATGAGGTTCGTGCCCAGGCCCTGCAGTCGCTGCGCCACGTTGGCGCTGGCGCCTTGGCCAAGCGAGATCATCGCGATGACCGCGCCTACGCCGATGATGATCCCCAATGCCGTGAGCAGCGATCGCAGCTTGTTGGCCCCAATAGCCTCGAGTGCCGTCGCCAAGCTCTCCCCCAGGCCCATGCCTCGCGAGGTCTCGACGCGTTGGCGTCGCGCGCGAGGGAACGGAAGCGTATAGGTCGGGGCGCTCATACCGCCACGATCTCCCGGGCCTGCGCAATCGCCGCCAGGTCGTCCAGAGCGATGCGACGCTCTTCAACCAGCCGGTCAGTGATAACCTTGCCGTCGCGGAACAGGATATTGCGTTTGCAGTATGCGGCGATGTCGCGTTCGTGCGTGACCATCACGATGGTGATGCCCGAATTGTTGAGCCGCTGCAGAATCGCCATGATCTCGATGCTGGTTCGGGTGTCCAACTCGCCAGTGGGCTCGTCTGCCAGAATCAGCGCCGGCTGGTTCGTCAAGGCGCGCGCGATGGCCACTCGCTGCTGCTGCCCGCCGGATAGCTCGCTGGGCTTGTGCGTGGCCCAGTCCTCCAGTCCGACGGCCCTGATGGCTGCGAGCGCCCGCTCTTCGCGCTCCGGCCGGGTTACGCCGGCGTACATCATGGGCAGCATCACATTGCCCAGCGCGTCCATCCGCGGCAGAAGGTTGAACCCCTGGAAGACGAACCCGATCTTCTGGTTGCGAACAGTTGCCAGCTCATCGTGGGTGAGGTCTTTAACCGAGATGCCCTCGAGCAGGTACTCGCCGCTCGTTGGCCGATCCAAACAGCCGAGCACGTGCATGAACGTGGACTTGCCGGAGCCGGAGGGGCCCATGACGGCCACGAACTCTCCGGGCATGATGGTTAGGCTCACCCCTAGCAGCGCTCGCACCACATTGCTGCCCAGGTGATAGTCCTTGTGCAAATCGATGACCTGGACAATGGGCATGCTCGTGTCGGTCGTAGCCGGGCTCATGTACGGGGGCTCCTCAGTATTCCCTACAAACAGCGTCACCCGCCGGCCGTGAATTGGCGGTAAATGGCGCGGCCACATCTCGTGAATCAGGCCAACTCGAGCGGGCATCCGGATGTGCGCGCCCGCGTGGCGGGGCCGGCGCTGATTGGTGGCCGGAGACGGTGATCCCAGGCGCCTTTTGGCGATGTTCGGCCCGCCTTTGTGCCGCGTTTACAGCACGGCAAGCATGCTTGACTCGTGGCCACGTCGCGCCTCTGGGCCAGGCTGTGTGCTCTCCTGGTTGTGCCTCTCGCCGCTTGCGCGATAGTGCCAACGGCTGAGGTCCCTCAGGCAGCGATTTCGCCTGGGCCGCTGGCAACGGTCGGCTCGTCCGGCACAAGCGCGGTTTCAGCGCCGAGCGGATCCCAAGAAGCAGCCATTGCGCGGGTCATTCAGCTGGGCAACGCGGAGCAGGAGCAGGCACTCGCCTCGGGCGACATGTCGGTCATGCGTGATACGTCGACTGATGTCTATTTCCAGCAGTTGAGTGAGGCTAACCAGGGGCTGCTAGATAGCGGCGCCGTCGTCATCAAGCTCATCAGGATCGAGTGGGGTCCGATTGACGTCAGTGGGGATACGGCAACCGTGACGACCTATGAGACGTGGACCACGGACTTCCGGGACGGTACCACCGACCAGTCGCGAGACCGCAACGTGTATACCCTTGTTCGCCAAGGTGGTGCGTGGCTGGTCCAAGCCGACGGCCACCCGGACGCCGGAGGGACCCCGGCCGGCCCTGCGCCTACCGTGGGGCCGCTGCCCCCCACACAGGTGACGCCGAGCGCTTCTCCCGCGGATCAGTCTCGCAACTGGTCCGGTTACATGGCGACGGGTGGCAGCTTCCTCGCCGTCAGAGGTGCCTGGACGGTTCCGGAGCCGCTGACGACCGGCGTGGCTGGTGTGGATGCCGCGTGGGTCGGCATTGGAGGCGTCCGGTCCCGCGATTTGATTCAGGTTGGGACTCAGGAAACGGTCCTGAGCTCAGGGCTGATCGAGTTCCAGAGCTGGATCGAGACGCTCCCGCAAGCCTCGAAGCAGGTCCCGCTGGCCGTTCACGCCGGCGACTCCGTCTCAGCCTCGATCGATCAGCAGGGTACGGGTTTCTGGCTGGTGGCGCTCAAGAACAATACGACCGGCGCCACGTTCTCCCAGACCGCGCAATATGACTCATCGCTCTCATCGGCGGAGTGGGTCGAAGAGGCGCCGAGCGGCGGACGGAGCATCTTGCCGCTCGACAACTTCGGCTCGATCCATTTCACCGACGCCGTGGCCGTTAGGGATCATCAGACGTTGACGCTGTCACAGCTCGGCGGTCAGCCCGTCAGCATGACCAACGGCCGCGGTCAGCCGCTGGCCATCCCATCGGCCATCAGCGACGGCGGCGCCGGCTTCCTCGTGACCCGCACGGCCAACAGCTCCACCGGCTTCGGCCGTGGCTTTACGGCCGCTTAGGGAGTGCTGGGGCCCCGAGGCCCTGAGGCCTTGCTAGCCGGTTCCGTTTCGCCTGCCGCGTCTGAGCGGCTTGCCGCACCTTTGGTCAGCTGGCGGTCGCGTTCCACGAAAAGGACGCGATAAATGTTGGCGGTCCGGGCGACCTGCCGGTCGGGGGGCTGAAGACGGCAAACACAGCCCAATCCGAGCTCAATTTTAGGGAGTGTGGAGGGGGAGGGATTCGAACCCCCGTACGGCGTCAGCCGGGCAGATTTACAGTCTGCTGCCATTAACCACTCGGCCACCCCTCCGGAGCGCGCGAAGTATACCGCCCGGCGCGTCACTCCTCGTGCGCTTGCCCGTTCACGTATACTGGGCGGCGTAAGGTTTGCCCGCCGCTTGCAGGCTTTCCTGCCACTTTAGTCGAGAGGTTCACTGGATGCGTCGTCGCAGAGTCATCGCGCTTGTATGCGCGCTCGCCGTGGTCGTTGCGACCATCTTCATGCCGGAGGCTGGGGCGCAGACCCCAGGGGCTGACTATGACCTGCCCGGAGGCAGCGGGCACTTCTACACCGAGACCAACGGTGGGCTGGGTCCGAACTTCGGTTATCGCATCACCAACGAAGCGGGCATCGGCTTCTGGTCGGAGTTCCAGCGGCTCGGTGGCGTCAACGCGCTGGGCTACCCGGCGTCAAAGCGCTTCCAGCTCGATGGCTTCATCGTCCAGGCCACCCAAAAGGTGCTGATGCAGTGGCGACCGGACGTGAGTCCGCCGCAGGTGTATTTCATCAACGTCTTTGACAAGCTGCACGACATGGGGCGAGACTCCCAGCTGCAGGCGACCTTCCAGATCCCCCCTCAGCTCGATCCGTCCTTTGACGCCGGCAAGACGCCTGATCAGGCGCAGGCCGGCCGCCTAGCGCTGCTCAACGCCGACCCGGCCATCGCCGGCCGCTACGGCACCGGCCCCAGCGCCACGCTGTACAACGGCCTGCCGACCTCCACCGTCACCAGCATGGGGCCGTTCCTGGTCCTTCGGGCTCAGCGCGTGGCCTTCCAGCACTGGACCGTGGATAACCCGGCAGCCGGCATCAAGGCCGGATCCGTATCGGTCGTGAATGGCGGCGACATTGCCAAGCAGCTGGGCCTCGTGCCTGGCTCAGCCGCCATCCCCGAGGATGTCAACGGCAACCCAGCCGCGACACCTACGCCGCTCGCCACGGCCACGCCCACCGCTACGCCGGTGCCGCAGTATCCGTATCTGTCCAAGAGCGTGAATGCTCCGCCCACCAACTGCGGCGGCGGCAACCGGGTGCCTTGCATCGACAGTGGCCCGAACGCTGGTCTCCAGTACGTTCAGGGACACGTGATGGACAAGAACGGCAATGGCATCGCCGGAATCACTGTTCGGATGAGCTTCTACGGCAACTACGCCGATACGGGCAGTGAGGGTGACGGGTTGTTCACGCACACGTTGGCCTCGAACTGTCCTAGTGAAAATCGGGTGTACCAGTTCTACATCATCGATGGTGCGGGCAACCGTTCCTCCGACATCTACACGGTGAACTACTCCAACTGCAACACGGCTGGGGAGTTCCACTTCGACTTCGTGCGGCAATAGCATTACGCCCGATTAGGGCGGCACGGCGAGAGGCCGGACCACGCGGATTATCCCGTGGCTCCGGCCTCAGTCGTTTCGGGGGTGAGGTTGGCTCGACGAAGGAGTTGGGCGAACGCGTTTTCGGGACCGATGTCATTTGAGGAGCCGGACGTTGGAGTGACGTCGAAAGGCGTGGTCAGCGTGAACGGGAAGCGGGGCGCAAGGCCCCGCGCTACACGTTGGTCGTTGGGGGCCTTTTGCGGGCCCGGTAGCGTGTGGTGGAGGCGCCGGCGGGAGGGTTCTCGCATCCTTGCGATGCGAGAACCTCCGCTACACGGTTACTTCGAGAGCTTGTCGACGTAGCTCAGGTCGAGCCAGGCGTCCTTCGGAGGAATTTGTGACTTGTCCACGGCGCCGAGGCTCGTGGCGAGGTCGATGTAAGCGTCGATGCCCCTGAGGTTCGGCCGCAGATCGCGCGAGAGCATATGCTGGGTGATCATCTCGTTGTAGGCTGCTTCCAGGTCGTCTTGGGACAGCTTGCTTACGTCTCCGTAGATCTGTATGGCCGCGGCCTTGTTGGCCGGGTCGAACAGCCAGTCGGTAGCGTTGCGCAGAGCGCGCAAGAAGGCGACTACCGTGTCGGGGTTGGCGCTGGCCCACGTGTCGGAGGTGACATAGCCGTTGTACTGCATGTCCTTGAACACCGAGCTGACATAGCCCAATGATGAGAAGCCGTCCTTGATAGCCAGGTTCTCCTCAGGAATGCTCAGCAGCGTGCCGGCGATCTGGCCGCTCTTCAGGGCGGCGTAACGGGTGTTGGAGCTGGCCATGGAGATCACCTGGTAGTCGCCCGGCTTCAGGCCATTGGCGGCCAGCATGCCGCGCAGCAGAACCTCGAAGAAGCTTCCGGTGACGCCGGCTGCCAGCGTCTTGCCCTTGAGGTCGCTGTACGACTTGATGTCCTTGCCCACGAGGAGCTGGAAGTTCGGTGTTTCTTGGGCAGAGGCAATGAACTTGACCTTGGCTCCTCCGGCCACCGCTGTGAATACGGTGAAGCCGGAGATGGTGAAGTTCACGTCCCCCGCCACCAGGGCCTGGATCTGTGTCGCATCCGAGGACAGTGGGGTGCCCTGGGTGGTGAGGCCCTGCTGGGCGAAGAAGCCGCGGCTCACCGCCACGTTGTAGGGCCAGCCGGTCGGCGCGGTGCCGCTGTTGAGCCCAACTTTGACCAAGGTAGCGGGCTTGGCCGCTGCGGCGGTCGAACCTGCCGGTTTAGCGGCGGCGGACGTCGATCCCTCCGGCTTCGCGGCCGCGGCGGATTCAGCCGGCTTGGCGTTGGTGGAAGACGGCGCAGTCGATCCGGCCGGCGCGGTGGCCGCCGAGCCGCAAGCCGACGTGACCACAACCGCGCTCAGTGCGATTGCCAGCAGGGAGCCGAGAGGCGGGCGAATCAGCGCCGCACTCATGCCGCTACCGCCAGTCGAGTGATGCTCGGCAGCTTCACGTCCAGCTTGCGCCAGGACTCGCCGCAGCTCTCGGTCATGTACACCTCGCCGTTGCGGAAGCCGGCGAACATGCGCTCCGGCTGCTGCTCGTCGAAGGCCAGCGCCTCGGCGAAGCCGGTGCTGGTCTCCGACAGGCCGCCGTCGAGCCGCTCCCAGTGCCGGCCGCCGTCGGTCGAGCGAATGATGGCCGAATCGGCGAACTTGGGGGCTTTCCAGCGGCTCTGGTTGCCGACGGCGAGCGCCGAATACAGCACGTTGGGGTCCTTGGGATGCCGGATCAGCGGCTGTGAATAGGTCTGCTCGAATTCCAGCCCGACGGGCGTCCAGCTTTCGCCGCCGTCGTCGGTCCGGTACAGCGCCCGGCCCTTGGTCTCGCCGCGGCGGGCGCCGTCTCCTCCCGTTGCGACGACCATCGTGTCCGGGTTGTGGGGATTGAGGTTGATGACGTGAACGTCGGGATCCAGGTCCTGGTTGAGGACTTTCCAGCTCGATCCTCCATCCTTGCTCTTGAGCATGTAGCCGACCTGCAGGCCAGCGTAGATGGTCGTTCCGTTACGTGGATCGATGGCAAGGTCGCGCAGGTGCGGCTCGACCTTCTTGTTGGGGTAGCTGACCTCGGCTACCCAGGGCTCGGACCACACCGAGTCGATCAGCCTCCAGCTCTGGCCCATGTCCGAGCTGACGAACAGATCGATCGGCTCACAGCCGGCGTAGAGCTGTCCGCTGCCGTCCAGCTCCAGGCAGTGCACCTTGCCTGGCCCGCGCTTGCCGTAGCACGGCTTTCGCCAGGTAGCGCCGCCGTCGGCTGTGAACCAGACGCCGTCACCCCTCGTAGCGGCGAACACTTCGTTGCTGGATCCGGGCACTTGCACCAGATCAGCGATCTCCCAGGGCTGCAGTCCCTGTTCCTTGACCTGCCATGACCCACCCGCGTTGGAGAGGCTGAACAGTCCCTCCTCGGTCCCGACGTAGAGCTTCGTTTCCACGGTGTCCTCTTTTCCCGGAGTGTTTCGGCTGGATGCGCCCATGGCCAGCCAGCGCTGCCTATTATGAAGCCTTTTGGTCAGTGCCGCGCGCTTGTCGCAGGAGCGCCGTTCGGCTCTGGTCCACGATCAGCGTTTCGCCCTGCTGGCGGACAATCACGCCGTAGTCACGCTCCGCCGCGTCGATGCTCACATAGCCATCCAGCACGTCATCGAGCACGTGTTGCGGATCACGCCTCGCCGCTGGCCCGTAGCCACCACCACCGGGGGTCTCGACCCTGAAGTGTGAGCCCGCGGCCATAGGGTAGTCGGCATAACGCGTGGGCAGCGCCTGCTCGTGGTCGGTGCCTGGGTGGACGATGCAGGCACCTGGCCGGCCGTCGCGCCCGCCCTGAACCCCGCGTGGGGGGATCTTGTGCTTCGTCGAGCGCAGTGAGAAGCGCGCGTCGTAGTCGAGCACCTCGTACTCTCGCACGAAGCCCAGGCCGCCGCGGAACTCGCCCGCTCCGGCGCTGTCGGGAATGAGCTCGAAGCGCAGAATGCGTGTCGGGAATTCCGATTCGATGATCTCCACCGAGGCAATCTTGCCGTTGGAATGGTTCACCATCGTGCCGTTCACGCCGTCGACGCCCGAACGTCCGCCCGAACCACCGCCGAACAGCTCGTACTGCACGTAGGACTTGCCCGCGGAGGTGCTTCTGCCGCCCAGGAAGATCGACCGTGTGCCGGATCCATCGGCGGTGCGTCGGTCCGGCACGATCTGGCCTAAGGCATCGAACAGCGCGTCGGCTACGGCATGCATGGTGGGGTTGTAGGTATTCACCGGCGCCGGAAAGTGGGGATTGACGATGCTGCCTTCGGGTGTCACCACGTCGATCGACCGCATCAGGCCCTCGTTGATAGGCATTGAGGCATCGGTCAGCGTTACCATGGCAAAGGCGCAGGCAGCCTTGACCAGCGGTGGCCGGACGTTTGCCGGGCCTCGGGTCTGCTCGTCGCTGCCGGAGAAATCAAAGTGGATGCGATCTCCACGTTTGGTGATACGGACGTGGACCCGCACCGGCTTGCCGAGATCGACGCCGTCGTCGTCCAGGAAGCGCTCGGCTTCGGCCTCGCCGTCGCTCCAGTGCGAGATCATGGTTCGCAGCAGGCCCTCCGTCTGCTCGTGCAGCTGGTCGAAGCTGGACAGCACCACGTGCTGCCCGAACTTGTCCATGATCTCGGCTAGCCGGCGCTCCCCGACCCGCGCCGCTCCGACCTGCCCGCGGATGTCTCCCAACACCAAATCGGGCGTGCGGCTGTTCGCGGCGATGATGGCCTCGATGTCGCGATTCGCGATCCCCTGCCGGTGATATTGGACCGGCGGGAGGTGAAGACCCTCGTTGAAGGTCTCGCGCGCCTGCCCGGAGCAGCTCCCGGGCACAGGACCACCGATGTCGCTCTTGTGGGCGATGCTGCCGGCGAAGCCCACCAGCTCGTTGCGGTAGAAGATCGGAGTCAGGACGGCCATATCGGGCGCGTGGGGCGATCCGCCGGCGTAGGGATGGTTGACCAAGAAGGCGTCGCCCGGCTGCATGGTGGCGCTTGGATGCGCGGCCAGCAGCCCGCTGGTGCAGGCCGGGAAGGCGCCCATGTGCAGCGCCAGCACGATGTGCTGGGCCACCAGCCGGCCGTCGCGGTCGAGCAGCGCGCAGCTGGCGTCCTGTGTCTCACGAATGATGGTCGAATAGCCTGTACGGAAGAGGCTTGATTGCATCTCCTGGACGACGCCGGCGAGGCTCGTGCTGATGACTTCCAGGGTGATGGGATCGATGCTTGGAGTCATGCGCCAACCTCGATGAGCAGGTTGAGCCACTGGTCCACGGCAGCCTGCTGCCCTGGGAGTAGTACCACGGTAGAGTCCTCCTGCTCGATGATTGCCGGGCCATCGATCCGATGGCCGGGTCCGAGCGCCTTCCTGTCGTAGACGGGGCAGGGCGTCATGCCGCCGAGCTCCGGGAAATAGGCCGGTCGCTCGGACACCAGCGCCGCGCTTGCCGGGGTCGTTGCCGGGGGACTGGGTCTCAGCTCGATCTTCGGCACCAAACCGAAGGCGACCACTCGGTAGGTGACCACCTCCACGACCTCGCCGGAGGCCTTGTGCCCGAACTGGCTTTCGTGCTGCTCGTCGAAGCGTCCGCGCATGGCTTTCAGCACCGTCGAGTCCCATGGCCCACTGGGGGCGGCGACGGTCACTTCATAGCCCTGGCCGGCATAGCGCAGGTCCAGCTGGCGTTGCAGGGTAACGTGCGCCGCGTCAAACCCATCGGCCTGAAGCTGCTGGCTGGCTTCCGCTTCGAGCTCCCGCATGGTGGCCTCAGCGGCGTCGACGTCCAGCGCTTCGATGGGCTCGAGCCGTGAGCGCACGTAGTCGCGCCGGACGTCGGCCATGAGCAGTCCCATGGCGGACGTAACGCCCGGATGTGGAGGCACCAGCACGCCTTTCATCCCCAGCTCTCGCGCGATGCGCCCCGAATGGACGGGCCCGGCGCCCCCGAAGGCGATGAGGGTGAAGTCCCGCAGATCGTGTCCCCGCCGCGTGGAGATGGCCTTGATGGCTTCCTCCATCTTGACGTCGATGACTCGAACGATGCCTTCGGCGGCCTCGAGCACGTCCAACCCCAGCGGCCTGCCGATACACTCCTCGATTGCCTGGCGGGAGCGGTTGGGGTCCAGCGGCATGCGACCGCCCAGGAAGTTATCGGGATTGAGATAGCCCAGCACCAGGTCCGCGTCGGTGACGGCCGGCTGCAGCCCGCCCAGTCCGTAGCACACCGGCCCTGGCCGCGCGCCTGCGCTTTCAGGTCCGACCCGGAGGCGCATCAGGTTGCCGGCAGGCTCGGCGTGGGCCATCGTCCCGCCGCCGGCGCTCACGGTATTGATGTCGAGCATGGGGACGCCAACGTCCCGTCCGCCTATCTTGCTGGAGTTGGCGATGGCCGGCCGTCCATGGCGAATGAGGGCCACGTCGCAGCTCGTCCCGCCCATATCGAAGGTCACGATGTCGTCGATGCCGGCCGCGGCGCCCAGGGCCACGCCGGCGATCACTCCGCCGGCTGGGCCGGACAGCAGCGTTGTCACCGGCTGCTCGGCCCCCTGGCCAAAGGAGGCAACGCCGCCGTTCGACTGCATGAGGTATTGCTGCGGCGTGTTGACGCCAAGCTCCTCGAAGCGTTCGCGCAGCCGTCCCAGGTAGCGGGCCATGGTAGGCCGTAGATAGGCGTTGATGACCGTCGTGCTCAGGCGGTAGTACTCGCGGATCTGCGGCAGGACGTCCGAGGAAATGGACACCGGCACGCCCGGTAAGCGGGCTTCCATGATCCGTTTGAGCTGGCGCTCGTGGTCGGGGTTCCGGAACGAGAACAGCAGACAGATGGCGATGGACTCGACGCCTGACGCCTCGACGGCGTGCGCCAAGGCCGCGGCGTCGGCCGGCTCGAGCGGCCGCAGCACCTTCCCCTGAGCATCAACGCGCTCCGGAACCTCAAAGGTGCGGCGCGGTCGCGCCAGCAGGGCCGGCTTGTGAAACCAAAAATCGAAGGCCGCGGGCCCGTATCCCCGCATCTGCTCCTGCACTTCGTAAATCCCCCGAAAGCCTTGCGTCACGAGCAGGCCCGTTGTGGCGCCCTTCTCTTCGAGGAGCGCATTTGTGCCGACCGTGGTGCCGTGCGAGAAGAACACGATCTCCTCGGGCCGGGTGCCGGACTCGATCAGGTGGTTGATACCCGCCACAAGCGCATCGGACGGATCCTCAGGAGTCGAGGAGACCTTCCATACGTCCACCCGACCTGTGGCTTCGTTGAGATAGACGAAATCGGAGAAGGTGCCCCCGGTGTCGACGGTGACGCGATAGCTTCCCACCTGGCTGTTCCCTTTCGTGCGACTTGGCCTGTCGGTAGGCTTTAGGCGGACCGGGACCATACGTACCGATCGCCCCGCGGCGCCTGCTGCCGGGCTTTTCTCAAGTATCGATATGGCCGGATCCTCAAGAAACTACGCGCCGGGCACGATCATCAAGTATTCGGAGGGGAACATTTGCGTCTAGAGAATAAGGTTGGCATTGTCACGGGCGCCGGCCGCAACATTGGGGAAGCGGTGGCGCATGCCTTCGCGCGAGAGGGGGCGAAGGTGGCCGTCGTCGACCTCGACCCCGCGCTGGCGCAAAAGGTCGCGGACGATCTCAACAGCAAGCATGCGGGCAGTGCCATGGCCGTCACGGCGAACGTCGCCAACGGAGCGGACGTGCAGCGCATGGTCTCGGACGTCGTCGGTCGTTTTGGTGGCGTCGACATCCTGGTCAACAACGTGGCCGTCACGGACCACAAGACGGTGCTGGACCTGGAAGAAGATGAATGGAACCGCGTGATAGACGCCAGCCTGAAGAGCGTCTTCCTGTGCTGCAAGCACGTTGGCCGCCGGATGATCGATCAGGGGCGGGGCGGTCGCATCATCAGCATGTCCTCGACGTCCGGCCACATGGGCCGGCCCGAGGCGACGGCCTACACCGCTGCCAAGGCGGGGGTGCTCAACCTGAGCCGGTCGGTGGCCATACAGCTGGCGCCCTACGGGATTCGCGTCAACACGGTCACCCCTAACCAGATTGGGACGCCGGTTGGGCTGGACTACGTTCCTGAATGGCGTCAGGTGAAGAATCTGGTGGGCCGCCCAGGCGTGCCGGAAGATATTGCCGCGGCCGTGGTGTTTCTGGCATCGAGCGATGGCGACTTCATTACTGCCGCCGACCTGTTGGTCGATGGCGGCGCCCTGTCCGGCGGATCCCCGTTTTCAGGACCCAGGCCAGAGGGCGCTACCCAAGCTTCCTAGAGGATTCCTGCTGCAGGGTGCGCGCGATACAGTGAAAACCGTTTGGCGATTGATCTCCACCCGGTGGCCGTGCAAGCCCTCTCGTTGGCCCCACGCTCTTCGCATCGGTCGCTGTTCGGCGTGATTCCATCACGCGTTCGCCTGCCACTGGCCCTTGCGCTGGGTCTTGCCGTTACCCTGGTGAGCCATTCATCGGGTGAGGAATTTACCGGCCGCCCCACGCCCCAAATGGCGGAGATCGCAGCTCCGAGCGAAGGGTCCCCGGCGGCCACCGAGGCGCCTTCGCCGCCGTCTGCCGCGCCGGTCGCGGAGGCTTCGGCCTCCCCCGCTCCTGCCCAGCAGCCGCCGCCGCCAGCCCCGGCCATTCCCGGCAATCGAACCCTTGGTCCGCTGGCCTTCATCAGCCAGACGATCAACAACTGCGGTCCCGCGTCGATCGCGGAGGTCCTGCAATTCTGGGGGGTGCAGCGGACACAGGAACAGGTGCAGGCCGTGCTGCGCGGGCCTGACGACACCTTTGGTATGCTCGCCGGCGGCGTGCCCGACTATGCCCGTGCGCTGGGCATGGAGTCGCTGATGTCCGCGGGCGGCACGCCCGAAATGGTCAAGGCGCTGGTGGCAGCCGGCATTCCTCCCATCGTTAACCAGATGGTCAGCCTGCAGGATCACACCTTCCACTTCCGGCCCATCAGCGGCTATGACGACGCGAAAAAGGCGTTCATTTCGAGCGATCCCTACCTGGGCGCCAACTACACCATCGGCTACGACGAGTTCAGCGACGTGTGGGCGCCGAGCAACGGATTCTTCATGGTGATCTACCCACCGGATAAGCGAGATCAGCTCGTGCAGGCGTTGTCGCTGGCGGGCTGGGACCAGGCGACCGCCGAAGCAGCGGTTTCCAGCCGTCCTCGTTCTCCGCTGCTGGCAAATGCGGCTCCGCCGGTGACCGCAGCTCAGCTTTCCCTGGCCGCTCAGAAGTCGACCGATCTGGCGCTCCTGCAGCCAGGAGGCCGCGCGCGGCCAGCCTCGAGTCCTCAGCCGCAGCCACAACGGTTCACGGGCCCTATCTCCATAGCGCTGTCAGCCACGGATCCGGGCGGGTTCGGCATCGCCTACATCACCTATGCCCTCGATGCCGGGCCGCAGCAATCCTACCGTCGCCCGGTAGCCGTCCAGCAGGCTGGTCCCCACACACTGCAGTTCCACGCGGTGGATTACGCCGGGTATATTGAGCCGACACGATCGGTGGATTTCACCATCGGGACGGCCAGCGCTCCCACGACGGTCGCCGATCTCTCCGGCAGCAGCGGCGCCAATGGCTGGATCAAGGCGGGCGATCCGGTGACGCTGAAGCTCAGCTCCACGTCCCTGGATCAGCAACCGATCACGTCGACTACCTACAGCGTCAACGGCGGTGCCAGTCAAGCCTATGGCGGACCGATCCCGTTCAACGACGGCAGCTACACCGTCACCTATTCCTCGATCGGCCAGGCGGGTATCGCGGAAGCGCCGCACACATTGAGCTTCAAGGTCGATCAGACGGCACCAAGCTTGACGGTGTCCGGCGTCAATCAAGGGGCGAGTTACGTCCTCGGGTCCGTCCCGACGCCATCGTTCCAGGCGTCGGACGCCGGCTCGGGTATCGATAAGCAGGCCGCATCGCTCAAGACACCGCCCGCTGGTATTGGAACCTACTCGTACACCGTGACGGCTGTGGATAAGGCCGGTAACAGCGCTCAGACGACGGTCAGCTACAGCGCCGGTTACGGCGTCTGTCCGCGCTTCGACGCTGGCCAGCCGTTCAAGATGGGCACGATATTTGACATAAAAGTGCAGCTGTGTGATGCGACAAAGAAGAACCTTTCGAGCCCCGCGATACCGCTCACGGTTCTGTCGCTGACTGGGCCGGCCGGCAAGGCCAATCCCGGCGCGTTCACCTACCAACCGGCGGACAGCAGCTACACCCTGACCCTGTCCGGCCGGACCATGCCGGCAGGCCAATACAAGCTGTCATTCACCGCTGCCGGAGATCCGGTCCAACACGACCTCACCTTCACGGTAGGGTAGGGGGCAGCCCGAACCTGGGGAGCCCTGCCCGGCGGGAGGATCCGATATCCCGCGTGTGGTGCGGACCAGGCCTTGCGCTCGTCGAGGTGGTCCGGGTGGGTGAGCTCACCGATGCCTCTGCCGAAGCGACTATGAAGACGAGCGCCGGCCCCGGCCACATCCAGCAGGCGCCATCAATCCATGCGGGCGGCACCTTCTGTGCTACAGCTGGACGGCGATGCAGGACTTTCTGGCGCGCGACCAGTCACCTCTCGATGTTGAGCAATGGGACGCTATCGACGGCGCGGTCGTGGCTGTGGCGCGGCGCCTGCTGGTGGGGCGCCGGCTTCTGCCCATCTACGGTCCCTTGGGGCCCGGCTTACAGGCGATTCAGCACGACCTCTTCTCGGGCCGTACCGCCGGAGCTATCGACATGATTGGCGAGGCGGACTGCGACGAGGTTCTATCCACCGAGCGGAGCTACCTGCCGCTGCCAATCCTGCACAAGGATTTCATGCTGCACTGGCGGGATCTGGAAGAAGCGACCCAGTACAACACGCCGATTGACACGGGAGCGGCGGCCGCAGCGGCGGCGTCGTGCGCGCGGATGGAAGACGAGCTCATCTTCAACGGACGTAGCGATCTTGGCTACCCGGGCCTCACCAATGCGCCTGGGACGTGCTCGAGTCCAATGGCCGACTGGGTCAACATGGGCCAGGCGTTTCGTGACGTCGTAGCCGGGGTCGAACAGCTCAGTTCACGCGGATTCAGCGGTCCCTACGCCGTGGCGGTGAGTCCCCGGCAGCTGGTAGCAATGAATCGCATGTTCGAGAACAGCGGCGTGCTCGAAATCGACCAGGTACGGAAGATCGCCACCACCGGCGTCTTCGTCACGCCGGTCTTGCCGGAGCCCTCTGCCGTGGTGATCGCGCCCGGACCAGAGAACCTGGACCTGGTGATGGGGCTCGACATGACCGCGGCGTACCTGGAGGCCAGCAAGATGAACCATCACTTTCGTGTACTCGAGACGCTGGCGCTGCGCATCAAGCGACCCGAAGCTATCTGCATTCTCCATTCGTCACGCGAGAGGACAGCCGAGTAGACATATGCCACAGACCGACCCCTTCACCTACAACGTGCCGCGCAAGCTTTCTGATCAGGAGCTGGCGCGCGCGCTGCGGTTGGACGCCGCCGCCGAACTGGATGCGATGAACCTGTACGAGGCCCACATCGAGGCCACGGACAATGCCGATGCCCGCAAGGTGCTGGCGTTCATTGCCAAGGACGAGAAGGAGCACTATGCGCTGTTCGTCGAGCTGGTACGACGCCTCGATCCGCAGCAGGCCGAGGAGATGGAGGCCGCTGGTCCAAAGCTCGACGCGATTCTGGCTGCCCCGGAAGGACAGTCATCGGAAGAGGCGGTGGAACAGGCTGGGAACCCGGCGGAGAGCGCCGCCGAGCGCGATGCGCTGCGCCGTTTTACCGTGGGGTCGCTGTTCGACCGGTAGTCGGTTCGCTCGCCGGCTATGCGGCCTTGCTGGCCCGAATGATGGGCACAACGGACTCGATGTCTCGTTCGAAAGCAAGCTCGGCGGCATGGCGCGCGTCCTCATCAGGAGCCCGCAGCACAGAAGCGGGGTGCACTGTAGCCATCACCGGAAGGCCGTTAGCCGAAAGCAGCTGCCCGCGCTGACGCAGCACGCTGAAAGAGGCCCCTAGCAGCGCCTGCGCAGCTACAGCTCCGAGGCAGACCACCACCGTGGGCTTGACCGCGTCGAGCTCGGCGTCCAGCCATGGACGGCAGGCCGCAATCTCTTTGGCGTTCGGCCTGTTGTGGATGCGGCGCTTGCCTCGCGGCTCCCATTTGAAGTGCTTGACGGCGTTCGTCACGTACACCTTGGAGCGCTCGATCCCAGCTTTAGCCAGGGCGCGCTCGAGCAGCTGCCCAGCGGGGCCTACGAACGGCCGGCCCTGCTGATCTTCGTAATCGCCCGGCTGTTCGCCGACGAAGAACACCTCCGGGTGCACGGGCCCCTCGCCAAAAACCGTTTGGGTGGCCCTGGCGTAGAGAGCACAACCGCGGCAGGTGGCCGCGGCTGCCCTCAGATGATCGAGGTCACGCTGCAGCGGCAGGAACGGCTCGGCCGACCCGGGCGCGTCGACGTCCTCAGGACGCGTCCTCGTCTCCCGATCCCGTGCCCCGGCCGCGGGCAAACCGCTCCGCCTCTTCGTCGTAGTCCATGGCCGTATCTTCGACGAACTCCCTGTTGGCCGTCGCTGCGCCTGGCTGCGGCTCGGGCGGTGCCTGCTCGGCGTCGTCCTGGCTCTGCGGAGCGTTGACCGAGGCCTTTACGGCGTCGAGATTGCCGTGCTGCTGCTGGGCGCGCTCTGGGCGCTCGCCCTCGCTCGGCTCGTACTCTGCCCACTGTTTTTCGCCCGAGAGATCTTTTTCCATCAATCGCCCCGTCATCAGTTCCTGACGCAATCAGAGCAAGGGCCATGCCAGCACAAGGTGATCTTCCCCGCCTGCTTTGTCGGGTGTAAAGTCTCCATCCATGAGACCCACCGCGGTCAGGATGGGCTTGGGACGGTGGCGATGGCGCTAGCGACGGCGCTGAGACAGCGGTGGCGTCCCGTGCCTGCCGACTGGCTGCGTAGGCCGAGGCTGAACGCGATCGTTCTGGCAGCCTGCGTTCCTGCGGCCTGCATCCTCTTTCTGCTGCTCCTTACGCTGATCGTCGGCTTCCGCCAGAGCGCCATCGACGCCACGTTCACCTTCAGCCACTACGTCAACCTGTACACCGACCCCCTGGCCTATGGTGCGCTGCTGAACACGATCGGCTTTGCCCTGACGACGTTGATAGTGGCGCTGTTTTTCGGCATTCCCATCGCCTGGCTGGTCGAGCGCACAGACATACGCGCGCGATCGCTGATGTACTCGATGGTGACCCTGGGGCTGTTGATCCCAGGCTTCTTCACCGCCATGGGCTGGCTGTTCCTGCTCCATCCGCGCATCGGCATCGTCAACCAGCTGGCTGCGTCCCTGCTCGGGCGCGAGGGCGCTGTCCTCAACATTCTCACGATTCCGGGCATGGGCTGGGTGCAGGGACTCAATCTGGCGGCGCTGGTCTTCGTGATGACCGCCGCCAGCCTCCGTGCCATCGACGCTTCCCTGGAGGAGTCGGCGGAGATGAGCGGCGCCGGCTTCTTGCGGCGAATGCGGCACATCACCCTGCCGCTGGCGTTCCCGGCCATCCTGGCGTCCGCGCTCTACGTGGTGCCCATCGCCTTCTCGGCGTTCGACGTGCCGCTGATCATCGGTCTCTCCAACCGCATCCTGACCTTCAGCACCTACGTGTACACGAAGACCAACCCGCAGCAGGGCCTGCCGGAATACGGCCTGCCGGCGGCCTTCAGCTCGCTGATGATCGTGCTCGGCATCGCCGTTACCTGGTGGTACGGGCGCACGCTGCGCCAATCGCGCAAGTACCAGGTTGTGACGGGCAAGAACTATCGCCCCAAGGCAATCGAGCTGCGCGCCTGGAAGCCTATGGCCTGGCTCTTCATCATCACGTGGCTGTGCTTGGCGCAGCTCCTGCCGCTGCTGTGTCTCATCTGGGCCGCCCTGCTGCCATTCTTTCAGCCGCCCTCGCTGGAGGCCCTGCGGCTGGTGAGCGTGGGCAACATCTTCGCGGTGCCGTGGCAGCTCGTTGGTCGCGGGTTGTCACACACACTCGTGCTGGCGGTGCTCGCGCCAACCGTTGCGCTGGCGTTCAGTGTGGTCTTCTCGTGGGTCGTGCTGCGCTGGCGCAGCCGCTTCCGGCTGCTGTTCGACTACGTGGCCTTCCTGCCGCATGCCGTGCCGGGGCTGATCTTCGCCTTCGCCGCCCTGCTGGCCGCGCTCTTCGTCATTCGAGGGCCGGTTGACCTGTATGGCACGCTGGCGCTGATTCTGTTCGTGTACATCATCCAGCACCTGCCCTTCGGATCACGAATCACCAACGCGGCGTTGATCCAGATCCACACCGAGCTGGAAGAAGCGGCCCAGGCATCGGGCGCGAGCACGTGGCAGACGCTCCGCCGCGTGCTGGTCCCTCTGCTCCGCCCGGCGCTGCTCTATGCCTGGCTGTTCCTGGCCCTGGCCACGTTTCGTGAGCTGACGGTGGCGACGCTGCTGTTCTCGCCGTCGAACATCACCCTGCCGGTGGTTGTTTGGAGCCTGCTGAATACGGGCAATCCCGACAAGGCCTCGGCCGTGTCATTGCTCATGATGGCCGTCCTGCTGCCGCCGGTGCTGCTCTACATGCGCCTCGGCAGCAGCACGGACCCGCGTGCCCAGCGGTAAGGTTGTGCAATTCTCAGTTGCTGGCCGCCAGGCCCTCATTTGAGCGTCTCGAGGAAGTGGCTGGTCTTGAGCTCGTCGATGACGGAGAAATCGACTAGGTCTTGAGCCTTTACCTGGGCGACGGCGGGGACGGTGGACGCCGTCTCGTCGATGATCTGCTGCAAGCGGTCGATCGGGAAGGTCATGTCATCGCGGATGCTGGGCAGGTAGGAGCGCATGCTGGAGCGCACGATGTTGAGGTCGTCGATCTTGAGGAACGGGGCCACGTACTGAGCCATCTGATCGGTGTTGGTCTTGAGCAGGTGCACGGCTTCCAGATTGGCCATGAGCACTCGCTTAACCGCCTCGCGGTTGGACGCCAGGAAGCTCTTCTTGAGCATGAGGACGCTGAGCGTGATGTAGTCGGTGCCCTGCTGAGAATCGAAGATGACGTGCGCGCCCTGGGAGACCGCTATGCTCGACGACGGCTCGGGCAACACGGCCGCGTCCACAGCCCCCGCGGTCAACGCCGCGATCTCATTGGCGGTTTCGGGAATAGCCACCACGGTGTAGTCGCTGCTGGTCAGCCCCTGCTTCTTGAGCAGGTCGGAGAGCAGCAGATCCGCTGAGGATGCCCGCTGCGTCACGGTGACCTTCTTGCCGCGAAGATCCTGGAGCGTCTTGATGCTCGGGCTGGCGACGATGGAGAAGGTGGGGCCGGCGTAGGGCCCGCCGGCGACGATCAGGTCTCCACCCTGGACGCGAGCAGTCGCCACGCTGTTGGCCGGCCCGTAGGCCATGTTCAGACTGCCGCTCAACACCCCGGCGGTCAGCGTGTTGGGCGCGATGAAGCTGAGGTTCACGTCTAGCCCGTACTTGTCGAACAGGCCGGCTCCCTTGCTGATGTAGGGGATCATCTGCGTGCCGCTGATCGACGCGTAGGCCATTTCCAGCTTGATCCTGGCGGCGCTGGCGCTGGCGGCGGGCTTTGCCGAGGCGGTGGACGCCGTGGAGGCCGCCGCAGTCTGTCCGGAGCTGAGCGCCGTGGAGGGGTTCGCGCCGCCCGCGCTCGATGCCGGAGAAATCGGCGTTGAGGCACCGCAGCCGGCCAGCACAGCAGCCGTTCCCAGCAGCATTCCGCCGCCGGCGTATCGTAGAAAAGCTCGCCGGCCAATGGCCCTAGGGCATTCGATGGTCTTCGTCCTCATGAGGGTTCGTATACTACCCGCAAACGCTGAACGCAAGCTTCCGTTCCACTGGCGCCGATCCTCTATCCTCCGAACCCTATCCTCTCGACCCTGATTCCGCGTACCAGTGCGCGGCGCCCGGATGCAGCGGTACGTCCATGGGCGTGCTGTCCGTTTCGGAGCCGAGCTGGCTCAGGTGCCTGTACGTGCCGCTTTCCCAGGGCATGTCCGCCTCGTGGGCTCCGATGGCGGCGCAGATCTGATAGGCGGTCTCCTCCGGCAGAGAGGCTCGCGTGTACAGCGCCCAACCGCTGAAATCGATGGCCATATAGTCGCGACCAATCTGTGGGTAGCGCTTGACCGGTAGGGAAGCGCTTCGCCAGCCGATGCCCTCGAGGTCTCGGATCACGCTGGCTCCGAGGTCGATGGGCCGGTAGCCGTAGGGCAGCCCATCTTCGAACCAGCCCTTGATTCCTTCATCGAATACGGCATCCAACAACTCGGATGCGAGCATGTCGATGCGGCTCTGTTCGCGCGGGCGGCGATGGTACACGATCTTGCCGCCCCAGGCTTCGATGTCCGACAAGCGAAAGCCTGCCGCCGACAGCATCTGGTCGATGAGCACGCGTGTGGCGTGGGTTGGGTCTTCCCGAACCGATAGCTTCAGCGGATAGCGGTGCTCGCGGAGGTCTTGCAGCGAGGTGAGACCAGTGCGGGGATGGACGGCGCAGGCGAAGCGGTCCCAGGACGGGTAGCAGGCCAGCATGCGAACGTCCAGTGGCTTCTGGAACAGGCCGCTGCCGCGATATGCCTGGGTGAGCAACCCTGACGGATTGACGAAAGCCGCTTCCAGATCGCCGCCGGCCACGGCGTGAGCCAGGCCAATCAGACCGGTAGCCAGGCGAATCGCGGGCTTGAAGCCGTGGCCGGTGCCGTCGCCCAGCGTCACGCAGAAATCCCCGGCTCCCGGTATGCGCATCTCCGCCAGGCCCATACCAACCTCGGCTACGAACTTCGAGCGAGCCAGGTTGCCGCTCAGCTCAGTCTGTCCTGCCATGTGCCCCTCCGCTGAATCACAAAAGTCGCCCGACGATGCTACCAGGGGGCGAGGAGACGAGGGGACATCGCGGCCGCGGGCGGGGCCATCTTCTCAACCCATGGGGAGATCATGGGTGGAGTCCGAGTCAGGGTTCCCCGGGCCCGGCCTGCGCGCGCATGCGAGCCACCACCTGGACGAGCTCTGCCCAGAGGCCCACGGCGGCGCCCAACAGCACGGCGAGCAGCCACTCCCGTGGACCAAGGGGTGCCAGACGCAGCAGCGCGGGGGCGCCGGGAAGATAGGGCAAGAGCGTCGATAGGGCGGCCATGGCCAGCAGGAGCGGCATGAGACCGTTCCGGGCCCCGGATCGCCCGGTTCGGTGGCCCTCGGAACGCTCGGCCAGGACGAGGCCGATCTGGGCCAGGACGAAGGTGGTGAAGGCAAAGTTCCGGGCCAGAGGCTCCGGCCGCGATTGAGCCAGCGACCAGCAATACACGCCCCAAACAATGGCAAAAGCGCCCAGACCCGTAATAGCCGAGGCGAGCAGGCGGACATTTGCGATCAGCGGGGCGTTTCGGCTCCGCGGCGGCTGCTGCATGAGCTCCGGCGGCGCCTCGTCTCCTTCGAACGCCAGGGCGGCCAGCGGGTGCACCAGCAGCTCTAACCAGACCAGGTGGATTGGCTCCAGGAGCAGCGGGACGCCGACGATGGGGGCGGCGATGGCCGAGGCCAGGATCGGCACATGAAAGGCGACCAGGTATCCGAACGCGCGTCGGACGTTGGTGAGGATGCGGCGGCCTTCTCGCACCGCGGCCACGATGGTGCTGAAGTTGTCGTCGAGCAGCACTATCGTGGCTGCCTCGCGGGCGACCTCGGTGCCCCGTATTCCCATGGCCACGCCGATATCCGCGGCCCGCAAGGCAGGGGCGTCGTTGATGCCGTCTCCGGTCATCGCCACCGTCTGTCCCTGCTGTCGCAAATGCTGAACGAGACGCAGCTTCTCTTCCGGGCAGATCCGCGCGAACACGTCTGCCTCCGCGATGGCCGCCCTGACCCTGCGCTCGTCCGTGTCGTCCAGCAGGTCGGCCGACAGCACGCGGGGTCGATCGGCGATGCCCGCCTGGCGGGCAACGGCCAGCGCGGTGGTGGGATGGTCACCGGTAAGCATCAAGATGCGAATGCCGGCATCGTGGCAGGCCGCCACAGCCGCTGGCACTTCGGGCCGAACCGGGTCGGTCAAGCCGATCAGGCCGAGGAATTCGAGGCTGGCCTCATCCACCTCGCGGTCGCCGCTGATGCGCTCTATCGTTCTCGAAGCCACCCCGAGCACGCGCACGCCGCGCTCGGCCATGGCCTCGTTGGCTCGCTCGACAGTGGCACGGGCTTCGGGTGGCAGGTTGCTCCGCCGGATAAGCCCCTCCACAGCTCCTTTGGCGTAGAGTCGCAGGCCCGCTCCGCTGACGTCCCAGATGTGTGACATCCGCTTCTGCACCGGGTCGAATGGATACTCGTGAACGAGCCGCCCATGCGTCTGCGCCTGAGGCGCGCGGGCCACGATGGCCTGTTCGAGCGGATCGAAGGGATCCGGCTCGCAGGCCAGCGCAGCCGCGTCGATCAGCTCGGCCTGTCGGCGCTCACTGCCGTCGGGTGTCCACGCGTCTGTCAGCTCCATGTGGCCAAACGTGAGCGTGCCGGTCTTGTCAGTGCAGATGACGCTGGTGCTGCCCAGTGTTTCGACCCCAACCATGCGTCGAATAAGCGCGTGCTTGCCGGCCAGCCGCCAGACGCCGAGCGTGAGATAGAGCGCGTAGACAATCGGGAATTCCTCTGGCATGGCGGCTATGGCCAGGCTCACTCCGCCGATGAATGACTCTCGCGCGCCTGATCCCCTGAGCAGGCCAAGGAAGACCACACCCAGGCAGACGGCAATGGCCACGACGAACAGTCTTCGAACCAGATGGGAGATCGATCGTTGGAGCGGCGTTGGCACCGGTCTGAGTCCGGCGACCAGCGTGCCGATCTTGCCGTACTCGGTAGCGGGCCCGGTGGTCGTAACACAGGCGATGCCCCGGCCGCTCAACAGCACGGTGCCGGCGAACAGCTTGTCGTCGCCGCGGACGTCCTTTACCACCGGCCGCGATTCGCCGGTCAGGGTGGACTCGTCGACGATGACGTCGGAGCCGTCGAGCAGGCGGCAGTCCGCCGCGAGGACGTCGCCTTCTTGGACGCCAATGACATCGTCGGGCACCAGCAGCTCCACGGGTAGCGTCATCCAGTCTCCGTCGCGCCGGACGCGGACCTTGGGCTCCGTCATCACGCGGAGCCTGTCGAGGGTGCGTTCGGCCCGACCCTCCAGCAGGACGTCGACGCCGAGGATTGGGACCAGGGCGATTGCCATGACCAGCGCGTTTCGCTGCTCACCCAGCGCGGCGTAGATCGCCGCGGCCGCGAGCAGCAGGATGACCATGGGATCGGCTAGCGTCGTCAGCCACCGACCCAGAGTCTTGCGGCGCGACCGAGGGACGAGCAGGTTCTCGCCGTACCGTCGGAGCCTGGCGGCAGCCTCGGCTGAGGTCAGCCCGAGTGGTGCGACAAAGGCTGACCCTGCACCTTGCGCGGTGGGCGCTGTCACCAGCGCAATTCGCCTCTCAACTGGGCCGCCCGCTTCCGAGCCGCCTAACGGAAATCTTCCAGGTGCTCGGCCGCGGCGCGAGCTCGAAGCTTGATCAGAGCCTGGTGCTCGATCTGCCGCACACGCTCGCGAGTGACGCCCATGCGCTTGGCGATGGCCTCGAGCGTGTGCGGATTGGTATCCAGACCAAAACGCAGACGCAATACCAGGCGTTCGTGCGGCGACAGCGCTGCCTCCAGGGCGTGCTGGGCTTCCTCCCGCAGGGCCTGGCGGAAAACCGCGCCGTCTGGCGAGTCTGCTTGATCGTCCGGCAGCAGGTCACTCAGCAGATCGCTGTCGTCTTCGCCTACCGGCTGGTCGAGCGAGAATGGCACGCCCGAGCTGGCCAGCACCTCGTGAAGGTGTGGAACGGACATCTGGAGCGCGCTGGCCAGCTCGGCTTCCTGAGGCTCGCGGCCCAGCTCCTGGGTAAGGCGCTCGTTGGTCGCTCGAACTTTGGCCACTGTGTGTCCGAGCATGATCGGCAGCCGGATAAGGCGGCCTCGCTCGGCCAGGCAGCGCGTGATGGCCTGTCGTATCCACCACACGGCATAGGTGGAGAAGCGGTAACCCTTGCGCCAGTCGAACTTATCGACGGCGTGCATCAGGCCGAGGTTGCCCTCCTGAATCAGGTCGAGCATGGACATGCCCCGACTTTGATACTTTTTGGCGACGTTCACGACCAGGCGCAGATTCGATTGAATGAACAGCGCCCGGGCCTCGCTGTCGCCCGCCTCGATGCGCTGGGCGAGCTCGACTTCCTGCTGGGCCGACAGCAGCGCGGTCGGACGTATCTCGCGCAGATACGTGGCCAGGGCATCTTCCAGGTGTTCTTCGGCCAGCCTTTCCGGCGGGGCGAGCAGGGGGTCACGGACGGCTTCTTCGATCAGCATGCCGCAGCCTCCGCTCCCGGCGTGCCCTGCCCAAGCAAAGCGAATCGACCTGCGCGAGCCACTATCGGCGAGAAGGCACGCTCGGATGAGTATTTGTCGGTGGCTTGCCGGTAAGCGGATAGGTAGCCTTCCGCCACCCGCGGCCAGGTCATGCCTCGGCCGAAGGCGTAGGCGCCGCGCTCCATCCGGTGCCTCCTATCCGGGTCCTCCAAGAGCCCGGCGAGTGCGTGAGCGAGTGCGTCAGGCTGGGGTTCGGACAGCAGGCCGAGCCCATTGCCCAACACTTCTTGTGCGTAAATGGATGGCGTAGCGATGATGGCTCGACCGCAGCCAAGCCCATAGGCAATGGTGCCGCTCACGATCTGATCGCGGTTCAAGTAGGGCACGAGGTAGACGTCGCTGGACAGCAGGTGAATCACCAGCTGTTCGTAGGGCAGATAGCGGTTTTCGAAGCGTACATGGTCCGTCAGCCCAAGCTGGCGAACCCGCTCCTGAAGCTCTTCGCGGTAGCTCTCGCCTTCATGTGCGCGAACCGCCGGATGGGTCTCTCCGGCTACGACGTACAGCAGATCCGGGAAGCGGGACACCAGCTGCGCCAGCGCGTCGATGGCGTGTTCGATGCCCTTGCCGCGGCTCATCAGCCCGCAGGTCGTTACGACTGTGCGGTTGGCATAGCCTAGGGCGCGTTTCGATTCGGATTGAGACATGAGCGGCACGTCCGGAACGCCGTGCGGCACGAAGCGCAGCAGGCCGCGGTCGATAGCGTAGTCGCGTTCGAGAATGTCGATGGCGGCGCGCGCGAGCACCACCGTGCTGGCGCTGCACTGAATCAGCTCCCGAGTGACGCTTCGCAAGGTTGCGCTTGGGTGTGGCAGGACGGTGTGGAGCGTCAGCACGACTGGGGCTTTGACCCGATCGAGGAAGCGAAAAAGGAGCGAGCCCCATTCCCCACCGAACAGGCCGTATTCGTGCTGGACGTTTACAATCCGGCAGCGGCTGAGGTTCACAAAGTCGGCTGCAATCTCGTAGGATGCAGGCACGTCGCGGTGAATGATCGAACGCACCGCTTGCGGGTAGTCGTGTACACCCCCGGGTTCGTTTATGGCTATGACGAATGTCGGGCTAGCTGGATCGGCCTGCGCAAGGGCGGCTCTCGTGTCGCGAGTGAAGGTTGCGATGCCGCACTCGCGTGGGGGATAGCTGCCGACGAAGCAGCACTCTGGCGGCGGCGACTCAATCCCAGCTCCTGGCTGGGCAAGCGCATCCACCACACGGACGTCCTCTCTGACTGGCTGCTGGCGCTCCTGGCTGAGGCTGAGCAAGGTCAATCTCCTGTTGTTTGGGGAGCCGATATGCACGTACCGGACTGCGACTAATGTGCTGTGTGAGCCGTGAACAGCGCATAACAGCGGACGTACAACGGGAGAAAGATCAGTCGAAGAACGCCTTGCCGGCATTCAGCAGACGCTTCGGATCCTGCAGGTTCCGAAACTCCCGCAGTCGCTGCAGACGCTCGGAGCCGAGCTCAGCCTCCGCCTCGGCGGGGAAGAACAGGCCGGTGGAGTAGCTGCTGCCGCCTACCTGCTGAGCGAGGCCTATCAAGCGAGAGGCGAGATCGAGGTTCTCCGACGCCGAGAAGGGCCGTGACGTCAGGATGAAGCGGACAACCAGCGTGCTGCCGCCGGCCACCAGCACGCCCTCGAATCCAACGTGTTGGCGTGCCTCCGGAGGGATGGCTTCGAGCATCGCGCCAAGATGACCGGCTGGGAGCATGAACTGCATAGGGATGGCTGTCGTTCGGAGAACTTGAACCGTCATCAGACGGTCAATCCACCTGTCCGGATCACCGCCCTGATGCGTGACCGAGCCTCCCGCATCGCCGATGGCACTAGCCAAGAGGGCGAGGTCATCGGCGCCGGCGTCCGTCAGGAACAGCGCCGTATAGCGATCCTCAGGCAGCCGCGGCTCCCTGGGTCCACCCACCATGCTGCGCATCGCGCTGGCGGCCGGATCGATGAAGCTGACTGACCAGATGCGCAGCGGGAGGGTTGCACAGCTGGCGAAGCAGGCCTCGAGCTGGTCGCTGTGGGCGAACGAGCCCAGGACAGGGCTCATGGGGGTCCAAGGCTGCAAGCGGAGCGTGAGGCGTGACAGGAGGCCCGTCCTTCCTTCTGCCCCGACCACCAAGTCCAGCTCGCTTTCGCCAAGGTCTTTCGCCTGGCCCCGGGCATCGATCACTCGGACGTTGTCAATCGACTCCCCAATGGAGCCGAACTGGTAGCTGCCTATGCCTACGCCTCCCTGTGCTACGAAGCCGCCGATGGTGGAAAATCCACGGCTGCTTGGATAGACCCGGGGCATGAGCCGGTCGATGAGGAGCCCATCGATCAGGTCTTGCCACAGCACGCCAGGCTCGACGGTGACCAGCCGCGCCACGGGATCGATCGCCAGAATTCTGTTGAAATGGGCGAAGCTGACGACCAGTCCGGCAGACGCCACCGATCCTCCGTAGGGGCTGGTGCCCGATCCTTTCGGAACGATGTGAACTCCCGCCTCGGCAGCGGTAGCGACGATCGTTGCCAGCTCTGTTTCAGTGGCAGGTTGGGCAACGCCAATGAGCGGGCCGCTTTCGGAGGGGCGGAAATCGGGCCCCAGCAGTGACCGCAGCTCTTGCCGCAGAACGGTTGGCATGGTTCAGGCCCCCCATCCCGACGCTGAAGCGGTGTTCAACGCATGGGCCTTCGCCGGCTGGCCACCGTTGCTAACGTCCAGGACGTTCGGAAGGTGCAGCGTGGCGACGCCGATCTTTCGATCGCCGATGCCGAAATACACGTCCACACGCTCAGGTTGCCCGAGATCGAGGCGCTGGTCCAGGGCCGTGGGGAAGACCACGTTCAAGGCGCCGAAATGGGCATCCGGAGTGGTCGGCCTCAAGATAGGGCGGCTGCTTCTGAAGCGGATGTGCTCCGGGAGTTCGGGGTCCAAGATGACTGCACCGGCTGAGTAGCGTGCGCGGCCCTTGGGCACTTCCTGTCCGGCCACGCCGTGATAGATGACGAGCCAGCCGTGTGGTGTTGGCAGCGGCGGCGCCCCACCGCCGACCTTCAAGCGCTCCCAAGAGGCTCGGGGTGACAGCAGCCGGCGGTGCGAGCGGTACTCGGTGAGGTCGTCGACCGAGCGCGGATTGTCGCAGTACGAGATCCACATGCTGGGGTGCCGCGCCCGCGAAGGACGGATGCGCCAGGCGCGATCGATCGGCCCCGGAGGCTCGGGTTGGAGCGCTCGTGCCAGGGCTGTAGGTGATTCCATGAGGAACGGCCGGTGAATGAGGGCGACCGCCGGCTGCCCCGTTCGCGGGTTCGTGATCAGAGACGGGAACAGCAGCGCATCCTTGTTGTCCGCGCTGTCGAGATCGAGGTGAGCGGCAAACGAGAATCGGGCTAAGCCCAGCCGCTGCCAATGCACCAGGTCTTCGGAGACGGCCAGGGCTATTCGCGGACCGAACGACGAAAAGGCGGTGTAGGTCATGACATACCGGCCGAACGGCTCGAGGTAGGTGATGCGGGGGTCTTCACAGCCGCCACCGGTGAAGGGGTTCTTTTCGTAGGGCTCCGACGGTTCCAGGGCAATGCCCATTCGCTCGATGGATGTCGGCTCGCCGTCCGCGTCGAAACGCACTCGGGCGAGGCCAATGCGGGAGTAATTGCCGCGTGCGACGAGCCGGGGAAAGAGGTAGAGGCTGCCCTCCGGACTTCGAATTGCCGCCGGGTTGAGGACACCTTCGACCTCGACCGGGTTCAGGAGATCGGGTTCCATGATCACGCGTGCGTGATCGAGCGCGAATGGCTGGGCGCGTTTGAACGAGCCTCTGTGCCGCTGCGCAACAACCATGCGGCGTGCTGCCGGGGACATGCAAGCGCTATGCGCGCTTTTGATGCTGGTGTCCCTCGTAACGCGCCAGGAAGAATGCTCCGGCTATGAACAGCACCGTCACTGCGACGATGAGTGCACTGCCAACTGCGTTGTTGGTAAAGGAGGCGCCAACGGATGCCGCGAAAGCGCCCCAGGATTCAGCATCGACGAATCTGCTCATCTCTTCTCACCTCGATCTGACTTTAGATGGAAGCGAGCTAAAAGCCTGTAAACAGCGCGCATCAGCCGGGTAAACGTCCGGCACAAGGCGAGACGGGGAGCGACGCTCTTTGGAGGGGCCCGGCCTCAGCGGCCGGCGTTGGCCTCCAACCAGCGCTCGGCGTCGATAGCGGCTTTGCAGCCGTCTCCGGCGGCAGTGACGGCCTGACGGTACACGTGATCGCGAACGTCTCCCGCGGCGAAGACCCCGGGGATGTTGGTGTACGTGGAGCTGGGATCCGGTGAGGCGATGTAGCCCTTCTCGTCCAGCTCGATCTGGCCTTTGAACAGCTTGGTGTTGGGCTCATGGCCAATGGCTACGAAGGCGCCGCCAAACGGCTGAACGCTTTCGCGCCCGGTGTTCACTTCTTTCAGGCGGAGGCTCTCCAGCTTCCCATTGCCCACGAATTCCACAACCTCAGCGTTCCAGCGGAATTTGATCTTGGGATTCTCCTGCGCGCGCTGCTGCATCGCCTTGGAGGCGCGCAGTTGGTCTCGGCGGTGGATCAGCGTGACGGAAGTGGCGAAGCGCGTGAGAAAGGTGGCCTCTTCGAGGGCAGTATCGCCGCCACCGATGACGGCCAGCTCCTGGCCTTTGAAAAAGAAGCCGTCGCAGGTGGCGCAGCCGGAAACTCCATGTCCCGTCAGCTCCTGCTCACCCGGAACGCCCAGCCATTTGGCCTGCGCACCCGTGGCGATGATCACGGTCTTGCCCAGATAGCTCTTGCCAGCCGACATGACCCTGAATGGCCGCGATCCGAAATCGACTTCTTCGACGTCGGCTGGGATGACCTCGGCGCCGAAGCGCTCGGCTTGCCGCTTGAACAGCTCCATCAGCTCGGGGCCCATGATGCCGTCGACGAATCCGGGATAATTCTCCACATCCGTGGTGATCATGAGCTGGCCGCCAGAGAGATAGCCGGCCAAAACGAGTGGCTTGAGGTTTGCCCGTGAGGTGTACAAAGCGGCCGTGTATCCGGCCGGCCCGGATCCGATGATGATGACTTCTCGAACGTCGTCCATTACTACACTTTCAATAGCATTTACGGACAGGTAACGCAAATGGCTTCGAGAACAATTCTACGTGGCCTGGTCGCACTGCTCGGCGTGGGTTCGATCGTCTTCGGTATCGTGCCGGCGATAGCCCCGCGGCGCTTCGTCGTGATGTTCGGCCTGCCGGCGCTGGATAGGCCGGCGGGCAGCATCGCGATTCGTTCGGTGGGCGTGCGCGACGCGGTCATCGGCGCCGGCATGCTGGCAAGCCTTGGAGAACCATCTCGAAACTCAACCTGGCTCGCGGCACGGGCGCTGTCGGACTCCGGCGATGCCATGAGCTGCCTCGTGGCCCTGTTTCAGGATCCGCGCAACGTTCGGCTGTGGCTGCTGGCTGCCATCGCCGCGGCGGCCGCGGTCTTTGGCTGGGGCCTGTTGAAACAGCTTCACTCCCTCGACGAGCGCTGAACAGGGAAGAAGAACGGCCCCCGCAACCGGGGGCCGTTCTTCGCCTTGGAGGGTGGGGTAGGCGGGTCTGCTAGGCAGAAGGAGAAGCGGAGGGTGAGGAGCCGGCCGATGCTGACGGGCGCGGGCCGCGCGCAAAGCCTCGTCCAGGCGTGGGTGGGAAGTTGCCCGAGGTGATGCGATTCAAGATGTTGGTCTCCTGTTGCTGCGTCAGCTTGCCGGCCTGCACGGCCTGGTCGAGCTGCGGCTTGACCGCGTTGGTGATGGCGGCCTGGACCTTGGAGAAGTCCACGTTCTGCGCCGCGGCCACGTCTTTCAGCGACTTACCCGAGCGGAGCTGTGTCCGGAGGTCGGCCGGCTGCATGTTCAACGCGCCCGCGGCGGCGTTCAGGACTGCCGCCCCATTTGGTCGGGCGCCGGGCCGGGCGCCATTGGGCCTCGGGCCACCCGGACCGCGGCCGAAGGCTCCGGGAAAGCCGCCCTGGCCGTTGTCGATGCGTTGGTCGATTTTGTCGGCTTGGGCCTGGGTGAGCCTGCCGGCGGATACCGCGTCGGCAACGGCGTCCTTGGACGCGGTCTTGATCGCGGTCTGGACCTGGTCTTGGCTGATGCCCAGCCGCTGCGCTAGGTGCTGCAGGAACGAGGACCTGCCGTTGAAGCCCGAGCCGGCCGCGGATGAAGTCGCACTGGGTGATGGCGACGCACCCGAAGACTGCGCTTGAGCGAAGGCTGTTCCGGCGTAAATGCTGCCGGCCGCCAGCACCGCTGCTAGCCCACTGCTGATGGCGATGTTCCTGTTGATGTGCACTGCGAATGACCCCTAACGGATGAAGTAGCTTATGTATAGGGAACGCAGCTAAGAGTGAGCTGAGAGTAGGGTGAAGATCGCTTAAGAAACAGCCGGCGCTAGGATCTTCCCACCCGTCAGGATGAACTCAAGGCTGTCGGTTAGGGCGCGGCAGCTGGCCTCGATGATGTTCTCGGAGCTGCCGACCGTCGTCCAGGTCTCGCCGTTGCGTTCGGATTCGAGCATTACGCGCACGCGAGCGGCGGTCCCATGGGAGCCCTCCAACACCCGGACCTTGTAGTCCGCCAGCGAGATCTCCGCCAGCTCCGGGTAGAAGTTCAGCAAGGCCTTGCGCATGGCGACGTCGAGGGCGTTCACAGGGCCATTGCCCTCGGCTGCGGTGTGGAACAGCTCGTCGCCAACGCGCACTTTGACCGTGGCTTCGGCCACGGCGGGACCCCCATTTCGACGCTGGGAGTTGGCGGAGAAAGCAATCAGCTCGAACGGCGCGCGGTAATCCGGCTGCGACTTGCGCAGCAGCAGCTGGAACGATGCTTCCGCGCCCTCGAATTGATAACCCTGGCTCTCCAGATCCTTGATCTCGTCGACGACGGCCTGCGCCTGCTCTCGTCCGCCGTCCAGGTCGAGTCCGTACTCGGCCGCCTTGTAGTGGATGTTGCCGCGGCCGGACAGCTCCGACACGAGGACGCGCTTCTCATTCCCCACCAGCAGCGGGTTGATGTGCTGGTAGGCGTCATCCGATTTGAGGATGGCGCTCACGTGCAGGCCGGCCTTGTGGGCGAAGGCGCTCCGGCCCACGTACGGCAGGTGAGCATCCGGCGGCAGATTAGCGATCTCGGCGACCGATCGCGCTACGTCGGTCAGGCTGGCCAGCTGTTCGTCGCTCACGACGTGGTGGCCCAGCTTGAGCTGCAGGTTTGGCAGGATCGAGCACAGGTTGGCGTTACCGCAGCGTTCCCCATAGCCGTTGATCGTCCCCTGGACGTGCGTCGCTCCGGCTTCAACCGCGGCCAGGCTGTTGGCCACGGCCAGCTCGCAGTCATTGTGAGCATGCATGCCGATGCGGGTGCCGGGCACCGTGGCAACTGCCTGGCGGACGATGTCGAAGACGTCCTTGGGCAGCGTTCCGCCATTGGTGTCGCACAGCACGATGCAGTCGACGCCCGAAGCCGCGGCCACGCGCAGGCACTGTTTGGAGTACTCGGGATCGGCCTTGAAACCATCGAAGAAGTGCTCGGCGTCGTAGAACGTCTGCCGGCCCTTGCCCTTTAAGTAGGCGATGGATTCGCCGACCATCTCGAGGTTCTCGTCGGGCGTCGTGCCCAGGACGTCGCGAACCTGCCAGGCGGAGCTCTTGCCGACGATGCACAGCACCCCTGCGCCGGATTCGATCAAGTAGGCCAGGGTCGGGTCGCTTTCGGCAGACCCATGCGCCTTTCTGGTGCTGCCGAAGGCGACCAGGCGCGCATGCTTCAGATTGAGGCCGGACGCCTGTTGGAAGAACTCCACGTCCTTGGGATTCGCTCCGGGCCAGCCACCTTCGATGTAGTGGATGCCGAGCTGATCGATCTTGCGCGCGATCTCCAGCTTGTCGCGCACAGACAATGAGATGCCCTCACGCTGGGTCCCGTCTCGCAGCGTGGTGTCGTACAGCTCTAACATCCTTTGTCGCTCCTCACTTCGGTAAAGCCCGACTAAAAAACCCCTCGCCAGGGCGAGGGGTTGTGTCTACCGTTGACCGGACAGCGCGGGTCAGCTCGGCGGGTAACCCCCGAGCTGAATAATCATGATGCCAGTCCGGCCAGCCATGTTGGTCTAAAGATACAAGCGGCGCGTTGAAATGTCCAGCGGAACGCCGAAGGGGCTAGTCAGCTTTGGACTTCGAACTGCAGGTACTTGGAGTGGCCGAGGCTCTCGACCCAGCCGTCGAACGTTTTCTCAGGCGCGAGCGCTACGAGGTTCGCTCCTCGTCCCTCGCCTTTGACCTTGCCGTCGTCGCCTTCGATCAGGGCACCGGCTTCGCTGCCATCCATGAGCTTAAGAGCAATCTTGCGCATACGAGAAGCATAAGGAAAGCAGCCATGCCGGCGCAACCATCATCCCCTGCTACACTCTTCCCGTTGTGAAGAGGACCTGGCAGCCGAAGCGCATTCCGCGCAAGCGGAAACACGGCTTCTTGCACCGCATGTCGACGAAGGACGGCCGCAACGTGCTGGCGGCTCGTCGCGCCAAGGGCCGGCAGCGCCTCACCGTCTAGGGCCGGCGCGCGGTTCCTCCTGGTTGCACTGGACCGCCAGCTGCTAGCCCGCGACTACCGAATCAGACGGAAGGCCGACTTCGACAACATTTTCCGCACCACCCAGCCTCTCTACCATGCGCTGCTGGCGCTGCGGGCTGCGCCCAACCAGCTCGGCCACAGCCGGGCCGGCATCGTCTGCGGCCGCCAGGTGGGAGGCGCGGTCGTTCGCAACCGAGCCAGGCGCCGTCTACGCGAAGCGCTTCGGACGGTGCTGCCGGTGGTGCCGCCAGGCTGGGATATACTGCTAGTCATACGTCCCGCGGCTGGTGAGGCAACTGTGGGGCAATTCCTTAACGCACTGGATGAATTGCTGCGTCGGCGCGGTCTCGCCGCCGAGGCTCGAAACGAATGAAATACCTGGCGCTGTGGTCTATCAGGCTGTACCAGCTGACGCTGTCTAACCTATTTCCTTCTACCTGCCGTTTCGAGCCCAGCTGCTCGCATTACGCGTCCGAGGCCATTGCCCGGTACGGGATCGTGCGAGGTGGATGGCTGGCATTGCGCCGCCTCGGCCGCTGCCATCCGTTCAACCCAGGCGGTTACGACCCCGTTGTGTAGCTGTCATTCGGCCTGGGTTGTGCGGTTCGAACATCCGATCCTGAATCCTGCAGCATTCCGGTCGAGCACGCACCTTCATGTCTAGCTGGTTCCGGTTCATTGCCGAGCCCATGGCGCATGCACTGGTGTTCCTGGCCCAGAGTCTGGGCAGCGCCGGTATAGCGATCATCATCTTCACGCTCGGCGTGAAGTTCTTGCTGGTGCCGCTCACCCTGCAGCAGCTCAAGTCGAGCAAGGCCATGCAGGAGCTGCAGCCGCACATCCAGGAGCTGCAGCGCAAGTACAAGGGCGACAAGCAGAAGCTCACCGAGGAGACCATGGCGCTCTACAAGGAGCACAAGGTCAACCCCGCGGCAGGCTGCTTGCCCCTGCTGGTGCAGCTGCCCATCCTCTATGGCTTGTACGGGGCCCTCATTGCCCTGGGCAATACCTGCGCCCAAAAGGCCGCGGACGGGCAGTGCATTCCTGATCCGCTGTTCAATCCGATGTTCGCCCAGCCGTTCCTGTGGCTGAACGGGCATTTCACCAGCGCCGCGGGCCAGGTGCTCACCGGCCTGGCCGCACCCGATCCATGGCACATCTTGCCGGTGCTGTGCGTGGTCACCCAGTGGATTCAGCAGCGCATGATGATGACGCAGCGCCAGGCCGACCCTCAGCAGGCGGCGATGCAGTCCATGATGCAGTTCATGCCGCTGCTCATTGGGGTATTCGCGTGGAACCTGTCAGCGGGCTTGCCTTTGTACTGGGCGGTGTCGACGATCTTCAGCATCGTCCAGCAGTACTTCATCACCGGGACGGGCAAGCTTTTCGAGCGGCCTACGTTCGGCGGGCTGGGTGGATTGCTTGGTGGAGGCCCCGGGGGCAATGGGGCTTCGAGGAGCGGCGGAGCGGGTACGTCGCGCAATGGTCGTGAGCCGCGCCGCTCAGGGGCCACGCCACCGAAGGCGAGCCCTCCCAGCGGACGTACCAGACGGAGGCGGTAATTTCGGCGCCGGTGGCCGGCGCTCATAAGGGGCAGAAGTAGGGTATGGAGACAGTAGAAGTCACGGGTAAGACGGTGGATGAGGCCATAGCGGCAGCGTCCTCCAAGCTGGGTATTCCGGCCGATCGGCTCGACTATCGGATTGTCAGCGAGGGCAGCAAGGGTATTCTGGGCATCGGGGCCGAAGAGGCCAAGATTATCGTCAGCGTTGAGCCTGCGCTTGCACCGGGTGAAAGCAAGCCCGCCCCGGCGCGGGTCGCGGCCGTGCCGGCGCGAACGGAAGCCCCAGAGGAGGCCGCCGCCGAACAGGCCGGCGCTCCGGGCGAGGGCGCGCCGCGAGTGCAGATCGAGGACGCGCCCGATCTCGCAGCCGACCTGCTGGAGGAGCTGCTGGACAAGATGGGCATCGACGCCGAGGTCGAGGTCCGTGAAGAAGACCCGATCACCCTGAACGTCATCGGGGATGACCTGGGTATCCTCATCGGCCGCCGCGGCGAAACGTTATCGGCCCTGCAATTCATCGTCAACCAGATCCTCAACCACCAAACCGGCCACTGGCTGAGCGTCATCGTTGACGCCGAGGACTATCGCCTGCGTCGGGAGGAGCAGCTCAAGGGCCTGGCCCGCCGCATGGCCGATCGTGCGCGCTACTACCGCCAGCCGGTGACGCTGGAGCCGATGCCGCCGCATGAGCGGCGCATCATCCACATGGCCCTGGCCGAGCACGGCAGCGTGGTTACGCACAGCATCGGCGAGGGCGACGAACGCCGGGTGGTTATCACCCCCAAGTAGGTTCTCCTTTGAACACGCCCGACCTGGTGGTCGTCGGCCACGTCTGCCGTGACGTGACAACCACGCCGCCCGGCTGGCGCTTGGGCGGCCCAGCCTTCTATGCGGCCAGCGCGGCAGCCAAGCTGGGAGCCGCTGTGGGCGTGGTAACGGCCGGGGCCGCTGAAGTGGATCTCCTGGAGCAGATCCCCAGTGCGACGGTGGTGAGCCTAGACGCGCGCCGCTCGACCTCATTCGAGAATCGCTACGGGCCGAACGGGCGGACGCAATACCTGCGTGCTCTGGCTCCGCCGATCCCAGCCGATCTGATCCCGCCGGAATGGACCAAGACGAAGTTGGCGCTGCTCGCCCCTGTGGCGGGCGAAGTTCCGCCCGCTCTGGCCCGTGCCTTCCCGCATGCCTTGCTTGGTGTGAGCCCCCAAGGCTGGCTGAGGCAGTGGGATAGCTCCGGCCAGGTGCGGTATCGCTCCTGGGAGCGGCCCGAGGAGGTGCTCTCCCACGCCACGGCCGTCATCTTCAGCGAAGAGGATCTGAGCGGCCAGCGCGCCGGTTGGTTGAGCTATCCGGGTCCCATCATGGTGATGACCCGAGGATCCGCGGGCTGTCAGCTCACCTATCGAGGCAAGCGGCGCGACGTGCCGGGTTTCGCGACGGACGAAGTGGATCCCACGGGCGCCGGGGACGTTTTCGCCGCGGCGTTTTTGCTCAAGCTTGGAGAGGAGCGAGAGCCTTTGGCGGCGGCGCGCTTCGCCAATGCAGTGGCTTCGTTCTCGGTTCAGGCGACGGGAACGGACGGCCTGCCGACGAACGAGGAGGTTGCTGCTCGGCTGCGCGACGTCGATCTCGCCCTACACTAGAAGCGTGGCCAGCATGACGAGTTGGCGGCATTCGCAGGGCATGGAAACTGCTGTAGGGCGGGTGGTCGGTCCGTCATCTTTGCAGGCTAACCACGGAAGGAGCTGACCAGGCGTGCGTGAGACCTCGTCGCTAGTGGACCTTGGGCGCGTGCTTATTGACGACGCCCGCGATCTCATCCGCAAGGAGATCGAGCTGGCCAAGGTCGAGCTGCTCGATCTGGTCAAAACCAATGCCATCGCCGTTGGGTTGTTCCTTGGCGCGCTGCTGGTGGCGTTGATCGCCTTCATCATGCTGCAGGTGGCGTTCATCCTGACGTTTCGTCCGAGCGTTCAGTACATCGTGGCCTGGTCGATCTTTGGCTTATGGCTCATCCTTACCGCTGTGCTGGTACTGGTGGGGCGATCGAAGCTCAAGTTCAAGCCGCCGGAGAAGACCATCTCAACGATCAAAGGAGACATCGAGTGGGCCAAAGGGCAGATTCGCTCGAACGGGAAATCCTAGATACCCGTCATCGGATGGGCCAGACCATCGACCGCATGGAGCATGAGTTTCGGCGGGCGGTGGACTGGAAAGCGCGAGTCATGGACAACCCCGTGCCGTACGTTGTGGGAGCCCTTGGCGTGGCCTATCTCTTGGTCGGCGGTCCTCGCCGCACGGCGGCCTTCGTTCGCAGCCGCCGGCCGAAGCCCAAGACCAGGGTCGAGAAGCTCGTGGAGAGCTTGCCGGAGCCGCTGGCCCAACGCTTCGCCCCCGTGACGCACGACATCATCGAAGACCTGAGTGAGATCCCGGACAATCTGCGCAAGACTGTCCGCGAGCTGCAGAAGGAGCGCGCCAAGCAGCAGCAAAAGGAAGAGGAGGAGCGGCTGAAGCGGGCCGCCAAGGCCACTATGGTCGAGCGGCTAGCGCTTCGCGCGGCTGAGGCCGCGGGCGCTGCCGCGGCCGGCATCGCCGTGAAGGTGGTTACCGACAGGCTGCTGAAGGATCACAGCCACACGTAGGCGGATATGGACGCTGCCAGCCCTCTGGCCAGCGACACAGTCACTTCTCGTGGAAGTGACTACTCTTCCGGGACGGCCTCGGTCGGGTCGGAGACGGCTTCCGTGGTTGGCTCCAACATCATGCGGAGCTTGCTCGTCTCGAGGATGTCGATGGCCTCATCGACGATCGCGTGCGTGTCCAGAGCGGGCTCGATCACGTATACGACCTTGGGCCAATTAACCGATCGCCAGCAGCGCTGCAGGCAGTCACTGGAGCAGAACCGCATTTCGCGGCAGTCCTTGTTCTTGCAGGACTCTTCATATGACTTGCAGTGATAGGCGTTGTATGTGATTTTCTTTCCGCATCCCGGGCAGGTCAGCATGTCGTCGGTTCCACCTTGTGTACTTCGGGGGGTTGTACAAGGAGCATAAGCGTGCCAAAAAGTGAGCGTCAAAGAGCTAGTACTTAGGTCACCGTTAACACATGGCTAACGCCAGGAAGCGGCAGTTCCTGGAAATCGAGGGCCGGCAGGTCGAGGTCACGAACCTCGATAAGGTGCTGTTCCCGGCCGATCGCTTTACCAAGGGCGACCTGATCGACTACTACATCCGGATCGCGCCCTTCGTGCTGCCGTACGTCGCGGATCGCCCAATGAGCATGCACCCATATCCCGACGGCATCCAGGATGGCGCGCACTTCTGGCAGAAGGACGTGCCTGATTGGGCGCCGGAGTGGCTGCGCACGTTCCGCTACGAAGCCATCGAAGACAAGAAGGTCTTGCGCTGGGCGCTCGTCAACGACCTGCCGAGCTTGATCTGGGTGGCCAACCATGCCTCTATCGAGCTGCATCCTTGGAGCTCTCGCTTCGACCGCCCGGAGTATCCCGACTGGGCGCTGTTCGACCTGGATCCCTCGGAGCCTGCCGGCTTCGAGGAGTGCCGAGTGATCGCGGGACTGATCAAGGTCGCGCTCGACCGCCTGGGCCTGCGCGCCTATGCGAAGACCACCGGCCAGCGCGGCCTGCAGATCTACGTGCCCATCGTGCGCGAGTACCGGTACGACGTGGTGCGGGAGTGGGTTCACCACATAGCCGCCATGATTCAGTCGGTTCGACCCGACATCGTGACCGACGAATGGGATACGCGCCGCCGGGCCGGCAAGGTCAGGATCGATTACACGCAGATGGTGCTCGGCAAGACATTGGTTGCGCCGTACGCCGTGCGGCCGCGCGATGGTGCGCCGGTGTCGGCGCCGCTGGCTTGGGAAGAGCTCGACGATCCCGATCTGCAGCCGGACGGCTGGAACATCAGGACCATCTTCGACCGTCTGGCCGATAAGGGGGATCTCTTCGCCGGCGCCCTCCAGTTCGACCAGCGCCTGCCGAACCTGGGGCAAGCGCTGGGCTCGAGCGCTGCCAGCTCAGCGCCACGCGCAGACGGAGAGACCGCCAAGCTGGCCGAGTACAACCGCAAGAGGGATTTCAGGGTCACGTCGGAGCCTTCGGGCAGGATCCTGGAGCGGGCCAGAGGCGACCCGGCACGGTTCTGCGTGCAGAAACACCGAGCTTCGCACCTGCATTACGACTTCCGCCTGGAGAAGGACGGCGTGCTGCTCTCCTGGGCGATTCCGAAGGGGCCCAGCCTCGATCCCTCCGAAAAGCGCCTCGCGATGCACGTGGAGGATCACCCGGTCGAGTACCTGGAGTTCGAGGGCACGATCCCCGAGGGAGAGTATGGTGGCGGCACGGTGATGCTGTGGGACCTGGGCACCTACGAGGAGCAGCCGGATTCGAAAGGCAATAACCTCAAGCTCGTGCTGCACGGCCGCAAGCTGCAGGGCGAGTTCGCGCTGGTCAAGACCGGCGGCGGAGACAAGCAGTGGCTGCTCATCAAGAAGCGAGATGAGGCGGCGGGGCGGCCGGTTGACGACGATCATTCGGTCAAGTCGGGACGAACCCTGGACGAGATTGCCGCGGGACAGGGGGCCGTATGGTTCAGCGACCTGCCGGCGGAATCGGCCCAGATCGATCTGGACCAAGCACCGCCGGCGCCCATGCCTCGTTCCCTGGAGCCGATGATGGCCACGCTGATCGAGCAGCCGTTCTCCAATCCCCAGTGGCTTTTCGAGCTGAAGTTCGATGGCATCCGGGCGCTGGCCTTCGTCGACGGGGAGCGGGTGCGTCTCATGACGCGGCGCGGCCATGATTGCACCACGCAGTACCCGGAGCTCGGCACCATCCGGCGCGAGCTGAACGCGTCGCAAGCGATCCTGGATGGCGAGATCGTGGCTTACGACGAACGGGGTGTGCCTGACTTCCATCTGTTGCAGCAGCGCATGAACCTGCAGCGCTCAGCCGACATCCAGCGAGCTCAAACGGAATACCCCGTGGGCTACCAGGTGTTCGACCTGCTGTATCTCGATGGACGCGATCTGCGGAAGCTCCCGCTCCTGCAGCGCAAAGCGCTGCTGAAGCGTGCGGTCGCCTCCAAGGGATTCGTGTTCTACACCGAGCACATCCCCGAGCAGGGCGAAGCCTTCTTCGAGGCCGCTCGGCAGCGAGGGTTGGAAGGGGTGGTGGCCAAGCGCGGCGACAGCATCTATCAGCCCGGCCGGCGCAGCCGTGATTGGCTCAAGCTGAAGACGCACCGTGAGGTGGATTGCGTGATCGGCGGCTGGACCGAGGGCGCGGGAGCGCGCAAGGCGCTGGGCGCCCTGGTGCTGGGACTGTACGACGCAGCCGGCGTCCTGCATTTCATCGGCAACTGCGGCAGCGGGTTCGATGACCGGGCGATCGAGGAGACACTTCGGCTGCTCGTGCCGCTTGAGGTCCCGAAGCATCCGTTCGATCGGAAGCCGGAGCCGCCTGAGAAGTATCACTGGGTCGAGCCGCGCTACGTGTGCACCGTCAAGTACAGCAATTGGACGCCCGAGAAGAGGCTGCGCCACCCGGTGTTCATGCACATACGCACGGACAAATCCCCCGAGGACTGCCTGCTCGAAGAGGAGCTGCCGCTAGCCAGCGTTCCCAACACAGCCGACTAGCCTGGGTGTCCCTGTCATAATCCAGGCAGTGATTGGCGCCACGGCATCGACTCCGGAACACAAGCTGGACGCGCTCCGACACGATCTCACCAACCTGGGCAGCGTGCTCGTGGCCTTCTCCGGCGGCGTGGACAGCACGCTGCTGCTGAAGGTCGCTCACGACACCCTGGGCGCCCGCGCGGTGGGCGCCACCGGCGTTTCCCCCAGCGTCCCCCCGTCCGAGCTGGATGAGGCCAAGTCGCTGGCGGCGCACATCGGCGTCGAGCTGCTGCTGATCGACACCGCGGAGATGGAGAACGAGAGCTACGTCTCCAATCCTGCCAATCGCTGTTACTTCTGCAAGGATGAGCTCTTCGGCCGGCTGGAGCGGCTGGCCCGTGGGCGAGGCCTCAATGCCGTGCTCGACGGCTTCAATGCCGACGACCTCGGCGATTGGCGGCCGGGTATGAAGGCGGCGCGCGAACGCGGCGTACGCAGCCCGTTGAAGGACGCCAACCTCACCAAGGCGGACATTCGACTCCTGTCGCAGCGCTATGGTCTGCCTACCTGGGACAAGCCGGCCATGGCCTGCCTCTCATCGCGCATTCCCTATGGCCAGCGGGTGACCGTAGACAAGCTGAGCCGCATCCATGCCGCCGAGCAGTTCCTGCGCTCGCGCGGCTTCCGTGTGCTGCGCGTACGGCATCACGAGGACCGGGCGCGGGTGGAAGTGGGGCAGGATGAGCTGCCGCGCCTGCTCGACCCGAGCATGGCCGAGTCCGTCTCGGAACACCTCCGACAGCTGGGCTTCGCTGAGGTTGCCATCGATCCCCGCGGCTACCGCAGCGGCTCCTTGAACGAGGACTGGACCACGCGCGCAAAGGGTGAGGCCTAACCGCCCCTACCAACCTCTGTGATCGGCCATTTCGACTGCTTCTCCGGCGCAAGTGGGGACATGATCCTCGGTGCCTTCGTGGATGCCGGATGGACGGGGTTGGAAGAAGCCCTGTCCTGCTTGCAGGTGCCAGGTTGGAAGCTGCGGATCGAGCCTGTGCGCAAGCGGGGCCTGCCGGCGACGAAGGTGCACTTCGACCTGGATCCGGCGACCAGCGCCAGGCACCTCGATGACATGCTGCGGATCATCGAAGCCAGCGAGCTGCCCCAAACCGTGCGCGGCGCGGCCGAGGCAATCTTCCTGCGCCTGGGCACCATTGAGGCCGCGGTTCACGGCGTGCCCGTGGAAGAGGTCCACTTCCATGAGCTGGGAGGCCTGGATACGCTCTTGGACATCGTCGGCGCTTGTGCCGGCTTTGGGCATTTCGGCTTCGGCTCGGTGTCCGTGTCGCCATTTGCCGTTGGCGGCGGAGTGGTCAAGACGATGCACGGCCTGCTCCCGGTCCCGACCCCGGCCACGGCGGCTCTGCTGCACGGCTGGCAGATCACGGCCGGTCCGGTGGATCGGGAGCTGACGACCCCCACCGGAGCGGCTATCCTGACGCATTTCGCCGCCTCCCAGGGTCTTCCACCGATGCATCTCCAGGCGGTGGCGCACGGCGCGGGAACGCTGGAGCTCGAGCATCCGAACGTGCTGCGCCTGCTGTTGGGCGAGGAGGCCGCGGGGCAGCCAACGGAAACCGTGGTGGTGCTGGAAACCATGGTTGACGACATGAGCCCTGAGCTGCTGCCGGTGGCCATGGAGGAGCTGTTCGCGGCGGGAGCGTTGGACGCTTTCGTCACCGTGGTGCAGGGCAAGAAGGGCCGGCCGGCAATGCTGATCACGGCTCTCGGGGCTCCCGGCAGCGAACAAACGCTCGGCGAGGTCTTGTTCCGGCACACGAGCACGATCGGAGTCCGGTATCGGTCCGAGCAGCGCCGCGTGCTCGCTCGCCACGAAGCCACGGTTGAAACTCGGTTTGGCCCAGTGAGGGTGAAGATCTCAGGAGAAGGATCGTGGCGCAAGGTCAAGCCGGAATTCGATGACTGCCGGCGGCTTGCCGCTGAACATTCCGTCGCGGTGGACGTGGTGATTCAAGCGGCGCTCAGAGCGGCTGAGCGGCGTGAGGGCGAATAGCGAACTCGCTCAACTGAGCTCGTTCGCAGCCGCGGGAAGTCGATCTCCGGCCGGAGCGTGTAGGCGTTCCAGCAACGTCCTGAGCGTCCGTGCAGCGGCCAAATCGGTGGGCGGGCGCTCCCGCAGCAGCTCCAGCAGCAGCGAGCGGAAGTCTTCCTGCGACGCGCTGAGCAGACGGCGGACGTGGTCGACCTCAGTACTGTAGGGTGAGGGCGTCGGACCCGGAATGCAGGGGGCCAGGCATTGGCCGGCGGCTTTCTCGCATGCCGGCCTGGGCTTTCCGGCGGGAGGAAGGATACGCGTGCAGGTGCGCAGGAGCAGCATGCGAGTGAGCAGCGAACGCAGCCTGGCCGCCGCGGTGGTGTGACGAAATGGCCCGAAATACGTGGCACCGTCCGGGGCAGGCTCCAGGGCGAGCGTGAGCCGGGGAAAAGCGTCCGCGGATAGGCGCAGGTAGTGAGGCCTGCGGCGCGAATGGCGCTGGACGTTGAATTGAGGCTGCCAGGCGTCAATCAGCCGGGCCTCGAGCAGCAGCGCCTCTACTTCGCTGCTGACAGGGATCACGTCGATGTGCGACGTGCGCGACATGAGCTGATAGAGGTTGCGCTGCTCGGCGATCGGTGTGCGCAGGTAACTCTTGACTCGGCGGCTAACGTTCACTGACTTTCCGACGTACAGTGGATCTCCGTCCGCCGTCGCCATAACGTAGACGCCGGGTGTCTCAGGCAGCGCCGGCCGCGTGGGAGATGCCTGCGCCACGGGCTTGCCCACCTCCAGCAGCTCCGGCACGCTGAGCTCACCCCGCAGCCGTTCGAACAGGCTGGCGGAGAACGTCAGCATGGCTGAGGGCCGCCGGCCGGCCGGGACCGGCAGCTCGAAGTGCTTGGCCAGTCGCTCCGGGTCGGGCCGGCCTCTGAAATAGGCCAGGCGGTCCACCAGCCGCAGCAGGTCGATGGCTGGCCAGCCAGGCCCGAGGATCTGCTCCAGAAAGCTCGGCTGATAGCTGAAGCCCACCACGATGGCTCCGGCGACGAAACCACGCAGCTGCTCGGCGGCTGTGGCCGGTGAGAGCCAGCCATCCTCCGCATCGGCTGTGGAGGGATCGCCTCCGGCCGGCTGATCGGGAACGCCCAGCTTGCGCAGCAGCGCCGGGACCGGCCTGGCGGACCTGATGAGCGCCCGGAAGCGTGAGCCCGATCGCTCGGCCGCCAGCTCCACAATCCGGTGCCGGCGAGGGTTCGGTCCGCTGGTCAGGATTTCCAGCAGGGCAACGTCATGGGCTGCTTCCCGCAGTCGCCATCTGCCGTCTCGAGCTTCGATGCGCTCGTGCGAGAGCTGGCTCAACAGGGGAGCGAAGGACTCGCCGCCGAACACGTGCCGGGCCAGCTCGGCCGAGCTGGCCTCGCCGTGCCGCTCGAGGAAATCGATGGCTCGGGCTACCAGCTCGTTCGACATCAGGAATAGGGTAGAGCGTGGGAGTGCGTTCGTGGTCTTATTGGGGTAGTGGGTGGAGCACGTCGTTGGGTGCTGGCGGCCGCGGTGCTGGCATCAGGCAGCGTGTTCCTGGACTCCACCATCGTCAACGTCGCGCTGACGCGGATCGGGGAACAGCTGCCGAGCACGTTGTTCGGGCGGCTGGAGGGCCAGGCGCTGGTTTACAACGGCTACCTGCTGAGTCTCAGCGCCCTGCTCATCCTGGCAGGCGCGCTGATGGATTTTTACGGGCGCAAGCGAACGTTCGCGCTTGGCCTCGCCGGCTTTGGCGTGGCCTCCGCGCTGTGCGGGCTGGCGCCGAGTATGGAAGCGCTGGTGGCTTTACGGGCGCTCCAGGGGGCCGCGGGAGCGTTTTTGGTGCCCGGCTCGATAGCGCTCATCAACACACATTTCGATCAGGCCGGGCGTCCGCGCGCCTACGGCATCTGGGCCGCGGCCTCGGCCGCCACGACGACGCTCGGGCCGCCTGTGGGGGGCTTGCTCGTCGACACGCTGTCCTGGCGCGCCGCGTTCTTCATCAATCTTCCGGTTTGCGCCGTGGCGCTGCTGCTCACGCTCCGTCACGTCGCCGAAAGTCGCGACGAGGGATCATCGGGACAATTCGATTGGCTGGGAGCAGCCATTGTGGCGCTCGGGGTGGGCGGCTTGGCCTTCGGGGCAATCCAGGGTCAGCAGCACGAGTGGCGCGACGGAGCGGCATTTGCCGCTCTGGGGCTAGGCGTAGTTGCCACCGCAGCCTTGCCGCTGTGGATGCGGCGCTCAGCCCATCCGCTCGTGCCGTTGGACCTGTTCCGCTCGCGGACCTTCACAGTGATCAACGTCGCCACGCTGTTCATCTACGGCGCCCTGTACGTGTCGTTCTACGCGCAGGCGATCTTTCTCCAGGGCACGCTGGGATATTCCGCGCTCGGCGCCGGACTGGCCGGGCTGCCGTCGGGGATCATCATGGCGCTGGCGTCGACGGCCGCCGGGACGCTCGCCGGCCGCTATGGGGCGCGCTGGTTCCTGATCGCCGGTCCCACTATCATGGCCGGCGGTTTGCTGTGGCTCTCCCGCTTGCCGCTGTCGAGCGCTCCCTGGATGGCCAGCCTGAATAGCCCCGGCAGCCTGATTCCGCCCTTGAGCTATGCCATCGACGTGCTGCCGGGCAACGTCGCTTTCGGCATTGGCGCGGCGCTGATGGTCGCTCCCCTTACGTCCACGCTGATGTCGTCGGTGCCGGTGGAGCACTCCGGTCTGGCCTCCGCCATCAATAACGCCATCTCACGAGTGGGCCCCCAGCTGGCAGGCGCGCTGGTGTTCGTGGCCGTGACGGCCTCGTTCTATGGCGGCTTGAGCCGCCAGCTGCCGGACGTCGACGTGAGCCAGCCCGAAATCCGCGCGCTCGTCGCCCCGCTGAACCGGCCCTCGCCCGCTGCACCGGAGCGGCTGCAGGAGGCGGCGCGCCGAGCATCGGACGGCAGCTTTGCCATCGCCATGCGCATCGCCGCGCTGCTGCTGCTGGCCGGGGCCAGCGTCAACGCCGTGGGTATCGAGGAGACTCGATCCTAGGGTTGTTGCGGCGGCGCCTCACGATTGGGTCCGCTGAGGCGTCCGAACAGCACGAGCTGGTCCCAGCGCCGGCTGAGCGCCTTGAAGTCGGGGCTCAGGTAGGTGAGTACGGCGATGACGCCGGCCGAGAGGGTGGCCGCGAGATAGATAAGGACAATCGACTGCATAGCGCTGGGCAGAACGAATTGCAGCGCCTGGTTGTGACGTGCAAGTCGCGATCCCGAGCTGAGCCGGACGCCCGGCTCAGCTGCCACCAATAGCGCCGATTCACTTCGCAACCTGCGCTCAACGCGCGGTTAACCGATCATTAACGATCGCTTGTTAAGGTGCCCGGCCAGGGAGGAGATTGGTGGCACTCAGAGGCCTGGCACTGGGTCTGTGGCTGGCTGCGCTGCTGGCTGTGCGGCCGCCGCGGGCGGTCGCTGCCGAGTGCCAGTTCGTGCTCGGCTTTGCCGCGCTCGCGCAGCTCGTGCCCGAGGTGGGTTCGTGCCTCGAGGACCAGCACACCGCCGCTTCCGGCGACGCGCAGCAGCACACCAGCGGCGGATTGCTCGTGTGGCGCCGGGCGGATAACTGGACCGCATTTACGGACGGCTACAGGACCTGGGTAAATGGACCCTTTGGCGTTCAGCAGCGCCTGAACTCGGATCTGTTCCCCTGGGAGCTGCGTCATCCCGGTTTACAGCCCCTGCCCGGGGCTACCCCGCCGGCTGTCAGCGATGCAGCCGGACAAGCCTGCGCTCGCTGGGCCATTGCCGCGGTGGCGGTCGGCGCGCGACTGCTGCCGGCCAGCTATGACTTTCGGTCTGCCATCGAGTCGCTGTATACGCAATGCCTGTCCGCGGCCGCCGCCGTCGCAGTCCCGCAGCAAGCCCCGGTTCCCGAAGGTTTACCGTTGGGAGACGTCATCCCGGTGACGTTCGTAGATGGCAGCGCGGCTCGATGTGTGGTCGCAAGCAACGGCTACGGCTGCTCAGCGCCTGCGTAGGAACGGGCTGCCGAGCTCAATCGAGTCGGGAAGCTTCCTCCAGCTCGGACTCTTGGTCGATGGCCGGCAGCCGCCGGCCTGAGACGTAGCCTGCCAGCGCGGCGAGCTCGCTCACGACCATGCCCGCGCCGTAGGCCCGAAATCCCCAGGTGACATTCGCCGTGTAGATCAGCCTGCCCACGAGCAGCCCGGGCAGGACCAGCGCCATGATGAGCATCGTGACCTCGGTGTGCTGGCGGCAGATGCGAAAGATGGCCACGAGCAGCACCGTGCCGAGTACGGTGGCAACAGCCGCGGCGAGCATCACCCCGATTTTATTAAATGCGAGCTGCCACCCAACGCTGATTTCTGCCCGGGCTGGCCGGCAACACAGAAGGTATCCGCCCGGTTCAAGGGCAGCTCCGGCCCTGGTTGATAGGCTCCTGATGCCACGCTTGCGCCAGCGTGGCGAAGGTGTCGTCGACGGGCTTGCTGGCGCCGTCCATCAGACCCCAGATCTCATCCGTGGGCTCGGGTCCTGCCGTTGTCCAGGCGTAGGGAGCGCCGCCCAGCACGTAATCGGGATGCGAGCGGATCGACTTCCACATTTCCAGGTACGCCTGCGCTCGTTCGTGGGGAGTGCTGCCTTCGCCGCCGAACTCGCTCACGAACAGCGGCCGGTCGAGTCCGAGCTGCGGCCATTCGTCGAGCAGTGGCTGCGGGTCTTTGTCGTACACGTTCATCCCGTACAGCAGCCATGGGCGCATGTCGCCGCTGTCGCGCAGGGCGGCAGCCAGGTTAGGAACGTAGGCTTCTTCGGCCTCGCGATAGATGACGGGATGATTGGGGTCGAGAGTGTGGAACAGGTCAACGATGCTCAAGTACGCTTGCTCGAACGGGCCGTACATCTCGGGAGGCATCTTCCAGAACACTTCGTTGCCCACACCCCACATGCGCAGCGCAGGGAAGGAGCGGAAGCGCTCGATCTTGGCCCGCGCCTGATCCTGAAGGCCGGCGACAAAGCTGGGATCGGCATAATCGCCCTCGGGTGGGAGGTTCAGGGGCATGACCACACCGATCCCGTACTGGTTGGCCGTATCGAGCGTGAGCTCGTCGAACTTGTCCTGCTCGTAGCCTTTGTCGCTGTCCCAGCCGGTGATGGTGTTGACCCCAGCCTGGCAAAGGATCTCGAAATCGCGGCGGTAATCGGCCGCCCGCTGGTCGTTCGTCTGGTAGCGGTAGATGGGGTTGTAGCCCATCCCGATGAGGAGCTGCTCCTGGCCGTTGACCAGGTAGCGGTAGCTGCCATCCGGTTCCTTGACGGTCGCCACCTGGCTGGGCCCCGAAGCCGTTGGTCCCTGGGCGTGAGCCAGCGAAAGTTGGGCTTGGATTCCTATCAGCGCTGCAAGCAGCGCCGTGAGCGGCGCTCGTGATGCGACCCGCTTGCGAGTCATGGCCGGCCTCCCGATTCGGAAGAATCGTCGTGCCCTCCGGCCTGACCCGTTTGGCCATCCCCCTGCCGCATCCAGCACGACCCTATGCCTGAGGCTAGACAGCGAGTCTGAACTTCAGGTTAAGCCACACGTAAACGTTTCGTGCAGCCCGCGACGCGGTGCTCGCAGGAATCGAGCCTTCGCCTCGGGCGAGCCTGAGATGCGGCGGGAGATGGTGGGGCAGCTGTGCTTGGGTCGGGCTTAGAGGCGCCGGTAGCGATCGTTCATGAGCTTGACCAGGGCCACCATGAACGGATGGTCGTGGCGCAGCACGCGCTGAAGATCGTGCTCGCTCATTTCCAGTGTGTCCACGGGCTCGAGGGCGAAGGCTGTTGCCGAGCGTGCCACTCCGGTAAACGTGCCCATCTCCCCGATGAAGTCGCCCGGGCCAACCTCCGCCAGGAATTGCGGGCGTTCGAGGCCAAAGGTGCGCTCGATGCGCACCTTGCCGTGCAACACGAGATACAGGGATTCGCTGCGCCGGCCATGCTCCACCACGGTCGTCCGCGCTGGGAAGGAGCGCCGCCGCCCGTTCTTCACCAGCGGGATCATGTCCTCGATGCGGATGCCGTGAAAAGCTGGCTTGGCGGTAAGCGTTTTCAGCGCGTCGTAAATGTCGGTGTCGAGCGTGTACGCGTCCATCAGGCTGCCCGGAACTATGGTCGACTCCGGAACCGAAGTCAAAACCGGCGGCAAGCATAGGACTGACAGGCTAGACCGATGTTCGGGTCAGTAGATGAAGTCCACACCGGGGCCCGGCACCGCGAGGCGTTGCGTCACCTGGCCGGCGATTGGAAAGTTCATCTCATCGACCGTGAAGTGCTGGCCGTCCGGATCGACCGCGAGCACGTGGGCGACGTGGCCGGTCCAGGCGGCGCCCTGCACGCCCGGCTGGAAGACGGCGATGGCGCCGGGTTGGGGGGCATTGCCGGTTTTCAGCTGGGCACGCTGCGCCCAGTTGATCCAGGCGGAGGCATTCCCCTGCTCGATGGCCCCGACGTCTGGCCGTACGTTGGCTGCCCACCACGTGCACTGGCCCCAGGCAAAGCGATTCACCGGTGCTTGTGCATGGGCTATCACGCTCGCCATTGGAGCCAGAGAAAGGCCCGCGGCCAGGCTGAACGACATGAAGAGATGGCGCAAGTCACACCTCGCAGGCAAACATACGGCAGGCAACAGCCTGGCCGTTTCGTTGGCACGTCCGGGATTGCCCCGGCGCTCTTCCGAGAGACCATTTGCACTCAGCCTCTCGGGCCGTGGGGAGCCATGTCGCACTCAGCTCCCGTTAGGCACAATACGCCAGGAGTGTGACAATGGTCTAGCTGCCTAGCCCAGGTAGCGTAGGACCGGTCGCCCTACTTAGGTCGATTGGCCGCGCGGTACTGCGGCGACGTGCAGGCGAAAGACACCGAGCTTTCGCTTGGCGTCAGCCACCGCATGTGGGCAGGATCACAAAGAGGGCCGGCAGGAGTGCGGCTGCCGGCCTCTCCGGGCTGTGGGCCCTTGCCTGCGAGGTGTGACGCGTATGAGGGAAACGCGTTGCAGGCACCAGACATAACGCACAACCCAGGCCAGCTGTTGCGGCCTGCCGCCGAAAGGTCAGTGGCCGTCGAGCTGCTAGGCCTTCGGGGGAGGATCTTGACGGCTGCTGTATGCTGTCGCCAGGAAAGGGGGGAACCGGTGCGAGTCTTCTTGCCCTGGGCGCGAAACGGCCTGGCCATTGGTGTGTCCGTGATCGCCATCGCGATGGTCCTCCTCCTGCCGGGACTGTTCTCGGGGAAGACCTTCATCCTGGTGCTGCTGGCGGCGGTGATCATCAGCGCCTCGGCGGCGGGTTTCGGCGCGGGCTTGATCTCTACAGCCGTCTGCTCGCTGGCCGTCGCCGACCTGCTTCCACCGTTGAATTCGCTGCGAATCTCGGCCCATGAAGACCTGCTCGTGATGGGCGGCTTCGCTACGCTGGCTGTTCTGGCCTCCGGACTCGTGGACTGGACCGCCCAGCCCAACGTGCTCGTCGACGAGCTCTAGTTCAGTATCTTTCGGACAGGCGCTCACAGTCCTATCCGTGGGTAGGGATTAGGAGGACTCGCCTCCTGCAGACCAGGCTGCCCTGACCCGAAAAGCGCCGGGCAGCTGGACTTAGTCGAGCCGTTCCCGGGCGGCTCGGCGCATGGAGGGCAGCAGCCCAAAGACGATTGAGCCGGCCAGGATGGCGAAACCATCTGACAGGGCTGCGGTCGTCGGACCTACGGTAGAGACCAGGGCTCCCGCCTGAAGCTGGCCGAGCTGTGGTCCCCCGTACGTGGCCATCTGACTGAGCGCCGAAACTCGCCCTCGAACCTCGTCCGGCGTTTTCAGCTGCACCAGCGTGTTGCGCATCACCTCCGCGGTGACGTTCCCGACCCCATTCAGGAACATGACGGCCAGGGCCACGCTGAAGCTTGGCGCAAGCGCCAGCGCGAACAGAGAGGCGCCTTCCAGCCCGTAGCCCAGGACCATCAGCGGCACCGGCCGGGACGAGAAGCGTCCCGTGCCAATCGCAATTCCACCCAGCACTGCGCCGATGGCGATGACCGTTCGAAACGTGCCCAGGCCTTCGGGACCGACGTGGAAGATGTCACGAGTGAAGACGACGGAATACACGTTCGCTCCCAGCAGCAGACTGCGCAGCGTCTCCAGACCGAGCGGCACCAGCACCAGTGGCGCGTGCTGGGCGTACTGCCAACCGCCGATGAAACGCTCCCACATCGGGCCGGTGGTTGGTGTGATCTTCGGCAGTGGTCTCATGAGACCCACGGCCAGTACCACGGCCAAGAACGAAACGGCGTTGGCGGCGTACGCCCAGCTCAGTCCGAACTGCGCGATCACCAGGCCGCCAACCGCGGGACCAACGACGACGGAGCTCTGACGCAGCAGCGTGTTCAGCGTCATGGCGTTGGCCAGCTCCGGCCGCGGAACGATGTTGGGAATCATGGCCTGACGGGTGGGCGCATCGAACGCCGACGTCCCGCCCTGGATGAAGGCAATGACGTAGATGAGCTGAGGCGTGATCGTGCCGTTCACGGTGCTGATGACCAGCACCGCGGTGCTCAGCATCTGCAGCAGGTTCGTCGTCCACAGCAGGCGCCGGCGATCCAGGGAATCGGCCATGGCTCCGCCGATCAGCGACAGCGTGATGAACGGCACGCTGCGGACCGCCCCCACCAGTCCGAGCTGCAGGGGGGAGTTCGTGAGCAGGTACAGGTGCCAGCTGATGGCAATCTGCTGCATTTGGTCGCCGATGCTGGACACCAGCTGCCCCGTCCACAGCAGACGGAAGTCGCGATGGCGCAGTGTGCTGAGAGCGTGCTGCCGGCGTGACTCAGGCGCCGCCGGAGGACTTATGGCCGCCACGGTCCGCCTGCCGTCCGGGTCCGGTCCGGATGGATTATGGGTTAGCTCCCAGCTGAGATCACCGGCAGGTAGATGCTGCGCTTGGGCTGCCCATCGATGGACATGCTGATCTCATACTCGCCGGGCGCTTCGAGCCGCACCGGCTGGTTTTCTATCTGGAATGCGTAGTCGTGGTAGCCGTGCGCGTTGGCGGTCAATGGAATGGGAAGCTGCGACTGACTGATGGTGCAGACCCGGCACCCCTGCGGATCGTTCATCACAACCTCGATGTTGTGCGCGCCCATCTCATCGGGGCTGAATTCGAGACGGCACCATAGGTAGCCGAGCGGCATGCTCGTGGGAAAGCTCTCGGGCATCACCGCGTCGTACATCTCCCAGATGCCGCGCGGATCCTCCAGGCTTACGCGCCGGGCCAGGAGCATCGCCCCCACGCTAATCATGTGTCAACTGCACGTGCCCGATACTAGCAGTCGCCAGCTTTGCGCGCACGGCCTCCCCCTCATTGCCCGGTAGCTTGGTCCCTACCGTATCATTCCGGCGTGTTGCTCGCCGCCGCGGCCGTAGGAGTAGTCCTGTTCCTGTGGCTGACGAGCGACGCGGCGGCCCGGGAACGAGCACCGCTTCGGATTGCGCTGGCCGGCCTGCTGGCCGCGGCGCTGTTCGAGTTCGTGCGTATCGGGATATTTCTCGCAGGTCCGAGCCTGGTTGGGCACGCCCCGGCCTGGTTCGATGAGGAATTTCCACCGCTCATCGGCCTGCTGGTCAAGGGCACGCCCATCACCACGGTCAACATCCGCCAGTACGGCGTCGTCCCGTACCTGCTGTTCGATCCCCTCATCCGGATCGTTGGCCCGGGATCGAACGGCATGGAGCTGTGGGCGCTGATCCTGGACGTGGCGGCGGTCGTCGCCGCGTACGTCCTCACTGCCTGGCGCTTCTTCGGCGCGCTTTCGCAGCGGCTGCTCCTGGCCGTGGTGTGGTTTGCCTTCTTGCCGCTGGTCTACGTCGTTTGGCAGCGGCAGGTCGATGGCTGGCAGCTCTTCTTCCTGAGCAGCTCACTGTACCTGTTCACGGGATCTTCGGCGCAGCGGCGCTGGTGCGGAGTTCCACTCGCCCTGGCCACGCTGACCAAGCTGCTGCCCGCCGTGGTGATCGTGTTCTTACTCGTCAAGCATCGAGTCGCCGGTCTCATCGCCGTGGCCACCATAGGCGTGCTGCTGCTCGTTGGGCAGCTTTTGTACGGGACCTCGATGGGGCTTGGCTATCCGTTCACGATCGCCGCGGCCAGCGGACAGGCTACGGCGGCCTGGTCCATGCATCACGAGAACAACTCGCTGCGCGGCCTGCTGTTCAAGGTCGCCGCCGGTTTTCGGTTGAGTGACTCGGGCTCATTGAAATATGCGATCTCGCCGGACGCGGTCCCTGTCATCAGCGTGGTGGCCTACGCGGCGAGCCTCGCGGTTCTGGGATACCTGCTGTTCGCTGCCTGGAGAAGTCCGGCCCTGGGCTCCATGGAGCGCCGCTCCATCGAGTTCTGCCTGGCGGTCATGACGATGCTGCTCATCTCGCCACACACCGCTCACGAGTTCACCATCGTGACGTTAATCGTCTTTGGCGTTCTCGGGCACGTGGCGCTCACGCGGCGGGAGCTGTGGACGGACAAGCTCAAGATCGCGGCGCTATTGGCGCTGCTGTTGATTGGCGTCTTCATTCCCATTGACGCCTTGGCTGGTGTGCTGCCGCTGCGCTCGATCCTCACCCTGTTCGGAAACCCGCCGAATCCGGCCTTCGGGTACGGTCTCGGCGCGTACGACTTCCTCGGGCTCCCGGGCCTCGGCCTGCTGCTGCTGTGGCTCGTGGTGCTTGTCCTCGAGCAGCGCACCAGGCTGGCGGTTTCGGAAACGGTTCCGGCAAAAGTCGCCAACCGGGCGCCATCGCCCAAGCTGACCCGCGCTCGGGCCAAGCGCCGCAGGTAGCATGCGGCCGTCGAGGTGGCTGGCCCGGTTCAGGTTCCCGCCGCGAGCCTGGCCTCTAACGCTCGAATGGCCGCCTCGGCTGGGAGGTCGGGAAGGCCGAATGCGCGGGCAACGAGCTGGGCCCTGGATTTGGGTTCCGCTATCGTCTGCGAGACCTTCGATCCAGGCGTAAACCGGGTGAACTCGCGGTCTCGGAGGACGAGCACCTGGTCTTGCAGGCAGCGAATGATCACCAGGTTGTCCACGACCCAGCTCTGGCCCGGAGTGTGATGACGTTGGTAGGCGGCGGCCCCATCACGTGGGTCGAGAGGTCGCAGATCGTACTGACAGAACGGCACCCATTGGCCGTCAATCAGGCGGTCCTGCTGCCAGCTGTCGGACGTGCCTGAGGGGCTGAAGCGAAAACCCAAGCCGGCGTGGTGCGCTTCCACGCTGCGGCCCAGGGGAATCGGCTCGAACAGGGGCGCTCCGCAGCCCACGTCCACCAGATAGCTCTGCCCCTGGATCTCGGCAACCAGCGCCTGGTGCGAGCCAGGAAAGAGGATGAAGCCGAGGACGTTGTGCGCACGATAGCCAAGAGCCCGTAGCAGCCAGCCAAGCATGCCGGCGATCTCGAAGCACACTCCTCCGGCCGTCCCACGCTCCCACCGTTCGAGCACTTCGGAAGGATCGAGCTCCGGGACGGGTCCAGCCGCGTTTGCCTGCCGGCGCAGAATCGAGCTGACGTTTTCGAACGGGATGTTCAGCAGGTGCGCCGCGGTGAGCCGGCGCAGCGTCTGCAGATCAGGCGTGGTGCGCTCAACTCCGAGCAGTCGGAGGTAGCGCGCCGTCCACTCGTCCGTGCTCGCCGCTGTCACCCGTTACCAATGGTACGGGCCGCGGCGAACGGGAGTCGCCCCGACGCGCGAAACGAGTGGAGCTGAGGGGATTCGAACCCCTGACCCCCGCCGTGCAAAGGCGATGCTCTCCCAGCTGAGCTACAGCCCCAGGTGACAGAGCGAATTGTAGAGCGCGGCTGGCCGCGACAAGGCGCTCCCTATACTCAGTCGGTGGGGCCGTTTCGCATTGGCTCGCGCGGCTCTAAGCTGGCGTTGTGGCAAGCTGAGCACGTCGCGGAGCAGCTCCGCCGGCGTGATCCGACCTGCGAGCTGCAGCTGGTGGTGATTCACACCGCGGCCGATACGCGTCCCGACGTCCCTCTTGCCGCTATTGGCGACAAAGGGCTGTGGGTGGAAGACATTGAGAAGGCGTTGCTGGATGGCGCTATCGACCTCGCGGTCCACAGCCTGAAAGACGTGCCGTCGGTGATGGATGAACGCTTTCACCTTTCGGCCGTCCTGGCGCGCGAAGATGTGCGCGACGTCCTGCTGCAGAGAGGCGTCGCAGAGTTGAATGCGGCTGAGCCACCGCTGGAGCGGCTGCCTCGAGGGGCACGGGTTGGAACCAGCAGCCTGCGGCGGTCGTCGCAGCTGTTGGCTGTTAGACCAGACCTCATCTTCGCGCCGATTCGCGGCAACGTCGATACCAGGATGAAGAAGCTGGACAGCGGCGAATACGATGCCGTGGTGCTGGCGGCGGCCGGGCTGAAGCGGCTCGGGGCGGACGTGCGAGATGGCTGCTACCTTGACATAACCGTGTGCCTGCCTGCGCCGGGACAGGGCGCGATCTGCGTCGAAAGCCTGGCCGCGAGAGCGGACGTGAGGGCGTTCGTGACGCCGCTCGACGACTGGCAGACCAGGCTGGCCGTAGAGTCCGAGCGGACGTTTGCCGCTGCGCTGGGCGCCGGCTGCAGGGTGCCATTGGCGGCGTATGCCCAGGCAGCAGGGTCACCGGCCGAGCCCTGGATTGCCTTGCGAACAGTCGTCGCCTCGGAGGACGGTAAGACCGTCATCCGGGCTGACGGGGAGGGCAGCGACCCCATCGCGCTGGGCTCGCAGGTTGCGGAAGAGGCGTTGATCAGGGGCGCCGGCAGGCTGCTGGAGGTCGGGCGCTGATAGTGGGCGGCAAGGCTGCAGGCAAGGTGTATCTCGTCGGCGGTGGTCCAGGTGACCCCGGCCTGCTCACTGTTCGGGCTCAGCAGCTGCTGAGTCGAGCCGACGTCGTGGTGTACGACTTCCTCATCGACGACGATCTCCTGAGCTGCGCGCCGCGGGCGGAGCTGATCCCGGTGGGCGACCCGCACGGTGACGAGCGCTTCGGCCAGGATCGGGTCAACGAGCTGCTGGTGCAGCTGGCATCGAGTGGCAAGCTCGTCGTGCGCCTGAAGGGTGGCGATCCCTATCTGTTCGGGCGCGGGGGTGAGGAGGGCCTGGCGCTGCGCCAGGCGGGCGTTCCGTTCGAGGTCATTCCCGGCGTGAGCTCTGCTCTGGCGGTGCCGGCTTACGCCGGCGTCCCGGTGACGCATCGGGGATACGCCAGCTCGGTCACCATCTTCACCGGCCAGGAGCAGGGCGGCAAGCTGCCGGACAGCCTCAATTCGCGGGAGCCCGCTGTGCTCAACGGGACGCGGGTCTTCCTGATGGCCGCGACGAACCTGCAGGCCATCGTCGATCGGCTGATTGGCCAGGGAGCCGCTGCCGGCACGCCCGCCGCGGCAATCCAGTGGGGTACGCGTCCTCAGCAGCGCACCGTGGTCGGTGGTCTGGCCGATCTCCCGGGATTGGTCGAGCAGGCCGGCCTGCAGGCCCCGATGGTGGTCGTAGTGGGTGAGGTCGTGAACCTGCGTGACGCGCTTAGCTGGTATGAGCGCCTGCCGCTGTTTGGGTTGGGCGTGCTGGTAACCCGGACGCGACAGCAATCGAGTGGTTTCGCGGAGAGCTTACGCGAGCTCGGTGCGCTGGTGTTCCAGCTGCCGGTCATCGAGGTCGAGCCGCTGGCCGGAGATGAGGTCGATGGCGCCATACGCCGGCTGGCCGCGGGGCCTTCGGCTGGCGGCGACGGCTACGACTGGGTCGTGTTCACATCTGCCAATGGCGTGCGCTGCTTCTGCGATCGACTCTGGGCAGGGGGCTTCGACGCGCGAGCGTTTGGCTCCGTCCGGATATGTGCAATAGGGCCCGAGACCGCAGCGGCGCTGCGGCCGTACGGATTGCAGGCGGACCAGGTGCCGCCGGCCTTTGTGGCGGAAGCGGTGGTCGATGCCCTGCTGCCGTTCGCACCGCGACGCGTGCTGCTTCCCAGAGCGGCTGAGGCGCGAGAGGTGCTGCCGGAGCATCTGCGCCAGAGCGGCGCAACAGTCGACGTGGTGCCGGTGTACGCGACGAAGCTCCCGATCGAAGGGGCCGAGCGCTTGCGATCGCTGCTGAACAGCGGCCAGGTGAACGTGGTCACGTTTACCAGCTCATCGACGGTGGCCAATTTCATGAAGATGGCAGGCTCACTTCCGGCACAGGTGAAGGTGGCCTGCATCGGCCCGGTCACCAGCCGAACGGCTGAAGAGCATGGCCTGCGAGTGGACGTGGTTGCTGGGACCTACACCACTGCCGGCCTCAGGGAGGCGCTCGTCGAGCGCTTGGGCAGGGCGGTATAGTGGCCGCAGGGCGCGCATGCACCTGATCAAGCGTTACTCCAATCGCAAGCTCTACGACGCCTCGGATCGCAGGCAGATCACCCTCGACGGCATTGCCCGACTGGTTCGTGGCGGCGAGGACGTGAAGGTCGTCGACAACGATTCGGGCGATGACATCACGACCATCATCCTGACCGAGATCCTGCTGGAGCGGGAGCGGCAGTCCACCGGGCCCTTCAGTAAGAGCGTGCTCACCGGCCTTTTGCAGGCAGGCACGGCCACACTGGAGCAGGTGCGCCGGACGCTCACCGGCACGGGTATCGTGCACCTGGTGGAGCAGGAGATGGAGCGCGTGATCAACACCTGGATCGAGCTCGGCCACATGACGGAGCAAGAAGTGCTGCGATCGGTTGAGAGCGTTATCCAGCGCCGGCGTCAGACCCGCGGCGACAGCGAAGATCCAAGCGAGGAACGGCTGGCGCTGGCGCTGCAGCGGGCCGGCGTTCCCACCCGCGCGGAATTCGAGCGCCTGGCGGCCCAGGTGCATGGGCTCAACGTCCAGGTGGGGAACCTGGTCGAAGAGCTGCGCAGCAAGCGCCAGGTGATTGACGCCCAGCCATTGCCCGGCCAGTCGCCGGCTCGGCCGCTGGAATGGCCTGACCGGGCGACCGCGGCCGCTTCTGAGGAGTAGCCCGACGGCTTAGGCCTGTGCGCCGCTGATTCCAAGCTCGCCTTCCAGATAGTCGACGAACTGGCGAGCGGTCCGGCCCGAGAAACCATTGTGATACATAGCCCAGCGGATGGCTCGGGCTTTGAGCTCCCCCGCATCGAAATCCAAGCCGCGTGAGCGCGCAATGCTGGCCACGATATTCACGTAGCGTGCCTGATCCGGCGTGATGAAGGTCAAGGTGATGCCGAACCGATCGCTCAGCGACAGCTTCTCCTCGACCGTGTCCTGCTGGTGGATCTCGTCGTTGATGATGGGCTTGGTGAGATCGGAGAAGCGTTCCTTGACCAGGTGGCGGCGGTTGCTGGTGGCATAGATGAGCACGTTCGAGGGGCGGCTCCGGAGCCCGCCCTCGAGGACCGCCTTGAGGTGCTTGTACTCAAACTCCATCTCGTCGAACGACAGGTCATCAACGAACAGGATGAACCGCGCCGGATTCGGCGCGATGAGCGGCAGCAAACGCTGCAGATCGTCCAGGTCGCCGGGCGCGATCTCGATCATCTTGAGCTTGGGATAGCGCTGCAGCAGCGCCTTCACGGTGGAGGATTTGCCCGTGCCGCGGTCGCCGTACAGCAGAGTGTTGTTGGCCGGATAGCCGGCCAGGAACTGCTCCGTGTTGGCCAGCAGCAGCTCACGTTCGGCATCGTAGGTGTACAGCTGATCGAGCCGCACCGGGTCCGGATCGGGAATGGGCTGCAGCGCTTTGGCCACGGGATCCCAGCGGAAGGCCTGGTAGCGCGCCAGCTGCCCGGTGCCATGCTCGCGGAAGTGCGCCGCCAGACGCTCCACGGACCCCGCCCAATCACCCGATTGCGCAAGCTCGATCTTCATTGGTAGAGGCGGGCGGCGGCCCGCCGGCACGAAGCCATCGAGATCGAGGCCGTGCTCGAACAGCGCGCGAAGCTCGTCCAGATCCGATCGCGCCGCCTTGACCAAGGCAGGGCCCATCTGCTCCAACGCCGTGGTCTGGGCCTTGAGGCTGAAGGCGTTTTCGTCGGCCAGGATGCGATCCAGCAGGTGGTTCTGCCAGGCGTTGCCGACAAGCTCGGACGAGGACAGCTCCGCCTCGGCGGCCAGGCAGCGAAACAGCGCCGCGCTGGCAGGCTCGCTTTCCGGCTCGGCCTGTGAGGCGAGAAAGAGCTGCCCGGCCTCATCCTGGAGGACGCCGGAAAAGACCCTCAACACTGCCTTTGAGGATACCTGCGCGCCGGGCGCACGCTTGCGGCGTCCGCGGGCCGCTCGTTTGCGGCGCTTCGTTACACTAGCTGCGCATGTTCGTGGAACCGCCAATTGCCCTCACCTACGACGACGTCCTTCTCGTGCCCCGGCGCTCGCGTATCGCGTCGCGGCGCAATGTAGATACCTGCTCGCCGTTCTCACGGCGCATTCAGGTGGCGACGCCGGTGGTGTCGGCCAATATGGACACGGTGACCGAGGCGGACATGGCCATCGCCATGGCTCGTCTGGGCGGCATAGGCGTCATCCATCGGTTCATGTCTCTGGAGACAGAGGCCCAGCAGGTGCGCAAAGTGAAGCGCTCCGAAAGCATTTTCATCGAGAATCCCTACGCCCTGCACCCCAACAACACGGTTGGCGACGCCCTGAAGCTGATGGACGAGCAGGGCATCACGGGGATCTTGGTAACGGACGAGCACGGCCTGCTTGAAGGAATTCTGACGTCGCGCGACCTGCTGTTCCAGGAGGAGATGCACGTGCGCATCCGCGAGGTCATGACGCCCCGCGAGCGCCTGATCACCGCTCCGGTCGGCACGGACGTGGAAACGGCCAAACGACTGTTTGCGAAGCACAAGATCGAGAAGCTGCCGCTGGTCGACGAACATGGAAAGCTCAAGGGTCTCGTCACCAGCAAGGACATCTACAAGCGGGTGCTGTTCCCGAACGCCAGCAAGGACGATCGTGGCCGCTTGCGTGTGGCCGCGGCGGTGGGCGTGGTTGGTGATTACCTGGAGCGGGCGGAAGAGCTGCAGGCAGCGGGGGCCGATGCGCTGGTCATCGACATTGCCCATGGACATTCAGAGAATGCGCTGCGGGCGCTCAATGCGATTCGGGGCAAGCTGGGTGACGCTGTGGAGCTCGTTGCCGGGAACGTAGCCACCGCCGAAGGCGTCCACGACCTGGCGGCCGCCGGCGCGGACGCGATCAAGGTTGGGGTGGGCCCCGGCTCGATCTGCATCACACGAATCGTGGCCGGAGTGGGTGTGCCGCAGCTCAGCGCGGTGGTCGAGTGCGCCGAAGCAGGCGATAAGGCCGGAGTGCCAATCATCGCCGACGGTGGTATTCAAGCGAGCGGTGACATCACCAAGGCAATGGCGGCGGGCGCCTCAACGGTCATGATTGGCAACCTGCTGGCGGGTACGAGGGAAAGCCCCGGCGTGACCATTACCCGCGGTGGCCGCAAGTTCAAGATCTGCCGTGGCATGGCCTCCCTCGAAGCGGCGGTGCAGCGGCAGCATCGCGACAGCATGGGACAGGGCCTGGGCGAGGACCTCGACAGCGTGGTTCCGGAAGGCGTCGAGGCCATGGTGCCGTTCCGCGGCGACGTGGCCGAGGTAATTACGCAGCTCGTCGGCGGGCTGCGCTCAGGCATGAGCTACTGCGACGCTCGGACTATCCCCGAGCTACGCCGGAATGCCCAGTTCGTTCGCATGACCGAAGCGGGCCGCCGCGAAAGCACCTTCCACGGGGTAGAGCTGGTCTGATTTGGGACAACTCAGCGGTTAAGGCTGACGCTGGTCCCAATCAGCTCCAGGGCGGCGGCGACAATGGCGGCGCGGTTGCTGGAGCGATCTCCCTGGAGCTGGAGCTCACGGACCTGCTCACCATCCTCGGTCGCCAGGGCGATGAAGCTCAATCCCGCCGGTTTCGTATCCGTGGCGCCGCCGGGCCCGAGGATGGCGGTCTCTCCCAAGCCTAGGTCGGCGTGGAACAGCGTTCGAGCTGCACGGGCCATAGCGGCCGCCACAGGAGCGCTGACCGAGCCGTAAGCGGTCAGGAGCTGTGGGTCGAGTCCAAGGACGGCGGTCTTCGAAAGGTCGTCATAGGCGACGATGCCGCCCACGAAGTAGGCTGAGCTGCCAGGCTGACTCGTGAGCTCGGCGGATATCGCGCCGCCGGCAGACGACTCGGCTACCGCTACCGTGAGGCCGGCGCTCCGGAGCAGACCGGCTATGCTCGCGACGCTCACTGGCGATCAGGCGATGGGGGAGCTCGCCAGCTCCTGCCAGAGGTAGGCCACTGCCAGGATGCCGCGGTAAAAGTTGTCCAGGTTCAGGCGCTCATTGGGGGCGTGCGCGTGCTCGTCCGGCAGCCCAACGCCAAGCAGCACTGTGGGCACGTGCAGAAGGGAATCGAACGTGGCCACGACAGGAATCGAGCCACCCTCCCGCATGAACACGACCTCCTTCTCGAATGCCCGCTCCAGTGCACGCTTGGCGGCCAGCGTCGCCGGGTGGTCGATGGGCGTGATAGACGGCCTGCCGCCATGGAGCTGCCGGACTTCGACGCGAACGCCGGCTGGCGTTATCGCGCGCACGTAATCTTCGACCAACCGGGCGATGCGCTCGGGGTCCTGGTCCGGCACCAGCCGGCAGCTCACCTTGGCATGCGCTTCTGCCGGGATGATCGTCTTCGCGCCGGCTCCCTGGAAGCCGCCCCAGATGCCGTTGACGTCGAGCGTCGGCCGGGCCCAGAGGCGCTCCAGGGGCGTGCAGTCCGGCTCTCCAACCAGCTCGTCGACGCCAATGGCCGTCCGGTACGCGACCTCGTCGAACGGCAGCTTGGCCAGCTCCGTCCGTTCGGCCGCCGAAAGCGGCCGCACGTCGTCGTAGAAGCCTGGGATCAGGATTCGCCCGGCGTCGTCCTTCAATCTGGAGAGCAGCGCCGCCAGGGCATTGCAGGGATTGGCTACTGCTCCTCCGAACGATCCCGAGTGCAGGTCGCTGTTCGGGCCATGCACGTCGATCTGCAGATAGGTCAGACCTCGCAGGCCGTAGCACAGCGAAGGGATGCCGTGGCCGTACATCGCGGTGTCGGATATCACGGCAACGTCTGCTCGGAGGAGGTCCAACCGCTCCTGAATGAAGGCATCGAGATGAGGACTGCCGATCTCCTCCTCTCCTTCGATCAGCAGCTTGAGATTCAGCGGCAGGCGTCCGTGGAGCTTCAGCAACGCTTCGATGGCCGCCCAGTGCATCAGCACCTGTCCCTTGTCGTCCACGGCGCCCCGCGCATACAGGTCCCGATCCCTGATGCGCGGATCGAACGGCGGGCTGTCCCAGAGGTCGAGTGGGTCGACGGGCTGGACGTCGTAGTGGCCATACACCAGCACGGTTGGGGCATTCGGCGCGTGCAGCCAATCGGCGTAGGCCACTGGATGGCCCCCGGTTTCGAGGAGCTGGCCGTGTTCCAGGCCGATGCGCTCCATCTCGCTCACGCTGAACCGGCCGCAGCGACGGACTTCCTCCGCGTGCTCGGGACTGCTGCTGATGCTCGGGATGCGCAGGTAGTCCTCCAGCCAGGCGAGCTGGCGGTCGCGATCCTGCCGGCAGAGCTCCCCGAGGGTCACGGCGAGTCGGAGATTTCCACGAAGAGCTGTCCCTCCTGCTCGACGACGGGGAAGGTGCGCAAGCATTCGTTCTTGATATGTGTGCAGCAGCCGGTCGTGAGGTCGTATTCCCAGCCGTGCAGCGGGCATTGGACGATGGTCTCGTCGAGGTAGCCGTCCGCGAGCGACGCCCCGCTGTGCGAGCAGACGTTGTCCATGGCGTAGTAGCGGCCATCCACGTTGGCCACGAGGATTTCCTCGCGGCCGTGGGCTATCCAGGTCATTTCGCCATCTGGCAGCTCACTGGCTGGACAGACCGGAAGGAGCAGCTTAGTAGGCGCGGCGCGGGCTCAGGGCCTTGCCGATGAGCAGGATGATGACCGCGCCGATGATCCCGGCGATGACGTCCTCGATGAAGCCGCGCGTTTGGACGTGCAAGGCCACACGAAGCAGGAAGCCGCCGAGCACGGCGCCCACCAGCCCCAAGCCGATGTCGCCCAGGATGCCGTGGCGGCTGCCGGTGATGGTGCTGGCAGTGGCGCCGGCGACGAGTCCGATGATGAGCCATGGAATGAAATGGATGACGAGGGCAACCGCGGTGAACGAGAACCACACGATGAGCAGCAGGGCCACGATGAGCAGGACGACAAAGAGGTACATGGAATGACTCCGTGCGTGTGCAGTAAGTTAGCCAGATCATACAAACAGCACACACCGCTGGCCGCCAGGCAGGCAAAGTTTCCAGGGCAGTGGCAACAGATCCCTTCTCATGACGCCGCCCTTTCGCTAGGATGCTGTCATGTTCTTCAAACGCCCGCAGCCATTGGACGTCCTGGTGGCGCCGACACTCGCCGATCCGGTGCAATCGACGCGGAGGCAGGGTGCGTTCGAGGCGCTCAATCTGATGGCTCGTTCCGTGGCCGATGCTGCCGCCGCTGCCAGAAGCGAAGCGCTGGCGGGTCAACCGGACAACTTTCTGGCGGGGCAGTTCATGGCCCTGGGCCACGTCATGGTGTGCATCGAACGCGAGCGTGACCTCTTGCATCAACAGCTGATGCAGGAGGCGGGGCTGCACCTCTCCAGCGTTGGCTCGGCCTGGGATAACGAGCTGGCGCTGCTCGATCCGCTGCCTATCGCATCTGAGGATCTGTTTCGCCTGGCGATGGACTATCGCAAGCTCGACGAGCCCGCGCCCCTTGCAGCCGAAGGGGCCGAGCCCGCGCCCGATCGAGCAGACGAGACAGCGATCTCCGGGAGTGAGTCCGAGGAGGACCCGTCCGCTGTCGGTTCGGCCAGTGATGCGGAAAGCCCCACGGCTCCGGCCAGCCCTGAGCTTGCCGCGCCGGCCAACAGCGCGGGCTAGGCTGGACGAGCCCCCCGGCGTCGGACAGTTGGCACCGGCAGCGCTTCACTTGGGGCGCAACACGGGGAGTCGCCGGACGATCGGCGGCCGGAAGGTGTTAGGGTAGGGCCGCCATGATGACGCTGCTTGTACGAAACGGAGACCAACGTTTGGAGCCGGCTGACTGCGGCCGGCTGGCTGCTGTGCTGGCCGATCCAGCTTGCACGCTGTGGCTGGACATCCAGGCTCCGAATGCGGCCGAGATCCAGGTGCTGTCGGACGTTTTTCACTTTCACCCATTGACCATCGAAGACGCGACGAACGACGTGTACGACCCGCCCAAGGTCGAGGACTACGGTGAGTACCTGTTCATCATTTGCCACGCCGTGCGATTCGACTCGAGCAAGGAGGACATGGTGACCACCGAGTTGGACCTGTACCTGGGAAAGAACTACGTGGTCACCGTGCACCAGCAGGAGCTTCCTGAGCTCGATGACGTTCGCCTCAACTGCCAGCGCGGGCTCCCGTTTGTGGTCAAGGGGCCCGACTGGCTGGCCCACGCCATCATGGACGATCTGGTCGACAAGGTGCTGCCGGTCGTGGGCGCGGTGGATGAAGAGATGGCGATGCTGGAGGAGTGTGCGCTGCAAGCTCCCGATCCGGCCCTGGTGCAGCGCATCAGCGGCCTGAAGCGCAGCATCATGCGGTTGCGCTGGCTGGTGGCTCCGCAGCGTGAGTTGATGGGGCGGATGGCGAGAGGCGACTTCGGTCACCTGGTTGCCGCCTCCACACAGCCCTACTTCCGTGACGTGTTCGACCATCTGGTGCGCCTGGACTCGATGATCGAAGACCTGCGAGATTTGAGTGAGAGCGTGATGGGCATACACCTGGCCACGCAGAACAACCGGCTGAACGAGATCATGAAGACCCTTGGCATCGTCGGCGTGATCTTCCTGCCCCTCACGTTGGTCGCCAGTGTGTTTGGAACCAACTTCGACGAGACCTACATGCCGAGTGGCTGGATTGGCTTTGGGCTGATGTGCGGGTCATTCATGGTCTCGGTGGGGATCATGCTGGCCCTCTTCAAGCGTCGAGGTTGGATCTAGTCCGAGCCGGTCTCCGCGGTCACTCCGGAGGGGCTCCGAGCAGGCGGCTAGCAAGCCTTTTTGGTTATGTTTAGCGAACATGGGGGCGTTGGCTCGTTTCCCCAATTCGCTGTTTTGGGCTATGGCTTCAAACAACATACCCCCCATCTTTCGCCTCGACTATAGTTAGGTACTCGCCAGCCGGAGTGCACCAGTTTTGGCAGCCCTGAGGCATCAACATGGCCGGCGATGCATATACGGGAGGGGTTGAGCGCATGGCGACAGTCTTCGGCGAACAAGCCACACCGGCCGTTCAATCGGGTAGGGTGGAGACCGCCATTGAACCGCCACGGAGCCGGCTTGCTACCGAAGAGTTCGCACGCTATCTGGAGCGTGTAACTGCCATACACAGCCGGCTCTCACGTATGGTGCTGGACGGCGATGGGCTGGAAGCTATTGTGACTACCCTCAGCCACCTGCTCGACCGGCCGGTGCTGGTGCAGGATCGCTTCTTCAAGCTCCTGGCCAGCTCAGATGGCTGCGAAGACGATCTGTCGGTGGCCGAGGCGTTCGAAGACTCGCGCGTCGCCGACCGAGTGAAGAGGATCGTGCAGGAGCACCGTCCGGCTCAGTTCCCGGCGGCGCCGGATTTGGGCATGACCCGCGCGCGCGTCATGGCGCCGGTGGTGGTCGGCCAGGAGATGGTGGGCTACGTGTCGATCCTCGAAAACGACCGGCCCATCGAGGACATCGATTTCACCACCGCGGAGCATGCGGCGACGGTCCTGGCGCTCGAGGCCATGAAGGAGCGGACCGCGTTCGAAGTGGAGAACCGGCTGAAGGGGAACTTCACGGAGGATCTCCTGTCGGGCAGCTACAGCGACGAACGGTCGATGCTGGCCCGCGCCCGCCATCTCGGCTATAACCTGGCGCAGAACCATTACCTGCTGCTCGTCGAGCCAGACGAGCAGCCTGCGCCGCATCACCGCCGTAAAGGTGAGCTCGAGAGCTCGCGCCTGCGAAACGACCTTGAAGAGATCGTTTTGGGCTTCGTTCAGAAGAGTGCTCCCGGCAGCATCGTGGCCCCCCGACCGCACGGCGTGGTGGTGCTGATCCCTGAAGCCTTCATGGGCTCCACCCAGCAGGCGATCGAGACGCTGACCAGCAACCTCCACAGTCGGGTCATGCAGGTGCTGCCGGAAGTGCCGATCTCGATCGGCATTGGGCGGCTGTGCAAGGCGATTGGCGACTTCAAGGAGTCCTTCTCGGAAGCGCGCCGTGCGCTGGACATCATCCGGCGCTGCCACAAGCAGAGCCAGGTGATCTTCTTCCATTCCCTGGGTGTCTATCGTCTGTTCTCGCTGATCGAGGATCGCACCGAGCTCATGAAGCTGGCCGAGCAGACGCTGGGTCCGCTGCTGGAATACGATCGCGTACATGCCACCACGCTCGTACGGACCCTCGGCTACTACCTGGAGAGCGGCCGCAACCTGGAAAGCTCGGCTCGGGCGATGTTCATCCATGTCAATACGCTGAAGTACCGGCTGAAGCGGATCCAGGAGATCGCACGCCTTGACCTGAATGACGCGGAACAGCGCTTTAACGTGCACCTGGCGGTCAAGATCCTCCAGGCAATCGGCCACGAGGCGGAGCTCTAGCGCCGTAGATCCCCGGCTGCCCCAGCCTTCCGGCTAGCGAACGTTGATGGTGGCTACCCCGGCTTGGATGTCGAGCTGCACGCGGTTCCCGGCCGAGTCGTAGTCGGGCGATTGGAAACTCCGCCGTCCGGCTTGTCCTGAGGAGATCTCGGGGAAGCGGCCGGTATCGACGTTGAGCGTGCTGAGCCCGCCTTCATATTGAATCTGCGCAGCTACTCCTTGGGGCACCTCGACGTTCAGCGTCGCGGCGCCGCCCTTGATGGTCGCGTTGGTGAGGCCCGTGGCTGGCAGTATCACCGTGGTGGTGCTGGCGCCCATCTGCAGCTGAAGATTGCTGACCTGGAGCTTGGTCAGATCGAGATGGGCGGTTGATGCGCCGTACTGCACGTTCAGCGTCAGCGGCACGCTGGGGGTCAGCAGCAGGCTCGTATCGTTGGCGCGGCTGTCAAAGGGGCCGCGGCCGCCGGTGACGTAGCTGAGCTGTGCAGAGCCGTTGTCGACGCGGTAGGAAGCCCGCGGCCGAGATTGATCCGGGCCGTTGAAGGTGAGCTCCGCCAGGCGGTCGCCCGGGGTGTCGAGCGCGCCGACTGAGAAGTCTCCCGCTCCAAACTGCAGGTGAACGGAGGCTTGCGTCGCTCCCTGCAGCGTTTGGGTCAGCGTGGCGGTTCGGATTGGACCGGCCGGCCCAATCGGCGGCAGCCAGCCGGTTAGGGCGGCTGCCAAGGCCAGGCCGAGCACCGCCAGCAGTACCAGCAAGCTCACGGCGGCGGCAACAGCGCCGCGACCGAATCCGCCCAGGACCAGATCGAGACCAATCAGGATGAGAATCAACGGCCACAGCTGCCACAACGTGCGCCACAGCTCCCAGCTGAGGATGCCCAAGTTCTGGAGCAGCAGGATGACGCCGACGGTAATCAGCAGCAGCGGCCACACCAGGCCGCGGCGCCGGCGCCGGTAGCGAGCATAGGGGGGCGGGGCAGCCTGGGTGGGGGGGAACGTGCTGGCCACGATCAGGCCCTCCAGTCCGAACGGCGCAAGAGCAGTGCGGCGCCGAGCACGATCAGCACTACTGCCCAGGCCACGTGCCAGTTGATCCAGCGAAAGAGCCCGGCCTGGGCGGTCAAGAACAGCAGGCCGAGGGCAATCAACACTATGCCGGCCGAGCGGCGCCTGCGGGCTCGATGCTCGCCGTACCAGTCCTCGTTGGGCCCGTAAGGACGGGAGCCGGGTGGGCTGGGATTGGTCCAACCAGCGGCGTCGGCAGCCACGGAACCGCTCGCCTCGGCCTGGGCGCCCTCCGTTGGTTGGTCTGCCGCGGCGGCTGGCCCCGGCCAGGCCGAGCTCCCAAGGTCGGTATCTTGCGGCATGATTATCCAGAGGACGCAATACACGGCCAGGGCGAGTCCGGCCGTGACGATGGTGGCTACTACCCAGATCAGCCGCATCAACACCGGGTCTACGTCGAAGTATTCGGCCATGCCGCCGGCGACGCCGGCCCACATCCGTTCCCGGCTGCTGCGCCGTAGGCGCCTTGGCTCCTGCCTTCGCCAGATATCCTGCTCCATGCGAACACGGCCCTCCAACTTCTTCGTCTGCCTATTCGACGTGCGCAATTCGGGCATTGTTGCGCATGGCCCCGATCCCGGTGCAACAGCAGCCCGCGCACAGCCGTCTAACTCGAGGATGGGCAGGGGTGATGCTGGATAGTCTGGCGCCACTGATCCAGCGTGCTCAGTCCGGCGACGCGACAGCTATGGGTGAGCTGATAGCGTCCCAACAAACGTACGTCTACAGCGTCGCGATCGGGATCATGCGCAACCAGCCGGACGCCATGGACATGACTCAAGAGGCGTTCCTGCGGGTCTTGCGCGTGCTGCCGACATACCGTGGCGAGACGAAGTTCACGACCTGGCTGTACCGGCTCGTCGCGAATGTGTGCCTGGACGAGCTGAGGCGCCGTGGACGTTTGCCGCGATCGTTCGGTCAGGATGGGACGCGGCCGTCCGTCGAGGACGTTTGGGAAACGGATCCCCTGGCTCAGCCCGAAGCGTTTGTGAGTGCGGCTGAAACGGCGCGCGAGGTTCGCCAGGCGCTGGCGGCATTGACGACGGCGCAGCGATTGGCATTGACGCTGTATTACTTCGAAGACATGCGCTACGAGGACATCGCCCAGGTGATGGATCTTCCGTTGAATACCGTGAAAAGCCACATTCGCCGCGCCAAGCAACGGCTGGCGGAATCCGTTGAAAGCCGTCACAATGGAAAGGAATCGCTGACATGGACTGCCGGGACGTAAGAACGCTGCTGCTGGACGGCGAACAGCTTCGCGATGCTGGCTTGGACCAACACCTGCGGGCCTGTGCCGGCTGCTCCGGCTTTCGGCAGAGGCTGGATCGTTTGGACGTGGTGCTCCGCTCCGAGCTCGTGGTCGAGCCTCCCCCAGCGCTCAAGCTGAACCTCGCGCGGTTGAGTGGGCCGCAGTCCAAGAGGACGGCGGCGTCCTCCTTGTGGCATCGCCTCAGCGGCTTCGGCTTCGGCTGGGTCCCGGCCTTGGTCCAGTTCGTCGTCGTGGCGGCCTTGGTGTACAGCGGGTTTCAATCCCTGATGTGGCTCAGCTCGACCGGCCTGGAGCTGGGAGACGTGCCATATGCCCTTTCGTTGCTGGTATCGTCCCCGGCCGCCGCGTACGCCAACGAGCTTGCCCAAACCGGCCAGCAGCTGCTCATGGGCCTCCTGGTGGGATGCGCCGCCTGGCTGGTCGCCCGCGAGTACGCGCTGGCACGGCGCGATCGGCTACGCTGACGCACGTTCCATCTCCTCTTCGCTACCTCTCTCTGCCGTCAACCCAATCCGCCGCCCGTAAGCTGGCCGACGGCGGAGCAGCCGAGGGCACAGTGGTCGTGGCGGCGGAGCAGACTGCTGGCCGGGGCCGGGCGGGACGATCGTTTCACTCGCCCTCCGGTGGCTTGTACTTCTCTATCGTCCTGCGTCCCTCGGCCAGCCTTGCCCAGGTACCCGTTCTGGGCCTGGCGGCCGGATTGGCCGTCGCCGAAGCGGTTCAGGACGTTGCTGGGGTGAGGCCCACGTTGAAATGGCCCAACGACCTGCTGCTGGCGGGCCGAAAGCTGGCTGGCATTCTGGCCGAAAGCACGGCCGCACGAGACGGCTCCCGCTGTGTCATTCTGGGGGTTGGCATCAACGTCAACGTCGGGACGGATGCGCTGGGAGCGGAGCTCGCCCGGACTGCCACGAGCCTGCTCAGCGAGTGCGGGCGGACGTACGACTTGGACGAGCTCCTCGCTGCTGTGCTGGCGCATCTGGATATGCGTACCAGTCAGTTCCGAAGCTCAGGTCCGAGCAGCGTGATCGACGATTGGCGGTTGTGGCCGAATATGCTCGGGCAGGCCGTGCACGTGACAAGCGCAGCCGGCGGGTTCGACGGCATCGCCCGCGACCTCGATGTGGATGGCGCCTTGTTGGTCAGCAGCGGAGACGTGATGCGCCGTGTGGTAGCGAGTGACGTGCGCCTCGCTCCGGTTTAGAATGGCCGCGGTGACGCCTCGTGGCCGATAGCAAGGTCGACCAGCTGCGCGACATTGCCCGTCGCTTCAAGGCCGGCGAGCTGTCCCTTCACGACGCAGCGCTTGAAGCCGGCATGAGTGAAGCGCAGTTCACCAAGGTCGTGCAGGGCTATGCCTGGGTCGAGGAGAAGGCCGGGAAGCTGGCCGGTGGCGCCGCCCGCGCGGGTCGCCGCCTGTGGGACCGTTGGTCAGGCAAACCCTGAGCTGGGCGTCCTTCTAGACCTGGATCGCCGCTTCCTGCAAATCGAACACTTCGACTCCGGTCTCGGGGTCGGCTCCCAGGTCGTCCAGGAGCACCCGGTCGAGCCACATGCCGAAGTCCTTTGGGGCGAGCTTGGGGCTGATCATAAAGGTACCATCGACGGCTCCCCTGCGCCGTAGCCCCTCCTCGGCAGCCGGCGACGGCTGGCTCAGCTCGCATACGCAGATAACGACGTTGTCGTGCCTCCTGAGGACAAAGCGCGCAACGTCGGTGACGAGCGAGACGCAGCGGGTGTCCTTGCCTTCAGCAAGACGGTCGAATTGAACGGCTAGATAGCCACTTCGGGTACGAGAATCCAACTTGCCCCCCATGAACCATGGAATATCGTTGCGAATCTAGTGCTGCTTGGCAAGTGTCGCTGCCGAACAAAGTATCCGCCGATCAGTCGTCGGCCTCATCTCTCGCCGGCGCTCAGGCGCTCGATCGCCCGGCTGGGCACCATCAGCGTGAGCTTCGTGCCTGTCTCGCGCTGAGCGATGCGCTCGATGTTGGCGACCACGAAGCGTTGCCACTTGGCTGCTTCGGGGCTGGCCATGATGTCGGACCGATGCTGGATGGCCGTCAACGTGTGGATGATGAGGCCCAGCTCGCTGCGCTGGTAGAAGTAGCGTGCGTAGGCCTGGGTCAAGGCCTTGTACAGCTCGCCCTTCTCGGCGCCGGTGAGCTTCTGCAGCGCCGCGCTGGAGAACTTGGTGATCGGCAAGGACGAGCGGACGTCTTCGGCCCGGGCTGCTTCGAGCTCGGGCCCGAGCGCCATCCTGCGACCCTCGGCCCGTCCGCCCCACAGCCAGCTATCGACTACATCCGAGTGCACCAGCTCGATCTCGCCAGCCTTGCCCTGCGCCAGCAGGCGCCTGACCGCTTCAGCTTCCGGATCCGTCTTCTTCTCGATCAACAGGTTCAGCGCCGCGGTGTCGAGGTAGATACGTGGCACTTACGCCGATCGTAACAGCCGCCTAACGCGTGGTGCCGCGACGAGTCAACATTCCAAGCAGCAGAGCCATGACCAGCACGAGCCCGACGAGGCCATAGATCTTGAGCCCCAGGCCGATGCTGCTGTTGCTCGTGAAGACAAAGGCGAACAGGCCGAAGACCGCCGAGATGCTGCAGTACAGCAGCAGCGTCGCGCCTGGGGATAGGCCTACGTCGAGCAGCCGGTGGAAGAGGTGGCTGCGATCTCCTTGCCAGAACGGCTGGTGCCTCAGCGATCGCAACAGGATCAGCAGCGCCACGTCCAATACCGGCACGCCGACCACGAGCAGGGCGGTGGCTAACTTGGCGCCGCCGACGATCGACAGCGCCGCCAGCATGAACCCCAGAAACCAGGCTCCGCTCGTCCCCATGAACGTGTGTGAGCGGGAGAGGTTATGCGGCAGGAAGCCGCAGGCCGCGCCGGCTAGTGCGAAGCACAGGATCGCGACGTCGGTCTGGCCGAGCCGGAGAGACACCAGGCCCAGGACCGCCGCGGCGATCGCTGCCACGCCGCCGGCCAGCCCGTCCATGCCGTCGAGCAGGTTGACGGTGTTGATCATGCCGGCGATCCAGAACAGCGTGGCTATCACGGCAGCCCATAGAGGTAGGTGAAGCACTCCGCCGAAGGGTGCGGGGGCGGTGGGATCGCGGACGTCCACGATGTAGATACCGCCGAGAATCGCCAGGCCGGCCGCGCCGAGCTGGGCCAGCAGCTGAACGGAAGCCGGCAGCTCGTGAAAGCGCGGCACGCGCTTGTCGTCAATCGCGCCGATGCCGACGAGTGCGCAGGCAGCCGCCAGCAGGACGGCGAACTTCGAGTTCCAGCCGTATCCGGCGAGCAGCGCAGCGGTGCAAAACGCGATCAGCAGGCCTGGCCCGCCCAATCGCGGTCGCAGCCCCTCATGCTTGCGACGGGCGTCGGGAACGTCGAGGAATCCGAAGCGCACGGCCAGTCGGGATTGTCCGAGGGTGAGGACGTAGCTGAGGAGCGCGGCCAGCGCAAAGGCCAGGGCTGCGTTTAGGGGACTCACTCGGAGGGCGGTCGGGAACGGAACTTCAGCACGTAATCACCATAACGACATCATTCTTAGCCCGGTACGAGGGAGCTGCGCAGCGCTCGTGTGAGCTGTCCGGTAAAGCCTTCGTGGATTGCCACGCTCCCGCAGCACGGAAAAGCGACTTGACGCTACGCGGGTTCGATGCGAATCTCATGATGCACTCGAAGCTGAGTGTGAGAACGAGAATGAGAGGCAATTGCATGAAGTTCACCTCTTTGCCGGCCCTGGCGCTGCTGTCGGGCATGCTCCTGGCCGGGTGCGGCGGTACTGCCGCACCGCCAGCATCCTCGCCAGGCGCCGCGAGCCCATCTGGTGCGCCTGCTTCGGTGGCGAAGCCAAGCGCAGCGGCGTCTCAAGCGGCCAGCACGCCCGCATCCGCGAAACCAAGCGCTTCGGCGGCGGCGTCCGCGAAGCCGAGCGCCGCGGCTTCAGGGGCTGCGGGCCGAACCAAGATGGTCGTCTCTTACAGCAACCTGATCACTAACCAGCTACCGATCTGGATGGCTAAAGAGGCGGGCATCTTCGAAAAGAACGGACTCGACGTCGACGTCCAGAATATCGACAGCACCAAGGGCATACCCGCGCTGCTGGCAGGCGAGCTCCAGGTTGCCAACCTGGGGGGCTCGGAGACGATGAGCGCTTCGGTCGAAGGCGCCGACCTCGTTGTGACTTCGGTGGAAGCCCCGGTGTTTCCATTCGTGTTCCAGGCTCCTGCCAGCATCAAGACGCCGGCCGACTTGAAGGGCAAGAAGGTGGGCGTAAGCAGCGTCGGCTCCACGTCGGACATTGCCACTCGGCTGGCGCTGCCGAAGATCGGCATCGATCCCGATAAGGACGTAACCATCCTGGCCGTGGGATCGCTGGCCAACCGTGTGTCGGCTATGTTGAGCGGTGCCATCCAGGGCGGTGTCTCGACACCGCCGGACACGGTGACCTTGGAAGCGCAGGGCTTCCATACGCTGTTCGATCTGGCCAACCTGGGCCTGCCTGCCTCGACCTCAAATGACGTGATGCTCCGCTCGTACGTCGCCTCGCACAAGGAAGCCGTTCAGGCGTACGTCGATTCGGTCGTGCAGGGCAGCGCTATGGCCCGCAAGGACAAGGCGGCGGCGATCAAGGTCATGAAGAAGTACTTCAAGTCCGAGGACGACAATGCTATGGGCGTGGCCTATGACTACTTCGAGGCCAAGGTCATGCCGGCGCTGCCATACCCGAAGGCTGAGCAGTATACGGCCGCCAAAGACATCCTGGCGAAGAACAACGAGAAGCTGAAAAGCTTCGACCCGGCCAAGATGCTGGACGACTCCTTCGTCAAGAGCGCCGCGGACCGCGGACTCGATAAATAACGACGGGTTAGGGTCAGGGGTTAGACGAGTCTCTGACTGGCAAATGGCCGGGCCCGGAACTATCCGGGCCCGGCCATTTCGCTATGCGCTGGCTCCCAGGAGCTGGCGCAGCTGTTTGAATGCCTCGGGATAGGTTTTCAGCGAGTAGTCCCACCCGTAGGTATCCAGGTAGTCCACACCGGCCTTGGGCTGCACATAATCGGGGACCCAGTCGCTCTTCACGGTCGTGAGCGGACTCACCATCTGGATGGCCTTGTTGTAGACGGCGTTCCCCTCGGGCATGGCCATCCAGTTCAGGAATACGGCGGCGGCGTTGGGATGGGGAGGCTCCTTGAGCTCGACCATGAGCCCGCTGCCTCCAGTGAGATACGGCTGCACGTCTTTGAGCGTCGGGAGCTCGCGAACCGGCAGCTTGTCGGCTTTCAGTCCCTCGATATTGGCCGGGTTCATTCCCCAACCGATGGGGTAGTTGCCGCGGCCCACCCAGTCCGAGAATTGGCGGTTGTCCTGCGTCTTCACCGGCTGCTGATCGACGTAGAGCTTCTTCACGAAATCCGGCCCGAGCTTGATCAGCATGTACGATGCGTGCTGGCCGCCGCTGCCGTTGATGGTGGGGTCGAACACCGCGATCTTGCCTTTGTACTCCGGCTTCAGGAAGTCGCTCGAGGAAGTCAGGTCCGCGGCCTTGACCAGGTTGGTATTGATCGCCGTGAAGCCGGAGAGGCCGGACGAGATACGCAAGATCGACTGCTCTTCCGGATCCATGAACCAGGGATGGCCGATTGTCCAGCTCGCCGGGTTCATAACCTCCGGGCGGATGAGCTGATCCTTGACGGGCGCGATGAGCTTGTCACCGTAGAACGACGAATACATGGTGTCGGCGCCACCGATCGCCACGTCGACGCTGTGAATGCCTGACGATTGCTCGAGCTTGAGCCGCTCCACGAGCTGGCTGGATGGGCCCACCAGCACCTCGACGTCGATGCCGAAAGCCTGTTTGAAGGCGGGAGGGATGACCTCGCGCGCGCTGGCGCCGCCGCCCGGGGCAACAGCCAGGGTGATCTTGCCTTCCTTCTTGGCGGCCGCGACCAGCGCGTCCCATTTCGCCTGGGCGTTGCCGGCGCCGCTGGCTCCGGCGCTGGCGGAAGCTGGACTGGCGGCCGGCGCGGAAGCGCTGGGAGCAGCAGATGATGAGCCGCAGGCGGACAGCGCCGCGATGCTCATTCCTAGGAAGGCGTAGACAACCGTTCGAAATGCGTTGTGTTTCACCACGCTGTTGTAGAGGGCGGCCGTGCGCGCTGTCAAGTGAGCGTTTGGCGATGCAGTATCCCGTTAGTAGGCGGGCTTGGCTGGTCAGTCAAGGATACGGTCCCAGAAGAAGGGCAGCCGGTCGGAGGCGGCAGCACCTTTGAGGGCATGGAAAAG
>JAJPGV010000006.1 GCA_021325635.1 Chloroflexota bacterium
ATGACGCGGCGGATCTCCTCCTCCCGGCCGATGACCGGGTCGATCTTGCCCTTGCGCGCCAGGTCGGTCAGGTCGCGGCCGTACTTCTCCAGCGCCTGGTACTTGCCTTCGGGATTGGGATCCGTCACGCGCTGGTTGCCGCGCACCGCGGTCAGCGCCTCCAGCACTTTCTCGCGAGTAATGCCCTGGTTACGCAGCAAACGGGCGCCGGGTGAATCCGTCTGTGGGTCCAGGATGGCGAGGAAAAGGTGCTCGGTCGAGACGAACTCGTCCTTGAGGTTGTTGGCCAGGCTCTGTGCCAGGTCCACCACCTTGCGCAGCGTCGGTGACGTATACGTTTGGGCCGCCGTACCGTAGGCCTTAGGCAGGCGTTCGATCTCCGCCTCGACCTGCTTCTTCAGCTCCTCAGGGTCGCGACCCACCTTGAGCACGAGCTGAGGCACCACCCCCTCGGCCTGGCTGAGCAGCGCCAGCAGCAGGTGCTCCACCTCGACTGAGGAATTGTTGTGCCGCTCGGCCAGCGGCTGCGCTTCGACGACGGCGTCGCGGGCCTTCTCGGTGAACTTGGCTGTCTGCATCGTGGCTCACACTTCCCGGTATTCGCCTTCGACCGTTCCCGGCTCGCGCACGGGCTCGCTTTCACGCTGCTGGCCGTTCCCACCCGCTGCACCCGCGGGCTGCTCTGTTTGGTAGACGCTGCGGCCCACCTTCTGCAGCGCTTCATCGAGCTCGCGCGTTGCCGATCGGATGCGCTCCACGTCGTTCGACTTGAGCGACTCACGCACCGCGTTGGCTTTTGTCTCCACCTCCATGCGCACGTCCGCGGGCACCCTGTCACCGTACTCGCGCAGCGTCTTGTCGGCCTGGTAGGCCAGTGAGTCGGCATTGTTCCGAGCCTCCACCTCCTCGCGCTTGCGGCGATCCTCCTCGGCGTGGATCTCGGCTTCGCGCACCAGCCGGTCCACCTCTTCCTTGCTGAGGCCAGACCCAGCCTGGATGGTGATGCGCTGCTCCTTGCCGCTGCCGAGGTCCTTGGCCGACACGTGCAGGATGCCGTTGGCATCGATATCGAACGTGACCTCGATCTGCGGCACGCCGCGCGGTGCCGGCGGGATGCCGTCGAGCACGAAGCGCCCCAGGCTCTTGTTCTCCGAGGCCAGCGGCCGCTCGCCCTGGAGGACGTGCACCTCGACGCTGGGCTGGTTGTCGGCCGCGGTGGAGAAGATCTCGCTCTTGCGGGTGGGAATGGTCGTATTGCGCGGGATGAGCGGGGTCATTACCCCGCCCAGCGTCTCGATGCCCAGGGTCAGCGGCGTCACGTCCAGGAGCAAGACGTCCTTGACCTCGCCCTTCAGCACGCCTGCCTGGATGGCTGCCCCGACGGCCACCACCTCGTCGGGATTGACGCCCTTGTGAGGCTCCCTGCCGAACAGCTTGCGGGTCAGCTCCTGGATCGCGGGCATACGCGTCTGCCCGCCGACCAGCACGACCTCGTTGATGTCGCTGGGCTTGACGTCCGCGTCCTTCATCGCCTGCTGGCAGGGACCGACCGTCTTCTGAATGAGGTCGTCCACGAGCTGCTCCAGCTTGCTGCGGCTGAGCTTGAGGGAAAGGTGCTTGGGACCGTTGGCATCGGCGGTGATGAAGGGCAGGTTGATCTCGGTCTCGGCTACCGTGGACAGCTCCACTTTGGCCTTCTCGGCCGCCTCCCGCAGCCGCTGCAGCGCCATGCGGTCCTGGCGCAGGTCGATGCCCTGCTCCTTCTTGAACTCGTCCGCCATCCAGTCGAGCACCCGCTGGTCGAAGTCGTCCCCGCCCAGGTGCGTATCGCCGTTGGTGGCCTTGACCTCGAACACCCCTTCACCGATGGACAGGATGGAGATGTCGAACGTGCCACCTCCCAGGTCGTAGACGGCGATGATCTCGTCTTTCTTCTTGTCCAGGCCGTAGGCCAGCGAGGCCGCCGTGGGCTCGTTGATGATGCGCAGCACCTCCAGGCCGGCAATCCTGCCGGCGTCCTTGGTGGCTTGGCGCTGGCTGTCGTTGAAGTAGGCGGGCACGGTGATGATGGCCTCGGCGATCTTCTCGCCCAGCTTGGACTCGGCGTCCGTCTTGAGCTTCTGCAGGATCATGGCCGAGATCTCCTGCGGGCTGTAGCGCTTGCCGCCCATCTCGACCCAGGCGTCGCCGTTGGTGTGCCGGACGATCTTGTACGGCACCATCTTGATGGTGCGCTGCACCTCGGGATCGTCGTACTTGCGGCCCATCAGGCGCTTGATGGAGTAGATAGTGTTCTCGGGGTTGATGATGGCCTGCCGCTTGGCCAGCAGGCCGACCAGGCGCTCGCCGCTCTTGGGCGTGGCTACCATCGACGGCGTGGTCCGGCCGCCTTCGGCGTTCTCGAGGACCGTTGGCTCGCTGACCTCCATGACCGCCATGCAGGAGTTGGTGGTGCCCAGGTCGATTCCCAGGACGTGTGCCATGTCGACTCTTCCTCTGCTGGAGTTGTTCCTGACACCGTAACGACGGCAGTGTTAGAGGGCCGGTGCCGCGACGTTAGATCTCCGTTTGAGGGGACGCCGCGCGCTGCGCACGTGCAGCGCGCACCCTTGCGGACCGCCTGGCTCGAAGCGCCTTACCTACCGGCCAATAGGCACTAATCGGCCTCGAGCCGCTCGATCAAGCGCAGGATGATCTCGATGCCCGCGTCGTTGACACCGAGGTCGTCGCGCAGGCGGCGGATTTTGCGCAGCCGCGCCAGCTCCCGAGGTCCGTACCAGGCGCGTCCCTGCGCTTCCTGCCGGGGCGCAACCAAACCGAGGCGCGTGTAGCGCCGGATTCGTGCCGGAGGCATGCGCACCAGCTGCGCAGCGACCTCCACGGTCACGGCTGAGAAGGCGCTGGCTTCACTTGCCAAGGGGCTGTCCTATCCGCTACGCCGCCCGGCCGGCCGCGGCCTCTGTCCGCGCCAGCTGCTCGAACAGGTGCCGCTGCTCTGCGGTCAAGTGTTGAGGCAGCAGCACGTGCACCTCGACGTAGAGATCGCCGCGGCCACCTTCGCCCAGCCGAGGCATGCCCTGCCCCCGCAGCCGGAAGACCCGTCCGTCCTGGGTTTCCGGCGGGATCTTGAGCGCCACCGCGCCGGCGAGCGTTGGCACCTGGCTCTCGCCTCCCAGCACGCACGTCGTCAGCTGCACCTGGGCCTTCGCATGCAGATCGTCGCCGCGCCGCTCGAACAGTGGGTGCGGCCGAATTCGAACCACCAGGAAAAGATCGCCCGACTGGCCTCCCCCCTGGCCGCTCTGGCCCTGCCCCGCGGCGCGAACACGCATGCCTTCGCGGATGCCAGCGGGGATCTTCACCTCCACGCCGCGGGGCTGGCCGGTGGCGTCCTGGATCTGCAGGACCCGGGTCGTGCCGCTGAAGGCTTCCTCCAGTGAGATTTCGGCCACAGCTTCCACGTCGCCGCCGCGCCGGGAGCGCGCGCCACGAGCAAATGGGCTGCCGCCTGCGGGTCCGCCCCCACCACTGCCGAAGAACGTGCTGAAGAAGTCCGAGAAGGGATTCTGGTCGCCGAACAGATCGCGCAGCTCGTCCTCGTCCACGGTGCGGTATTCGTAGCGGCCGGGTCCGGGCCGAGCGCCAAAGCCGCCGGGCGCACCGGCTCCCGCACCCGCCCGCTGCGCCTGCTCGTAGTATTTCCAGTTGGCCCCAAGCTCGTCGTACTTCTTGCGCTTCTCCGGATCGGCCAGGACCTCATGGGCCTCGTTGATCTCCTTGAACTTCTCTTCGGCCTGCTTGTCCCCGGGATTCACGTCGGGATGGTACTTGCGAGCCAGACGCCGGAATGCTGAATTGATCTCCTTCTGAGAGGCGTTCTTGCTGACTCCCAGAATCTGGTAGTAGTCGCGGAATTCCATGCCCGATTGGACTCAGAAGGGCAGCCGGCTGGCGCGCAGCGTCACACGGCTTTCGACCGCTACGACCCCGGAGATGCTGCCGGCGATTCGCTCCAGCGCGGCCCGATCCATTGGGCTGCGAAGGTCGCCATCCAGCTCCAGCCGTCCGAACGTGGAGCGCGCCCGAACTACCCCCGCGGGCAAGGCTTCCCAGGTCGTGAACCGCAGCGCGCGGTAGAGCTCATCCAGGATCTCTCCATCGGTCCGCGGAATGCCGCGTTCCACCAACTGCTGGAGCTCATCGGCAGACAGTCGGGTAACCACGACGTTGTCTCCGTTCAGCCGGCACTCGCCAACCGGCAGCCAGCCACTGATAGCTTCCAGCCGCCCAAGCCGGACGCCGAGGTGCGTCGCGGTTTCGAACGCTCGGTGCAACCGAGCTCCACCAACGCCGGCCAGCCGTGCGCCCGCCAAGCTCTCGACTTCGAAAGCACTGTCCAGCAGCAGCTCCCCGGCCGCGGCGGGCGTCCAGTCCGCCGACGTCGGCAGCCTCGCGAATTGCTGCTTGGTGAGGTCGAGATAGAGGTAGCGCTCATCCGAACGAGCGCAGGCGATCGCCGGGGCGGCCACGCGTCGCGATGAAGGCCCATCACCCAGTATCACCGCCCGGACGTGCCACTGGCCGGTGTCGATTCGGAGCTGCTCGACGCGCCCCACTTCGTCCCCCTCACAGATAGCGGCCAGCCCGAAACGAGCTTCGATGAATTCCTGCGGCGCCTCGAAGGCGGGGCCGGTTCCTATGCGGTCGATGACCAACCTCACGCCAGGCACGGCCAGCGCCAGCGCCGGCGCGGCCGCCTGGTAACCCGGCGTAGGCGCGGGACCGTTCAACGTCACCGTTCCCAGGAACACCTCCACGGGCCCATGCCGCGCGCGCGTTTCCTCCTGGCGCTCGAAGGCAGCCGCCAGCAGGAGCTGCAGCTCCTCGTCGCTGATCAGCTCGTTGTCCACTGCCACTGCTCGCGGGACTCGAGCCGCCAGCTCGGCCGCGATCTTCTTGTGGTCGGTGGTGGCAATGTTGCCCCACAGCGTTACCACGCCATCCGACACCGTCACGTTCATTCGCCACAGGCTCACGCTGCGAATGGGATCGAAGGTGGCGATCTCCTCCGATACCGCGATACGCAGATCCTCGTCGTCGGCCCTGTTCACCGACGGCGGCTGTGGAGCTGGCGCGATCGTGCGCTGATTCGGCTTTGCCATCCCGATAGCTGCCTTCCACGAAATCTAGGAGGGCGAGCGCTAGAGCCGCGTAAGCTGCGCGCAAGAAACACATCAGCGGCCTGCGCACTTCGAAAATACAGCCCGACCAGCCATCACGGCATGCGCTTTGCGGGCGCGCCTCGCCTATAGGACTTTGTGCAGCATGAAGCAAAGCACTCGCTTCCTAATCCTTCACCCACCTGGACCTTCACCTAACTCGGTGATGGACTTCCGATAGACCCGCCACTACCATGGGTTGAGCTAATGGGCGGGTGCGTTACAAGGACCGCCATGACCGGAGAAGGGGTCTGCGGCACTGCCTTGCCGATGTCTGCCGGGGCGCATGAAATCGCGGAAGGGGGCCCACAATGTTTGAGGCAAATCAGCACGTTAACCGCCACATCATGATCGTCTATGACGAGCCACGGATCGCGAGCACCGATTCGGTTGCGTACGACCTGGAAGTCGAAGGCTTCCAGGTGAGCCGTTCGTTCAGCAGCGCGGAAGCCCTACGCAAGGTGACCCAGAAGCTGCCCGACCTGGTGCTCCTGGACGTGGTCATGCCCGACATGGATGGCTTCGAGATCCTGAAGCAGATTCGCGAGCGGACGACCGCGCCCATCATCGTGCTCACGGCGAAGGCCGACGAGCTGCACAAGGTGCAGGGCCTGAACCTGGGAGCGGACGACTACCTGGGTAAGCCATTCGGCAACCGGGAGCTCGCCGCGCGCATAAAGGCCATGCTGCGGCGCACGGCAGCCGTGCCCGAGCAAGTCGTGTGGGTGGACGATGAGCTGCAGGTCGATTTCGAGACGTGCGAAGCCATCGTGCTCGGACAGCGCATCAAGCTGCGGCCCACCGAGTACCGGCTGCTCTACCATCTCATGAGCAACGCCGGCCGGCTGATGTCGCACGAAACCCTGCTCACGCGCGTGTGGGGCCCCGATTATCGCGACGCCGAGCATTACGTCCGGCTGTACGTCACCTATCTGAGGCAGAAGATCGAGCCCTCGCCCAAGCAGCCTCGTTACATCCTGAGCGAACGCGGGCTCGGTTATCGCTTCGTGGCGTTCGACGTGACGAGCGAGCTGCCCGGATTCGAAGCCGCGGCCCTGCACCACCAGCGGCGCGAGCCACGCCCCGTGCCACGTGCTCGGACTGCGCCAGCTCCGATGAGCGAATATGTCAGGACGTCGAAGCTGCCCGCAGTCGTGCACGCCGCCACCGGCGAGACCCATGAAGAGCTGACCACGCCGCCACAAAGCCCCAGGCCCCCCGTCAGCTCCTAGGCTTTCGCCGGCTGTACGGCCCGGCGCTGCCCGCGCTCCGGCCCGTACGGCACCGGCAGGTACTCAACCGAAGGGCGCCGCTGCGAGGTCTGGGGGTAAAGGCCCATGAGCTCGAAGATCTCCTGAGGCAGGTCGGTCGACACAGGCAGGCCGAGCTGGCGAGCCTCCTTGACAGTAATGGGATAGTCGTGCGTCCAACGACCTTCCGACAGCGTGCAGGCAAGCTTGGCCGCCGCCTCGGGATCCATGCGCGGCTGCAGCAGGTCTTGAACGGAAGCCCGAACCTGAGCGATCGCCTTGCTGGCGACGTCGGCGAAGATGACCGTCTGGTCGTCGACCTCTGCGATGGGCTTGCGATCGATCACCTGCAGGATGGAGGCCGCCGCGTACTGGCCGATCTGCGGATCGACCGGTCCCAGGACGGCATGCTGGCCCATGACGATCTCGTCCGCCGCCAGGGCGATGAGGGTGCCGCCGCTCATGGCGTAGTGCGGCACGAACACGGTCACCGGGGCGGGGTGGTCCTTGAGTGCAGCCGCGATCTGCTCGGCCGCCAGCACGAGCCCGCCGGGGGTATGCAGGATGAGGTCGATCGGCACCGACGGGTCGGTGAGCTGGATGGCCCGCAGCACCTCTTCGGAATCCTGGATGTCGATGTACCGGGCGACGGGAAACCCAAGGATGCTCATCGTCTCCTGCCGGTGGATGAGGCCAATGGCGCGGCTGTTCCGCCGCGTCTCCAAGCGCCGGAAGGCATACACGCGCCGTATCTCGAGCGCGCGCTGGCGAACAATCGGCTGCAGCGAGCTGATGATGAAGAAGAGCCAGAGGATGTCGAGTGGAGAGAAGGACATGATTCAGACTTTTCCACTCACTACGTCGCACCAACGTTGGTTTTGTGCAAGAGCTGCGTAAGAACGCGGCGAAACGGTGATTGCCGCGCGGGTCGACGACGTCAGCGGCGGCCTGGCCGGGCGGTGCAACAGCGGTTTGGGGTCCGAAGCTTCGATAGGTACGCGCGGAGCGTCAGCGGGAGCAGGTCATTCCGCGCCGCGGACCCCCACCTCGTCGAGATGCTGCAGCAGATCCGCGGGGTCCGCGTAGACCCTGTACGCGCCAGCCTGGTTCAGCTCGTCCTGGCCATAGCCGCCCGACAGCAGGCCAACCCCCAGGGCGCCGGCACGGCGCGCTGCCAGCAGGTCCCAGATGCTGTCGCCCACCACAACGGACGATTGCACCGGGTGGTTCAGCGCTTGAGCCGCGGCCAGGAAGAGATCCGGGTCGGGCTTGGCGTGGCGCACCTGATCGCGCGTGATCACGGGAACCCAATCGGGTACCGCCAGCAGATCGAGGGCCGGCCGGGCGCTGACCAGCCGGCCGCTGGTGGCGACCGCCCAGGGCACACCCCGATCGGTGAGGTACTGGAGCAGCTCGGAGGCACCGGGCAGCGGCCTGATTTCCTCGGCGCGCCGCGCGTAACTCTCGGCATGCAGCTGCTGCACTCGCTCGATCTCGTCGCTGCTCAGGTTCCTGCCCGTTTCCCGGGCGAGGGCATTGACGAACAGCCCGCCGCTCATGCCGACGCGGCGATGGATGCGCCAGACGGCCAAATCGATGCCGGCCGCGGCGAGCGCATCTCGCCACGCCAGGACGTGCTGGTACACGGTATCGACCAGTGTGCCGTCGAGGTCGAACAGGAACGCAGGCTTGGCCATAGCAGTTGCTCACAGCTTAAACCGGGCCGGCACAGGGCGTCGCACACGCGGCTGGTTGGAGCGCGCTCACAGCGGCCGAAGGCTGACGGCCAGACAGCAGCAGCGTCAGTCGTGACCCCGGATCGCAGACCAATGCGCCGTCTCGAAGGCATAGCCGCGAGCGGGCCCCATGGCCACTCATTGCACGGCAGCGACAAGGCGATCCCGACGTTTCCCGCTGGGTGAGTTCAGGGCTGGAACGCCGCGGCCCAACCCACCTCGTCAGCTCGCCATACTGCGGGCATGGCAACGTGTGAGCTAGAAGCCTTCATGCAGGCAATAGAGCGCTGTCCGGCCAACGCTCTCACCGGCTGTCGGGAGTGGACGGCGCACGAGGTCGCCGCCCATATGGCCGCGAACGGAGCCGAGGTGGCTCGGACTGTTGGTGCGTACGCCGAAGGCCGGCCCGTACCCGAAACCCGCGGCTTCGAAGAGCGCCAGGCCCCCTATAGCGTGTTATCCCACAGCCAGCTGCTGCCGCGTATCGTCGAGGAGACGACGCGAATGCACGGAATACTGGACGCCGTCTTGAAAGCGGAGCCGGAAGCGGTCATTCCCTGGACGGGAAGGCAGATGCGTGTGGCTGATTTCCCCACCCACATGCGGAACGAGCTTGCCCTCCACCGCTGGGACTTGGTCGGGGATGATGACACGAGCCTAGAGCTGCTGTCGCAGCCTGAGCTCACGCTCCATTCAGTGAAGGTGTTGGGTCACATCCTCCCGCGTGCCGGGATGAACGCGAGAGGCGCGCCCGACGGCTTCAGCGTGAGGCTCCGAAGCCTCGGGCGCAGCGACGTTCTCGTATCAGTCGAGCAGGGCACCGCTCGAATGACGCTGGCAGAGCCTTCCGATGGCCTGACCCTGATCGCCGACCCGGCGGCGCGACTCTTGTTCATGTGGGGCCGGCGCCCAGCGGATGGAGCGCGCTTCCAAAATCAGATGGCTGAGGAGCAGTTCTCGACCCTCGCGCGGCTGTGTGCCGGCTATTGACCTCGGACGGCTGGGCCTGGCCGGACAGCTAGTCCGCATCACTTCCTATACTGGCTTCGAATGCAGGAGTCCGCCGGGCCGGTATTGAACCAGGTGAACCTCGTCGTGCGCGATGTCCCGACGTCCATCGCATTCTGGCGCCACTTCGGTCTGAACGTCGAGGAAGCGGCGCACCCCGAGTGGGCTCGGCACCACGCCACGGTCGTCATGCCAAGCGGCCTCCGGTTGGAGCTCGACAGCCAGCTGTTCGCCAAACAGTGGAACCCGGGATGGAGACCGTCAGGGGGAAACGGTATGGGCGTGCTGTTCTTCCAGGTTCCCGCGGCGGACGAAGTCGATCGCCTGTTCGCGGACGTGACCAAGGCAGGCTATGCGGGGCAGAAGGCGCCGGAGGATGCTTTTTGGGGGGCCCGCTACGCGATCGTCGAGGATCCGGACGGCAATGCGGTGGGCATCATGAGTCCCATCGATCCGAGCAGCCGTCGTCCTCCACCACCCCCGCCCGACTGATCGGCCGCCGCCGGCCTCTCGCGCGGCAGCCAGCCTCATCGCGCTCCGCCCTTCTGACCGCTCGGATTGTCCCGGATCATCGGTTCTCCGGGCCGGCGCCTCCAATGGCAAGGTAGCATCAGAGTGGCAGAAGGGCCATTCTCACACGTCGCGGCTATCCCTTCCGACTTGCAGCGCACAGGAGGTACGTCGTGGACATGGGATGGCGGCCGTTCATAGCTTTGTGCGCAGTGCCGGTCTGCGTGGCGACACTTGGGCTGGCGATGGCCGGCAGCTCCCGCGCGGTCGCGGCCGGCCAGGAATCCGCCGGCCAGCCAAGCGTTCAGGAGCTGGCTGAGAGGCTGCTGGGCTTCCCCCAATCGGATGGACAGACGGCGAGCTTGCAGCTGCTGCCCGGCCAGATCGCGAGCCAGCTGCCGGTGAGTCCGGCGCTGCCCGCCGGCGCTCGCGTCGTCGGCAGCCTGGTGCGTAACGCCGGCACTCCAATGGCCAGCGTAAGTGTGGTGATCGACGCGCCTGGCGACCGCGCCACGATCCAGGCCTTCTACCAGAAGGAGCTCGCGGGAAAGGGCTGGAACCCACTGCCGCCGGGCCCCCAGGCTCATGGCTTCCAGCCCGGCAGCCAACCTGGCGGCCCTTCGATCTTCTGTTCGCCTCAAGGCAGCGCCTGGCTGTCGGTCAACGTCTACGGCGGCCAATCGGGCAGCAGCGACGTGCGCATCAACACCAACGGCCAGATCCCTAATCAGTGCCACCCGCCCAATGCCGCGGCGCCGGCACCACCGTTCAGCTCCAACAGCCTCATCCCACCGCTCTACGCGCCCGAAGGCGTGGCGACGCAGCCGGGCAGCACTGGTGGCGGGCCGGGACGCTGGGTGTCAGACGGAACCGCGACGACGGATCAGAAGGCCGGACCCCTGGAACAACACTTCGCGCAGCAGCTGCAGGCGGCCAAGTGGACGCGGCTGGATGGACGCGATGACGGCGTGCTGGCCTGGAGCGCCTGGAAGCTGCCCGATGGCGACTGGCAAGCACTGCTCTATGTGATGAACGGGCCAGGGCAGAACCGCCGGATACTGCACGTGGACGCCCAGTCGGCAACCGCGCAGCAGGCCACAGCGCCGGGAACGGCGTTCGCCACCGGCCAGGCTGTCGCCGTATCCGCTCCCGTCGCGGCCGCGGTGCCAGCCGTACCTGCAGCTAGACCTGCCGCTCCTTCGGCGCTAGCCACGCCTCCAGCCAAGCCAGGCGTTACCGCGACACCAGCTTCCCCGACGAGCTAGGGGACTGAATGCCTGCGGGGCGCGAGAAACATTGCCGGCGCAGCCTCCACGTCGAGCATGGATGGCAGGCCAACTTTCAACACTAGTGGCTCGTCCAACGGGGAAATGATCGGCTTTGGACTTCGAACGGTGTTTGGTCCAAGACAGGAGAAGCGAGCTAAGCGAGGGCCAGTTCTGTGTCCCGAGCGGTGACGTCTGTCTTTTCCGGCATGAAGACAGCAGGCGAGACATGGAAGTACTCCGCCAGGCCGGTAATGTAATGCAGGTTCAGCTGGCGCTTGCCAGACAGAACTTCGGACACAATCGATTCGCTTCCGAACACCGGAACCAGGTCCTTCTGACGAATCCCGCGCTCTTCAATCAGCACCTTCAAGAGTTCGCGACCTGGCAGCCGGGAAATCTCGACGTTTTCGTCCTCCCACGCACTCACGGCTATGCTGAGCAGTTCCAGGTAGGCATCCTGAGCGGCGGTGCGTGTCTGCAGGGCGAGCAGCCCATCGATAACCCGCTCGGTCGCCTCAAGCTGCTTGCGGTTATGGATGGGTATCGGGGGGAACTCCTCCAGGAGCCCGCGATATTCCGCCCTGTCCATGACCATATCTTCGCAACTTGCGAAGCGCATGTCAAGAGGCAATCCCTTAGAATCAGGGGTCCTTCTGCCACTCATTCTTGTCGTAATCGGCGTGCGTTCCGAACCATCGAATGTAAACCATGTGGGACTTGTACTCGATGCGCACAATGAGGCGGTACTTGTTCCCCTTGATGTTGAAAACGGTAAGGCGGCCTGCTGCGTCTGCCGTCGGAAACGTCTTCCGAACATCAACCAGGGCCATCCAGTCTGCGTCCTCGGTGAGCTGATGCCACGCCCGCAGCGGTTTCTCGGCATCATCGTAGCTAGCCCAGAACTCCTTCAGGGTTCGCTTTCTTACTACTCTCATCTTCGCAACATTGCGAAGAATATCCCGCGACCCTTCGCCCTTGTTCCGTCCGGGCTGATCACACGAGCCGCTGCTCCCTAGGCTTCACGGCAGCCGAAATTCCTGAGGGTCTTGGAGCTCGTCGGAACGCCGTACTCCGAGAACTCAACCAACTGGACAGTCGGTCGGCCACCAGGGCTTTTTATGCCAACCTGTTTGCCAACTGGGGAGGAACTCAGAGCAACCGGAGCACAGATCAGCGTTGTGACATCCTGCCTACCCGATTTGGACCATTTGGGTCGGGAAAAGAAGGATGTCACGCTGAGCGTGAGAGCGGGAGACGAGATTCGAACTCGCGACATTCTGCTTGGAAGGCAGACGCTCTGCCAAACTGAGCTACTCCCGCACGAACGAGGCAAGTGTAGCCCGTTTGACACTCTGCCTACTCTGCTCAGCTGACACTCACTTGGGGACGGTTCCGACCTAGCCGATTACCGGCGGATGCCCACTGCGGGCGGGTCTTCTGCGCGCTTATTTGCCGCCCCTCCATGACGAGGAGTAGAAGGAGATCGTCATGGACGAGATCATCAACTTCCGCGAGCTGGCCGGCCGCCGTACGGGGCCAGCGCCACGCCGGGCCGCCGGCGAGGCGCCCACGGCAACGGCGCCGGTAGATCAGCGTCGCAGTTTTCCCTACCGCTGGAGCACTACCTGCTCCACCACCAACGCGAGCACTCCTCCCCCAAGACGCTGGCCATCTACCGCTCGGCGTTGGAAAGCTTATTCAGTTCTACGAGTCCCGAGGTTGGCGAGCCGACCTGGACGAGCATCCGCGGGCGGTCTTGGAACATGCCCGAGGTTGGGTGGAGGACCTGCGGACGCGGCCGTGCGCGCTTGGGCGGCGCTACTCGCCGGCAAGCGTGCACCAGTACGTACGCTCCGCTCGAGCGTTCTTCAACTGGCTCTTCGAGGAGGAGTACACCGACTTCCACTACCTCGCCCGGCTGGAGTGGCCGCGGCTGGGCGAGAAGGTGCCGCGAGCGCTGTCTGACGAAGAGGTGAACCTGCTGCTGCGGCAGCCTGAGTTCCAGCCCGACACCTACCGCGGCATGCGGAACCTGTGCATGGCGCTGCTGCTCCTGGAAACCTGGGCCCGACTGAGCGAGATCGCGGCGCTTCCGCTCGCCAACGTCCATGTCGCCGACGGCTGGATTCTCGTTCACGGCAAAGGCGGCCGGGAACGAGCGCTGCGCTTCGGGCGAACGAAACAAGAGCACTTGCTGCGCTACATCGACTGCTGGCGGCCGGCGGCGCAGCGCGGCCACGACCACTTCTTCCTGACGCAGGAGGCAGGAACCTGTCGGTCAACGCCGTTCATTGCCTGTTCGCGCGCATCCGGCAGCGCACCGGCATTCCAGTCAGCGCCCATCGCCTGCGGCACACCGGCGCCACGGCCGGTGCCCGTCAGAAGATGCCGCTGGACGACATCCGCAAGAAGCTCGGACACACCACCACCAAGGCGACCACGGCTACGTCCACCTGGCGGAGCAGTTGCCCTCCGCGGACGAGCAGCCGTCCGGACTGGACTACTTGAACATCACGCTGCCCAAGGCGAAGCGGCGAAACCCTCAGCCATTTAACAACGACCGCTAAACTTCGTAGCCGTAGAGCAAGCACTGTAGTAGCTATGGCTATCCAATTCAGGCACCTCGAACAACAGAACGGCGAGACCCGCATCGCCGACCACCGGATGCGCGCCTTCGACGTCCTCGACATTCAGCGCCACGGGGCGTCGCCCAACGAAATCGCCGAGGACTATTCGCTGCCTCTAGGCGCTGTTTACGAAGCTCTGGCCTACGCTGCAGATCATCCCGAGGAAATGGCAGCCGTGGAACAGCGCGATCGCGACGCTTACTTTGGCGGCCAAGGCGCAAGTGGTCGCCCTCTTTCTTGACGAGAATCTCGCCAGCGCTGCAGTGGCCCGCCAGCTCCGGTCGGCGGGCCACACGATTTATATGCCCCAAGAGCTCGGATTGCGCAGAGCGGATGACCCTGCGATTCTCGCCGCGGCCGCATCACGTTCGGCGGCTGGTCGTTACCAACAACATCCACGATTTCGTCGAGCTTCACTGCGAGCATGCACGTAGCGGCGAACCCCATCCAGGCATCATCCTCGCTCTGAGGACCGACCCCTCGACGCTAGTCCAAAAACTCGAGCGCGCGGCGAGACTGCTGACGGCCGCCATCGCGGCCAATCAGCTGATGTACCTGGATTCGTTCGGATCCGAGGAAGCTGCCCAGAGCTTCGCCGTCAGTCTCACGCCAGCATCCGATATTTGAAATACGGCTGCCCGCTGATGGACGAAAAGCCCGAGTCCCTAGTACTACTCCGTTAAGTATTGCCATTTGATCCTGATTCTGGGACAGTTGTGCTGTGGATGCACAGCTCAGAGCAGAACGTGGCCGGCTGGCGCGCTCTCTGGCCCAGACGTTGAGCGGGCTGGGGCGCACCGAGCGGCAGCGCTGGGGTGACGTCTATGTCCGGGGGTTGCTGTCGAGCGTGGAGCGGAAGACGGCGGCCCGGC
>JAJPGV010000035.1 GCA_021325635.1 Chloroflexota bacterium
CGATCGCCAGCAGGTAGCGTCTCAGCCGATCGGCCTTCGCGGCCTGCGAATTGGGCGCCGCGGTTAATCCGGCTCTCGAGACCTGGATCACGGTCGCGCCTCGAAGCGGGCCAGATGCGCAGGCCACGACTGCCTTTGCCCTTGCTTCGCCACACCCGCTCTATGTGTGCGGGAAATGGCGAGAGACCGACCAAGCGTGTCCGCCAGTTGGGTATGCGCAGCTAGGAGATCTGGCGAGCCAAGCCCGCTCTCGCTCCTCACACCAAGATCTCCCACCACCATCTAGCGCCTCAACGGAATCTGCTGCGCGGAATCGGCGAACGAGGATAACCGGCTGTCAGAGCCAATCGACGACCGGCTCGAGGCCGGGGCGGCATTTGCCCCAGCCTCGTCCTCGCGGCGTGAGACCTCGATGCGCTGTCGCCACACGTGCGCCAGCCACATGATGGCCAGCACCAGCGATGGCATGATGATCAGCCCGAATCTGCCCAGCGGGCTGCGGACGGCCTCATGCAGATAGCCCAGCCCGGGGATGGCGAGCACCACCTTCCCAGCCGGATTGACCAGGTAGTTGACAGTCCAGCTGTCGGCCACGGGGTTTGCGTCGCCACGGGTGACGAACGTCGGCTGATCGTCGCTGCCGAACCGCTCCACAACACGATGAGTGATCGTCTCCCCTACGTCTGACCGGTTATAGGTGATGACGTCGCCGACCTGGATCGCGCCGGGCGGCACCGCTTTGGCAAATACCACCGATCCCGTCGGAATGGCAGGCGCCATGCTGCCGCTCAGCACAATGTAGGGCTGGTAGTGGAGCAGCGGCGGCAGCACCGCCGTAGCCAACATGAGCACCGCGGCCACGAACAGCACCGCGTAGCTAGCAACCTTGACAACGACGCCGAGCAGCCGGCCGGCGCCCCTCGTCACACCGGCACCCCGGTTAGCTGAGACGAGCCTCGACGCCACAGCAGCGGAAGCAACATTCGGAGGAACAGGCCGGCCACCGCTAGGACAATCACGACGCGCACGAGCGGGGAATTGCTGTAGGCCAGCACGTAGCCCAGGTACGGGATCGCCAAGACGATCTTCCCGGCCGGACCCGTGTAATAGAAGTTCCACGGATCCGGCAGCTGATTGGCGTCGCCCTTGGTCTTGAACAGCACCCCCTCGCCGTCCCTCGACACCTCGTAGACTCGGTGCGTCACGGTAGCGTAAGGAGGCTCGGCCGAGGTGACAGTGATGACGTCGCCGACGACGACCGTCTCCGGCGCCACAGGCAGCGCCACCACCACGGAGCCGGTCTTGATGGCTGGCTCCATGCTGCCGCTGAGGACCGTGAGCGTGGTGTACACGCCCAGGCGAGGCAGAATCGACAGCAGCAGGAACGTCAAGGTCACGACGCCGATAGCCAGCCCCGCGACGGTGCGGGTGGCCAGCCAGCCCAGCAGCCGCAGCGTTCCCTTAATCGCGGACGCTCTCAACACCGACAGCGTTACCGGCGTCAGCTCGAGACCGCCCAATGGCTCGGCAAGGTTGGCGATTGTCGCGGCACTTGAAGCCGGCCGAAGGGTGGCCGCGAATGTCCGGGCGGTTGGACCGGAAAGCGCCTTGCGCTCGTCAGCTGAGAGGTGAGAAGCGTGCGCTTCGATCACGGTGCGCCAATCGGGATAGCAGAATACTGGCTTGCTCTCAGTGACGTCGAGCTGAACGTCGTCGCCCAGCTGCACACGCAAGCCAGCGTCGGGGGTGAGAGCGGCAACCGATCTGGGCAGCCTGACGCGTTGGCGAGGCCACACATCCCGCGAAGGGCCGTAGCCATCAGACGCTCGGGGATGGAGGAACAGCGAGGGCTCCTGCTGGGCCGTCATGCCCATGAGCTTGAGGAGGTCGCGAGTGTCGGGGGCGAGCGCCTGAGGAGCTTCAGTCATGCCCGCGCCTCGCGCAGGGCGCAAAAACGCCAGCCCGGAAAGGCGCTTCCGGCTGGCGCGACCAAGCCCCCTCGTGGGCGCCGGCCCGGAGTCAGTGATGTTTGTGGCGCCATCGACCTATCGCCTCAACGGCAGGGTTCGAACTGATTCCGGCCCGGATGGCGGGTCGGCGTAGGGCGGAGCAACCGATCTGGCAGGGCTGCTCGCGTCGGACGCCGGAGTCATGGCTTGAGGCAGCTCGCTTTCCTTCCTCCGCGAATTGAACCGCGCGCGCCACTGCTGACCCAGGTACATGAGCGTCAAGACCACCACCGGCACGACCAGCAGCACGATTCGTCCTATCGGACTCCCCAGCTCGGCGTACAGATACCCGACGTAGGGCACCGAAAGCACGACTTTGCCTGCCTGCGTCCCGGGTGCGAATTGGACCGACCATACGTCACGTTCGGGATTGGCATCGCCCTTGGTGACGAAGTTGGGGCTGGACTCATCTCCCCCCTTGTCGATGATGCGGTGAGTAACTGTTTCCGGCACGTCGGATCGGTTGTACGTGATGACGTCGCCAACCTTCAGCTGGGAGGGCTGGACCGCAACGTCGAACACCACCGCGCCGGTCGGGATCGAGGGCGCCATGCTACCGCTCAGCACGATGTAAGGCTTGTAGTTGACGACCTGAGGCAGCAGCGACATGCTGGCAAGCAGGGCCACGGCAAAGCCGGCAATCACGTAGGTGATCAGCCGCACACCCACTTGCAGAATTCGGTCAGCGCGCATGTTCGTCATTTCCAGGGAGTGGATGCCTGCCATCCATGGGGGCAGGTTGCACTGCTGGACCTTGACAGAGTATCACTCGCCGGCTGCTGCATGGCCTTTATTGGCTAGCCTTCGCTACTGCCGCCGCAAGGGCTGCGTCTGCTTGCCATTTGGCGGCTGGGAGCCCGTGGCAGAACGCGCCGCCGCAATCGTGGCTGGCCTGGCGTTGGGCTGCGTCTCGTCTGCCGTCCTAGGCGCCGCCGGCCGGTCGCTGGGACGCCAGATCTGCAGCAGCCACAGCGCCAACAGCACACTGACCGGAATGATGACCAGGAACAGGTGTCCCTGCCGCGTGCCCAAGGCGTGGTACAGGTACCCGACAAACGGGACCGACAGCACGACCTTGCCGGCCGTGGCACCGAACTGCACCGTCCACGGATCGTTCACCGCGTTGGCATCCCCTCTCGTCGAAAAGGAGGGCGTGGCCCCATCCTCGGAGACGGCGACGATGCGATGAGTGATGGTTTCCGCGATATCCGAGCGGTTGTAGGTGATGACGTCGCCGACCTTCAAGGTCGTGGGGTCCACCGGCACGGCCACGACCACCGCTCCCGTAGGGATGGCCGGTGACATGCTGCCGCTGAGCACGATGTAGGTCCGGTATCCGGCCACAGATGGGAGCAGTGTCAACCCCAGGATGAGGATCGCGGCCACACAGCCCAGCACCAGGGTCAGGCCTTTGACCACCAGCTCTATCCGGCCGGAGGCGGTTGGCTTCACCAATCCACCTCCACCTAGTGAGCGGACCCGGCCAGCTGACTCGCCGTCCAGGTGTAGGTCAGATTGGAGTTGGTGATGTTGGCCTTGGTGCTGTCCGAGGTAGCCGGCAAATACACCAGCATCGTCAGGCTGTCGGTTTTGCCAATGCCCAGAGAATTGACCCCGGCCACGGTCGGGGTTCCGGACGACGCCACGATGGAGACACTGCTCAACCCATCCAGCCCGGTAGAGCCGTTGCCCCCATAGCACGACGTGGCCCCCGAGCCCACCTTGACCCCATTGTCGGTCACACCTGACGTCGTAAACGTAATCGTGCCTACCGGGAGTCCGTTCGTCAGCACCGGGGGCGTGCCCAGGTAATGTTGCGGTGTGAAGGAGGTCGTACCTCCGCACGAGCCGTACACCAGCTGCAGCTTCCCGGTGGCGTCGGTGGTCGTGCAGTCTTCATCCACGGTCCCCGCGGAGTTCGTGCACTCGAACACCAGCAGCCCCAGGCCCACTGTGCTGGACGCGGACCCAACGGCCCCGGATCCCGTATTGGTCAAGCCGTTCGACCCTCCGGCGTCGGCAATGCCCAGCGCAACCGTGACCGTCGCCGTGCTCGAGGTTTGGTTGGTGAGCTTCACGGTGCCGAACTGCTGCTCGCCGGGAATCATCGAAGTAAACGTCCCCACCGCCGTGCTGCATCCCGTGCCCGAAGCCGTGCCGCCGAGGGTCGACGTGCAGAGATTGACGCCAATCGCATCCTGGAAGTTGATCCCCGCGGTACTGAACGTGTTGGACCCGCTGCTTGTTATCGCGCTGAACGAGGCGAAGGTGCCACCCCCGACGATCGCGCCGGCCACGCCCAGTGCCAGCAGGCTGAGCATCAGATTGCGGACGGCTATCCGCGGCACGGCTTGAACGCGGCCCGGATGGCTCACCCGATCACCATAACTGCTGCTTCACCATCGGCCAACAAGGCCGGTACCTTCCTACGAGCTTGGGCGCGCTTCCCGCTAGTGAGCGCTACCCACACCCGTGGCAGTCCAGGCAAACGTGAGGGTCGTGGTGTTGGTGCCCGCCGAAGATTGATTGTTGCCGGCCTGTCCCGGGAGGTACATCACCGCGGCGTAGTCGTCGGAATGCCCCTGAGCTATGCCGAGCGCCGGCGTGCCGGTTGAGCCAGGCTGAGGAATCGCGTCGAAACCCGTAATCGACACGCTGCTCACCGAATTCAAGGCCGTTGCAGAGTTGCCGGGCGTGCAGGCAACTCCACCGACCACGATGTTCGCGTCGGCCGTATCAGCGCTGGCCACCTGCGAGCTTCCGAAACCGCTCGAACCCATGGTGGGCGTCCCCGTGCAGGTTCCGTACAGCGGGTAGAGCTGCCCGGCATTGGTGTTGCACGGGCTTGGCTGATCGAAATTGCCCGCGCCAATGCAGCGGAAGAGCAGCAGCCCTAGCCCCGCCGACGACCCCGAAGGGGCGTTCGCCGCGATGCTATTCGACGAGCTGGACGAGATGCTCAAGGCGAGCTGCACGGGCCCGTTGCTGTTGGTGGTGTTAGTTACGGTCAGCGTCCCGACGGCACTGTCCCCGGCAATCATGTTGCTAAGCGAAATCAGCGCGTTGCAGGTTGCCGGACTCGTGCCGTTGCTGTCCGCTGTGCAGACCGTGCCCCCATTGGGAACGTTGGTGAATTCGATGAGACCGGTGCTGAAGGTGTTGCCGCCGTTGGTTGTGACAGCATTGAACTGCGCGAACGTGCTCAAGGCGATCACGGTGCCCGCGGTACCCAGCAGCAGCAGGCTGATCATCAGGTTGCGAAGGCTGTCCAGCCGCGGGGCTAATGAACCACTCTCTGAGCTTTTCATCGCTTTCATCACTCGCTCACTATTTGCGCCCATCTAATGGGTACTGCCGATTCCGGCAGCCGTCCAGTTGAAGGTAAGGGTGGCCGTGTTGGTACCGGCGGATGACTGCGTATTGCCGGCGATGCCGGGCAAATACACGATGCCCGCGTAGAAATCGGAATGGCCTGCCGAGATCCCAAGCGCGGGCGTTCCCGTCGAGCCGGGCGAAGGGACGGCGTCGAACCCGGTAAGGGACAGGTTGCTGATCGCGTTGAGCGCTGTGGCAGTCGGGGTGCAGGTGACACCGCCGACCACGATGTTCTGATCGGTCGTGTTCGCGCTGGCCACCTGCGTCGTGTTGAATCCACTGGAGCCCATCGTGGGCGTGCCGGTGCAGCTGCCGTACAGCGGATAGAGCTGCCCGCTGCTGGTATTGCACGTGACTGGCGAGTTGTAGCTTCCGCCCGGACTTGCTCCCACACAGCGGAAGAGAAGCATTCCCAGTCCGGCTGAGGCGGAGGCCGTGGGGACGTTGGCCACGATCGAATTGCTGGTGCTCGACGAGACGCTCAGGCTCAGCTGCACGGGTCCGTTGCTGCTGCTGGTGTTCGACACCGTCAGCGTGCCGACCTTGCTGTCACCCGCGACCATGTTGGATAGCGTGAGGAGGCTCGAGCAGGTGGCCGGTGAGTTATTGGCTCCGCCGCCACTGCTCTGCGAAGTGCACGCCGCCCCACCATTGGCGGTATTGGTCACCTGGATGAAGCCCGTGCTGAAGGTGTTGCTGGGATTCGTCGTCACCGCGTTGAACTGGGCAAACGTACCGAAGCTGCCGGCCGCGCCGGCCACGCCGAGCGCCAGCAGCGTGAGCATGAAGTTACGAATGGTCTCGCGAGTCAAAGACGACTCCCTCGGACGAGACGAACCGCCTCAGCCGGAGTCGACCTACGCGCAGGCACCTGCCTGCGGCCATTGCCTGGCTGGCAAGCTTCACGCCGGAACCGGCCCGTCCCTGCAATATGCTCGAGGGTCATGACCGGATTCCGGCGTGTTTGCTACTCAGGACCGGTTATCAGTGGGCGCTGCCGATACCCGTGGCTGTCCAGTTGAAGGTGAGCGTGGCGGTGTTCGTGCCGTTGGACGATTGGGTGTTGCCCGCGGTGCCTGGTAGGTACACCACGCCCGCCATGTTCTCCGAAGTGCCGGCGTTCATACCCAGGGCAGGCGTGCCGGTGGAGCCGGGTGAAGGCACGGAGTCCGGCCCGTTTATCGAGATTCCAGTCACCGCGTTCAGAGCCGTAGCCGTCGGGGTGCAGGTCACGCCGCCGATCACGATGTTGGCATCGGCTGAATTGGCGCTCGCCACCTGCGAGCTTCCGAAGCCGGATGCGCCCATGGTCGGCGTGCCGGTGCAGGTGCCGTAGAGCGGAAAGAGTTTGCCACTGGACGTGTTGCACGAAGCAGGCTGGTTGTAGTTACCGGTTCCAACGCAGCGGAACAGGAGCAGCGCCGCGCCGGATGAGCTGGTGGCGTTGGGAGTGTTGCTGACGATGGTATTGCTGGTACTGGAAGATAGGCTCAGCGCCAGCTGGACCGGGCCATTGCTGGTCGAACTGTTCTGGATGGTCAGTGTGCCAACCTTGCTGTCTCCGGCAATCATGTTGGACAGCGTCAAGAACGTCGAACACGTTTGCGGTGAGTTGCTTGCTCCGCCACCACCGCTGAACGAGTTGCAACCGGTACCGCTATTAACGGTGTTCGTTACTTCGACAAAGCCTGTACTAAAGGTGTTATTCGGGTTTGTCGTCACCGCGTTGAACTGTGCAAAGGTGCCCAGGCTTACCACGGACCCGGCAACTCCCAGGACCAGCAAGCTGAGCATGAGGTTCCGGATTGTCGATGCTTGCATCTTTGACCTGCTTCTTCTCCCTACTTCCACCAGCCAAATACGACGAACAAGCCGCGCCGGTTGGCGGTGCCACCTTACATTCCTGCGGACTATACATGTGAGCAAAACCCTCGCGCAACAAGCGTCATACAGCCTAGCCCATTTGGGTGCAAAGCGGTACTAGGATGGGTTGCTTCGCGCCGCGGTCCCCGTGGCCACCTGACGAATGACGTCACGCCACAGAGCTTGCTCTGCCGGAGGAGCTAGGCTCAAGCCTTGGGCCGCGCTGTCTACAGCGGCATCCGAATCGCCCAGGGCCTGATAGGCTGCGACCAAGCCGGACAGCAGCGGCAGCCGATCGCTGCTCGTCGTGGCCAGCGCCAGGGCGTGCCTGTAAGCATCGGCCGCTTGCTCTGGCTCTCCCAAGGCCTGCCTCGCCTTGGCGGCGCCCGTCCATCCTTGCAGCGATCCTGCCCGCTCGTAGGCCGTAACAGCCTGCTCGAAATCCCGCCGGCGCTGCTCCTGGTCAGTGCTCGCTTGCGCTTGCCTGGCCCAGACGTCGCCCAGGACGGCGTAGGTCTGCGGCGCATCCCAATTCTCTCCGGTCTTGAGGGCCCGCTCGATCTTCGCCAGCGCCCCGGCGGCATCGCCTGTCTGCATGCTCAGCGCGGCCCATTCCGCCCACAGGCGCTCGCGATTGGGCGCAAGCGCCGCGGCGGCGGCAAAGCTCTGGTCCGCGCTACGGGCGAAGCCCGCCGCCTGGGCCGGATCTGACAGAGAAATCGCCGCGAACTCCTCCACGCGGGCCAGATTTACAGATGTGTCGGCGCTGAGCGGGTGAAGCTGTTGCGCCGCCGTGACCTGAGCCAGCGCCTGGCGATACAAGGCATCGGCCTGGCCCGCGTCCCGTACCTGAGGAAGGATCCGCAGGTAGGACTGGGCTAAGTCGCCCCGCCAGGCGTCCTCGCTGGGCACCAGCTGCACGGCCTGCTGCTGCAGCGCGGCGGCGGCCTGGTAGCCTCCTTGAGCACTGACGCCGCTGGCCGCGTTGATGAGCATGTCGCCTTGAATCGGCCGGAGGAACCAGGCGTAGGACAGATTCGCGGCAAGCACAATGGCCGAACCACCCAACCCCAGCCAGCTCCATCCAACCCTCAGCTTCAGCCGCCCCTGTTCCAGCACCGCGATCTTGCCCGCTCCGAGCGCGATGAGGACGATTAAGGCAAGCAAGGCGACGGCAGCGGTTGGATATCCCAGACCATGCCAGTCGGCTCGGCTGACGACATCCGCTGCTTCTTGGGAAGCCCCGCTTCCACGCCCCAGAACCCACAGCAGCCCAGCCGAAAAGACGGCGCCGGTGGACAGCCCTGAACCGAGCAAGACGATTGCCGGTCGGGCGGCGGTAGTGAGAAGCGCCGCGCCGAACGCGAACGATCCCACGAGCAGGCCGGCGACAGCTATGGTTGTGACGCCGCCACTTCCCACGAAGTCGTAGGCCAGGACAACCGCCAGCGCGGCAGAGATGAAGGAAGGAACGAGCGTCTCGTCCGTCCTGACGGATGGTCGAGCGTCTTCATGGAGCCGTGGGATGACGAACAGCAGCGCGGCATATGTCCACAGGTACAGCCAGGTCGCGCCGATAGCGACTCCGAATTGGCTTTCGGCAAAATGCGCCAGACAGCCAGCCAGAAGCCCAGCGGCCAGCAGGCTCTCTCCCCGCTGCCATGGAGTCCAGCTGTCGCGCCTTGCTCGAGCGAGCAACACACCGAGGCGCACCAGCAGGCCCAGCACGAGGCCAGCGGGCAGGCCGATCCCGATGAGCGACGGCCCGCCCAGCAAGAGCGCGGCCAGACCACCCAGCGCCGCTCCTCCTCCCATGCAGGCCAACGACAGAACGCGGCGCCGCTTGATGGCACGTGACTCCAGGGCCAACAGACCCGTGCACAACAGAGCAGCGAACAGCATCAAATACGTCACGATTCCGGGAATCCCACCAATGACCAGCGCGTCGAGCGTTTCGTTGTGCGGCCGGTCCCACACGTTGGCGTGATCGTGCACGCCAATCGCTGCCGAGTAGAACGGGCTGAAGGTATCGGCCATCGTCTCGGGGCCATAGCCGACCAGCAGGCGCAGGCCCGCCAGAGGGTCGGGGGCTCCGCCCGGATAGACCAGCGTGTCCGCGGTCATCATGCGCATCGTCCCGCTCCACAGCTCGAGACGCAGCAGGACGCTCTCGTCATGGCTGAGGATCAGGTTGCCCAGACGGCCGGTCCCCGGCAGGTCACCCAATCGGGCTGCCGGGCTGCCCGGAATATTCAGGAACAGGAACGTCGCCAGGGCCAAGCCCGCGCTTCTCAGCAGCGCCGTCAGAATCAGCCGGCGGCCAGCCGCCAGCAGCAGGCACAGGAACCACAGGCCCAGGATCAGACCGACCAGCGGCCCCCTGCTGGCTGTCAACCACAGCCCAACGAGCTGGACGATACCCGCGCAAGCAAGACCCACGGTGCGTGCCGTGGCCGGAGCGCGCCAGCCACCTTGCGCGCGGCGGTCACGCACCTCTCTGGCCAGACAAACGCCGGTAAGGGGAAGGACCATCACCAGATAGGCACCGGCGAACAGGGCGTTGCCGAACGTCGACAGCACTCGACCGAGCCCCCCACGCCATGGCAGCGGATCCTGGCCAAGCCCCTGCACGATGCCATACAGCCCCACAACGGCGCCCACCAGGATCATCGTGTGGACCAGGCGCCACAGCTGAGCGGGCCGCCGAAGATTCGCCGCTATGGCCGCGAAAATCGTGACGTAGCTCAGCATGCTGATGGTCCCCTGCGAGCGCAGATACGAACCCCAGAAGCTCATGCGCGGGTTCACGGACAGCGCGGTGCTGAGCAGGTAGGCTGCCACGAGGGCGACCACGGCCAGCAGCAGTGGCTCGCGCCAAAGCGACCGGCCAATCACTCGAGGGTCCACGGCTGGCGCCAGCCCGGCATTCCGCAGCGCCCACAGCTTCAGTCCCCAGGCGAACAGCATCACCAGGGCGATGCTGCGCAGCAGCGCGAGCTTGTCCGGCTCGAAGATGCGCGTCGAGTATTGATTGAAGAACAGCGGCACCACAATCGCCGCCGCCAGCCAGCCCGCTTCCAGCAGCGCATCACAGGCGGCTACGACTCTCGCCGCTGCGCGAGCCGTGGAGCGCGACGCGCGCGGACCACCCAGCCGCACCTGTGCAACTCGAGAGGCTTTCGAACGTCCTGCCGGAGCGCGCACCTGCTCGCCCGCAGCCGGCGTCATGGGAAAGACGTCGCCGTCCAGATGAGCGATACCGTGGTCGAAAGGGTGCTGAACGAGTTGCCTGCGCCGGAAGGAAGCGACACCACCAGGCTGAGCGTATCCGTTTGTCCCGGATTGAGCACCACGCCCATGGACTGATTGCTTACCTGAACAGGCCCGCTGTAGATCGTCGATCCCCCTCTCGAGATGGCCAGCTGCAGACCGTTCGTGGCGTCGGTCCACAGCGCGCCGCAGCCCGCGGTGCAGCTGGTGCTGAGCTTATAGGTGAACGCCCCGGTGCCGCTGTTCGTCACGGTCGAGGACTGACTGAAACTGTCGCCGGCGATCATGCCGGAGACAGTAAACAGCCCGAAGCCCGCATTCGTCGTGGTAACGCTGATCGGATTCGTCGCCGGCGTGGCCGCCGGCACGGGAGTGTCAGTCGGTCCTGGCGCCGACGTCGGAGCCGAGGTTGGCGCGGTCGTCGGCACCGACGTCGGCGCGGTCGTTGGAGCGCTGGTCGGTGCGGAGGTTGGCACCGTAGTCGGGGCGGACGTAGGCGCGGCCGTAGGCGGAGCGGGTGGCGGGACCGACGTCGGCGCCGGTGGCGGGGAGCTCGCAGCCGGCAAGCTGGGCGGCGGCGAAGAGGGAGCTGGCGAGCTTGGCGGTGGCGAGCTGGGAGGTGCCGACGGCGCCGCCGATGAGGAAGGCGACGGGGATCGCGCGGGAGCCGACGATGAAGGCACACTGAGCACCACCGTGTCGCCCTGCCGGTTAACCACACTCAACGGTCCCCCTCCCGGGGGCACGGGCGGACGGCCGGGGGAGGGCGTCGGTGACGCGGAAGGCTTGGGCTCGAAGAAGTCCTTGCTCAGGTCGGATGGCCGGAAGGCGGTGATCTTACTTGCGCCTTGAGCCAGGTCGCTGATGCGCGCCTTATCCTGGAGGGCTTCCGCCACGATGTTGCTGCTTACGCTGCTGACCTTGGCCAGCTCCGAAGCGGATAGTGGCGCCAGCTGCACACCGTTGGCAACCAGCGCGGCTGCCTGTGTGGCCACTTTGTCCAGGTACAGATCCTGAACACGCTGGCCAAGTCTGTCGGGCTGGAAGCTGAACGGGATCGACGTGAAGGCTCGCAGCGCCATGTCCGTTGCCCCGGTGAAGGTCAAGACCACGATCCCTCCCCCTACGACGAGAGAAGTTCCGACGACCGACGCGGCGGTGCCGCGCCAGCCCCCGAACAGCCAGCCCATGATCTTCCCGAAGCCCGCTTGCTCGGCTCCTTCTCCCGCAACCTGAGCCATGGTGGCCGCGGAGGCCTCCGACGCTTGCGGAAGGACGCGGGCGGCCGCGCGCAGGTCCTCCTCGCTGGAGGAGATGACCGCCGACAGGTCATCGAGAGCTTCGCCTTCAGCGGTTTCCTGGGCCGCCGAGACAATGGAGCTCAGGTCATCGAGTCCATTACCCGGCGGCTGGTTGCCGGGTGGAAATCTGCTCAGCGGCTCCACGTTCTCGCTCTACACAGTAGCTGTCCTCTTTCGGAACGGCCACTTGATAGCCAATGAGGGCCGTTGGAGAGCATAGGACCCTGCCTTGTCCGGTCGCAACACGGCGTGTTATAGCCCGAGCAGCTCCCGGCTGACGCTGTTGAGACGCTCGGCGCCGTCAGCATTCATGAACACGATGTCCTCAATCCGCACCCCTCCCAAGCCGGGCACGTAGATACCGGGTTCCACGCTGAACGCGCAGCCGGGATCCAAGCGAGCTGCATTGCCCTCGACGAGATACGGCGGCTCGTGCACGTCCAGGCCGATGCCATGGCCTAGCCGGTGAACGAATGCTGGCCCATACCCTGCCTCTGCAATGTGCTCGCGAGCGACCGCATCGGCCGCCGACGCGGCCATGCCGGGACGGAGACGCTCCACCGCCAGCTGCTGCGCCTCACGCACAACCGAATAGATCCGGCGCAGCTCGGCCGGCGGCTGACCCATGAAGACGGTGCGCGTGATGTCGGATGCGTAGCCGCGATAGACGCCTCCGAAGTCGAGCACCACTCCTTGCCCTTCGGCAATGACGGTGTCATCCGGCTGGTGATGCGGGTACGCGGCGTTCGGGCCGGCGGACACGATGGGTGAGAACGACACGCCTTCACTGCCGAGCTCACGGAACAGCTGCTCGATGCGCTCGGCCACCTGGCGCTCTGTCCGGCCGACGAGTGAAGCACGGGTCACCTCGCTCATCACCGCGTCCGCCAGGCCGGCGACGCGGCGCAGGCAATCCTTCTCGTAATCATCCTTGCGCAGCCGCAGCTCGCCCAGCAGATCGCCGGCCGACACGAGCCGAACGCCGGACAGCTGCTCCTGGAACAGAAAGACGAAGCTAGCCTGCAGCAGCGGGTCGATCGCCAGGGTCGACCCCGGCTCTAGAGGACAGGCGCGCCGCAGGGCCGCGGCCATGCCCTCTTCGTCGCTCCACGACTTCACGTCTGCGATGGCGGAGAGATCGGCCATCTCATCGTGGTACAGGCGGGGTACGAGCATGAAGGGATCGCCTTCGAGGGGAATGAAGGCTCCGAAGAGCCGCTCGCTCGGCTTCTCGACAACACCGGACAGGTAGCGCAGGTTCGTGGACGCCCCCACCCACAACGCCTGCCAGCCACGCGCCTGGAGCAGACCACGGGCACGAGCAATGCGCGCTTCGACAGTCCGCCGCAGCTCGAGATCCATGGCTTTCATCTTAGAAGGGCGCACTGGCGCGTTTCTTCATATAAGATGGATATGTGGCGCACAGCGCCTTGGGGGAGCGGCTCAACCAGCCGCATAACGTGAACCGAAACGCGACGAGCAGCGTAATACGAGGTGTGAGACCGCGCGGCAAACCCGCGCAGTCGAGCTACGGTGCCGGCGGGCTGCACACACCCAGCCACCAGACGCTCGATCGCCACGTGCAGAAGACGCGCTTGCCATGACCGTGCAGGCGCCAAGCCGGGCAGGGTTGCAGGAGCTCGCCGATGAGGCTCGCCGAGGAACGCACTCGCGCATGGTCCAGATCACCCATTTCGAGCCGGACACGCAGCTCATCGAGTCACTGGTGTGGTCCGGCTTCGGCGGCGGCCTTGTGACGGCTGCGATCGCCATGGCGCAGCGGATCGTGCCCGGCTTCGATCCCTACCGGGTGAAGCCGCACGTGACCATCAATCACTGGAACATCCGGGTGTATCTGCACGGGGAGCCGGCACTGGCGCCGTTCGATGAGGTGGCCCTGGGCGCCGTGGACAACCGCATCCTGGCCCTGTCCATCGGCCTGGCAAAGCTGCACTGGTCCTACCTGCACCCTCTGGTCGTACGCGGCACGCGCTTCGGGGCCATCGGCTTCCACTCTGACGCCATCACCCCAGAGCAGCAAACGGCCATGCGTTCCTTTGCCGGCAAAGCCGAAGACGCGCTGGAGCGCATCTGGGAGTAGGCGAGACCTCCGAAACGGATCCCGCCTACTCCGCCTTGACTCCACGCCTCAATCGAATCGCGGTCTGTCCGCGCCGATTGAGTGCGACGTTCAGGGAAGGCGCTGGCTGGGCGGGTGCTCGTAGTCGCGGTCCGCCATCACCTCCTGCCGGACTTCGCGTTCATCCTTGCGGCCCGTCGCGGCGTCGCGAGCCCGATCGGCCACACCGGCGGCCATACCCGCGGCCTTGGCCGGCGCGCCGAGGTTCGGGGCCTTGGGGTGCGGATGCGTGGGCGCGCTGGACTTCATCTTCTCCATCTCGTCGCCCATCTCGGCCAGCCGATCGACCGGCATCGAGGCCCGAACCTTCGGGAAGAGCTCAGCCTCCTCCTCGCTCACGTGATGCTTGACCTCGCCCATGAGGGATTGAACCGAAGCGTCCAGGTTAGGGTCGTTGACTTCCATCTCATCGAGCTTGGCCAGGGTTTTCTTCATCTGCTGATGCTCCGCCAGGCTCTCATCCACGAGGCTCTTGCCTTCGGGCACCTGATCCCGCACCTTGGGATAGAAGATCGCCTCCTCGATGGCCGCGTGGGTCGAGAGCTCCTTGACCATCTGATCCACCAGGTCCCGCCTGACCTGGCGTTCGGTTGCGAACTCATAGTCCTTGAACAGCGCCTCCACCTTGCGGTGGTCATTGGTGAGCAGTGTGATTGCATCCATGCCGGCCGTAATTGCATAAGCAGTGCCAGGCTCAGCGACCGGCCCGGGCGATCGCTCGAAAGCCCGTCGCTATACTGCCCGAGTGGCCGAGCTGGCCAAGCTGCTGATTGTGGTCGGCGTCATCCTGGTGCTGGCCGGCGTGATCTTCCTCGCGCTCGGCCGTCTCCCGCTCCTCGGCCGCCTGCCCGGAGACCTCCTCTTCCGCCGCGGCAACGTCTCCTTCTACTTCCCCATCGTCACCTGCATCCTCGTCTCGATCGCGCTGACGGCGCTGCTCAACCTGCTGGCCCGCCTGTTCCGGTGAGGGATGGAGGGCCACGGGAGCACTTTCAGCCATCCCTTGCCTGGTGGCAAATCGAAGCCATCGCGGCGCGCGCTTGCGCACGGCTGGAATGCGCCATTCTGAGCTCAGAAGAGCCCGTTGTGAGCGCCCAGGGACTCGAACCCTGAACCGGCTGATTAAGAGTCAGCTGCTCTGCCAGTTGAGCTAGGCGCCCGGTGGACGTTTAGTCTAGCATTCGATTCCGGCTCGCTGGGCGCTTGCTTCGCCGCTACTCCCAGCTGGGCAGCCAGTAGTGGATGTCGGCGTACCAGGAGGGGACTGGCCAGGCCGAAAGCTGGGTGTAGAAGAAGGCGAATGACACGAAGATGACGGCCGTGTAGATCGTGGCCACCTTGCGCCAGCGCGCGTTGGGCTGGCGCCACAGCCACACCAGGCAATACGCCACCAGCAACACCAGGAAGGGCACGCTGGGCAGGAAGTGATAGAAGAACAGGCCGCGCGGGGACTTAGCCCACGGCAGCCAATTGGCGGCGAAGCCCGCCAGCAGCAGCGCCAGGCCGAGATCGCGCCGCTTCCACAACAGGAATGCGCCCAGCACGATGGCAATCGGGAATCCCCAGTACAGCAAGGGATTGCCCAGGTTGTAGGTGTTGGCCACGTAATCGTCGGTCCGATCCACGTAGTAAAAGACCGGCCGGATGTCGAGCAGCCACTGCCACCACAGCGAGTAATAGGGGTGCGGCGAGTTCAGCGTGGTGTGGTAGTGCCACATCTGCCACTGCTCGCCAACGAACATGCTCCACCAGCCGCTGTCGGTCAGCGTTTTGGGGCCAATCGAAAGCGGACCAAGGGTGAACGGCCCCACTTCGTTGTAGGAGGGAGCGATCTGGTGCTTCTGCAAGAACATCTGCAGGTAGGAGCCGATGTACAGCGCGGTGGGCAGCACGATCAGCGCCACGAGCGCGCTTGCCACATAGCCGATGCGTCCGAGCACGCTCCAACCTTCGGGATCTGCAGATGCCGCAGCAATCCCGCCCGGCGCTGCGAGCTCAACCGCGACCGGCTCGGTGCCGTTGGACTCGACCATGAGGGCCCCGGCCTCGGGGGCGGCGGCGTCAGGCGCGGCTGAAACGGCGCCTCCCTCGAGAGCCGGCAGCGGCGAGGGCTTGCTTTCGATCCTCCGAAGGAAGCGCCGGGTCCAGCGCTCGGGCCAGACGGCCCGCAGCAGGGCCACCGCGGTGAGCAGTCCAATCGAGTACATCGACGGCCACTTGGTGGCCACCCCGAGGCCCAGGAACAGCCCGGTGACGAACAGCCAGCCGACGCCTTGCCGCGCCGGGCGGCGGAGAAAGAGGGTGAAGCTGGTGTAGGCCGCCAGCAAAAACGCCAGCTGGAAGATGTCGTTCGTGCCGATGCGCGACTCGGCGAACAGCAGCCCCTCGACCGTGCCGATCGCCGCCGCCAGCGTGGCCAGCCAGCGGTCGCGAAACAGCACGCGGGCGAACGTGTACAGCAGCAGGATGGAAATGAGCCCGAAGAGGGCGTTTGCAGAGCGCCAGCCCAGGGAGTTGTTGCCGAACAGCCAGATGCTGCCGCCGATGATGAGCTTGCCCAACGGTGGATGCGTCCACTCGTACTGCACGCCTTCGATTGGCTGCTGCGGCGCCGACTCCCACCACTCGTACACACGAGGGTCGTTCTGCACCATGAGGCTGCCGGTGTAGGCGTGATAGACCTCGTCGTAGATGTACTTACCCGGCTCCTGAAGCCGCCAGCCAAACAGGAACGCCGTCCACGCAGCCAGCAAAAGGATGGTCACCCACTCTCGCCGGACCGCTCCCGCAAGCCAGCCCCAACGGCCAGACTCGATGGACGTGAGCGCCGGCGCCTGAGGCATCGCCTGCTCGTCGACTAACACTGCTTCCGAAAGCGTAACGGTCAGGCCGAACCCACGACAAGGACCACGCCAACGATGCGCCTTCGAAAGCCGGCCACCCGGGCCGCTGCTTCTGACCTTGCGTCCGGAAGCCGACGCACTCCTACGCTTGGACCTTACAGTCGAGAGCCCTGGGCTCAGGACCTGGAAGCGCCCCGCACGGCCGTGGACTACACCGCCCGTTCGAGCGCGCTCGTGGACAGCGGCGGCCGGCGGACCAGACGCAGTCCCATGCGGGCAAAGCCGCGCTCCCGCAGAGGGCCGGCCAGCGGCGACACCAGCACCGAGCCGCGGCGCCAGCGCTCTACAGCCACCCACCCTAACGGGCTGCAAGCTGCCAGTCCGGAGAGTGCCTCCGCGACAGCCGACGCATGCTCGTCGGCCCAACCCGAAGCGGGCTCGACGTCGCGCCCCCAGCCGCCAACCGTGACCACTGGCAGGCCCCCAAGCAGCACCACGAACCTGCCCTTGCCCCTGGGCGCAGGCAGTGGCAGCAGCTTGCGCCAGGCATTGGCCGGATCCTCCCAGGCCAGCAGTACCGGCGCGGCGATTTCGGGCTCCTCCCTCAGCCGGTCCACGGCTTCACGCACCGCGAACTGCGGTCCGGGAAGATCCCGCACGAAATCCCCCCGCAGCACCCGTCCCCGCCACTCCCATAGGCGCAGAAGGTGCTCCACCTGGCTCCAGCGGAAGGACGAGATCTCTGCCTGCATGGTAGTGCGGCAGACGACTCCGTAGCGTCTCAGCAGGGCTTCCACGTACGCCGCCAGAGCCGGATCCCGGTCGCCCAGCGCGCTCCCGGTCACGTCCGCGGGCTTCCCTTCGAAGCCAGCCGGGGCCTGATCTTCGGCCGCCAACGACCACCGCCCGGCGCCTGAAAACAGATCGTTGCAGACAAGGCCCGCATCCTCCAGCTTGGCGAGCGCCTCCTCCACCAGCGGCACAGCAAGGGCCTGGCCACGCTGGCCCAGGCGGCGCGCAACGTCGGCCGAGAACAGCGCGCCCTGCTCCCGGAGCACCTCGAGGACCTGGGCGCCGGGGCCATCTTGCGGTGGCTGGCTGGACCGGCCGGCCCGCGGCGCATCGCCATGCACCAGCTCGAGCCGCCCATGTCCGGCCCCGCGCCAGCGCAGCAGCCCGCGGCTCGTGAGATCGTCGACTATGGGGCTGAAGTCGTCAGCCAAGCGAGCCGCGAGCACCGCCGGCCACAGCTCTCGGGACAGCGGGAGCTGCGTGAGCGTCTCCAGCGCGTGCCTCGCGGATGAGTCCCGCCGCCGGTCGCCGCGCCAGCCACCTGGCGCCGCACCTATCTCGGCCAGCCCGCGCACGCCCTGCCAGCGCAGCAGGAAGCTCGCGAAGCGGCCGCCATCCACCGGCGCGATCCGCTCGCGGGCCTGCCGCAGGCTCTCGCGATGCAGCCGCGCCAGCACCAGCGGCGTGCAGTACTCGAGCTCGTTACCCTCCGGGTGGTACTCGCCGCACGAAAGCTGGCTCGACTCCACCAGCAGATTGAGCTGACGGCGGACGTCGGCCAGCGGCAGCCCAAGCTGCTCGGCAAGGGCCGTCGCGCTGACGGGACCGGAGTACTGCATGCTCGCCTGCACGAGCAGCAGCAGCGCCTGGTCGCCCTTGGACCCCGTCGCACTCGCCACGGCCGCGCGCAGGCGATCGAGCTCTCCAGCCGCTCGGGGCTCCCCTGCCTGCTGCGCGAGCTCCTGCTCGACGGCACGGATGACGTCAACGTCCAGCAGCCGGCGCAGGTCCTCCGCTTCCAGTGTCTCTCGCAGCAGCTCGCGGTTCAGCGCCAGGTAAGCCGCCCGGCACTCACCCCGCGGCGCGTCACCGGCTTCGCCGAAGGCCAATCCAAAGTCCCACACCAGGGTCGCGGCGAAGGGCGACGGGCTGTGGCTGCGGATGAACTTGAGCGAGAGGTCGCCGGCCTCGATGCCGCGCAGCACGGAGCGCAGGCCATTGAGGTCCCAGGTATCGTGCAGGCACTCACGCACGGCCTCCTGGAGCACCGGAAAGCCCTGCTGCCGGCGCACGACCGACAGCAGATCGGCCGATCGTTGGCGGCGGAGCCACAGCGGCGTACGGCGGTTGGGCTGCAGCTTGGGCAGCAGCAGCGCGCGCTGGGCGGCCTCACGGAAGCGCAGCGCCAGCATCGGCGCATCGGCCAGCTCGCCGATCAGCAGCTCTTCCACGTTGTCCGCGCGCACCTCCTCCAGAAGTCGCGCCGCCAACCGCTCGCCGCGTTCCATCGGCACGCCGGAAGGCGATTCCATGGGCGGCAGCCGCATGATGATCCCGTCGTCGTTGTGCAGCACCAGCGGATCGATCCCGCCCAGCGCCTCGCGCAGCCTGGGCTTGAGGGCGAAGGCCCAGGCGCCGTTGACCGCCGCACCGAACAGCGAATGGATGACCACACGGCCATCGCCAATCTCATCCTGGAAGCTCTCGACCACGATAGTCTGGTCGTGAGGCAGCTGGCCGGTGGCCTCCTCCTGGCGACGCACGTGGTCGGCCAGGGCGGCCGCGGCCGAGGAGGTCAGGCCGCATTCGCTGCCCAGCCAAGCGGTCAGGTCCTCTTCGGGCCGGTCGAGACGAGCGCCAATCTCCCGCACCAGGCGCGCGGCGCCATAGTCCAGCGTGCGTCCCAGGCGATCGCCCCGCCAGAAGGGGATCTGATATGGCTCGCCCGGGGCCGGCCGCACCAGCACGCGATCGCGCTCCACCGCTTCCACGCCCCACACGCTCGTGCCTAATGAGAAGGCCGGGCGGCCGCCGACGTACAGCTCGGCCGCGAACTCTTCGTCCAGCTCGCCCAGCTTCTTGCCCGGCTGTCCCTCGGCGTCGCCGGCGAGCTCCACGGACAGATAACCTCGGTCGGGGATCGTGCCGGCATTCACCACCGCCAGCCGCAGCGCCCCCGGTAGCGCGCGCACCTCCGCCGCCTCGCGATCCCATTCCAGGCGGGCGCGCAGTCCTTCGAAGCGCACGTCGGCGAAGCTGCCGGACAGCATGGCCAGCACGTTCTCGAGCTGCGGCCGCGACAGCGCATGGAAGGGCTCCGAGCGCCGCGCCAGGCGCAGGATCTCGTCCACGCCGCGCGGCCGCTCGGCCGCCATCGCCACGATCTGCTGCGCCAGCACGTCGAGGCACAGATGCGGAATATGCGTGATCTCGATGTTCGCGCGGCGGAGGCCGCGGACGCAGGCCGCCGCGTCCAGCAGGTCCGCGGCGTGCATTGCCACGATGCGGCCGCGGCTCACCGCGCCAACCTGATGCCCCGCTCGGCCGATACGCTGCAGAGCGCGGCTCACGCTCTTGGTCGAACCGATCTGGATCACCAGGTCCACACTGCCGACGTCGATTCCCAGCTCCAGGCTGGAGGTGGCGATCAGCAGCGGCAGCCGGCCCTCCTTGAGCGCCTGTTCGATCTCCAAACGGCGCTCCCGGGCAATGGAACCATGATGCGCCACGGCGACCTGGCTGCCGGCGGTCGCATTCAGCACTTCGGACAATCGCTCCGTCACGTGCCGGGCGTTGCAGAAGACCAGCGTCGAGCGGCAGCCGGAAGACTGATCCAGGATGAACCGCGCCGCTCGGGTCATGAAGTTGTCATCGCCGTCGTCGTCCAACGAATAAGGGAAGGTGACGTCGACCTCGATGCGCTTATCCTCGTGAGCGCGGACCAGCGACACGGGGCGCGGGCGCCCATCGTCGTCGTAGCCCCCCAGGAGTCGCGCCACGGTCTCGAGCGGCCGCTGCGTGGCGGATAAGCCGATGCGCACAAACCTGCCACCGCCGGACGTCTCCCGATCGGAGGCGCAGACCTCTTCCAGACGTTCCAACGACAGCGCCAGGTGCGTGCCGCGCTTGTTGCCGGCGACGGCGTGGATCTCATCCACAACGACGTAGCGCAGCGCGGCGAACATGCCCCGGCTCTTGCGCGCCGTCAGCAGCAGGTACAGCGACTCCGGTGTGGTGATCAGGACCTCCGGTGGCCGGCGCACCTGCCGCGCCCGCAACGCCTGGGGCGTGTCGCCGGTCCGCACGTCCACCGAGATCTCGGGGATCGCCAGCCCCAGCTCGACCGCCGCCGCGCCCAGGCCCTCCAACGGTCCACGCAGGTTGCGTTGGATGTCGTTGTTCAACGCCTTCAGCGGAGACAGGTACAGCACCTGCACGCCCGGGCTGCCGGGCGGGCGGCATACCAGGTCGTTGAGGCACCACAGAAACGCGGCCAGCGTCTTGCCCGAGCCGGTCGGCGCTTCGATCAGCGTATGGTGGCCGGCGGCGATCTCATTCCAGCCCCGCTCTTGGGCAGCCGTCGGACCGTCGAAAGCCGACCTGAACCAGCGCGCCACCACCGGGTGGAAGGCGGGCAAGCTCGGATTCCCCATGCAGGGTCAACGGTAGCCGGAGAGGCGGGCCAAGACAAGCGCCCTAAATGGCCGATTCGCCGTCCGGCACGCCTACCTCTTCCCGCAGCGTCACCACCGCCCGCGCCACCACCTCGTAGTCGAATCCGCGCCGCGTCAGGAAGTCATGCAGGCGCCGGGAGAAGACCGCGCCATCCTCACCCGCCAGCAGCCTCGCCTTCTTCCGGCCAGCGTCAACCGCCAGCTCGAAGGGGTCCGCCGGCTCCGCCAACGCTGCTTCGACCTCCCGCCGGGCCACGCCTTTAGCCGCCAGCTCCCAGCGCAGCAGCCGGTCGCCCCGCGGCGAGGACCGGCGCCGGCTCTCGACCCAGGCCTGCGCGAAGCGCTGGTCGTCGACGAGTCCCGCCGCACTCAGCCGCTCCACCGCCTCGTCGATTGCTTCGATCGATGATGCGCGCGGGCGAAAGCGCTCGCGCAGCTCCTTCTCCGTTCTGGGCCTGAAGGTCAGCAGTCGCAGCCCGTAGGCGTACAGCCGATCGGCAGTCCATTCCAGCGGAGCCCGATCCTGGCGACGTTTCACGTGAAACGTGCCGGCGCGGCCTGACCTATGCTAGCCTGCACGCTTGGTCCTATTTCATCGCGGCGGCAGGCCGGCCACCGAGCAGGGAACAGACCAATGATCGACGACGTTGCACACATCGAAAGTTACATCAAGCAGCAGCTGCCCACTGTCACCGTCTTCCAGAACTCCACCGCCGCCGCGGAGGCCGAGATCGACGTTCAGAACGTGCCGGGACGGCCGCTGGCGATGATTCGCCTGCTGCTGGGCGCACAGTCGGCCCGTCAGCTGCGCAGCGATCCGTCTCTCGCCGGCCGGTTAGTTGCCACATTGGAGCAGGCGCTGAACGCTCCGTCGGACGAGCAGGAAGCCGTCCTCGACCTGCGGGAGGGGTTGTAGCGGCCGGGCTAGCTGCCTCGGCGCAGCTCCTGCACGTCGTGCGGCCAGCACAACACGATGCTGAGCAGCGCATGCAGATCCAGCGGGTGCTGGGGATCGTCGGCCAAGCTACGGCGGCGCACCTCGGCAGCCACGACCGAGCCTGCCAGGGCATAGGCCAACAGCCCGCAACTCAGCGCCACCAAGCCCTTCGCCACCACGCCGGGAGTATACGAGGAGCGGACCAGTCACTATAGCTGCCTGCCGGCCGGCCGGGGCCCCCGTGCTAGACTTTCCCTTACCCCTGGAGCAGGGGAGAATGGTCGGTGGAGGGTACTTGTGGCCGTTTACGACACCCTGCTGAACATTCGGGCCAAGCTCGAGGCCAATAATGCGGGCGAAGACAGCCTGAACTTCATCGACCTGCGCATCCGTGAGGCTGAGCCCGAAATCGGCAACAACATCTACGTCTCTGAGAACATGATCCTCCGCCACCTCGTCCGCCGGACCGACGTACGCGGCACGGACATCGAGATCGACCTCCTCAACCTGATGCCCGATGAGGGTCCGGCACGCCGCAGCGAGCTGGAGGAGGGCGTGGAAACCGGCCCCAAGCACAGCCACACGTACTACCGCGACCTCAAACGCAAGCAGGGGGACGGGCGCTAAGCGCTAGCCAGGGAGCCCGCTCAGGCGCCGAGCGCGTCCAGCACGCGCGATACGCCGAGCATCAGCGAAACCACCCCGAAGGCGAGCAGCACCGAACGGTAGAAGCCCAGTACGTAAAAACGGCGTTCGCCGCGCGCCCGCTCGGCCACGTTCTTGAAGCCAAAATAGGCCACGAGGCAGGCCAGGCCAAAGGCCAGCCATAGGGAGGCGAGCGCTAGGCCGGCCACGCCACCAAACGCACCGTACGCCTGAGCAGCCGGATGCCCGGCCGCTCAGGCCCGTCCGCGGTAGGCCGCCCGTTCAGGATGCAGATCCGCCGGATGGCCCCTTGACCTTTTCCTTCAGCTCCGCCAGCTGGCGGTCCAGATCGTCGGCCTTCTCCAGGTCGGCAAACCGGTCTTCCAGGGGATCCTTCTCCAGCTCGGCCGAGGCAGCGGCCATGGCCTCTTTCTGGCGCACCTTGTCTTCCATCCGCTCGAAGCCCTCGAATGCCGATTGATTGCTGAGATGGTCGGTGGCCGCATGGACCATCTGCTGCGTATCGGCCACGTGCGCCCGCGCCAGCAGCAGATCCTTCTTCGTCTCGGCCTCCTGGATCTTGCCCTCCAGCTTGCTGAGGCTGTCCTTGAGCAGGTCCACTTCCTTCTTCTGCTCGTCGTACTGCGCCTTGAAGCCATCGGCGGTCTCCTGGAAGCTGTTGCGGCGGCCGAGCGCTTCCTTGGCCAGGTCGTCCTCGCCCTTTTGCACCGCCAGCTCGGCCTTACGCTGCCAGTCGGTCGCCTGGTTCTGGGCATCCAGGTAGCGCTGGTAGAGCTTCTGCTCGTCGGCCATCGCCGCGGCCACCTGCGTCTTCACCTGAATCAGCTGATTGTGCATGTCGATCAAGTACTGCTTGATCATCTTCTCCGGGTCCTCAGCGCGGTCAAGCATGTCGTTGATGTTGGCCCGCACCAGGCTGGACACCCTCTCGAGAAGGCTCATCACATCGCTCCTTATATTGCAATCTGCTATATCGCAGGATAGCCCACGGCGACGAACCCTGTCAAGCGCCAACGCCCACGAACGGCCATGGCGTCATACTGAAGTGTCGCGGCCGGCGCCCGCCGCGGAAAGGAAGCTATCCGTGCCTAACCGACTCATCCACGAGACCAGTCCCTACCTGCTGCAGCACGCTCACAACCCGGTCGACTGGTATCCCTGGGGTGCGGAGGCGCTCGAACGTGCCCGCGTTGAAGACAAGCCGATCCTGCTGAGCATCGGCTATTCGGCCTGCCACTGGTGCCACGTCATGGCCCACGAATCGTTCGAGAACGAAGACATCGCGCGGCTGATGAACGAGCGCTTCATCAACGTCAAAGTGGACCGCGAGGAACGTCCGGACCTGGACTCCATCTACATGACGGCGGTGCAGGCCATGACCCAGCACGGCGGCTGGCCAATGACGGTCTTCCTCTCGCCCGATGGCGTACCGTTCTTCGCCGGCACCTACTTTCCGCCCGACGACCGCATGGGCATGCCCGCATTCCCACGCGTGCTGCTGGGCGTCGCCCAAGCGTATGCGGACCGGCGCGACGAGGTGCTGAGCAGCGGGCAGCGCGTGCTCGAGTACCTGCATGAAGCCGGCCGGCCGGCCGGCGCAGACGGCGCGGAACTGCACGAAGACCTGCTCGCGGACGCCCTGCGAACCCTCGCCGCTGGATTCGACGCCGCCGAAGGCGGCTTCGGCGGGGCGCCGAAGTTCCCTCAGCCCATGCTGCTGGAGTTCCTGCTGCGCGCCTATCGCCGCTATGCCGACAGCGGCGCCTTGCGCATGGCCGAGCTCACGCTCACCAAAATGGCTCGGGGCGGCATGTACGACCAGCTCGGCGGCGGCTTTCACCGCTATTCCGTCGATGGCCACTGGCTGGTGCCGCACTTCGAGAAGATGCTGTACGACAACGCCCAGCTCGCCCTTGCCTACCTGCACGCCTTCCAGCTGACGGGCAAAGCGTTCTACCGCCAGATCGTCGAGGAAACGCTGGACTACGTCACACGCGAGATGACCTCACCGACCGGCGGCTTCTACTCGACCCAGGACGCCGACAGCGAGGGCGAGGAGGGCAAGTTCTTTCTCTGGACGCCGGGGGAGATCGAAGACCTGCTGGGCGAGGCAGACGCTCGGCTGTTCATGCGCTACTACGACGTCACGGAAACCGGCAACTTCGAGCACCGGAACATCCTGCACGTGGCGCGCGACCTCGACGTCGTCGCCGCTCAGCTGAACATCGCCGAGGATCACCTGCAGGCGTCCTTGGATCGGGGCCAGCAGAAACTGCTGGCGGCGCGCGAGCAGCGCGTCCATCCCGGCCGCGACGACAAGATCCTCACGTCCTGGAACGGACTGATGCTGAAGGCCTTCGCTGAGGCATCAGCGATCCTGGTAAGGCCGGACTATGCCTCGACGGCCGGCCGCTGCGCCACCTTCCTGCTCACCGAGCTGCAGCGCGATGGACGCCTTCTGCGCACCCACAAGGATGGCCAGAGCAAGCTCAACGCCTACCTGGAGGACTACGCCAACCTGGCCGACGGCCTCCTCACCCTGTATGAAGCCACCTTCGAGCCCCGCTGGTTCACCGCCGGACGATCGCTGGCCGATGCGCTGCTCGATCTCTTCTGGGAGCCCTCCCACCGCTGCTTCTACGACACCGCCACCGACCACGAGCAGCTCATCACCCGACCCCGCGATACCTATGACAACGCCACTCCGGCCGGCAATTCCGTGGCCACGGAACTGCTGCTGCGCCTATGGCTATTGACCGACGACCGGCGCTACTTCGACTCCGCCCAGACGGTGCTCGCCTCCATGCGCGAGTCGGTAGCTCGCTATCCCATGGCCTACGGCCGCCTGCTGTGGGCCTACGATCTCTACTTCGGGCCCGCCCGCCAGATTGCCATCGCGGGCGACCCACAGGCGCCCGACGCCGCGGCCCTGCGGCAGGCCGCCTGGACCGCGTACGTCCCCAACAAGGTCATGGCCGGCGGCGCGCCAGCGCAGCATGGCGCCGCCACCGACATCCCACTGCTCGCCGGAAGGGATTTGGTGGGCGGGCTGCCCGCCGCCTACGTCTGCGAGCACTTCGCCTGCCAGATGCCCGTGACCGACCCAGCCGCATTGCTCGCCCAGCTGCGCTCCTAGTCGGCCCGCCTGCAGCGGGGCCTTGCGCCCGCTCCCCGTTTGCGCGCAGGGCTACCTTTCAATGTCGCGCACGGACTTCCTGGACGTCGTGCGGGGGCGAGTCGGCTAGGCGCGGACGTCTACGAGGACGCCGACGCCACGGGGATTGGCAGCGGCCAGCTCCTCGACGCGGACCCCACCTCTGGCGGTCCTGCGAGCCGACGGCCGATAGCTTGGACGCTCACGCTCGGGGCTCCCGGCCAGCGTATCGGGCACCGTGGGATTGCGCAGCTCCTCCAGCTGCTGGACCGTCTCCTTGGCCTCTTGATCGATCCTGGCCATGATGGCCGGGGTCTGCGCGCCGGCCAGGACGGCCTCGCGCAGCACAGGCGCATCTTGCCGCGCCACCTCGGGCGATTGCAGCACGTTGAGCTGCACGCTGGCGACCGCGGAAACGCTGTCAGCCACAAGCGAACTCTAGCGTGGCCGGCCCATGATGGGTTCGCCGGGCTTCGAAGCGCACGCCGGGCATCATGTCCCCTGAAACGGAGTGCCCCGCCCGTGGGTGACGGCCCAGCGCGAGGATAGGCTAGTAGCAGCAGCTCTCCTTGTACCCGCAGGTCGCGCACACCGACGCCTTGGCCCCTTTGAGGGCAGGCATGATATGCCCGCAGCTCGGGCACGTCTGCGTCTCCAGCTCCAGCGCTGAGGACGGTCGCTGGTTCTCCCGGCCTTCTCCCGATTCGGGCCTGAGACCCGGCTCGTTCACCTGACTACCTCCCGCCGGCTTTGCTGCAAGCTTCGCACATGCCGCGCCTGCCAAAGCCCCCAGGGCGCCGGGGTCAGAACTCCGTCTTGCCGGTAAAGGTGAACCGATCCAAACTCAAGGCAGGCACCAGCGAGCCGCCGAACCAGCCTCGCTGCAGCTTCACTTCTCGGCCGACGGAACGGACTGAGGACAGCGCGCCCAGCACGCTCTGGCTGAAACGCAGATTACGGATCGGATAGCGGATCTCCCCGTTCTCCACCCACCACGTGCCGTCGCGAGTCATGCCGGTGATGGTCGTCTCCAACGGATGGATGACGTTGACGTAGTGAAAGCGGCTCACCAAGACGCCCCGGTCCATTTCAGCCACCATCTGCTCCAATGTCCGATCGCCCGGCTGCAGGTGCAGGTGTCCAGGCAGAGGGCCCATCGTGTTGGGGGCTGGCAGCGCGTGCCCGGTCGAAGCCACACCCTGCTTGCCGGCGGTGTAGCTGTCGTAGACCACGCCCCGAGCGACGCCATCCACAATCAAGTCAACACGACGCTTCGGCACGCCTTCGAAGTCGAACGGCAGGCCGAAGCAGCGAGGATCCAGCCCATCGTCATAGATGGTGATGCCCTCGCCGGCGACCTTGTGGCCCATCTTCTCGGCCATGAAACTGCGCCCTTCCTCCAGCTGCAGCGCGCCGAAACCCACGTAGCTGAGGTAATCCAGCATCTCGGCCACCGCGTAGGGCTCCAACACCACCGCGTACTCACCCGGCTCGATTGGTCGCGGATTGGCGCTGCGCACGGCGCGACCGCAGGCTTCCACTGCCAGAGCTTCCACGTCGACGTCCTTCACGTCGACCCCAGCCCGGTCGCCATAGCCGGTGCTGGTGTCGCCCATGACCACCACGTTCGCCTCGGCTGAGGTGGCTGCGTGGTGAGCGAACGTCCCCAGGCTGTTGGCCACCGCCATCTCGATCTCCGAGGTGCTGAACGCCCCTGCCGCGACCAGCCGGTCATCTTTGGCCCGGCGGATGATGGCCCGCACGGCGCGGGCGCGCTGCGCCGGTGTTGCCGCGGCGGTCGCTTCCGCGTATGTGCCAGGCAGCGGCGCAATAGCGCCGGAAGGGCCCGGCAGCGACACGAACTGCGGATCCTCCTCCGAGAACCTGGCCATGGCGCAGGCGCTCTCGGCCGCCCTGCGGACCGGCTCCGCACTCAACGAGTTGGTCGAAGCCACGCCAATGCGCTTGCCCACGACCGCCCGAACCTGGAGGGAGGCATTGCGCTCCGCCACGTTCTGGTGAATGGTGTTATTGGCGAACCGCGTCAGCGCCGAGTCTTCGGCGACCAGCAGCACCTCCGCCTGATCGGCCTCGCAGGCGCTCAAGGCGCCTTCGAGCAGCGTCCGCGCGTGCTTCTCTCCTAGCATCCTCGGCCGCCTCCACCATCAGCGGCGCGGCGTGTCCGAGCTATCACACGATGCCTACGCGCACGTTGCGAAAGCGGGCCGGAGCGACGCCGTGCCCAACGTACATCGTCTGCCCCGGCTGCCCTTTGCCACAGTTCGTCGTGCCCCACAGCTGCCAGTGGCGGGCGTCGCAGACTGCGTCACAGCCGGCCCAGAAGTCCGGCGTGATGCCCGTGTAGGTGGCGTTCTTGAGCAGCTCGCCCTTCTTGCCATGCTTGATCTCCCAGGCCAGCTCGGTCCCGAACTGGAAGTTGAGCCGGCGATCGTCGATGCTCCAGCTCTTGTTGACCGCCATCATGATGCCGTCATCTGTGTCGGCGATGAGATCGTCCAACGTCCAGCTGCCGGGCTCCAGGTTCACGTTGGTCATACGGATAAGTGGGATGCGGTTCCAGCCATCCGCTCGCATCGTGCCGCTGCTCTCCTGCCCAATGAGCGGCGCGGTCTCTCGCGAGCTCATGTAGCCTACGAACACGCCGTCGCGAACGACTGGCGTTCGCTGCGCCGGAACACCCTCGTCATCGAAGCCGAACGTGCCCAGCCCAGTGGGGGCCGTTGCATCGGCGACGATGTTCACCAGCTCCGAGCCGTAGCGGAATCCCCCCAGCTTTTCTGTGGTCAAGAAGCTCGTGCCCGCGTAGGCGGCCTCCATGCCAAAGACGCGGTCCAGCTCTATTGGGTGGCCGCACGACTCATGCACCTGCAGCGCCAGCTGGGTGCCGTCGAGGATCAGGGTCGTGGTCCGGGACGGACACTGGCGCGCGCTGAGCAGCTGGACGGCCTCGTCGGCAACCCGCTCGGCATTTTCCTCCAGACCCAGCCCCTCGATGAACTCATAGCCCGCCGTTCCGGCCTGACGGCCGAAGGAGTTGGGATAGGAGCGCGTCTGGACTTCGTCGTCCGACACCGCCGTGGCCTCGATGCCCGCGCCGCAGGTCACGATGCGCTGCTCGATGACGCTGCCCTCGCTGCTGGCGAAGAGCTTGTCCTCCACTGCCGCTTCGAGGCTGGATTCGGCAACAGCCAAACCCTCGACCCGGCGCATCGCCCCATCGGCCTTCATCAGCAGCGCCAGCTTCTCCTCGACGCTCACCTCCAGCGGATCGCGCCGCACGGGCGTGGCATAGCTCGCCCGCATGGGAGCCAGCGGCGACAGCCGCACGTCGGACGTCTTCGCCAGCGCGCTGGCACGGGCAATCGCCACCGCCAGCTTGGCCACCCGCGCTGCTTCCGCCGTGGTCAAGCGGTTGCTGGCGGCAAAGCCCCATGCGCCGCCGGCGATCACGCGCACGCCGAAGCCCTCGCTGCCTGCCCGCGCAAACGCGTCCACCCGGCCATCCTTGACCGACAGCGTCTCGGACCGTTGGTGGATCACACGAACGTCGGCGTAGGACGCGCCGGCCAGCTGCGCCTGATTCAGCGCTCGTTCGGCAATGTCTTTCACATTGGCAGTCTACGGCGGGAAGCTCGGGAGCGCTACAGTAGGGCCAGCACAAAACGCCCATGGCAAAGCCTCTTCCGAACAACCTCGACCGTCACCACCGGCCATGCCTCGCCTGACCTCGGACGTGTCCCTCCGGCTTCGGCTGGCGGTGACCTATGCCGTGGTCGTGGCACTAGTGGTCGGCGTCTTGGGAACCGTGCTGTACGTCACCATGCGCGAGACGCTGGGCGCGGAAATGGACCAGCGACTGCAGGTGCGAGTCGAGGAGATCCGTTACGCCCTATGGCCGCCGCAAGTTGCTTCACCGTCCTTCGAAATGACCGGCCGCCAGCTCGACCTGTCGCCAATTGCTCAGCTCGAAGCGCCGGGGCGGTACGTGCAGGTGCTGGATCCTTCGGGATCCGTCATTGGGCTCACAACCAACATGCAGGGCACGCCGCTGCCAATCGACCAAGCCAACCTGCAGGCTGCGCGGCGCGGCCAATCGGTCTTCTCCGACGTCACTCGCGGAGCGCGCACATTGCGTGTGCTGACCGCGCCGGTGGCCTTCGGCAACAACGTCGTGGCCGTCATCCAGGTCACCCAGTCCCGCGAGCCACTCAACGAGACCATGGCCGGCCTCAAACAGACGCTGACCACGCTGGGCTTGGCCGCTCTTGGCCTCGCTGCCTCGGTCGGCTGGCTGGTCGCCTATCGCGGGCTGCAGCCGCTCAGCGAGATCACCTCCCGGGCGGCGGACATTGCCAGCAAGCGGAACTTCGGCGAGCGCCTGCGGCTACGCCGGCGACGGGACGAGATCGGCGTTCTGGCCGAGACCATCGACGGGCTCTTGGCGCAGGTCGAGCACACGCTCAGGACACATCGGGAATTCGTGGCCGACACGTCCCATGAGCTGCGCAACCCCCTGCTGGCCATCCGCACCAACCTGGAGCTGGTCACGCGCGTTGCCGATCAAGAAGCACGCGACGAATGCATTCGCGAGGCTCGCGAGCAGACCGAGCGTCTCAGCCGGCTCGTTTCCGATCTCCTGCTGCTGGCCCAGATCGACCGCGGACTGACCATCGAGCACCACCGCGTCGCCCTCTCGGCCGTCTGCGAGAGGGCCGTTCAAACGGCCCGCCAGCATGCGGCCGGCCATGAGATCAGCCTGCAGGTACGGAACGCCGTCCAGATCATCGGAGATGAAGGCCGGCTGGAGCAGATCGTCAGCAATCTTCTGGACAACGCCATCAAGCACACACCGAAGGGCACTGACGTCGGCGTGACGGTCGACGAGCACGACGGACAGGCCCGCATTCTGGTCAGCGATACTGGCGAAGGCATTGCGGCCGAGCACCTCGAGCACATTTTCGAGCGGGAATATCGGGTCAAGCGCGGCCGGCGCGGCTCCTATTCGAGCTACGGCTTAGGCCTCGCCATCGTGCACTATCTGACGCAGGCGCACGGCGGGCAGGTCGAGGTGCGCAGCGTGGTCGGCGAGGGAAGCTGCTTCACGCTCAGCTTCCCCCTGGCTCCGCGTGAGTGGAGTGCCCCAGCCCGCCCGGCGCTTGCCTCGGCGAGTTAGGGACAATATCTTTAGAGCTATGCCTGTTTACGAATACTACTGCAGCGACTGCCACACCAAGTTCGAGGCGCTGCGCAGCATGGCCTCCGCCAACGAGCCCGTGACATGCGCTGCTTGCGGCGGCGCCAAGCACGTGAACCGCACCATCACCACGTTCGCCACGGTCGGCAGCGGCATCGAGAGCTTTGGTGGCAGCGAGAGCGGCGGGTCGGCCTCCATGCCTTCCGGCGGCTGCTGCGGCGGCAGCTGCGGCTGCGGCTGACGTCCCGGACCCCTGGGGGCTCCCAGTTTAGGAAGGCGGCACTGGACCGGTCACTGAGGTGACCCCGGGCGAGGGCCAGGCGCCGCGGCATCCTCCAACTGGGCCACGCGCTGACCCCGTCGTGGCCACTACCGCATTCGAGGTCATCTCCGAAATCGAGCCGGCGACCAAGCCTGACCTGACGCGAGTACGGCACCAGGTCGGAGTACTGGCCCCCGTGACTGATGCCTTCCTGATCCCAGATAACCATCTGGGACGGGCCACGGTGTCGAGCGTGGCGGTCGCTCACGAGGTCGCGAGCATGGGGGTACGAGCCATTGCCTGCCTGAACAGTCGGGACCGCAACCGGCTGGGCTTCCGTCGGGATCTGTTGACGGCCGCGGCCTACGGAGTCGACCATTTTCTGTGCGTGTTCGGCGACCAGCCGGCTTCGGGCGGCCGTTCCAATGATCTGAACGTGCGAGGGATGCTGGAAGAGGTCCGCACGTTCGGCAGCTCGGACACGTTCACAGGCCGTGGGCCGTTCAGCGTTGGCGTGACGACTCGGCTGGCGCCGCTGCCGACCTGGAAACAAGAGGCCGATTTCTTGCTTGTACAAGCCTCCTTCGACCTTGCGAGACTCTTGGGTTGGCGGGAGTCGCTGCGCTTCAACGGCAAGGTGTTCGCTGGCGTGCTCGTCCTCGCGAGCGCCGGCATGGCAAAGACCTTGGCCGAAGCCACCAGCCAGATCGACCTACCAGCGACGCTGCTCGACGACCTCGAGACGAATCCCGATGCTGGGGTGGACCGAGCGTGTTGCCTCATGGCAGAGATCAGGGCAAGCGGCGCCTTCGACGGAGTGCATCTCGTCCCCGTTGGCAGGTACCGCACGATCGCAGCTCGCCTGGAGCAGGACGGCTGGCGCCGAGCCTCGCGAGCGGGCTTCAAGGCAGCTGACCAGAGCTTGATGCAGCCCACCCGCTCACTTTGATGCGCGCCAGCTCGACACCCACAACCTGTAAGCTACCCGGGTGACCGCTACCCTTCGGGTCGGCTTCTCGCCCAATCCACGATTGCAGCCGCTGATCGACGGCGAGGTCAGCATTCCCGGGATCGAGCTGATCTGGGAGTTTTTCAACCCCGGTGAGCTCTTCCTCAAGCAGCTCCGCGAGAACGTTTTCGATCTGTTCGAATTCTCCCTAGCCGACTTCATCGTCACCAGGTCCCGGCCGCAATTTGCCGATCTGGGCTGGGATGCCATCCCCATCTTCCTCAGCAAGCCGATCGGGCCGCTGATGAGCCTCCACGGCAACGTCCGCTCGGGCGTGCGGAGCCTGGCTGACCTGGCCGGGAAGCGGCTGGGGGTGCCCGATTACGGCATGACGGCCGCCGTGTGGACGCGAATCATGCTGCGCGTGCTGTACGGCATCCAGCCGCAAGACGTCACCTGGTACAACGGCAGGCCGCCCTCGCAGCGGCACGGGCGGCTTCTGGACATCGACTCCCAGCCGGCCAACGGCGTACGGCTCATCAACCTCGACGACGGGTCGTCCACGCTCGGAGAGATGCTGGAGTGCGGCGAGATCGACGCGGCCTTCGGCAGCGCATTCGGAGCGCCGGTGGCCGAAAGCGAGAACGTCCGATGCCTGGCCACGTCCGATTCGCTGCTCGAGCTGCTGAGCCGGCTTCAAGCTCGAGCCAATCTCACGCCGATTAATCACACTCTCGCCATCAAGCGACGCTGGCTGCTGGACGAGCCCGACGTGGCGATGAGCATCTACCAGGCCTTCAATACCTCCAAGCGAATCGCCTACGAACGGGCGCGAGGGGCCGCAACGGCCTACTTCCTGTTTCCCCAGGAAGCGTTCGCGGCCCAGGCTGCCACATTCGGCGACGATCCGTATCCCTGCGGCCTGGCGAATACCCGGCCCATTCTCGAGACGGTCGCGGAGCAGCTCTGCCTCGACGGCCTGATTCCGGCCGTACCCGACGTGGACGACCTGTTCGCCGCGGCCGTGAGGGCCACCTAAGCGCTCCGTTACTGAGCGTCGAGGCCCGAATTAAGGTCGCGGCCATATGGCCGTCGCGGCAGCCCCGTCTCTATACTTCAATCCACTAGGAGTTCTGTTGGCCGCAGCCGTTCGCGCCGTGGCCGTCGCACCGCGCCGGCCCCTGCACATCTTCCTTCCGCTGATGGTGGCGATTGTGGGCGTGCTCGGCGTGCTGGGCTATGCCCTCTCGCATGGCGCCGCCGGCGGCCGAACCAATGCGCTGATCGGAAAGCCCGCGCCCAAAGTCGTCTTCTCCAGCTTCGCGGGCGAGTCCGTGGACGTGGCTGCCCTGCAGGGAAAGCCAATCGTCGTGAACTTCTGGGGCTCCTGGTGCGTGCCCTGTCGCGATGAGTTCCCGGTGCTGCAGCAGGCCTGGCAGCGGTACCATCCCCAGGACGTCCAGTTCATTGGCCTGGCCGTGTGGGACAAGGCCGAGGCTGCGCAAGCATTCGCGCGTGACCAGGGCGCGGGCTGGACCAATGGCCTGGACGAAGACGGCAAGATCGCCATCGACTTCGGCGTGTACGGCGTTCCCGAGACCTACTTCATCGATCGGCAGGGCATCCTCGCCGATCGCTACGTAGGCCCGTTCACCGGCTCCGACGGAGCCGCTAAGCTGGACCAGTACGTGCGGACGCTGCTGGCCCGATGACCCCGAAGCTCAAGTTCATCGTCGCCGGTGTGGTCCTGCTGGCCGCCGTCGGCTACCTGATCTTCAACAGCGTCTCGACCTCAGCCGAGTACTACCTCACAGTGGGGGAGCTGAGGTCCAAAGCCCCAGCTGTCTACAGCCAGAACGTTCGCGTGGCCGGGATCGTCGACGGCGCCAGCATCGTGAAGGACGTACGCGCCGGCACGCTGAGCTTCAACGCCGAGGACGCCAGTGGACAGCTGCCCGTGGTGTACACGGGCGGCGTGGTGCCCGACATCTTCGGTCCCGGCATTCAAGTGGTGGTGGAGGGCAAGTACGCACCCGACGGCGTGTTCCATGCCAGCAACCTGCTGGCCCAGTGCCCGTCACGCTATGAAAATGCTGTTCAGCCCCCGAGTTAGGGCGGCCAAAGGGGAGCACGTGGGCAGCCCCAAGGCGAAGGAGCTGCACGCCTAGTGGCAGCCTTCGGTTCGCTCACCCTTGTAACCGCCTTCGTGCTGGCGCTGTACGGCTTCATTGCCGCCGCGATTGGGGCGCGGAAACAGCTGCCCGATCTCGTGCGCAGCGCCCGTAATGCCCTGCTGGCCATGACCGGCCTGGTCGTGCTGGCCAGCCTGGCGCTGGTAGCGGCCTTTCTTACTCACGATTTCGAGCTGTCTTACGTGGCGGAGCACTCCAGCCGCCAGATGCCTCCCGCATACGTCATTGCCGCTTTTTACAGCGGGCAGCAGGGCTCGCTGGTCTACTGGTGCCTGACCCTCTCGATCTTCTCCAGCCTGGTGGTGCTGCTCAGCTGGCGGCACAATCGCGAGCTCATGCCCTACGTCGTCGGCGTGCTGCTGGCCATGCAGAGCTTCTTCCTCTTCCTGCTGGCCTTCGTGCAGAGCCCCTTCATTACGCTGCCCTTCCACGTCGACGACGGCAACGGACTCAACCCCGTCCTCCAGGACAAAGGCATGCTGGTGCATCCGCCCATGATGCTGATGGGGTACATGAGCTGGTCCATCCCCTTCGCCTTCGCCATAGCCGCGCTCATCTCCGGGCGGCTGGACACGCAGTGGCTGAGATCGGTCCGGCGCTGGACGCTGGCTGCCTTCGGCATCCAGGGCATCGGCCTGCTTCTGGGCGCGTGGTGGGCGTATCACGTGCTGGGCTGGGGAGGATACTGGGGCTGGGACCCGGTTGAGAACGCGGCCTTCATGCCCTGGCTGGCAGGCACCGCCTTCCTGCACTCGGTCATGGTCCAGGAACGGCGGGGAATGCTGAAGGTCTGGAACCTGACACTGATCATGCTCGCCTACCTGCTGGCCATTTTCGGTACGTTCATCGTCCGCAGCGGCGTGCTGAATTCGGTGCACGCCTTCGCTCAGTCCAGCATCGGGCCGTTCTTCTTCGGCTGGCTGGCGCTGGCGATTGGCGTCTCCGCCGGTCTCCTGGTGTGGAGATTGCCGAAGCTGCGTGGCGAGAGCGAGTTCGAAACGCTGGCTTCCCGCGAGGCCAGCTTCCTGTTCAACAACTGGCTCCTGATCGGCTGCATCGTGGCCATCTTCAGTGGCACGATCTTCCCGGTCATCTCCGAAGCTCTGCGCGGTGAGCAGATCACCGTAGGCCCGCCCTTCTTCGGCGCGGTGAACGGCCCCATCTTCCTGGCGCTGATGGCAACCATGGGGCTAGGTCCGCTGCTACCCTGGCGCCGCGCCTCCCGATCTGTCTTCTGGCGCAACTTCGCCAAGCCGCTCACAGCGGGGGCGGCCACGGTCGTCATCCTGGTGGCGATTGGACTGCGGAACCCCGGGGCCGTGCTGGGCTGGGCTGTTTGCGTTTTCGTACTCGCCACGTTGGCCTTCGAGTTCTATCGCGGGACGATCTCCCGGCGGCGTGTGACCGGCAAGACGACGCTCGGCGCGTTTGCCGACCTGTTTGCGCACCACAACCGGCGCTACGGTGGATATCTGGTCCACTTCGGGCTGGTGGTCTTCGTGATCGCCGTAATCGGCTCGCAGTTCTACCAGGTGCAGCGCCAGGTCACCCTGGAACGCGGCCAAACCGCCACCATTGGCCGCTACACGCTCACGTTTGACGGCCTCTCGCAGGCGGCCGATGCCGAGAAGAAAACCACCTTCGCCACTCTGACCCTGGCCGATGGGTCCGCCGTTCATCCCGGCAAGTCGGTGTGGAACCGGGACAGCTCGAACCCAACCAGCGACATCGTCATCCGCAGCACCCCCCTGGAGGACCTGTACGTCGTCCTGGGCGACTGGACGCCCGACCAGTCGGCGGCGACGTTCCTGCTGTTCGTCAATCCCGTGGTGTTCTGGCTGTGGATCGGCGGGGCCCTGGTCATCGCAGGCACCGTCGTCACTGCCTGGCCGCATCCGCAGCCGCGACGCGCCGCCGCGGCCGCGCATCCCAACCGGCTCAGCGAGCGGCCGGCGCAGCAGCAGCCTGTCGGAGCCCAAGCGTGAGCACGAGCGGCTCCTCATCGCGTCCAGTCCTGAGCCGCTGGCCGGCCATTGCCCTCGCCAGTCTGCTGATCGCCAGCGGGCTCGTCCTATGGCTGGCGATAGCCGCGGCTTCGCACCCTTCCACCGCCTACGGCGATGGCGCCAGCATCGACGATCGCGCCCTGGCCATCGAAAACGAGCTGCAGTGCCCCGTATGCCAGAACGTTACCGTGGCCTATTCGGGCTCGACCCTGGCCGGGCAAATGCGCGAGGTCGTCCACGAGCAGCTGGCCGCTGGCAAGAGCCACGATCAGATCATCCAGTACTTCGTCGACCGCTACGGTGAGGCGATTCTCACCCAGCCGCCCAAGCACGGCCTGAACTTGCTGGCCTGGCTGCTCCCTTTGGCCGGACTTGCGCTCGGACTGGCGGCCGTGGCCAGTGTGCTGCGATCCCGCCGCGGGATCTCCGAGTCCGCCGGTCCTGCAGCCTCGGCCGAGCCGGGTCTCAGCGCCGACGACGAGCGCCTGCTGGCCACCGCCCTCGAGGAGATCCCGTAATGGGCGGCCTGCTGGCCATCGCCGCGGCCCTGGGGGCCATCGGCTTCGCCGCCTGGCCACTCCTGCACTCACGGCCAGCGGAATCGACCCAGGGCGCAATGGCCGAGCTGCTGGGACAGCGCGAGCGTGCGCTCAACGACATCCGCGAGCTCGATTTCGACCGCGAGCTCGGGAATCTCGACGAAGCGGACCATCGCGAGCTGCTCGAGCAGTCCAAGCGCCGGGCAGTGGCGGTCTTACGCCAGCTGCAGCAGCAGGATCAGCGCATAGACGACGAGATCGAACAGGCCATCAGGGGCCTGCGCGAGGGCGGCTCAGCCGATCGATAGGGGCTCCGCTCGCACCAGCTCGCCGCGAGCTCACGGCTTCCGGCGGAAACAACAACGGGGGCAGCGGATTTCGCTGCCCCCGTTGCATGAACAGAGCTTAGGACTTGGGCTTAACGACCGTGACTTCGCCCACGAAGACCGGCGCCTGCTTGCCAATCGAGCCGGAGAGCGTGGGAGGAATCTGCGCCAGCTCCTCGCTGGCGGCGTAGTTCCAATCGCTCTTGCACACCGCCTGGTCGTCACACACGCTGTAGCTCCAGCTCTCGCCAGGGCCAATGCCCGGCGACTCGAACGGCGTGTAGCCGTTGTAAGCGTCCGTCCCCTGACCACCCTTGGTAAGGCTGTGCACGCGGGCGCCCTTGTTCACCCAGGTGATTCGCGTGCCAGGAGTGACCCACACCCAGGCGGGATCGTAGCCGGTAACGTCGTCGATATTGATGGTCACCTCGCCGCTCAACGGATCCTTGGCGCTGCCGCCGAGCGCTCCGGCGCCAGGCTGGCCGGCCATGGTGACACCGTCCCGGTTGTAGCACAGCGCCGGACCGCCGTCACTAGGAGTCACCAAACCCGCGCACTTGCCGGCCTTGATGTTGTCCGGCGTCGGCGGCAGCAGGTTGGTGCCAGGCAGCGTGTCAGCGAGGCTGTGCGGCGTGTCAGACGTGCCCAGGTTCTCCGTACCGCTGCCTGTGTCGTAGCTCTTGACCTTGATGGCCACCGGCGTGCAGTTGAAGCTCGGGTTGTTGTTGCCGTACAGGCAGTCGGTGGCGGAGGTGAGATAGAACGTGCCCGAGTTCACAAACCCACCGTCCACGGATTCGCCAGGCGCGAGCCCACCGGTGTCGAAGTTCACCTGGCCCTTGTTCTTGTTGCTTTTCGCCAGCGGACTCCGCACACACACCGGGAAGCAGGTGAAGCCGAACGGCGCGTACTGTCCGGGGACCAACGTCGCGGTATGGACCTGCGTGCCCTGATTAACGAAATGAATCTGGTCCTTGAACGGGCTTTCGTATTTGGCCACGGAATAGCTCTGCTTGTCGAAGCCGCTGTCGGTGATGACAACCGTCAGCTGATTGCTGGGCGTAGGCGACGCCTTGGGCTTGGCGCTCGCCGCGGCGTCGCTGCTGGCCGGCGGAGCATCCGCGGCCAGGCCCACCTGGGGAACCAGCAACAAACCCAGCGTCAGCACCGCGCCGACCGCTGCCAGCCGTTGTGCTGCCCTTCTTGAAATCATCTGTCTCTTACTCCTGATTGCCTACTCATGCTGGTGCTCGCACGCCCTGCTTCAGGACGCGCGCCGAATCTCGGACGACATTCCTGCCCTATGGGCTCATGGGCGCTCCTGTGTTCCGTTCTTCGACGGCCACGCGACGAGCAGCCTCGCTGCCCGCCCGCTGACCGGCTTAGACCGTCAGTCTCGGGACAGCGGGTGAGCCGTTTGTGAGCGCTGAGTGAGGATCAGATGACGTCTGGATGAGTCTTAGGTGAGTAGCAGGCGGGCCGTGCTACGACTTCAGTCCTGGCGCAAGACGTAGCCAAAGCCGCGAACGGTCTGAATGATCCGTTCTCCGCCCGCTTCTTCGAGCTTCTTGCGCAGCTCCTTCACGGCGACGTCCACGAAGTTGGACTCGCCTTCGAAAGCGTAGCCCCACACCTGCTGGCACAGCTGCTCGCGTGACAGCGCGTGGCGTGGATGCCGCAGCAGCAGCGAGAGCAGGTCGTATTCCAGCGGAGTCAGCTTGAGCAGGCGGCCCGCGCGATACGCCTCTCGTGCGCCGGTGTCGAGCGTCACATCGGCGTACGACAGCAGGTCGTGGTCCGGCTGCTGCTGGACCCGGCGCAGCAGGGCTCGCACCCGCGCCAGCAGCTCGTCCACGGAGAACGGCTTCACTAAGTAGTCGTCCGCGCCCCTATCGAGTCCGGCGATGCGATCCGGCACGGTGTCCTTGGCGGTGAGCATGATGATCGGCAGCGCTCCCGTCTGCCTTACGTGCTCGCACACCATGAGGCCGTCGATCCCTGGCAGCATGATGTCGAGCACCAGCAGATCGGGCTTGTTCGACTCCAGCAGCGCAAGCGCCGCTTCGCCGTCGCTCGCCACGGACACGTCGTAGTGCTCCAGCGCCAGGGCGCGGCGGAGACCGCTCAGCACCGCCGGATCGTCATCAACCACCAGCACCCGCGCGCTCATGACACGCCAACTCTAGCGCTGCCCGTGCACGTTACCGGCCCCATAACAGCACGGCCTCCCATTTCGCCAGGGGAGGCCGTGAGCTGTCCGTCGGGGCCTACGGCCAGGAGAACAGGCAACGACAAAGGAGTCAGCCCACCGCTGCCAGGCAAGCTTTGCGCCGCCACACACGCCTGCTCTTGACCGGGCCCGCGCTTTCGTTCAGGGGCAGTCTGTGGCCCGGTGATTTGCCTACCGCATCGCCGCGTCTGGAAAACGCGATAACACTACGCCTCGTTGGTGAGCAGCCAGTGAGCTGACAATGAGGGTTGAATGAGGTTCCTCAGGCTTGCTCTCGCGTCTCGGTCCACACGTCCACGACGGCCAGCTGGCCCTCTTTCACTGCCTCCACCGCGCGCCGGTAGGCCGCGGGAAGATCCTCCGCCCGTTTGATGGGGCCCTCGGCGTGAACGCCGAACGACCGCGCGATCGTCGCGAAATCAACTTCCGGATCCTGCATTCGCATGGCCACGGTCTTGTTCTCCGGCGGCCGGTTGCGATGTTTGGCGATCAGCTGCTGGTGGTTCTCATCGTTGTAGTACGAGTGGTTGTTGTTGATGACCCACAAGGACGGGATGCGGTAGTGCGCCGCCGTCCACAACACCTGGATCGAAGACAGCGTTTCCCCGTCGCCGAGGATAGCCACAGGCAGCTTGCCGCTGCTCTTGAGGGCCAGCCCCGCGCCGAGCACCATGCCCGGAGTGGCGCCAACCGCGCCACCGCCGCCGTCGCCCAGATGCCGCTCCGGCCCCGGTATCTGCGCCACGCCGGGCGCCATGCGCCGCAGTCTACCCCAGGTGAACATGTAGTCCTCATCCCGAACCGCCTGCCACAGCTCCGACGCGAGCCGCGTCTCCGAGATCTCGGGACGGTCCCACAACCGCGCTACCGCGGCCTGATGACGTTCCCGCAGATCCTGCTGCCTCGGCGCGAGAGCTCGACGCCGGCGGTCGATGCGTGACCGCGCATCGCTGTTGAGCAGCCGGCGGCACTCTTCGAGCAGCAGCGGCAGCGTCACCACGCTGTCGGCCAGGATGGGCACGTCGGCGGCCGGCAGCGGCTGAAAGTCGGTCGTCTGGCCGCGGTGCACCAGCTCGTCCAGGGATACGTTGATGACTTTCTGGTTGGCTACCGTGACCGCGTCCGCCTTGCGCGTGGTGTAGTTGACCGGCTGGCGCATCGATCCTTCCAGGTCCTGCGCATCCAGCCCCAAGACGACGTCGGCCTCGCGCAATAACACCGACTGCATGCCGTAGAAGTCCAGCTCGTGTGGCGCCGGGAAGCTCCAGCGCGTTCCAAGGTCGACCACCGGCATGGCCAGCAGCTCGGCCAGCTCCACCAAGGTCCTCACCGCTGCCGGGCTGGCCCCTACTCGGCCGGCCAGACACAACGGCGTCTCAGCTTCGACGAGCAGGCGAGCGGCCTCCGTTACAGAGGCCGGATCCGGATGGACCGCAGGTGCAGGCCGGTAGCGCCCAACGTCGGGCAGCGCGAACCCAGCCGGCAGCGCTTCCTCCTGCAGGTCCACGTCGAAGCACACGTACACCGGACCCGCGGGCTCGGTGACCGCGATGCGGTAGGCGCGCATGAGCGATTCGGGAATCACCGCCACGGACGCGGGTTGGTCATCCCACTTCGTGATCCCACGCACGAAGTTGCCCTGCACGTTGGCGGTATGGATCCAGTCGATCCAGGGCCGGCGATTGGCGGCGTTGACCGGTCCCGTCCCGCCCAGCACCAGCACCGGTACTCGATCGCACCATGCGTCGTAGATGGTCATGGTGGTGTTCAGCAGGCCGACGACGTTGTGGACAATCGCCGCCATTGGCTTGCCGGTGACGCGCGCATAGCCACGCGCCATCGAGACGGTGATCATCTCGTGATTGCACAGAATGAACTCCGGCCGCTGGTTGACGGTGTAATTCACCGCCGAGTCGTGAATGCCCCTGAAGGTCGACCCTGGCAGGACCGCGGCGTACTCGACGTCGAGCAGGCGCAGCATATCCATGATCAAATCCGAGCCCCACTCAGGCTTGCCGGCCTGATCGTGCACTCCGACCGGCACTTCGATGCTCGGTCGCTCCGCTATGGCCACTGCTGTGCTCCTCTCACCGTGGTTAGAGCAAGACGGAAGCCATCGGGCCGGCAGGTCGGCACGCCGTCGAAGGGAAGTCCTCCTCGGACGCCCGTTCGAGCCCACGTCCCATGTCCGCTACCCAGATCGCTTCGGGCTGCGCTCCCAGCACATCATATCCACGGCTCCTCATCGGCCGGGATGCTGTGTACAGTTGCCGTGGCATGAAGCTGTCTACCCTGAACGCCTGGCGCCGTGTTTACTTGGCCGAAGCGGCGCTGGCCATGGCGCTCACGCTGGCGGCCCGTTCCCCGGTCCGGGGAAAAGAGCCCGCAGCGGCAGAACCGCTCGCCGTACGAGCCATCGACGGCACGCTGGCGCTGGGCGCGGGGCTGTGGCTGCTCCACGATCTTGCTCACGGCCGCTGGAAAGCCGCCACCGGCGACCTCGTGGCGCTGGCCGGATCCGGCCACAATGCCCGCTGGGGGAGACGCACGAGCACGCCGATCAGGCTCGGGGCCGGCCTGCTGATTCTCGGCGGGACGGTCTACGCCGCCTGGCCTCCTGAACGACCGCCCTCGCCCTTTATCTGGTCCCGCGCGGCGACACGTGGTACATCTTGAGCGCCAGCTGCAGATCGAAGCGGGTCTCCGGGTCGTCCAGCGACAATCCCGTCAGCTCCTGGATGCGGTTCAAGCGATACATCAGCGTATTACGGTGGACGAACAGCATCTCGGCCGTCTTGCTCAGGTTGCCATTAGCGTTGAAGAACGCCTCAAGGGTAGGCAGCAGCTGGCTGCCGGATTTCTGATCGTAGAGGATCAGATCGCCCAGCGTCTCACGCTCGAACGCCTGGAGCTCGGGCGTTCCCTGAAGCTGCGCCAGCAGCCGGTAGGCTCCGAGGTCGGCGAAGGCGGCGGTCTGGCCTGAGCCGAAGAGCCGCTCTCCGGCGCGCAGGGCCTGCTCCGCCTCGCCGAAGCTGCGCTGGATGCCATGCAGCCCGCCGTGCGCCCGCCCAATGCCCGCGGATACCGCCCGAGTCCCCGTTTGATGCGCCAACTCAGCTCGGATCTGGTCGGCTACGGTTCGCCAATCCGCTGCTCCCACCTGGTCGGGCAGAGGGTATATGAAGGCGGCTTCGCCATCCCAGCCAGCCACCAGGGGGCGTACCCCGCGACGACTCAGCGACGAGCGCAGCGCGGCCACGGCGCCTTCAGCCGGGACGCTAAGGCTCAGCACAGCCACCCCCTGGCGCGCCTCCAGGTCCCATTCCAGGTGAGCCGCTCGGGCCCGAATGGAGGCTTCATTGGTATAACTGGCACGCAGCACGTCCCGAACGAAATCACCCTGGATCTTGGTTTCCGCCTCGACCACCGCCCGCTCTTTGACCAGCTCCATGGCGCACACCGTCGCCGCGCGCGAAACCAGCAGACCGTCCAGCTCGGTGAGCGAATCCTCCAGGCCGCCGAGGGCAATCACACCAGCGCCACGATTGTTCACCGGGATGACCGCAGCCCAACGCGGCGGAGCCTCCCCCTGGGCCTCGATCCACTCTGCCGTGGGGTCGTGACCCACCGGCACCGGGTTCCGGGCGACGACCTGCAGGGCTTTGCGCTGAGCCTGCCCGAGGGCCAGCTGCGAGCCCGCCTGGGCCAGCGACTCGAGCCGCGCGTCGAATACCTCCACCGACTTCCCGGTTTGCCGGGCAAACTCTGCCGCGATGCCCGTCAGCCCCTTGCCCTGCATCGCCACCTGGGTCAGCTGGCGGGCCAGCTGCACCGTCCTCGCCTGCAGCTCCGCCTGCTTGTTGACAAGCAGTCCGATGACCGAGCGTTCCAAGCCATGCAGGTCGGCCCCGCTCGGCAAGGCGATCAGCGGCAGGCCAACCTGGTCCGCGGCGGCCACCGCCGCCTGGTCCAGCTCTCCGTCGACCGCGATCGCCGCCACTCCGCGTTCACGCAGGTTGGTGATGATGCGCGCCAGACTGAGGGACGCATCCACGACTCGCACCGCCGCCAGCGACAGCAGCACCAGCTCGCCACCTTCCAGGTGGTCCAGGGCCGGCGGCCGGCTGCGGAACGTGGTGGCCCACGTCACGGCTGTTTCGCCGCCCTTCAAGCCCGCGACCAGGCGACTGCCCGGCGGAAGAGCGAGCTTGACGATTTCGCTGACGTTCACTGCGGCCTCAGCCGAGGAGCACCGGTCTGTACAACTTGTACAAATGGTACGACGAGCGCCGATCCGAGGCAAACAACCTTTAGGGCAGAATGCTCAATAACGGGCCCGCAGCCGATAGGGCGGCTGCTGGCAGTGACCTCTACCAGTCAGGGCTGGCCGGCAGTGACGTCTCGCCCATGAGGTACTTGTCGACTCCGCGCGCGGCCTCTCGACCTTCCCAGATCGCCCACACCACCAGCGATTGGCCTCGGCGCATGTCGCCACCGGCGAAGACGCCCGGAACGCTCGACATGTAGTCCTTGTCCACCGCCACGTTGCCGCGAGCATCGAGCTCCACGCCCAGATCGGTCAGCATGCCCTGCTTCTCCGGTCCCAGAAAGCCGAGCGCCAGGAGCACCAGGTCGCAGTCCAGCTCGAACTCGCTGCCCTCGATCTCCTTCATCTGCGGCCGGCCGTCCGGGCCTGTCTGCCAGTCGAGCCGGATGCCATGCAGCTTCTTCAGGCGGCCGTGCTCGTCCCCCGAAAAGGCCTTGGTGTTGATGCTCCAGTCGCGGATGCCGCCCTCCTCGTGAGAAGTCGACGAGCGCAGGATCATCGGCCAATTCGGCCACGGCATCTCGGCCGTGCGATCCTCCGGCGGCTTCGGCAGCAGCTCGAACTGATACACCTCCGCCGCCTTCTGGCGATGGGCGGTCCCCAAACAGTCCGCCCCGGTATCTCCTCCGCCCAGGATCACCACCTTCTTGCCGGTGGCCAGAATCGGATTGGCGACCTCGGGCAGACCGAGGCCGCGGCGGTTCTGCTGCGGCAGGTACTCCATGGCGAAGTGAACGCCCTTGAGCTCGCGCCCAGGGACCGGCAAGTCACGCGGGTGAGTGGAGCCGCCGGTGAGGAGGACGGCATCGAACTCCTTGCGCAGCCGCTCAACGGGATAATTCACGCCCACGTGCGTGTTGCAGATGAAGTTCACGCCCTCGGCAATCATCAGATCGAGCCGCCGCTGAAGCACCCACTTCTCGAGCTTGAAATCGGGGATGCCATACATCAGGATCCCGCCCGGCCTGTCCGCTCGTTCGAACACGGTGACCGTGTGACCGGCACGGTTGAGCTGCGTCGCCGCGGCAAGCCCCGAGGGTCCGGACCCCACCACCGCCACCTTCTTTCCGGTGCGCGTGGACGGGGGCGTGGGCGTGACCCAGCCTTCGCGGAAGGCGTGCTCCACAATACCCAGCTCGATCTGCTTGATTGTGACCGGGTTCTTGTTGATGTTCAGGACGCACGCTTCTTCGCAAGGGGCCGGGCAAACGCGGCCGGTGAACTCGGGGAAGTTATTGGTGGAGTGCAGAAAGGTAATGGCGTCCTTCCACCGGCCCCGATACACCAGGTCGTTCCACTCGGGGATGATGTTGCCCAGGGGGCAGCCCTTGTGGCAGAAGGGGATGCCGCAGTCCATGCACCGCGCACCCTGCTGTTTCAGCTTGTCGTCCGGCAGATCGGCGTAGATCTCACGCCAGTCCGCCAGGCGCTCCTCCACCGGACGCCGCTTCGGCATCTCTCGCTGGATCTCGATGAAGCCGGTGATCTTACCCATCCGTTGCTACCGTCCGTATCGTGAATGACTGCTGTTGAAGCGCGCCGGATCGATCGCCGGCCTCATATCGACGCGAGCCTGATCTGCTCGGCGTCCAGGTGCTTGGCTTCCAGCACCTTCTTGTAATCCAGAGGCACGACCTTGACGAAGCGATGCACGCTCTCGGCCCACGAGGCCAGGATCCGCTCCGCCACGTCGCTCTCGGTCAACTGCTGGTGTCGCTGGAGCAGATCCTGCAGAGCGGCCTCGTCGTCCACGGATTCGACGCGCTCCAGGCCGACCATAGCCCGGTTGCAGCGCTGATCGAAGGTACCGTCCTCGTCATACACGTAGGCGATGCCGCCGCTCATTCCGGCGGCGAAGTTCCTCCCGGTCTTGCCCAGCACCACCGCCAGGCCACGGGTCATGTACTCGCAGCCATGATCGCCGCAGCCCTCCACCACTACCGTGGCGCCGCTGTTGCGGACCGCGAAGCGCTCACCCGCCAGCCCGCGGATGAACATGTGGCCACCCGTGGCTCCGTACAGTGACACGTTGCCGATGATGATGTTGTCCTCGGCCCTGAACGTGACGTCGTGCGGCGGGAAGACCACGATCTGGCCGCCCGACATGCCCTTGCCGAAGTAGTCGTTGGCGTCACCTTCCAACGTGAGCGATACCCCCTCGGCCAGGAACGCCCCGAAGCTTTGCCCGGCCGATCCGTTGAAATGGACGTTGACGCTGAATGGCGGCAGGCCCTTGGCGCCATGCCTGCGCGAGATCTCGCTGCTGAGCATGGTCCCCACGGTTCGATTGCTGTTGCGAATGGGGAGCGAGATCTCCACCGGGCCGCGACCTTCGATGGCGTCCTTGGCGTAGGCCATGAGCTGGAGGTCCAGCGCCCGGTCCAAACCGTGGTCCTGCTCCTGGATGCAGTGCGTGGCGACGGACTCAGGAACCTCCGGCTTGTGCAGGATCATCGAGAAGTCGACGCCGCGGGCCTTCCAATTGGCGATGGCCTCATGCTCGATCGGCTCCAGGTGCTGGACCTGGCCAACCATCTCCTCCATCGTCCGGAAGCCCAGCTCGGCCATGTATTCGCGGACTTCCTGGGCGATGAAGTACATGAAGTTGATCACGTGCTCCGGCTGCCCCTGAAAGCGCTTGCGCAGCTCGGGATCCTGGGTAGCGACCCCAACCGGGCAGGTGTTGAGGTGGCACACGCGCATCATGACGCAGCCGGCCGCGACGAGAGCGGCAGTCGCAAAGCCGAATTCCTCAGCCCCCAGCAGGCAGGCGATGACTACGTCTCGGCCAGTCTTCAGCTGGCCGTCGGTCTCCACCCTGATGCGCCCTCGCAAGTCGTTCATCACCAGCACCTGCTGAGTCTCGGCCACGCCCAGCTCCCACGGGACGCCCGCATGCTTGATCGAGGTCAGCGGCGACGCTCCGGTGCCGCCGTCGTGGCCACTGATCAGCACCACGTCAGCCTTGGCCTTGGAGACGCCAGCCGCTACGGTCCCGACGCCCATCTCGGCGACGAGCTTGACGGTGATCCGCGCCTGGCGGTTGGCGTTCTTCAGGTCGTGGATCAGCTGGGCCAGATCCTCGATCGAATAAATGTCGTGATGCGGTGGCGGCGAGATCAAGCCGACCCCGGGCGTCGAGTAGCGGATGCGGGCGATGTACTGATCGACCTTGTGGCCAGGCAGCTGACCACCCTCACCCGGTTTGGCGCCCTGGGCCATCTTGATCTGCAGCTCGTCGGCGTTGACCAGGTACTCGCTGGTCACACCGAAGCGGCCTGACGCCACCTGCTTGATGGCGCTGCGGCGCAGGTCGCCATGCTCGTCCGGCCGAAAACGCACCGGGTCTTCGCCGCCCTCGCCGGTGTTGCTCTTGCCGCCAATGCGGTTCATGGCAATGGCCAGCGTCTCGTGCGCCTCGCGGCTGATGGAGCCCAGCGACATCGCGCCCGTCTTGAAGCGCTTGACGATCTCGCTCACCGGCTCGACTTCATCTATTGGAATGGGCGTGCTGGGCTTGAATCGCAGCAGACCGCGCAGCGTGGCCAGCCGCAGGCTCTGGTCGTCCACGGCCTTGGTGTAGCCCTTGAACACCTTGTAGTTGCCGCTTCGCACCGCGTGCTGCAGCTTGCCCACCGTCTCCGGGTTGAAGAGGTGATGCTCGCCGCGCCGCCGCCACTGGTACTGTCCGCCAACTTCGAGCGTTTCGACCAGCTCGTCCGGCGTGCCGAAGGCCCGCTTATGGCGTTGGGCCACGTCCCAGGCAATGGCGTCGAGGCCAACGCCCTCGACGCGGGAAGCGGTCCAGGTGAAGTAGCGATCGACGACTTCACGGTTGAGGCCGATGCACTCGAAGATCTGGGCGCCCCGATAGCTCTGCAGCGTTGAGATGCCCATCTTGGAGGAGATCTTCAGCAGCGCCTTGCCAATGGCCTTGCGGTAGTTGTACAGCGCCGTGTCCAGGTCTTCATGCAGGATGCCTTCGCGAACCAGCTCGGCCACCGTCTCGTAAGCCAGGTAGGGATTGAACGCGCCGGCACCGTAGCCCGACAGCAGGGCGAAGTGGTGCACCTCACGCGGCTCGCCCGATTCGACGACCAACCCCACCTTCGTACGGCTGCCTTCACGAATCAGGTGGTGATGGACCGCGGCCGTTGCCAGCAGCGCAGGAATGGGCAGGTGCTGCTTGTCCACGCCCCGGTCCGACAGCACCAAAACCGTGGCGCCCTCCCTGATGGCCGCGCTGGCCCCAGCGCACAAATTGTCCAGCGCACGCTCCAACGCCGCTCCGTACGCGGAGCGAGCGGCGCCCTGCTGAGCGGTCATGGACGATGGCCTCTTGAACAACGCCGCCAGCACTGCCGTCTTCACGCCCGCTACGGTCGAGGCCTTGAGCCGGGCCAGCTCCTCGTTGGTCAACACCGGTGTATCGAGCTCCAGCTGGCGGCACTGCAGCGGCAGCTCGTCGAAGAGATTGCCTTCGGCGCCAAGCGTCGTCTTCAGCGACATCACCAGCTCTTCCCGAATCGGGTCTATGGGTGGATTGGTCACCTGGGCGAACAGCTGCTTGAAGTGCTGGTACAGCAGCTGCGGACGATCCGACAGCACCGCCAGCGGGGTGTCGGTGCCCATCGAGCCAACCGCTTCTTCGCCATTCGCCGCCATCGGCGCGATCAGGATGCGCAGATCTTCGACCGTGTAGCCGAACGCCTGCTGCAGATGGCTGAGCGGGGCGGCGACGTCGGGCAGGGGCTCGCCACTGCCGGCGACGGCTGCGCCCGCCGCGACCAGGCCGGCGTCGCCGGTGGTGCTGACCACGCTCCGACTCTCGGGCTGCAGTGGCGGAAGGTCATCCAAGCGCTTGAGGTTGTCGTTCAACCAAGCGCGATAGGGCTGACGCGTCGAAACCTCGCGCTTCAGCTCTTCGTCCGACACGATGCATTTCTGGGCCGTGTCGACCAGGAACATGCGGCCCGGCTGCAGCCTGCCCTTGCTGGCTATTTCGTCCGCCGGGATGTCGAGCACCCCGACTTCAGAAGCCATGACCACCAGACCGCTCTTGGTCACCACGTAACGGGAGGGGCGCAGGCCGTTGCGATCGAGCACCGCGCCGATGACCGTGCCGTCGGAGAAGGCAATCGACGCCGGACCGTCCCATGGCTCCATGAGCGAGGAGTGGTACTGGTAGAACGCCCGCTTCTCATCCGGCATAGCGGCATCGTTCTGCCAGGCCTCCGGGATGAGCATCATCACGGCGTGCGCCACCGAGCGCCCGCCGGCGACCAGGAGCTCCAGCACGTTGTCGAACATGGCCGAATCGCTGCCGCCCGGCGTGATCACCGGCAGCAGCTTCTTGACGTCGTCATCGAACAGCGGCGACTGCAGCAGCTTCTCGCGCGCATGCATCCAGTTGAGGTTGCCGCGGAGCGTATTGATCTCGCCGTTGTGGGCGATGTACCGGAAGGGCTGCGCGAGGTCCCAGGACGGAAAGGTGTTGGTGCTGAAGCGCGCGTGGATCAGCGCCAGCGCGCTGGTCATGGTGGGATCGTTCAGATCCGGATAGAACTGCGGGATCTGCTGCGACATGAGCAGGCCCTTGTACACCAGCCGGTAGGTCGACAGGCTGCACACGAAGAACATGTTGGCGTCGCGCATACCCGATTCGCGCACCGCCAGCTCCACCCGCTTGCGCACCACGTAGAGCTTGCGCTCGAGCTCGGCCTGGCTTTGGGCGGAGCTGCCGCGCGCAATGAAGATCTGCCGGATCTCGGGCACGACCTCGCGAGCAACGTCTCCGCAGGCGGAAAGCTCGATCGGCACCTTGCGCCAGCCAATGACGCGCAGCCCCTCCTCGCGCACCATCTCCTCGAACAGCAGCTCGCAGCGATCGAGGTCATGCGAGAAGCGCGGACCGCGAGGCCGCGGCAGGAAGACCATGCCCACGCCGTATTCGCCGGGATCGGGCAGCGTCAAGCCCTCTTCACGAGCATGCCTGTGCAGGAACTCGTGAGGCAGCTGCATCATGATGCCGGCGCCGTCGCCAGTTCGCGGATCGCAGCCGCAGGCGCCCCGGTGGGAAAGGTTGTCGAGAACCCGCAGGCCCTGCTGAACGATCTGGTGCGATCTCTGGCCAGCGATGTTGGCTACAAATCCGATGCCGCACGCATCATGTTCGAAGGCCGGATGGTACAGTCCCTCCGGTTGGCTGGGCCGATGGCGGTAGTAGGGCAACCTTCCTTCCTTCTATCCCTGGGGAGAAGCCAAAACGCCCACCGGGCACGCGGCGCGGCCCGATGGGCTCTCGTAACCCAGGATATTACGTCGTTGTCCGACCAGTATAAACAGGCAGCGAAGCCGACCGCAAATCCTCCCCTGGCGCTGGCTAGGCTGTCACCTCTCCCCAAGAGAGGTCATTCTGCTTCCCCTTCCTAAGCCAACTCCTCTATCCTTCGGTGGTGAAGATCACGCGGGCTGTCGCGCGACGAATACTCATCGGCTTCGCTCTCGTGGTGCTGATGAACCTCCTGGTCGTCGGGCTCTATTTCAAGGGAGTGCTGACCGAGGAGCAAAACTTCTTCAACGACCAGCTCATGAGCGGCGCTGCCGACCGGCTGGATCTGGGCACCATCGTCATCGCCTCGGTCGATGATGCGAGCCTGCAGCGTTACGGACGGCTGGAGACGTGGGATCGATCGCACTACGCAGACCTCATCGTGCGCTTGAAGGATGCCGGCGCGCGGGTGCTGGCGCTGGATCTCTCCTTCCCCGAGCCGAACCCCGGGGACGACAAGATGGCCGCGGCCATCGATTACGCCATGTACCCCAAGGACGGCTCGGCGCCGATGCCGGTCATCATTGCCCATCCGGGCCAGGGCCTGCCCAATCACGTAGCCGATAAGGGCCTCGAATTCGCCGCGTTCGACACCTTGAGCCCGAGCCTGGCCCGCGGCCGGCCCATCCTGGCCGGTGTGAATCTCGACCCGGATGGCGCCACCGTGCGCGACCTGCCACTGCTGTACTACAGCGGTTCGGAGCAATACCTGCCGCTCTCCCTGCTGGCAGCAAGCGCCTTCGCCCAGAGGCTGCCCGGCTTTACCAGTGACCTCGAATTCTCCGACGACCCCTTCCGGCTGCGCTTCGGACCCTACTCCATACCTATAGATCAGTACTTCCGTATGCCGATCTATTTCTTCAGCAAGCCCACCGGCTACCACCGCACCGCGTACAGCCTGAGCGACATTGCCGATGGGCGGGTCGCCCCGGAAGCGCTGCGCAATCGCCTGGTGATGGCCGGGCCCTACGGCGCCACCGGGCTGGCCGACGACTACCCCGTGCCGACGTCGGTCGACAGCAAGATGGACAGCGTTGAGATCTTCGCCAACGCGACGCAGAGCCTCATTCAGGGCAAGTTCATCACCAATCAGAGCGCCGCCAGCACCTTCGCCATCATGTTCGCGCTCAGTCTCCTCGCCGCGCTGGTGTTCGCCCGCGGCGGCGCCCTGGGCGTCATCGCCACGATCGTCATCGCACTGGCCTACTCCGGCATCCGCGTCGGCATCGCCCGGGGTCAATTCTTCAGCCCTGCGCAAATCGGCCAGCAGCAGCTCATCGAGCTCCCGAATCTTGCCTATAACGACGCCGCGCTGATCCTGTCTTCCGGGGCCCTGTACATCTTCCTCTTCATCAGCGAGCAGCGGCGCCGCAGCATCATCTACAGCACGTTCAGCCGCTACATCACCCCGGCCGTGGCGCAGCAGCTCTCCAGCATGTCCGCCAGCGGCGAACTCGGTCTCGGCGGCACCCGCAGAGTGGCCACGATCATGTTCGGCAACCTCTATCTTCCGCACGTCCACGCGGAGGACATGCTGCGCCTGCTGAACCGCTATTTCGACGGTATGGTGCGCATCGTCAACCAGAATGGCGGAACCGTCAACAAGTTCATCGGCGACCACATCATGGTGATGTTCAACGTCCCGCTCGACCTGCCGGACCATGCCACCAAGGCGGTGCGCTCGGCGATGGAATCGATCGCCTGGCTGGAAGACACGCTGGCTGCCAGCCCGGGGGAGGAAGCCTCGTTCGGCGTCGGAATCAACAGCGGCCAACTCGTGGCCGGCAACATGGGCTCCAAGAACCGCATGGAATACACCGTGTTGGGAGACACCGTCAACACTGCGTCGCGCCTCAGCGGCGTCGCCTCGCACGAGGCCAACGAGGTGATCATCAGCCAGGCGACCCTCGACTTGATGGACGGCAGCGGGGTGAAGGTGAAGGACCGCGGCGAAGTCTTCGTCAAGGGCAAGAAGGAGCCGATCCACGTCTACCAGGTGCTTGGCTTTGGCGAGCCCGGCCCGGCGCAGATAGCCGTGGAGGCCGCCGCGGCAGGTTAGTCACCCGCGCCACCAACGAGCCGGCGAACTTCGACGCGCTAGCCAAAGCGGCCGGGTTCTCGAGGCCGGTTAACCGACGGCGCCGCCCTCGTACCCGGCTGCCGGCTCTTCCCCCACCACAAGCTCTTCGGTGTCGAGCCCGCTGATCGACCGAAACTGCTTTACGGCGTGCTGCAGGTACGCCAGACAAAACAGGCTGAACAATGCTCCGAACAGCATCCCTGACAGAGTGCGGCGGCTGAACGAGTCGAAGGCCCAGTGGCCTGTCAGTCCAGCCACCACCAACCGAAGTGCTGCCTGCCCACGGTTAGCCAACGGCGCATTGTGACCCTGGCCGGTGTCGCCGCCGAAACGCCTGCCGCACGAAGGCCCACCGAGGCCAGCGCTATGAAGCACCACGCGACCCCGAACCCGGGGAAACCTGTCACCGCCAGAAAAAGCCCGACAGCAACCGCCACGCTGTCGCCCTTTTGCCAGTTGCCGCGGACCAGCGCCCACATGCGGCCATTGTAACGGGCAGGCGAACCTGCCAAAGCCGGCCCTCAGCTAATTTAGCTCTCGGGTGTGGCCGGCGGTGCCGGCGGTGCCGCCGTCGGAATGGCGGTACTCGTGGCCGAAGGCACGGGCGTCTTTGCGCCGGCCGGCGCGGCCGAAGGGGTTGCCAGCAGCGAGCTTACACGCGACCCGAGAGCAGTCGCCGTGGCGTTGATCGAGCTCAAGTCAGCCTGTACCGCGACGCCAGCCGAGACCGTGGTCGTCGGAGTCGACGCCGGGACCAGTGCGCCCGGCAATGCGCTCGTGCCGGCCGAGGGTCGTGGCTTGGCCGGAGCTGAGCTAGCGGCGGCCGTCTGTGGCGGCCGCCCGGCGATCGGGGTCACCTGCTGCACCAGTACCGGCGGGCCAGCGGGAAATGAAGGGCCGGCCTGCGTGGCCGAGGCAGCGGCCGCGGCCGCCGCCGTCGCAGCGGCGTTAACAGCCGTCGGCGTCGCTACCGCCGTGGGCGTGCTGGCCGAGAGCGTGGAGCTGACTATGCCGCGACTCGCAGCCGAAGCCGCGCTCGACGCGCCGCTGGCCGGCGTGGGTCGAGCGCTTGTGTCCCCGAGAACGCCGGCGGCGTAGAGAGTCCCCACTCCCACCACCAGGACGGCCGCCACAGCGGCGCCCAACATGAGGCGTCGCGACAGCTTGGGCTGGTCGGTGACCCGCCAGGCCTTTGGTTTGTGGACCTCGCCCCGCCCAGCTAGGCCGGGCCGACGCGATGGCGGCTTGCTCACCACCGCGCAAGCTCCGACGGTCTGGGTGGCACCGCTCAAACCTATCGCATGCGTGACTGAAGACGGTGAACGATGGGAAAGGAGGGCGGCTCTGCAGCGCCCGTCGCAGCTGTGGCCTTGACGAAACTCCGGCTAGCTTTTGTCGGAGTCGACGGCCATCATGAACAGCACGTAGAGCACCGTCGAGAGGCAGATCACGAAGAAGCCGATGAAAGCCGCGAAGCCCGCGGTCTTCTCGTCCGCGGCCAGCGATCGCGCTGCAAAGACCATGCCCAGCCAGGCGATGGCCATCAGGACGGCGAATGTGCTGAGAAGAGCGCCGCGGTGGCGGCGAGGTTGATTGATCAACAGCTACGCTCCAGGGAAAGTGCGTCGATCATCGTAGCATACCGACCTTGCCAGTCCGGCGTTCGTCGCTGGCGCAGCGGCTACGGGGCCGGCGAGACGCAGCCAGCGGTCTCCCCGGCCCCACACCGGCTCAGCGGACTTCTTTTCGCCGGCCGCTGCCCTTCTTGGTAGCGCCGCGGCCATTGTGGCCGCCTTTGCGCCCGATGTCCGAATAGTGCTGGCTGCCATGGCGAGCCTTGGTCACCTCGCCGCCCAACCGGCCCAGCTCGACGTAGTTGGCGCCCCGCTCCTTCAACGAGTTGCCGCCCTTGCGGCCTATCTCACGAAAGAACTCCACCCCGTATTTTTCCCGAACCGCCCGGCCACCGTTCTTGCCGCGCGATTCACTGCTGGATTGTTCCGAAGCCAAAACGCTTCCCCTCCGAAGTAATTTGCTGTCGCTCAGCGCAACCGGCTGACGAGATCCCATCTGAATCAAGCGCGTTACCACCCCGCGTGGAGACACCGACTTGGTGAGCTTGATCCTCCCCACACTCGGGACCAGTTGTCAGACAAACTGTCAACAAGCGATTGCCAGTGTACATGCACCAGCCGGCCAAAGTAACTACTTAGCGGACCCTACGCCACATGGGTTAACCCGAGGGAACGAGCGATGATTCGACCACATCTGTAGGCTTAAGAGATGCTTCCTCTGCAGCTCATCCGCTCGGATCCCGAACGCGTGCGCCGCGGTGCGCAGCTCAAAGGCGCGACGGACGCGCCGATTGACAGCCTGCTCGCGATTGATGCCGAGATACGCCGCACTCAAGCCGAAGCGCAGGAGCTGCAGCAGCGCCGTAACGAGGCCTCCAAACGCTTCCCCCGCATGACGGATGGCGCGGAGCGCGATCGTGTGCGCGAAGAGATGCGTGAGGTGTCGGACCGCATCAAAGAGCTGGAAGCGGCCTTGGCTCCCCTCGAAGCCAGCCGCGACGACATGCTGCTGCGTATCCCGAACCTGCCGCACCAGTCCGTGCCCGAAGGCGCCGGCGAGGAAGACAACGTCGAGATCGAGCGCTGGGGCGAACCACGGCAGTTCGACTTCCCGCCCCGGCCCCACTGGGATCTGGGCGAGGCCCTGGACATGATGGACTTCGAGCGTGCCGTCAAGATCTCCGGCAGCCGCTTCTTCATGCTGAAGGGTCTGGGCTCTAAGCTCAATCGCGCCCTTATCAGCTTCATGCTCGATTGGCATACAAGTCGTGGCTACACCGAGCTGTGGCCGCCCTACCTGGTGAAGCGCGACTCGATGGTCGGCACCGGCCAGCTCCCCAAGTTCGAGGAGGACGCTTTCCGCACCGACGACGACCTGTTCCTGGTGCCCACAGCGGAGGTGCCGGTTACGAATATGTACCGCGACGAGATCCTCGAGCCTGGCACGTTGCCGCGCTACTTCGCCGCCTACACTGCCTGTTTCCGGCGAGAGGCTGGGGCCGCCGGCCGCGACACACGCGGCCTCATTCGCGTGCACCAGTTCGACAAAGTGGAGCTGGTGAAGTTCGTCGAGCCGGAGCACTCCTACGAGGAGCTGCGCAAACTGCTGGACGACGCCTGCAGCGTGCTTCAGGCCCTGGAGCTTCCGTACCGCATCGTTCAGATGTGCACCGGGGACCTCGGCTTCACTGCCGCCATGAAGTTCGATCCCGAAGTGTGGATGCCAGCGCAGAACCGCTACGTCGAAATCTCCTCCTGCTCGAACTTCGAGGACTTCCAGGCGCGCCGTGCCAACATTCGCTATCGTCCCGCGCCCGAGGCCAAGGTCGAGTTCGTGCACACGCTCAATGGATCCGGCCTCGCCGGCCGCGTCTTGCCTGCCGTTATCGAGAATTACCAGGAAGCCGACGGCTCGATCCGCGTGCCCACGGTCCTGCGGCCCTATATGGCCGGGCTGGAGGTTATCGGGCCCTAGCGCCGGGCCGTCGTCTCGCTCGGCACCCGCAGGCTGATGTTTGCGCCAGTGTCCTCGTCGGCGTCCACCGGCTCCTTGAGCTCGGCGGCCGCCTCAACCCAGCCCTTCACATCCGCTGCGGGCACCACCAGACCGTTCGGGGCGACCAGCGCCAGCAGCTTGGCCGACTCGGGACGAACCTCCGGGCCGACCTTCATCAGCAGCGGCTTGCCGATCAACTCGCGGTCGACGCGCTTCTCCATCAGCTGCTTGACGCTGAAGTCCCGGATATTGTCCGGCGCATCCACCTGCACGACTTTCGCCGGCAGGAAGTTCAGCATCTTCAGCATGGTGTCGCCGAACGACTCGCGGACGTCCAACACCACGGCCGGGCCCTCCAGCAGGAACACTGAGGCCGGCACGTCACCGGCCTCGACCTTGACGTAGTCGAGGCCGAGGCCTTCCAGCTCGGCGAAGTTGAAGTCGCGCTCTACGGCCCCCGGCAGCACCGCGCCTACCGGCGCATCCAGTGCGGCCGCCAGCTCCTTGAGCTTGGCCACTGCGCCCTTGCCGCGGTCGAAAACCACTTCTACGGCATCGGCCCCAGCCTCTAACGCTTGGCGCGCCTTGTCGACGGCGGCCGTTTCCAGCACGGCCACGACGATGAGGCGCTTACGCGCCGTTTCCTGATGCGTTCCAAAGCCGGCAGCCGGCCGGCCGGTGCTCCGGCCCGCGGTGCGCAGCAGCTTGACTAGCTGGCTCACCTGGGGATTGTATCGACCTCCCTGTCCGCGACCTCCCGCAGCAGGGCATCGACACGATCGATGCGATCCTGGATGTGCGCCCGCATCTCTTTCAGGCGCTGCCGCTTCTCATTGACAATCCGCATCTGGCGCAGCGCCACCTCTCTCAGCTGCTGCAGCCTGGCCCGCCGCGGCTCCAGGCTGTCCGTCTGGTGCAGCTCATGTTTGAGCTGGTTCCTCGCATCCTCGGCTTCGATCATCTCCTTGATCTCCGCCAGGCTGAACCCCAGCGTATCCCGGAGGTTCTTGATATAGATGATGCGCTCGAGATCGTCAGGCGAGTACAGCCGGAAGCCGCCTTCCATGCGGCTGGCCGGGCTCAACAGCTTCAGCTCTTCGTAGTAGCGCAGCGTGCGCTGGGTCACGCCAGCGCGGGCCGCCGCCTCACCTATTTGGACGTAGCCACTGGCTCGCTCCATAGCGACAGTATAGCCTCGATCTTTCACGTGCACGTCAATGTCCGGGGACGAGCTGGTCGGTCCTGTCTACCCAAACATTTCGTCCAAAGTTTGTTCCGGCAGCCGGAGTTTTTACCGCCTGTTTACGTCTCCTTGCAAAGCCACTTGACTGCGATCTTGCCCCTCATATACTGGCCCGAGACCGAGGGGATCTAGGGCTTGTCAGCGGCGATTGGCCCTGGCTAGGCGACATTCGCCGAGGTCGAAGCGGACGTTCCAAAGGCAACATAACAGTCTGCCCGGCAGCGGCGTTGGAGGGAGCTTTGTCCTCTGGCCTGGCAGGGACGGGAGATCTATGCCCACGGGCAAGGGTATTGCGCAGGACGGGTCTCAGCAGCCGGTGTCTGATTCAATCGAGCTGCAGCCCTTCTATCACGACGCCAAGGACGGCATCATTCGGCCCAAGCAGGTCGTCGTCAGCACACGCTATTTCTGGGAACGCTGGGCGCCGCGACTGGGGCCCACGCTGTCGGTGCTCATCGTGCGCTTACGCATGCACTGCTACTACAACCAGGTCACCAAAGAGCGCCGCGACTGGTGCTTCCCCACCCAGCAGACGCTGGCCGAGGAGGTTGGCGTTTCCCGCTGGACCATCATGCGCGAGCTCAAGCGGCCCGAGGCGCGGCACTTCGTACGCGTGCAGTGCCGCTCGCGCTTTGACCCGGAGCGTAAGCGCACCATCCGCATCTCCAGCCTCTATCACGTGGCGATGGACGATCCGCTCGTGGCCGAAGACGTTGACCGGGCATCGACCATCGCAGCCGGCTATCTGCTGGAATCGGAAGACGTCGCAGCCGTTCCGGCAGCGCGTAAAACCACGCCAACGCTACTTGCGGCTCTACCGGCTCACGCCGGCCATCGGGTGCATCTTGCTACGGGTCCTAACGCTGGCAATTTGCCAACTGAAGAGATACCCGAAGACAGTACCGACAGTGTTGATGTTGTTGCGCGCGAGCTCGTACAAGCCAACATCACCGAGACCGCGGCCCGACGGCTCGCTACGGATTTTCCAGCTGAGCTGATTCGCCAGAAGATGAGCCTGGTCCGTGATCTCAAAAGCCGGCAGTCGTTGAGGAACGAAGCAGGCTTTTTACGCAAGGCCATCGAGGATGACTACTCGGTGCCATTGCAGGCAACGGGCACCGACGCAATAGCCGCCAGCATGCCACTCGTGCGCATGCGCGGCTGGGGGGGCCAGGAGCCAGGGGTCGCGGAGCGGTCACCGTCCGCGGCTGCTTCTGTCCAAGCAGTGGTCCGTGATGCGCATGACGTCGCTCCGGCCCGCGATCTTCGGCTCCTGGCCCCCACCACCAGCTCGTCCGGACCGGCTTCCGAGCGGACTGGCGATGTGAACGTATGGGAGGTGGCCAAGCAAGCGCTGTCTGGCGAGATGAAGCCAGCCGCCTTTGCGCAATGGCTGGCGCCGAGCAAATTGCTCCGTTACGAGCCGGGCTTGGCCAGCGTTACCGTTCCCTGCGTTCGCTCACTCCGCTATCTCGAGCAGCGCCTCAAATGGCAGATCGAAGACGCGCTGAGCGCCATCTGCGGCTGCCCAACACGTCTGAAACTGATCGTCGAAGGAGAATCCCATTGATGTTCGAAACCACGGCCCGCAGTATTGAACAGGTAGGAGCAACTGATAGCGTGAGTGGCGTGCTGCCTCGTGAGGCAATCCTGGAGTTGATGAATGCCGATCCCAAGCTGGTGAGCGGCCTGCCGGATCAAAGCTTGCAGCTGCAGCCCTGCGGCTTGGACGTCACGTTAAGTGCAGTTTTCGAGTTTACGGAGTCAGGCCGGCTGGGCAGTGACGATCGCCAGCTCCCGGATCGGGTGCCGCTGGCATTCGACTTCTGGGGCTGGGTGCATTTGTCAGCTGGCACATACATGGTGCAGCTCAACGAAGTGGTGCGCCTGCCACTGGACGTGATGGCTCTCGGCCGGCCGCGATCGAGCTTGCTGCGCTGCGGAGCAACGCTCCACACCGCCGTCTGGGATCCCGGCTACGCCGGCCGCAGCGAATGCTTGCTGGTGGTCGAGAATCCCGCGGGGCTGGACGTCCAGAAGGACGCGAGGATTATGCAGCTCGTCTTTTTCAGGCTCGAGCAGGCGACGCAGGCTGGCTATGCCGGCCGGTATCAGGGCGAGAACCTGGCGTAAACCGGCGGTTTGCACCGGCGAGCATGAACCCGGCGAAGATGATGGCCCAGCCGGCCAGCATGGTTACCCAGAAGAGCTCCGGCCGGCCGGTGCGGGCCATCGCCCCGGCTGCTCCAACCACGAGGTCGCCCGCGGCGATGAGCGCGTTGCTGCCGAGTAGCCAGCTATCGCCCCTCCGGCGGGCGGCCAGCATACCTGAGTACACGGCCACACCCACAACCGCTGCTACCCCAAGCGTGTTGAGCACGACGGTCAATGGCAGCCAGGCGCCGGGTAGCAGGATGCCCGTGCCGGGCCCGCCCTGCAGCCCATGCAGGGCTGCCAGGTCGAGAGGGGCGGCGATCACCGCTCCGGCAGCGATGGCGCTGAGCGTGGTCAGCGCCCCGGCCAGGCGCTCAGCTCCTCGTTGGGGCATGACAAGGTAGACACTGCCCAGGCCCAGCCAGGCTGGCATCAGTGCTCCCCCCAGGGCGTAATAGGCGCGGAAGGCCAGCGGGCTGCTGGTCGGCGGCAGTGCCCACACATAGGCCATGGAAGCCAGCGCCGACATCGTCAGCGCAAGCGTCCAGATCAATTGGTATGGCCGCCTTCGGCGGATGTACTGGCCCAGCAGCACCGCGGCGAACAGCGCCGACAGCGCCGACACGGCTATCGGGTACAGCACGGTTCGAAGTGTAAGTCCCGGTTGGACATGGCTTCGAGGCTCGGGGCTGCTGTCACGCTAACCTTCGAAGCGGTAGTTTCGGCCCGATGAAAGGCCCGCGCAAAAACATCATGGAGAACCCTGGCGGTCCTATCCAATTGCTCGCGGTTTTTCCATCAAATATCCTGGGAGCGTGTCAGTAAGCGAATTTAGCGCCAGAGAGCGGACGCTGCTCGGGCCGTATTTCACTAACCTCGACCGCGGCGTATTTGCGCTTCGCAACCTGCCGGAAGTCGTCAAGGGAGCGCTCTTTTCGCGCTATTCGCGCACCACCAAGAGCCTTCGCCGTGTGTTCTTGGACGAGTTCATCAGCAATCCTGACCTGGCGCTCGAAGGACCGACCCGCGGCGAGGGCGACGGGCTCGTGGCGGCCGAGAGGGCCGAGCAGTTCTATGAGCGGGTCCTGGTGGGCTACGGCGACGACTCGGTCGCCGAGCTCGGCGGCGCGCATGTGGCGTTGGAAGGCATCAGCGCGCTGGCCGCGAAGGAGGTCGAAGAGAGCCGCATCGGTCTGTCGCCGCTGGAAAAGTCGACCCGCTACGTCTTCTTCGACCGCCAGGTCGACGGGCAGTTCGAGTACATCCGCCCGCGCGAGGTCATGGCCTCGCCACTGGCAGAGATCTACGAGCGTTCGATGAACGCCTGCTTCCAGACCTACAGCGAGGCCATAGTGCCGCTCATGGCGGAGCTGCGCGAAGCCTTTCCGCCGGGACCTGACGTTTCGGAAGGAGCGCACCGCGCCGCCATTCGTGCCAAGGCAGCCGACATCCTGCGCTCGCTGCTGCCCATTGGCCATCTCACCAACATGGGCGTGTTCGGCAATGGTCGCGCGTTCGAGTACCTGCTCATCAAGATGGCCGCCAGCCCGCTGGCCGAGGTTCGTGAGCTCGGCTTTCAGCTCAGCCGTGAGCTGGGCATGGTTATCCCGGCCTTCACCAAGCGAGCCGGATCGGAGCGCGGCCGGGACCATTCGGCCTACCTGCGACAGCGCGAGCTGGCAGTGGGTGGCCTAGCCGCCCGTTTGCGGCGGCAGCTGCCCGACCGTTCAACAGGAGGAGCGACCGCTGTCCAGGCGGTGACCATAGTCGACGCGGATCCACTTGCTGAAGAGAAAGTCTTGGCCGGGCTGCTGTACCCGCACCTTGGGCGGCCGCTGTCCGAGGTCCGCGCGGCTGTCGCGGCGATGCCGGCGGATGAGCGGCGGCAGCTGCTGCATGCGCACCTCGACGGACGTGGCAGCCGGCACCGCAAGCCCGGACGGGCATTCGAGATGCCGGAGTACACCGTGGAGCTGTGCGCCAACTTTGGCGTTTACAAGGACTTGCAGCGCCATCGCATCTGCACGCAGCAGCGCCAGCTCATCGGCACTCACCTGGGCTACACCATGCCTGCCGAGCTGGCTGAGTCGGTCTACGAGGAGCGGTTCCGCGAATGCATGGCCGTGGCCGACGCGGCTTATCAATCGCTGGCCGAGCGCTTCCCCCGTGAGGCGCAGTACGTGGTTCCGACGGCCTACCGGGTGCGCTGGCTCATGAAGTTGAATCTCCGCGAGCTGGCCCACATGGTCGAGCTGCGCTCGACCATCCAGGGCCATCCCGACTACCGCGCGGTGGTGCACGAGCTTACTGAAAAGGTGCGGGAGATTCATCCGGGACTCGCCGAGCTGGCCACCGCGTTCGTCGATTGGAGCGAAGTCGACCTCGCCCGCCTCAAGTCGGAGCAGCGCAACGAGGAGAAGGCGCAGGCCCTCGGCCTCCAGCGCTAGGCCTCGACCTCTTCCGCTTCGTCCAGCGTCCACTCGTCATAGAACTGAAGCAGCACCCTCAGAATTCCCCAAGCCGCGAATGGCCACACCGGGATTGACGAGATGATGGTTTGAAGCTGAAAACGGTTGAAGCCGAACGCTTGCTCGTCGATCAGCTGTCTGCTGACAGCAGGATGGACGGCTGGCCATACGAGGACAGCGAGGGAAATGACCGACGCAGCCAGCTGGATGAAACCAACGACGAGTAAGGCGACGCACAGGAAACGGACCCAGCGCAGCGGATCCGTCTCGACTCCGTCCGGTTCCTCGTCCGTATCCCGCGGCTCAGCGGGGGCGTGCATTTCCATGGGCGAATGCTAGCCAGGCCGGCCGCTGTCCCCTCTAGTCGCCAACCTCCGGCCCCGCCAGCAGCGCTTCCGTCTTCTCCAGCACGCGCACTTCGTTCTGGTAGCTGAGCAGGGCCTTGGCCTCCTCGATCGGCAGCCACTCCACGAAGTCGTGCTCGTGGTCGTGCAGCGAGGTGTCGCCACCAATTGGCCGCATCAGGTAGAAATGCACGAATTTGTGGAAGCGCGTGTCAATGGCGGCGCGCACGAACCAGTACTCGATCACGTCGATCTTGCGCTCGATCTCGACCTCCACGCCGGTCTCTTCGCGGACCTCGCGTTTGGCCGTTTCCTCCATTGATTCGCCCGGGTTAGGTGTTCCCTTCGGTAGGCCCCATATGCCCGGGTCCCGGCGGCCCACGATGATTACTTCGAGCGGCCCCTCGGGGAGCTTGCGGTGGACCACGCCGCCAAAGGATTCTGCCCGTTCAGTTCGCATCGAGGCTAAAGCTTAGTTGTTTGAGGCGGATCCCTGCTCTTCCTCGAGGTAGTCGTCGCTGTAGAAGCCCAGCTCTGTGCCGCGATAGACGGTGACCAGGAAGTCTTCTCGTGGGACTTCGGCGGACAGCACCAGATCGTTGTCGATTTCCTCGATCATCTTGAGGATCTCGCCCTCCTCGCGATCGACCTCCAGGATGAGCGTGCCGTACACCGTGGCGGCGGTGAAGTGCAAGTCGATCCGGCCCAGCCGCCGGCTGCCATCCATGAGGCTGTAGCCTTCGGAATTCGGGGTGCGGAAAAGCCGGTCGAACCTCATCTCCGACATCGGGGGAACACCTCCTCAACGCACCTGTACGTGTACGCTCGATCTTAACCCTTCGAGGTGGCACGTATCGTTAATGGCCATGATCAAGGGCACCTCGTGGTCCTCGATCACGGACAGCCCGCAATTGTCACGCTCGATGCTCCACATCCCGTCCGGCTTCATCTGCAGGAAGTGCGCCAGCATCAGCTGCAGCACCTCCCCATGGGTGATCACCACCACCTGGCCGTCGGCGTGCTCCTGTCGCGCATACGCCAGGAAGCTCAGCGCTCTAGCGCGCACCTCCAGCAATGATTCGCCTCCAGGCATGCGCACCGCGGCTGGCTCGGTCTGCCACTGCCGGTGCAGCTCGGGCCACGTTTCCGCCACCTCCTCGCGGGAACGACCGGACCAGGCGCCGTGGTCCATATCCAGGAGCTCCCGACGGGTAATCACCGATCCGTCCACACCCGCCACGATGCGCGCCGTCTGAAGGGCGCGCCGCAGCGGACTGCTGTAGACGGCGGTCAGCTCGCGATTTGCCAGCCGATCTCGCAGGGCTTCGGCCTGCCGCATCCCGAGGGGGCTGAGCTGGCTGTCATCGAGCCGGCCCTGGTACATCCCACGACCGTTCCAGTCGCTCTCGGCGTGGCGGGCCAGGAGGAACGTGAGCGCCATGCCGCGTGGCGACCGCCGGCGCGGCTAGAGCCTGACCAGCCGCGTCTCCCCTACGCCGGGGATGGCGCGGACGCGCTCCAGCACGTCGTCCGGGATTGGATCGTCGACGATCAGGATCATGATCGAATCGCCGCCGCGAGCGGTCAGCCGGCCAACCTGCATGCCCGAGATGTTGATGTCGGTCTCGCCCAGCAGAGTGCCGACCTTGCCGACCATGCCAGGCCGGTCCTGATGGCGCGCCACCAGCCACTGGCCTTGGGCGGGTAGGTCCACCCGATAGCGATTCATCTGCACGATGCGCGGCTCGCCGTACTCGACCGTCCCTGCCACCAGCGTATCGCCCACCTGCAGCGTCACCAGGCTCTCGAACGTATCGATGTCGTAGACGCGCTTCTCGGTGACGGTCAGCCCGCGGGCCTTGGCCAGGACGCCCGCGTTGACCACGTTCACCTTCTGATCGGACGTGGCCTCCAGAATGCCCTTGAGCACGGCGGTCGTTATCGGTGCTGGGGAATGCTGTGCGATATCGCCGCCGACCGTGAGCTCGATGGGCCCGATCTGCCCTTCGGTCAGCTGCGTGTACAGCCGGCCCAGCTTCTCGGCCAGCCCTAGGAAGGGCCCCAGGATCTCAGCCAGCTCGGGCGGGACAGCCGGAGCGTTGATGGCGAAACGGGGCTGCCTGCCCTGAGCGACCTCTTCGATCTGCCGCGCCACGTCCACCGCGACGGCGATCTGCGCTTCCTCGGTAGAGGCGCCCAGGTGCGGCGTCACGATGATCCGGCCGTTGGTCTGGACCAGCACGTTGTCCAGCGCTGGCTCCTTGGTAAACACGTCGATCGCCGCGCCGCCGATGCGGCCGCTGCTCACCGCCTTGGCCAGCGCGTCCTCGTTGATGATGCCGCCGCGGGCGCAATTGACGATACGCAGCGTGGGCTTCGCCAGCGCGAATTCCTTGTCGGCGATAAGGTTCGTCGTAGCTGGCGTCAACGGCGTGTGCACGGTGATGAAATCGGCCCGGCGCATGATGTCCGGGATCGACAGCAGCTCGACGCCGGCTGCCCGGGCCTGCTCGGCCGAGATGTACGGGTCGTAGCCGACCAGCTCCATCTCAAAGGCGCGGGCGCGTTTGGCGACTTCCAGGCCGATCTTGCCCAGGCCCACGATGCCCAACGTCCGGCCCCGCAACTCGAGGCCGACGAACTTGGACCGCTGCCACTCGCCGCCCTTGAGGGAGGCGTATGCCTGCGGGACGTTGCGCGCCACCGACAGCAGCATGGCCATGGTGTGCTCGGTGGCGGCAATGGTGTTGCCGGTCGGCGAGTACACCACCAGCACGCCACGGCGGGTGGCGGCCGGGACGTCGATGTTGTCCACACCTACTCCGGCGCGGCCAACGACCTGCAGCTTGGAGCCAGCCTCGATGACGTCTGCCGTCACCTGCGTCTCGCTGCGCACGACCAGCGCCTCGGCCTCGCTGACGGCGCTCAGCAGGTCGGCGCCCTTCAGGCCGGTCCGAACGTCAACGTCGGCGAACTGCCGCAGATAGTCCAGCCCCTCCTGGGCGATGGGATCGGTGACGAGGACGCGCATGCGCGGCGAGGCGGCCTTCAGACCGTTGCGCCGGCGGGCACCTTGTGGCCCAGCTCGACCAGCGTCTCACGCAGGCAGGCCATGCACGCCTTGACGTCCTCCAGGTGCACCCAGCCAAGGTGGCCGATGCGGATGATCTTGTCGGTCAGCTGCTCCTGTCCGATGGCGATCACCACGTCGTACTTGTCCTCCAGGATCTTCTGGATGTCCTTACTGCCGATGCCCTCGGGCACGTAGGCCGCGGTGACCACGGACGAGGCGTATTTCGGGTCGGCAAACAGCTTGAGGCCGAGCGCCTGCATGGCGCCGCGGCAATACGCGCCTATTTCGTTGTGCCGGCGATAGATGTTCTGCAGACCTTCCTGCTCGATGAGCTCGAGCGACTTGCGCAGGCCGTAGTACAGGCTCACCGGTGGGGTATATGGATTCTCGCCTCGGCGCTGGTAGTTCATGCAGTTCGTCCAGTCCCAGTAGAAGCGCGGCATCTTGGCCTGCTTATGCGCTTCCCAGGCCTGTGCGCTGACGGATACCAGCCCCAGGCCCGGAGGGAGCATCAGCGCCTTCTGCGAGCCGGTGGCCACCACGTCGATCTGCCAGTTGTCGGTCTGCAGCTCGACCGCGCCCATGCCGCTGACGGAGTCGACCATCAGGAGGGCGCCGGTGGGCTTGATGACCTCGGCCAGCGACTTGACGTCGTTGGTTACGCCGGTCGACGTCTCATTGTGGGTCACCAGCACCGCCTTGAACGGCCCCTCGGCGCGCAGCTTCTCGGCCACTGCCCCGGGATCGGCGCCTTGGCCCCACTCGAAATTCAGCATGGTGACGTCTGCGCCGAACAGCCGGGCGATCTCACCCCAGCGCTTGCCGAACGAGCCGATCGAAACGCCCAGCACGCGGTCCCCGGGAGAAAGCGTGTTGACGATGCAGGACTCCAGCGCTCCCGAGCCGGACGAGGGGTAGAAGATGATGTCGTTGGCGGTTTGAAAGACCCGTTTCAGACCCTCTGTGCATTCGCCCAGGATGCTGGCGTATTCCCGCCCGCGATGGTTGATCATCGGCCGGGACAGCTCGCCCAGCACCTCATCCGGGACTGGTGTCGGACCAGGAATGCGGAGGTTCAATGGCACAGAGAAACTCTCCTTGGCGGGATTGGGTCCCCAAGATCGTAGCGCATGGGTCCTCCTACACTAAGACCGATGGCAGAGGTTAGACCCTTCGCGGGGCTGCGCTTCAGCGGTGTGCCGCTGGCGGACGCAATCGCTCCCCCGTTCGACGTGATTTCGCCCGCACAGCAGGCTGAGCTGTACGATCGCAGCCCCTACAACGTCGTCCGCCTCGAGCTGGGACGCGAGCCCGATCGCTACGCGGAGGCGGGCCGGTGCTACCAGGCGTGGCGCAGCGCGGGAGTCCTGCGTCGAGACGAGCCCTCCCTGTACCTGTACGAGCAGCGCTTCGCCGTGGCGGGCGCCACGCATACTCGTGTCGGCCTGGTTGTGCGTGTGAAGCTCGAGCCCTGGGAGGCCGGCGTCGTGCTGCCGCACGAGGCCACCCACAGCAAGGCCAAGGAAGATCGCATCCAGTTGATGCGCGCCGTTCGGGCCAACGTCAGTCCGGTGTTTGGTCTGTACGAAGATCCGAGTGGCGAGGTGCGGGCCCTGCTGCAGCCCGTCCGCGAGACGGAGCCCGCCGCCGCGGCGACCGACGATCTTGGTGAGGAGCACCGCCTCTGGCCGGTGTCCGATCCCGGCCTGCACGCGGCGATCGGGACGCTCTTTGCGGATCGCAAGCTGTTCATCGCCGATGGCCACCACCGTTACGAGACCGCCCTGGCCTATCGCGACGAGAGGCGCGCCGGCCAACAGACAGCCGGCGAGCAGCCATCCGACTTCGTGATGATGGTGCTGGTTGATTTCCAAGATCCGGGGCTGGTCGTACTGCCGACGCATCGTCTGATGTACGACCTATCGGCTGCGCAGCTCGGGCAGCTGGGCTCCGGACTGGGCGAGTACTTCGAAGTGATTGCCGCGGCCGAAAGCCCTTCGCCGCGTGCCCTCCAGGCGGCCACAGCTCAGGCCGATGCCGAAGTCAGGCCTGCCTTCGTGATGTTCGGGCCGCCGCCCAACGGCCTGCGTGTCCTGGCCCTGAAACGGGAATGGCAGGGCAAGACCTTCGATCCCGATCATTCGCCTGCCTGGAACCAGCTGGACGTGTCGGTCATCCACGGCGCAATCGCCCGCGCGCTCGGGCTATCGGCCGAGGACGCGGCCCGCCAGCGCTACTTCCGCTACATCCAAGAGCCGGACCTCGCGATCCGCGCGGTGCAGGCTGACGAAGCCCAGCTGGTGTTGATCCTTCGGTCGACGCCGGCCACTGCGATCCGTGACGTCGCTTTGGCCGGGGACAAGATGCCGCAGAAGTCGACCTATTTCTATCCCAAGCTGGCCACCGGCGTCGTGATTCATCCGCTGGACTAACACTCGTTTACCATGGGGAGCGCATGATCGTAGACCTGAAGATGCCCGAGCTGGGTGAAGACGTGAAAGAAGGCACCGTGGCAGCGTGGTTGAAGCAGCCTGGCGACATGGTGCAGCAGGGCGAAGTGATCGCCGAGTTCATGACCGAGAAGGTCAACGTGGAGTTCCCCTCACCCGCCAGCGGCAAGCTCCTGGAGGTGCTGTACCAGGAGGGTGACGTGGTCAAGAAAGACCAGGTGATCGCCCGATTGGAAACTGCCTGACTGCCGGCTAGAATCGGCGCCGACATGCGATACGACTGGCGCGAGAACTTCATGAAGTTCTTCAAGAAGCGCGCACCCATGCAGCCAGACTTGCTGCTCATCGGCCCCGGCGGCGATCCGGACGTGAAGCGCCTGGAGAACTACCTGGAGCGCATGAACCTGGAGTACCGCGAAATCGATACTCGCGAAGAGCCGCTGCCCTTAGGCTTTGCCTGGAAGGATCAGCCCATCCTGGTCGTGGACGGCGATCCGTATGCCAATGCCAAGCCGCAGGAGATTGCCCAGGTCGTCGGCCTCGCGCTTCGGCACTACGGTTTCGACGAGGACCACCAAGCCGCGTCCTAGTCCGTCCCGCATGCCCAGCCCTGTGGGCTCCGCTCCGAGACGTTCGTTGCTCGCTACCCTGACACCTAGCCCCTTGGGCCGCCGATCGGCGCCCGGCTACGTCAGCTCGCGATAGGCGAAGTGCTTGATGATGCCCCAGGACGACGGCGGCCAATACGATACCCAGGCCGTCCCAATGAGGTCGTTTTCGGGGAGCATGCCCCAGCTGCGTGAGTCACTGCTGTTATTGCGGTTGTCGCCCATCACAAAGTACTCGTGCGGGGGTACGACGGTTGGCGGGAAAAAGCTGTTGGCCGGCGCCTTGATGTAGGGCTCCGAGATGACCTTGCCGTCGACGATAGTGTCGTGATCGCGTACCTCGACCGTGTCGCCGGGCAGGCCGATCACCCGCTTGACGAACGATTTGCTCGTATCCAGCGGGTATTCGAACACGATGATGTCGCCACGCTTGGGCGGCTGGAAATGGGTGCCGATCTTGTTGATCAGCAGGTACTGCCCGTCGTTGAGCGTGGGCTCCATGCTGAAGCCCTCGACCTTGTAGTTCTGGACCAGCACCCGAACGCCCAGGAAGATGATGGCCGTGAGAATGAGCGTTTCCAGGATCTCGCGCATCGTGCCGCCGCGTTTGAGGCGGGATGCGGGACTCAGTTGTAATGGAGCTATAGACGGAGGCTGAGGGGAAACGGCTGCCTCCGAGACGGGCTCGGAGCTATCCACCGGTCGAGTATATCGGGTGCGTCTTCGCGCTTCAGATACCCATTTGGGGGGGTACTGGCGGTCAAACGGGCAGCGCGATACACTCGGACCGGTTGTGAGCAAGAATTCTTTCGAACGTGAACTTGAACTAAGTGACGAACTTGCAGATGAGGCCCTTGGCGCGTACCTGGCTGAGGTGCGCGTTGCCCACGGCGGACAGCTTCTAACCGCCGAGCAGGAGCAAACGCTCGGCCGGCGTGTGGCCGACGGCGACAACACCGCGATCAACGAGCTGGTGGAGGCGAATCTGCGCCTCGTGGTGAGCGTAGCTAAGAAGTACGCCAATCGTGGTCTGCCCCTTTCGGACCTCATCCAGGAAGGCAACCTGGGCCTGATTCGTGCGGCCCAGAAGTTCGATTACAAGCGCAACCTCCGCTTTTCCACGTACGCCGTGTGGTGGATCCGCCAGGCTGTCGGCCGCGCCATCGAGGAACAGGCGGCCATGATTCGCCTGCCTGTGTACGTGGCGCAGCTCCGCCAGAAGCTGCTGCGCATCGAGTCCGATTTGCATGGCAAGCTGGGGCGGCTGCCCGACGAGTACGAGCTCGCCAATGCCGCGGGCTTGACCATCGAGAAGGTTCGCGCCGCCCGTTCGGCTTCGTGGGTCTCGGCATCGTTGGATGAGCCCGTGGGGGAGGACGAAGACTCCACGCTGGGCGACCTGCAGGCCGACAACAAGATTGGCTCACCCGAAGAGGAAGTCATCCGCGCCGAGCTGCGTGATTTGCTGGAAGACGCGCTGCGCAGCTTGAGCACGCGCGAGGCATTCGTCATTCGCGCTCGCTATCTGATGTCCAAGCCGCTGTCGCTCGATGAAGTGGGCGAGCAGCTCACCATCACCCGCGAGCGCGTACGCCAGATCGAGGTCGAAGCGCTTTCCAAGCTCCGCGCCCTCGGCGATCTGGCCGGCTTCCGCATCTAGCCGGCAGCGGGGCGGTCAAGCCCTGCCGCGTGACCTCGCCCGTTAACCGGCGTCGCTCATCTATTCTTACGCGGTGAACTATCTCTCCGGGGCTTACTTGCTCAGCCCCGCCGCTCCTCAGTTCCGCTTCGTTTGGCCCGCGGTGCTCTTTTTTCTGACAATGGCCATGCTCAGCACAACCCTGGCCTACCTGGTTGAGCAGCAGAACTACAAGCGTGCGCCCATCACCCGCAAGGTGGGGCAGATTCGGACCTGGGCCTGGTCGATTGCCATCGTCGGGCTGGTGCTGATTGGCTTTCGTGTCGGCGGTGCGGCCATTCCGTGGATCGAGTCGCGCCTGCTCCTGTACCTCGTGGCGTTGTGCTATCTCGGCTTGGCGGGCTACCTGGCGTATTTCCTGAGGTACGTCCTACCCAAGAAGAACGAGGCCTACGAGGCTACGCGGCTGCGGCGTCAGTATCAGCCGCGCCGCCGCCGGTAAGAAACGGGCCGTCAAGCCTGCTCGGCAGCGGAATCAGCGCCTGCTTCCCGCGCTGATTTGGTAAAATTGCCTATAGGAATTTCCATCGTTTGAAGGTCATCGACACCCTGTCGGAGGGATTCGGCGCGACCAATCGCCGGCTGTGGATCGTCGCCATCCCCATCTTGGTCGACCTGTTCTTATGGCTGGGCCCCAGGGCCACCATCGGGCCGGTGCTGGCGCAGCTGCTGCAGACCGACGTCCCTGTGCAGTACGGGGATTACGCGGCGCTCATCCAGCAGTTCATCTCTGGCTTCAACGTCTTCTCCATGGCGGCGCTCTACCTGCCGAGCCTGGTGGTCCGGCTGGAGGCGATCCCGCTGCTCGGCCTCGCCTCCGACTTCGCCGTCAACAGCTCCGCGCTGCTGCTGGGGTTAGCCGTGGCCGCGCTGCTCGTGGGGCTGTGGATCAGCTGCTTCTACCTGGGACTCATTGCGCAGCTCGTACGGGATGGGCAGACCGATCTGCGGTTGATGCTGCGGGCCGTGTGGCGTTACTGGCGCCGCCTCATTGCCTTTCTGGTCCTGGTGTGCGTCGCGCTGATGGTGGCTGCGATTCCGGTAGGCGGAGCCTACGTCATCCTGTCGTCGTTCAGTCCCGCGGCGGGCGACTTCCTGGCTTTCCTAGTGCAGATCGGCCTGCTGTGGGCCATCGTGTACCTGTTTTTCTCCATCCAGGCGCTGCTGCTGAGTGACGCAGGTCCGTTGATGGCCGTGCGTTTGAGCGTGACGGTCATAGCGGGCAATTTTTGGGCCGCATTGGCTCTGATTGGCCTGACGTTCCTGATCTCGATCGGTCTGCCCTTTGCCTGGCAGCTGCTGGCCACCAATCCGGCTGGGCTGCTGGCGGCCATCGTCGGCAATGCGTACATCGGGACAGGGGTAGCGGCCGCGGGCTTCCTGTTCTACAAGGAGCGGCTCGAACGGCTTACGGCGCTGGCTGCCAAAACCACACAGGAGGCTCGATGATAGACCCCGCCCCCACGCAAGACTCGGGCAAGAAACCCCGCCAACCCGGCTCCTACAGCGCCCAGGACATCCAGGTGCTGGAAGGCCTGGAGGCGGTGCGCCGCCGCCCGGGCATGTACATCGGCAGCACCGACGTGCGCGGCCTGCACCACCTCGTCCGTGAAGTCGTCGACAACAGCGTCGACGAGGCCATGGCGGGCTATTGCGACGCCATAGACATCACCATCCATCCCGACAATCGCGTCACCATCGTGGACAACGGCCGCGGCATTCCGGTGGACGAGCAGCCCAAGCTCAAGAAGTCTGCGCTGGAAGTGGTGCTTACCGTGCTACACGCCGGCGGCAAGTTCGGCAGCGGTGGGTACAAGGTGTCCGGAGGGCTGCACGGCGTCGGCGTGTCGGTGGTCAACGCGCTGTCCAAATGGCTGCGTGTGGAAGTCCGGCGTGAGGGCCGCGTTTACGTTCAGGAATACGCCCGCGGCGCTCCGGTTGAGGCTGTCAAGCCGATCCCCGACAGCGAAGTCCGCCTGTACCGGCCCATCGGGTCGGCCCTGGGCCGCGATCCGAAGGAGCGCACCGGCACCGCCATCAGCTTCCAGGCCGACGATTCGATCTTCACCGAGCTCAGCTACAACGACGAAGCCCTGTCGCAGTGGTTCAGGGAGATGGCCTATCTCAATCGCGGCCTTACGCTGCATTTCGCGGACGAGCGCAGCGACCGCGAGGAGACCTTCTACTTCGAAGGCGGCATCATTTCGTTCGTCCGTCACCTGAACAAGAACAAGAACGCCGTCCAGTCGCGGCCCTTCTATGTGGAAAAGGCCGTGGAAGGCACGCAGGTCGAGGTCGCGCTGCAGTACAACGACTCCTACGTCGAGAGCGTGTACAGCTTCGCCAACGACATCAACACCGCCGACGGCGGCACGCACCTGACGGGCTTCCGTATGGCCCTCAGCCGGACGATCAATACGTACGCCCGCAAGGCGACGATCCTGAAGGAATCCGAATCCAACCTGACCGGCGAGGACATGCGCGAGGGCCTGACGGCAATTATCAGCGTCAAGCTGCAGGAGCCGCAGTTCGAAGGCCAGACCAAGGGCAAGCTCGGCAACGCCGAGGTGACCAACCAGGTTGCCTCCGCGGTATCGGACGCGCTCATGGCCTTTCTGGATGAGAATCCGACTGACGCGCGGCGGATCGTCGAGAAGATCATCAATGCAGCGCGCGCCCGCGAAGCGGCCCGCAAGGCCCGCGAGCTCGTGCAGCGCAAGGGCGCGCTCGATGCCTCGACGCTGCCGGGTAAGCTGGCCGACTGCTCGGAGCGCAACCCGGACCTGTGCGAGATCTTCATCGTCGAGGGTGACTCCGCCGGCGGCTCGGCCAAGCAGGGCCGCGACCGGCGCTTCCAGGCCATCCTGCCGCTGCGCGGCAAGATCCTGAACGTCGAAAAGGCCCGCCTGGACAAGATGCTGGACTCGGATCAGATCAAGTACCTGATCACGGCCATCGGCACCAACTTCGGCGAGAACTTCGAGATGGAGAAGCTGCGCTATGGCAAGGTCATCATCATGACCGACGCCGACGTCGACGGCTCACACATCCGGACGCTGCTGCTCACCTTCTTCTTCCGCCACATGCCGCAGCTGATCGACGAGAGCCACTTGTACATTGCGTTGCCGCCGCTGTTCAAGATCACGGCGGGCCGGGATGTGCGCTACGTCTACTCCGACGACGAGCGCGACCAGGTGCTCAAGGGGCTTGGCAGCCGCAAGCCCGACATCCAGCGCTACAAGGGCCTCGGCGAGATGAATGCCGACGAGCTGTTCGATACCACTATGAACCCGGAGACCCGAACGCTCATCCGCATCAACATCGAGGACGCTATCGAAGCCAGCGAGACCTTCGAGATGCTGATGGGCGATGCGGTGCCGCCCCGCAAGAAGTTCATTCAGACGCACGCCAAGTCCGTCCGCAATCTGGACATCTAGCCCCGGTTCGCGGCGCCGCTATCCGCTCTTCTTAGCTGGCTCTCAGGGTAGCTCGATATGCTGTCGCCTACGTGATCACGCGTCGAGCCGCAGCTGTCCTGGCCGGGCTAGGCCTGATCCTGGGGGGCTGTGGCGCTACCCTGCCGGCTCAGCCGCCGCAGGCGGTCGCCGGTACGGCCCAGGTTGAGGACATCGGCGCTCTGAGCTCCCCAAACCCTTCGCCGGCTGCCGGAGCAACTGAGGCGCCGGCAGTGGCATCTGCTCAGCCCGTCACGTCGCCCCAACCCGAGGTTACGCCGGCTCTCGCACCCGCGGGCCCGCCGCCAGGGCCGGCCATAGCGCCCTCGGGACCAAAGGCCATGCTCGGGCCGCTGGAATACATCAGCCAGACCCTGAACAATTGCGGGCCAGCTTCGGTGGCCGAGGTGCTCGACTATTGGGGTATCTCCCGAACCCAGGCGCAGGTGCAGGCTGTCTTGAGAGCCGACGGCAACAGCCACGGCATGGCCCCGTTTGGCGTCCCAGCCTACACGGCCAGCCTGGGCATGAACACGCTCATGGGCGTGGGTGGCAGCCAGCAGCTGGTCAAGTCGCTGGTAGCGAATGGCTTCCCGGTCATCGTGAGCCAGTGGGTCAGCCTCACCGACCACTACGGCCACTACCGCCCGATCGAGGGGTATGACGATGCCAAGGGCGTCTTCATTGCCAGCGATCCATATTTGGGGCCGAACCACCAGATCAGCTATGACGAGTTCGGCAAGATCTGGAACACGAACAACCGCTTCATGGTCATTTTCCCCACCGCCAAGCAGCCGCTGCTTCTGGCTGTGCTGGCTGCGAATGGCTGGGATAAGAAGGCTGCGTACCAGGCGGACCTGGCCAAGCTGCAGAACTTCCGGCAGCCGTTAGGCTCGGCGCTGGGAGCTTACGCAGGCGGGCGTGGCGGCTACAGCCAGCTCAGCTTGGCCTGGGACCAGATGGAGCTGGGTAACGTCGATGCCGCTAACGCCGCCTTGGACGCCGCCATCCAGCAGGGCGCCAAGCAGCCAACCACCGACTGGATTCGGCAGGCGATCAAGCTCAGCGCGTAGTTCCAGCACGCGCGCCGCGCCTGGTTAGCGGTCGTTCGGGAAACCGGCCTCGATACACCACGCTTCCCAGGCGCGTTCGCTGGTCAGCGGCTCGCTGCAGCGCTGGCCCATGAGGCGCGCTTCGGCGTCACTCAGGTACCGTACCTGGCCTGCGCCCAGCAGGTGCGCCATCGTTTGCAGCTGCGCGTTCTGCTCCATGTAGATGCCGGCCATGACTACTTCGGGCACGGCAGCCCCCGCGATGACGGAGCCGTGGCCGCGCATCAGCGCCACCCGCCTGGGCCCTAGCGTCCTGGCCAGCGAGCGCCCCATGGGCACGCTGGTTACCAGCATGTCCGTATCGCCGAACTCCTGGGCAATGTCCCACACGGGAATGTCGGTGCCAATGAGGCTCGCCATGTGGAAGATTGGTTTCAATGGCACGCCGGTTACGCCAAAGGGGATGATCGACGGCGAGTGGTTGTGGCATACGACCTGCACGTCCGGGCGTGCCTCGAAGATTCCGCCATGGATGAAGCGCTCGCCGTAGGGCCTGCGGGTGTCGCCGTTCAGCTCGTTGCCCTGCAGGTCGAACGTCAGCAGGTCGTCTTCGGTGACCAGGTTAGGGGCCAGGGAGCGCGACATGACGAACCGGGCTGGGTCTTCGGGGTCTCGAACGCTTACGTGCCCGAACGCGTCCAGCACGCCGTGCTGAGCGAAAATTCGATTGGCCATCACCAGCTGCCGCAGCAGCTTGTCCTTGGCGCGGTTAGCCATTGTCCTCCCTATTCAGCCTCGATCTTGGGTGATGCCAATGACCCTCTCCCGCCTCAGCAGGAGAGGGTCATTGCAACAGCAATCAGCGCGACGCCGGACAGCCTAGCCCAGGTACTTCTTGAACCACGCCAGAGCGTCGGCCCAGGCGACCTTGGCCTGCTCCGGGTTATAGCGATCTGGCGGGTTGGTGTGATTGTGGAAGGCGTGCTGTGAGTCGGGGTAGACCTTGGTCTCCAGCGTCTTGCCATGCTGGGCCATGGCGCTCTTGATGGCGTCGATCCCGGCGTTGATGCGCTCGTCCAGCCCGCCGTAGACAGCAAAGACCTTGGCATTGACGTTCGGCACGTCTTCCAGTGGCGGGTTGGGACCGTAGAACGGTACCGCCGCCGCCAGCCGGCCATCTTGCGTAGCCAGCCGCCAGGTCTGGCCGCCGCCGAAACAGAAGCCGATAGCGCCGATGGGACCAACGTTCTGGCTCACCAGATAGTCGACTGCGGCTTTCAGGTCGCCAACGTGCCGCTCCGGCGGGATCTTGCTCAGCGCTCCGGGCACCTCTTCTATGGGGTTGGCGAAGCTGTCTGTGCCGCCCTCCCGGGTCAGCAGGTCCGGCGCGAGGGTGACGTAGCCATTCGACGCCAGGCCGTTGGCCACGTCCTTGACGTACTCCACCAGGCCCTTGTTCTCATGGGTAAGCACAATGCCGGGCTTGGGGCCCTGGGACTTGGGCTTGGCCAGATAGGCCTTCACCTGCGTGCCGCCGCTGTCGTAGGTGATCATCGAGCCCTCAACCTGCTCGCTGCCCGTCATCCACGGGTTGTCGGCTCCGGCCAGCATGGCCGGCCGCTTCGGTACGCCGCTAACCACCGGCAGGTTGTCAAGGATCGACAGGTCGGCGTTGGTGTGCATCAGCCGGCGCCGCAGATCCTCGTAGCCATAGTGGCCCAGCTTGTATTCCTCGATGAATTCCTCGATTACGTAGCGTTCGATCTCGTTCAAGTGCACCTCTCCTTCGGACGAATTCGTAGGCCCGCGCGTCGCTGTCCAGACAGGGCCTGGCCGCCGTCAGCCTGGGCAAGCGGGGACTTCTATTATGCCCGACGGATGGCCGATGGCCCGCGTGCCCGCGTCGTCTACAGGGGGTGCTTGGCAGGCATACCGGAGCGGCGTGGGTATTCGGAGGGCGTGGCGGCGACCTTGGCGATGACGATGATCTGCCGGGACTCGCCAGCCAAAGCGTAGGTGCGTGGGGCTGCGAGCTCGCCGCCGAGCACGTTCAGGGCGTGGCGGGCGGAGCCGAGCTCGGCGGGTAGGGCCGGCCCCTTTTTCATGGCCAGCACCCGTCCACCCACCCGGGAAAAGGGCAGGGTCAGCTCGAGGAGCACTGGCAGCGCGCCAACCGCCCGGGCGACGACCAGGTCGAAGGCCTCGCGGCCGGGCGCCGTCTCGGCGCGGTCGTTGACCACTTCCACGTCGTCCAAGCCGAGGACACCGGCCACATGCTCCAGGAAGCGGGCCTTCTTGCCCGTCGCCTCCAGGAGCGTGAGACGCAGATCCGGCCGGGCGATCTTGAGGGGCAGGCCCGGAAATCCCGCTCCGGCGCCAACGTCGAGCAGCCTGGCCTGGGATTCGATCGGCTCCAGCAGGCAGGCCAGGCTGTCGGCAAAGTGCAGCGTCTCGACCTCACCGGGATCGACGATGGCGGTCAGGTTCACTCGCTCGTTCCAGGCCAGCAATTCAGTGCGATAGCGATCGAATTGCGCACGCTGCGTGTCGTTCAGCTCGACGCCGAACGCCCGAGCGGCGGTGGCCAGTGCGTCCAGCATCGGTCTTCCGCCGGAGAGCGGATCAATCCAGCGACAGCAGTGGCACGGGTGGCGAGCGACGGCGGCGGAAGAAGAAGACCAGCAGCATGCCGGCGACGAATCCGCCGATGTGCGCGAAGGTTGCCACACCGCCTGTGTCGTGGGTGCCCAATGCGGTCACGCCGGTGAAGAATTGCAGCACGATCCAAACGCCCAGCACGACAAAGGCCGGCAGCCGTACGAAAAAGATGAAGATGACGAATACCGCCGTATCCACCGGCGCGGTGGGATACATCACAAAATAGGCGCCGAGCACGCCGGCGATCGCGCCGCTGGCGCCCAGGCTGGGCACGGTCGAGGTGGGATCGAACCCAATCTGGGCGAAGGCGGCGATGAGCCCGCAGACGAAGTAGAACGCCAGGAACCGCAGGTGACCCATCTCGTCTTCGACGTTGTTCCCGAAGATCCAGAAGAACAGCATGTTGCCGGCTATATGAAGCCAGCCACCATGAACGAACATTGAGGTGAACAGGCTGACGATCGGGTTGATCGGATCGTGCACCGCCTGCAACTCGCGCACGAGCGCCGGCGGGCAGGTGTTGGTGATCAGGCAGGGGATGAAGCCGTACACAGCGTAGAAGCGATCGATCGCCGCCTGGGAGATGGCTTGCTGTCCCAGCTCGTAGAAAAAGACCGCGACGTTGACGACGATGATGAGGATGGTGAAGAAGGGAAAGGTGCGGGTGGGGTTCAGATCCCGGATCGGGATCACGCCGTGCGCTCCAGCATCGGCTCGGGCCTCCCTTTCCGAATCACCCCTTGATTGTGCACGAGAATGACGATAATTGCATCCGGCCTCACCTTTCCGTCTGCCGGAGGAGCCCCACCAGTCCTCGCGGCAGGAGCAGCAGGGCGCCGAGGATGACCAATCCCAACACCGTCGCGTGCGCGGTGGGCGCGTAGGCGTCGAGCAGCTCGGACGCGGCAGTTAGCAGGCAGGCGCCCAGCATCGGGCCAGTGATAGTTCCGGCGCCGCCAAGCAGCACCATGGCCAGCAGCTCGATGGTGATGCCGAGGTCGAACACCGTGCCGGGCTCGATGAACGTGAATGAGGTGGCCTCAATGCCACCGACCAGGCCAATGAGCGCCGCGGCGGCGGAATACAGCGGCAACGTGCGTGACAGGCGCAGCTTGCTGGGCGTTGGCCCTTGGCCGACTGCGGGCCTGAGCCGCTGGCTGGCCAACGGCAGCGCGGCGGCGAGCGCCAGGAGCGCATAGTAGGTCAAGCGCGAGTCGGCGGCCGAGGGCGGCAGCGAGATCCCGCCCGTGCCGCCGGTCAAAGCGGTCCAGGCGGTGGCCAGCTCCCGTAGGGCGAAGGAGGCGCTGAGTGTGCCAATGGCGAAGATGTCCCAGCGGCCGCGCAGCAGGATGCTCCCCAGCACGCTGGCCAGCATCGCCGCCAGCACGCCACCGGCCAGGATCGAGGCGACCGCCGGCACCGCGGCCCGGGCGCTCAGGATGGCGGTGACGTAGGCTCCCAGTCCGAAGAACGCGGCGCTGCCCAGATCTGGCGCCCTGCCGAAACCGCCGACCAGGTTCCAGGCTTGAGCCATCACGGCGAAGGCGAACAGCGTCGCCAGCAGGCGCATGGACGTTCCTGCCGTTATCAACGGCAGTGCCACCAGAGCCGCTCCCGGTACGCCGAGCGCCACCGCCGCGCGGATGCTCATGGGAGCTCGTTTCCGGATCCGCGGCCGGCGACGAAGATGATCACGGCAAGGAGCAGGAGTCCGAACGCGGCGCTGTTCTCGAGCTGTGGGGCCGCCATGCCTGCCAGGGCAGCCTGGACGCTGGCCAATGCTAACCCCGCGCCGATGAGGCCAGCTAGTCCGCCCGTTCTGGCGAGAAGGGCTGTCGCCGCGGCTACCGGCAAAAAGAACCAGCCGGCGCCTGAGGGAACGGCACGGTCGAGGACGAACAGCGCCCCGGCGGCCCCTGCAAGGCCTGAGCCCAGCGCGAAAGCGAGGGCGTCGGCTCGACCTACGTCGATGCCCGCGGCCGCGGCCGCTCCGCGGTCGTCAGCGACATGGCTCATCACCCTGCCTATTCGCGAGCAGCCCCATAGCCACCACAGTGTCAGCAGCAGCGCCGCCAGCAGCAGCTGGGACAGCCGCGCCGCCTCTGATTCGGGGCCTGCCGCTGGCGGCATGCTCGGCTGGAAGATTTGAACGAGCTCCAGGCAGACGATCCCTACTGCCAGCGTAGCCAGCAGCCCGGCTCGTCTCGGCCGCTGCGCCAGCCGCTCCAGCAGCCAGTTCTGCAGCAGCCAGCCCAGCACAAACGCCGCGAGAGCGACCATCGGCGCGAGCAGCGCGTTGAGTCCGAGTGACTGGGACAGCCATAGAGCCAGGTCGGCGCCGGTGACGGCGAATGCGCCGTGGGCCAGATTGGGAGCTCCGGTGACGCGCCATGACGTCAGGAAACCGGCGCCGAGCAGCGCGTAGAGCGCCCCCGACGACAGGACGTCTAGCAGGAGCTGGGGAAGGTGCAAACAGTCACGGCTGGTTGGTGATTGGCCTCTCGCCTGCCGTCCACAACGGCCGGCACCGGCCCATCGAGCCGGGGTTGGGTACGATGGTACCGTGATCGTCGGAGTGCAGGCGATTCCGGCCTGTTTCGACGTCGAGCAAAACCGCTGCACCTGCTCCCCGGTTGCGCTGGAAGCGCACCTCCAGGCCTATGATTCGCTGCTGCAGTATCAGCTTCGAAGCGACAGCAGTGGCTACAAGCTTCTCGACGTCAAGTCGCTGAAACCGTGCCTGGCTCAATCCTGGGAAATTTCGTCCGATGGACGGACGTGCAGCCTGCAGCTGCGCAAGGGCATCCTGAGCGCTGCTGGGAACGAGCTGACGGCGCATGACGTCAAGTGGTCCTGGGAGCGCTGCTTCGCCCTCAATTCATGGAGCGCGCGCATCGCTCGGCTGGCCGGCGTCTCGTCCCCCGACATGGTGCGGGCCCCGCAAACCTACACCGTGCAGTTCAGGCTCGATCGACCGAGCACGCTCCTGCCGCGGGCGCTCGCGAGCACCTTTCCCGCGATCTATGACCTCGAGGAGGTCCGTGGGCATTGCCCGGTTGGCGATCCCTGGGGTCACGTGTGGCTGAGCCAGCACACCGCGGGCTTCGGTCCCTACACGCTGCAGCGCGCGGTTGAGGGCGAGGAAGCGACGTTGGTGGCGAATCCCAACTACTGGCAGGGCCCGGTACTGGAGCGGCGGGTGTTGCTGCGTGTCACGCTGCCGGTTGAAGCGCGCTCCGGCGCTCTTCGGCGTGGCAGCCTCGAGATCGCGACGGACCTTCCGGCCGGCGAGATCCGAGCGCTCGCACGCCAGGCGGGCGCACGCGTGGCCGAGTACCCGAGCCAGCGCCAGGTGGTGCTGCGCCTCGATCCGTCGTATGCCCCATTCGATCAGCGCCAGGTGCGCCAGGCGCTGCGACTGCTCATGCCATACGAAGACATCAGCCAGGTGCTCTGCCTCGAGCCTGCCGCAGCGGTGCATGCCGAGCAAGATTTGCGGCTCGCCCGGACGCTGCTCAAGGAGGCCGGCTACGGCTCCGGTTTTCGGACCACGGTGTACCTGCCCGCGGGCAGCCCGGACCTCCAGGCCGTGGCACAGCTGGTGCAGATCGGCGCCATCCGCGCCGATCTCAAAATCGTCGTCGAACCCATGAGCCCAGCGTTGTTCGCTCGTGAGAAGGCCGCGCGACATCTGCCGATCTATCTCGAGGAGCGATCGCCCATCGAGGCCCTCTTTTCGCCTGAAGAGCTCGAGCCGCTGCCGGACGTTGAGGCCGTGCTGCTGGCGCAGCCGCACCAATATTTCGCGGCGCGTTCCAACGTGCGAGGGTTCATTCGCCGGCCGGACGGGCGGCCGCGCTACTACGAGCTGCGCAAGGTACAGGCATGACAGAAGAGTGGGAGCTTCATCCTCTGCACGATGCCAATGAGGGTGAGGACGACCTGTTTCGGCTCACGGATCATCCGTTGCGGATCCTGGTGGTTGACGACGAGTCGTTGATTGCCCTGGCCCTGCATGACCAGCTGGTCTACCTGGGGCACTCCGTGGTGGCTACCGCCAGCAGCGGTCGAGAAGCCATCGATCTGGCTGCCGAGCATGATCCCGACCTGGTGCTGATGGACGTGCATCTTGGTGGCATGGATGGCCTGCAGGCCGCCGAAGCCATCAATCAGCGCCGGCGAACTCCGGTCATCGTCCTCACCGGCTTTCCGGACAAGGCGATCGTCGAGCGAGCGCAGGAAGCCGGCGTGGTGGCTCACCTCCTGAAGCCGATCGACATCGAAGATCTACGCGCTGCCGTCGAAACCGGCTGGGCGCTCTTTCAGGACGGGGGTGGACGCTAAGGAAGACGGGTCACAGCGGTGCGGCGCAAGCCGGCGCTGCTAGCGCAGCACCGCTAGCCCGGTGACGAGAGCCAGCGCCACAAGGGCCAGGGAGAACGCGATACTGCATGCTGTCAGGGCCCTGTCGCTGGCCAGACGAGCGTGCCAGCGGGCTGTGGCGAGGAAGGCGCCAGCGCTCAGCAGCAGCAGGCCGCCGAGGCATGCTGTTTCAGGCGAGAGATCCGGCACGGGAATGCGCACGAGTCTACTACGACTGGCTGCTGGCGAGCTCCGCTTGGCTAAAGATTGAGGAGCCGAGCTCCGATACTACATGTGAAGGCAGGGATGCCCGGATGAGGCCCCGCAAGGGCCGCTGGAACGGATGCCAGTCAGCATCAGGCAACCCAACGCGAAGAGGCCCTCAGCAGTAAGCTGAGGGCCTCTTCGTACGTACCGAACCCAGAAAGGGGAGCTCAGCCTCCCAGCTGGATGTTGATGTGCTTCATCTCGGTGTATTCGTACAGCCCTTCGAGGCCGTACGAGCGGCCGATGCCGGACTGCTTCGCACCGCCCATCTCGCCGGCCGCGTACAGCTTGCCGAAGGTGTTGACCCAGACCATGCCCGAGCGCACCTTCTTGGCGACACGCAACGCCTTGTTGATGTCCTTGGTCCACACGGCAGCGGCCAGCCCGTACACGGTGGAGTTGGCCACGCGCGCCGCATCCTCCTCGTCCTCGAACGTCTGGACGGCCAGCACCGGGCCAAAGATCTCTTCCTGAGCGATGGTGGCCTGCACAGGCACGTCGTCGAAGATGGTGGGCGGCACGAAGTAGCCTTGGGCCAGCGGGCCCTCCTGGTAGCGGTAGCCGCCAGTGACCAGCTTGGCCTCCTGCTTGCCGCGGTCGATGTAGTCGTAAATGCGGTCCTGCTGAGTCTTGGAGATAACCGGCCCCAGCTCCACCCCGCGCTCCAGGCCGTCGCCCACTTTGAGGCCCTCGGCAACCGTTCTCATGCGGTCCACGAGCTCCGAGTGCAGCTGCTTGGGCACGAGCACGCGCGTGCCGGCGATACACACCTGGCCTGCATTGAAGAAGGATGCGCCATTGATGGCACCCTTCACCGCCCGATCCAGGTCGGCGTCCTCGAAAATGATGTTGGGCGACTTGCCCCCGAGCTCCAGCGAGACCTTCTTCAGCGTGTCGGCTGCTGTCTTGAGGACGTGCTTGCCGGTGCGCGTGTCCCCGGTGAAAGAGATCATGTCCACGTCGGCGTGCCTCACGAGCTGATCGCCCACCGTCCCTCCGGACCCGATCAGCAGGTTGACGATGCCCTTGGGGAACTCGTCGATCTCGTCGATCAGCTGGATGAACTCAGCTGTGGCGCCCGGCGTCATGCTCGATGGTTTGGCGACGACGGCGTTGCCGGCTGCCAGCGCCGCCGACAGCGGACGGGTCAGCAGCGACAGCGCCATATTCCAGGGCACGATGATGCCGACCACGCCTACCGGTTCGCGCAGCATGATGGCCAGCGAGTCCGGATTCAGCATGGTGCTGCGTCCGTACACCGCCCGAGCGAGGCCGGCGTAGTAGCTCAGGGCGTCGGCCCCTCGATTCACTTCGGCCAGCGAAACCGGGAACAGCTTGCCGGCTTCGAGCGCCAGCAGTCGAGCCAGGTCCTTGCCGAGGCCCTTGAGCCGATCCGACAGCTTGCGCAGGGCAGCAGCGCGGCGTTCGGGATTATCCGCCCAATCCGACGTCTCCACCGCCTGGCGCGCGGCGGCGACGGCCGCGTCCACCTCAGCCGGCGTGGCGCTTACGGCGCGGTACACCAGCTCCCCGTTGACGGGATTGACCACGTCCAGCTTCTCGCCGGAATCCGAGCCGACCCATTCGCCGGCGATGTAGTTCCTGTAAACCTTCAAATCTTGAGCGACAGCCAACAGTCCAACCTCCAGAGTCGAGTATACGGGCGGGCATCCAGGCTTCGGCGGCTTGGTTAATTGAGCGGGCGTTGAGGTATAGTCCCTAGTCGCTGGCCTGCACGCGGCGGCGCGGTCCCGTTTGGGGTGGAAGGCGCCTGAGCTCAGGCTTGCATAAAACCAGCGCACGTGCGCTCCAAAGTGGACACATGCACGAAGACGACGATTTCCCCGAGCACTTTCACCTGGAGCCGGGTGAGGTATCCGAAGACGTCGAAGGACTCGAGAAGTTCTCCCTGACTTCAGTCGGGATCGACATCGGATCGTCCACCTCTCACCTGGTGTTCTCCCACCTGACGTTGAGGCGCAAGGGGGCCGACCTGTCGACGCGCTTCGAGGTATCCGAGCGCCGGGTACTGTACCGATCGCCCATTCTGCTCACGCCCTATCGGTCCAGCACCATGATCGACGTCGACGGCCTGAGCGCCTTCTTCGACGAAAACTACAAGCGGGCGGGATTTTCGCCGGCAACGATTGACACGGGCGCCGTGGTGATTACCGGCGAAGCCCTGAACAAGGAGAACGCGCGCCCGATTGCCGAGCTGTTCGCGCAGCATTCGGGCAAGTTCATCTGCGCTTCTGCCGGGCCCAATCACGAGGCGCTCCTCGCGGCGCACGGTTGTGGGGCCGTGGCGCTGTCGGCCAAGGAGCACACCAGCGTGCTCAACGTCGACATCGGCGGCGGCACGACGAAGCTGTCGCTCGTACACGATGGAGTCGTGCTGAGCACCGCCGCCATCAGCGTGGGGGCCAGGCTGCTGGCCTTTGACACTGATGGCCGGGTTTCACGCGTCGAGGAGCCGGCGAGGCGCCTGCTCCGCGAGCTTGGCTTAGAAACGGCCGTTGGCGCTGAGCTGGACCAGTCGGTGCGGCAGCAGCTGGCCGACTTGATGGCCGGCTGCTTGCTGGAAGTCATGGACGGCCAGCCACAATCGGATCTCGGGCAGGACCTGATGGTGACCGAGGAGGCCCTCAGCGCCTACGGAGGGCTCCGGACGGTGAGCTTCCTCATCTTTTCCGGAGGCGTCTCGGAGTACATCTACCAGCATGACAGCACCGCGTATGGGGATCTCGGCCCGTTGCTCGGTGCCGCCATTCGCGAACGGCTGAAGAGCGTGCCGGCCCGGCTGGCCCTGCGCGAGGGTGCCGAAGGCATTCGAGCCACGGTCATCGGAGCAGGCGAATACACCATCCAGGCCAGCGGTATGACCAGCTACCTGTCCGACCTCAGCGTGCTGCCGGCGGTTGGCTTGAAGGTAGTCAAAGCCCCCGTTTCCCACGGCGTCTCGCTCCGTACGGCGCTGCGCGCTGCGCTGGGGAAGTTCGATCTGCAGACATACACAGAGGGGCTGGCGGTGGCTTTGTCCCTGTCCGAGCGCCCCAGCTACACGCTGGTGCGCGGCGTGGCGCGAGAGGTGGCACACCTGCTCCAGCACTCCACCAACCCGGAGATGCCGCTCTACCTGATCCTCGATGCCGACATCGGCAAGTCACTTGGGGGGATCCTCAAGGAAGAGCTCCGCCTGCCCGGCGCCATCATTGCCATCGATGGCATCGACGTTGGCGACCTCGATTACGTGGACATTGGCCGCCCAATGGGTGTGTCCGAGTCACTGCCGGTGACCGTTAAGTCGCTGATGTTCCCTCGAGGTTGATGCCGGCACAGGACGATTGCCCCACGTGGTTGCTCTTATACGGATGTTGGGGCGATAGTTAGGACATCACTGAGCGCGAGTCCACGGGAAGCATCCGACTAGGCCCGGAGCATCGCCCGCGTCGAAGCGGGCCATCCCTGCATTCATGGCCTGAAGCCGGGGCCGTTTCCGCAGCCGATTGCACGAGCGTCCACGATGGGGCATCGTGCGCGATCTGGACGCGAAAAGGCAGCGGCGAGCTGGTCTACGCGAACCGCTCCGCCCGAAAGCTCTTCGGCTTGGGGAGATGGCCGGCTGAAAGGTGCTCTCCCCGCGCTGGAGACGCGGAGGTCCAGGAGGCCGATGGGCGCCCTGTTCCCTGGGAGGCTCTGCCGGATGTCTTGGCGCTGCGCACAGGCCAGCCTCAACGCCAGCGCATGATGCGGATCGTCCCGGCGTCGGACGAGGTGCGCTGGCTGTTGGTGGAGGCGGTGCCGGTGAAAGCCCATGGCGGCGCGGTCGAGGAAGTCGTCGCCACCGCTACCGACGTGACGGAGCTCAAGCAATCGGAGCTTGCCTCCAGGGCAAACGAGCAGCGTTACGAACGCGTTATTGGCGGCCTGCACGAAGGTGTATGCGCGTTGGATCTCGATTCGCGCATCACCTACGTCAACCGGCGCTTGTGTCACATGCTTGGCTACAGACGAGAGGAATTGCTGGGCCGCAGTGGCTTTGAGCTGATGCAGTCCGTGGACTGGCTGGATGGGGACGGCGAGCGGCTGCTGCTGTCACGACGCGTCCGAAAGCGCGACGTCCCTCTGCGCCATAAGGACGGCAGTACCGTCTGGGCCTTCATAGCCGGATCGTGCATGACCGGGCTGGATGGGCAGCCTACCGGCATGCTGGCGGTGTTCCTCGACGTCACCGAGCGCAAGCTGGCGGATGACGCCGTTCGGCAGAGTGAAGCACGTTTCAGGAGACTTATCGAGAACAGCGAGGAAGGCATCGTAATCGTCGACGCCTCGGGGGTCATGACCTATGCCAGTCCGTCCATGGAGCGCTTGCTGGGCAGACCTCCCGCGGAACTCGTCGGCGAGACGATGTTCGACGTGTTTCATCCCGACGACGTGCTGATGATGCAGGGCATCATGGAGCAGATCGTCAAGATGCCGGGAATTGTGCAGCTCGCCTGTCCCCGAGTGCGGCACCAGGATGGCTCCTGGAGATACATGGAGGGCTCGGGCGTCAATTACCTGCACGATCCCGCCATTTGTGGGATCGTGGCCAATTTCCGTGACGTCACTGCCCGGAAGCTGGCCGAGCAGCGTGCGAGGTTCGCAGCCGAGCAGATCGAGCGCTTGACCGGCGACGCGATCATCATGGTGGACAAGGACAACCGCGTCCAGGCTTGGAACCATGGAGCCGAGAAGCTGTTCGGCTGGACTCAGGACGAGGTCATGGGCAAACCTCCCGGCATCCTCCCGAAAGAGATCAAGGCGCGGGCTCGTGCGGACTTCCAGCGCATCAGGAAGACGGGCGAGACGATGATCGCCGAAAGCCATCGGGTCAACCGGGAGGGCGAGCGCATTCCCGTTCTCGGCAGCTGGACGCCGGTTCCTTTGGAGGACGGAAGCATGGGCGTGCTGGCCATCCTCAAAGACATCCGCAGCCACAAGGAGGCTCATCGTCAGCTCCAGGAGCAGGCGAGACAGCTCACCCTGCTTACGGAACGCGAGCGCATTGCCATGGACCTGCACGACGGCGTGATTCAGTCCATTTACGGGGTCACGTTGACCTTGGGCGCTCTGCGCCGCCAGATCGGGGCGGTGACAGCCCCTTCCCAGCGCTCCGACGCCGAGTCGTCGCTGGAACAGGCCATCGATCAGCTGACCGAGACGATCCGCAGTGTGCGCGATTACATCTTCAATTTGCGGTCCGGTACACCCGGACCGGCCGATCTCACCGCCAGCTTGCATGAGCTGGCCACCGAGTTTGCCGCCAGCACGGCATTGCAGCCGGAGGTGAGGCTGCGGGGCAACGTGGCCAAGCTCGCCAGCCTGACGGTCGCCAACGTGGTGCACATTGCCAAGGAGGCCCTGTCCAATGTAGCCCGGCACGCGGCCGCCACGAAGGTAGAGGTGCAGCTGGCTCCGCGCCGGGGCAGCTTCGAACTGGTGATACGCGACAATGGCAGGGGTTTCGATCCGACACTCGAGAAGCGGCGTTTGGGGGACGGGTTACGCAATATGCATGAACGGGCACGCTCAATTGGTGCAAGTCTGTCGCTGGACAGTCATCCGGGGTCGGGGACCGAAGTGAGGGTGTTGTTCAAATGAGCATCCGCTTGATGTTGGTGGACGATCACAAGGTCCTGCGAATTGGTTTGGCAAGCCTATTCCGTACGGTGCCGGGCATCCAGGTGGTTGGTGAAGCCGGCAGCGCCAGCGACGCCATCGACGTTGCCCGAGATACGCACCCGGACGTGATTCTCATGGACGTTCGTCTGCCAGACAGCGATGGAGTGGACGCCTGCCGGACGATCATCTCGGAGCGCCCGGAGACGCGAGTCGTCATGCTGACGTCCTACGCGGACGAGGATGCGGTGATCGCTTCGATCATGGCTGGGGCAGCGGGCTATCTGCTGAAACAGACGGATCCCGAGCGGTTGATAGAGGCGGTGCAGAAGGTGGCCGGCGGCGCTTCGCTGCTGGACCCGGAGATAACGAAGGCAGCTCTCGAGTTCATGCGCAGCGGTGCCGGAGCGCACGGAGACGACGCACTGGGCGCGCTGTCGGACCAGGAGCGGCGCATCCTGCCGTTGATTGCTGAGGGCAAGACCAACCGGGAGATCGGCGCCGCGCTGTCGTTGAGCCCGCATACCGTCAAGACATACGTGAGCAGCATCTTTCAGAAGCTCCATCTCACGCGTCGCTCGCAGGCCGCCGCTTACGCTACCAGGGCCGCGACGGGAGGCCTGCGCACGCACTGAAGGCCCCGCGGCCTGCCGGCAGTGAGCCGCGGTTCGTCCGGCCCGGCCGGACGGGATCTCACTCTGTCCCGAGGAGGGTGCGTCGGACGAGGTCCAGCGCGGTGAGCATGGTCAATCGTTTCATCTGCTCTCGCACCACCGGAAAAAAGGGGCTGAGCGCCTTACGCCGGCCGTCGACGTCGACGGCCACGTGCACCGTGCCCGGTGGCTTGCCCTCGAGCTCGGACGGGCCGGCCACGCCGGTAACGGCCAGACCCACACTGGAGCCGAGCTGCCGTCGGGCCGCTTCTGCCATGTCCAGCGCCGTTTCCGGGCTCACCGCCCCAAAATTGTCGATCGTTGCCTGAGGCACGCCGAAGGCCACCTTCGCGGCGTTGCTGTAGGTCACCAGCCCGCCCTTGAAATAGGCCGAGCTGCCGGGCTCATTGGTGATGACGTTGGCGACCAGGCCCCCGGTGCACGACTCCATGCTCGCCAGCGTCAGGCCCTTCTCCATCAGAAGCTGTCCCACTACACCGGCCAGGCTATCTTCGTCCGCACCGTAGACGTGGATGCCCAGCGCGGCGCGGACCTGAGCCTCGAGGCTGTGCACCATGGCGCTGGCCTGCTCGATGGATTCCGCCTTGGCAGTGAGCCGCAGGTGGATGCCGTCTTCCTTGGCGTAGGTCCCAATGGTTGGATTGCTGGACTTGAGCAGGTGTCGAATGCGCTCCTCGGCCGCCGACTCGCCCAGGCCGATCACTTTGAGCAGGCGCGAATGGATGATGACCTCGCCTTGGACCGTCTTCAGTCGGGGCACGACCTGCGTTTCCCACATGTGACGCATCTCGTGTGGCACGCCAGGCATCGCCACCAACACGTGTCCGCCGCGCTCGACCCACCAGCCCGGCGCCGTGCCACGCGGGTTCGGCAGCGCCCGGGCGGATTTGATGAGCGTGGCCTGCTTGAGATTGCGCTCGGGCATGGATCCGCCGCGCCGTGCGAAATGCCCTCGGAGGGTTGATTCCAGGTCCGGATCGAGGACGATGTCCTCGCCCATCGTGGCGGCAATCGCCTCCCGCGTGACGTCGTCCTCGGTCGGGCCGAGCCCGCCCGTGCAGATCACCAGGTCGGATCGACTGAAGGCCCGCTGCAGCACTTCGACCAGCCGGCCAACGTTGTCGCCCACGGCGGACACCCAGTACAGGTCGATGCCGAGTGAGGGCAGCTGTTGAGCGATCCAGGAGGCGTTGGTGTCCGTGATCTGGCCCATGAGGATCTCGGTCCCGATGGACACGATCTCGCTCTGCATGGGACTAGCGTATCGGAGCGCTGTAAACAATCCGCTCGCCGCCCGGTAGGCGGGAGCTTTCGCCCGGAGAACGGCTCCGCCCAGCTGTTACCTAAGGCACATGCGGGTTGTGATCAAAATCTCTTGTCGCCGGAGGGCGGCCGTCGTAGTGTGAATGGTGGACGAAGCGACCCAGCGACGAAACCCCCCATCGGCGCTGGGTCGCTTCAACCTACCTGCAGCAAGCAACCAGTGCCCGCGGCTATACTTCGCTTCCCAGCATGAAAGTCAAGCTCGCGTACGGCCGCAGCGGCATGACGGTGAACATGCCCGACAATCGCACGACCGTCATCGATCCCCATTTCATGCCCGGGATTCCCGACCAGGGCGCATCGATTCTCCACGCGCTGCTGCATCCAATCCGGTCGGCGGCGCTTCAGGACGTGGTTGGGCCCGAAGACACGGTGGCGATCGTGTTCTGCGATCAATCGAGCCCCATGCCCAATGCCCTGGTTCTGCCCATCGTGCTCGATCAGCTGCAGCATGTGCCGCGCCGGAACATCGTGCTCGTCCAGGCGACTGGGGCGCGCAAGAGCAGTGGCCACGATGAGCTGAGTGCGGCGATTGCCCCGGCTATTCTCAAGAACTACCGCGTGGTCCAGCACAATGCCCACGACCGGACCACGCAGACGCTCGTCGGTCGTATGACTGATGGCGCCGAGGTGTGGCTGAACAGCGAGGTGGTGGCTGCCAGCAAGCGCATTGTCGTTGGCTACATCGAGCCACACTTCTTCGCCGGGTTCACGGGGGGGCCGGAAAACATCGCTCCCGGCGTTGCGGGCATCGACACCATTGGGGCCCTGCAGTCGCCCAGGTTGATCGCTCAGGAGAAGGCGACCTGGGGGATTGCCGCAGGTAACCCGGTTTGGGAGCGCATGTGTGAGGCAGCCAGATTGATCGACGTGGCGTTCAATCTGAGCGTTACCTTGAACAACCGGCATCACGTCACCAACGTCTTCGCCGGTGAGCTGTGGCAATCGCATCATATCGGCGTTGAGTTCTCCCGCAAGACCGCGCTGCGCGGCATTCCGCAGTCGTTCGACGTCGTGGTGACGACCAATGCTGGATACCCTCTGGACCAAAGCCTTTGCCAGTCCGTGAAAGGCATCTCGGCCGCGGCGCAGATCGTGCGCCCGGGCGGGGCGATCGTGGTCGCAGCGGAGTGCTCAGAGGGTATTCCCGAGACGAGCAATTTCAAGAAGCTGCTCAAGCAGGCGGAAACCGCCGATGCCCTGCTGGACATGCTCAATCGCCCAGGGGCAAAAGCGCAGGACTACTGGGAAGCCCAGATCCTGGCACAGATCCAGAAGAAGGCCCGGGTCTTTTTGAAAGCGGGCTACCTGTCCGATCAGCAAATTCGCGATTGCCTGCTGCTGCCCATCTCCAGCGTGGAGACCTGTGTCAGTGATCTGTTGGAGGAGATGGGCCCGACCGCGACTGTGGGTGTGCTGACCCAGGGGCCCATGGCTATTCCCATGGTTCAGGCGCGCGAGCCCTTGGCGATGGTCTAGAACCGGCAGTAACCACACTCGTCTCCCGTTCGGCGAGCTACGCTCGGTAAACTAGGACGGCTCTCGATTCATATGGAGAAGATGCTCTCCGTCCGCGATCTCCGGACGGAGTTCCAAACGCAGGACGGGACAGTCCACGCGGTGAATGGCGTGTCGTTCGACGTCGCTCGGGGCGAAACGCTCGGCATCGTTGGGGAAAGCGGCTGCGGTAAGAGCGTCACCGCACTGTCGATCATGCGCCTCGTGCCCGATAGCGGCAGGATCGTGAGCGGGCAGATCCTGTTCGACGGCCGGGACCTATTGACGCTCTCCAACAAGGACATGCGTCGAGTTCGTGGCCGGCGCATTGCCATGATCTTCCAGGATCCAATGACCTCGCTGAACCCCGTGCTCACCATTTCCCGGCAGTTGACCGAGGGGCTGGAGCTGCACCTGAACATGGACCGCCGGGCGACTCGGGACCGCGCGGCCGAGCTGCTGGACAGGGTTGGCATTCCCTCGGCCCGCGATCGGCTCGACGATTATCCGCACCAGTTTTCCGGTGGCATGCGTCAGCGAGTGATGATCGCCATGGCTCTCTCCTGCAATCCGGAGCTGCTCATCGCCGATGAGCCCACTACGGCGTTGGACGTGACTATTCAGGCCCAGATCGTCGACTTGATCAAAGAGCTGTCGGCCGACTCGGGGACGGCGGTCATGTTCATCAGTCACAACCTGGGCGTGGTTGCCCGCCTGTGCGATCGCATCGACGTCATGTACGCCGGGCACGTTGTAGAGTCGGCTGCCACCGCCGAGCTGTTTGCCCATCCCAGGCACCCGTACACGCTGGGGCTGCTGCGCTCCATCCCGCGTCTCGACCGGCCTCGCCAGGAGCGCCTGTTGCCTATCGAAGGCTTGCCGCCCGACCCGATCCACCTGCCTCACGGCTGCCCATTCGAGCCCCGCTGTCCCTACAGGGTTGAGCGATCCGTGGAAGAGCGCCCGCGGCTGCGTCAGGTCGGTCCGGACCACTGGGCAGCGTGCCACGTGGACGTGGCTGACGATGCGCTCGAGCGCGCAGCCGCTGGAGCATCATGACGCCGCTGCCAGCGATGGCCAGCCATTCGGACGTCGCCGAGGACGTTCTGCTGGACGTGCGGAACCTCAAGGTGCACTTTCCCATCATGAGGGGCGCCCTGCTGCAGCGACGGGTGGGCGTTGTTCGCGCTGTCGACGGACTGAGCTTTGCCCTGTGTCGCGGCCAGACCTTGGGCTTGGTGGGCGAAAGTGGCTGCGGCAAATCCACCGTGGCCCGGGCCATCCTGCAGCTGTATCGGCCTACCGAAGGCGAGGTCGTGTTTGAGGGGATTGACCTCACCACAATTGGCGGAGAGGCGCTGCGTGGCATGCGCCGCCGCATGCAAATGATCTTTCAGGACCCCTACGCTTCGCTCGATCCACGGATGACCGTGGGCAGCATCGTCGCCGAACCGCTCGAGATCCATCATTTAGCTCGGGGCAAGCAGAAGCAGCGGGAGGTCGAGGAGCTGCTGCGGCTGGTAGGCCTGAACCCATCCTTCGCCAACCGTTACCCGCATGAATTCTCAGGGGGCAGCGTCAGCGCATTGGCATCGCCCGGGCGTTGGCGGTCAAGCCGGCCTTCGTTGTGGCCGACGAGCCCATCTCAGCGTTGGACGTCTCGATTCAAGCGCAGATCATCAACCTGCTGGAGGATTTGCAGGACGAATTCCATCTCACCTACCTGTTCATTGCCCACGACCTCAGCGTTGTCCGGCACATCAGTGACCGCGTGGCGGTCATGTATCTCGGACGTATCGTCGAGCTGGCCGGCCGCGACGAGCTGTACGAGCACGCCGCGCATCCGTATACCAAGGCGCTCCTGTCGGCGGTGCCGGTGCCGGATCCTCAGGTGGAGCGTCGACGAGAGCGGGTCGTGCTGAGTGGTGAGGTGCCAACGCCTGTGAGTCCTCCAAGTGGTTGCCGCTTCCACACCCGCTGTCCCATCGCCATTGAGCAGTGTGGCCGCGTCGAGCCGGAGTGGCGCAACATCGGCGGCGGCCATTGGGTGGCATGTCACCACGTCTGAGGAAACGCCAGCCATGATGGACGTTCCTCTCACCATCCAGTCGATCTTGCGGCACGGCCTGAGCCAGTTCGGCCGGAAGACTATCGTCACCCGGCAGGCGGATGGGGGGACTGTGCGGCAAACCTTCACCGAGCTGGGAGCGCGGACCGAGCGCCTGGCCGCCGCGCTGAAGCGCCTCGGCGTCACGAAGGGCGACCGCGTTGGCACCTTTGCCTGGAACAGTCACCGCCACCTGGAAGCGTATTTCGCCGTTCCGAACATGGGAGCGGTGCTGCACACCATCAACATCAGGCTGTTTCCACAGCAGCTGATCCACGTCATCAATCACGCGCAGGATCAGGTCCTGCTGATCGACGCCGATCTGCTGCCGACGATTGAGGGCGTCGCCGAGCAGCTCGACGGTGTCCGCCACTTTGTGGTGCTGGACAAGAGTGTGCCTCAGACCTCGCTGCCGAATGTGCTGGCGTACGAGGAACTGCTCGCTGAAGCGGGGGCCGGGTTCGACTGGCCAGCGTTGGATGAGGACGACCCCTCAGCCTTGTGCTACACGTCGGCCACGACCGGCAATCCCAAGGGCGTGATCTACACGCACCGCTCCCAGTACCTGCACACGATGGCGCTTGGGCTAGTCAACAACCTGGGTCTGTGCGAGGCGGATACGCTGCTTCCGTTCGTGCCCATGTTCCACGTGAACGCCTGGGGACTGCCATTCGGCGCCATTGCTTTCGGCAGCACTCTGGTGCTGCCTGGATCCCGGCCGGACGCCAAAGCCATCCTGGACCTCATGGAGCGGGAGCGCGTGACCGTGGCCGCGGGAGTGCCCACGATATGGCTCGCGGCCGCCGAGCTGCTGGAAGCCGGCGCCTATCGCCTGGAGGCCGTCCGCAGCGTTATCTGTGGGGGCGCGGCCATCCCTCCGGCGCTCCTGCGTCGTTATGACCGGCTTGGCTTGCCGGTGCTGCATGCGTACGGCATGACGGAGACGAGCCCCCTTGCCAGCTGCGCCCACCTCCGCACCTGGATGGCGGACTGGCCTCAGGAGCTCAAGTTCCAGGTCCGTACAACGCAGGGCAGCGCCTCCTTCGGCGTGGAGTTCCGCGTCGTCGACGAGGAGGGCTCCGACGTTCCCCAGGATGGCAAGACGTTTGGCCAGCTGCTGATGCGGGGCCCCTGGGTGGCCAGCGAGTACTATCGGGACGATCGCGGCGCCGACACGTTCAAGGACGGCTGGCTGTACAGCGGCGACATCGTCACCTGGGACGAGGATGGCTACATCACGATCGTGGACCGAGCCAAGGACCTGGTGAAGTCGGGTGGTGAATGGATCTCGAGCGTCGACCTCGAGAATGCGATTATGGCCATGGACGGCGTCGCGGAAGCCGCCGTAATCGGCGTCACGCATCCGCGTTGGCAGGAGCGGCCGCTCGCCTGCGTGGTCCCAAAGCGTGATGCACAGATCAGGCCGACCAAAGAGGACATTCTGGAGCGGCTGCGGAGCCAGTTCCCGAAGTGGTGGGTTCCCGACGACGTGGTGTTCGTGGAAGAGATTCCCAAGTCGAGCGTGGGCAAGTTCCAGAAACGAGACCTGCGCGAACGCTTTGCCGGCTACGTTTTCAGCGACGCCTAGAAATCATCGCAGGAGTACGACCATGCCTGTCATCAACGTCCAAATGCTCGCCGGCCGCACGGCCGATCAGAAGCGTGCCTTGGCACACGCTCTTACCGAGGCGGTGACGGCCCACGCCAACGTGTCGCCGGATCAGGTCTGGATCGTGTTCGAGGAGGTGGCCCGGGAGAATTGGGCCATGGCCGGAAAGCTCGTGTCCGACCGCTAGCTGGAGATCGGCGATACCAGCTTGGTCTTGATGTACCACTGGTCGATGGTCGCCAGCCGGTCCCAGGGATGGATCGCCGCGGGTAAACTGACGCCCTTGACGGAGCCATCGACGGCATATTCGTAGACTGGATGAAACAGCAGGAAGGCGGGCAGGTCGGTGGCGAAGTCCGTTTGGAACTGCGAGTAGGCGCGCTTGCGTACGGTGATGTCCGCGCTGCGACGCCCGAGCTCGAGCTGCTGATCGGCGTCGGGGTTCTTCCAACCGCTGAAGTTCAGCCCCGTGGCGGTCGCCTGGCTGGAGTGCCACAGCGGATACGGGTCGGGATCGCTGCCTGGCACGTCCCAATCCAGCAGCGCGATCTGGAAGCGCCGTGGCGCGAGGAAGTCTTTAACGAGCCCGTCGAAGCCCACCGACTGCACCGTGGCGTCCATGCCGAGCGTACGCAGCTGATCGGCGATAGCCTCTGCCAGGGCTACGTGGTCGGGCAGGTTGGCCACGAGGATGATGGGCGCCAGCCTCATGTCGTCCTTGGTGCGGACACCGTTCGGGCCCATTTGCCAGCCGGTCTGGTCGAGGGTTCGAGCCGCCAGCCCCGGGTCGAACTGATAGACGCGGATACTCGAATCGTAGGCCCAGGAAGTCGGCGAGATGGGACTGTCGGAAATGCGCCCGAGCCCGCCCAGGAACTGCCGCTGCAGGGCTGGCCGGTCGATGCCGTAGGCGATCGCCTGACGGACCTCCGGGCGTCCAACCACGCGGTCGGCTAGGTTGAACGACAGCCCGCTGAATGATGGCTGCACGGCTTGGTAGAAGCGCAGGTTGACGTCGGAGTGCAGGGCCGCCACCTCAGCGGCGTCCACGTGCCAATCGCCCTGGATCTCACCCCTCAGGAGCGCCTGGGCGACGCTCGCGTCGTCCTTGTAGAAGCGGAACATGACCCGTGAGATGAAAGGCTTGGTGCCGTAGTAGTCGTCCGCCACCTGGAGAGTCGCCGATCGCAGGTCTAACTGTTGCAGGCGGTATGGACCTGTGCCCACTGGCTGCCGATTGAAGGTGTTGGCCGGCAGGTCCTTCGGTGCGACCTGTGCCAACAGGTGAGCGGGCAAGATGCCCACGGAGGCAAAATCCAGGAACGGTGCGAACGATTCCTCGCGTGACAGCTGCACCGTGAGGGCATCGAGCTTGGTGACCTGCACTCCTTGCCAGGCCGCGGCCAGGTCCTGATTCCCCGGGAAGTCGGGCGCCTGGATCGTGGCCACGGTGTAGGCAACGTCATCGGATGTCACCGGCTGGCCATCGTGCCAGCGGGCGCTGGGGCGCAGGTAAAAGGTGTATTGTTTCCCGTCCGGCGAGACCGTCCAACTCTCGGCCAGGTCGGGCTTGGGTTCACCGGCCGGATCTTCTTTGACCAAGCCGGAGAAGATCAGCGCGTCTATGCTCTGTGCCGGATAGTCCGTTGGCAGGGCTAGCAGCGGGTTCAGGTACTTCGGCTGGCCGGTGACGCCCTCTACGTAGGCGCCGCCCACGTCCGGCACCGGTTTGAAGCTCGAACGGTAGGCGAGGCTGCCGATGGTCGCGGCCACAATCAGCGCACCGATCAGTGACAGGATGAGCTGGAAACGGATGACGCGCGACAAAGCCGAAGCGGCTTAGAGGACGGAGTGGGTGAAAGCGGCGGTGGCGATGGAAATGATGCCGAAGGCAATCGCCAGGATGATGGTCAGGTTGAAGAGGCCCTTCTCAGCTCCTCGCCGAGTGCGGAATACCGAACCATCGCCGCCGAATACACTGCCCAGCCCCGAGCCCTTGGACTGCAGCAGAATGGCCGCTATGAGTGCGACCGAGATGATGATCTGGGCTACCCCGAGAGACGTTGTCACCGGCCGAGATTATAGCTGCCGGGGCCGTGGACGCGGATCATCCGTAACTCATCCTCAACCGTAGGTATAGGTAACTCGCCGCGGTTTCGTTCGCGCACGCTCAACCCGCGATCTTGTCTCGGCGGGCGCCAGGGCACTCGTTTCCTCCGTCCTCCCCACGAGTGTCCGCAGCTGAAGGAACTCCTGCCGGTTCCTTCAGCTTGCCTGCGCCGGGCCGTCCGTCGCGCCGGCGCTCTCGGCCGCCTGAAGGCTGAGCGACCGTCCAGTACAATTGGTCAGTGCTCACGGCCAAGCAGCACGCTGCCGCTCTTCGCAAGCGACAGGGTCAGGTTGCCCCCCTCGTAAACGAGCTCAACGACGAGGATTTGCTCGTTCGTCACTACCTTCACGTGGCCACTCAGGGCGTCTATCTCACGGGCGGTGTCGCGCCGCATGTGGAGCAGCTCCATGCTGCGGGGCTCAGGCTGCTGACGAATCGAGCCTGGGGCCTGCGCAAGACCGACGAAGCCGCCCTCCGCGCCGTCGTCCGCCTCGCCCTCGAGAAGGGCCTCGGCGTCGAGACGTACTAGAGGGAGGGTCGAGGGTCGCGCCTCACCCTGGCGGGAATGGACTGGCCAAAGCCCCAGGGTTCTTGACGTCAACCCAGCGCCCGCTTCCGGCATTGTTGCTGAATGGTGCTGGGAAGCTGAAAGTTAGCCGCGCGCGGGTGGCAGTTTGGCGTAGCGATAGCACGGCTTGATGCGCTGGTTCAGGTAGGCGCCTACAGAATCGGCAGCCAGCAGCTCCTGGTGCACTTCGGCGGACACGTCGTAATAGCGGTATCGTCCACCGCTGACGTACTCCACGTCCAGACAACGCCGTCTGGGGTTGTAACGGATGGCGCTGGCGGCTGAGGAATCGACGGGCACCCAAGACATTGCTGCTCAGGAGATAGTGTGCCAATCGCCCCGGTCAACCCTCAACCATGACCCTCAACCCTCGACCTAACCCTCGACCCTGAACCCTCGACCCTCAACCCTCAACCCTCGACCCTCGACCCTGACCCCTCGACCCTGACCCCTCGACCCTCCCCGTACAATTCCATCCATGCCTGTCCTGGTTGACTATGCGCGGTGCGACCACAAGAACTGCTTCCCACTGGAGGTGTGCCCGCAGACGGGCAGCGCGCTGCTGGATGATGGTCAGCGCATCGTGGCGCATCCGGAGCTGTGTGGCGACTGCCCGGCGCCGTGCCTGAACTTCTGTGACAAGAAGGCGCTGCGCTACGCGCCGGACCTGGAAGAGCTGGCGTTGGTCCAGGCCGAAATCGACGGCAGCATGACCAGGGAGCAGATCGACGCGGCCCGCCTGGAAAAGAAGCAGGCTGCTGAGGAGGCCAAGAAGCAGGCCGAAGCCGGCTCGGTGCAGCCCGTCAAGACGGCCGATTTCGAGACCCAGGTGCTGCAGGCCGACGTCCCGGTGGCGGTCGATTTCTGGGCCCCGTGGTGTGGTCCCTGCAAGCAGATGGCGCCGGTGTTCGAGGAGCTGGCCAAGAGCTATGCCGGCATGATGAAGTTCTGCAAGATCAATACCGACGAAGAGCAGGCGCTGGCCATGCGCTTTCAGATCCAGAGCATTCCCACGCTCATCTTCTTTTGGCAGGGTCGCGAGCTCGATCGTCTGACCGGCGCTCTGCCGCCTTCGATGCTGCAGACGATCGTCTATCAGCTGCTCGCCGCGGTCCAGGCGCAGAAGGCCCAGCAGCCGAGCGGACAGGAAAGCAAAAGCCCGCTGCTGTAGAGGTCTTCTACAGCTGCAGCAGCCGGCGCAGCTTCGAGCCCAGGGTGTTGCCCGCCATAGCCAGCATGGCGCAGATGATCCATGACGTCACGACCGCTCCGGCGACGTTGGGGATGGCGCCCAGCACGTTGCCCGCGGCATTCTGCCGCAGCGCCTCCTTGATGGTGTCCGGCACGATCCCCGGATCCGACAGCGTTGCCAGCGTCAGGCTGGCGAAGATGTAGGCCCAGAACAGGCCAAAGACAATGCCCGACGAGAGCACCAGGGCGCGTGAATTGTCCAGCGGCTTCTCGCGGAAAACGAAAGCCCCCACGAAGCCGATGGCCAGAAAGCCGCACAGCAGGAACCAGACCTCGTTCGCTGGGGTGAAACGCAGCGTGGCCAGGAGCAGCAGCTCGACCAGCAGGTAGCTGAACAGTGGGGGCATGACTCCCGCAATTATGAATTGCCTTGCCGCCGTGCGGCGCTTTTTGGGTCTGGCTCAACCCGTGTCGCCCGCCAGCCGCCGTATACTTCGGCAAATGGTGGTCATGATCGAGGGTGAGGAGTACCTCACCACCGACGAGGCCTGTGAGCTGCTGGGCGTCAAGGCGGCGACGCTGTACGCCTACGTCAGCAGAGGCCTGCTCCGCAGCTACCGCCAAGGGCTCAAGCGCCAGCGGCTCTACAAGAAGGGGGAGCTGGCCCGTCTCCGTGAGTTCGGCCCGAGCGAGAGCCGGCGCCAGGACGCTGAGACGTGGCTGCCTGCCGCCGAGAGCTGGGTCCCCTACAAGTAGCTGTTTGGGGGCTTTAACCGCGCCACGGCCAGCGCTAGAATTGAGCGGTCGCCGGAGGAATAGCCTAGTTGGTCTAAGGCGGTCGCCTGCTAAGCGATTGTGGGCCCTTAAAGCCCACCGTGGGTTCGAATCCCACTTCCTCCGCAAGAACATCGGTGCTTTGCTTCAAGCCGGTGAGCCTCGAGCAGAAAGCTTGAGCAGCAGGCCTATGAGCAGGAAGTTCACGATCAGCGAGCTGCCCCCGTAGCTCACGAATGGCAGTGTGATGCCCGTCAGGGGAATGAGGGACACGTTTCCGGCCGCGATGACGAGGCACTGCAGCGCCAGCACCATGCTGCAGCCCACACCCAGTAGCTGGCTGAAGGCGCGCGGCTGCAAGAGGCCAATCTGCAGTCCCCTGAGGACCAGCAGCACGTATACGCCCAGCATGGCCAGCATGCCGGCCAGGCCGATCTGCTCGGCTGTGGCGGCGAAGATGAAGTCTGTCGAGGCGAACGGAATGAACCCTGGGCTGCCGCGGCCCAGGCCCGTGCCCGAGGCGCCGCCAGCAGCGACGGAATACAGCGCCTGCACGATCTGATAGGAGGGTCCATTGGCGAGCTCCCAGGGATGGAGCCAGACGTCGATACGTTGATGGACATAGCCGAACACGCGGTAGGTCAACGCCACGTTGGCGGCCAGCAGCAGCAAGCCAGCCAGGACGAAGGTCTTACGACCCGTGGCCACATACATCATCGACAGCGCGATGCCCAGCATCAGGACCGTGGCCCCGAGGTCTTTTTGCCATAGCAGGAGCATCAGGGACAGGCTCCACAGCAGGATCAGCGGCACCAGGTACGGCAGAGGATTGAGCTTCAGGCTCGCCCAACGGTAGCTGGCCCGAGCCAGCAGCTCCCGCCGCTCCTCGAGGTAGGCCGCCATGAAGACCACCAGCAGCACCTTCATCAGCTCAGACGGCTGGAACTGGAGCGGGCCGACGCCCAGCCATAGACGCGCGCCATTGATCTCTCGGCCAAACGCTGCCGTCACGACCAGCAGCCCGAGGCCGATGGCGGCCGCGGTGTACTTGTAGCGCTGCAGCAGACCGACGTCGGGGAGCGCGACGACGGTCGAGATCATCAGCGCCAGGCCCAGCGCCAACCACCCGATCTGCGCTTGCTCCTGTCCCGGGTCGAGGTAATTCAGCACCAGCAGGCCAATCCCGGATAGGATCGCAACGAGAGGGAGCAACGATTGGTCGCCCCGAAACCGAAGCAGCACGAGGATGACATGAGCTGCCAGCAGCAGGCCGGCGAACGTTAGTGGAGTGCGATACCAGTCTGTGGTTACGTGTCCTGCCTGAGCAAAGCTTTCGCCCGCCCAGCCAACCGCAACCGTCAGGACCGCCAGCAGGATCAGACCCAACTCGCGGAAGCGGGGGACCACCTGGCCGATTGTAGAATCTGCCCGTGACCGCTCACCGCCCGGTTGCCCGCTGATGGCCTCGGCAGGGACCACGGACGACGTGGCCCAGGCAGCGGAAAGCGCGGGCTCGCTCCGTCCCGCGCCGGAGTCGCTGCTGGGCGTCGACATCGGGACCGCCTTCACCAAGGCAGCGCTGTTCGAGCCGGTCGAAGGGCAGTACCGGCTGGTGGCTCGTGGACAGGCGCGAACCACCTCGGGGACGCACGTCTTCGATGGACTCGCCAAAGCATGTGCCGAAATAGAGGAATTGACCGGTCGTCAGCTGTTCCGTGGGGGCGAGCCACTGGCCGGCGATGCGTCGGGCGCCCGGGGGGTGGAAATCCTGGGCGCAGTGGTGAGCTGCTACCGGCCGTTGCTGGTACTGGCCACCAACGACCAGGCCTTTGGCGCGGCCAGGTCGGAGCGCTGTTTGGTCACCCTGCTATCCGAGACCGGTCTCCAGGAGCGATTGGACCGCCTTACGTCGGCCTCCTGGGATGCAATCGTGGGCACCGCCGATGAGCTGGCCGCCGCCACTGCCCTGTTGGGACAGGCGGGCAGCGACGGCAGCACCGAACGTACGTCCACCATGCCGGCCCTGATCAGCGGCGAGGCTTCCGCCATCCGCTCCGGGCTGGCCGAGATTGCGCTGAAGCTGGCCTACCAGGATCTGCCCGGCCTGCACGATCTTGCGTCCGCATCGACGGAACGGCTGACCACCGTGCCGGCGGCGCTGCTGGGTCTGGCCAAGCTCATTGCTTCGCGCTTCGGGCTGCGTCTGGGTCTGGCCGACTGTGGGGCCAGCCAGGCCTCGGTGGCCTTTGCCAGTCCCGACACGGAATGGCTGCGCCTGGCGCCCTTCGATCGAGCGTACGTCGATATGCCCGTAAATCCTGTTGCGCTGCGGGACTTGCATGTATGGCAGCAGCGGGCTCTGGCGCAATGCGTCGACGATTCGTTTGCCGCGGATCTGCTCATGGGCACCGGGGCCATCAAGCACTTCAAGAGCTGGAGCGAGCCGGCGCTGACGCTGCTCAATGGGGTGCACCCGTCCGGCGTCATCCAGTTTGCCCTGGACAGCGCGGGCATCGCTACCCAGATAGCGCCCTTCGCGCCCAGCCTGCCCGACGTTGCCTCGCGCATCTTCGAGCACGACGCGCTGACCGGCCTGGGAGCTGCCGTCTGTCCGCGTGGAACCGTGAAGCCTGGCGCCAAGGCCATCGAGGTGCGCTGGCGGGTTGACGATCAGAATGAGCAGAGCCGCGCCGTTACGGCAGGGGAGCTGGTGCGCATCCCGCTCACCGCTGGTTCGAAGGCCAGCCTGTCGCTCTTCCCGGCCAAGAGCCTGGACATCGGCTTGAAGCGCCCGGGCGTAGCGGCCAAGGCGCATATCGACGGCGGGCACGTAGGCCTGATCGTCGATGCTCGCGTGGAAGCCGACGATACGGCGGAGGGCCGGCGGCGATGGGAGGAAGCCCTGGCGTGAACGGCCAGCCACAGCTGCTCCTGCCTGCCCGGAGAGTGTGGCGGCGCGGCCTGCCGTTTCCCTGCAGGGTGTTGGTGGGACCGGGCGCTCAGGTGCGGCCGGAAACGTCGGTGGTCGAAGGCAGCCTGGATGCCGCGCCGATGGTCGTGGAGATCGGGCAGGCGGAGCTCCTGGTCGACGTAGGCCGCAGTGTGGCCGCCGGCGCCGTGATTGCCCGCCGCAAGAAGCTGCTGGGTCGCGGCGAGGAGATCCTGTCTCCCATGGCGGGCACGGTCCTGCAGCACGCCGGCGCCGTCATCATCATGCAGCCGCCGCCGCAAGACGTGCGGCTGCAGGCGCAGCTTCCGGGCAGTATCGCTGCCGTCCGGAGCGCATCTGGGATCGACCTTGAGGGTCATTTCGGCCTGCTCTACGCCTACGGGGGCGCAGGCGCGGAAGCATACGGCGTGCTGGGAGAGGATCTGGCGGTTGTCGCGGAGCCTCTGACGGCGGAAAGGCTGAATGCCCTCCACGCTCAGGGGGTGCATGCTGTGGTCGCGCCGAGCTGGTCAGCGGCCGAGGCTCCTCCTGTCCAACCCGGGTTGAGCTATCTGCTGACGGAACCGGTCCACGGGCTGTCGATGGCGGCGCCGGTCGCTCAAGCGCTGCAGCAGCATCGAGGGCAGCCGGCGGCGATTCAGTTTGGCCACAGGCCCGCCCTGGCATATCTTGGGCTCGACGGCGAGCAGCCGCCTCCGCAGGTGTGGGGGAGTGGATCCTGGGTTCGGGCGTCGGACGGTCGCACTGGCCGGCTGCTGAGCATCGCCGATCGACCCCGTTTCTTTCCGTCTGGCTTGCGCGCGAAGGCGGCCGAGGTCGATTTCGGCGACGCTACCGAAAGCCTGGCCGTCGACAGCCTCGAATGGGTGGCCTGATCGCCGCCGACGCACTGAAGGTTCGCCGCCGAGAGGGGGTGAGCGAGCTTGGCCCCCGGCTCGTTGCGATCGAAAGCCGGACCGAGCAGTGGGTGATCGCCTTTGTCGTGATCGTTACCGCCGGCTACCTGTTTCTTCTGGCCAGCAATGTTCTCGACGGCATCCGGGGGAACGAGCAATGGCACATCCCCCGCGCCGCGAATCCGAACAGCTCCTGGTGGTGGCTGCCCATACCGCCGGGCCTGGCCATCGCCGCGCTGCCGCTGCTGCGCCTGCGGCGGAGGACAGCGCTGGTCCTAGGCATGGCTCTAACCTGCGTCTTTGGGGTTCTGCTCTATCAGGCACAGTGGGGCGGGGCCGGAGACAACCTGCTGTCAAAGATCATCACGGGCAAGACTGGCTACTACGAGGCTGCCGTCAAGGTCAGCGATGTCTGGACGATCCTCCGCGACTACCCGGCCTATGTGGCCACGTTCGAGCAATCCTCCCACCTGCCATCTCACCCGCCGGCGGATCTCCTGCTCTTCCTGTGGCTGATCGATCTCATGCGCCTGCTGCCTGGGCTTGCGGGCGTTGTCGTCGCAGGCGCTCGGCCTTTCGTCAGCGGGCTTCCGATGCTGATCTCTGCCGGCGGCGCTCCCACCAACCTGGCCGCGGCCATGCTGTCCATTCCTCTGCTGGTCGTGTTTGGCCGGCTCGCCGCTGTCCCAATGGCCCGGCTGGCGGACCATCTGGGCGTCTCCGGATTGGGGGCTGGCCTGGCGGTGCTCAGCCTGCCGGTGCTGCTGAACTTCATTCCCGCGCTGGACACGATTTACCCGGTGATGTCCATCCTGGCGGTGGTGCTGTGTGTTGTCGCGCTCGAGCGGCGCAGTCCCGCGATCGCGCTCCTGGCGGGCGTTTGCTTGGGCTTGGGTCTGTTCTTCACCCTGGGTCTCCTCGTGGCCCTGGTCCCGATGTCCGCCTATGCGATCGTTCGCCACCGTTCAAGGGTTATTCCCATAGGCTTGGTGGTGATCGCGGGTTGGGCGGCCGCCTGGCTGGGGCTGTGGCTCATTGCCAGGATCAACATGCTCGATATTGCCGCTCACATCAGCGTCCACCAGCGCGAGTGGGAGGGCCGCTACACCTACTGGCTGTGGTTCTGCTGGAAGTGGTACGACTTCGTGATGTTCTGCGGCATGCCCGTCGCGGCCCTCACCGCGCGCTTCCTGTTGTTATCGGCGCGGCACTGGATCCAGCGCCGGCCGGCGGCTATTGACGCCTTCTTTGCCGGCTGGCTTGGAATGATGATCGCGCTGTGGATATCGCCATACTCCCTGGCGGAAACGGGGCGGACCTTCGCCCCGCTGACCAGCCTGGCGGTGCTGTTCGCCGCGGCCGCGCTGCCCAAGCAGCGCTGGGCGCTATCGGTATTCCTGCTGCTTCAGCTGGCCCAGGTCATGGTGATGAACCGCTATCTCGAGATCCTCTAAGACCCGGACGTTCTCAGGCGCCGACTTCACGGCGGCCTTCGAGGGCTCGGCTCAACGTGATCTGGTCGGCGTACTCGAGGTCGCCCCCGATGGGCAGGCCGCGGGCGAGTCGCGTGACCCGTGCACCCAGGCCGGCAAGCTGGCGGGTGATGAACATCGCCGTCGCGTCACCTTCCATGTTCGGGTTGGTGGCCAGGATCACCTCCTGCACCCCTCCGGCCCGCACCCGCTGCACCAGCTCGCGGATCTTCAGGTCCTCCGCCGATACCCGCTCCATCGGTGAGATCGCGCCGTGCAGCACGTGATAGAGGCCGCGATATTCGGCCGTGCGTTCGAGCGCCAGGATGTCCAGAGGCTCCTCGACCACACAGATGGTGCTGCCGTCCCGCGCCGGGTTGCGGCAGATGTGGCAGGGATCGACGTCGGCCAGGTTGAAGCACGTCGAGCACAGAATGGTCTTGTCGCGCAGGTCGATCAGGGCGTTGGCCAGCTCAGTGGCCAGATTATTGGGATTGCGAAGCAGGTAAAAGGTCAGGCGCTGAGCGGTCTTGGGGCCAACGGTTGGAAGCCTGCGGAACGCCTCGATCAGGCGAGCTACTGGTGCCGCGACTTCCACGTTACGGCTCGGACCGGAGCCCTTGCACGGCCGTCACATCAGGCCGGGGATCTTGAGCCCGCCAGTCAACGACGCCATCTTCTGCTGGGCCAGCTCCTGGGACTTCCGCAAGCCGTCGTTGACGGCGCTCAGCACCAGGTCCTGCAGCGTTTCGACGTCGTCCGGGTCAACGGCCTCCCGGGCGATGGTCACCGACCTGAGCTCCTGATGCCCGCTCACCTCGCAGGTGACCGCGCCTCCTCCAGCAGTCCCTTCAACCAGCTGGTTGCCCAGCTCTTCCTGCATGGCCTGCATGCGCTTCTGCATCTGCTGCATCTGCTGCATCATCTGTTTGTTGACCATCAGTTGTTCTCCAGGACTCGAGCGTTGAGCATACGCAGCGCAGCGCGTACGAGGGGATCGTTTTCATCCGGCTTCACGGCGTCAGGCTCGTTCGCGCGGGGGCCGGAAGCATCAGTTTTTTTTTGACGTACCTGGCACTTAACGTAGCATGGGCGGCCCAGCACGCGGCTCAGGGCACCCTCGACCATGCGCTTGTTTTCGGGCTTCTGCAGCGTGTTGGCGTGGAATTCCGCGTCGCACAGCAGACTGACCGTGGCCCCCTCGAAGCTGGTCGCGGCGCAGCTTCGCAGCAGCGCCTGCACCGTCTTGGATTGCGCGCCGACACCGTCCAGCACCTGGGGCCACCTGTCCAGGATGGTTTGGAGCAGCGCCTGATCCTCGCTATCCGCCGCGGGCGCCGGCTGCTCACTGCCGGGCTCTTGCTCTTCGGCGTCGGCCGGCGCCTGATCCGCGGGAGCGATGGCCGGCGAGGGCTGCCACTCGGCCTTGCTTTCCGCTGCCGCCGTCCCCTCTTCGCTCGCAGGCTGGCGAACGGCCTCCGCTGCTGCCGGAGCCGCTGCGGCGCGTTTCGGGACAGGGGCTTGCGGGGGCACCGGCACACTGGGAGCAGCTGTGGTAGCTGCCGGAATGACCGGTGGCTGATAGGCCGCCCCGGCGGCGGCCGGTGGGCTAGCGCCAATCTCCGTCGCCTGCAGAAAGGCCAGCTCGAGCGGCAGCTGCGCCTGCAGCGCGGCGCGGAAGCCGAAATCCGCGTCCGAGAAGATCTTGATCTGCCGCACCAACGCGGCCGTGTTGAGACGCGCCGCCCGCTCGCGAAGCGCGGGCAGCGACTCGGGTGCCACGTCCAGCGTGGCCGCGGTATCCGAGCTGACCTTCAGCAGCAGTAATGCCCGCAGATGCTCGACCAGCTCGCGGTTCAATCCGCGTGGGTCGACTCCAGCATCGGCGGCCTGATTGATCAGCTCCAGCCCCGTCCGCGCATCCCCGCCGAGCAGCGCGTCCACCAGCTGCTCGACCATCTCGGCGCTGGCTAGGCCGAGCATGCTTCGCACCGCAGCGAGCGAGATCTGCTGGCCTGAGAAGGCGATCGCCTGGTCCAACAGGCTCTGCGAGTCGCGCGAGCTGCCGTCGGCGGCCCGCGCCAGCAGTTCCAGGGCAGCCGGGTCGGCTTCCACCCCCTCAGCGGCGCAGATGTCGATGAGGCTGGCCCTGATGTCGACCACCGACAGCCGCCGAAAATCGAAGCGCTGGCAGCGCGACAGGATGGTGGGAGGCACCTTGTTGGGATCCGTCGTGGCCAGCACGAAGATGACGTGCGCCGGCGGCTCCTCGAAGGTCTTGAGCAGCGCGTCGAAGGCGTCCTTCGTGATCTGGTGAGCCTCATCGATGATGTAGAACTTGAAGCGCGCTTCATTCGGAGCGAAGTTGATCTGATCCCGCAGGTCGCGCGCATCGTCCACGCGGCCATTCGAGGCGGCGTCGATCTCGATTACGTCTAGAGAGCGGCCATCGGTGATCTGCCGGCAGATGGAGCAGCTGTTGTCGGGTTCGGCCGGTATGGGCGCTCCGGGCTGCCGTGCCGCCGCGGCCGGATCGTCCTCGTGCAGGCAGTTGACTGCTTTGGCGAACAGCCGGGCTGTCGTGGTCTTACCAACGCCGCGCGGGCCGCAGAACAGATAGGCGTGGCCGATGCGGCCCGCGCACAGGGCATTCTGGAGGGTACGCACCACCCGTTCCTGGCCGCGTACCTCGGCAAACGTCTGCGGCCGCCACTTGCGATAGAGCGTGGTCACGGCAGCCGTAACCGCGGGTGAAGAATGAAGAGTGAAGAGTTAAGGATTATCGAGCGCAAGGGCCGCATGCCCATTCTTCACTCTTCACGCCTAACTCTTCACTCCCGAATAAGTCCGTGGTCGTGCACCTTCTGTCGACTTGACGCTCCTGCAGCTTGTGGCGCAGTTGGCTCAGGCCAGGTAGCTCTGCGGCACCCGGAAAGACACCTCTTACCGCTGCTTCCTTCCGGACCTGACGGGGTTCGTGGGCTTCCGCCGCGCAGAACCCGACCCTCGACGTCACTTACGCCACAGTCCCAAAGGAGGAAAAGCCTCGAGAAGGATTTCGGCCCCGCTAGAGCGGTTTGCGGGTACAGGGCACCGCTAGCTCCCCGCTTAGCACGACCACACCGAAGTGTATCTCGCATGCCTTAGCGGATAGGGTATAGGTTGCGAATGGTGGGTGCACAGCTGCGCGACACTGCACGGGAGCCGGCTGCGCCTGCCAGCGCTTTCGCTGCGGCCCAAGCGTACGTCCTCGCGGGCGTCATCGCCACGGCCGTGTTCCTGCGTCTGTTCGAGCTGCAGTACGGCCAATACGGCTCCGACGACGAGCGGCTGTGGACACTAGCGCTCAAGGCGCTGGCCGATCGCGTTCTGCCATCGTCCGGCATTCGCTCCTCGATGGGCTTGAACAACGGCCCCTTCCAGGCGTACCTGGTGATGCCGGCCGCGATGCTGGCAGCCACGCCGCTGGCGGGGGCCATCGTCGTAGCTCTGGTCAACAGCCTGGCCGTCTACGTCCTGTACCGCTTCATCCGCGAATTCTTCGGTTCGCGTCCGGCGCTGATCGCCGCGGCGTTGTTCGCTAGCAGCTCCTGGGCCGTCATCTATGCGCGCCGGATGCAGGCCCAGGACATGTTGGTGCCCTTCCAGGTGCTGTTCTTCTGGAGCGCGGCGCGCTGGCTTACTCGCGGCCGAACTATCGATCTGGCCCTGATGTTTGCCTGGCTGGCGATCGTCGCCCAGGTCTACGTGCTGGGCGCCGTGCACCTGGCCTGCGCGGTCCTGGTCCTGGTCCTTGGCTGGCGCCGTTTACGGCCGGTCCCGCTGCTGCTGGGGATCGCGCTGTTCGGCCTGCTCACCTTCCGCTACCTGGCCGGCACCGTGCTTCCGGGCGTGAGCACGTTCAGCAACGTCCTTTCCGGGACGCCTTCTCTCGACCGCGACAGCCTGACGCTGGCGCTGATCATGGCGACGCACAAGGGCTATCAGACCATCGCCGGACAGGCCGGCTCGGTGTTCGATTCGACATCGGGCTTCGAGGGCCTTCTGGTGACGCTGGAGGAGCTGCTGTTCGCGGCCGGGTTCGTCTTACTGGCCCTGCGCTGCTGGGCCGCGCTGCGCCCCTCGACGGCTGGCCTTCGTAAGTGGTTGATTGCGAGGGCAGCGCCACCCGACTCCGCGGTGGTCTGCGCCTTGCTGCTGATCTGGGCTGTTGTTCCGACCGCAGCCTTCCTTCGCCATTCCGTCCCGCTCTATCCCTATTACTTCGTGTCGCTTATCCCGCTGCCGGCCATCTTCACCGCGCTCCTGCTGGATCGCTTCTGGTCGCAGGGCGGGGGCCCGGCCGCCGTGCTTCTGTCTGTCAACGGCCTGGTGCTGGCCGGCGTCTTTTTCCTGGTCATCCCTCGTTACTACACGCGCAACGATTACGGTCTGCCCTACAGCTACACATTTCAGGTCGAATCGCAGGTCGAGCAGCTGGCCGCCGAGCGCCACGCTGGCCGCATCTACGTGGACGGCGACATGGATCCGTCGGAAGTCATGACCTCCGTGCTGCTCCGTCGTGGATACGAGGTGTTCTGGCTCGACGATTACCGCACTCCCGAGCTCGAGGTGCCACCGGCCGGCGCTGCCTCGGCTATCTACGTGACTATGGCCGACGATACGGAAACGGCGCGCTACCTGGCCCGCGAATTCGCCGATCGCCAGGCTTTCGCGGTGCCGCTGCCGGGAGAAGGGATCACGATCCGCGCCTATGCGATCGATCCCGCCGACGTGCAGCGCTCGCTGGACCGGCTGCTCACCGAGCCGCTGGGCCTGCAGGCGGCAAATGGCATGCTACTGCGCGACTTTCAGGCCGATCGCCGGCTGCAGCCCGGCAAGTCGCTGGGGGCAGCGCTGAGCTGGACCTGGCAGGGCGACGTGGACCCCGGCAAGGCGCGCTATTCGATCTTCGGCCACCTGGTCGATGCCAGCGGCGAGTCACGGGCCCAGGCCGACTATCCCATCGAGCCGAACCAGGACTGGCGGCCCGGGCAGCGCGTGGTGCAGTGGCTCAGCATCCCGGTGCCGACGACGCTTAAGCCCGGACGGTACGTCCTCGAGGTGGGCGTCTATTCGCAGGACGGTGTAGTCCGCCAGCGGCTGGTCGACGGCTCCGGAAGAGACGTCGGTGGGAGCGTGTCGATTCCCGGCTTCGTCCTGCCGCCGGCGGCGCCGGCGGGCTCGGCGCCGGCAACCCCGGAGTCGAGGTTCGCCGACGGGATCGATCTGGAGGGTCATCAAGTGGCCGTGCAGCCTGGGAAGATTGAGCTGACGCTGGACTGGGCGGCAAGAGCCGAGCCATCGCGTGACTACACCGTCTTCGTGCACGTCATCGACCCGTCGGGCAAGGTGGTGGTGCAGGCCGACAGCCAGCCGCTGAAGGGGGACTTTCCCACTGGCACCTGGCGAGCAGGAGATCGTGTAGCCGACCAATACGAGCTTCAGGTGCCTCCCGGCCAGTATGAGGTTCAGGTTGGTCTGTACTATCTGCCCACGCTCGAGCGCTTGTCAGGGGCGCCGCTGGCGCTCCGGCTCGACGTGCCATAGCCGTCAGCTTCATGGAGCCGTTGGCCAACCCCGCCCCCCTTGCCGGTGCGACTATTGCCGGGCGCTACCAGGTCCTGCGACGGCTTGGGGTGGGAGGGATGGCCACGGTGTACCTGGCGCAGGACCCGCTGCTCGGCCGGGACGTTGCCATTAAGCTGCCGCGGATAGAGGACGATCCCGAGGCGCTGGCCCGGTTCCGTGGGGAGCTGCAAGCCATTGGCCGGCTCAATCATCCCAACATCGTGACGATCTATGACGGCGGCGAGCACGAGGGCCAGCCCTACCTGGTGATGGAGCCGGTCGAGGGTGAAAGCCTGGCCGATCTGATCCGTCGGGAGGCGCCGCTTGCACCAGAGCGGTCGGCAGGCATCGCTTGCCAGGTGGCCGAGGCGCTGGCTTACGCTCATTCCCGCGGCATCATCCATCGAGACATCAAGCCGCAGAACGTCCTGCTGGATCGTGCAGGACGGGCCAAAGTAACGGATTTCGGTATCGCCAAAAACGCGGATCTGACGCGCACTCTGGCGGGCACCATCCTCGGCACGCCGAGCTACATCGCCCCGGAAGTTTCGGCCGGCCAGCCAGCAACGGCCGGGGCCGACATCTATGCCCTGGGCGTGCTGCTGTATCTCATGCTGACCGCCCACACGCCCTTTGAGTCCGACAACCCGATTGCCCTGGCTATTCGCAGCCAGCGCGAAGATCCGCGCCCGCCTTCCGCGCTCGTGCCGCTGCCCGAATGGCTCGACCCGGTCGTGCTGAGGGCTCTGGCGCGGAATCCTGAGGATCGCTACGCGGCCGCTGCTGACGTGGCGCACGACCTGGCCCGACAGGGATCGGCGCCCGCGCCGTCTCTCGTGGGGGGCGCCACGCTCCGGCTGCCTGTTTCTCCGGCCGCCTCCGATGGTTCACCAACGCCCGCCCGGCGCAGACGTAGGCGACCGGCAATTCTGTGGCTCCTCCCTACCCTCGTCCTGGTGGCGGCCGCGATCGGTTTGGCGTATTTGAGTTTGAACAGGCCTGTCGCGCCTCGACCCTCACCAACGCCAACGCCGGGGGTCCCGCCGCCGAGCGGCGCCCCTAACCTGCTGGCCAATGGACGCTTGACCTCGGTCGGCAATGCGCAACCGATCGGCTGGCAGTGGCAGACGTTCAGCGGCGGCGAGCCACTCCATTTCTGGCGGCCAGGCGGCCCGTCAGGGAGCGATCCGGAGCTCGGGCTCGAAAGCGGCAGCAGTACCGATACGGCATGGGTTAGCAGCGACGTGAGTGTCGCTCCGGGGTGGAAGCTGACGCTGACTGGCTTCGTCCGCACGACTGGCGTCGCGGCCGACGGGTCGGGTGCATCGCTTCAGATCGCCTGCCACCTGGCCGATGGCCGGCCCGGCGCTACCGCCGCCAGCGCCGCCAGCCGCGGGTCGTCCGGTTGGAGTCAGGCGAGCGCAGGGTTGACCGCGCCGCCCGATACCAAGGTTTGTCAGGCGTTGCTGCGGCTCGGATCGGCCGGGAAACCAACGACCGGCCGGGTTGAGTTCAGCCGGATAAGCCTTACGGCAAGCTGACGCTGCAGTCTGTGTCTGGGATAGGAACCCTGCGTTAAGATCCGCCCGAATGAGACTGCCCGCGTTTGCCGGCGTCCCTTCCGGGTTGGGGTTCCCGCAGACGCGGATTCGTTCGGCTCCGCACATCCGTGCCCTCGTGCTGCGTGCCGGGGCGGGCCTGCTGCTGACGTCGATGCTCAGCGGTCTGTTGTCTGCCTACGTGGGCTGGCAGCTGACGCATCCCGGCCGCAAGGCCCTGAGCGGGGCACCCTCGATGCCGTATCGAGACGTGACGTTCCCCAGCTCGGATTCGCTGCAGCTTTCGGGCTGGTTTCTGGACGCCGCGTCCAACCGGACAGTGATCCTGGTGCACGGCTATCGCGAAAACCGGCTGCAAGAGAATGTGCCAGGGCTCGACGTGGCGGAGGGCCTCGTGGGCAATGGTTACAACGTGCTCATGTTCGATCTCAGGGACTCCGGCTCTTCCGCGGGCAGCCTCACGACTATCGGCGTGTTCGAGCAGCGCGACGTGCTTGGGGCCATCGCCTACGTGCACAGCCTGGGACGTCCCGCGGAGCACGTCGCTTTGCTCGGCTTCTCGATGGGAGCAGCCACGGCGCTGCTGACCGCCGGTCATGGAGGAGACGCCCAGGCGGTCATCTCTGACAGCGCCTTCGCGGACCTCTACCCGTATCTCCAGGACAACCTGACGGTTTGGAGTCACCTGCCCACCTTTCCGTTCACGCCGTTGATTCTCGGCCTCGAGCCGGCCATTACCGGCGCTGATCCGAGGCTGGCCGATCCGATCCATTGGGTAGGCAAGATATCCGCTCCGATCCTCTTCATTCATGGGTTGGCCGACGGATCCATCCCGTATCGCAACAGTGAGGAGCTGGCCCGGGCCGCCACTAACCCAGCCAGCGAGCTCTGGCTCGTGCCTGGGGCGGATCACGTCAAGTCGTTCGAAACGGACCGCCAGGGCTACTGGCAGCACCTGCTGCCGTTCCTGGATCGCGCTCTGAGCTAGGGATGTCCGCTGCACTGGCCGTTGTCCTCGCCGCCGGGCAGGGCACCCGAATGAAGTCGCGGACTCCCAAGGTGCTGCATCGGGTAGCCGGGAAGGCGATGGTGGATCATGTGCTGGCCGCTGCTCGTGCTGCGGGAGCGGACAGATGCATCGTGATCGTCGGGCATGAAATCGAACGCCTGCGCGAGCACTTTGCCGGCAGCGACGTCGAGCTGGTGGAGCAGCGTCCGCAGCTTGGTACCGGCCACGCCGTCCAGCAGGTGCTACCTCAGCTGGAAGCGCACCGCGGGGAGGTGCTGGTGCTCAACGGCGACGCCCCGCTTGTTGACGCACGGTCCCTCGGAGAGCTGCTGGAAAGACATCACGCTGCGCGTGCGCAGGTCACGTTTCTCACTGCCCTGGTCGATGATGCGGAGCGCCTGGGCCGGATCACCAGCGACGGGGGACGCGTTCGCGTCGTCGAATGGGCGGATGCGACGGCCGAAGAACGGGCGATCCGCGAGGTCAACACCGGGATCTACTGCTTCGACTCAGCCTGGCTCAGCCGCGAGCTGCCGCTCCTCCAGGCCAGCCCGGCGAAGGGCGAATACTACTTGACGGACCTCATCGAGCGCGCCCCTCAGGTCGAGCGCATGCTGGCCGAGGGTGGCTTCGCTTTGTGCATCGGAGTCGATACGCGCGAAAAGCTGGCGCAGGCGGAACGTGAAATGCAGCGCCGTCTACGGGAGCGCTGGATGGCCGAAGGTGTGACCTTTCTTTCGCCTGAGACGGTCTTGCTCGACGTCGACTGCAGCCTGGGACAGGATACGATCGTCTATCCCAATACAATCATGCAGCGGTGCACGATTGGTATGGGCTGCATTATCGGTCCAGGCTCGCGGCTGGAGGACACGCGCATCGGCAATGACTGTTCGATTCGGGAATCGGTCGTGGAGTCGGCGGTAGTGGAAGATGAGGTGCAGATCGGACCGTTCTGCCACCTCCGACCGGGCAGCTACATCGAACGTGGGGCAAAGTTGGGGAACTACGCGGAGATCAAGAGCTCACGAATCGGGAGGGAAACGCAGATCCATCACTTCAGCTATACCGGTGACGCCCAGGTTGGCCAGCGCGTCAACATCGGGGCAGGAACGATTACCTGCAACTACAGCAGCGAGACGGGTGTCAAGAGCGCGACCATCATTGGTGACGACGCCTCTACCGGCTCGGACACGCTGCTGGTCGCCCCAGTGACGCTTGGCGCCGGTGCAATGACCGGTTCCGGCGCGGTGGTCACTCACGACGTCCCTCCTGACACGCTGGTGGTGGGCGTGCCGGCCCGCGAGGTGCGTAAGGTTCGAAAGGCCGCGCGGTCATGAGCGGCGACGGGCCGGCCAGTCCCAAGCACACGGCCGGCCAGGCCGTCATCTTTTCCGGCACCGCTCACCCTGCGCTGGCTCACGAGATCTGCGAGCGTTTAGGGCTCCATCTGGCGCCCGCCCTCGTCGGCACGTTCAAAAACGGCGAGATTCGCGTCCAGATCGAGGAAAACGTGCGTGGGGCGGACGTCTTCGTGGTCCAGTCCATGTGCTCCCCGGTGGACCACAACATCATGGAGCTGCTGATCATGATCGATGCGCTGCGCCGTGCATCGGCAGCTCGGGTGACGGCCGTCGTGCCCTACTTCGCCTACGCCAAGCAGGAGAAGAAGATGGCTGGGCGAGAGCCGATCTCGGCCAAGGTCATTGCCAAGCTGCTCGAGACCGTGGGGGCAGACAGAGTTCTCACCATCGATCTGCACGCGCCGGCCATCGAGGGCTTCTTCGACATTCCGGTGGATCACCTGCGCGCCGCGCCGCTGCTGGCTCGCGCCTTCCAGAAGCTGGCCATCGATCGTGAGGTCATCGTGGTCTCGCCCGACGCCGGCGGCGTGGCGCGAGCGAATGACTTCCGCGCGCGCATTCACGCGGGCATGGCCATCATCTCCAAAACGCGGCCGGCCACGGACGTCACCGAGGTGCTGGACATGGTGGGTGACGTCCGGGGGCGCTGCGCGGTCATAGTCGACGACATGATCTCCACCGGCAGCACGCTCATCGAGGCTGTGGACGCTGTCTGCCAGCGGGGCGCCCACGAGGTATACGCCTGCGCTACGCATCCAATCTTCGCGGGCGAGGCCGTGGAGCTCATCCACCGGTCCGCGCTCAAGGGCTTGATCACCACGAACACCATTCCGATTCCGGCGGACCGTCTCGACAGTAAGATCATCATGCTGACCGTGGCTCCGCTTCTTGCCGACGCAGTGGCTCGCATCCACGACAACCGTTCGGTAAGCGAGCTGTTTTACTGAGAGCAACGGTAACGAGCAGCAGGTCGCCTTAGGTTGGATTCCGAAACCACCTGGCAGTTCGTCCTGCTGGCGGTGTGCCTGTTACTGGCGGGTCTTGCTTCAGCAGCGGAAACGGCGCTGACGTCCCTGGGACGCATACGTATCCGCCACCTGGCCGAAGAGGGGAACCGCTCCGCCCAGCTGCTGCAGCACATGCTCAGCAATCCTGGCGACTTCCTCTCGACCATCCTCGTGGTCAACAACGTGGCGGTCATCGTCGCCTCCACGGTGACTACTCTGCTCACCATCAAGCTGGCGGAGTTCTCCCACGCCGAGGCCATAACCACGGCCGCGCTGTCGTTCTTCATCCTAGTGTTCTGCGAAATCACGCCTAAGACCATCGCCATTCGGCACGCCGAATCCTGGGCCCTGCGGCTGGCCCGGCCGGTTCGGGCCATGTCCTGGCTGCTGGGCTGGTTGGTTCGCGTGCTGTCCTCCTTCCCTCCGCTGGTGATGCGTGTATTCGGAGCTCAGCCCGATCGCAAAAGCCCGTTCGTCACCGAAGAGGAGATTCGCTTCCTGGTTGGGACGGCCGAGGAAGAAGGGGTCATCGAAGAGGACGAAGAGCAGATGATCCACAGCATCTTCGAGTTCAGCGAGACGACGGCTCGGGAAGTCATGGTGCCGCGCGTGGACATCAAGGCGGTCGAGGCCGAAACGCCCCTCAAGGAGGTGATCGACCTCATGCTGCAGGTCGGACATTCCCGCATCCCGGTCTTCGAGGAGACTGTGGACAACATCATCGGCATCGTGTTCGACCGCGACCTGTTCAAGTACCTGCGCGAGAACGCGTTCGACATTCCTCTGCGCGACGCCGTGCGGCCGGCCTACTTCGTGCCCGAATCCAAGAAGGTCGACGACCTGCTGCGCGAGCTGCAGAAGAACCGGGTGCAGATGGCGATTGTGGTGGACGAGTACGGTGGAACCGCCGGTCTGGTCACCATCGAGGACATCATCGAGGAGATCGTGGGCGAGATCCAGGACGAGTTCGAGGCGGAGGAAGACCAGGTCGAGTTCGTGAGCGACAACGAAGCGGTAATGAACGCCCTGGTGAACCTGGACGACGTGAACCGCCTGCTGGCGCTCGATCTCAAGGACGAGGAGGTCGATACGCTGGGTGGTTACGTCTACTCGCACCTGGGGAAGATGCCCGTCAGCGGTGACACGTTTGAGGTCGACAACGTTAGCTTCAGCGTGGTGTCGACCGTTGGCCGGCGGATCAAGAAGGTTCGTGTGACCAAGCACCAACCGCCGTCGGAAACTACGAATGGCCAGAACGAAGGCAACGGCGTCTCGTCTTGAACGGTCGCTGAGGTCGGCTCCCACCTTCCGCTGAGCGGCGCCACGTGCCAACGTCCGGTTTCCGCGTCTACCGCACCGAAGCCATCGTCTTGCAGCGCCATGATTTCGGCGAAGCTGACCGGCTGCTTACCCTCTACACGCCGGCGATGGGCAAAGTTCGCGCCATAGCCAAGGGCGCCCGCCGCACGACCAGCAGGATGTCGGGCCACATCGAGCTGTTCACTCATACCGAGCTGGTCATGGCGTGCGGCCGCAACCTCGACGTGGTCACTCAGAGCCAGCTCATTCACAGCCATGAGAGGCTGCGTGAGGACCTGTGGCGCGCGGCTCTCGGCTTCCATGTGCTGGAGCTGGTGAACCTTTTCAGCGAGGAGCGCCTGGACAACATCCAGGTGTGGCATGCGCTCCTGGACGTGTTGGGACGTTTGGACGTCGGGCAAAGCCAGGAGGCCTCACCGGCGGCGGCCGAGCTGTCGGTCCGCTACTTCGAGGCCAGGCTGCTGGATTACATGGGTTACCGGCCGGAGCTGCGCAGCTGCACCCGCTGCCAGGAGTGTTTAGAGCCGGTGGAGAACTTCTTCCACCCGCCTTCCGGAGGCCTGCTGTGTCCTGGCTGCGCCCAGGGACACAGCGCGCTGCTGCCCCTTTCCGTCGATGCGGTGAAGGTGCTGCGGGTGCTGCAGGATGGCGATTACGGCCTGAGCTCTCGGCTGCGGCTGACCAGCTCCCTGCTGCGTGAGATTGACACCACCATGCGCCGGCACATCAGCCACGTGCTGGAGCGCGACCTGCGAACCATCCACCTGGTGGATGAGCTGCGAACGTCGGGTGCCTGACGCTTACCTAGGCCTCGGCAGCAACCTGGGCAACCGGCGTGAATATCTTCGGGCGGCGCTCCGAGCGCTGGCCGATCGGGCCGTTTACGTGAAGCGGGTATCGTCCTTGTACGAGACCGAACCGATGTATCGCACCGACCAGCCACGCTTCCTCAATGCCGTGATCGAGATCCATACCGAGCTCGATCCGAGCGGACTCCTGGCTGCAGCCAAGATGGTTGAGCAAGCGCTGGGAAGGCAGCCGCGGCTTCTCAATGGTCCGCGCGAGATCGACGTCGACGTCCTCTCGGTCGAAGGGCAGCGCGTCACTTCCGGCGAGTTGACGTTGCCGCACCCCCGCATGGCCGAGCGGCCGTTCGTGCAGCTGCCGCTGAGCGAGCTGACGGGGCAGTCGCCAACCGCCACTGGCGGCGCGTGGAAGGTCGAAGGCGCGGAGTGGGCCAAGGGGGCCCTGGAAGAGGCGCGTCACGGCTGAGAGCGGCCTCCGAGAACGCGCAGCAGCCGCCGTCCGCTTGGCACCCGCGGCCAGGGTGCGCCCGCTGCTCAGCAGGCTGCGTCCGCGTCGAACCCTGCGGTTGTATCTATCGATCTTGGGGCCGGGGCTCATCGCGGCCAATGCCGGGAACGATGCCAGCGGGGTGGCCACGTACTCCTCCGACGGGGCCAAGTACGGCTACGGCCTGCTGTGGATGCTGGTGCTGATTACTGTGAGCCTGGCCGTGATGCAGGAAATGGCGGCGCGCATGGGGGCCGTCACCGGCAAAGGCTTTTCCGACCTCGTCCGCGAGCGGTTCAGCATCCGCTGGACGGCGCTGGTCATGGTCGCCCTGTTGGTCGCCAACACGGTGCTCGTTGTTTCGGAGTTCGCCGGCATTGGGGCCGCCGCCGAGCTGTTCGGCATTCCGCGCTGGCCGGCGATCGTAGTCATGGCGCTGCTGGTGTGGTGGCTGGTGGTGAAGGGCAACTACAAGCGCGTCCAGTTCGTCTTCCTGGCCATGACCTTGGCCTTCTTCTCCTACCCGCTCGCCGCAATACTGGCCAAGCCTGACTGGCTGGAGGTGGGCAAGCACCTGGCCCTGCCGACGTTCCAGCTCGATAGTGGCTACCTGCTGCTGTTCGTGGCGACGGTGGGTACGACGCTCACCCCATACATGCAGCTGTACATCCAGTCGGCGGTGGCGGAAAGAGGTCTTGGGCCGGAAGGCTACAAGCGCGAACGCATCGATGCGTACGTGGGGGCTATTTTTGCCGACCTTATCGCGGCATTCATCGTCATCGCTACCGGCGCAACCCTGTTCATTCGCCATATCGACGTGCAGACGGCCCAGGATGCGGCCATGGCCCTCGAACCGCTGGCTGGCCCGTTCGCCGGCTATCTGTTTGCCATCGGACTGTTCGGGGCGTCTGTCCTGGCGGCCGCGGTGGTCCCGCTGGCCACGACCTACTCGCTGACGGAAGCTATCGGCTTCGAGCGCGGAGTGTCGAGAACGTTTGCGGAAGCGCCCGTCTTCCTCGGTATCTACAGCGGGCTGATTGCCCTGGGGGCGCTGGTCGCGATGATACCCGGGATCCCAGTCATCCAGCTGCTGATCGTTACCCAGGTGCTCAATGGCCTGCTGCTGCCAATCGAGCTGGTGACGATCGTCAAGCTGGCCAGCGATAAGGAAATCATGGGCGTCTACGTCAACGGCCCCATCCGCAACGCGCTCGGCTACGTGACCGTCGGTGCCATCGGCTGTATGTCGATTGGTTACGTGGCCATCACCGTGCTGCGAATCGTTGGCCTTGGCGGCGGCTGACCCCTCCCAGCGCATTCGCGCTTTCATCGCCCTGGCCGTCACCGACGAGCTGCGGGTGCGGGTGGCCGAGGTGCAAGCCGCCTTCAGCAGGGTCGTGTCGGACGTGCGCTGGATGGATCCGTCCGCGTGTCACCTCACGCTCCGGTTCCTGGGAAACATAGCGCCGGCGGACGTCGAAACGATCGCCACTCGCTGTGCCGCGGTGGCCGGCGAAAGGGCGGGTTTCCAGCTGGAGTTTGCGGGCCTCGGCGTTTTTCCGCGGATGCGCGCCGCGCGAGTGCTGTGGATTGGGACGTCGAGCGGCACCGAGGTCCTCGTTGGCCTGCAAGCAGAGATCGAGCGTGCCCTGGCGGGGCTGGGATTGGGGGCTGACGAGGGTCCGTTTTCCCCGCATCTGACCATCGGTCGCTTCCGGCAGCCGCCCCATCGATCCCTGCTCGAGCGGCTGCAGGCCCTGGCCGCCAGCTACGAAGGCGTGCGTCTCGGCCTCGTCCCGGTCGATCGCCTGCTGCTCATGCGCTCGGAGCTGAGCTCGACTGGCGCCAGGCACTCCCTGCTGGCCTCGATCCCCCTGGGTGGAGCATAATCACCGGCACAGCGCAGGAGCGGGAGGTGCTTGGACATGGCTAAGGTTCACGATCGGGGTGGGCGGCAGGACGCCGGCCCTATTCCCATGGCTGAGCATCACTACACGCTGTGGGAGAAGCGAACCCACGCCCTGTCCAACCTGCTGCGCCGCAAGATGGACCTCTACAAGGTGGACGAGAAGCGCCGCACGCTGGAAAGCATGGAGCCGGCTCAGTACGAGAGCCTGCGCTATTACGAACGCTGGGTCGTGGCCACCGAGAGCCTGCTGGTCGAGAAGGGCGCCATGACCTCTCAGGAGATCGACCGCGAGCAGCGCGAGCGTGCCCGCGTGCATACGGTGCCCGTCCCCGCCGGCCATGCAGCCGAAGAGCACGATCATGAACATCTGCCAGAGGACACGCGCACTGAGCTGAATCCCTGGGAAGCTCGTATAGACGCCATCCTTAGCCTGCTCGACCAGCGGGGGCTAATCACGGCCGACGAGATCCGCCGCGAGGTGGAGGCGATGGACTCGCGCGATCCGGCGCAAGGCGCCAGGATAGTGGCGCGCGCTTGGGCTGACCCTGCCTTCAAGAGCAGGTTGATGGCCGATGCCAAAGCGGCCGTGGCGGAGCTGGGTATCGATGCCAGCGCCTTGAACCACCTCGTCGTGTTGGAAAACACCGAGCGGCTGCATCACATGATCGTCTGCACCCTGTGCTCGTGCTACCCCACGCCAATCCTCGGTCTTCCCCCCGACTGGTACAAGAGCCTGGCGTACCGCTCACGAGCGGTGTCGGAGCCACGCAGCGTGCTGCGTGAGTTCGGCCTGGATCTCGAGCCGGATGTGGAGGTCCGCGTGGTCGACAGCACGGCCGACACCCGCTACCTGGTGCTGCCGGTCCGCCCGGCAGGCACCGAGAATCTCGGAGAGCAGGAGCTGGCCGCTCTCGTTACCCGTGATTGCATGGTGGGCGTAGCCAGTCCTCGGGCCTGAAGGCGAAGTGATCGGCGTAGCCAGCCCGGCTGGCCCGTGGGGCGGCTCTGCCGCCTAGCGCTCTTGCGTGAGCACGGGTTGGGTGGCGCCCATGGCCAGAGGTGGCTCGGCAGGTGCCGGGGCAGCGGGCGCCCGGTGATGAACGCGCTGGGCCGCTTGGGCTGCCTTCGCGGCAACGCGATGTTCCAAATTCGCGCTCGTCTTCCGCAGCCGGCCTGCCAGCTCTTCGAGCGGCGGAAGGTCAACGTCAAGCTTCATCAGCGGCGTGTCCTCCTTGCCGATCTCTCGCGGAAGCAGGAAGCAGCTGGCTATGGTAACCAGGCCCAGCAGGAGCACGAGCCAACCGAATGGTGCGGGCACGATCGATTATCGGCCGCTGGAGCGCCCGAGTGGAGCGCCCGGGGGTGCCGTGACTGGCTAGCGGAACAGTCCCAGGCCGGATGAGCCCAGCACCAGGACCAGCGTGACCAGCTGGATCGCCGCGTAGGTGGCAATGAGCGCCGGCTCCACTTTCGGATCGCGGTTGCGATACACCACGACGCTCAGTACCAGGCAGCAGCCAGCTGCCAGGAAGGCCAAGATGCCGATCCACACGTTGCCGAAACGGCCGGTGGCCAGCGAGGCGAACAGCAGCAGCACGGTAAGCGCCGAAAACAGCGCGTGCACCGCTACCTTGGCGTTGTACTGGGCCGGGAAGATCCGGAACAGATGCAGGATGCCGGTAACGGTCCCCAGGAAGACCGACGCTTGTGTGACGGTCGCCATGCTTTGGCCTATTCTACCTAGGCTGGCCCCAATGGGCGCTCAGCGGCACGCTCGCTCGCCGGCTCGCGCTACGATGCAGACGTGACACGTGAGGAGACGGTCGTCGCGGGTGAGGTAGTCGAGGTCGACTACGATCGCGACACAATCACCGTCCGGCTGGAGGACGGCGCCGAGCGCACGTTCCCGTTCCAGCTGTTCGACGAGCAGGACGTCTATCAGGCCGGACAGCGCTTTCGATTGACACAGGACGACGGTGGCGAGCCACGGGCGGTCAGCCTGGTCGAGGCCGCCAGCGCCAGGGCGGCGATTAGCGGCTACGTGGAATCCGTCGATCAGGACGACGAGCTGGTGTGGGTCTACCTGCGCGGCGAAGAGGGCTGGCAGCGCAAAGTCATGCCTCTGCGCTTGTTCGAGGAGCACGATCTGGCTCGGCCGGGCAGCCACTTCCTGCTCGAGCTGGGAGAAGACGGAACGCCAACCGACCTTCAACCCGACGAGCACGAGCTGGAGATGCTGCCGCAGGCGGTGGAAGAGACCAAGCCGCGCTGGACGAACCGCCCCGCGGCCGAGGCCGACTAACCCTATCATCGGGCGGTCGCCTGTGTCCGCCCAGTGCGCCGAGCGTCATCCAGCGGCCGACTGACGGCCTGACTCCCCCTCGCGCTCTCCGCCCCAACACCCCTCCTCATTCCGGGACCGCGGCACGCCCTTGTTGATCCCCTGGGCGTCACACGGCAGGCAACCAGACCGTTTTTTCATCATGCCGATGAGGTTGCAGGAACAGCGCTGGTGAATCTACCCTGGCCCTGACCTCTACCCGACGTGGGCCACTAGTACCAAATGCTTGTGCCGGTATAGGCATTTTCATAGGCTTCGGCTCGTGCGTTTGAGGCTCCTCAGCATGGGCGTCCTGGCAGTCCTGCTGTTCACCACCGTTGCCCCGGTGCACGGGGCAGCCACGGCCAGCGGGCCCGACTACGACGTGCCCGGCGGCCACTTCTACACCCAGGCCAATGGCGACGGCAGCGCCAACGGCTACGCCATCGTCGACGACGCCGGCGGCCCGTTCTGGACCTGGTTCAAACGCTACGGCGGCGTGGCCGTCATCGGCTATCCCAACACCAACCGCTTTCTGCTGGACGGTTACCTCGTTCAAGGCACACAGCGGGCGGTGCTGCAGTGGCATCCGGAGAGCCAGACGATGGCCTTCATGAACGTGCTCGATTACCTCCACACCCACGGGCTCGACTCTGTTGGTGACGCGACCTACCAGATCCCCCCTCAGGTCGACAACGCATCCGCCGAAGCAGGCTTCACCTTCGATCAATCGCGCGCTGTGCGCGAGTCGTGGCTGGACGCGAACCCCACGCTCAAGAAGTACTACCTGAGCGATCCCTATCGCATCGACCACTTCGGTTTGCCCACGTCCCGTCTGGTGGACTACGGCCCGTTCGTGGCGGTGAGGATGCAGCGAGCCGCCTTTCAGGTGTGGAAGGCCGATGGCCCCTCCGGCATCAAGGCCGGGCAGATCACGCAGGTACTGGCCTCAGACGTGGCCAAGAAGGTCAACCTGTTCCCCAAAGCCGCCGTGGATCCCGCGCCGTCCTCCGGACCGCCGCCGATTGTCAACGTGCCCTCGGTGGATATCCCGGCAGTGGCTACCGGGTACCAGTACGGCTTCACCGTGGATATGCAGGGCGGCCGCGAGCTTCAGCTGGTGAACCTGACGAAGGATGCAGGGTTCACCTGGATGAAGCAGCAGGTCCGCTGGAAGGACATCCAGCCCACGCCAGACGGCCCGTTGAACTGGGGAGAGGCCGACGCAGGCGCGGACGCCGCCTCAGCCTGGGGCGTCAAGATGATGTTCAGCGTGCTCGACGCCCCAGCGTGGGCCGCTGTGCCAAGCGGTCATTTTCCGCGCAATCCCCAGGATCTGGCCAAATTCATGGCGGCCATGGCGGCGCACTTCAAGGGTCGCGTGCAGGCGTATGAGATCTGGAACGAGGAAAACTACGCCACCGAGGTTGGCCCGGGCAACATCAACGCCGGCAGCTACGTGGAACTGTTGAAGGCCGTGTACCCGGCCATCAAGACCTTCGATCCCAACGCCATCGTGGTCTCCGGCCCGCCGACCCCGAACGGGCTGATGGATCCCAACGTCGCTATCGACGACCTGTTCTTCCTGCAGCAGATGTTCCAGTACCAGGATGGCATCGTTCGCAACTATTACGACGCCCTGGGTGCCCATCCCGAAGGCTACGGCAATGCCCCCGAACAGACCGTCGCCACCCACGACATGCCCAGCTTTTCCAATCATCCCAGCTTCTTCGTGCGGCGCGTGGAAGACTACCGCAAGCTGATGGTGGCCCAGGGCCAGGGCGCCAAGCCCATATGGCTGACAGACATTGGCTACGCCTCCAATCCGGCGCCGCCCGCGGGCTACGAATACGAGTCCTATCTCACCGAAGCTATGCAGGCGGACTATTTGACCCGCGAGATCTGGTACATCCGGGCGAACTGGCCCTGGGTGGCGCTGATGTTCATCTGGAACCTCAACTTCCAGGCCGAGGTCCCGCAGAACGACGAGAAGTGGGGCTTTGGGGTCCTTCGCCCGACCTACGATCCTCGGCCCGCGTACCTCGCCCTGAAGGCGCTGCCGAAATAGCAGCTCCTGGCTGGCTGGCTAAGCGCCGAACCAATGTTCTAGAATCTTTGTTCGATGGCGCCAGGTCCGATGCCACCGGTCCGGCGTCTTGCCGACTCTCGTAACAAAGCAGCCCGCGTATCGTTCCTACGGGCATGCTCGAGGCCTTGGCCCTGAAGGGGGTCCAGTTCGCCGTCTCCGCCGAGGAGAAGACGGATCGCGTCAGCGATCTGGTCGATCGCGCCTCCAAGGGTAGCGGAGAAGCGTTCGGGCAGCTCTATCAGCTGTACGTCGACCGCATCTACAACTACATCTACTACAAGACGGGCAACACGGTCGACGCCGAAGACCTGACCGAGCAGGTGTTCATCAAGGCCTGGGAGGCCATCCGTCGCTTTCGCTTTGAAGGCAAGCCCTTTGCCGCCTGGCTCTTCAAGGTTGCCCGCAACGTGGTCATCGACCACTACCGCACGCGCAAGAACAACACCGACCTGAGCGAAGTCATCAGCGCCATCGCCCACGACGGCGATCCCGAAGCCTTCGCGCAGCGGCGCGCCACCGCTCAGGTTCTCATGACCGCCATCCGCCGGCTCACCGACGAGCAGCAGCAGGTCATACTGTTGAAGTTCATCGACGGCATGGACAACACCGAGATCAGCGCCGCCATGGGAAAGAAAGAGGGCGCCATTCGTGCCCTCCAGTACCGTGCGCTCCTGGCGCTGCAGCGCATCCTCATGGACGAGCGCTACGGCCTAGAGCGGATGCCCGCCCGAGCGACCTGAAAGCACGAGTTGCGCGCCATGTTCAAACCAGAGGACGTTCTGGAGAAGGTCCTGAGCGGTGAGCTGACCCGTCAAGAAGCGATCGATCATTGGCCGGAGATGCACGACCGGCTGATGATGCTGACCGACTTGACCGACGAGCTGCGGGCTTTGCCCGAGCAGCGGCCCGATCCCGAATTCAGGAACAGAGCTCGTCTCCACCTGCTGCAGCGAATCCAGGAGACCGAGCGGCGTCGCGCGCCCTGGCAGCGCATCCTCGATCCTCTGGCCGGGCTGTCTGGTTGGGGCACCGGCGTCAGTGCGCTTGGCGTAGCCGGAGGCGTGCTCGCCACCGCGGTTGGCTTTGCTTCGGTGAACGCCCTGCCCGACGACCGTCTATATCCCGTCAAGCGCGCCGTCGAGAACGTCCGGCTGGCTCTTGCCCTATCCGACGAGGCCAAGGCCGGTGTCTACCTGGACGTAGCCGATCGCCGCGCCGCGGAAATCGCTGCCGTCGCCAGCGACGTTGATGACCGGCAGCTCCACTCCTTGACGTTCGACTACGGCACAACCCTTCAGCAGATGAACCTGGTGGTGCAGAAGCTGCCCTCGCCGCCATTGCCGCTCCTGGACAAAATGCAGTCGCACCTGGCTTCCCAGGCAACCGAGCTGGAGGCTAGGGCGGTGAACTCCTCATCGCGTCCGGCCGTGCAGCAGAGCCTGACGGACGCCGAGATGGTGGCGTCCAATGTCGTGGATCATGTGACCTTCGTGGCCGAGCAGCGCGGCAGCCCCGGCGTCCAGGACGTCAGGCTGGCCAATAATGCGCCGGCAGCCGCCACGGCTTCGGCGCAGACGATTCAGCAGCTGGCCACGGCCACCCCTGCACCCGCCGTCGGCGTGAGCCCGAACGCCAGTCCGAGCGTGGCCCCCAGCCAGCCAAAGGCTGCCGCCACGCCGCCTGCCACGCCCGCCAGCGTCGCGCCGGCGGCTTCGAATCCGCCGGCAGCGTCTGCCTGGGACGGCCAGTTCGACCGGCTGTGGAACGACGTGGCTGGCGCGCCGTACATGGGCCAGAAGGTGCGCCTCCAACTCGAGCAGCACGTCGTCGACGCCAAGCAGAACGCGCGTGCGGGCCGTTTCGACTCGGCCATCGCGGACCTCAACGCATTCGAGGCGCAGCTTCAGCAGGCGGTGAAGACCTACCAGGCGACGCAGTACACCGCGAGCCACCTGACCGCGGAAGCCAACGGCAGCATCGCGGCGCTAAAGGCCGGCAGCCCCTCCGCGCATTGAGCTGGCTAGGGCCGCGGGCTCGCTGCCAGCGCCGTAGCTGTACGCCCAGCCTAGACCGTCATCCGAGCTCGAGCGACGGATGCCTTTCTTCGCCGTAGCCCGAATCGGCGCTGTGGGCGCGACTGCTGCGACGGCAGGCCGGAGACTTCTGACGTATCCTCGTTTTCAGTGCCCCAGTCCATTCCGGCTGAAGCTGCTGATCCGCATCTGGCAGCTCTTGCCCTTATCCCCTGACTCCTATCCCTTCCATGCGGGTTCTGATGATTTCGAAGGCGCTGGTCGTTGGCGCCTACCAGCGCAAGGCTGAGGAGCTTGCCCGGCTCGGACTGGAGCTCATGGTCGTGGTGCCGCCGTCCTGGATCCAGGAAGGATCGCCGCTGCCGCTGGAACCAAAGTTCCTCACAGGCTACCGCCTCGAGGTCGAGCCGATCGCCTTCAACGGCCATTTTCACGTGCACTTCTACCCTCGTTTGGCCCGGCGCTTCGCTCAGTTCAGGCCCGATCTGGTGCACATCGACGAGGAGGCCTATAACCTGGCGACCTTCCAGGCGCTGCTGCTGGCCCGGCGCTTCCGCTCGCAATCGGTCTTTTTCACCTGGCAGAACCTCGATCGCCGCTATCCATGGCCCTTCTCAGCCATGGAGCGCTACGTCCTGCGCCATGCCGGAGGCTGCATAGCCGGCAACCAGGAGGCCGCCAGGATCCAGCGCCGCCGCGGCTTCGAGCGCGACATTGCGGTAATTCCACAGTTCGGCATCGACGCGGAGCTGTTCATCCGCCGGCCGGTCGATCGGCCGGCGGGCTTCGTGATCGGCTTCGCCGGGCGGTTGGTCGAGCAGAAGGGCCTGCGCGTGCTGTGCGACGCGTTCGAGACGCTGCCGGGTGATTGCCACCTGCTGCTGGCCGGCAGCGGCCCGCTCGAAGCCGAGATCCGCGAGCGCGCGGCCAGCCGCGGCTGGGCCGGTCGCTTGACCATCGCCGCGGTCTCGTCCACGAGCATGCCCGAGGTCTACAGCCAGATGGACTGCCTGGCCCTGCCATCGCTCACCACGCCCGCCTGGAAGGAGCAGTTCGGTCGCGCCGCCGTGGAGGCCATGGCCTGCGAGGTCCCGGTGGTGGGTTCGGACAGCGGCGAGATTCGGCAGGTGGTGGGTGACGCCGGCATCGTCGTGCCGGAAGGCGATCCGGTGGCCCTATCCGCCGCTCTGAACCGGCTGCACGATCAGCCCGACCTGCGTCGCGATCTCGCCGCCCTCGGACGCCGCCGAGCCGTCTCTACGTTCACGCAAGCAGAGGTTGCCGCGCAGACGTTCGAGGCCTATCGGGCAATCATGAGCTGTGCTAAATGATTTCGATTGGAAATATATATTGGACTTATTGGTCGTCCTGGCAGATGATGAATGAGCCAGCGAACAGCGGTTCGCCGGCCTTTTCAAAGGAGGACGCCATGGGAATCTTCACCGAAGCCGATCGACATCCGTTCAGTGAGCTGGATGCAGACGTCTCCGAGCAGGCCCACGGCGGCGCCGGCAATGAGCTTGGGCCACGCGACCTGCGCTGGAGCGAGTTCGTCCGCTCTACGGATCAGCCGCGGTTTTTCATTCGCGACGAAAGCCTCGCTTCCTAGCTAATCCTCACCACTTGGCGAGCCGAGCGACTTCTCGCCACTGAAGCCGCCCCGAGTGGCCTGCGCCAGGGCCTGCTCCTCTTCATCCGACAACGTGTACTGCGAGCGCCCACCCTCTATGGGTTTGGCGTACACACGCGTCTCCGCGCGGTTGTGCAGGCTGCTCAACACCACGCCGTTGCCGCCCTGATCCAGCAGCGCAATGGCGAAGCTCTGATCGCCCCCTGTCTCCTCGAAGGGGTTGAAGCGCACCATGCCCACGCGCTGGATGGCTGTCCGCAAGACGGCGTCAAGCACCTCGACGCCTCTGTCCAGCTCCTCGATGCGCCGGTCATGGCTGTTGATGCGGCCGACGTGCATCGACATGATCTCCTCGAGGTTGCCAGCCTGGACGCCGCTCAGCAGCTGGCGATAGCGTGCCAGCATGCGGCTCATTCGCACCTGGAGAACGATGAGCCAGACGAGGCACACGGCCGCTGCGGCGGCCGCGACCGTGGCGATCGTGAGTGGGTCCGTCAAGCTAGCCGCCATTATAGGCGCCGCGGAAATGGGTGCCCCTGGTATCCTGGTTCACAGGCTCAACTTCGAGCGCCCGCGCCACGCGAGGCCCTCGGCCGCCGCACACCACATCCTGTGAGGTTCCTGACGACATCATGCTGAAAAACATCATCATCGGACTTTCCGGCGCACTGCTCCTGGCCCTGGCCGCCTGTGGCGGCGGGTCATCTGCCAGCTCGCCCAGCGTCGCCAAACCAAGTGCCCCTACCTCCGCCGCTGCCAAGCCCGCCGCGCCCAGCGCGTCCGTTGTCGGGCAAAAGGCGCCCGGGCCGTTCTCGGCCAACGGCACAGTCACGGTCGACGCCGCCGGCGCGGCGGCCCTAGAGGCAACTGACACATTGAAGTGGCAGCCCGACGTCCTCGTGGCCAAGCCCGGGACGAAGGTCACGCTGACGGTCAAGAACGGTGGCGCGTCGGCCCACACCTTCCTGAGCCCTGCGCTCGGCATAACGAGTCCGGTCGAAGTCAACAATGGGCAGACCGTCACGGCGAGCTTCACCACGCCGACCCAGCCCGGGGCCTACCAGTTCTGGTGCAATATCCCAGGCCACGCCGAAGCTGGCATGGTGGGTGAGGTGATCGTCCAGTAACGGCTCCGGCCATGCAGATAGGCTTCCACCTCACTCCCTTCTGGAGCCCGACGAATCGGACGCCGACGCAGATCATCGACGAGGCCATTGAGGTCGTCCACGCGGCCTCGAAGATGGGCTTCGCCTGGGTATCAATGGGCAACCACTGGCTGTCCCACCCGACGGTTTGGCCGCAGCCGTTTCCGCTCGTGGCGCGGCTGGCTCCGGAGACGGGTGAGATGCTCATCAAGACGTCGGTCCTGCTTGTGCCGCTGTTCAATCCTGTCGACGTCGCCGAGAACGTGGCAACCCTCGATCACATCACGCACGGCCGGCTGGTGCTGGGTATGTCCATTGGATACCGCGAGCAGGAGCTCGACGTGGCGGGCCTGTCCCGCAAGGATCGGGTGCCCAAGCTCGAAGAGTCGGTGGCGCTGATGAAGCAGCTCTGGACGGGCGATGAGGTGACCTTCGAAGGGAAGTACACCCGCGTGATCAAGGGTCGCATGGGCTTCACCCCCTTTCAAAAGCCGCATCCCCTGCTGGAGATGGGCGCGCAAAGCGAGGCTGCCACCAAGCGCGCTGCCCGCATCACCGACGGTGTTTTTCTCGGACCGCAGGTCGCGTGGCCCGACATCGGCCGCCTGGCCAGTGTGTATCGCGCTGCGCGCCAGGAATTGGGCAAGGATCTGGGCATGCTGGGCGCCTCACGGAGCCTGATGGTGGGCAAGTCGAAGGAGGATGCCCGTGCGGTGGCCGAGCAGTACCTGGAAAAGACCTTCAGCATGTATCGGACCTGGTCCATGCAGGAAAACCAGATGGTGGAGCTGCAGCTCGGCTTCGATTCCGGCCTCGACGCCTGGTCCGTCAACGGCTCGCCCGCGGACTGCGTCGAGACTATCTCCTACGCTCGTGACGAGCTCGGCCTCAACCGCATCGGTTTCACGATCTACAGCCTCCCACCCTCTCCCCAGGCCCGTATCGACTATCTCCAGATGATCGCCGAGGACATCGTCAGCAAAGTCGCCCGCTGAGCCGGGCCCTCGCCCCATTGCTCCGGCAGGCACAATAGAGCGGTGACTCTGCCGCGCATCACGCTTGTCTTCACCGGCGGCACGATCGATTCGATCGGTGAGGATCGGCTGGACCTGGCCTGGTATTACGAGAAGGGCGAACGGCTGGGACCGGGCGAGCTCGTGGCCCGCGTGCCGGAGGTCGCACGCGTGGCGGAGGTGGAGGAGGTGCCCTTTCGCCGCTTGGCCGGCGGAGCCATCACGCCGGCCGACTGGCTGCAGCTCCTGGCTCGCCTGAACGAGCGGCTCCAGCAGCCCGTGCAAGGCGCGGTCGTCACCCACGGCACGAATACGCTTGAAGAAACCGCCTACTTCCTCAACCTCACCCTGAAGACCGATAAGCCGGTGGTCGTGGTTGGCGCCATGCGTCCCTCTTCCGGCATCAGCGCTGATGGGGATTTGAACCTGCTCAACGCTATCCGCGTCGCGGCACAACCCGCCTCCGGCGGGCGTGGTGTCCTGGTCCTGTTGAACGACACCATCCACGCCGCCCGCGACGTCACCAAGACGAACACCTTTCGGGTGCAGACGTTCGCCAGCCCGGATAGCGGCCCGCTCGGCTATGCCGATAGTGATGGTCGGGTCATCTTCTATCGGTCCACCACGCGCAAACACACCACCGCGGCGGAGTTCAATCTGACCGGCCGGGAGACGTTACCCCGCGTAGACGTTGTGGTCACGTACGCCGGCGCCGATGGCGCGCTCATCGACGCCGCGGTAGCGGCCGGCGCGGAAGGCATTGTCAGCGCCGGTTCCGGCGCGGGCCGCCCTACGCCGCTCGAGGACGAGGCGATCGACCGCGCCCGCCAGCGCGGCGTGCTGGTCTGCCAGGCCAGCCGGGTGGGATCGGGGCGAGTGGCGCGCAGCCCGAGATTGCGCCGGCGCGGTATCGTCACGGCCGACAACTTGCAGCCCTGGAAGGCCCGCATCCTGCTCATGTTGGCCCTCACCCGCACCCGCGATCCGGACCAGGTGCAGGCGATGTTCGAGGAGTATTAGGTCGCCGGATCGGCGCCGCCAGGTTGTGGTTGCCCCCGGGTCAAACGGTCCCATGACCTCAGCCCGGCAGCAATGCAAGCTTGCACAGTGCGGCTGGTCCGATCGTCGAAAACTGCCGCCGGTCCAGCCAGGCGTGCACTCCAGACGCATCTTATATGCGCAGGTCTCATTGACAGTCAAGGCACTGAATGCAACAGTTGCCAGGCGTAGGACATTCCTTTGGAGGTCGAGCCCGATGTCGGATCGAGTGTGGGATCGTTTCTTGACGGAGCAGGACAAGGCGCATCTGCAGCTGTCTCGCGAGCGGCGGGTGGGCTTCGGCACACAACCGGCGCTGCTGCTCATCGACCTCTACCGCTGGGTGTTCGGTGACGAGCCACTGCCGCTGCTGGAAGGCATGAAGCTCTGGCCGGGCTACTGCGGCCCGGCGGCCTGGAACGCCATCCCGCAGATCCAGCGGCTGCAGTCGGCCGCGCGGGCCGCCGGCATACCCGTCATTCACGTGACGGGCTTGAATGACGAGACGTCGGGCGTCCCGGGCTGGAACGAAGCCGCCCATCGCGACGCCGGCCGCCGCGCGCGGTCCGAGGATCCCGTGGCTCGAGAGCGCTACGCCCGCCGCTACGAGATCATGCCCGAGCTCGGTCCTCTTCCTGGTGAGGTGCTGCTGCACAAGACGTCCCCCAGCGCCTTCTGGGGCACGCCGCTGGTCGGCCACCTGAACTATCTCGACGTCGATACCATCCTGGTCGCCGGCGAAAGCACGAGCGGCTGCGTGCGGGCGTCAGTTGTGGAGGGCTGCACCAATCGCTATCGCATGCAGGTGGTGGAGGAATGCGTCTTCGACCGCCACGAAGCCTGCCATGCCATCAACCTGTTCGACATGGACCAGAAATACGCCAGCGTGATCTCCCTGGATGAGGCCACCGGCTATCTGTCCACGATTCGTGGCGGGGCCGCTGGCACGAGCCAGCCCCAGCGCGAGCTGATCGCTTCCCGCTAGCCCTTATCGGTCCAGGCTCTCGGCAGGCGCGGCCTCGAGGCTCGGGACAGGCCGGAAGGAGGCTTGCTGTGTGGAGCTTACGCTGCCCTTAGCTGAGGAACGCGGTCAGCGCCAGCAGCCCGAGGAGCATCGCCACAACATTGGCGATACGAACAGCGTGCCGCAGGCCCGGCTGGCTCTCGATCGGGACCAGCAGCACCGGGTGCAGCAGCGTCTCTTCTTGGCTCACATCCATCCTCGCTGACCTAACAACGATGGTCCCCCCCATTTGATACGGCTTTCCGCTGCTCGCGCCTGGCCCTTATGCCCGGCTCATCATCCTTCCTTGCGGCTCGCTCGCCAGCTCGCCCTCCTCAACCACGATCTGCCCTCGCACGATGGTGGTCATGGCCTTGCCGCGCCCCCGCCAGCCGTCGAATGGCGTGACGTGGTTGCGGCTGTGCAGCCTGTCCGCATCGATGCGCCATTCCTGCTGGAGGTCCACGATGGCCACGTCCGCGTCCGAGCCCACGTTCAGGAAGCCTTTGGCCGGCGCCAGACCCCAAACGCGGGCAGGGTTGTGGGCCATCGCTCGCACCAGCTGCGGCAGGGTCATTCGGCCGGTGTTGACCGCTTCCGACAGGAACAGCTGCAGACTGGTCTCCACGCCCACGAACCCGGATACCGCCTGCCAGATGTCGGCGTTCAGCTTCTCGTTCGGAGTATGCGGCGAGTGGTCGGTGGCGATGGCGTCGACCTGGCCGTCGATGAGGCCCGACAGCAGCGCGTCGCCGTGGCGATCCCTGCCCCGTACCGGTGGGTTCATGCGCACCCTGGAGCCAGCGGTCTCGTAGACGTCCGCCGGCAGGAAGCAGTAGTGCGCCCCCGTCTCACAGGTGACGTCCACGCCCTGCCGGCGCCAGGCTGCGACGGCCTCCAGCCCGTCTTTGGAGCTCAGATGGAAGACGTGGACCTTGCAGCCCGAGTATTTGGCCAGTGCGCCCACCCGATTGATGGCCTCCACTTCGCACACCACCGGCCGGCTGTCCAGGTGGGCTCGCGCGTCGGTCCGGCCCTCAGTTTTCAGCTTGCGGATCAGGTGCTGCATGATGTCGTTGTTCTCGGCGTGAAAGCCGGCGCGCATGCCCGCGCTGGCCAGCAGGCACAGCTGCTCGAACAGCATGCCGTCATCCGGCGCGGGAATGGCGCCCACGGTTTCGCCCAGGTAACACTTGTAGCCGACCACTCCCGCCTCGCGCATGGGCAGGAGCTGGTCGAGGTTCTCCTGGACCATGAGCCCAAACAGCCCGAAGTCGACGTACGAGTGCGCCTCGGCGCGCCGCTGCTTGTCGCGAACCAGGTCCGCGGTCGACGTCGGCGGCTTGGTGTTGGGCATGTCGATGACGCACGTCACCCCGCCCATCGCCGCTGCCAGCGAGCCGGTTCCGAAATCCTCCTTGTACTCCAGCCCCGGCTCTCGGAAATGGACGTGCTCGTCGATGACGCCGGGCATGATGTGCCGGCCACCGGCATCGAGCTGTCGCGCCGAGCTGGGCAGCTCCGGGTCTCGCGCTAGCGCGACGACCTTGCCCTGCTCGATCGCGATCCCGATCCCCGGCAGCTCCCCCTCCCCGCTCACCAGCACTCCGTTGTGCACCACCAGGTCGACGTCGGGCATCAGCCGCCCCTACGTGGCATTTGCGTTGGCCGGCTGCAGCCGCCGAGCAGCGTCCAGCACGGCGTCCATGATCTTCATGTAGCTGCCGCAGCGGCACAGGTTGCCCGCCAGGTAGGCCTTCACCTGCTCCGGTGTTGGCGCCGGGTTCTCTTCCAGCAGCGCTTTGGTGGTCAGGAGAAACCCGGGCGTGCAGAACGAGCACTGGAAGGCCGTGTGGTCGACGAAGGCCTGCTGGATCGGATGCAAGCCCTGCCGCCCCAGCGCTTCGACCGTCACAACGTCCTTCTCGGCGGCCAGCGCCGCCAGCAGCAGGCAGGAGCTCACCGGCTTGCCCTCGACGAGGACCGTGCACGCGCCGCACATGCCGATGCCACAGCCCTCGCGCACGCTGTGCAGCTTGAACTCCCGCCGCAGCACGTCCAGCAGGGTGTGATGCGTCGCAACCGACACCTCCTGCTCCAGGCCGTTCACCCGCAGCCTGACGGTCTTCTTCATGCTTCGGCCTCGCTCCGCCTGGCCAGGCCCGCGAGCACCTTTTCCGGCGTCAGCGGCAGCTCCGTGATGCGCACGCCCACAGCGTTGTAGAGCGCATTGGCCACGCATGGCATGACTGGCGGCACCGAGGTCTCGCCGATGCCGTGCACTTCGCCGGCCGACGGGTGCTCCAGCACCGATACGCTCAGCCGCCCAGGGAGGTCTTTGAACGAGGGGATCATGTAGTCCGACAGGTTGGCGTTGATGAGCTGTCCGCCGTCGTACAGCATCTCCTCGAACAGGGACTGCCCCAGTCCGAACAGCGTGCTGCCCTCGACCTGCAGCTCCGCCAGCCGGGGATTGACCACCCGCCCGGCAAAGCACGAGGAGTGGAAGCGCAGGATCTCTATCTTGCCCGTTTCGGTGTCTACCTCCACCTCGCAGGCTGCCGCGGCGTGATGCCAGTGGATAGAGCCGATGCCCTGTCCGGTCTCCGGATCGAGGCCGCCGCTGGTAGCGAAGGTGCCCTGTCCGAGCAGGTTGCCGCGGCGCGACCTGCGGACCACATCGGAGTAGCTGAGACTGCGCGATCCGTCCCTGGTTCGCACCGTGCCCTCGTCGCAGGTCAAGTCGTCAGGCCCGATCTCCAGCTGGTCCGCGGCCAGCTCCACCAGCTGGCGCTTCACGTCTTGCACGGCTAAGGTGACGGCGGTGCCCATCGAATAGGTCGTGCGGCTGGAGCTGGTCTGCTGGTCGTAGGGCGTGCTGTCGGTGTCCGGCTCGGACACAGTGATGGCTTCGAGCGGTATTCCTGCCGCTTCGGCGGCGAGCTGCGCCAGCACCGTCTTGGCGCCCTGTCCCATCTCGACGCTCGACGTCAGGACGTTCAGGCTGCCGTCTTCGTTGAGCTTGCATGAAGCCGAAGAGGTCGACGGCGTTACCGACCCCTTGATCACGCACGTAATGGCCTTCCCTCGCCGTTTGTGGCTGACAGTCGCGCTTCCTGCCCCTCGATCCCCATCCGCTGAGGCCCGCTGCCACCACGCCTCCGCGCCGGGCCGCCAGTCGATGGCCTTCTGGGCATCGGCCAGCAGCAGCTCGCGGTAGTGCATGTCATGCACCTGCTCGCCGGTGGCGAACGTATCGCCGTCGTGCAGCACGTTCATCTGCCGGTACTCGAGCGGGTCGTAACCGAGCGCCTCAGCGATCATGTCCATCTGGCTCTCGTAGGCCCAGGCTGCCTGCGACACTCCGTAGCCACGGAACGCGCCGGCCGGCACGATGTTGCTGTACACGGCGTAGGAATCGACCCACACGTTGGGGATGCGGTAGGGCCCCGCCGTGGCGTAACCGCCGTTCTTGATGAGCCGTGGGCTGATGTCGGCGTAGGCCCCGGCGTTGAAGTAATTGGTCGCTTTGCGCGCCACGATTCGACCATCCCTGTCGACGCCCGTCCTGAGGTGGATGACTGCCTGGTGCTTGGTCACCGTCAGGAAGTCTTCCTCGCGGCGCAGGACGATCTTCACCGGTCGTCGGGCCTTCCATGCCAGCACCGCCCCGATTGGCTCCAGCTTGGTGTAGCACTTCGACCCGTAGCCTCCGCCCAATGTGTGCACGATGACGCGGATCTGTGCCAGCGGCAGCTGGAAGATCTCGGCCAGCTGGGCGCGGATGTTGTGCGGCGTCTGGGTGCCGCTCCACACGGTCACTTTGCCGGCTTCGACCAGCGCCATCGCGACATGCGGCTCCAGGGGGACGTGCTGCACCGGCGGGCAGCGGAAAGTATGCTCGAAAATCCGGTGTGCCTGCTCGAAGCCGGCCTCCACGTCACCCTTGCGCAGCTTGAAGTGGTTGAGCTGGTTGCTGCCCTCGCTGGGATTGAACACGATATCGGCCGACATCGCCCCGCGTTGCGGTGGGAACGTCTCGTGCAAGATCGGGGCGCCGGGGACCAGCGCCTCCTCAGGGTCGAACACGGCCGGCAGGGGCTCGTACTCCACCTCGATCAGCTCCAGCGCCTGCTGCGCCGTGTCGTCGTCGACCGCGGCGACCGCCGCCACGGGATCGCCCACGAAGCGGACCTTGTCCAGGGCGACGACGGGTTGGTCTCGGACCACCGGTCCGAAGTAGGGGTACAGTGCCGGGTTGTCGACGATGTCTGCCCGGCTGAGAATAGCGATGACTCCCGGCAACTGCTCAGCCCTGGCAGTGTCGATGCGCACGAGCCGAGCGTGGGGATGCGGGCTGCGCAAGATCCGTCCAGTCAGGCAGCCGGGCAGCTCCGCGTTCAGCGCGTAGGCCACCGTTCCACGCACCCGCTCGTCGGCGTCGATCATCCCGACGCTCCGGCCTACCGGGCTAGGCATGGTCAGACCTCCCCGCCGGCGCCCAGCGCCTGTTCGATTGCTCGCCGCACGAACACGGCCGCCATCCGCCGGCGGTACCAGGCCGATCCGCGCGCGTCCGACAGCGGATCGATGTGCTCGGCGTAGTACTGCGCAACCTGGCCGATGAGATCCGGCCCCAGCCTTTGGCCCGCGGCGAGCGCCTCGGCCTCGGCGAATTCCTGTGGTTTGCCCGCGACGGCTCCCAGGGTCACTCGCAGCTCCCGGCAGACGCCCGCCTCGTCGAGATCGATCCAGGCGCAGGCGCCGATGCAGGGACGGTCTTCGGACGAGCGCGTCACGAACTTGAGATAGCTCTGTCTGGCCCCGGCGGGCTGCTCAGGCACGACGATCTCCGTCAGCAGCTCATCTGCGGCCAGGGCGGTCTCGTAGAAGTCACGGAAGAATTCGGTCAGCGGAATCTCGCGCCGCCCGCGAGGGCTCAGGGCAACGGCCCGGGCGCGCAGCGCCACCAGCACGCACGGCGGGTCGGAAGCGTAGTCCGCTTCGCTGACGTTTCCCCCAACCGTGGCTGCGTGGCGCACGCGCACATTGGCCACCTTGCCGAAGGTTTCCGCCAGGGTGGGACAGTGCTGCCGTACCACGGCTGATGTCTCCGCCTGGCGAATCGAGGCCAGGGCCCCCAATCGCAGCCCCACCCCCGCGCCGTAGGTCACGCCGTCGAGGCCGGGCACCCGCCCCAGGCTGATGAGGTAAGCAGGCGATACGAGCTGGTTCTTGAGCATGAGCACCAGAGCCGTTCCTCCGGCGATGACCTTGGCCTCATCGCCGTGCTGTGCCAGCGCTGCTACCGCTTCCTCCACGGATCGCGGCTCAAGAATGTCGATGTCCCTCATGCCGAAGAAGACCCTCATGTTACAGCGACTGGTGTAGGCGAGGAATCGTTCGCCGATCCGTATGATCACATCTTGCGCCCGAACAGCGGCGCTTGAATTAAGGCGATACGGAATGAGTCTCAATGTCTGAAACACCCGCATACGACGTCGTAGTAGTAGGCGCCGGCAACGCCGGCCTGGCAGCCGCCTTGTCGGCGAAGGAGCGTGGCGCCAGCGTGCTCGTGTTGGAGAAGGCGCCCAAGGCGGAGCGTGGCGGCAATTCAGCCTTCACCGGCGGCCTGTTCCGCTTCCCCTTCGACGACCAGATGCGTGACTTCCCCGCGCTGCTGCCCCACTACAGTCGCGAGGAGCTGGAGGCGGTGGAGATCCCGCCCTACCCGCGGCGTCAGTTCGAGGCGGACGTCGAGCGGGTCACCGAGGGCCTGGCCGATCCCCAGCTGGTCGACATGTTGCTGTCCAACGCCTATCCGACGATGAAATGGCTCACCGAGCGGGGCGTTCGCTGGATGCTGGCCACGGGCCGCCAGGCCTACAAGGTCGGCGAGAAGTACCGCTTCTTCGGCAACCTCATCCTGGAGGCCAACGGTGGTGGCCAGGGGCTGGCGGACAAGGAGTTCGAGATCGCCGAAACCAGCGGAATCGACGTCTGGTACGACAGCAAGGCCACGGCGCTCTCAACCAACGACACCGGGGGAGTCGTCGGCGTGCAGGTCCGCCTGCCCGATGGCCATCGACAGACCGTCGAGGCCAGGGCAGTGGTGCTGGCGGCCGGTGGCTTCGAGGCCAACGCCGAGATGCGCTGCCGCTATCTTGGCCCCAACTGGGAGCTGGCCCACGTGCGCGGCACGCGCTTCAACACTGGCGACGCTATCCGCATGGCCCTGGACATCGGCGCTCAACCCTTCGGCCACTGGTCGTGCGGCCATGCGGTTCAATGGGATCTGATGTCCCCGCCAACAGGCGATCTACGCGTCGGCGACCTTTACCAGAAGCACTCGTACCCGATCGGCATCATCGTAAACAAGCTGGGGAAGCGCTTCGTGGACGAAGGCGCCGACTTCCGCAACTACACCTACGCCAAGTACGGGCGCGAAGTGCTGAAGCAGCCGGAGCGCGCGGCCTTCCAGATCTTCGACAGCAAGACAATCCCCCTGCTGCGCGATGAGTACCGCATCAAAGAGGTGACGAAGGTGCGGGCCAACACCATCGAGGAGCTGGCCGATCAGATGACCATCGACGTCGAAGGGCTGAAGGACACCATCGCCCAGTACAACGCCGCGGTGCAGGAGGGGGAATTCAACCCCGCGGTCCTGGATGGCAAGCGTACCCTTGGCATCGACCCGCCCAAGAGCAACTGGGCCTTACGAATCGACCAGCCGCCGTACGAAGCGTACGCTGTCACCTGCGGCATCACCTTCACCTTCGGCGGACTCAAGATCGATGCGCAATGCCGCGTGCAGGACACCGAGGATCGGTCCATACCCGGCCTCTTTGCCGCGGGCGAGCTCGTGGGCGGCCTCTTCTATCACAACTATCCCGGCGGGACCGGGCTCATGGCCGGCGCCACCTTCGGCCGCCTGGCGGGGTTGGCCGCCGCCCAGAGTCCGGGTCGCTAGCTGCCCAGCGCCCAGCGCCCCAGCCCTCTGCTGACTCTGAACGACCGTGGGTCAGCCTGCAAGTCGACCGTCAGCCATCTGCTGCTGCGATGCTTGGTTCATGGCAGCTTCCAACCCCTCCTTGGGGCGTTGCACCAGCAACCCAGCCGTTACGCTGGCTGAACTGTGGACGGCAAACTGAGCGATCAATCCGTTGCCTTCATTGAGCAACGCCGCTTAGATCGCAGGTTCAAGTCCTACCGGGATTTAGCCAAGGACTGTGGCATCCATCACGGCACCATCTCCCGCCTTACGGGACACCGGCCGACTCCGACGCTGGAGCACCTTGAACGCCTAGCGAAGTCGCTCGATTCATCGCCGGCGGAGCGGCCGGTCGTTATCTATGTGCGTGATGACGACCTAAAGGACGACTAGGTTGATGGGATTTACAGATCTGCTGATTACCGCGAGTTCGTTGACGAACGAACCGCCTGAGGCCGATGGTGTAAGCTAGCGAGCATTACAGCAGCTGGAGGGTGAGGACATGGGCAAGAAGGTCTGGCTCGCCGTCGCGGGTGGCGTCCTGCTCATTGGCGTCATCGCCAATGCGACCAGCGGCAATAAGGGCTCAGGGAGCGCTGCGGCGACCGCAGCCGGCAGCGGGCAGCCACGGTCCTCCTCGGCGCCAGCAGATCCAGCCACGCAGGCTTCCCTGGCACCGACCGCTGCACCCTCTCTGGTGGCGCCAACGATGACGCCTGCACCTCGGCCAGTGGACCAATTCCCAACCCTGACAGCCGTGTTGAAGGGCAACACCAATGTATCCAAGTTGCCCCGGCTGAAGGCCTTCGAATGGCGCCCCGATAGCGGCACCGTCTATCTCGACTTGAACGCCAATGACAACTTGACGACTGGCTTGACTCGGGATGGCATCAAGACCGACATGAGTGACAGTTACATCGCTCTATTCCACGGCACGGGACCGACTGTTCAGATGGCTCAGATCACCGCCTGGATGGTGCTCACGGACAAGTTCGGCACCAGCCGGAACGTAGCCGTGGTAGCTACCAAGTTGGACAAGGCGACTGCTGACCGAATCAACTGGGGTGCTGATAAGGCATTGCTGGAGTTACGGATATTGCCTGGGCTGTGGACGACGGTCAACTCACTGCCTGTGGTGCAGTGGGATGCGAAATAGCCCAAGGAGCTCTAGCGACTTGCGCCTTGCGCCTAGCGACTTGCGACTAGTAAAGATCCCGGCCCAGAACGTCATACGGGATCTCAAGCGCCGCTCCCTGCTCTGCCTGCCGCGATCTGCTTGACGTAGTCGAGCGCATCCCACATCTGCTGTTCGGTCAATCTGTCCTGCCAGGCGGGCATTCCCGCGGTCTTGCCATCGCCGTGTTGGATGACCCAGAAGTGGGCTCCGTCCATGCCTGGCGCCAGGAAGTGCTGCGGGTTGCGGAAGGTCGGCGGTTTGATGCGTAATCCCGCTATTGCCGGGCCATTGCCGTCGCCATTCAAACCGTGGCAAGCTGCGCAGTTCTGCTGATAGATGGCCTGTCCGCGCTGGGCGGAGGCCGGGTCACTGGCATAGGGATTGGGCGTGGTGGTAGCGCTGCGCGGCACGGCCAGGGTCGGGGACATCACCAGCTCGCCGCTCGAGGCGACCACCGTTGCTGCGGTGACGGCGTCGGCGGAGGCCGCCCCGCACAGGATCAGGACGCCCATGACGGCGCCGCTGGTAAGGGCGGCAAGGCCTTTCGACGAAGGCGTGGCGAAGGGCTTCCCGAGCTGAAACCAGATGGCCAGGGCCGTCGAGAGGCCGAACGCGGCCGCGGTCGTGAAGCCGTAGAACGACCGCAGCAGGTGCGGCAAGACCTCGGTCAACGACGTGTACGGGTCGGTCGTCGCCTGCGCCTGCAGGATGAACTGCGCTGCCGCGATCAGTGCGGCCAACCCCGGTACCAGGCTGCTGCGGGTGCCCGATCGAGTTGTGCGGCCGTAGAGCTGCCAGCCGAGCCACGCGGCCAGCAGGCTGAGCTCGGCAAAGCGCAGCCAGGCGGCGAGGCTCACTGCTTGGTCACCAGGTCGAAGCTCGTACGCTGGTCGAGCTGCCCGGGCAGGCGTACCAGCAGGTCGGCCCGCCAGCGGCCACTCATGCTCAGGGCGTCGGCCTGCGCCGAGTACACCCCACCACCCTGGGACTGCAGATCGATCACGCTCTGGCCCATGTCCATGTCCAACATGGTGAGCTGCAGCTCCACTTTGTCGGCGTTCGCTGCCGGCTGGCCGTGGGCGCGAAGGTTGACCTGGAAGAGGTTCGGTCCGGGCTGCATGGGGGCCACCTGGAGGGTGACGCGGACGTCCCCCATGGTCTGGGTCTGGATGGCGCCGTTGCCCTGGACGTTGGCCGGAGGCAGGTTGGCCAGGACGCCCGTGGCGGCGAGCACGGCAATCACCAGCAGCGCTTCCAGCGGCAGGGTGCGGCTGATGAACCGCCGGGCACGCGTGGCCGCCACCTTCGACGGCTGTTGCAGGGCTGGTATAAGCCACCAGCGATGGAAGCCGGCGAGCAGCAGGGTGACGACGAAAATGCCTGTCTTGATCACCAGGGCCTGCCCGTAGTCGGTTGACAGCGCGGCGTCGAGGCTGCCCACGTGCACCACCGCCTGATAGAAGCCGGTGCAGGCAATGACTGCGACCGAGATGAGCGCGACTCGAGAGAAGCCCGTCACAAGGGGTCCCAGCAGCTGGTTCAGCTCGACGTCGTCTTTCCTCAGGTCGGCTTTAGGCCGCAGCCGGCTGCCGAGCACGGGCATGACGCCGACCGCCAGCGCTATGAGCCCGCCGACCCAGATGCCCGCGGCTGTGAGGTGCAGCCAGTCCACGAAAAGCGCCAGCTCGGGTGCGCTTTCGACGGCCCCGGCGTGGCTGCCCAGGGCAAACAGGAGCATGATGATCAGGAGCAGGCCCGTGACCAGGAAGCGCTCAACGTCGGCCGGTATGGTTTCGAGGCGCATGGCCTGTGCCGCGGCTGCACCCAGCGAACGGTGCCGTGCGCCGAGCATCGGCACGAGCGCGCGGTCGCTGACGAGCAGTAGGGCCAGAATGACGACCGACAGACCGAGTCGAGCGGCCAGGTTTTGCCCGACGCTGGTGTCCAGCACAGTCACCAGGCCACCGGCCGACAGATCGCCGGCCGAACGAGCCGCTTGGTCGAGCAGCATGTCGAGCATGGCAACCACGAGCAGCACTGCCAGCACTCGACCGCTGCGAGTGAACCGGACGGCGAGCGCTTCGCCCAGCGAAGCACGGTTCCAATTGACCTGGGAAGGCTCCAGGACCAGCGCGCCGAACAGCAGCAAGCCCAGCAGGCCGGTGGTGGCCAGGTAGCCCAGCCAGCGTATGGCGTAGCTCAACGGGCTCCCGGCGGTTTGCGGAACGGGAAGGGTCGCCTGGCTGTCTGCCCCTGTTGGCTTGACGCCTATGCCAAAGGCAAAGGCGCCGCCGGTGACGTGGCCGTCGACCGCGGAGGTGGTGCGCCAGCTCACCGTGTAGGTGCCTTGGGGCAGATCGGGTTGAAGCGATTGCACCAGGCTTTCGGGATCAGTGGGGGACTGGGCAGCGAGACCGCCGTCCACTCGGCGGCGCTGCTGGTCGAAGACCTGGATGTCGCTCAGCTTCGGCTCGGGCCGCTCGCTGAACCACAGCTGCACCTGCCTGGGAGCCTGATCCACGCCGGCGTTGGGTTGGGGATCGGCACGAACCAGGTTTGCGTGTGCCAAGGCGGTGCCTGGCAAAAGCAGGAGCAGCAAGGCCGAAGCCGCGGCGCCGAGGCGCCACAGCTTCGGCCGCCTGCCGCCGGCCATGCGTGTTACGTGTCCCGCTGCCGCCGCGCCGCGAGACAGGCGTGCCAGCTCGTCTTTCGTAGCGAGGCCTGTTGCTCGGTCTCGGCTACGCTCGTCCCGAGGACGAAGCGGGCGATCCGGCAGGCTCCGCTCCCGGCTTGCGGCTCCAGCCGGCGATACCGATGGCGATGCCGACGAGTCCGACGGCAATGCCGGCGATCCCCAGCGTGCGGGCCGAGCTGGCGGCCGTCTGGGCAGCGGTCAGCTGCGTCTGAAGGCTCCCGGGGTCGCCAAGCTTATCGGGGAACTGAAGCGGTGCGACCGGGTCGACGTCGTTGAAGGTATTCGGCCCGGACTCGAATTTCTGATCGATTGGGTCGCCATTGATCGTGCCGCTCAGATGGAACTGATAGGAGCCCGTGGCGGTGGGGATGAAGTAGGCGGCGTACTTGCCGGGCAGGCCGAAGCGCGAGCGCAGGGTGAGCGGCATCGACTTGGCGTTGCCGCCCACGATGACCTCTGCCTTCAGGGTCTTCTCCGCTCCCTCGACCGGCTTCTTGTCGGCGGCGGTGGTGATCGTGAGGTCGAGGCTGTTCATCTGGTCCTGGATGGCGGGCTCGTTCAGAAAGCCGACGACCAGGTGATACGTGCCCACGTCGCGTTGCTCGTGGGCCAGGGCCGCGGTCGGCAGCAATACGAGGGATCCCAGGATGGCGCTGCCGGCGAGCAGCGCGAGTCGTTTGTACATCGCATTCCTCCTGATGCTGATACGGACGTTTGCCTGTGCGCGATGTTATGAAACGGGTCAGGCCGCCTCAGGAGGAGGGGATGGGGGTGATGCCAAGAGGGATGGCTGTGCTTGCTGAGACCCGGGCCCAGCCGAGCAGCTCACGGTGGCGGTGCACCACGGCGGCGGCTCTTCCGAAACGAGGTGGCCGAAGCCGAAGCCCCAGTCCGACGAAACGTTTCCCGCCTGCAGCATGGGCAGGTCATCGAGACCCGGCGTTCGCACGACCGGCTTGGCGGGCTGGCCGTGATGATGGGTAATGCCCCTGGCCACGAGGGCAGCGTGAAGGGCTGCCTGGGCCGGCGTGACGTGGACTCCGTGGTCCCAGGCGGCGTCCGCTACCTCTGGGCCAAACAGCATGCCGGCAGCCAGCAAACAGGCCAGCGCCGTGCGGAAGAGCCACAAAGCAAGCGCTTGCCACGAGTACGGGCACGTCTTCGGGCTCACGAGGGTGAGGATAGCCGAGGATCTCCTCGCTTGCCGGAGCCGGAAGCGGCCTGCGGGATGGTCGGGCCAGGACGCCGCGCCTGCCGCTCGCGGATCAGAGCCCGGCGGGAAACTCGTACGGTCGGGGAGCCACGTCCTGGTTGACGTCGAGCTGGATCGCGGCGTGCGCCGCCAGCGGGATCGAGCGAACGTCGCCCTGGAAGGGCTGGCCGCCGACGTAGGCGATGACCGAGCCGCTGGCGGGACCTGCAGCGTTCGAACTGAGGGGCTGCTTCCAGACGTCCATGAATTGGCCCAGCGTAAATGGCTGCGGTCCGGGGGCTTCCACGTGCACGATGCCGTCGCGGGCATGCGTATGGAGATAGTAGAAGCAGGCGCCGCCCGTGACGAAAGGTTGGCCGCCGTCGGTCTGCAGCTGGCGAGGCGGGGCGATGCCAATTCCCGGAGGAACGCTGCGCTCCTGTCCGTCCACGAAGATGGCCAGGTGCGCGTGCACGTGGTAGGTCACGACCTCGGTTGCGCCACAGGGGATGCCGTCGATGCTGGGATGGCCGGCGTAATCGGGCGCCGGCGCCAGGTCCGAGGGTGCCGTAAGTCCCGACTGTCCGGCCTGTCCGGCGGATCCGGTATTCCTGGACAGCGCCAGGATGAGCACGACGGCGAGAACCGCGATCGCTCCGACGATTCCGAGGACGATCCCGCCGCGGTTGATCGAGGGCTGCGCCAGCGCTCGCCGGCTCACGTCGGAGCCTCGCCGCGATCCGTTTCGCTGCATGGGGTAATCCTACGTATATGGGCCGCGGGCGGGTATTTGGTGGCGATGGCTCGACTGCGACATCGGGCCATACGGCAACCGGTGCGCTAACAGCGATGAGCCGGCACGCGCTCTTGCCCGCCGGGGGTCCGTTTTTGGTGGGCGAAACAGGGCTCGAACCTGTGACCTCCCGGGTGTAAACCGGACGCTCTGACCAACTGAGCTATTCGCCCCTGCTGGCCGAGAGCCGGAAGCTCGACAGGCCAGCTAGGCCGTGAGCCGCCGTTTGCCTCTTGCCACCAGGAGTGCCGAGGATGGGACTTGAACCCATACGCCTTGCGGCACACGCCCCTCAAACGTGCGCGTATACCTATTCCGCCACCTCGGCCTGTGCGGCGTCTAGTATACCTACGGGAGGTGCCCAAAATGGGCGGCGGCGCGGAAAAAGGTCCCGCACGGCTAGCCTGCTTAGACAGGCGCTGATAGAATCAGCCGCAACATGGCTCCTTTTCGGAGGGAGGGCCGGCCATGAGGCTGCGATTCTGGGGCACGCGGGGCTCTATCGCGGTTCCCGGTCCCGACACTGTTCGCTACGGGGGCAACACGTCCTGCGTCGAAGTGGTGAGCAACGACGTGCTCATCATTTTGGACTGCGGCACCGGCGTCAGGGGACTGGGCCTGGACCTGATGGCCAATCGCAAGCCGCCCATCGAAGCGCACATCCTCCTGAGCCACACGCACTGGGACCACATCCAGGGATTTCCGTTCTTCCCCCCCGCGCTGGCGCCAGGGAATCGCATCACGGTCTACTCGGCCCGCGGCTACGAGAAGCCGCTCAAGGAAGTCCTCGAGGGCCAGATGGACTACACCTATTTCCCCATCAAGCTGGCGCAGATGGCTTCGGATATCAACTTCCGCGAAGTGGACGAGGAGACGTTCGACATCGGTCACGTGCAGGTGACCTCGCACTTCATGAATCACACCGTGCTGGCGATGGGTTACAAGCTGTTCAGCGGCGGCAAAACCATCGTTTATGCCACGGATACTGAGCCGTTCGGCACGTACCACACGGACGGCACGACAGGCGGCAGCGCAGTCAGGCCACAGTTCGTGCACGAAGGGGACGTTCGGTTCATTCATTTCATCGAAGGTGCCGACGTGCTCATCCACGACGCCCAGTACACCGAGCAGGAGTACCCCAAGAAGGTTGGCTGGGGCCACAGCACCGTGGACTACGCCGTGGAGGTTGCGCTCGCCGCCAAAGTCGGCCATCTGGTCCTCTTCCACCACGACGTTATTCGGACCGACGATCAGGTGGCCCAGCTAGAGGAGTACGCCCGTAATAAGGTAGCCGAGCGCGGCAGCTCGCTGATCGTCACCGCCGCGGCGGAAGGCACCGAGATCGATCTCGAAGAGCGTGATGAGATGCGCATCCACCGCCGTCTATCCAGTCCCGCGCCGGCCACCAGGCGCTACAAGCTGCTGTTCGCCGACGACGATCCCTCCACTATTCGCCTGCTGCAGGAAAGCTTCTCCGACGAGCATCTGTACGACGTGCACGTGGCGCCGGACGGCATCAAGGCCGTGGAGATGGCCAGCGAGCTGAAGCCGGACCTGGTTCTGCTGGATATGCGCCTCTCGCTGCTCGATGGCTATTCCGCTACTAAGGAGATTCGCCACCAGGCGCAGCTGAAGCACACGCCGGTGCTGATCATCACCGACCACTCCAGCGAGGAAATCGAAGCCGAGGGCTTCAAGATCGGCGTCACCGACTTCATGCGCAAACCCTTCGCGATCGCTCAGCTGCGCGCTCGCGTGCAGATGTGGCTGCACCGACAGGATCAGCCCAACAACGCGACTTCGATTCTCGCCTGACCTCAGCCGTCCCCATCGGCTGAGCTGGCCCGCGGCTCGTGCGTGAGCGTCAACGGGATGAGCCCCAGGAGCGTGGTGCAGGCCAGCGCTAGGAAGCCGATCCTGTAGGAGTGCGATCGGTCGACCACGGCACCGAATAGCGGGGCTGCCATCAGCGCCCCGAAGTAGGCCGCCGCGGAATTGAGCCCTATGGCTGCTCCCGCCCGCTGATAGCCGCCCAGCTCGGCGATGAGCGTGACCACCAGCCCGTTCCAGCTCAGCGCGGTTGCCCCCACGAGCAGGAGCTGCAGCACCACGAGCCAGGACGGCCAGGCGCGTGATATCGCCGCGAGAGAGGCCACAGCCGCGCTGGCCAGCGGCACGATGGCGCGGATGGCCGGCTTGCGGGCTCCACGAAACGCACGGTCGCTCACCTGTCCCCAGAACATGCGTCCGCCCACCGCTCCAAGCTGCACCGCCAGCAGCCCCAGGCTGGCCAGGAAGGCGCTGTAGCCCTCACCCGTCAAGTACAGGATGAGATAGGCCAGGAGCACGTACTGCGAGAAGACGAGCACGAAGGTCAGCGACGCCGCCAGCACCATCGGAGGGTCGCGGAGGACGCCGGCCATGCCGTGCCACACGGTGGTTTGCGCGCGCGCAGGATTGCCGCCAGGCGGCGCTTTGAGGCAGACCAGAAAGATCGCCGCGGAGGCGAGCTGCGCGCTGGCGATAGCCGTGAGCGGCAGCTGCCAGCCCCCGATGGTGCCCAGCAGCGGCAGACTGATGGCGCCGATGGCGGCGCCGGCCGGAATGGCGATTTGTCGCACGCCCATGGCCAGCCCGCGCTCCCGCGGATCGAACCAGCCGAAGACCGACTTGCTGGACGAGATGCCCACGGTTCCGCTGAGCAGGCCTGCCAGGAACAGCAGCGCTCCTACCGCCCAGGCTTGGTGCTGAACGAGGAGCGTGGCCAGCACCAGGCAACAGCCGACGGCCGCGCCGGCAGTCACGCTCCAACGCTCGCCCACGCGGTCGACCAGGGCGCCGCTGGGGATACTGCTGATCACCAATCCGGCGCTGAACGAGCTCACCAGGATGCCCAGCCCGGCCAGACTCAGATCGAAGTGCGTATGGAAGAACGGCGCCAGGATGGGGATGCCCTGCTGCAGCAGGGTGTACATCGCCTGCAGCAGAAAAGCGCTGAACAGGATCGTCCAACGGTAACGCGGCCTTGTTCGAGGCGAGCGCAACGCCTCACCGGCCGGCTTCGTGTCGGTGATCACCGTCTGTAAGTGTGACCGTTTGGGTGGCCTCGAACGTTTGGGCTGCGCCTTTCAGGCCAGACCCTAGCCAAAGGGGCCATTGCTGATCAACAATTTCCTGCTTGGGCTGGATTGGACTCCCCTGCACGCGCTACCCTAAAGTCTCAGCCTTGCCGAAGTCCTAAGGAGGAACCCCTACCGTTTGGCGACCTTGATGAACGACCCGGTTTCCGCCGAGCAGCGATCGGCGACGGTGTACGTACGACTGCGTAACGTCACCAAGCTGTACCGATCGCGGCGTGAAAGCGTTGCTGCCGTGAGCAACGTTAACCTGGACATCGCGACCGGGGAGTTCGTGTCCATCATTGGGCCGCGAGGCTGCGGCAAGAGCACCCTGATGTCGATTGTGGCCGGCTTGATCCCGGTTTCCTCGGGCTCGGTCTCGATTGCCGGCCGTACGGTGAAGAAGGCTCAGACCGAGATTGGCACTGTCTTTCCCGACCCGATACTGCTCGATTCCCGGTCCGTGCTGGAGAACGTCCTGCTGCAGGCCGAGATCCGCGATCTGGACGAGCAGGAGTACGTGCCCCGCGCCGAGCGGCTGATCGAGCTGGCCGGCCTGAAGGCGGTACGAGACACGCAGCTGTTTGGCCTATCGCCGGCGCACCGGCAGCGGGTCACGGTGTGTCGCGCTTTTGTACACGATCCACCGCTGCTGCTGCTCGACGAGCCGTTTGCCGGGCTCGACGCGGCGCATCGCCAGCAGGCGGTGCTGGATCTGCAGAAGGTATGGATGTTCTCGCCCAAGACCGTGCTGTACATTGCGAGCTCGGTCGCCGAGGCGGTGCTGCTGTCCGATCGGGTCATCGTCATGACGCCCGCTCCGGGTACGGTCGAGGCCGATGTTGCCATCGAGGTGCCGCGCCCGCGGCTCCTGGACGCCGCCACGCTGGCTGAGCTGAAGCCGTATGCCGAGCAGATCAGGCGGATCTTCGAAGGCCATGGCATCCAGCCCGAAGACCAGCCCGCTGCCTGACCCCCAGACCCTGAACCCTCGACCCTGAACCCTAGGCCCTAAGCCCTAAACCCTCACCTACCCCTTCAGCTTGCGCTCGCGCATTTCTCGGAACATGTCCGCCGCTTTGGGCTCGCGCCCCTGCAGGAAGTGCTCGACGTGGTCCCAGTGCCGCAGGTAGCCCAAGGCCGCCAGAAGAACCGTGGCGAACACGAACGGGGCAGGCTCGGGACCTACGCCGGGAGCGAACCACTCCCGCAGCATCATCAGCCCCGGAATGGCGGCAACGGTGATCAGCGAGCTGATCACCGTGTAGCGGCTGGCCAGCAGAAGGAAGAAATACACGCCTACGGACAGCGCCAGGACGCGCCAATCCAGCGCCAGGACCACGCCAACGGTGGTAGCCGTGCCCTTACCCCCCCGCAGCCTCAGGAACAGCGACCAGTCGTGGCCGATGACCGCGCCCACCGCGGCCCCCGCCTCGGCAATCGGGCTTTGGGCGGTCAATCCGCCAACCAACAGCACGGCCGCGATGCCCTTGCTGGCGTCCCCCAAAAGCACCAGGAAGCCGGGCAGCTTGCCGGCTACGACGAAGGCGTTCGACGCGCCGATGTTGCCGCTGCCGAAACGCCGTAGATCGACCCCCTTCCAGCGCTGCGCCAGGAGGGCGAAGGGAACGGATCCGAAGAGGTATCCGGCGCCTATCGAGGCAGCCAACAGCGACAGGTGTTGCCAGGGCATCGGCCCGAATTCTAGCCAAGTCCGTCTGCTAGAATCCCGCGCGTGAACCGCGCCTTCGCCCTGGCGAACCAGAAGGGCGGCGTAGGGAAGACCACCACGGCGATCAGCTTGGGGGCCTTCCTCGCGGCGAAGGGCTCGCGGGTGCTGCTCGTGGATCTGGATCCCCAGGCCAACGCCACCAGCGGTTTGGGCTTCGACAAATGGCACACCCGCCACTCCACCTACGATCTCTTGATTGGCCGTTGTGGCGCCGCGGAGGCGGTCCTGCCGACGAACCGGCGCGGGCTGGAGATCCTGCCCGCGTCGCCCGATCTGGCCGCCGCTGAAGTGGAGCTGGCTTCGGCCGAAGACCGCGAGTGGCGTTTGCGCGACGGGCTGCAAGCCATGTCCGATTCCTATGACTTCGCCCTGATCGACTGTCCGCCGTCGCTGGGGCTGTTGACCCTCAACGCGCTGGCCGCCGCCAGCGACGTCATCATCCCGGTGCAGTGTGAGTACCTGGCGCTCGAAGGCCTATCCCTGCTGCTCGACACGGTCAATCGGGTGCGCCAGGGAGTCAATGCCGATCTGCGGGTGTTCGGCATCGTGATGACGATGTTCGATCCTCGAACGAACCTGTCCGAGCAGGTGGTGCAGGAGGTGCGCCAGCATTATCCCAAGACCATCTTCGACACCATCATCCCGCGCAACATTCGCCTCAGCGAGGCTCCCAGCTATGGCAAGTCCATCCTGGATTACGATGCCTCTTCCAGGGGCGCGGCATCGTATCAAGCCCTGGCCGAAGAGGCGTTGCGGCGCTCCACACTGCTGGCCGGCGCCGCCTGATGTCCGCCTTCCGCGGCGGATTGGGACGCGGGCTGAGCGCCCTGATTCCGGAGACCAAGAGCAGTCCAGGCCAGACGGCTGCCAGCCTGCTCCACGTGGCTCCCGGCCAGATCCGACCGAACCCACGTCAGCCTCGGCAGTATTTCGATCCCACCGCGCTGCGTGAGCTGGCAGATTCGATCACCGAGCACGGCGTGCTCGAGCCGCTGCTGGTGACCGAGCTTCCACTGTCCGACAGCGGCGTGCAGGAGTATCAGCTCATCGCCGGCGAGCGTCGCTGGCAGGCGGCGAAGCTGGCGCAGATGCCCCGAGTGCCGGTGATCGTGAAGGAGGCTACGCCTCAGCAGATCCTCCAGCTGGCGCTGATCGAGAACGTGCAGCGGGCCGACCTGAACCCGCTCGAGGAGGCCGGCGCCTACCAGCAGCTGCACCATGAATTTGGCCTCACGCACGAGGAGATCGCCAAGCACGTGGGGAAGAGCCGCGTAACGGTGACCAACTCGCTGCGGCTGCTGTCGCTCACCGGAGCGGCGCGCCATGCCCTTGTCGATGGACAGATCAGCGAGGGCCACGGGCGGGTGCTGCTGAGCCTGCCGACCGAAGCGGCCCAGCTCCAGCTCCTGCGCAAGGTGCTCGAACGGCATCTCAGCGTGCGTCAGACGGAAGATCTCGCACGGCGGATGCTGGCCGCCGGCACGGCGGCCGCTTCCGCCGCGAGGTCGGACGATCTCTCCGGCCATCTGGCCCACGAGCTGCAGGCGATGCTCGGGACCAAGGTGTCGCTCAACCGCGGAGCCCGCGGCGGCAGGCTGACCATCTACTTCTACTCCGACGAAGAGCTGGACGGCCTGGTTCGGCGGCTGCAGCGCTAGAACAGGGCTGCCGGAAACGTGCGGCCGGCGCCGGCCGCGTCACGGTCAGGGGGTGCTATCGTACGTGCAAGCTGTCGCAGAGTGGCTGAGTGAGTAAGCGCATCCATCCCACGCCGGATGCGTCCTCGCATGATCGAGTGAGCTCCGAATCGCTCCGTGAAGAAGGGCGACGGATGACGCTGCAGCGGCGCATCATCCTGGACGTGCTGGAGGCCGAGCGCGGCCACCTCGCCGCCGATAACATCTACCAGCGGGTGATCGACCGTTTTCCACAGATCAGCCGCGCCACGGTCTATCGCACGCTGGACACCATGGAGCAGCTGGGCCTGGTGAGTCACACTCATGCCGGTCCAGCAGGTGCCCTGTACCACCTCAGCGACAAGCCGCCGCACCTGCACCTGCTGTGCAGTGGCTGCGGCAAAGTCGAGGAAGCCAGCGGCATCGTCGCGGCCGGGCGCCTGATCGCCGAGCTGAAGGACGCCCACGGCTTCCAAGCCGACCCCAGCCACTTCGTCATCGGCGGTTGGTGTCGCGCGTGCGCCGCCTCTGGCCACGGCGGCCTTTCCGACCACAGCCACTGATCGCCCGATCCGGCGCCGGACGCCGTCCTCCCACTGGAGGATCCAAGGCCGTCGCGTGTTAGGCTCCTCCGCGGCCCGCATTGTCTGACAACAGCTCGAAATCCTCGTCTTTCGGGGCGCTTGCCCACCGTGACTTCCGGCTGCTCTGGGCCGGGCTCGCCATTTCGGCCGTCGGCACCTGGGTACAGGACGTGGCCGATGGCTGGCTGCTGCTGCAGCTCACAAACTCGCCGCTGCTGGTGGGCCTCAAGGGCGGCTTCACCGCGGTGCCGTTCATCGCCGCCTCGTTCTTCGGCGGCGCCCTGGCGGACCGTCTGGATCGGCGCCGGCTGCTGATGGTGACGCAGAGCTCGTATGTGGCAGCGGCGGTCACCGAGGGCCTCCTGGTGCTCACGGGGAACATCCAGGTGTGGCAGATCTACGCCTTCGGCTCGCTCAACTGGATCATCGCGGCCATCGACACCGCCGCCCGCCAGTCCATCATTCCCTCGCTCGTGCCGCGCCAGGATCTGTCAAGCGCCATTGCGCTGACGTCTTCTCTGCGCCGCGGCTCCAGCATCCTCGGTCCGGTTATCGGTGGCTTGACCGTGGCTGGGCTGGGGATTGGCGCTGCCTATATGGTCAATGCCGCGAGCTTCGTACCGGTCGTGGCGGCGGCGATCGTCATGCGCGTGCGCCAGGGGGACTTGCGCACCCGTAAGGAGTCGTTCGGGCAGGCAATGGTCGGTGGCGTGCGCTACGCCGGCGGGCACCTCATCATTGGCGGCATCATCGTGCTCGAGGCGGGCCTGTCGTTCTTCCAGCCGATCATCACCTTGATGCCGGTGTTCGCCCGCGACGTCCTGCACGTGGGACCTGAGAGCTACGGACTGATGCTGTCCATGATGGGCATCGGCGCCCTGCTGGCAGTCTTCTCCCTGGTGCTGCTTGGCTCGCGCGTCGTACGCGGAAGCTTCGCCCTGGGCGCCGCGTTCGTGTATCCCGCCGTGATGATCGTCTTTGCTCTGTGCCGCAGCTTCCCGATAGCCCTCGGCTGCCTACTGCTGTTGGGGTTCCTGGACATCGCGGGGGGCACGCTGCGCAACACCATCGTGCAAATGGAGGTCGAGGAGGGATACCGGGGTCGGGTCATGGGGCTGCTCTCCACGGCCAATCGTGGCGCCTCGACGCTGGGAGCGGTGCCCATCGGAGCGCTGGCGGTACCGCTTGGCGCCCCGCTGGCAATGGCCGTTGGCGGCCTGCTGTCGGTGACCATGGTGAGCACGGTCGGCTTGCGAATCCGCGAGATCGTCCGCTTCGGACGGCCATCCACCGTCGTCCCCGCCACGGCTCCCGGCTTTGAGGTCGAACCGGCCGCGGCAACCGCGCAGTCCTAGCCGGCCAGCGAGCGGCCGGCGGCGGATTGCGGACTTCCTCTTCCTATACTGTCCCTACATCCTCGCAGTAGGACGGTGTCCATGGCCAAACAACCTCAGCTTCAGGACTACTCTGCCGCGGCCGCCCGGGCCCTTTTTCGGACCCGTTATGGCATTGACGAGCGAGCGCTGAGCGAGCTGCTCGACGTGGCGCTCAGCCGGGGCGGCGACTACGCGGACCTGTACTTCGAGCATCGCCAGACCAGCAGCATCTCCTTTGAAGAATCCAAGGTCAAGACCGCCAGCGGCGGCATTACGCAGGGCCTGGGCGTGCGCGTGCTGGCTGGCGACAGCACAGGCTATGCGTACACCGAAAACCTGAGCATGGAGAGCATGCGCCAGGCGGCGGCCACGGCGGCGAAGATTTGCGACCGGCGCGACCGCGTTGGCCCGGTGAACGTGGCCGAGGCGGCCACGCCCGACCGCTATCACATCGACAAGCCGTCGATCGAGATTCCCAGCGCGGAAAAGCTCAGCATCATTCACCGCGCGGACGAAGCCGCGCGGGCCTACGACCCCTCGATTACGCGGGTGAACGTGAGCTTCGTGGAGGAAGTCAAGCACGTGCTGGTGGCGACCAGCGACGGTCGCCTGAGCGCCGACTTCCAGCCGATGCTGCGCTTCAACGTGCAGTGTCTGTCCGAAGTCGGCAGCAGCCGCCAGACGGCGGTTGATGGTGGTGGTGGCAGGCTGGGCATGGAGTACTTCGTCGAACACCCGCCCGAGGCCGTAGCCCGCGAGGCTGCCCGACAGGCGGTGACGCTGCAGAAGGGTGTCGAGGCTCCCGCCGGCTACATTCCGGTGGTGCTGGGGGCCGGTGAATCGGGCATCCTGCTGCACGAAGCAGTGGGCCACGGTCTCGAGGCCGATTTCAACCGTAAGAAGACCTCGAACTACTCCGACCGCATTGGGCAGCCCGTAGCCTCGGAGCTGTGCACGGTGATCGACGATGGCACCATCGATCACAGCCGCGGCACGATCAACGTCGACGATGAGGGCAACGTGGCCAAGAAGAATGTGCTCATCGCCGATGGTGTGCTGCAGGGTTATCTGCAGGATCGCATCAGCGCCCGGCACTTCGGCGTGGCGCCTTCGGGCAACGGCCGGCGGGAAAGCTTTCGCAACTACCCCATGCCGCGCATGACCAACACCTACATGCTGCCGGGTGAGTCCACGCCGGATGACATTGTTCGATCGGTAAAGAAGGGGCTGTACGCCAAGGCCTTCAGCGGCGGGCAGGTGAACATCAGCAACGGGGACTTCGTGTTCTCGGTCACCGAGGGGTACTTGATCGAAGATGGGCAGGTGACCCACCCGGTCAAGAACGTCAACATCATCGGCAACGGCCCGGACACCCTGTCGAAGGTGACCATGGTGGCCAACGACTTCAAGCTCAGTGACGGCCGCTGGACCTGCGGCAAGGACGGGCAGAGTGTGCCGGTGGGCGTGGGCATGCCCACCGTGCTGGTGTCCGGCATCACCGTTGGCGGGACGAAGCAATGATCGAAATGGAAGAGGTCGCGCGGCGACAAGTCGTCAGCTGCTGCTTGTCGGCTGTTAGCAGCTGGACCAGCGTATCCGGCGTCTGGGGGCTCAATGATGGCCGGCGGTAGCGCTTTGGGATCCGCGCTCGGAGCGCAGGACGCCGAGCTGCTGACGGTGGCCGAAGACGTCTGCCGCCGGGCGCGGAAGGCCGGCGCCGACGACGCCGACGTCCTGATTGGCGCCGGGACCGAATTCTCCGTCACGGTGCGCAAGCAGGAAGTCGAGAACATCGTCGAGGCGTCCTCGCGAGCGCTGGGGCTGCGCGTCATCAAGGATGGCCGAGTGGCCGTCAGCTACTCATCGGACTTCACGCCGGACGCCCTGGCCCGGTTCGTCGAGGAGGCGGTCGAGCGGGCCGAGATCAGCGACGTGGACGAAGCGGCAGGGCTGCCCGACGAGGGGTACGGCCAGGTTGACCCGGCTTCCCTGGACCTGTTCGACCCGGACATCGAGGACATGGACGGCGATCGCGCCATCGACCTTGCCCGTCGCTGCGAGCAGGCCGCCTTCGACCACGATCCGCGCATCACCAACTCCGGCGGCGCGAGCTATGGCTACAACACTGGCTCTCGGGTGCTGGTCAACACTCGCGGCTTCGCTGGGGCCTCACGCGGCAGCGGCTGTTCCATCTCGGTTGAGGTCATGGCCGACGACGCCGAGGGCAAGAAGCGCAATGACTACTGGTACACGGCGGATCGGTTCTTCCGCAATCTGGAGTCGCCCGAGGAGGTGGGCCGAAAAGCCGCCGAGCGGGCTGTGCGCAAGATAGGCGCCGGCAAGGTGCCGACCCGAGAAGTGCCGGTGGTCTGGGATCCGATGGTGTCCCGCACGCTGGTGGGCCTGCTGGCGCGGGCGGCCAGCGGCGAGCTGCTGTACCGCCGCTCGACCTTCCTGCTCGACCTGGAAGGCCAGCCCATTGCCTCTCGCTTGCTGAACATCGTCGACGATCCGCTCATGCCGGGCAAGCTGGGCAGCCGCTCATTCGACGGCGAAGGCCTCATCTCGGTACGGAATGAGCTGTTCCGCGAAGGCACCTTCGTGCGGTTTCTGCTGGATACCTACACCGCTCGCAAGACAGATCGCCGCAGCACCCACAGCGCTGTTCGGGGGGTGGGTGGCACGCCGTCGGTTGGCACGAGCAACCTGATCATGCTGCCGGGGCCGTCCACGCCCGAGGAGATCATCGCCTCGGTGGACGACGGCCTGTACCTCACCGAGCTGCTTGGCTTCGGCGACAACATCACCACCGGCGACTTCTCGCGCGGCGCCGGCGGCCTATGGATCGAGCACGGCAAGCTCACCTACCCCGTGACGGAGATCAACGTTTCCGGCAACCTGAAGGACATGATGCGGGACCTGGAGATGGTCGGGAATGACCTGGACTTTCGATCGGCGACCGTGGCTCCAACCTTGAAGATGGCCAAGCTGATGATCAGCGGGCTGTAGGGAGCCAGCCAGCGCAGCAGGCGGCGTTCAGCTCAGCCTAACTGAGCGGACCTGGGGAAGCTCGGCGCCGAACATACGCTCGGCGATGCACTCGAACTGCTCGGTAGGGCTGGTCGAATACAGCTCGTGCTCGGTGCAGTCGCGGTCGTTCTCCAGCCGGTTGACCTCGACGATCAGGCGCGTGGCGGCCGCGGTAGTGGTTGCCGAATCCACCACCGTGATTTCCGGCCCGACGATCTCTTCGACGGGCTGGCGCAGCAGAGGGTAATGGGTGCAGCCCAGGATCAGCGTATCCACGCCCTGCCCGATGAGCGGCGCCAGGTAGCTTCGCAGGATGGCTTTGGTGGCCGACGAATGCGCCTGGCCGGCCTCTACCAGATCGACCAGCTTGGGACAGGCTCGTTCCCACACCTGCGCGGCGGGGTTGATGTCCTTGACGTTGCTGAAGTAGCTGTGGCTGCGCACGGTCGCGGCTGTGGCGATCACGCCTATTCGCCGGTTGCGGCTGGCCAGTGCGCCAGCCTCGGCCCCCGGCCGGATAACGCCGACCACGGGCACGGGGAATGCCTTACGCATGTCGTTGAGCGCTGCGGCGGTGGCAGTGTTGCAGGCGACGACCACCATCTTGACTCCTCGCTCCAGCAGGAAACGCATGATCTCGAAGGAGAACTGCTTCACTTCGCGCAGCGGCCGTGGGCCATACGGCAGGCGTGCCGTGTCCCCCAGGTAGATGGTGCTTTCACGCGGCAGCTGACGGTGGATCTCCCGCAGCACCGTCAGCCCGCCGACCCCAGAGTCGAAGACGCCGATCGGGCGGTGGTCAGCCATACCGTTGTGCCATAACGACCGGCTTCCCGGTCCGTTCCGGCATGGCGCTCAATGCTGGCCCGTCTCGCCCTTCAGCAGCGAGATGGCATGCGGCAGGACGGGCACGATGACCTCCAGGCACTCGCGGCAGGCCTTGGGGCTGCCCGGTAGGTTGACGATGAGCGTCTTGCCACGCATGCCTGCCGTGGCGCGGGACAGCATGGACGTTGGCACCCGCGCCAGTGTGGCCGCGCGCATGGCCTCTCCCAGGCCCGGAGCCTCACGCTCCAGCACTATGCGCGTCGCCTCGGGAGTGACGTCGCGCGGGGCGAAGCCGGTTCCACCGGTCGTGAGCACCAGGTCCACCCTGTAGCCGTCGCACCACTCCTTGAGCTTGCCGGCGATCTTGTCTTTCTCGTCGGGCACGACGGCGCGGTACAGGATCTCGCATTCCATGTCGCGGATCGACTCTTCGATCGCGGTCTTGGACAGATCCTCGCGGTGCCCGCTGGACACGCCGTCGCTCACCGTGAGGATGGCCACGGTCATCATGCCCGGCCGGCTCCCAGATCGGACTTGCCGCCGGTCTTGCTCAGCAGCCGGATTTGGCCGATTTCCATGGTCTGGTCGACGGCTTTGACCATGTCGTAGATCGTCAGCGCCGCGACCGAGACGGCGGTCAGGGCCTCCATCTCCACGCCGGTCTTGCCGCGGGTCCGAGCCGTGCCCCGAATGGCGACGCTGCTGCGCTCGAAGTCGAGCTCGAAGTCGACCGCTACGCCGGTGATGAGCAGCTGGTGGCACATGGGGATCAGCTCCCACGTTCGCTTGGCGGCCATGATTCCGGCAATTTGGGCGGTGGCCAGCACGTTCCCCTTCTTGAGCTCGGCCACGCCCGAGGGCGCCATGCCGCTTTCCTGAAGCTGAGTGGATGGCTCGGCGATGAGCCGCAAGGTCGTCGGCAGCATGCTGATCGAGCCCAGCGCTACGGCTTCCCGCAAGGTGTCGTCCTTGGCCGACACGTCGACCATGCGCGCTCTTCCGCGCTCGTCAATGTGCGATAGCGGACCCATGCGTATAGGGTACCGGGCGCGCGGGCTGAGCCAGCCCGATTGGGTACCGCAGCTTGGCTGGCCTAAGATCCCGAGATGGGCATCGATGTGGACCGCCGGCTGTCCCGGCAGGATGCGCAGCCGGCGCCCGGCAGGTCACGCCGGGCGGGCGTGCTGGCGCGCGGCACGGTTGTCGTGCTGGGCCTTGGGACGATAGCGAGCGTTGGGCTGCTGCTGGCCTGGGACGTGGCGCCGGCGCTCTTTCCGGGGAATGCCCACCTGCTGCTCGGAGCAGCGCCGCTGGCCCTGGTCGCCGTGGCCTACCTTGCCTATCAGGCGGTGATATGGCCAGGTGCGCTGCAAGTGGCGAAGGCGGCCATGCTGGCGCTGGCGTTCCTCTTTTGGGCGGTGAACCAGGTGCTGGGTGATGGGCCGCGAGCCGTGCTGTTCAACGACCTGGCCATTGCGCTGTTTGTGTTCGACGTGGTGTTGACCATGGCCGGCTGGCCGCCTGGTACGAACAGGCCGGACGACAACCTGTAGAGCCGCCTAGGGGAGGACGTAGACGCGCATCTGGAAGAGGCGTGACTGATTGTCGGGACGGCAGGGAGTGGCCGGAGTCACATTGGCACAGCCGAACGGAACGTTGGCCGTGACGAGCGTCGTGCCGGGTGCGATGGCCTGGTACACGCCATTGTCGGCAGGTGAGATGGGCAGCAGCACGCGGGCATCGTCGACGCCGCTGAGCCAATCGCCCTTCGGGCCGGAGGTGAGCTGCAGCTGGATGGCTTGCCCAACATGGAGCGTGAGCTCCTTGCGCTCGAAGGTGAAGTCGACGACGTAGGCGATCGGGCCAGGCGTAACCGTAGCGGTGGGCTTGGCAGTAGCTGTCGGATCAGGCGGCGCCGCGGAGGCCTGAGGCGTAGGTGCCGGTGTCGCGGTGGATGAAGCCGCGAAGACCTGAAGGGCGGAAGAGGAGGAGGGCAGGCTTCCGGCTGCAGGGCTGCCGCAGGCAGCGAACGTGAGCGCCGCCAGGAAGGCCAGCGCCGTTGGCCGAGCCGCGTGAGCAATGGCGCCGAGCCGGCTGATGCTCATCGCCTTGATCTTCGACCGGGAGGGGCGCGACTGGAGGCTGCCGCCCTAGAATGGGGTGTGGCCGAGCATTTGTGGGCTCCCTGGCGGCTCCTTTATATCAAGGGAGAGAAGGAGGCCGGCTGCATCTTCTGCAACAGGCTGGCTCGATCGAATGACGAGGAGGATTTGATCCTCTATCGCGGCCAGCTCTCGTTCGTGATCCTGAATGCCTTCCCCTACACGAGCGGCCACCTGATGATCGTCCCTTTCGAGCACACAGCTGAGGTCGAGACGCTATCGGACGAGACGCTGGCCGAGATGAACGGCTTGCTGAAGCGCAGCATTCGTGCCCTCAAGGCGGCGCTTGGCCCGCAAGGCTTCAACGTCGGTTGGAACGTCGGGCGTTGCGCCGGCGCAGGTGTGGACGATCACGTGCACGAGCACCTGGTGCCCCGCTGGAACGGCGACACGAACTTCATGCCGGTGCTGGCTGACACACACGTGATGCCGCAGGTGCTGGCCGAGACCTGGAAGGCTTTGAAGGACCACTTCTAGGCCCCTGCGCCAGGCGACGCGAGCTTAGTCCAGGGCCGGCGCGCCGATGAACGAGAGCACCGCCCGGATGAACAGCTCGGGGTCTTCTTTGGGAATCCAGGCGTCGGCGCGGATGGTCTGGGCCAGAAGAGTCTCCTCCGCGTCGGCCGTCAATACCACGATCCGAGCGTGCGTATCTGCCCGGCAGCGATAACGCGCGGCAAACTCCGCTCCGCCCATGACGGGCATGTTCAGATCCAGGACCACCAGGTCGGGGTGGAAGTCATCCAGCCGCCGCAGCGCTTCGGCGCCGTTGGCTGCCGTTTCGACGGTGCATCCAAGACCACGACAAGTTCGGGCAAGAACCTCACGCAAAGCCGAGTGGTCCTCTACCACAAGCACGCGGCCAGACTCACCGCCGAAGTCCATGCTGTCGTATCGTATGACAATTCAGTGGCGATATCAATACGGACGTGTTGAACTAAAGGACTTTCTTCCTAGCCGCCACACCCCTAGATGCAGGATGGCGCTACGTGGAGACTCTGGCAGAACGCCTTGCCCGACTGATGCTCAGGGACCAGTTGACGCAGGTTGGGTTGGCGAGGAAGGCCGGAGTAACTCCGAACAACGTCCAGGCAATGCTGACCGGTCACAGTAAGCGACCGGCCGCGGACATCGTCCTGCCACTCTCTCGCGCACTGGGTGTGACGCCGGATTACCTGGTCTTTGGGGAAGAGCAACCGGCTGCCAACGTTGGCGAGGCGCGCGAACGGCTCGGCGACATGTTCATGGAGCTCATGAGCTTGCTCAATGCACTGGAGCGCGAGTCGCCTGCGCTGGCCGAACGGCGGGTGGCGGAGACACGCGCGGGGTACGCCGGGCATGAGGTAGGACCAAGGATCGAAGCAAACCGCGCTCGCCTGATCCTCGAGCGGCTGCGACGGCGCGGCCTGCTGCGGGAACTGGCGCCGGATGAGCCCCGTCTCACCCTTCTGATAGAGGTTCCGGCAAGTGCTCGCCAGGTGCCGGAGATTCGTGAGTTGTACGAGTAGCGTGGGAGCGCTTCGGCGCTCGTGGATGACCTACGCCAGATGGGCTAAGGCTTTTTTGCGGCGTCTTGTGTGTCCGGCTGCTTACGCAGTATGGTCTGCCTTACCCGGCACCAAAGGGAACTTCACAATGGACGCTCGCAACTCCGGCCAACGCCCCGAGATCTCCGGCTGGGAGCTGGTGGCGTTGGGCCCCGCCATCCCGCGCAGCTACATGTGCTTGTGCTGCCTCACGTTCAGGGGCGAAGGCATGAACCGGGGCACGATGACCTACTGCCTGTCGTGCTGGGAAAAGCGCCAGCATGGGGATCCGTGCTTCCACAAGACCGCCGAAAAGGGCTTCTATCAGCAAGCAGCCGGTTAGGAGCGCTCACGGACCCGTCTGCCCCCTAGGCCGTCACATACGACAGCGATCCGATGCGCCGCACCAGGCCTTTGAGCTCCATCATGGTGAGGGCGCTTGAAACCTGGGACACCGGCAATTTAGTGGACCGGGCAACGTCGTCGATGTGGCAGGGCTCGGTCGAGAGAGCCGCGAGCAGGGTCGCTTCGACCGGATCTTCGGGCGGCAGGAGCTCGCGCATCTCCATCTGATGAGCGACGAGCCCCAGGTTCAGCTCGTCCAGCACGTCCTGGACGCCGCTCACCAGCTTGGCGCCGTCCTGAATCAAACGGTGGACGCCGGCGCTCTGCTTGGAATAGATGCTGCCCGGAACGGCGAAGACGTCGCGGCCCTGCTCACCCGCGAAGCGCGCGGTGATCAGGGCGCCGCTGGTGTCGCCGGCTTCGATGACGATGGTGCCCAGGCTGAGCCCGCTGACGATACGGTTGCGAGCGGGGAAGTGCACGGCATCGGGCTTGGTGCCCAGAGGATAGTCGGATAGGACTGCGCCGCGGCGGGAGATCTCGCGGGCGAGACCCGTGTGCTCGCGCGGATAGATGACGTCGAGGCCGCTGCCGAGAACGGCGATTGTTCGGCCGCCGGCAGCCAGCGCGGCGCGGTGCGCCTCTGCGTCTATGCCTCGCGCCAAACCGCTGACGACAGTGACGCCCTTGGCTGCCAGCTCGCCGGCAAGCTGCTGGGCTACCTGGCGGCCATAGGCCGAAGGCACGCGCGTGCCAACCACGGCCACGCCAAGGTCGTCCTCTTGGGCAAGCTCGCCACGAACGTACAGGACGACCGGCGGGTTAGCGATGTGGCGCAAGAGCTTGGGATAACGATCCTCACTCCAGCAGATGGCGTCCACGCCGGCCTCGGCCAGCCGCCTGAGCTCCGCGCCCAGGTCGAAACGGCCGCGGGCCTGAACGAAGCCGCGAGCCGTCTTGGCATCGAGGCCAGCCTCGACCAGGCTCGATTCAGGAGCTTGCCAAGCGCGAACCATCGAGCCGAAGGTGTCGTACAGCCGGCGCGTGCGGCTCGGGCCGATACCTTCCACTCGCGAAAAGCCAATCCAGCAGGCAGCGTCATCGAGCATGCTGTAGAGGGTACAGGACAGCGGCTGCCTGGTACAGGTCGCCGAGGGCGGGATTGGCTGCTAACGAGATCCCGCGGTGCGTTTGGACTTGGGCATCCCGCCCACGGGGGGCATACGGCTGAGAAGCTCGCCGGTACGCCAGCAATGCGTTCGCTTCTGGAAGCAGAGCGTCTGCTCCTCGGCAGTTGTCGGCGGCATGCCCTGCAGGCAGTAGACCTCGTACAGCACGATCTCGCCATCTTCAGTGCGCCGTCCGTCTTCGGGAATCCAGTGCTCTCGATAGAAGCGACAGGCATTTTCGTGCCTGCGGAAGGAATTGCGGTCGTCGATGCCCCTATCCTATCGCGCCAGATGGGCACCCCTTCGCGCGCTGTCGAAAGTTTTACTTGAGTGGCTGAGCTCGTCAGGGCTGGGCGGAGACGACGCGCTTCCGTTCGAAGCGGGCGTAGCGCGGAAGAGGAGCGCCGATCAACGGTCGCGCGTACTCCAGGAAGCTGGGCGTGATGAAGTTGCCCTGGTCGTTGATGAACTCCGGGGGCATGAGCTTCACCGAGTTGGCAACGTCGTCCAGGGGTGCGAGGCCGGTGCCGCAGCGGTATGTCTCGCCCGCCTCGCGCACGAGCGTAACCATGGCGCCCGATTCCCCACGAAGCGCGTGCGTCACGCCCGCTCGGCCGCACAGGTACGCCTCGCCCAGGTCTGCCTCGGAGGCGAGCGGCATGGACATGCGCTGCAAGGTGCCGGGCTTGTCGAAGCGCGCGCGCAGGTTCAGACGGGCCTGGACCTCCTGAACGAGGTACGCGGCAGGGCTATCGAAGTAGGCGTGGCCGAAGGCGTCGACAAAGGTTGGCTCGGCGCTGCGGGCGACGACCTGACCGCGGGGATCGGTGATGCGCTCCGGTACCACGGCCACCACATAACCAAGGCGGTCGTAGACGCTCTGCACATCGTCGAGGAAACGGTCGACTTCGAGGTGGCGCTCCGGAAAGTAGATGAGGTGCGGCGCGTCCGCGTCCTCGCGCTTGCCGAGGGCCGCGCCAGCCGCGAGCCAGCCCGCGTCGCGTCCCATGACCTCGATGATCTTGACCGGGTCGAAGCGGCGCATGGCCTCAGTATCCAGGCCGGCCTCGAGGGTGGAAATGGCCAGGTATCGGGCCACGCTCCCATAGCCGGGACAGTGATCGGTGAACGGCAGGTCGTTGTCGATGGTCTTGGGCAAGCCCACGACGCAGAGCTCATAGCCGCTCTCCTGGGCCAGCCGTCCGAGTCGAGACGAGGTGTCCGCCGAGTCGTTCCCGCCGATGTACAGGAAGTAGCGAATCTCCAGCCGGCGCAGCACCTCGAGGATTCGCTGGCACTGGTCCTCGTCGGGCTTGAAGCGACATGAGCCCAGCGCCGCCGAAGGCGTAGCGCGCAGCCGAGACAGGGTGTCGGCCGACTGAGCGCGCAGGTCGACGACGTCACCATCCAGCAGGCCCTGGACGCCATTGAGCATGCCGTAGATGCCGTTTACGCCGGGCTCGGCCGTGGCCTGGTCGAGGACTCCCGCCAGCGTTGCGTTGATGACGGCGGTGCAGCCGCCGGATTGGCCAACGATCAGGTTTGCGGACACTCCAGGATCTTAAGCGTCGCCAAGATGATGCTTGGGCAAACGGGCGCTACTCTGTTAAGTGATCACCAGCTTTGATGCATAGTCCCCACTCCGAGCCTCGCCACGTTGGAGGCGGCGGCACCACCGCACTCGCGGACATCGAGTCGCTGCACCGGTTCCAAGACAATTTGGATATCGCATCCTCCAAGGAGGAGCTGGGGCGGCAGCTGCTGGAGCGGATGCGCAGCTTCCAGGGAGCCAAGCTGGTGGGGCTGTTCCTGGTCGACGAGACCTCGCTGGAGCTGAAGCTGGCGCAGGCGCAGCCGCGGTCTGCCGCTCGCTACCTGCTCGCCGAATTCGAGCTGCAGGCGCAGGCGGAAACGATGGCCACGATACTCGACCAAGGCGCTCCGGCGGTGCTGTATCCACGGGCGGCCCAGGCCGCTCGCCTGGGCGTACGTGGCCTGGTCGTCGTGCCTCTCGCCGCGAGCTTGCAGACGCTTGGCCTGCTGCTGCTGGGCGCTGCCGTTGAGCCCGACGGAGTGACCCCCGAATCGCTCGAGCTGCTGTCCATGGCCGGCAAGCAGTTTGCGCAGGCGTTGAGGAATCGCTCGCTGTACGAGAGTCTGTGGAAGGAGAAGATCGAGCTCCAGGTCGCGCACGACGAGCTGCGGCGGAACATGAGCGAGCTGGAGCGGGCGCACGAGCGGCTGCAGAGCGTAGTGAACGAAGTTCGCGTCAAGAGCTCGGAGCTGGAGCAGCTGAAGGGCGATCTGGAGCGTAAGGTCGACGAGCGCACCCAGGAGCTGCAGGAGGCCAATCGCGAGCTGGACCGGCTGTCCAACATCGATCCGCTGACCGGCGTCTTCAATCGCCGCCACCTGGATGAAGCCATGGCGGTCGAGACGGAACGGGCCAAGCGCTATGGGATCAAGACGGCTCTGGTCATCTTCGACCTGAACGGCCTCAAAGCCATCAACGACCTCTTCGGCCACCTGATGGGCGACAGAGCGTTGAAGGAAGCGGCGCAGCTGCTGCAGCGAGCCGCGCGGAAAACGGACATCGTGGCGCGCTTTGGCGGCGATGAGTTCGTCGTGATCATGCCGCACACGACGCATGTGGCCTACTTCGTCAAGCGCGTGGAGGCGGCGATCAAGGCCTGGAACAGTGCCGAGGAGCGCCCCCCGTTCGAGCTGAGCATGGCCGTTGGCTTTGCCACCGCCGGTCGAGGGGTTGAGCTTGGCATGGCCTTGCGGGACGCCGATCGGGCGATGTACGAGAACAAGGCGACGTACTATGAGCGGCGTGGGGACCAGGCGTCGTCGCCCGCCGGGGGCCCGACCGGAAAGCCGGCCACGAGGCCCCGGACCGCCGCCGGCTAGCTCGGCTAGAGACCGGCCAGCAACGAGGTTGCGCCAAGCCGGCGATAGCTGGCGTCGGAGCGCCTCAGCAGCACGACCGTGGAGAGCGCGGCGGTGCCCAGGAGCAGCGTCAGGAAGATCATGCCGTCGATTCCCCAGGCGTGGGCGAAGGAGCCGCCCGCCGCTCCGCCCGTAACCTCACCGATGCTCAGGAAGACGGAGTACAGACCCATGATGGCGCCCCTGTCCGCCTGGAAGTCCTCGGTGACGTCGGCCAGGTAGGTCAGCGCGGCGGGAGTGAAGCCGCTTTCGATGCCAACTGCCAGTGCCAGGACCGGCAGGAGCACGAACAGCCAGGCGGTGCGCTCACCGCCATGATTCAAGGCCAGCAGATCGAAGCACACGATGAACATGCCGCCCAGGGCTATCAGCATGATGGTGGTCTTGTCCGGGACACGGCTGAACACCGTGGCCCATACGAACGTCCCGACGATGAGCGTAAAGGTGAATAGGCCCAGGATGATGCTGACCTGGTTCCCGGACATCTCGCCGGTCAGCAACTGGCCGTGCCGGTGGGGTCCCGCGAGCTGGAACACAATGTTGTTGAACCACAGGCCGATCACCGCCGTGACACATACCCAGGCTGGGGCAAAACGAAGCACGCGCGGGTGGCGGATCACGGCGAAGTAGGACCCGAGCCCGCTCCAGCGCTCGCGCCGGACCTGGTGACCTTCGGCCCATTTCCAGGCAACGACCGCGCTCAGCACGTAGAACACACCCGCTGCCGGGAACGCTCGCAGGCCGAGCTGCTGCCACAGCACGCCGCCCAAGGCGTATCCGGCGCCGATGCCAACCAGCGTGGCGATCTCGAAGTAGGCCATGGCGCGGCCGCGCAGATGGTCGTTGCCCGCTTCGGGCGTGAGCGGCTCGGTGTTGTCCCCCAGGAAGCCAAGCGTCGCGGGCGCCAGCGCGGCGGCGGCCACGCCCTCCAGGCCGCGAGCCAGAAAGAGCACCGCCAGGATCCCTGTGATGGGATAGATCTGGATGGCCAGCAGGCCCACGAGCGGACCAGCGACAATGAACGCCTTGCGGCCCCAGCGATCGCTCAATGCGCCCATGACCGGCGCTACGAACAGCTCCACCGCATAGCTGCTGCTCAGCAGCAGCCCGCCGATGATTGCCGTCAGCGGCTGGCCCTGGCTGCCCAGGAAGGCCAGGTAGAAGCCGATGATGACCGCGGCGCACGACTGCCCGCAGCGCAGGAGGAAGGCCGACCAGATAACGGCTTTGAGCGGCCGGCTCAGGCGCCCAGCGGCGGGGATACGGAACGCGGAGTCGGGAAGAGCCACGCGCTAGCGCTCAGATCCGCACGGATGATTGATGTCGATCCCGATGCACGAACGGGGACAAGACAGCTTCCTGACGCTCATCGGGATCCTGTTAACATCCGGCTCCATGGATAAGCAGGGCGAGGATCGCGAGCTGCTCGCGGGCATAGCGATCAACGGCCCCTGGCGAGGCTTCGTGGAGGAGGCGCGCAACCCCAAGCGCCATCATTACAGCTGGGGTTACAGCCTGAGAGCCGATATTTCGTCGGAAGCTGCCGAAGCTCTCAAGAGCGGCGACCGCAAGCGGCGGATCAAGAACGGCACGAAGGTGTACCTGGCCTACTGGGATCCGGGCAAGGACGACGTCGCCAACATCTTCCGAGTCGGCTACGTGGACTACATTCGCCGCGACGGCCACTTCATCTCGTTCGCCTTCCACCTCGACGAGCTGGTGGACTTGAAGGTGCCTATCGAGCGCGACCCATTGCTGCTGCGTTATATCGACCCGGCCGACATCCAGCCCAGCTGACGAGGCGCCCGCCCGCCATCGCGGGAACTATCGGCTACACTAGGGCCCATGAGTGTGGAGATGCGACCCGATGAGTCGCTCGAAAGCCTCTTGAGACGGTTCAAGCGGGGCGTCTCCGTTGAGGGCATCACCCGCGTCTTCCGAAGCAAGATGAGCTTCTTGTCGAAGGGAGAGAAGCGACGGTTGAAGCGCAAGCGGGCCGAGCGGCGCCGCAAGCGCCACGCCTACGAGCGCTAGCTAACCCTCTCTCGAGGACATCGAGGCTCTCTTCGGAGGGCCTTTTTTGTTGTTCGCTGAAAATGAGACTGCCGAAGTAATGCCGCCAGACGAGACCGCCTCCATCCCACCGCTCGCCGACCTGAGCCGTCCTTTCGACGCCAGGGCCGTGGAGCAGCGAACCTATGCCTTCTGGGAGCGTCAGGGTTACTTCACCCCGGCCATCGACCCGACCAAGCGGCCCTACACCATCATGATCCCGCCGCCGAACGTCACCGGCGCGCTGCACACCGGCCACGCGTTGACGTTCACCATCGAGGACATCCTGGTGCGCTGGCGGCGCATGAGCGGCGATCCCACCCTGTGGCTGCCCGGCACCGACCACGCGGCCATTGCCACCAACTACCTGCTCCAGCAGCAGCTGGCGCGCGAGGGCATCAGCTGGCAGGCGCTCGGGCGCGAAGGCTTCCTGGAGCGGGCCTGGCAGTGGACCGAGACCTACCACGGCCGAATCGTCGAGCAGATGAAGCGTCTGGGCGTGTCCGTCGACTGGAGCCGTGAGCGCTTCACGCTGGACGAGGGGCTGTCGCGAGCGGTGCGAACGGTGTTCGTGCGCCTGTTCCAGGAAGGGCTGATCTACCGCGGCGAGTACATGTGCAACTGGTGTCCTGGTTGCCAGACCGTGATCAGCGACCTGGAAGTGGTGCATCGCGACGAGACGGGCGAGCTGTGGTACCTGCGTTATCCGCTGGCCGACGACTCCGGCCAGGGTATCGAGGTGGCGACGACCAGGCCCGAGACCATGCTGGGTGACACCGCCGTGGCGGTGAACCCGGCCGACCATCGCTATCGAAGCTGGGTGGGCAAGACGCTGCGCTTGCCGCTGGTCGACCGGCTGATCCCGGTCGTGGCCGACGAGGCGGTGGACCCCGCCTTCGGGACAGGCGCAGTGAAGGTAACGCCCGCGCACGATCCGGCCGACTACGAGATTGGCCGCAGGCATGGTCTGGCGGCCATTGAGGTGATGAATCCGGACGGGACCATGAATCATGAGGCCGGCAAGTTCGCCGGGCTGGATCGGTTCGAGGCCCGCCGCGAGATCGTGGCCGAGCTCGAGCGCGTAGGAGCGCTGCAGCGCACCGAGCCGTACCAGCATTCGGTCGGCCACTGCCAGCGCAGCGACGACGTGGTTGAGCCGCGCATCTCGCTGCAGTGGTTCGTGAAAATGAAGCCCCTGGCCCAGCCGGCGCTGCAGGCGGTGCTGGATGGGCGGATCACCATCCTGCCGGAGCGCTTTACCAAGGTGTACGCGCACTGGCTGGAGGAGATCCGCGACTGGGCCATCTCGCGGCAGATCTGGTGGGGGCATCGAGTGCCGGTGTGGTACTGCCAGCGCTGCGATGAGGTGATCGTGCAGGTCGAGCCGCCGCGGCGCTGCCCCAAGTGCGGCGGCGAGGACCTGCTGCAGGATCCGGACACCCTGGATACCTGGTTCAGCTCCGGCCTGTGGCCCTTCAGCACACTGGGGTGGCCGGACGACACCGAGGATCTGAAGTACTTCTACCCCACCTCGGTCATGGAAACCGGCTACGACATCCTGTTCTTCTGGGTGGCCCGCATGATCATGCTGGGGCTGCACTTCATGGGCGAGGTGCCGTTCCGCTACGTGTACCTGCACGGCATGGTGCGCGACGCCTTCGGCCAGAAGATGAGCAAGACCAAGGGCAACGTGGTGGATCCGCTCGACCTCATGGACGAGTACGGCACCGACGCCCTGCGGCACTCCATGGTGATTGGCAACTCGCCGGGCAACGACCTGCGGCTGTCGGAGCAGCGAGTGGAGCGCGGGCGTAACTTCGCCAACAAGGTGTGGAACGCCACGCGCTTCGTCTTGACCTACGAGGCGGACGGCGCAAGGCCGGGCGGCGAGCAGCTCTCGGCTCCCGAGCTGCCGGAGCGATGGATCCGGAGCAGGACAGCGGCGACCGTGCTCGAGGTCACGCGCATGCTGGAGCAATTCCAGCTGGGCGAAGCCGCGCGAACCCTGGAGGAGTTCTTCTGGGGCGAGTTTTGCGATTGGTACATGGAGATGGTCAAGCCCCGCGTGCTGGGCCTTGCTCCAGCCGGCAGCCCCAAGCGTGAGAGAGGGGCCACGGCGCGGCAGACCCTGCGTGACGTGCTGGCCGTCAGCGCACGGCTGCTCCATCCCTTCATGCCCTACGTTACGGAGGAGATCTGGCAGCATTTCCGGGCCAGCCGGCCGGAGCTGACGGAGACCATCGCCGTGGCGCTGTGGCCGCGGACCGACGAAGCGCCGACGACGTGGGCAGATGAGATGGCCGAGCGGGACATGCGCCTCCTGATGGAGGCGATTGTGGCCATCCGCAATTACCGTTCAGAGAACCGGATCGAGCCGGGCCAGAAGCTCGACGTGGCGCAGGTATCCGGACCGGACGCCGGGGTGCTCATCGAGCAGGCCTACCTTGTCGAGGCGCTGGCCAACGTGAGTCTTTCCCTGGATGGCGCTTCATCAGGCGGAGTGACGCTGCTGGTGGGATCGCTGCAGCTGCGGGTGATCGCGCCGGTCGACTCGGAGGCAGAGCAGGCCCGGCTCGACCAGGAGCTCGCGGCCGCTCGCTTGGAATGGGAGCGCGCGGACAAGCAGCTGAGCCAGCCGGGGTTCAAGGACCGCGCACCGGCGGCGGTGGTGCTGAAGGCCGAAGAGCGGCTGGCCGCTGCCGGAGAGCGCGTGGCCAAGCTCGAGCAGCAGCTGCGGGAGCTGAAGTGACCCCGCAGCGTTTGACGCCCGATCCCCGACCCCTGGCCTTCGGCCCCCGGCCATGACGCTCTCCGTCGGCATCATGGGGCTGCCCAACTCGGGCAAGTCGACCCTGTTCAACGCGATCACTCACGCTCACGCGCCCACCGGGACGCACGCGTTTTCGACCACCGACCGAAACATCGCCTCCGTGAACGTTCCCGACGCGCGGCTGGACAAGCTGGCGGAGATGTTCGATCCCAAGAAGGTCACGCCGACGACGGTGGAGTTCGTGGATATTCCAGGCGTCGTGCGCGGTTCGAGCGAAGGAGCCGGGCTGGGCAACAAGTTCCTGGGCTACCTGCGCCAATCGGACGTGCTGGCCGAGGTGGTGCGCTGCTTCGACGACGACAACGTGCCGCACCCGGATGGCAGCATCGATCCGATTCGCGACATGGAGACGGTGCGGCTGGAGCTGGTGCTGGCCGACCTGGCGGTGGTTCAGCGGCGCATGGAGCGTACGCGATCTGCCGCCAAGAGCGGCGACAAGAAGTACGTGGCCGAGCTGCAGGTGCTGGAGGAGGTCGCCGCTCGCTTCAACGAAGGCGTGCCCGTACGCGACATGGGTCTGACCAATGAGCAGCAGGAGCATCTGAGCGAGCTGGACCTGCTGACCTCGAAGCCCGTGTTCTACGTGGCGAACGTCAACGAGGGATCGGGCCCGGACGACCCGCGGGCACTGGCCCTGCGCGATGCCGCCGGAGGGGCGGAGGTCATCGCCGTCTCGGCCAAGATCGAGGCTGAGCTGAGCGAGATGGACCCGGAAGACGCCAAGGTCTTCGCCGAGGAGCTGGGCATCAAGGAATCAACCCTGGACCAGGTGATTCGCACCGGCTACCGGCTGCTGGACCTGATCACCTTCCTGACCGCGGGCGAGCCGGAGGTGCGCGCTTGGACGGTGCGCAAGGGCGCCAAGGCGCCGGAAGCGGCCGGCAAGATTCACAGCGACATCGAGCGTGGCTTCATCCGCGCCGAAGTCACTCCCTATCCGGAGCTCGTGGCGTCCGGCTCGTTCGCCACTGCCCGTACCAAAGGCGTGCTCAGACTGGAAGGGCGCGAATACGTCGTGCAGGATGGCGACGTCATCTATTTCCGCTTCAGCGTGTAGGGCGGCCCGCGCATAGCGGGACTGCTACACTTCGGCCCGTCTTCTCGCGCGGAGCAGGCTGGACCGGGCGTGCGTACTGCCCCTGGCTCGTCGCATCGTGCAATCCCATGGGAAGCGGAGGAAAATGTGCGCGACTACGAGCTTATGATCGTCGTCCGTCCGGACATCGACGACAGTCAGGTCAAGGGCGCGGCGGAGCGCGTCCAGAGCCTGGTCACACAGCGCGGCGGTGAGATCACCAACGTCCAGCAATGGGGTAAGCGCCGCCTCGCCTATCGCATCCAGCATCACGCGGAAGGCATGTACTTCGTCTACCGCGTGCGTATGGAGGGTGACGCCGCTGCCGAGATCGAGCACGAGCTCAACCTCGACGAGCAGGTGCTGCGCTTCATCGTCGTGCACCTCGATGCGGTTCAGCTGGAGGCGGTGAAGAACCCGCCACCACCAATGGCTCCGCGGCCGGAGCGCCGGCGCGAAGAGCCGGCGGCCGTCCCGGCCGCTGTGGCGGCGCCGGTCGCCGTGGCCGCAGCGCCAGCTGCTCCGGCTGAAGCGCCAGCTGCCCCGGCTGAAGCGCCAGCTGCCCCGGCTGAAGCGCCAGCTGCGCCGGCTGAGGTGCCGGCCGCCGCCCCGGCCGTCGAGGAAAGCGCCGCTGCGGCAGAGGCTCCAACCGAGGCTGGAGAAGCCGCCGCAGAGCCGGCGCGGGCGACCCGCCCGCGTGCAGTCAAAGCTGAGGCAGAGGCGGAACCGGCGGCGGGAGAAGCGCCGGCTGCAACCGAGGGCGAGGCGAGCCCGGAGGCGGCCGCGGAGTAGCGGCGCCTGAGCCGCTCACCAGCTACAATCGGCCAACGATTTCGATGGGTTGTAGAGAATGAATAGGAGGACAGTGACATGGCCCGTGGATTGAACAAGTGCACGATCATCGGCAATGTAGGTCGCGATCCCGAGATGCGCTACACACCACAGGGCACCCCTGTTACCTCGTTCAGCGTCGCCGTTTCGCGGAATGCCAGCACGCGCGAAGGTGGTGATGCTCGCGAAGAGACGGAATGGTTCAACGTCACTGCCTGGAACAAGCTGGCCGAGATCTGCAACCAGTTCTTGACCAAGGGGCAGCGAGTGTACATCGAAGGGCGGGTCACCCTGCACACCTGGGACGGAAACGACGGCCAAAAGCATGCCCGCCTGGATCTCATAGCCAACGACATGCTCATGCTGACCAACAAAGGCGAGATGGCCAGCGTGGGCGCGGGCGCGGGCCGCGATGAGCCGTTCGGCGGCGACGTCGAGCCCGACGACATACCCTTCTAGCCCGGGAGTCTGAGAGGAGCACCATGGAACGACGAATGTCGCGCTCTCGCGCGGAGCGCAAGGAATACGCACAGAAGTATGTGCGCCGCAAGGTCTGCCATTTCTGCGCCGACAAGATCCTGTACATCGACTTCAAAGATGTGGCCCGGTTGCGCCGCTTCCTGTCCGAGCGCGGCAAGATCGAATCGCGCCGCAAGACCGGCACCTGCGCCCGGCATCAGCGCTCATTGACGACGGCCATCAAGCGTGCCCGCCACGTAGCGCTGCTGCCGTTCACGGCGGAGCAAGCCCGGGGCTAGCGAGGTTCGCCTAAGACGGTGGTAGGTCGGTTGGGCTTCACCCGGCGCTCGATGATGCGCCCACCCCTCCGCATGCTCAGCGTTCAGGCTTGACTAGACCGGCGAGCCCGACCAAGCGCCCCACCGCGCAGGCGGCAGGGCGGCGGACGGCTGTCCGGCCGGGAGACCGGCGCGATGGCCAGCCGCTGGTCTTCGGTTGGGGGCGCCATCTCACGCGGGCGCAGAAGCAGCGCTACCGCCAGCTGTTTGTCGTCGCCGCGGGCGCTTTCGTCTTCGTGCTCGTGGCCCTTGTCCTGGGCATCGGCGCGCTGCAGCAGTTCTACTTCAAGCCGCGACTCGCGGTGGCCACGGTCAACGGCCAGAAGGTCGAGCGGCAGTGGTACGACAAGAACGTGGCTTATCGGCGCTTCGTGCTGCAGCACGAAGGCCAGGACGAGCAGAGCCAGCTCCAGGGGATCTATACCAATGCCTTTGCCAAGGCAACGGCCACGGCTTCCGCTCAGCCGGCGGCCGCGGAGGCCAGCCCTGCGCCTCAGCCTTCAGCGGCCGCTGGGGCCGCCTCCGGGACGCCGAGCGCGGCGCCAACGCCTGCCCCGACGCCTACGCTGGCCCCTGAAGATGCGGCCAGAGCCAGCGCGCTCCAGGCGCAGCTGAGTGATACCAGCACCAAGTTCAGCGGGGTTGAGGAGCAAACGGTTCAGGACCTCATCGATGCGCTGATCATGCGGCAGAACGCAGCCAAGTTGGGTATCACGGTCAGCCAGAGCGACGTGAGCGATCAGGGGCAGCAGACGACCGATGAGCTTGGCGGTGAAGATGCCGTCAAAGATCTGTTCACGCAGGCGAACCTGAAGCAGTCGGACTTCGATCAGATCCAGTACGACCTCGCGCTCCGCACCAAGTTCGAGGAGTATTTTGCCGACCATCCGGACGCGGCGCCGGCAGCCAGTCCGACGCCTGCGCCCAGCCCGACGCCCGAGGTCAGTGTGGGCGCTGGTCCAGTACCGCCGACGCCCACGGCCTTGCCCACGCCGGAGCCGGCGGTTGGTTCAGACGAGCTCGATCGCTGGCTGCAGCAGCAGAGGCAGACGGCCAAGATCAGCAGGGCCTCCTTCCCGCTGCCGAGTTGAGCAGCGCCAGCCCTCCCTCCCTGCTGGCGTCTCTGCGCCTGGCGGCCATCGACCTGGGAGGAAGCCGCGCCGTGCTGGTCTTCGTCTTCGCGCTGCTGCTGAACGGCGCGCTGTGGGCCTACCTGGCCCTGCGGATGTCCGCGCTGCCTGACGTTTTGCCGATTCACTTCAATTCCGCCGGACAGGCGGACCGCATCGGGCTGAGGACGGAGCTGTTCATTCTGCCGATCATCGGCACGCTGGCGATCGCAGCGAATACGGCCGCTTCGTTTGTGCTGCGCTCGCGCGAGCGGCAGCTCATCTGGCTCCTTGCCGGAACCAGCGTTTTGGTGCAGCTGCTGCTGGCGGCTGCCATCGTCCAGATCCTGCACTGAGGCCGGTATGCCTGAGCAGCTGCGCATAGGGATCAACGCGCAGATCGTGACCTTCGCGGCCACTTACCGGCAGGCAGGGGTGTCCAGGTTCACGGAGCAGCTGATCCTGGCGCTGCAGCAACGTGACGGTGATGCCCGCTATTCCGTTTTTGTGAATGAGACCGCTCGCGGAGGGTTCAGCGACAGTGCCAACATGCGCTTCCACTACACGCGTCTGCCGGCCCATCGGCCGCTGGTTCGCATTGCCTGGGAGCAGTGCTTACTGCCATTGGCAGCGCGCTCGCTCGACGTCCTGCACTGCCCAGTGAACGTCCTCCCGCTGCTTTCGCCCTGCCCAACGGTGCTGACTGTTCACGACCTGACCTTCGTGCGCTACCCAGAGCGATTCAAGCCCGAACGCCGGCGCTACCTCGCCGCTTCGACGCGTATGAGCGCGAAGCGGGCACGGCGGATCACTGCCGACTCGGCCAATACGAAGACCGATTTGGCGGCCGAGTTCGGCGTGCCCGAGGACAAGATCGACGTCGTTTATCCCGGCGTCGACCCGGAGTTCCATCCGCTCTCGGCCGCCCAGGCCGCGGAGTTCAGGGGGCGAGCCGGCCTGCCGGACGAGTTCATCCTATTTGTCGGAACGCTGGAGCCACGTAAGAACCTCGACCTGCTGATCGAGGCATATGTCTTGCTGAAGCGGCAGATGCCTTCGCCGCCACCGCTCATCGTGGCGGGTGCACGAGGGTGGATGTTCGACCGAATTTTCGCCGCGGTGGAGCGGCATGGGTTGACCGATGACGTGCGATTCCCCGGCTACGTGGCAAGCGAAGACCTCGCCTCCTGGTACTCCGCGGCCACCGTGTTTGTGTACCCTTCTCTCTATGAGGGCTTTGGCCTGCCGGCATTGGAAGCCATGGCCTGCGGCACCCCGGTCGTCGTTTCGAACGTCTCCTCGCTCCCTGAGGTGGTGGGAGACGCCGGAGCGCAGGTCGATCCCCATCAGCCGGAGCAGCTGGCTTCGGCGCTAGCGGAGATCCTGCAATCGAAGAGCAAACGCGAGCAGATGGCGGCGGCGGGGCTGCAGCGCGCAGCTACGTTTACGTGGAGCCGAGCGGCCGAGCAGATCGCACGGATCTACCGGCAGGCGGCGGCGTAGACGTGGGCCAGGCTGCATTCGAGCTGGACCGCGGCGCCACTGCCCTCCCGGCCCGAGCTCCCGTAGCCCGCTGGGCCTCGCCGCTGTTTTCCTGGAGCACGGATCTCGTCGTTATCAACGTCGCCTTCGTGCTGGCCTACTGGCTGCGCTACCCCATAGGCTTTCCCAGCCGGGTGCCGGCGGAGAACTACGTCCCGCTCAGGAATTTCCTCCCGGCCGAGCTGCTGCTGACGGTGATCCTAGCGATCATCCTGCCATACACTGGGCTGTACAGGCGCACCCGCGGCACGCCCCTGACGGCCAAGTTCTCGGCCATCTTCAACGGCACGACGGTCTCCGTCGGCCTGCTCATCGTGACCAGCTATCTGTCTCGCCTGTACGCCGAGTCGCGCGGGCTGTACCTGATTGCCTGGGGACTGATCATCGTATTGGTCGCGCTGAACAAGATGCTCTTCGGTGCGCTGCGGACCTGGCTGCATCGCCGTGGGGTGGGGGTCGAGAACCTCATCGTCATCGGCGCCAGCGACACCGGCAAGATGATGATGCAGCATATTGCCGCGGAGCCGGGGCTGGGATACCTGCTGCTTGGATTCCTCGACGATATGCCTTATCCCGATGGCCGGTTCGGGCGCTTCCCGCAGCTTGGCCGTGTCGACAAGCTGGCCGAAGTCATTGAAGAGTACGAGGTCAGCGAGGTCATCATCGCGCTCCCGAGCGGCCAGCACGACAAGGCCTGGGAGATCGTCAGCCGCTGCCAGGAGCAGAACGTCCGTTACAAGCTGGTCCCCGACCTCTTCGAGATGAGCCTGTCCACCGTGGACGTGGACGAGATCGCCGGCATCCCGCTCATTGGTTTTCGGGAGCCCACTATCGCGGGGCCAAATCGAGTGCTGAAGCGGGCGCTGGACGTCGCCGTGGCCAGCGCCGCGCTGGTGCTCACGCTGCCGGTGTGGCTGATCGTGCCGCTGGCCATCAAGCTCGATTCGCGAGGGCCGGTGCTGTACCGGCAGATCCGGGTCGGCCGGGATGGTAAGCACTTCAGCTTCTTCAAATTTCGTTCCATGCGCGAGGGCGCCGACGAGGAGTGGCACCGGCTGCGTGCCCTCAATGAAACCGACGGGCCGATCCTCAAAATCCGCAACGACCCGCGGCTCACACGCATCGGGCGCATTCTGCGGCGCACGAGCATCGACGAGCTGCCCCAGCTGTTCAATGTGATCCGCGGGGAGATGAGCGTTGTGGGGCCACGTCCGCCGCTGCCGGCTGAGGTGCTGCAGTACGAGCCGTGGCATCACAAGCGCCTGTCCGCGGCCGGAGGTATGACCGGCCTGTGGCAGGTGAGCGGACGCAGCCATCTGAACTTCGACGAGATGGTGATGATGGACCTGTACTACATCGAGCACTGGTCGCTTGGCCTGGACCTCAAGATCATGTGGCGCACCATCCCGGCCATCCTGACCGGATCGGGCTCGTTCTAGCGGTGCCTGGGCTGCGGGCAGGAGGCCGAGGGCCGGGGGTCAGCGCGCCGATGGCTGGGTGCCGGGCGCAGGGTACGAGTGACCTGGGGCGGGGAGCTCGAGCGCGACGCAGCCCTTGGTCCTGAGCTCGCGGGAGACTGGGCGCCAGCCGCAGTCGGGACTTGTGGACGAGCGTCCGGCGGGCGCCAAGCTAGCCCAGCTTCGCGTGGCTCTCGTTCATGACTACCTGAACCAGAAGGGCGGCGGGGCCGAGCGGGTGTTGACGTCGCTGTTCGAGCTGTTTCCTCAGGCGACGGTCTACACGTCAATCTACGAGCCGCCCAACATGCCCGCCGCAATCCGCGCCATGCCGATTCGCACGTCGTTCATGCAGCGGCTGCCGGGCATCTTTCGCCACCACCGCACGTACTTCCCACTCTATCCGCTGGCCTTCAAGTCATTCGATCTGAGCGACTACGACCTGGTCATCACCAATACTCAGGGCTTCGCAAACGGCGTAAGGGCCGGCCGCCGAACCACCACCATCTGCTATTGCCTCACACCCATGCGCTGGGCCTGGAACACCGAAGAGTACGTGCGGCGCGAGGGCGCAGGCCGGCTGGCTCGGCTGCTGCTGACGCTGGCCATGGCGGCGACTCGGGCCTGGGATCGCGCGGCAGCCGGCCGAATGGACCACTACATCGGCATCTCGCGTGCCGTGGCGGAGCGCATCAACCGTTTCTATGGGCGCGAGGCCGAGGTGATCTACCCGCCTGTCGAGGTGCGCCCGCAGGCCATCTCAGCGCGAATCGAGGATTTCTTCTTGATCGTGTCGCGGCTGGCGCCCTACAAGAGGATCGACCTGGCGGTCGCGGCCTGCACCAAGCTCAACCTGCCGCTGGTGATTATTGGCGAAGGCCGCGACCGCGCCCGGCTGGAGGCAATGGCTGGCCCAAGCGTCAGGTTCCTCGGCTTTATCGCGGATGATGCCGTCGTGCGCGATTACTATGCCCGCTGCCGGGCGTTTCTGTTCCCGGGGGAAGAGGATTTCGGCATCTCGCCTCTGGAGGCGCAAGCGGCCGGCCGGCCGGCCATCGCATTTGCCGCCGGAGGAGCCTTGGATACGATTGAGCCCGGTGTAACCGGTGAGCTGTTCTACGAGCAAAGCGTGGAATCGCTGACCCAGGTCCTCAGCGATTTCGACCCGGCGCGGTACGATCCCGAGCGAATTCGGGAGCATGCGCAGGCGTTCGACAGCAGCGTGTTCAAATGTCGGATGCAGGAGTTCGTAGAGCGAGTGATGCATGGAGCTTAGAGCCTTCTGGGCGGTGCTGAGCCGCTGGCGCTGGGTGATCTTCGTGGTAACCGGCGCGGCCATCGTGGCCAGCGGAGCACTGGCCATCATCTCACCCCCCGGCTACAAGGCGCGCACCACCCTGTCGTTCACCGCCCCGCCGCCGCCGCCCAACGTGACGCTGCCAGGCTTCGACGAGCAGAATCGCTACCTGTTTGCCGAGCAGGCGGTCGACGACTTCACCAAGATCATCCCAACGCGGAAGTTCGCCGACGGCGTATCCAAGCGCTTGACGTTTCAGGCGGACCCTGAGCGTCTTGAACGGATATGGATCGTGAAGAAGCAGGCCCACCACCTGCTCAGCATCGAAGCTTCCGCTCCGACTGAGGACAAAGCCATTCAGATGGCTAAGGCGGCAGGCGCGGAGATTGCCCAGAATGGCAGCGCCTACTACAAGGATCTGAATACGCCGGACCTGAGCGTGGCCGTGCTGGACGACGGCGTAACCGAAGGCCTCTCCGGCCGGCTGCTCGACATCCTGTTCATCGTTGCCCGCGTCGTGGCCGGCCTGATCGTCGGTATCGGGCTGGCCTTCCTGCTCAATTACATGGACGATCGCATCAGAGGAGTGGACGAGGCGGAAGCCCTGGGCCTGCGCGTCATCGGCGCCATCCCGCACGGCAATACTTCCCGGCAGTCCAACGGCGCCAAGCCCAGGTTGCCTGATAAGATCACCGCAGTTGGAAGTTAAACGCTACGCCACCCTCCTGCGAAGGAGCTGGTGGGTAGTCGCAGCGGTCATGGCCGTCGCCATCGTCTCCGCTTACGGCATCAGCAAGGCGATGAAGCCGATGTTCCGCGCCACCGTCGTCCTGGAAGCCGGCGCGAGCGTCGGCGGCAACGGCAACGCCAGCGAGTACATCGCGCTTACCCAGGGCGGGCTCCTGAATAAGTACGCCGCCGCGCTGGGCAGCCGTACCCTGGCCCAGCAGGTCAGCCAGCAGCTCAAGCTGGACATCCCGCCGGAGAAGCTGCGCAGCCAGATCAAGGCCGTTCCAACCACGCAGAACCTCACCATACGCGTCGACGTCGAGGACACTAACCCCAATCGCGCCCGGGACATCGCCAACAAGCTGGCCGACCAGTTCGTCAAGCAGAACCAGGAAGAGGCCACCAAGGGCGCGGCCGTGCTCGGCGGGCAGCACGACACGGTCCTGGTCGACGTGCAGGACCACGCCATCACCCCGGCTGCGCCATTCCGCCCGAACACCAAGGTGAATATGCTGGCCGCGGCCATCCTGGGCCTCATCCTTGGCGTGGTCCTCGTCTTCGCCGCCGACTGGTTCGACGATACGGTGCGTGAACCGAGCGAGGCCGAAGTGCTGCTGGACACCCGTATCCTGGCGACCATACCGCAGATTTCGGGGGGCCGCTCCAAGCGCGGCAGGGGCCGTAATCTGGCCCCGGCTCTGAGCTCGAATTGATCGTCGCCAACGATCCGCGCTCGCCGGTCGCGGAAGCCTTCCGCACCCTGCGCACGAACATCCAGTTCAAGAGCCTGGACAGCCCGGTGCGCACCATCCTGGTGACCAGCTCCACCGCTGGCGAAGGCAAGTCCACGGTGGCTGCGAATCTCGCGGTGAGCCTGGCTCAAACCGGCGCCGCGGTGATCGTGGTGGATTGCGACCTGCGCAATCCCAGCTTGCATGAGATCTTCGGCGTCGGCAACGACCGCGGGCTCACGTCGCTGATGCTGGCGCAGGACACCACCGCGCGGGACTACCTGCAGCGCAGCGAGGCCGGGTCTCTGGACGTGTTGACCAGCGGGCCGCTGCCGCCGAACCCCGCCGAGCTGCTGGGCTCCAAGCGCATGGAATCGGTCGTGCGTGAGCTGCGCGACCTGGTCGACTACGTGATCTTCGACACGCCGCCCGTGCTGGCGGTAACCGACGCGGCGGTGCTGGCCACGAAGGTGGATGGCAGCGTCCTGGTGCTGAGCGCCGGCAAGGCCCGGCGAGACGCCGCCAAGAAGGCGAAGCGCACGCTCGAAGAGCTGAGCGCGCGCTTTCTGGGCGTGGTCATGAACAACGTCAAGATGGATCGCGAGACCCAAGCCGGGTACTACGGGGGCGGCTACCGCTCGAAGCGGTGATCGATCTCCACAACCACATCCTTCCGGGCGTCGATGACGGAGCCCGGTCGCTCGACGAAGCATGCAGCATGGCGAGGGCGCTGGTCGCCCGCGGCGTCACGGTGGTATGTGCCACGCCGCACACCACCGAATGGGCGACGGCTGGCGACGCGGCCAGCGTGCAGGGCCACGTGGAGCGGCTCAGCACCGAGCTTGCGGAGCGTGCCATCGATCTTCGGCTGCTGCCCGGCGCCGAGGTTTACCTTACCCCCCACGTGGCGGCACAGGTGCAGAGCCGGCAGGTCGCTACGCTCAACGACACGCACTATGTGCTGATCGAATTCCCGTATGACTCGCTGCCGCCCTTCTTCGAGCGCGCCGTTTTCGAGCTGCAGGCTCGAGGGTTCCGGCCGATCATCGCCCACCCCGAGCGCATCGCGCCCATTGCCGACGATCCCAACATCCTGGCGCGGCTGATTCGGCGCGGCTGCCTCGCGCAGCTCACTGCGATGAGCCTGTCCGGAGGCTTCGGCGCGCGATCCCGATCCATCTGCGAGCTCATGCTGGAGCACCACCTGGTGCAGCTCGTCGCCTCAGATGCCCACGACGCCGAGCCCGGCGGCAGGCTGGAAGCCATCGAGCCTGCCCGGGCCGTGGCGGCAAAGGTACTAGGCGCCGCTGCCGAGCGGGAGCTGTTCGAGGATATTCCGGCTAGGATTGTTGCCGGTGAACGCGTGGATAGTCCGGAGCCAATCGACTACAGGAAACGCCATTTCCCCTTCCTCAAAGGCTTCAGGTAGCAGCGCTTGAAAGCGCTCATCCTCTCCGGAGGAAATGCCACACGGCTGCGGCCGATTACGTACACCAGCGCCAAGCAGCTGGTGCCCGTCGCCAACAAGCCGGTGCTGTTCCACGCCATCGAGAACGTCGTGGCGGCCGGCATCAGCGACGTGGGCATTGTCGTCGGCCACACTAAAGAGGAGATCAAGGCTGCCGTGGGCGACGGCAGCCGCTGGGGCGTGCGAGTGACCTACGTGGAGCAATCCGCTCCGCTGGGCTTGGCCCACGCCGTGCTCATCTCGGAGCCGTTCATCGGCAAGGATCGCTTCGTCCTGTTCCTGGGGGACAACTTCCTCAAGGGCGGGATTCGGTCCTTCGTGGAGGACTTCAAGGCAGGCGCCCAGAACGCGCTGATCCTGCTCACCAGGGTGCCCAATCCCTCGGAGATGGGTGTTGCCGTGCTCGAAGGGGACAGGATCGTGCGGTTGGTCGAGAAGCCGAAGGAGCCGCCGAGTGACCTGGGCATCGTCGGCATCTACATGTTCGACCGGCACATCTTCGACGCCGCGCGAGCCATCAAGCCGTCGTGGCGGAACGAGCTGGAGATCACCGACGCCATCCAGTATCTGGTCGACAAGGGCCTCGACGTGCGCGCGCAGGTCATTGCCGACCGCTGGATCGACACCGGCAAGAAAGACGACATGCTGGACGTCAACCGGGTGGTGCTGGCGGACCTGGAGCGCCGCATAGAGGGCAGCGTCACCGGAAAGTCCGAGATCACGGGCAACGTGGTCGTCGAAGCGGATGCGGAAATCGTGGACTCTGTGGTTCGTGGGCCGGCCATTATCGGGGCCCACAGCCGCATCGTCCGGTCCTATGTAGGGCCCTTCACGTCCATTTACCACCATGTGACGATCGAGGACAGTGAGATCGAGAACAGCATCGTCCTGGAGCACACCGAGATCCGGGATGCCGCCGGCCGTATCGACACCAGCCTCATCGGCCGCCACGTTCGTTTCCTGCGATCCCAGCGCCGACCGAGCGCCTACTCGTTGATGCTGGGCGACCATTCTCAGGTGGAGCTGCCATGAAGCTGCTGATCACCGGAGGCGCCGGCTTCATCGGCAGCAACTACGTGCACCTGGTCCTGGAGGAGCACCCCGAGGACAGCATCACGGTCATTGACAAGCTGACCTATGCCGGCAACCCGGCCAACCTCGAAGACGTCCAGGACCGGATCTCGTTCGTGCACGGCGACATTGCCGACGCCGACGTGGTGAACGACCTGGTGGCAGGTGTCGACGCCGTGGTCAACTTCGCCGCGGAATCACACGTCGATCGATCGCTCGAGAATTCGGATGACTTCATCCGCACCAACGTGCAGGGCACCAAGACGCTGCTGAAGGCGGCCCTCGACAGAGCCGGCTGCCGCTACCTCCAGGTTTCGACGGACGAGGTCTACGGCGCCGTTCTGACCGGCCACTCGCGCGAGACCGATGCGCTCGATCCGCGCAGCCCTTACTCGGCGGCCAAGGCCGGGGGAGATCTGCTGGTGCGGTCGTACTTCTCGAGCTATGGCCTGGACGCGGTCATCACGCGTGGGGCCAACACCATCGGCCCCCACCAATATCCCGAGAAGGTCGTTCCGCTGTTCGTCACCAACGCCATCGACGGCGAGCCGCTGCCGATCTACGGTGACGGGCAGGCAGTGCGCGATTACGTGTACGTGCGCGACCACTGTGAGGCCATCGACCTGGTCCTGCGCAAGGGACGCGCGGGCGAAATCTACAACGTGGGTGCCAGTCGGGAGTTGAATACCATCGACGTGTCGGACCGTGTGCTGGACCTGCTGGGCAAGCCTCGCACCCTCAAGCGTCTGGTGACCGACCGGCCTGGCCACGACCGCCGCTACAGCGTCGACTGGACCAAGATCCGTGAGCTTGGCTGGACGCCGCGCCATTCGGTGGACGAGACCTTCGATCGCACCGTCCGCTGGTACGAGACCCACCAGCCGTGGTGGAGGTCGATCAAGTCGGGAGACTTCGCCGTTTTCTACGAGCGCTGGTACGGCCAGCGGCTGGCCTCGGCGCGCGCCGGGGAGTAAGTGTCGCTAGCGGTTATCGGCGCCGCTGGGCAGCTTGGCCGTCAGGTTCCGGCCGACGTCGGGCTTACGCGCGATCAGCTGGACCTGGCGCGCCCCGAGACCATCGTCCCCGCCCTCGATCGAGCGCAGCCGCAGGGAGTGATACTCACCGCGGCCTACACCGACGTGGATGGCTGTGAATCGAACCGGGAGCACGCCTATGCCGTCAACGGCACCGGGCCAGGGCTCGTAGCGCGCTGGTGTGAGGGCAATGGAGCCTGGCTCGTGCTCGTGAGCACCAACTGCGTGTTCGACGGCAGCAAGGACGGGCCGTACGTGGAGGACGACGAGCCGCGTCCCATCAGCGTCTATGGGGCCAGCAAGCTGGCGGGCGAGCAGGCGGTCAAGGACAGCACGAATCGCTACTTCATCGTGCGGACGTCGTGGATATTCGGGCCCGGCGGCAGCAACTTCGTGACCAAGGTGCTGCAATGGGCGTCGACGCAGCCGGTGATGAAGGGCGTGTGCGATGAGCATTCCTCGCCGACCTACGCTCCCGACCTTGGCCCGGCGCTGGTGGCGCTGGGCCTCACGGGCCGCTATGGCACGTACCATCTGGCGAACGCCGGCAGCTGCTCCCGGCTGGAGTACATGCAGGCGATCCTGGACGAGGCGGGAATCGAGAAGGCGATCGAGCCGGTCCGGCTGGCGGATTTCCAGCGTCCGTCGCGGCCTCCGGCGCAATCTGCCCTGGCTAACACGCAGGCCGCCGCGTTGGGCATCGAGCTTCGCCCGTGGAGGGCAGCCCTGCATGAGTACGTCCGCGCCGAGCTGGCAGGCGCCGGCAATCGATCGGCGCCAGGACCGTTGTTGTGACCTCGGACGGAGTGGAACAGCCGACGGTGAAGGTGAGCGTGGCCATTCCGAATTGGAATGGCGCTCGTTTCCTGCCCGCCTGCCTGGACTCCTTGCGAGCGCAAACCTTCCGGGACTTCGACGTCGTGGTCGTGGACAACGGCTCGACCGACGAATCGCTGTCCCTGCTGGAGGAGCGCTACCCGGAGGTGCGCGTGGTGCGCTGGCCGGCAAACCGCGGTGTGGCGGCTGCCTTCAACGAGGGTCTGCGCCAGTGCCGCGGCGAGATGCTGGCGCTGCTCAACAACGATATGGAGCTCGACCGGCGATGGTTGGAGGCGCTGGTGCCAGCGCTCGACTCGGATGCCAGTCTGGGAGCGTGCGCCTCCAAGATCCTGTTCATCGACCGGCGGACGATTAACTCCGCCGGTGACTTCTACACCAGGGACGGCGTGCCTGGCAACAGGGGCGCCAGGGAGCTCGATCGGGGCCAGTACGATCGGCCGGAGCTGGTATTCGGCGCCAGCGGGGGGGCGGCGCTGTTCCGCCGCAGCGTATTCGAGCAGATCGGGCCATTCGACGAAGATCTGGTGAGCTACTGCGAGGACGTGGACTGGAGCTTCCGTATGCAGCTCGCCGGCTACCGCTGCCTGTACGTTCCTGAGGCCCTGGCCTATCACTGGGGCAGCGCCACCGGTGGTGGGGAATTGGCCAGCTTCTACTGCGGCCGCAACTTCATCCGGGTGCTGTTCAAGAACCTGCCCAGGAGCGTCCTGCGGAGACACTGGCGCGCTATCCTGTGGCGGGAGCTCAGCCTGGCGGGGGAGGCCCTGCGGCACGGCCGCGAGCCGGCCGCGCGGGCGCGGCTGGCCGGCCAAGCCGCCGGACTTCGGGCCATTCCGGCAACGCTTCGAGAGCGCAGGCGAACCATGCGTATGAAAAGGGTGAGTGACGATTACATCGAGTCCATCCTCGTCCATTAATCCCCTCCTCAGCATCGTCATCCCCACCTACAACGAGAAGCAGCGCATCGGCGCAACTATCGAGAAGGTGGCCGCGTTCGTGGTGCAGCAGCCTTATCCGATAGAGGTGCTGGTGGTGGACGACGGCAGTTCGGACGGCACCGCTGACCTGGTCGACGCTCTGCGCACTGGCAACGAGCGCATCAGCACGCTGCGCGGCGATCACCGCGGGAAGGCGTACACGGTGCGTACCGGCATGCTGGCGGCGAAGGGTGATTACGTGCTCTTCTCCGACGCCGACCTTTCCACGCCCATCGAGGAAGTCACCCGCTTCCTCCCTTTCTTACAGGATGGCTACGACGTGGTCATTGGGTCGCGCGAAGCGCCCGGCGCCCAGCGCTATGACGAGCCGGCCTTCCGCCATCTCATGGGTCGCATCTTCACTCGGATGGTGCAGGTCATCACCGGCCAGCGCTTCGAAGACACGCAGTGCGGCTTCAAGGCCTTCAGCCGCCGCGCCGCGAAGATCATCTTCTCCAGGGTGCAGCTGTACGGCGCCAACAGCCCGGTGATCGCCCACAGCAAGGTCACCGGCTTCGACGTCGAGCTGCTGTTCCTGGCCCGCAAGGAGGGCATGCGCATTCGGGAAGTGCCGGTGCGCTGGTACTACTCGCCCGGCAGCAAGGTCGATCCTCTGCGGGATTCGTGGCAGAACCTGATGGACGTAGTGAAGGTGCGCCTCAACGACGTTCGAGGCCGTTACCAGGGCGGGCCCAGGGACGCGGAAGTCGAAAGCCGCTAGCTTGCGCCGCGGCGGATTGGGCTGCCCCAGGACAGGCCGGCGCCGCGCAGCCTGACGCATGAGCCTGGCTAGAGCGGACACAGCGCTGTCCATTGGGAGTCCCATGCGCGTCACTCGCGGGCACGCCGCCCTGGCGCTCATCGCCGCGATCTACCTGCTGCTCGCGACCGCCTACGCCTTCGCCACGCCTCCCTGGCAGGCGCCCGACGAGCCGGCGCACTTCAACTACGTGCAGTACCTGGCCGAACGCGGCCAGCTGCCGGTCCTCCAGGCCGGTGATTACCCGGCGCAGATCCTTCCGCTGGGCCCGCGGACCAACCTGCCCAGCCTGGCGCCGTTCCGCTACGAAGCGCATCAGCCGCCGCTGTACTACGCGCTGGGAGCGGTGGTGTACAAGCTTGGGGGACGGCTCCACGCGCTTCGCCTGCTGTCGGTCCTGTTCGGGTTGCTGCTGCTGCCGGTGGCCTATTGCTGCGCCAGGCTCGTCCTGCCCGAGAAGGGCCGTCTCGGGCTGGCAGCCGCCGCGATGGCCGGCCTCCCGCCCATGGTCCTGTTCGTCGACGCTTCGGTCCAGAATGACAGCCTGGCCGACCTGGTCGTCTCGCTGCTGCTGCTGCTGTACGTGGCACTGGCGGCGGGCTGGCGAAGGCGCTGGGCCTGGCCGGCGCTGGGTCTCTTGCTCGGCGCCGCCCTGCTGACCAAAGTGACCATTTACCTGCCGGCGGCGCTGCTGGCCGCCGGCTGTGTGCTGTTGGGGTCATGGCGGCCGAAGGATCCCCGCGCAGGCTTTGCCCGGCGTCTGCTGCTCAATGGCGGCCAGGCTGCCGGGGCAGCGGCTGTGGTTGCCGGCTGGTGGTTCGTGCGCAACGGGCTGATCTACGGCTGGAGCGATCTCTTCGTCCAGGCACGCCAGAAGGACGTGGCCGCGGGTCAGCTGCAGACGGGAGCCTTCGGCGAGGCGCAGCTGATGAACTTCGTGGCTGTGAGCTTCCACAGCTTCTGGGGGCAGTTCGGCTGGATGTCGGTGCCGCTGCCCGAGCGGGACTACGCGCTGCTGGAAGCGTTCACGGCGGCAGTAGCAGCCGGTTGGCTGGCGTGGGGAGTCAGACGGCTGGTCAGTCGGGGGATGAGCGCCGCGTTGAGCGGGGCCCTGGCTTCGGCCGGTCCGGCCTGGCTCGGGCTGTTCCTGACCTGGGCGGCCGTGCTGGCCGGCGATGTGATCTACAACTTGACCTTCGTGCAGCCGCAGGGACGGTATCTCTTCCCGGCAATGGTGCCGATAGCGCTGTTCACGGTCTGGGGCTTGGCCGGACTGCTGCCTCGCCGGCTCTGGCCCGGCCTGGCCGCCGCGCTGCCCCTGGCGCTCCTGCTGTTCAGCATCTACACGCTGAGACACGACGTGCTGCCGGCGTTCTATGGCTGAGACGCTGCAGCGAAAAGCGAAGCTCCGAGCCGCCGTGCGCTCGGAAGGCCCGCCGCTGCTGTTCCTACTGGCGGCTGCGGTGCTGTTCTTCTGGAAGTCGACCTTGGGCGGCAAGGTGCTCCTGCCGGTGGACGATCTGTTCCAGTTCCAGCCCTGGGCGGCGTACGCGCCGGCCGGCTTCCAGGGACCGCACAACGGCCTGATTGCCGACTCCATCCTCGAAAACTTCGGCTGGAAGACGTTCCTGCTGGAGAGCATCCGCAACCGCCAGCTGCCTCTGTGGAATCCGTACATCCTGGCCGGGACCCCCTTCTTTGCGCCGGGCCAGGCCAGTGTGCTGTACCCGTTCGTGCTGCTGTGGCTGATCGTGCCGATCGCCTACGCGTACGGCTATTTCGCCGCGCTGCACCTGTTCTTCGCGGGAGCGTTCAGCTACGCCTTTCTGAGGGTTGCCGGCACATCCCGCACGGGCGGGACCAGCGGCGCGCTGGCGTTCATGTTCAGCGGCCGGCTGGTGACGAGCGTGCTGTGGCCGCAGATGATCGGCGCCATTGTTTACCTGCCGCTGCTGCTCCTGCTGGTCGAGCTCGCCGTGCGTCAGGCCCGGACGCGCTGGCCGGTCATCCCGGTGGTGGCCGGAGCAGCGGTCCTGGGCCTCAGCATCCTGGCCGGGCACATCGAGGCCAGCGTCTACGTCATCGCGGCGATTGGCCTCTATGCGCTTGGCAGGATCGTCGCCGAGGTGTCCTCGTGCCGCGATCGGCGCGGCTGGCTGATGGCGCGGGCCGGACTGGGAGCGCTGGGTCTTGGCCTGCTTGGCAGTGGCGTCGCCGCCGTGCAGCTGCTGCCGTTCTACGAAGTTGGCGCGCTCAACTTCCGTTCGGGAGCGGTGTCCTACCAGGACGTGGTTGGGTTTGCGCTGAAGCTGCCACAGCTGCTCACCTTCCTCATGCCCGACTTTTATGGCAATCCGGTGATCCATTGGGCGCCGTACTGGGGGCCTAAAGACTACGTCGAGCAGGCGGCTTACATAGGCGTTGCCCCCCTCCTCTTGGCCGGGGCTACACTGTGGCCGATCGCCGCTCGGCTCTTCGCCCGTGCGGGCTGGCGGCAGGCACCGCGAGACGGGGAGGAAAGAACGCTGCCGGTCGTGGCCGCGTTGTGGGCCGTCGTGGCCGTGTCGCTGCTGCTGGCCTTCGGGACACCGCTGTACAAGCTGATCTTCTACCTGCTGCCGGGCTTCAACCAGATCCACAGCCCCTTCCGCTGGCTCATTCCCTACACGGGAGCCATGGCGCTGCTGGCCGGCTTCGGCTACGACGTGGTGCGGACCCGGCTCTCCGCGGCAAGGCCGCTGCTGCTCTTGCTCGCCCTGGCCACGCTTGGCGGACTCGCCTTGTGGGTTCGGGTTGTAGTGCCCCACGTGCCCGAAGCCGAGCGCCAGCTGGAAGTCCGCAACTATGCCATTTTCCTGGGGCTGATCGTGGCTTGCGCTGCCATCGTGTGGACGCGAGGCCGCCTGCTGGGCGTGCTGGCGGTGGCGCTGGTGGCGGGCGACCTGGCGTTCTTCGGCCTGGATTTCAATACCGCGGCCGATCCCAGGCTGCTGTCCGTCACGCCGGCTTCGATTGGCTACGTGCAGCAGGACCGCGGGCTGTTCCGGGTGACCGCCTACGGCCAGGACAAGATGCTCGAGGCCAATGGGGCGCTGCCCTACGGTCTGCAGGATGCCCGCGGCTACGACTCGGTGATCATCGGCCGCTACGCCCGCCTGAACGAGCTGCTGGAGCCGCAGGACGCGCTGCAGTTCAACCGGGTGAAGACGCTGGACCAGCCGGCCGCGCTGCGGTCGCCGCTGCTGGATTTGCTGAACGTCAAATACATATTCAGCCAGCAGGCGCTGGAGGACCCCAAGCTGAAGCAGGTCTATGCCGGCCCGGACGGACGTGTATACGAGAACCTGCGGATGCTGCCGAGGGCCTTCGTCGTCCATAACGTGGTGGTGCGTCCCGACGCAGCTGCTCAGCTGGCGGCGATGCGCGATCCTGGCTTCGATCCCGGCAGTGCCGCCGTGATCGACGGAGCGCCGCCAGCGGAGGCGGTGAATGGGCAGGGGGAAGCGACGCACGCCGCGCTGGTGCGCACGTACACCGGCCGGAAGGTGGTCCTGGACGCGAGCGGGCCTGGTCTGCTGGTGCTGTCGGACAACAATTTCCCCGGCTGGAAAGCGACGGTTGACGGACAGCCGAGCCAGCTGTACACCGCCGACTACGCCTTCCGCGGGGTAGCCCTGGGCCCGGGAGAGCACCGCGTGGAGCTCACCTTCGCCCCACTGTCGGTGATCGTGGGTGGGCTCCTGTCGGGGCTGAGCGTCACGCTCATCGCCCTGGCGCTGGCCGCGTTCGGCTGGCGGGCGGCGACACGGCGGTCGCGATCCGAGGAGATGCATCCGGCGGGGAGGGTCACCAAGAACTCACTCACACCGTTGATGAGCAATCTGGCCACCAAGCTGCTGAGCTTCGGCTTCAGCATCTACTACGTCCGCGAGCTTGGCGCAGGGCAGGTGGGCAAGTATTTCGAAGCCACGGCGGTGTGGCTGTTCCTGGACACGATCATCGGCTTCGGCCTGCAGCAGTTCGTCACGCGTGACGTCGCGCGCGACAAAGCCAACGCCAACGCCTACGTCAGCAACGCCATTTCCGTTCGCCTGATCGTGACCGCGGCGGTAGGCCTGCCGGTGGTGCTGGGCGTGCTGGCGCTGCAGCGGCTGGCCGGGCTGCCGGGCGACACCGCGCTCGTGATTGGGTTGCTCGTGGCCGGCTTTGTGCCGGCGGCGTTCTCGAGTATCTGCAGTCACGTGTTCGACGCGCACGAGCTCATGGAATACAAGGCTTTCATTCAGGTGCTCACGCAGGTGGTGAGTGTGGCGTTGGGCGTTGGCTTTATCCTGGCCGGCTGGAACATCGTCGGCTTAGCGACGTCGGCGCTGCTCACCAACGTCTTCACCGCGGCGGTTTTCTGGGCGGCGATCACCCGGCGTGTGGTCCGGCCGCGCTTCGCGCCGGACCGCCGGCTCATCGGCTCGATCTTTCGCAGCGCGTTCCCAATCATGATCAACCAGCTCTTCGTGGTGCTGTTCTTCAAGGTCGACTACCTCATCCTGGCGGCCTTCCGCAGCAACGAGGAGGTCGGGTTGTATGGGGCCGCCTACAAGTTCGTCGATGCCATGCTGCTGGTGCCGGCCACCTTCGTTCCGGCGGTATTCCCCATCCTGTCGCGACAGGCGGCGTCCGAGCGCGAGGCGCTGAAGCGCGGCTACGACATGAGCCTGAAGGTGCTGCTGCTCGTCTCGCTGCCGGTCCTGGCGGGCTTCGAGGTCCTGGCCGGCAGCATCATCACCACGTTTTTTGGGCAGCAGTACGCCGGCTCGATCGTGGCGCTGCGCATCCTCATGCTGTTCCTGCCGTTCAGCTACGTCAACGGGCTCACGCAGTACGTGCTGATCGCGCTCGACAAGCAGCGCAGCATCGTGCGCTTCTTCGCCATCACCGCGGTGTTCAACACGCTGGTGAACCTGGCGCTGGTGCCCAGCTTCGGATACCTGGCGGCCAGCGCGGTGACGGTCGGCAGTGAGATCGTCCTGTTGGTTCCGCTGTACTGGCTGACGGCTCGCGAGCTGGGCGGAAGCTCGATTACGATGGCCATCCGCCCGGCCATTGCCTCTGGGCTGGCCGCCGCCGCGATGCTGCTGATCCATGCGTCGGTCCCCGCTGTCCTCGGCGCTCTGCCCGGGCTGGCCGCGACAGCGGTGGCGGGGGCCGGCGTCTATGTGGCAGCCCTGATCCTTCTGCGAACCTTCACCCAGGAGGAGCTGGACCTGGCTCGTCGAGTGATCGGGCGGCGCAGCGAAGCCACGGTTCCAGTGGGTGCCTGAGCGGTCTCGCTGCGCCGTTGCACGGAGACGCGGGCGGACCGAAGGAAGGGCGAAGGCCGCACCTCGCTCGTCCCTCGGCGCCGGTTACTGGGCCGGCTTCGGTAGCTCCTCGATGAATTCTCGCGCGCGGAGGTCGACGTTCTCCGGCATGCTGGCCGACTGGTCACTTGTCAAGTGTGCCTACCGTTGATGGATGCGGCGGCGGGCTCGTTCGCTAGCGAGGATCGGCCCGCTGGGGCTAGAAATGCTCGGCGGTGGCCAGCCAGCTGTGAGCTGAGCCCGGACTCTCTGCTTGCAGGGGTGGCGGTACCGGCCGCGCATAACGCCCAGAGAGCTCGGCTGGAGCGTGCACGGACGCTTGCCAGCCGTGGCCGGCGAGCCACGCCGCCGGCTCAATCAGCGAAAGATCTGCTTGCGACGACGCGGCGAGCCGAGCCAAACGGGCGGGGCTGGCTCGGCCCTCCGAATCGATTGGAAGTGACGGTACGGCAAAGAATCCGGCTCGGTGATCCAGGGCTAGCCGGCTGCCGGCGCTTGATACCTCTCCCATTCGATCGAAGAGCTGATCTCGCTCCGGCTCGCTGAGATACATCAGCAAACCTTCGGCGAGCCAGGCCGTAAGCGATTCCCGGCGAAAGCCGGCGGCCCTGAGGGCGGCTGGCCAGTCCTCTCGCAGGTCCGCGGGTACCACAGTCCGCTCGCATGCCGGCTTGGCCATGCATTCCGCGAGCACGCGCTCCTTGAAGGCGAACACGTCCGGAAGATCGATCTCGAACAGCCGCACCCCGTCGGGCCAGGCCAGCCGGAAGGCTCGTGTGTCGAGCCCGGCGGCCAGCAGCACCACCTGCCTGCAACCTGAGGCGCACGCTTGGCCCAAGCAGTCATCGAAAAAGCGCGTGCGAACGGCCACGGAATCCGCGCGCCAGCGGTCGACGTCGCTGCGCGGCGAGCCAGCCGTGTCCAAGTCCGCGGCATCAGGTGAGATCTGCCGCGCGGCGGTGACGAACCGCTGCGCCAAGGGATCGTGGAAAAGCCGATCGCTGCGGGCGCTCTCCCTGGCTCGAGCTCCGGCCACAAGCAGCGCCGTCCAGCCGAGGCCGGTTGGCAGGTCGCTAGCCACTGTTCATCCGCATGTTCAAGCATTAGCACGCGATCGTCCGGGCTCGCCCGCGAGGAGCTGGCCTGGAGACAATCATCAACAGGCAACCGTTTGACAAGCGTCTCCGGACGCTGTAATGCATCGGTAGTGGATATGAAAGCGGCCCTGGCGGCGACGCTCCTGGCGGTGGGGGCGCTGCTGGGGCAGGCCGCGGGCTCGGCGGCCGACGCCGGCGTGCAGGTGGATCTCATTCCGCTGGCTGCCGGCATCAATCCCATCACCGCCAGCTATGTGAGCCGAGCGCTGCAAACCGCCCAGGCAGATGGCGCGCAGGCGGCCATCATCCAGCTCGATACGCCGGGCGGTCTCGATACATCGATGCGCCAGATCGTGCAGGCCATGACGTCCTCGTCTATCCCTGTCGTGGTCTTCGTGGCGCCGCAGGGAGCGCGAGCGGGCTCGGCGGGAGTGTTCATTACCATGGCCGCTGACGTGGCCGCCATGGCGCCCAACACCAACATCGGCGCCGCTCACCCGGTTGGCTTCGCCGGCAATGGCAGCCCGGCGCCGGCCAGCAGTGGCTCTCCAGGCGCCAGCCCGCCCCCGAGCAACGACGCGGAAGTCGAGGCGCAGAAGATCCTGAACGACAGCGTCGCCTACATTCGCTCGCTGGCTGAGAATCATGGCCGGAACGCGGACTGGGCCGAGCAAGCGGTACGGGAAAGCGTGTCGGTCACCGGCCAGCAGGCCGTCCAGCAGCACATCGTCGACCTGCAGGCGGCCGACGTGCAAGACCTGCTGTCCAAGCTGGATGGTCGGGAGGTCAAGCTCTCCAACGGCCGCGTTACAACGCTTCATACGGGACAGGCCGCGGTGCGGCGGATCGACATGTCGCCCTTTGAGTCAATCGCCGTCTACCTGGCCGACCCCAACCTGGCCTACATCCTGATGCTGATCGGCGTCTACGGCATCATCTTCGAGCTGTCCACGCCGGGCGCGATCCTGCCCGGCGTGATGGGCGGGCTGGCCATCCTCCTGGCCCTCCTCGCGCTGGGCATGCTGCCGGTGAACTACGCCGGCCTGGCGCTGATCGCCTTCAGCCTGCTGTTGTTCATCGCCGACGTCAAAATGCCGACCCATGGCGTTCTGACGGCTGGTGGGATTATCAGCTTCGCCTTCGGATCGCTGGCCCTGCTCAATCTCGGATCAAGCGGCTTGGCCATCTCGATTCCGGTCATCCTGATCTTCACCGCCGGCACGGCGCTGTTCTTCGGCGTCATCGTGCGCCTGGGCCTGCGGGCCCGCAAAGCGCCACCGACGACGGGTGCGTGGGAGCTGGTGGGCAAGGTTGGTGAAGCCGCCACGGACATCAGAGACAGCGGCGAAGTCCGGGTGAACGGGGAATGGTGGAAGGCGGTTTCGGACGAGCCCATCGCCGCCGGCAGTCGGGTGGAAGTGCTCGGTGTACGAGGACTCACGCTGTTCGTGAGGAGGACATTGGGCGCCAGCCACTAGAACGCAGGCCCACAGACCGCCGCGCCGTACTGCGGTATCGTGGCCGGTGAAGGCACTTCGCTCGAGCTCTCCATCCAGAAACCCACTTACAGTTAAGGAGCCGTCAGCATGAACCTCATCCCCCTTGTCGTGATCGTCGTCCTGGCCCTCATGTTTGCTTCGTCCGCGGTGAAGATCGTGCAGGAGTACGAACGCGGGGTGATCTTCCGCCTCGGCCGCATACAGGGAGCGAAAGGGCCGGGACTGTTCCTGATCGTGCCCATCATCGACAAGATGCAGCGCATCGACCTGCGCACCATCACGCTGGAGGTCCCGCCGCAGGAGGTCATCACCCGCGACAATGTGACGGTCAAGGTCACAGCGGTGGTGTTCTTCCGTGTGATCAACCCGAACGACGCCGTTACCAAGGTGATGGACTACCTGCGCGCCACGTCGCAAATCTCGCAAACGACGCTGCGCAGCGCGCTGGGCCAGGCGGACCTGGATCATCTGCTCAGCAATCGAGAAGATCTGAACCGCCAGATCCAGCAGATCATCGACGCGGCCACCGAGCCTTGGGGCATCAAAGTTGGGGTCGTCGAGATCAAGGACGTGGAGCTGCCGCAGACCATGCAGCGCGCTATGGCTCGCCAGGCCGAGGCTGAGCGCGAGAAGCGGGCCAAGATCATCGCCGCCGAGGGCGAGTTCCAGGCATCACAGCAGCTGGCCGCTGCCGCCCAGGTCATCGGAACCCAGGAAAGCGCGCTGCAGCTGCGTTATCTGCAGACGCTGGTCGAGATCGCCGTCGAAAAGAACTCGACCATCGTGTTCCCGCTGCCGCTGGACGTCATCCAGCCGTTCTTAAACGCGGTGAACAGGGTTGGCGGGCCGCCTTCCGCTGCCGCTGCGCCCGATCGAGCGAGCTGAGGCCTAGCTGGCGGCCGGAGTAGCGGCCGCGCTGTCCGACTTGGAAGAGCTCGAGCCGGAAGACGCAGACGAATCGGTCTTCGACTCCGACTTCGTCTCCGCCTTGTCGGACTTGGCCGAATCAGCGCTTCCATTGGTCGATGCCGAACTGGCCTTGCGGCTGTCCGTCGCGTAGAACCCAGAGCCTTTGAAGATGATGCCCACAGGCTGAATGACCCGGCGCACGGAGCCTCCGCACTCCTGGCAGCTGGTCAGCGGATCGTCCGTCATCCGCTGAAGCGCCTCAAAGCGGTGCCCGCCGGTCTGGCAGAGATATTCATACATCGGCATTGGGTGCACCTCTATGAGCAGGAAGATTCGTTGACACTATATCACGTCGAGTGCTAATCAACCGAGCGGTGACAGGACTTTGGTCACGTTTAGCCAAGGTCCAGCTCGAATTGCGGCGCGGCCCGCTAGCGCAAGAAGTCCAGCGTCAGCCGGGTAAAGCGCTCGGCCTGCTCGACGCACGAAGCGTGGGCGGCGGAGTCGATGAGCTCGAAGCGACCTCCACGGATGGCGGAGGCAATCTGCCGGCCGACCTCCGGCGTGCAGGAATGGTCCTGGTCGCCGGCCATGACAAGCGTAGGAACGCCGATTCGGCCGAGTTCGGCGCGTAGATCGAGACCGGCCAGGGCCTCGCAGGCGAGGGCATAGCCACTCGACTCGGTGGCGGCGAAGGTGGCTTGCACCCAGGCGACCTCATCCGGGTTGGATCGCCGAAAGCCCTCGGTGAACCAGCGGGTCATGGTCGCATCGGCCAACGCGCCCATGCCCTCCGATCGAGCAACGGCGGCGCGCTCGCGCCAAGTGCGGGCGACCTCGCCCTGGTAGTGAGAGGAGGTGTCGGCCAGGACGAGCTTGTCGACTCTGTCGCCATGGCGGGCGGCCAGCGATTGGGCGACCATGCCGCCCATGGACAGGCCGACGATCGAGGCGCGCTCGATGGACAGCTCGTCGAGCAGCCGCGTGAGATCGTCGGCCAGGTCGCCTATCGAATAGGAAATGCCGGGGTTGCCGCTGCGGCCCTGGCCGCGGAGGTCGTACAGCAGCAGGCTGAAGTCGTGGCCGAGCGGGCCCACCTGGTGCTTCCAGAGGTCCATGCTGCTGCCCAGGCAATGCGCCAGCACGACCCATGGGCCGGAGCCGGAAGTGCGATATTCCGTCTCGAACGATCCAGTCCTCGCGCGCATGGCCTCAGCATACGCCAAGCGGCGTATTCAGCCGCTGAACTGGCGCCAGAAGAAGTAGGCGCTCACGGTCAGGCCGATGAGGATGACGATTCGGCGGACGACGCGCGCTTCCATGCGGCGCACGACGCGAGCTCCGCCATAGCCGCCGACCACGCCGCCAACGATCATCAGGCTGGCTTGCGGCCAGGCGATGGCGCCGGCGAGGATAAAGGCCACCACGGCCACACCGTTCGTCAGGCTGGCCAGGAACGTTCGATAGGCGTTCATGGCGTGGAAATCGGTCATGCCGAGCAGGCCCAGCGCGGCCAGCATGAGGATGCCGATACCGCCGCCGAAATAGCCGCCGTAGAGGGCGATGCCGAGCTGCACGACCGCGACCCCGGCGAGGCGCCAGGGGTTGATGTGGCTGAGGCCGCGGCCGCCTCCGAGCCGCTTTTGCAGGACCGGATTGAAGGCGAACAGCAGCGTGGCGACGAGCAGCAAATAAGGGACCGCACGCTCGAACAGCGCCGGCGGCGTCTTCAACAGCAGCAGCGCTCCCAGCGCGCCGCCGAAGATGCTGATCGCACCGAACAGCGCTACGTGCGGCGCCCCCTTCAGCTCGCGCCGGTAGGCCACGGCGCTCGAGATCACGCCAGGCCAGAGGGCGATGGTGTTGGTAGCGTTTGCTCGGACCGCCGGCACGCCGGCCAGCAGCAGGCTGGGGAATACGAGGAACGTGCCTCCGCCGGAGATGCTGTTCACTATCCCCCCGGCCACCGCCGCCAGGAACAACGCGAGCGCGGTTAGAGGAGCCACCAGTCCCAATCCGGGCCGTTCATGTGCTTGCCGTTTTACCATCCAGAGGGAAAAGCTGAACGTTGCACTCCAAGCGCAGGCGAATCAATGGTTGGGCCGTGCTGGCGCTGGCCGCGCTGGCCACCGGCTGGCTGGTCGTGCTGGCTCGCCCGCGCCTGCAGGGTTGGAAGGACGCCCTGGCCGCGGCCGTGCTCATGCCTGCCAGCCCGGCGGCGGAGTCGGGCGGGCCGGCGGGCAGCGCGCCGAGCCCTGCCCTCACGCCCGTGAGCTCGCCGCCGGCCAGCGGAGGAGCCGCTCGCAGTGCCGCGCCGAGCGTAAGCGCAGCGACGCCGTCCCCGGCTGCCAGTCCGACAAAGGACACGCCCACGCAGCTGACTACGCCCGGCCCGGCCCCAGCCGCCTCGCCGTCGGCAGCGCGCGTCGAGTGGCGGCTGTTCTTGAGCCAAGCGCTGGGACAGGGCATGTCCTACCTGCTGTACCTTCCAGCCGGCTACGACACCAGCCCAACCCAGCGTTATCCGGTTCTCTACCTGCTGCACGGGATCGGCGGCGGCTTCGGCGGGCAGAACGGGTCGAATACGGAATGGCCCGGGTATGGGGTCAGCGTCGCGGCTAACAGGCTCATCGCGGCCGGCGAGACGCCGGCGACGATCATCGTCATGCCGCAGGGAGACCAGTCCTTCTGGATGGACCAGGCGAATGGAGGCCCCAAGTACGGCAGCTACGTGGCCCAGGACATGGTCCGGGAAATCGACAGCCAGCTGCGGACTGTCCCGGACCGTAAGCACCGCGCCATCGGCGGCGTTTCCATGGGCGGGTTCGGGGCCCTGGCCCTGGCGATGCTGTTTCCCGACACGTTCGCCGCCGCCGGCGCTCACAGCGCCTCGCTGCCCGCCAGGGCCGGAGGCCCGGCCTTCTTCGGCAGCGACGCCTACTTCAATGCGCACGATCCGGTTCACCTGCTGCACGACCGTCCGGCACAAGCCCGCGCGCTCAAGCTGTGGTTGGACGTCGGCAGCCAGGACACGCTCAGCCGAGTGGCCGACGAAGCGCTCCACCAGCAATTGCAGCGCGACGGCATAGCCCACGAGTGGCACGAGTGGCCCGGGAGCCATACCCCCGCATACTGGGAAGCCCACGTAGAGGACTATCTGCGGTTCTACGGCTCAGCGCTGCGGGGATAAGTGCCGGCGGAGTGCCGAGTGCCGGGTGCCGGGTGCCGACGGAGTGCCGAGTGCCGACGGGAGTGCGAGTGCTGAGTGCCGAGCGTGATTTGCGGATGCGAGTTTCGTTAGCACTCACATGCGGCATCGATCGCGCGACTACTATCTAGGAGAGCGCATGCATCGAGAATCAGAAGCGACGCTCCCCGCTTGGCTTTGCGTATGGCGGCGGCAGCCCCCTCCGGCGCTCCGTGGGCACTCAGCACCCCCGTCGTCACTCGGCACTCCCGTGGGCACTCGGCACTCGGCACTCCGTCGGCACCCGGCACTCGGCACTCGGCACTCCCGCCGGCACTCCTGCGTGGGTGATCTGACGTAAGCCAGGAACGACCGCTCACCTGGGCGGAGGTCAATCTCGACGCAATTGCGCACAACGTGCGCGAGCTCAAGCGCTGGCTGGGTCCGGACATTCACCTGCTGCCAATCGTGAAGGCCAATGCCTATGGCCACGGGGCTGTCGAGGTCGCGCGGACGGTGTTGAAGCACGGCGCCGACGCTCTGGGCGTGGCGCGTGTCGAGGAGGGCGTGCAGCTGCGCATGGCGCGCGTGTACGCACCGATCCTGATCATGGGCCACACCCCGCTGTGGGATGCCGAAGAGGTGGTGGCGCACGCCCTCACGCCAACGGTGAACGACCCGGACCTGGCCCGTGAGCTCAACGCTATCGCCGAGAAGCGCATGGTTAGCGTGCCGGTGCAGATCAAAGTGGACACGGGCCTGATTCGCTATGGCTGCCTGCCTGCCGAGGCCATCCCGCTGGCCGAAGAGGTCCATAGCTTGCCGAACCTGAACCTGGAGGGCATCTACACGCACTTCGCCTGTGGCGAGGATGAGGATCCTGACTTCACCCGCGAGCAGCTGGACCGCTTCCAGGACGTGGTGAACCAGCTGCATCAGCGCGGCATCGACTTTCGCTTTCAGCACGCCGGCCACGTGACCAACGTAGGCATGCCCGAGCTGCGGCTGAACATGGTCCGCATCGGGCTCGCGGTGTACGGTTTGTCGCCGGCGCCGAACATGGCCGCGGAGATGGAGCTGCGCCCAGCCATGAGCTTGAAGTCGCGGTTGATCCGCGTAGCCTCGATCCCGGCCGGCACGTCGGTGGGCTACAGCCGGACCTTTCATACCCAGAAGGCCTCGGTTATCGGGACGGTTCCCATTGGCTACGGTGACGGGCTGGACTGGCGGCTGCACAACCGCGGCGCTGCTTTGGTCCGTGGCCGGCGGGTGCCGATCGTGGGGCGCGTGTCGATGGATAACATCACCATCGATCTGACGGGCGTGGACGCGGCTACCGGTGACGAGGTAGTGCTGCTGGGCTGCCAGGAAGGCGAGCGTATCAGCGCCGAGGAGCTGGCTGCGCTGAGCGGCACGATCAGCTACGACGTGCCGTGCTCAATCACGGCGCGTGTCCCGCGCGTGTTCACGGGCAGCCAGGACTGAGGCTGGGAGCGATGCTGGAACTGGGCATGCGCGGCGAGCTCCGCGCAACAGTGGACTTTTCAATGACCGCGGCCGCCATCGGATCCGGCTCGGTCGAGGTGCTTTCCACGCCGTACATGATCGGCATGATGGAGATGGCAGCCATCCGGGCCATCAGCGGCGGCCTGGAGCCGGGTCAGGCATCGGTGGGAACGGTCGTCAACGTGCGGCACCTCGCCGCCACGCCGATTGGCTTCGAGGTCACGGCCCGAGCACAGCTGCTGGAGATCGATGGCCGGCGCTTGGTTTTCGGCGTGGAAGCGTTCGACCAAAGCGAGCAGGTTGGCGAGGGACGTCACGAGCGATTCCTGATCGATTTCGATCGATTCATGGCTCGGGCCCTGGCCAAACAGCGGAGCTCCGCCGGCTGAAGAACCTTCTCCGAAGGGTGATTTTTGTCACAAGCAGGCGCCATCCAGCGTGCTAAGGTATGCCTCTATGAAGCTCAAGAAGCTCGTCGTGGTGGAGTCGCCGGCGAAGGCGCGCACCCTCGAGAAGTACCTGGGGCGGGACTTCCAGGTGAAAGCTTCGCTGGGTCACGTCCGCGATCTTCCCAAGAGCGCGCTCGGCGTGGACACCGATCACGACTTCACCCCGAAATACACCGTCCCCATGGACAAGCGCAAGCTGGTCAAGGACCTGAAGGACAGCGCCAAGTCGGCAGGCGATGTGTACCTGGCAACTGACCCGGACCGGGAAGGGGAGGCCATTGCCTGGCATTTGATGGCGGCCATGGATCTCGAGCCCGACAAGGTTCGGCGGGTCGCTTTCCATGAAATCACGGAAGGCGCGGTGAAGGAGGCCATCGCCAACCCGCGCTCGATAGACATGGATCTGGTCAACGCCCAGCAGGCGCGACGTGTGCTCGACCGGTTGGTCGGTTACAAGCTGTCGCCGCTGCTGTGGCGTAAGGTGCGGCGTGGTCTGAGCGCCGGCCGGGTGCAGTCCGTTGCGGTTCGCCTCATCTGTGACCGCGAAGATGCGATTGAAAAGTTCAAGCCAGAGGAATACTGGACGATCGAGGCTGACCTGGCTCAGTCCGGCAAACGGACCAAGAAGGACGTCTTCCGCGCTCAGCTGCTGCAGCGCAGCGGTAAGAAGGTCAGCCCCAAGAGCGAGGATGACGCCAAGGGTATCGTCGAAGCGCTGAAGGGCGCCGCCTACGGGGTGGACGACGTGCGCACCAAACGCGCGGCACGTCAGCCGGCGCCGCCGTTCACCACCAGCACGCTGCAGCAGGAGGCGGGCCGCAAGCTCGGCTTTACGGCCAAGCGCACCATGGCCATTGCGCAACAGCTGTACGAGGGTGTGGACCTGGGGTCGAGCGGGCCGGTCGGCCTCATCACCTACATGCGTACCGACTCCCTGAACGTCGCCAGCGTGGCCCAGGGCGAGGCGCGCGACTTCATTCGGGATAAGTGGGGCAAGACCTACGTGCCCGACCGGCCTCGTGTGTACAAGACCCGCAGCCGCGGGGCGCAGGAGGCCCACGAAGCCATCCGCCCAACGTCCACACGGCGCGACCCGGCGCAGCTGCGATCGATGCTGCCGTCGGAGCAGTACCGTCTCTACAAGCTGATCTGGGATCGCTTCGTGGCTAGCCAGATGGCTTCGGCCGAGCTGGATCAGACGGCAGTGGACATCAAGGCCGTAGACTTCCTGTTCCGCGCCAACGGTTCGCGCGTGGTCTTCCCCGGGTTCACCGTGCTGTATCTCGAGGGGCAGGACAGTGACGAGGAAAAGGAGGGCGCGCTGCCGGCGCTGACGAAGGGCGAGACGCTCGATCTGATCGGGCTGCTGCCCAATCAGCACTTCACCCAGCCACCACCGCGCTACACCGAGGCCAGCCTGATCAAGACCATGGAAGAGGAAGGCATTGGCCGGCCCAGCACGTACGCACCCACCATCGCTACCATCCAGGAGCGGCGGTACGTCGAGCGCGTCCAGAAGCAGCTCAAGCCAACGGAGCTTGGCCGGGCGGTAAATAGCCTGCTGGTCGAGCAGTTTCCCAACGTCGTTGACGTCAAGTTCACCTCCAATCTGGAAGAGGAGCTGGACGACATCGCCTCGGGTGAGCGCCTCTGGGTGCCGGTGCTCAAGAGCTTCTATGAGCCCTTCGACGAGCGAGTCAAACAGGCGGGAGAGACGGTCGAGCGGGTCAAGGTTGCAGATGAGCAGACCGACCAGCCCTGCCCTGAGTGCGGCCGGCACATGGTGATCAAACTCGGCCGGTTCGGACGCTTCCTGGCCTGCCCGGGCTTCCCGGAGTGCCGGCACACCGAGCGCATTCAGAATAAGCTGGGCGTGAAATGTCCGCGCTGCGGCAGCGAGCTGGTGGAGCGCCGCTCCAAGAAGGGCCGAGTGTTCTACGGCTGCAGCGCATACCCCGCATGCGATTTCACTGCTTGGAACCGGCCAATCAACATCCCCTGCCCCAACTGCGGCGGTCTGCTGACACAGGGTCGTGAGAACCGGGTGGAATGCACCGGCTGTGGCTTCAAGGGCAGCGCGGACGAGCTGCCGGCGGCGCCGCCATCGACAGCCGAACCGGTGCGTGAGGTCGTTGCCGTCGGCTGAGTCAGTCCGGGCCGCACTCATACTCCGCGAGGATTCATGCAGAACAGGCGTATTCGCGCTACCACCATCGTGGCGGTGCGGGTTGGGAATGAGGTAGCCATGGCGGGAGATGGTCAGGTGACCGTGAACGACATGGTTATGAAGCATGGCGCCCGCAAGCTTCGAAGGCTGTACAAGGACCAGGTGCTGGCCGGTTTCGCCGGCTCGGTGGCCGACGCGCTGGCGCTGTTCGATAAGTTCGAGAGCCAGCTCGAGAAGTATTCGGGCAACACTCGCCGGGCGGCGGTAGAGCTCACGCGCGAGTGGCGATCCGACCGGTTCCTGCGCCGCTTGGAGGCGATGCTGGTGGTCGCCGATACGGACAATCTGCTGATCCTGTCAGGTGAGGGCGACGTCATCGAGCCGGACGAGCAGGTAGCGGCGATTGGCTCCGGCGCTGGTTACGCCACCGCGGCGGCCAAAGCGCTCATTCAGCACTCCTCGCTGAGCGCCAGCGAGATCGCCGTGGCCGCGATGAAGGTCGCAGCAGAATTATGCGTGTATACGAACGATAAGATTTCGCTCGAAGTTATCGGACCGAATGGCTGAGCTCACCCCACAAGAGATCGTTGCCGAGCTGGACCGCTACGTGATCGGCCAGCAATCCGCTAAGAAAGCGCTGGCCGTTGCGCTGCGCAATCGTTACCGGCGGCGCCACCTGGCGCCGGAGATCGCCGCCGAGGTGATGCCCAAGAACATCCTGATGATTGGGCCCACGGGTGTGGGCAAGACTGAGCTCGCCCGGCGGCTGGCTCGCCTGCACGACGCCCCGTTCATCAAGGTCGAGGCCACCAAGTTCACCGAGGTGGGCTACGTAGGCCGCGACGTGGAGTCGATCGTTCGCGATCTTCTGGAAGCGGCCATCAACCTGGAGCATGAGAGCCGCCAGGAAGAGGTCAAGCAGCGCGCCGAGGAGCTGGCTGAGGAGCGAATCGTCGAGGCACTGCTCAGCCAGAGCGTCCCCGAGCTGGTAGCCAAAGCACGGACGGCGGCTGCGGAGCTGGCTAAGCGCGAGCAGGCGCAGCTGCGACGCCGCCGAAAAGCCCTCGCCGCGGCCTTGAGCGCCAACAAGCTAGACGAGCAGGTGATCGAGATCGAGACCGAAGCGGAGGACGCTTTTCCTCCGATCATGGAGTTCATCTCGACCGCCAACCCGGAAGAGCTGAGCGACAGCATCCAGGATTTCGTGAGCCACGTGGCCCAGCACCAGCAGCGCAAGCGGTCGAAACAGATGTCCGTACGCGAAGCCCGCCGCCTGCTGACGGCCGAAGAGTCCAACAAGCTCATCAACTGGGACGCGGTCATCGACGCCGCGACCAGCCGCGTCGAAGAGGCCGGCATCGTCTTCCTGGATGAGATCGACAAGATTGCACGCCCGGCGGGCCACGAAACCACGGTGGACATCTCGGGCGAGGGTGTGCAGCGGGATCTGCTGCCGCTGATCGAGGGATCGACCGTGATGACTCGCTACGGGCCAGTACGAACGGAGCACATCCTGTTTATCTGCGCGGGCTCGTTTCACCACGCCAAGCCCAGCGACCTGATCCCCGAGCTGCAGGGCCGGCTGCCACTGCGGGTCGAGCTCGAGACTCTGACCGAAGAGTCGTTCGTGCGCATCCTCATGCAGCCGGACAACGCGCTGACCAAGCAGTATCAGGCGCTGATGGGGGTCGAGGGCGTTGAGCTGGACTTCACCGACGACGGACTGCGCGAGATTGCGCATGTGGCCGTCCAGGCCAACGATCGTTTGGAGAACATCGGGGCGCGCCGGCTGCACACGGTGGTTGAACGGGTGCTGGAGGAGCTGTCTTTCGATGCCTCGAACCGTAAGGGGCAGGCCGTGACGGTGGATCGCGAATACGTGCTGGCGCGGCTGGCGGACCTGGTGAAGGACGAGGACCTGGGGAAGTACATTCTCTAGGGTCTAGGCCGGGATTCGCTAGAATTCGAAGGCTAAAAAACACACGCCCAACCACGGGGTCCGGATCGTGACCGAGGTCGTCGGGATTGCCGGACAGCCCAGGGCGGAGGACAAACGAAAGGATAGGTAACCCATGGCCATCGTCTCAATGAAGCTGCTGCTGGAAGCAGGCGTCCATTTCGGGCATCAGACCAAGCGCTGGAATCCGAAGATGAAGAGCTACATCTTCACCGAGCGCAACGGCATCCACATCATCGACCTGCAGCAAACGGTCACCAAGCTGACCCAGGCCTACAACTACGTCAAGGAACAGGCGCGAGAAGGCAAGACCATGCTGTTCGTGGGCACGAAGAAGCAGGCCCAGGAATCAGTGCAGGAAGAGGCCCAGCGCTGCGGCATGTACTTTGTGAACACTCGCTGGCTGGGTGGCATGCTGACCAACTATCAGACCATCCAGCAGCGGCTGAAGCGACTGACCGACCTGGAGGAGCGCAAGAGCAAAGGCGAGTTCGAGCTGCTCACCAAGAAGGAAGCTCTCAAGCTCCAGGATGAGATGATCAAGCTGAATCGCCTGCTCGGCGGCATCCGCCAGATGAAGCGGTTGCCTGACCTCCTCTTCATCATCGATACGAAGAAGGAGCACATCGCCGTCAAGGAAGCGAACCGGCTGGGCATCCCGATCGTCTCACTGCTGGACACCAATTGCGACCCGGACGAAGTGCAGTGGGGCATTCCGGCCAACGACGACGCCATACGCGCCGTGAAGCTGCTGACCTCCAAGGTGGCCGACGCGATCCTGGAAGGCCGGGCGGAAGCGGAAGCCCTGCGCAAGGAGGAGGATGAGGAAAGCCTGCTGGCTGAGGGGTACGAGGGTTACGAAGGGGAAACCTATGGCTACGTGGCTGAGCCGGGCGTGGAATACGCTGGGGCTGAGGCTCCGGCCGAGTACGTTGCGCCCGAGGCGGCATACGCTCCTACTGAAGAACCGGCGCCGGCGATCGCCGAGTAGGAGCGAAAACAGGACTGCTTTGGAATTGATTTTGAAATCACGACATCTTCCGCATGCCGCGGTGGCGGAGCGGCCCCGTGGCTGACATTTCGGCCACGGTCATCAAGCAGCTGCGCGACCGTACCGGCGCCGGCGTCATGGATTGCCGGAAGGCTCTGGAGGAAACCGGCGGGGACCTGGATAAGTCCGAAGCGATCATCAAGCGCAGGGGGCTGGAGCGCGCGGACAAGCTGGCCGACCGGGAGGCATCGCAGGGCCTCGTAGACGCGTACGTTCACGGCGTGGGCAACATCGGCGTACTGGTCGAAGTCAACTGCGGCACCGATTTCGTCGCGCGCAATCCTGAGTTCAAGGACCTGGTGCACGAAATTGCCCTGCAGATCGCGGCCACGAACCCGGTGGCGATCGACGTCGATAGTGTGGATGCTGCTTGGTTGGACAAGGAGCGGGCTGCGTACCGGTCCGAAGCCGACGTTGCCAGCAAGCCCCAGGAGATTCAGAACAAGATCATCGATGGCCGGCTGCAGAAGCGTCTGCAGGAAGTGGTGCTGATGAAGCAGCCCCACATCAAGGACCCCGATAAGACGATCGAAGAGCTGGTCAAGGAGAAGAGCGGCAAGTTCGGCGAACCGATCCGAATTCGGCGTTTCGCCCGCTTCGAGCTGGGGAAGTAGGTGGCCGACCTCCGCTATAAGCGGATTCTGCTCAAGCTGAGCGGCGAAGCGCTCATGGGCAACAAGGAATTTGGGCTGGATCTGCCTGTAGTGCAGGAGGTGGCCAACCAGATCCGGCTGGCCAGCGAGCTCGGCGCGGAGATAGGCCTCGTCGTGGGCGGCGGCAACATCTTTCGTGGGTTGGCCGCGAGCGAAGCCGGCATGGACCGTGTTCAGGCCGACTACATGGGTATGCTGGCGACCGTGATGAACGCCATGGCGCTGCAGGACGCGCTGGAGAAGCTGGACGTGCCGACGCGCATGCAGACTGCTATACCGATGGCCTCGGTGGCCGAGCCGTACATTCGGCGAAGGGCGACGAGACACATCGAAAAGGGCCGCGTCGTCATCTTCGCGGCGGGCACGGGCAATCCTTACGTCACGACCGATACCGCCGGGGCCCTGCGAGCGATGGAGATCGACGCCGAGGTGCTGTTGCTGGCGAAGAATAAGGTCGATGGCGTGTATGACGCCGATCCCCTGAAGATTCCGACGGCCAAGAAGTTCGACCGGTTGACCTACATCGAGTTCCTCAATCTCGGGCTCTCGGTCATGGATCCAACGGCGATTACGCTGTGCATGGACAACCGGTTGCCTATCATCGTCTTTGCCTTACCGGGTGACGACAATCTGCGGCGCATCGTTCGCGGAGAAGATCATCGCGGCACTCTCATCAGCAGCGATTAGGGCGATTTTGAGGTAGAGATGCAGGACATCGTCGATCGGGCGGAAGCCAAGATGAAAGCCTCCATCGAGGTGCTGCGCAAAGAGCTTGCGACCATCCGCACAGGGAGGGCCTCTCCCGGGCTGGTGGAGCATCTCCACGTGGACTATTACGGTGTAGAGACGCCTCTGAAGCAGCTGGCCAACATCTCTGTTCCGGAGGCGCGCACGCTGGTCATCCAGCCGTTCGACCGCAACGCCATGGCGGGTATCGAGAAGGCCATCCTGAAGTCGGAGCTGGGCCTCACGCCGACCAACGACGGCCAGGTGATTCGCCTGGTCATCCCGAGGCTGACTGAGGAGCGCCGTAAGGATCTGGTGAAGCTGGTGCGGCGTCAGCTGGAGGACGGCCGTGTAGCCGTGCGGAACGTGCGGCGCGAGGCCAACGAGCATCTGAAGGAGCTCGAAAAAGCCAAGGAGCTGTCCGTGGACGATGACAAGCGCGCCCAGGAGCGCCTCCAGAGGCTGACCGACACCTACGTCAAGCACATCGACGAGATCGGCCACGCCAAGGAGGCGGAGGTCATGGAAGTCTGACGAAGGCAGCGTCGACGAGCCACGAAACCGGGCTTCGCGCCCCACGATTGGCTTCACCGGCGCCAGACTTCGGGTCAAACTACAGGCAATGACCAGCGCAGCGACCAGTCCCCGAAGCACGGCAGCGCTCAGTACCGAAGGCGCGGGAGTCCACGTGCCTCGTCATGTCGGCATCATCATGGATGGCAACGGTCGCTGGGCTCAACGTCAGGGCCTGCCGCGGGCCATGGGTCACGAGGCCGGCACGCGCAACATCCGGCGAATTTCGGAGAAGGCCCACGAGCTCGGCGTCGCGGTGCTTACGCTGTACGCCTTTTCGACGGAGAATTGGACCCGGCCGGACTGGGAAGTCAAGGCGCTGATGCGCATCTTCGGCGAGACCGTCCGCCGCGAAAAGCGCACTATCCTCGAGAACAACATCCAGCTCCACGTCATCGGCAGGTTGGAGGGCATTCCGGCAACGCTGCGGAAGGAGATCGAGGCGGCCGTCCGTGAAAGCGCCGCCAATGACGGCCTCAAGCTGAACGTCGCCTTCAATTACGGTGGGCGCGCCGAAATCCTGGATGCGGTGAAACGCATGTTGCGCGACCAGGTGGATCCGGACGCCGTTACTGAGGAGCTGTTCGGGCGTTATCTCTACACGTCGGAGCTGCCCGATCCCGACCTGGTGATCCGCACCGCCGGGGAAATGCGCCTCAGTAACTTTCTGATTTGGCAGGCGGCTTACAGCGAGTACTACTCCACGCCGGTGTTCTGGCCGGACTTCGACCAGCACGAGTTCGAGCTGGCAATCGAAAGCTACAGCCAGCGCCAACGCAAGTTCGGCGGCATCGGGGAGTCCTTCAGCTCCCGACCTTCTTCCCGTTGACGGCTGCCCGGCTGCGGACGCTGACGGCTATCGCCTGGGCGCCGCTCAACCTGGGGCTGCTGTACCTTGGCGGCTGGGAGTGGCTGTTGTGGGTAGCCATCCTGGCGATCGTGGCGACGTCGGAGATGCTGACCCTCGCGGCCAAGTCCGGCCGACCCCCGCTACCATGGGTCGGACCGCTCATCGTCTTCGTCTCGCTCGTTGGGGCATGGGCCATGCCTGGCAGCGGCTTCTTTCTGCTCGTAGGACCGCTGCTCATGCTCAGCTTGCTGGCGCTGCTGCTGTGCCACGGACAGAGCAACGCCTTCGAGCGTTGGGGCGTCACCACCTCCGCAGGGCTGTATGCCGGATTCCTCGTTGCTTACATGGTGCTGCTGCGCGATCGGGCCGATGGTCTGTGGTGGATGGGGGCGGCCCTGGTGTGCACCTGGGCGTTCGACAGCGCCGCCTACTTGCTTGGCCGTCGTTTTGGCAGGCGGAAGCTCTGGCCGGCAGTCAGCCCGGGGAAGACCTGGGCCGGCACCCTCGGTGGCACGCTGGTCGCTATGGCAGTTAGTCTGGCGACCGTGCATTTCCTCAAGCTGTCTTACCCGCAAGCGCTCGGTTTGGGCCTAGTGGTGGCGGTGCTGGCGCAGCTTGGCGACCTCGTGGAGTCGGTGATCAAGCGACAGGTTGGTGTGAAAGACACCGGGACCTTCCTCCCGGGCCATGGTGGAATCCTGGACCGCATCGACGGTCTGCTGTTTTCGACAGTTGGCGTCTTCTACTTCGCTACGCTTGTCGGCAGGTAGGCACGACATTGGCTTCACCCTCAGCTCACCTCCGCCGCCATGGGCAGGATCGAAGAGACGCCGAGCCGCCACGGCGGTTGGCGATCCTGGGCAGCACTGGCTCCATCGGCACGCAGACGCTCGACGTCGTGGCCCAATTCCCCGAGCGCTTCGAGGTCGTGGGCCTGGCCGCGTCACGCCAGTCGCCACTCTTGGAGGAGCAGCGTGAGCGCTTCAAGCCGAAGGTCGTGGCCACCGACCCTCAGGCGCTGATCGATCTGGCTTCGCGCGACGACGTCGACCTCGTGGTGGTGGGAACTTCGGGGAAGGCCGGTTTCGAGCCGACGCTGGCCGCGCTCGCGCGCGGGACGACGGTTGCCCTGGCGAACAAAGAGACGCTGATCATGGCTGGCGACCTGGTGATGCGCCAGGCCCGGACGAGCGGCGCTGAGGTCTATCCCATTGACAGCGAGCACAGCGCGGTTTGGCAGTGTCTCGCGGGCGAGGATCGAAGACGTGTGCAGCGGTTGATCCTGACCGCTTCCGGAGGGCCATTCCGTGAACTCCCCTTGGAAGCATTCGCTCAGGTAACGCCCGATACGGCGCTGAAGCATCCGAACTGGGTGATGGGGCCCAAGATCACCATCGATTCCGCCACGCTGATGAACAAGGGGCTGGAGATCCTGGAGGCTCATCATCTCTTCGATCTGCCCTTCGAGCAGGTGGACGCGATCATCCATCCGCAGTCGATCATCCATTCCATGGTCGAGTTCGTGGACGGTTCCATCAAGGCCCAGCTGGGCGTGCCCGACATGAGAGTGCCAATCGCCTACGCCATCGCCTACCCCGAGCGGCTGCCGCTGGATAGTCCTCACCTGGACGTGGCCGCGAAGGACCTGACCTTTCAGGAAATCGATGACCGCCGCTTTCCCTGCATTGGTCTAGCCAAGGAGGCGGGCAAGCGGGGAGGGACCTATCCCACGGTGCTCGCGGCGGCAGACGAGCAGGCGGTTCAGCTGTTCCTCGAGCGGCGCATCGGCTTCATGGATATCCCCCGTTTGGTCAGCAGCGCGCTGGAGAGCCACGAGAGCTTTCCCGAGCCTGAGCTCGGCGACATCTTGGAGGCCGACGCCTGGGCGCGTCACTTCGTGGCGGAGCAGGCCGAGCGCGATCTGGGGCCGAGAGTGAGCGTGCCTGCCCGATCGCCTGCCGCGCGTACCTCGAACGTTGCTCCGCTGAAAGAGGGGTAGAAGCGCCTTGGACTGGCTGTGGATCATCCCGATCCTGCTGCTGCTGGTGTTCGTCCACGAGCTGGGCCACTTCATCACCGCCAAGCTGGCGGGCATCACGGTGACCGAGTTCGCGTTTGGCTACCCGCCGCGTCTCTTCGGCGTGAGGTACAAGGGCACGCTGTACTCGGTGAACCTGCTGCCGCTGGGCGGGTTTACGCGTATGGTGGGTGAGGATGGCAGCGAAGCCGCCGCCTTGGAGCCGGGGAGCTTCTCATCCAAGCCGAAGCGTGTGCGGACGGTGGTTCTGGCGGCCGGCAGCATCATGAACGCCATTCTCGCTCCGCTGCTGCTGATGACCGTCTTTCTGATCGGTATGCCAACACCCGATGGTCGAGTCGAGCTGAGCGTCGTCCAGGCCGGCTCGCCTGCAGAGGCCGCGGGCCTGCGTCCCGGCGACGTCGTGACCGCCATCCAGGGCCAGCCGATTCACAGCGTCAACGATTTCAAAGACCAGGTCCAGTTTCGGCTCGGCCAGCCGACGACGTTCACCGTTATTCGACAGCAGGCAGCAGTCGACGTCACGCTCACGCCGCGCGAAAATCCTCCGCCTGGCGAAGGAGCCGTGGGCGTAGCGATCCACGAACAGCTGGTGAACCGGCAGTATCCTGTCTGGACGGCCTTCGTCCTCGGGCTGAAGCAGGCCGTGCTCACCTTCGTGCTCATCTGGGTCGGCCTCATCCAAACGATCCAGGGCATCGTCGCTCCCGAGTTCCTTGGGCCGGTCGGAATTGCCAGCGTAACCGGACAGGTGGCCCAGCTGGGGCCCTCCTATTTGCTCCAGTTCGCCGCTTTTCTCAGCGTGAACTTGGCGATCATCAACCTCCTGCCCTTTCCGGCGCTGGATGGTGGACGGATCCTCTTCGTGCTCATCGAGGCCGTGCGCGGCCGGAGGGTGGATCCGCGCAAGGAGGGCTTTGTGCACCTGATCGGCATGGCGATCCTGCTGATGTTCATCGCCCTGATCAGCTATCATGACCTGCTGAATCTGCCGAAGCTTTGAATCTGGCAGCTTGGCCCTGACAAGGAGCTTCGGGCTCCGGATGGTTGGTGGACTTGCCGCGGCGGTCGAACTGGTGTTGCTGCTGCGAACGCAGGCTCGACCACTGGATTCAGCGACCGCCGTCATCAACGGCTTGGCTTGCGTCCTCGTGCTACTCGCCGGCCTGTCCTACTGGCGCGCGGTCGGCGCGCCTATTTGGGGCCGTATAGCCCTGCTGTGCCTGGTTCTGGGCGGACTGAGATCGACTGCGGATCTGAGCGGAGGCCGATCCGGCTGGCTGCTCCATCAGACTATTACCGCCGGCGGCAAGACCGTTACGAGCCGATCCGAGCTCGTCTCCGCGGGCTTCCAGGCGGGCGAAGCGCCGGCCGACCTGGTCAATGATGCCGCCCTGAACTTCAACGGCGGCGGCGCCCCGGACCGCCGGCATGTGCCGCTCGCCCTGAGCCTGGAGACTTTTGTACAGGGCGATGGCGTCCTGCGGATCGCGAGCTCGGCACCGGTGGTCGTGACCCTGGGAACACAGGTGCTGTTCGATTCCAACGTGCCGCCCGATACGCCTGATGGCATGGTCATGACCCCGAATGGACCCAAGTCGCTGGACGCTATCAAAGCCGAGCTGCGGGCGGCCGGATACGCCGGCCCGCAAGACGATGCGAGCATCATCTTCGCCTACGTCCGCACCGCATTGTCGGGGGGCTGGAAGGTGCCGTTTGCCAGCCCTACCGAGCAGCGGTTGCGGGTGGACGTTGCAGCGCAAGACCTGAGCGGCGCCGCCCTTCAGGCTCAGCTGGAAGCAGCGACCGGCTACGTTGCCCCGACGTCCGGCCGGCTGCAGTGGCTTCGCCGAGCCGCGGCGGCAGCCGATCCATGGCTCAACGTCGCCACCCTGCTGCTGGCGCTCGTCGTTGTCCTGGCAAGCCTATCCAAGCGGCTCCGATCCCGACCACGACAATGGTATGCATGGCTGGTTGTTGGTCTGGGAGCCGGTCTCTTCTACGGCCTGCCAACGCTGACCGACTGGGCTTCCCAGGCCTCCCGCCTGGCCGTCCTCTCGGCCGGGGACGACTGGTTCACGTACGAAAGCTTCGCCCGGAACATTCGCGCTGGGTCGCTGCTCATGCTCCAAGGCGCTCCCCTGGGGCACGCCGAAGCCTTCTATTACCAGGCGCTGTATCCGTATCTGCTGGCGCTCGAGCATTTCGCCCTTGGCCCTTCGGTGAAGGGGCCGATCCTGATGCAGTCCCTGGCGGTCGTTGCGGCCAGCGTGCTGCTGGCATTCACGCTCCCAGCGCGAATGGAATCGCTCGTGGCCCTGCTGCTGGTGATTGCCAGCGGTGTGATGTTGGAGTGGTTCACGCTGTCGACGTACCTTTTGTCAGAGAACGCCCTGCTCATGTGCTTGGCGGTGCTGCTGTTCCTGGTCTCCAGGCTCGGTGAGCGGCCGGCTATGAGGCAGCTCATGCTGGTGGGAACGGTCATGGGGCTGGCGATTCTCAGCCGCTCCACTGCCTGGCTGGCCCTACCGTTCGTGCTGGCGGTCGTCTGCTGGGATACCGACAGGACGGTCTTCGGCCGCAGACTGGCGGCCTGTGGTGTTCCGGTGCTGCTGCTGGTGATGCTCATCCCTGCGAGAAACTGGCTGGCAGCGGGCTTCCCGACGCCGATACCCTCGTCCGGCAGCATCAACATCTACCAGGGACTCGTGCCGCAAGGTCGCACTATCACCACGGAGCCGTGGCTGACGTGGAGCAAGACTTACGATTCGAACGTCGTCGCCTCAGCCGAGGCTGTGGTCAACGCACCGGGACAGGTTGGGCTGAAGCTCGCCAACAAGGCGCTGTACGTGCTGGGTTTCCCGCGCACGCTGGCCAGCGGCGACGTTCCCGTGGTCTTCTTTCCGGTCTTTCTGACCTGGCTGCTGGTGTTGGCCGGGATCCTGACCCACCGCCACAGCCGGCTGGCCTGGACGGCGCTGGCGTTAGGCGTGTCGCATGCCTTCACGCTGGTGATCTTCTTTCCCAACAACTACTACTACCGTCTGCTCATTCCCGCCATGCTGCCGCTGGCAGTCTGGGATGCGCTGGCAATAGGCAGCTTGCTTTGCGGACTCCCTCAGCCCAGCAAGCTGGGCGCGAGGCTCAAGAGGGCGCTCATAGAGCTCGAGCTCGCTGAAAAATTGCCTCGGGTCAAGATGGAGGCAGGCTGATCGGGCCCGAGTGAGACGCTTGCAGCGTTAAGAAGGCTCGACCCAGCGACCGCGTTCTTTGATCAGCTCGATCAGCCGATCGTCGGCCTGTTCCGTTGGGATCCCGCGAGCTACCTGCTCCTTCCCGACGTACAGATTGACCTTGCCGGGAGAGGAGCCGACATAGCCGAAGTCGGCGTCCGCCATCTCCCCCGGGCCGTTCACAATGCAGCCCATCACGGCAATGCGGACTCCGGGTAGATGGGCAGTCCGCGCCTTGATGCGATTGGTGGTGCTCTCGAGGTCGAACAGCGTGCGCCCGCAGCCAGGACAGGCGACGTAGTCAGTGCGGCTCAGCCGGGCGCCTGAGGCTTGGAGGATGCTGAAAGCAAGGGCCTCGACCTGCTCGGCTGGTCCTCCGGTGATCTCCACACTATCCCCGATGCCATCACATAGCAGCGACCCGATGCCTATGGAAGCTTCAACGAGATCGGCCGTGGTCATCCGCAGGTGGATGGGCTCGTCGGTTGCTTCCGCCGCGACCCCACGGCCAGCCCGAATGAGCTCGGCGGCGCTATGGCCGGAGACTACGCGGGCACCGGTTGGCACGGTGTCGAAATCTGCTTGTGCACCGGCGCCGATAACCGCGATGGTGGAGTGGCCGCCCACGCCGCCTGCCTGGTCAGATGGTCTGCGGATGAACCCGCTGTTCACCCGGATGGTTCCGGACGAGGCGGTTTGGGTGCTGAAATCAGGCACGGGCGGAAGGGCTGCTTCGTTCCGCTGCTCGTAGCGGCGCGCAATCTGGAAGGCTACCGGCACCTCGCTCTCCGGCTCCTCGGCCAGCGACACGCGGATGGTGTCGCCGATGCCATCCTCGAGCAGGCTGCCGATGCCGATAGCCGATTTGATGCGGGCGTCCTCGCCGTTTCCGGCCTCCGTCACCCCGAGGTGGAAGGGGTAATCCATGCCCTCTTCGTCCATGCGCACCGCGAGCAGGCGGTAGGCGGCGATCATGACCTTGGGGTTGGACGCCTTCATCGACATGATCAGCGAGTGGTAGCCGTATTTGCGGCAGATGCGCACGAACTCGAGGGCCGACTCGCACATGCCTTCGGGCGTGTCGCCAAAGCGGTTCATGATGCGGTCGGACAGTGAGCCATGGTTCGTGCCGATGCGCATGGCAATGCCTCGCTCTTTGCATTTGAGGACCAGCGGTGCGAAGCGTTCCTCGATGCGGCCGAGCTCGGCCGCGTATTCCTTCTCGGTGTACTCACGAACGCGGAACTGACGCGAATCGGCATAGTTGCCGGGATTGACGCGCACCTTGTCGGCATAGTCGGCCGCCTCCATGGCGGCGGCGGGGGAGAAATGGATGTCGGCTACCAGCGGAACCACGACTCCCGCGGCTCTGAGCTGAGCCTTGGCTTCGCCGAGCGCGCGAGCATCCTGCACCGTGGGCGTGGTGATACGCACGATCTCGCAGCCGGCCTCGACCAGTCGAACGGTCTGCGCCACCGTGGCCCCGACGTCCTTGGTCAAGGTGGTCGTCATGGACTGCACCCGGATAGGGTTGTCGCCCCCCACACCGACAGCGCCGACCATGACCTCGCGCGTCTTTCGGCGGCCGGCGTAGGGCTGAAACTTGACGCCAAAGCTCGTGAGCTGCATTGCCTCAACCTTACCAATCGGAGGGTGGGGCAGGCTTATCAGGTGACGGCTACTGATCCAAGCTCGATGCTGTTCATCCCATCGGCCAAGGCCAAACGGGAGTCTCCGACGTACATGCCGGCGATGAGCCGGTAGCTGCCGGAGGTTAGGCTGGCGGGCAGCGCAAGAGCGAGCCGATCGTGGATTACATCGCCTGGTTGCCAACGTGACGTTGGGCGTAGACCGGCCGCGGGCCAGCCGTCGTGTTGAGCCACCATCTGCCCGTTGCTGGAAACGAAGTGCACGAAGACGGAGTAATTGTCCTGGTTGTTTCGTAGCGCGTGCCATTCCAGGTCGACCGGCAGCACCCCCCCGGGGTGCACGCTGGCCGGATAGCCGGCAGTCGCAAGCGTGACTCGGCTGTCCAGGGTCAAGCCAAGCGGGTGCGGCTGCACGTCCCGTGCGGAGGCGTATTGACGCACGACGCCTTGGCCATCGAAGACCGGCGACTTGATGGTCTGCTGATCGACGAAATAGAACCCGCTCTCCAGAAAGCTGTCCAGCAACACGCTGCTCGCCTCGTCGCTCGAATGCTCGTTCACGAACCAAACCCGGCTGGCGTCTTCCATGGCGGCCACCTTGGGCTGCATCAGCTGGCCCAGCTGCCCTTTCTGCTCGGGGCTGGCGACATCGAGCCCGTACGCGCTCAGGGGATCGCGATTCCTGAGCAGGTAGCGACTGTACGGCCCCCAGCCGAAGAAGAACAGCGCATCACCGGGACGTGCACTGGTTTCAACGTATTGAAGGACTGGATCCGACTCCCAGGGAAGCGGCGGTAGGGCGTGCACTCGCTGGAATTCCCACAGCCCGCCACCGAGCGATACGACAACCCACGCTCCGCAAAGCGCCACGCCCGCTCCGCCTAAGCGGCTGGCAAGCGAGAGCGCCGCTGCCTGAGCGACAAACGCAAATGGCAGGGCGGCAAGCAGGTACCGCGGACTTGCGTCTGTGGCCCAGGCAGATCGCAAGAAGACGAATAGCGCCAGGCCAGCGCCGAGTCCTGCCACCGTTACGGCGCCGCTTCGCCAGGAGTCCCGGCGCAGCAGGGCAACCACGCCCGCGGCGGCGACGAGCATCCACAGCAGTCCGAAGAGGAGCGGGCCCCAGCGGTCGTTGAGCCGGGACGGCCAGGCTCCAAAGCTGAATTGCGAAAGCAGCGTCAGGAGGAGCTGGGGTACCGGCTGTCGGGACGGTGACGCCCCGAACTGCTGCGGCGTCCCGGCTCGCGCGAGGAGCACGGGGATCACCATCCACAGCCAGGCGAACGTCAGCGCGACGCCGCCGCCCAGGGCCAAGAAGAGTGGGAGCGCGGCCTTGCGCTTGACCGCGGCGGCGACGGCGCTGGCCAGCAAGAAGGCGATGTGAAAGTACCAGGTCAACAGGGCCGCGGCGTTGATCAGCGTACAAGCAAGCACCCCGCGCGCTGAGGGCCGCGCCGCCAGGCGCAGAGAGGTGAGTAACGCCAGCAGTGAAAGGCCCAGCCCGAGGCTGTAGTCGCGGACGGTCGCCCCGGCACTGACTGCAGCCGGGTTGGCCGCGTAAAGGAGCGTGGCGAAAGCCGCCAATCTTCGACCTCCCAGACGGCGGCCGATGCAGTACAACGCGGCCTGGCCGATCAGGATGCCGGCCAAGGAGAGCCAGCGCGCTCCGAGGAAGCTGCGCCCGGCAACGAAGAACCAGGCGCGAAGGATAAGGTAAAACAGCGGTGGATGCTGATCGTTTGCCAGATAAGCAATGGAGTCGCCTGGAGAGCCCAAGGCCAAGCCCGCGGAGAGGTAGCCGTCCGAACCCAGCTCCTGCGGCGCGTAGATCGTAAGCCCGAGGGTGAATGTGAGGAGCAGGGCAAGGACGATCAGGGAAAGATGAGAACTCAACTGCCTGCCGGCAGGACGCTGATGAGCGGGAGACGAGCTGATCAGGTTAAGCCAGGAGCCGCGGGCGGAATTGACAGCATGCGGCAGTCGATGAGCACATTCTACGCCCATCCCCGGTTCGCGGATGCCTGCAAGACTGTGGGACGACGATTGCTTACACCTGTACCGCGCGTTTGAGCTGGCTCAAACAGGCGCGAGCAGCGCATCCGCTGAGCTTTGCGCTTTCGACTGCTGCCATCGCTTATCTGGCAATCTCCGCTGCCTTCTTCCTGGCAGCGCCGCCACTGGAAACCAACGACGGACCACAGCACTACCACTACATCCGCTGGCTGTTGAGCCAACGGACCCTGCCTGTGTTGGGTCAGGAGATCGGGACGATTGCACCGCGCCAGGAGGCTGCTCAACCGCCTCTCTATTACCTGCTCGGCGCTGCGCTGTCTCTGCCCATCGACATAAGCGACTTCGACAACGTGGCGATGCTCAATCCGTCGGGCGGTGCAAGAGACGCCGACGCAAACCAGAATAGCTTTCTGCACAGGCCTCTGACCTGGCCCCCGCACGGAGCGCAGCTCTCGATGCGGTTGGTGGAGGTCATGTCTATTGCGTGCGGCTTGCTGACCGTCGGGGCGGCAGTGGTGCTCGCAAGGTGGCTTGTGGCCGGGCATCCGTGGATGTGGCTTGCAACAGGTCTCGCCGTTGGCGCTGATTCGACGTTTGATTACCACTTTTCTCAGATAAACAACGACTGTTTGCTCGTCGCGCTGTGTTCATTGACCCTGGTTGCACTGGGATGCTGGCTAGAGTACAAGCGGCAGGTCTTCGCCTGGGTTGCCGCCGGAGCCATCGGTCTGGGGCTGCTCACCAAGTTCAACGCCGTAGGGCTCGTTCCGCTGTACCTGCTGGCCTGCTGGTGGATGGGCAAGACATGGGAGGCGCGCGCACACGCGGCCATCCCCCTGCTCCTGGTGCTGCCCCTGCTGGACGGATGGTGGTTCGTTCGAGCGGCCGTGCTCTACGGCGACCCGACCACGCTGTTCGTCCTGAATGGGGCTTACAACGCCAACTACCACCCGATCGCCGGGGAGAACCTGAGGCTGCTTCCCTCAGCCATGGCCTTTACCTTTCACTCGTTCTTCTCGATGTATGGCATCGCCGAAAACATCGATTCCTTGCCGGCTTTCGCGGTCACCGCGGCTTTGGCGAGCGTTGGCTTTGCCTTTGGGCTTGGGAGCACGTTGGCGACCAAGAGGCGAGGGACCTTGAACAACCTGCTGTTCGCCTGGCTTGCCATAACGGCGCTGCAGGTGTTCGCCTACTGCATCGCCGAAGGTGGCGGAGGCCGGTTTGTGTTTCCCGCCATGGCCCCTTTGGCGATCTATACCGTCATCGGCTGGAAGGGGCTCCTGCGAAAGATTCCTAGCTTTGCTGCCCCCTCCGGAGTTGCCCTTGCGTGCGTCGCCCTGTCCGTCCCGCCGCTGGTGGCCGGCAGGACCGTTGCCCCGGTCTTCGCCTATCCGCCGGTGCTGACCACCTTACCTTCGATCGGCACTCCGCTCCGAGCTACATTCGCCGGCTCGATTCAGCTCCTCGGCGCCGACCTGCCGAACGGTGTCCTGGTACAACCGGAACGTGAGTATCCGGTAACGCTGTACTGGCGGCTGCAAGAGCCCGTTACCGACCTGTACAAGACGTTCGTGCACGTCGACTCGAATGACCCGAGTTACAGGTCGGGGGCCGCATATGACGGTCCGAGCGGCAGGGGGACGTACCCGCCGAGCTTTTGGAATGTGGGTGAAGTCGTCGTCGACCGATACACGTTCAGGGTGAACCGCGATGAGCGAGCGGATCGGCGGAACACAGTGCTGCTTCCCATAAGGGCCGGCTTTTACCAGTCGCCCACAGTCCCTGGCCAGCCGATCCGAAAGGTAGTGGCGGACCCGTCCGAGGCAAGCGACGTCGGGTTCGAGATCGGTGCCTGGCGGCTGGCTGGCAGCCCACCCCCTCTTCCGAACACGCCGCCCCTCGCGCGATTCCCGGCTGGGCTCGATCTGGTGTCGGCTTCCGCATCGGCGCGCGCACCGGGCCAGGTCCAGGTCGATCTGCGATGGCTGACGCAACGGGCGTTAGGCGAGAGCCTGACAGTGTTCGTTCAACTGATCTCGGCGGAGGGGAAGCTGATAGCTCAGCATGACAGCTACCCTCTCGACGGACGCTATCCGACAACTGCTTGGCTGCCACAAGAGCAGGTGTTCGATAGCGTGGCGCTGAGCTCGCCACGTCCCATTCAGACCGGGGATTCCGTTATTCTCGGGCTCTATCGGCTGCCATCAACCGAACGGCTGCTCACTGAGCAGGGAGAGTCGTTTGTTCGACTCCCGCTCCAATAGCCGGGGTAGGCGCTGCTAGAATGGCCATGTCCATGGTTCGCCTTGAACGGCAAAGGCGGTGAGCAGCCGCGGCCTCGTCGTCCTCCCGACATATAACGAGGCTGAGAACCTCCCGACGATAGTCGAGCAGATCCTGTCCTACGGGCCAGACATCCTGGTGGTTGACGACGCGTCGCCGGACGGGACGGGAGATCTGGCAGAGCAGCTCAAGCAGCGGCTCTACCCCCGCCTCGACGTGCTGCATCGCCCGCGCAAAGCGGGTCTTGGGACGGCGTATATCGCTGGATTCAAGCGCGCCCTCGAGCAGGACTACGAGCTCATCCTGGAGATGGACTGCGATTTCTCGCACGATCCCCGCCATCTCCCTACCTTCCTTGAACGCATCGAGACCGCAGACCTCGTTCTCGGCTCGCGGTACATCCGCGGCGGAGGTACCGTCAACTGGAGCCAGCAGAGGAAACTCATCAGCAAGGTCGGCAGCCTCTACTCCAGGCTTATTCTGGGCCTGCCGTATCGCGACTTGACCGGCGGTTTCAAGTGTTTCCGGCGCTCGGTGCTCGAGTCCCTCGATCTGGACTCGGTCGAATCGAACGGCTACGCCTTCCAAATCGAGCTCACGTACCGTGCGCATCGAAAGGGCTTCCGCATTGTGGAGGTGCCCATCATCTTTCAGGAACGCCGCGAGGGCTTGTCCAAGATGTCGCGGGCGATAGTCCTGGAGGCGATGGTCAAAGTCTGGCACTTCCGCTTCGCCCACAGCTGAATGACCTGGGCCTCCTGGCTGCGCTGGACCGTCGGGCTGGCGATCAGCGCGGCGCTGGTGTGGCTTGCCTACCGTGACGTGCCGCTCGACGAGATGGCGTTGCTCATGGTTCGCTCGCGGCGACCCGAGCTGGTACTGCAGGTCGCCAGCACCATCGTGACCATGGTCCTGCGCGGTATACGCTGGCGTCTCTGCTTCGAGGCGCGCGATCCCATTTCCAACGCGCAATCCGTCGCTGCCTACAGCATCGGCTCCGCCAGCGGCCAGGTGATACCTGCGCGTTTGGGAGATCTGGTTCGCGTTTACGTGCTGAGCCAGGCGACCGGCGTGAGCAAGAGCAAGGGCATTGGCACTCTGGTGGTGGAGCGTCTCTCAGACCTGTTCGCAGTGCTGCTCATCCTGGCGTTGCTCTTGCCGTTCTTCTCTCTCCCTTCCTGGATACGGATCTCGCTCGGGGTTGGAGCTGGGGTAGCGGTCGCGGCATTCGCCGCGGTCTACCTCCTCGGCCGGCACAGCCTCAACCTGTCCGTCCCGGCCTGGGCGTCCGGAAACCGTGTGCTGGCCGGCGGCATACGCCTGCTGGCGCAGCTCCTGCAGGGGTTCTCGGTGGTCAACGACCTACCCCGGGCATGCTCGATCCTGCTGCTTTCATTCTGCATCTGGATCGTGCAGGCTTCGTACTACTTTTGGGCGCTGGAAGGCATGAACCTGCCGCTGGGCTGGCCCGTGGGGGCTCTCTTCACGACGGTTCTAGCGCTAGTAACCATCGTCCCGGCTGGGCCGGGATTTGCGGGAAGCTTCGATTTGGCCGCCCAGAGCGTACTGGGGCTCTTCAACGTTGGGCGCACGGAGGCCCTGGCCTACCTCAATCTCACACGGCTGACAACGCTGGTGGGAATAGTTCTCACAGCCCTCGGAGGCGTTGCGTTGCTGTACCTGGGCAGCCGAAACACCGCCGAGACAGGGGCGTTGCTTCGGGAGGCCGGGATACCGGAAGGCAGCGGGGAAAATCGTTGAAGCAGCCTGAGCGGATTCCTGCCGTTGACACAGCACGCGACCAGCCTAAGATTGAGCCGACATGATCGATCCTCAGTTGCTGGAGATCCTGGCTTGCCCGGTGTGCAAGACCCCCGTCACTCAGCAAGACGATTGGCTTGTGTGCGCGACCTGCAAGCGCCGCTACCCTATTCGGGACGGAATTCCCGTCATGCTGGTGGACGAGGCTGAGCAGGGCGATTGACCCAGCCGTAGCCCCAGATTCTTCCCACACAACTCCGCCAGCTGGTTCCCCGCGCAAGCTGGTGCGCGTCATCGCTCGCCTGAACGTCGGCGGACCGGCGATCCACACGATCTTGCTGTCACGCTATTTGCGTCCGGAGTACGACACCACGCTGGTGAGTGGCGTGGAGGACGAGCATGAAGGCAACATGCTTCCGCTTGCCGAGCGTCTCGACGTTCCGGTGCTGCGCATTCCCGAGCTAGGCAGGGAGATCAACCTGCTTGGCGACGCCGTCTCGGTGTGGAAGCTGATCCGGCTGATCCGCCGCGAGAAGCCGCAGATCGTTCACACGCACACCGCCAAGGCCGGGCTCGCGGGCAGGTTGGCTGCCTGGGCTTGCCACGTGCCGGTCGTGGTTCACACGTTCCACGGGCACGTCTTCCGAGGCTACTTCGGTCGCTTGAAGACCTACGCCTTCCTGACTATCGAACGGCTGCTGGCCAGGATCAGCGATCGCATTCTGACGGTGAATGAGGAGCAGCGGCGCGAGCTCATTGCGTTCCGTGTGGCTCCGCCGGCGAAGATTGGGGTGATGCTGCTCGGGCTGCAGCTGAACGAGCTTACTGCATCCTCCGCGGATCCCGGCGCCATGAAGGCCAAATGGCATATTCCAGCCAGCTCACCCGTCGTTGGCATCGTCGCACGCTTGGTTCCAATCAAGGGTCACGAGCTATTTCTCGATGCTGCGGCGATGCTCCACAAGCGGCTGCCAGAGGTCGCATTCGTGGTAATTGGCGACGGCGCGCGGCGCGCCGAGCTCGAGCATTATGCGAAGGAGGTCGGCGGCCCGGCCACTTTCACGGGCTGGGAGACCGACCTGGCATCCGTGTACGCAGCGCTCGATGTCATTTGTCTGACCTCGTTCAACGAAGGGTCGCCAGTGGCGCTGATCGAGGCCATGGCAGCTGGCAAACCTGTTGTCAGCACGGCCGCCGGAGGCGTTACCGACCTTATCGACAATGGGATTAACGGCATGTTGGTGGAAAGCCGCGACGTGGCAGCCTTCAGTGAGGCGATTGAGAACCTGCTCCTGGACCACCAGCTGGCGAGCCAGATCGGTGCGCGAGGGCGTGCGTCGGTGTATCCGCGCTACGACATCACCCGCCTTGCGAACGACATGCGGCGCTGTTACCGGGATCTCCTCGCCGAGAAAGGACTGGCGGGAGCAGACACCGCATCAGCTCGGCTGCCGGTTAGTTGACCTGACCAAGCGATTCGCCCCTCATGCTTTGGCGTGGTCGCTGCTGCTCTCGTGCGCCGCCTTCTGCCTGGCAGCTGGCCAATTCCTGCTGGCGGTACCCATCCTCGAGGGGCCGGATGCGTACTCGCACTATCAGTACGTGCGCACGATCCAGATCGAGCATCGATTCCCCCTGCTGGGTGAAGCCGAGAATTTCCGGACCGCCGAGGCAGGGCAGCCTCCTCTCTTCTATCTGATCGCCGCGGCCATCAGCGCGCCCATTTCCAGCGCCGATCTCGACAACGTGGCGCCGGGCAATCCCCATGGAGGGGAGCGCCAGTTCGATTACAACAAGAACACCCTGTTTCACCGGCCCTTCAGTGGCTTCCCTCACGGCGCCGAGCTGGCGGTTCGAATCATCGAAGCGTTCGGGCTGGCGTGCGGACTGGGCACGGTCGCCTGCACGGTGCTGCTGGCGCGAACCGTCTTTCCAACCCAGCCGCTGTTGTGGCTGGGTTCCGGTGCGGCGCTGGCGGCTGTTCCTGGCTTCGCCGGTCACGAAGTCGTGGTTTCGAACGACGCGCAGCTGGCGCTGCTGTGCTCGGTAACCCTGCTGTTCCTGGCGTTGTGGTGGAAGGACCGAAGCCGGCACTGGAGCTGGCTGGCGGCGATTGGAATCGCCCTCGGTGCGCTCACCAAGCTGAACGCGGTCGGACTCGTTCCGATCTACGGCGTGGTGGCGTGGCAAGTCGAAGGGACTGTTCGCGGCAAGCTCGCGGCTGCCGCTCGGCTGCTGCTGGCGCTGTGCCTGATCTACGGCTGGTGGGTGGTTTACGACGTAGTGGTGTACGGCGATCCCACCGGCCAGCTGGCGGCCAACCGCGCCTACCAGGGCCAAGGCTATCGCCCGTTCATTCTTTCGGTCGATCGTTTCCGCTTCATGCTCGGGGAGCTAGGGGACAGCTTCCACTCGTTCTTCTTCAAGTTCGGCGTTTACAACGTCGACTCGGCCGGATGGTACGCCGTGTTTGCTGTGCTCGGATCGATCGGCCTCATCGCCGGAATGGCGCAATTCGCGCGGGGCCGATCGGGCGCGGCGCGTGGCTTCGGCGGCATTCTCTGGGGTTGGCCGGCCATCGTGCTGCTGGAAACTGCGGCGTACGGCTATATCAGCAACGGCGGTGGGCGCTACCTGTTCCCGGCAGTTGCGCCCCTGGCAATCGTGGCTGCTCGCGGCTGGCAAGCAGTCCTGCGCAATACTTCCGTCGTCGTAGCCGCGACACTGGCGACCGCGGTCATCGGACTGAGTGGCGCCTCTGCCTGGCTGGCCGTCGCGCCCCACTACGGGTATCCACCCACTGTTTCTGAGCTGCCCGCTGGGGCGCGACAGGTGCACGCCACGTTCGACGGCATGGTGGAGTTGATCGGAGTCGATGGGCCGGACATAGTAGACGTCGCGGCCGGTCACAGCTATCCCCTCACGCTGTACTGGAGGGCGTCCGCGCCGGAAGGTCGTGCGCTCAGCAGCTTCATTCACTTCGACGTTCCGGGCAATGCCGATAGCCCGATAGCAAGCTACGAAGGCACGCCCGGCGGCGGGAGGTTCCCGCCGAGCTTCTGGAAGCCGGGTGAAATCGTGGTGGACAGGTATCAGTTCACCGTCGGCAAAGACAGCAGGCCCGACAAACGCAACACGCTGCCTATCTCGGTCGACGTTGGCATGTACTACATCGCCCCGGGAGCTGGCACGCAGGTGCAGCCCGTTAGTGTCGATCCCCGAGATGCCGCGTCGAGGGGATTGCCGGTTGCGCTGTGGAAGCTGCGCGGCAGCAACGTGCCGCCAGAGCCATCTCAGCCCCTCGCACGCTTTAGTGGAGCGCTGGACTTACTCGATGCGGCGACTCTCCTCGACGGCGCGAGCCTGACAGTCGACCTGCGCTGGGAGGCTCCGTCTCGTCCGGCCCACGACTTCACGGTGTTCGTTCAGCTCCTTTCGCCCGACAACACAGTGCTCGCCCAGGACGATTCCTACCCGCTGCGAGGCACGTATCCGACCAGCCAGTGGTCGCAAGGTGAGCAAGTTTTCGACACCGTGCGTTTGCCGCTAACGAAGCAGCCCCAGCCGGGTGACCAGCTCATCGCCGGCTTGTACACGCTACCTGCAGCTGAACGCATCTCGACGCTGGGCGGCCAAACGTTTGTTCGCCTGTCACTGCCGGGCCCGAGCTAAGAGCCAGCCTCGATCTCGAGATGATCCCCGATGCTGTGGCCCTGCCCGTCGAACGCGGCCAGTCGCTGGCCAGTAGAGGTGTAGAGGCCAATCTCGAGGTGTGCAGGCCCGACAGCCGTCTGCGGCAGGGGATGCGTGTCCTCGACGACGTCCGAAGCGTCCCACAAGTGCGTGGGGTACGTCCCGGCCTGGGGAGGACTGTCATGCTGGTCCACGACGTGTCCTTGAGCATCGAGCACGTGAACGAACACGGTGTAGTCCGCGGCGGGCTTGGAGATGGCGCGCCACGTCAACGTCACCTGCCGCTCGCCGAGGCGCACTCCCTGAAGGGCGATCTCGTCCTGGCCAAACACCGCTAGCGCCGGCTGATCGTCAGATGTCCCGCTGGTTCCGCGAACCTTGAGGGGGCCAACGCGGACCACGCCGCCGCCAGACCCATCCGGGTTGGTGGTGGCCAAGCGCTGATCCGTCGATGGGTCGTAGAAGCCTGTTTCGATCCAGTAGGGCCCGCTTGGAGTCTCGGGAACAGGTTGGAGGTCAAACCAGGACACGACGGTATCACCCCGCTGCCATTCCAGCCGCGGAAAGCCGTAGAAGTCAGGATTCGTCGACCACGTCTTCCCGTTGGCGTCGACGAGGTGGGCGAACTGGCGCAGCTGTGAGCTGGTCACCAGATCCGGATCTGTCACCTTCCACTCGAGCGTGAACGTCGACGGCTGGCCCGCGGCAAGGTCGGAAACGGAATAGGCCTGCAAGGTTACCGCATGAGCTAGGTCGACATCGAGCGAGCGGAGTTCGGTCGACTGATTGAAAGCCGTGACGGCGGAGGGAGAAACTCGGAAGAGCGAGTAGGCGGGCTCGCCGCTGGAGGTGAGGACTGTATCTATTTGGCCTCCAACTTGCCTCAAGAGAGGCAATAGCGCTGGCTGGCCCTCGACTAGGTAGGTGGCCTCGGTTTGGGGGAACACAAACGTGTGCAGCTGATCGAAACGGCGAACGTCATACCGCCCACCACTCAGATAGGAGAACACCACGGCATGATTGTCCGAACGCTCCGCGTCATACAGCGGCCCGCCGCCGCGCATAGCAGCGGCCGCTGCCTGCAGTGAGAAGCGAAGCGGCACACCGTAGTTCGCATGAATAGGCGCTGCCGCGATGGATTGGTCGAATTCCACGTATTGGACGAGCCGCCAAGCCGCAATGACGAGCAGCAGCGCTGCAAAGAGCAGTCGATTGGAGATAAGCGCCGCCGCCCGGCCCAGGAGCAGTGCCGCGGGTGGCAAGCACAGCAAGAGGTAGTGCAGGTACAGGGGGCCGCTGTGCCGGGCGGTTGCCAGCACAGCGAGCAGGAGGGCGGCGATGGCAACGAGTCCGGAGCGATCGCGAGAGAAGACCACGGCTAATGCCCCAACGGTGAGCCCCAACGCGGCAAGCCATGATCCGGGCTCGGCCAGTCCCATGCTGGCCAGATCCCCAGGCAGAGAGCCAATCAGCTGGCCATCGAAGCCCGCGCCGGCAAGGGTCAAGGTCCCTCTCAAGCTGGCAAGATCGGTAGTCTTCGGACTCGACGCGAAACGCAGCACGACCGCAAGATCCTGCCAACCGGAATGAAGCTGAAGGATGATGTAGGGAGCTGCGAGAACCGCCAGCGCGACTATCGCCAGGGCTATGCCGGACCAGTTGACGTTGCGCCACGCTGGCAACACCAGCGCCAGCCACAGCAGCACGAGCACGCCTGACAGCGGAAACAGCTCGGCGCCGGCGCCGATCGCGAAAAGCGCCACCGCGGCGCTCCAGGTGCGTCCGGTCATTCGGAAATGCACCAGGCCGTACAGCGACAACGCGCACAATACGGGAACCAGGTCGGGCTCGTAGATCTTGCGTGCGGCGAGAAGAGCGGCAGGCGTAAGCGAATAGATAAGGCCGCTGGCAAGACCAGCTCGCCAGCCCCACAGCCTATGCGCCGTCACTGCCACGAGAGCAGCGGCGCACGAGTCGGCTGCAGCGAACCAGGCGCTCACCCACACTGGACTCTGGCTCACGAGCATGGGGAGCGCGAGAAAGAAGGTGATCAACGGAAGCTGCCGCATGCCGATGGTCAAGACCGTTCCGCTGGTCTCGGGAACCTGGCCGGTATGAATGAACTGCGCCGCGGTCTGCATCAACGCGGCTTGATCGATATCGAACTGCGTCAGATCGATGTGCCAGAGGCGGAGGGCCAGGGCGATGGCCCCGACAATCAGCAGGTAGACGTTTGTTCCGGGCCTTGCAGGAGGCTGCAGCGCGAGCGGAACGAAGGACGGACGCGTAGGGTGGGGTGAGCTACCCAGAACGGCCGGCGACAGGGGCCTCGACTCGAGCGAGCAACAGGCCCGCGCCGACAACTACGAGGGCGAACGGGACCATGATGAATACGATCATCCAACGGCTTCCTTGCGAGACGATCAGCGCCGCCAGACCCGCCAGGAAGGAGGCGCAATAAAGCGACCAGACTGCCTGCTTTTGATTCAAGCCGAGATTCACCAGCCGGTGACTGGTGTGGTCCTTGCCGCCCTGGGTGATTCGGCGCCCCTCGGTGAGGCGCCGCCACACAACGAACGAGGTATCGAAGATCGGCACGCTGAGGACCAGCGCGGCGATGAGGAAGCTCAAGTTGGCGGAGTTGTGGATCTGCAGCTTCAACCCCAGGATCGACAGTAGGAAGCCGAGTGACAGGCTGCCCGTATCGCCCATGAAGATGCTGGCGGGGTTGTAGTTGTAGACCAGGAAGCCCAGGCAGCTGCCCACTAGGGCGACGGCCAGCAGCGCCACCAGGATCTGGCCGTTGAGGATGGCCAGTAAGAAGAAGAACGCCGCCGCGATGCTGGCCGCTCCGGCCGAGAGCCCGTCCATATTGTCGAGCAGGTTGAGCGCGTTCGTGAGCCCGACGATCCACAGATAGGTGAGTGGAATATCAATCCAGGGCACGTCGAACGCCTGCAGCCGAATGCCGATGGCGATGACGATGGTGCTTCCGACAATTTGTCCCGCGAGCTTGGCGATGGGGGTCATGCCGCCGCGCCGATCGTCCGCCATGCCCACGAACAGGATCACCGTGGCGCCGGCAAAGATGGCCGCGAGCTCCGGGATGGTTGACGCGGGTACCACCCGGGCATCGCTGGGGATCGCCCGTGCGGCCAGCAGGGCGGCCACCCAGAGCGCAATCCAGATGGCGAGGCCGCCGAGCCTGGGAATTGGCGATGAGTGAATCTTGCGCTCTGCCGGGTGGTCCATTGCACCCCAGCGCACCGCGGCGGAACGGACCAACGGCGTGAGCACCGTAGACGCCGCCAGCGAGCCGAACAACACCACCAGAAATACCAGGTAGTAGGACTGCACTAAATCAACACGACCTTCTGTGATCCGGCTTTGATGGACCTGGTTGCATTGACAGTATCGACGACAAGGCCGGAATTGGCCACGATCCAATCGAAGTCATAGGCGCTGTGGGCCACGGTAATGACCACGCAGTCGGCGGCTTTCAGTGTGGCTTCGTCGAGCCGCACGGCCTTGAGCTTGATATCACGGCTGCGGCGGCTGAAGATGCCCAGGCCAACAGTCACCTCCTCGACGTAAGGGTCGTGGTAATCGAGGCAGGCGCCCTCCTTGAGCAGCAGCTCCATGACCCGAACGGAGGGGGAGTTGCGGGCGTCGTTGACGTCCTTCTTGAAGGCAGCCCCCAACAGCAGGACTTTGGAATCGCGCAGGCTCTTCTCGCAGCTGTTGAGCGCCTCAGCCACTCTGGACACCACGTAGAAAGGCATCGATAGATTGATTTCGGCGGCCAGCTCGATGAACTTGGTGTAGAAGTCGTACTGGCGAGCCTTCCAGCTCAGGTAGTAGGGATCGACGGGAATGCAGTGGCCGCCGACACCGGGACCAGGGTAGAAGGGCATGTATCCGAAGGGCTTGGTCGCGGCAGCGTCGATGACTTCCCAGACGTTGATGCCCATGCGGTCGCACAGCAACATCATCTCGTTGACCAGCGCGATGTTAACGCTGCGGAAGCAGTTCTCCAGCAGCTTGGTCATCTCCGCGGCGCGCGGAGAGCTGACGATGTGGACGGAAGCTTGCCGATCGAGGATCTGCTCGAATACCAGCTTGGTGAGCTCGCTGCAGCGGGGTGTCAAGCCTCCAACGACTTTCGGAGTGGTATGCGTATCGAAGGCCTTGTTGCCCGGATCCACTCGCTCTGGGGAGAAGGCGACGGCAAAGTCCTCGCCCGGAGTCAACCCGGAAGCCTGGAGCAGAGGCAGCATCACTTCTTCGGTTGTGCCGGGATAGCTGGTGCTTTCCAGGATGATCAACTGCCCGGAGCGAAGGTGCGAGCCGATCTCCCGCGAGGCTGCCTCGACGAACGACAGATCAGGCGCCTTGGCAGCGTCGTGCGGCGTGGGGACGCAGATGAAGATGATGTCCAGCTCGCCGGCCTGCTCGAAGTTATCCACAGCGTGCAGCAGGCCATCTCGCACAAGTGGAGCGAGCTCCTCACCGGACACGTCCAGGATGTGGCTGATGCCTCGGTTGACGCTCGCCGCGCGGGCACTGTTGGTGTCGAAGCCAGTCACGTTGAAGCCGGCGCGCGCTAACTCGAGGGCCAATGGTAGGCCAACGTACCCCAAACCAACCACCCCGACCCGGGCCTGCTTGGACGTTATGAGCGCGGGCAGCCGATCGAGCGAGACTACCGAGACCACCTCCTCAAGCCGAGCGAAGGATACAATACGGCGTCCGGCGGGAAATCAGCGCTATAAGAAGGCAAGTAGCCGGCTCACTCTATGAGCATAAGTCTGACTGTCCATTGCCCATTCGTAGGCATGATCTGCTAGGCGCTGCAGATAATCGTCGTCGCGTAGGCGAAGTGTCACTTCGTCTAAGTTACTGAAGTCTCGCTCTAGACGAATATAGTGTATGTTCGGCTCCAGTAAATCGTTATATCTGCCCGGAAACAGTAGCTGACAGGTCTTTGTTCCGATAGCATCGAAGCTCCTCGGTGCGACAATTCGTCCTGATAGTCGGAGGGCCGGACGAACGTGCGCAATCAAGTATTTCGCTAACTCTAACAACTCTGCGCTCGACAACTTGCCGTAGAGTCGGTTAATGGTATCGCGTATCGAGTCATCCATGTCCAAGTAGTCCGCTCCGGCCTCATGACCAACTACAGCGCGGCAGTGGCCCAAGAATGATCGCCACTCGTCATCTGACTCCAATCGTTCTGCTTTGACATCGACCCGCAGATTCAAGCGGCTTGCGCAGATTCTCGAAAGGTCGAACAGCAGTTCTCTATCGTTGTGTCCGACATACTCCGGATACGAGCCTCCTCGAAAGCCGATATCCAGAGGTCGATCCTTTATCTGCGGACCAGGACGAAAGAAACCCGCATCTAGAGCGTGAGGCATATCGATGACCCTGCCGCTAAAATGGGGTCCGATGAAATCTTGTGCTACGTCGGCGGGTAACTGACTGGCTATAACCGTGGCCCCGGCTCTCGTTGCCTGCAGCAGTTGTGTCCCTACCGCCCGGAACTCATTAATGAGAAACCACACCTTCGGCCCGTCGATGTGGCTTAGGCAATTCCGAATAAGACGCCAGCGGGTAGGGTCACGTAGCCAATTGACTGAGTGCAGTAATACGACCATATCCGGCTGTCCTTTACGAGCCGATAAGGCTTGTTGCCAGACCAACGGCACTGGAGAACGCAGGTCTATTACAGTCGTTTGTAAATCGGGGTGACGACAGAAAGCCCGCTGCCAACTACGGTAATATGAAGTACGCTGGAGTTCCGGAGACGAGAACTCGACGAGCAGGCACTTAGTCAAGTTAGTGTGCAGGTGGCAAGGCATCGCTAGAATAGATTCACTCAGCGAGCCGTCAGCACATCACTCCGAAGCGACGAAGCACTCGTCGGACTCCCTCCTCGAGCGCGATTTCTGGTTCAAAATCTAACAGAGCCTTCTGTTGCCCGAGGTCGGGTGTCTTATTCAGGGTCATGCGGGCTGGTAGCTCTTCGAGACAGATATAGTCTTCGGGGTTCAGTTGGAGCAATTGGCACATCAGCTTCGCAAGAGCTTCAGTTTCGACGATATTGGGATTGCCTATATTGATTGTGGCGAAGGTACTTATATGCGCCGCCCTCTCCAGGGCTCGCACCCCGTCATTGAGATGGAGCCAGCCGCGTTTGCTATTGCGATGGACGTGGACTTGTAATTTCTGGGACAATGCGTCGGCAAAATTAATCATTGCCGATCGGTGGCTGCCTCTAGTTTCGTCCTCATGGTAGAACATGAAGGGCCGCAGAATTATTGCTCGGAGACCACTGTTCAGAACGTCATAGCGCAGCACTTGTTCGGCGAGCCATTTCGACAAGCCGTATCGGTTGTTGGGCTCAGGGGTAGTGGTCTCTGCCTGCAGAGTTCCAGTATTACCGTAGACCTCAGATGTTGACGTGAAGACGAGCTTGGCGCCGAATTCAATGCATAGCCGAGCCACGTTGTGGGTGCCTGACACATTGGTATTGATTGCGAGGTGTGGCGCTTGTTCGCAGGTGACTCGGCTAACCATGGCAGCTAGGTGGTACACGACCTCGGGCCTCCATTGCATGAACAGTGGAACGAGGTCTGCTGGGCTTAGGATGTCGGCTTGGGTATAGTCGGACGACCAAAGAGGCAGGATGTCCGTACGATGGACTTCGTGGCCTCGTGCTCTTAACCATGCAACTAGGTGGCGGCCGATGTTGCCTTCAGAGCCAGTGACTAGGATACGCACTTCAATTCGACCTCAAACAGCAGACAGGGGGCAGTGGAAAGCAACGCAATGCTAGTCTAGAGGGACGGGCTCGCCTGTCCTCAAGGATAATTGAGCGGCCGATAATACATCTACAACGGACAAACTTGCTTGCCCGCTGGTAAGCGGCTGCCTGCGATCCCTAATGCTTTGCACAAACTCTGCGCACTCCAATGCTAGCGGCTCACTGTTGTCGAGTTGAGGGATTAATGTATCACCTCGACGGAAAGTCGCGAGTTCATAATGATAGCGATCCTCATAAGGCGCCAAATCGGGTCGGATACTCGAGGTAACTTCAACCACCGTCATTTTGTTGCTTAGCTGTGTGTCATCCACGTCGATTAACTGCCGACTTCCGACTGCTGTAAATGTTCGCACCTTTCGCGGGAATAGCCAGCTTGTGTGAACATGAGCGAAGCGGCCGGAAGCGAAGTGCATCTCCATGAAGCAGACATCTTCGATGTGGGGTTGCAAGTAAGCTCGTCCGACGGCGCGAACTAGCTGGGGACGTTCCTCCAGGATCCAGAGAATGAGGGCAACGTCGTGCGGAGCGAAGCTCCACATGACGTTTTCGTTGCTGCGAATCCTGCCGAGGTTGCATCGTTCGGACGTGAGGTAATAGAGGTCTCCGAACTCTGGCTGGTGCACACGCCGCTTGAGCTCCACATAGGCGGGATGATAGAGAAGCAGGTGGCCAACCATGAGCACTAGGCTTCGGCGATCAGCGAGTTCGACTAACTCCTGAGCTTGCTTCAGGTCCAAAACAAAGGGCTTCTCGACAAAGACGTGTTTGCCAGCGAGTATTGCGGCTTTGGCTAGCTCGTAATGGGTTTCAGCCGGAGTGGCTATGACCAGCGCGTCGATGGTTGGGGAATCCAGCAGTTCTGCTGGATCAGTGACGAACTCCACTTTGGGGTAGGTACTTGCAAGCGATGCGAACTGCCGCCGATCCGCGTCGCAGGCCGTCGTTAGGGCGGCCCCCTCCGTGGAGTTGAAAGCCCTGAGCAATGTGCCACCCCATTGCCCCAGCCCGAGCTGGCCGATCCTCAACTTGGCCAGCGTCATGCCTCGTTGCCCAGCTCATCGAGGATGGCTCGAATTACATGCTCGGACGCGTGACCGTCTCCGTAGAGGCCAGGATCATGGGGCGGGGCTGCCCAGTTGAGCGCGGCGGCACGGAGGTCGTCTGGTCCGAAACCGATAAGAGTATTCCATCCGACTGCAACTGTTTCGGGCCATTCCGTTTCGGGGCGAAGTGTGAAGCAGGGCCGGCGGAGCCAATACGATTCCTTTTGCAGGCCTCCGCTGTCCGTGATCACCATTCGGCTCGTTGCGACCAAACGTAACATTTCCCGGAAAGGTTGCGGTTCGACGAGTTGGATGTTCGCGGGCAAGGCGATCCGGAATTCGGCGAGGCGTCGGACGGAGCGAGGATGTGTTGGCCAGATCACTGGCAGCTGCAAGTGACCAACTTGCTCGAGCCGCAGCCGGAGCATTTCCGCGAAATCAACGTTCTGAGGACGGTGCAGAGTAAGGACGGCGCGCTGCTCTGCGTCCCACGGGCTGGATGCCGCTGAGCTTAGGGCATCTGGCCACGCATCGAGCAAGGAATCCAGCATGACATCGCCCGTTACGTGGACCCCGTGTTGAATGCCCTCCTTGCCGAGTTGTTGGGCAGCTTGATGTGATGGGCAGCAGAGTAGGTGCGCGAGATGGTCCGCAACTACGCGATTGATCTCCTCGGGAACAGATCGGTTGAAACATCGCAGGCCCGCCTCAACGTGAATGAGCGGAATCTGAAGTTTGGCTGCGGCCAGCGCAGCAGCCAGCGTGGTGTTTGTGTCTCCGTACACCAGCACCGCATTGAACCTGGTCCCGAGAAAGATCTTTTCGAGAGCCTCCAACATCCTGCCCGTTTGTTCGCCATGGGAGCCAGACCCGATACCCAAGCTAATATCCGGCTGGCGGAGCACTCCCTCGTCAAAAAACGCCCCCGACATTGACCAGTCATAGTGCTGCCCTGTGTGAATCAAGAACTCCTCGACGACGTGTCCCATTCGCCTCGAAATCGGCCCTGCCTTAACGAACTGGGGTCGGGCGCCAACCACAGTGGCGAGATGGATCATGTTACGCGTCGGAGGACTCTGAAGTACGCGTGTCCGAGGGTCACCGTGAGATATCAAGGACGGAATCTATTACGAAGCCAATCTCCGCATCGGTCAACTCTGGAAACATTGGCAGCGAGAGGACCGTGTCTTGAGCATCTTCTGCGACCGGGAGAGGCCTTGCTAAGTACTGCCGAAACGCGGGTTGTAGGTGCAAGGCCTGCGGATAGTACACACCCGTTTCCACCCCCGCGTCTCGGAGCCTTCGCTGCAGCTCTGCCCGTGCCTGGGACTTCACAGTGTAGAGGTGAAACACCGGCTTGCTGTCCGGGGCATGGGTTAGCGGCACCGCCACGCTGCGCGAACTCCGGAAAGCCTCGGAGTAACGAGATGCAATCTGGCGCCGGCGCTCTTGCCAGCCATCGATATGTTCCAATTTGACCCTCAGCACCGCCGCCTGAAGCTCATCGAGTCTGCTGTTGAATCCAACTTCTTCTGCAATGTAACGAACGCGAGAGCCTTGCCGTCGAAGCTGGTCCACCCGATCGGCAATGGTGGGTTCGTTTGTTACCACCATCCCGCCGTCGCCCACGCCACCCAAATTCTTGGTGGGATAGAAGCTCAGGCAGCCAACGCTCCCTATTGAGCCGACCCTCTTGCCACGGTACTCCGCTCCGAAAGCCTGGGCACAGTCCTCAATGAGGGCCAGCCCATGCTTTTTCGCGACGTCCGAGAGAGACTCCATCTCGGCAGGGTTCCCGTAAAGATGGACCACGATGATGGCTTTAGTACGAGGTGTAATCGCGGACGCAACCGCGCTCGAATCCAAATTCAGGGTGGTGGGATCTACGTCCACGAAGACCGGCACGGCCCCTGCGCGTAGAATGACAGAAGCTGTGGCGATGAAGGTGAATGGGGTTGTGATTACCTCGTCGCCGACACCTACTCCTACTGCAGCCAGAGCCAGACGCAGCGCATCTGTGCCCGAAGCCACGCCGACTGCGTGGCTGCACTCGCAGGCGATCGCCACCTCCCGCTCCAGAGCCTTGACATTTGGGCCCAGAATGAACTGGCCATCACGAACAACCTGCTGAAGAACTTCATTCAGCCGAGGTTGAAGTTGCTGATGCTGCGCATTTAAATTGAACAGAGGGATCATTGGCGGACCTCACCCAAGTCTTTTGATTCGCGTCAAAGCGGCAGGTGGGGACGCCTCACGGCTAGCCCTTCTACTCAGCGTTTCCAGGAGCAGTCTGCTCATCCGCCAAGGCTGGACGCGCCTCTGTGAGTATCTTAACCCAGCGGGGACGCACGCTTGAGGAGACGGCATTTCAGGTGGCGATCGTCGATTGGTTATGGTTCGGTTATGGAAACAAGGGACTGGTAATGTGACGGTCCTGGCAGTCGTCATGGCGCGTGGTGGATCGAAGTCGATTCCCAAGAAGAACATTGCCATTGCCGGCGGGCGCCCGCTGATAGCATGGACTTGCATGGCCGCTCGGTCAGCCCGGTGCATCAGCCGTCTTACCGTTTCGACAGACCTGCCTGAGATCGGCATAGTAGCCCAGACCTGGGGCGCCGAGTTCGCCTTTCTTCGGCCGCTTGAGCTGTCCCAAGATGACTCTCCACCTGTGCCCGGGTTGCTCCAAGCGTTGGATTGGGCCGAGGCCGATAGCGGTCATGCCTTCGATTTCGTGCTTCTCTTGCAGCCCACATCGCCCTTGCGAACGGGCGACGATATCGATGAAGCCTTCAGACTGGCACTTAGTAATCAGGCAGACAGCGTCGTTTCCGTGACCGCCGCCAGGCCACACCCTTACTTAACCAAGCGGGTGACATCCGAAGGTCTGCTGGTTGATTTTGGTGATTGGCCAGCGAACTATCGGCGTAAACAATCCCTTCCTGATGCCTATGCTTTGAATGGAGCAATTTACCTAGTGTCGCGAAAGCTCTTGGTCGAGCAAGGAGCGCTTTACGGCGATCGTACGCTCGCGTACGTGATGCCGGCTGAACGGTCTCTAGATATTGATGATGAATGGGACCTGAAGCTCGCGGATCTGATCCTCAGCCAGCCGGACTCGTGGCCAGCATAGTTCAGCTTGGAGATCGGCTGGTGGGGAACGGTCAGCCCTGCTATGTGATAGCAGAGGTGGGCGTGAATCATAACGGTGACCTCGACCTCGCACGTCAACTCATTCAAGTTGCTGCGGCGGCAGGTGCCGACGCTGTTAAGTTCCAAACCTTTCAGGCCGACAGGTTGATCACTGCTAGGGCACCTAAGGCTGACTACCAGGCGGCCAGGACTGATGCGTCTGAATCTCAACTCGAGATGCTACGTCGTCTCGAGTTGTCCATCGAGGCGCACCGGCTACTCGTTGAATATGCAGATAAGTGCCGCATTACGTTTCTCTCCAGCGTGTTTTCTGAAGAAAGTGCCGATGTTCTTGACGAACTTGGAGTTGTAGCCTTCAAGATCCCTTCGGGAGAACTCACCAATCTGCCACTGATCGCTCATGTTGCACGCAAGGGCAAGCCTCTAATTGTGTCGACGGGAATGGCAAATCTGGATGAAGTTCGGGATGCCGTGGCTGCCGCTAACGGGGTCGGAAACAACGCTATCGTCCTCCTGCACTGTGTCAGCAACTACCCAACGGAACCAGGTGATGTGAACTTGCGCGCCATGGCCACTTTGGAACGCGAGTTCTTCTGCCCGGTGGGGTATTCGGACCACACTTTGGGAACCACCATCGCAATTGCTGCCGCCGCGCTCGGTGCCTGTGTCATCGAGAAGCACTGCACCCTGAGTCGCTCGCTCCCCGGTCCTGATCATCTGGCGTCACTTGAACCCGATGAACTCACAAGGCTTGTCGCTGACGTCCGGATAGCACAGCGAGCGCTAGGTGACGGCAAGAAGAAGATTGTGCAGTCCGAGGTAGCAGTCGCGCGAGTCGTCCGCAAAAGTCTCGTCGCCGCGAGAGATATCGAGCGAGGCCATGTTCTTCATAGCGCTGATGTGGTGTTCAAGCGGCCAGGATTCGGCCTTCCGCCGACAGCACTGGAGCAGTTGATCGGTCGCGTAGCGACGCGCTTTATTCCTAGCGATGCCCTTCTCGAAGAGGAAATGTTCGATTGAGGAGGGTTGCCGTAGTTACGGTCGGGCGGTCGGATTTTGGCTGCTACCGTCCGATCTTACGAGCTATCGATGCGGAGCCAGCCCTCTCTTTGTGTCTGATCGCAGCCGGCTCTCATCTTTCAATCGAGCACGGTCAAACGCTCTACGAAATTCGAAACGAAGGGTTTGACGTTGCAGAGGAAGTCCAGATGCTGTTGGCTGCAGACGATGAACGAGGCATCGCCAAATCGCTGGGGCTGGGTATTCTCGGATTTGCGGAGGCGTTCAGCCGGCAGAAGCCGAACCTGGTCCTCGTCCTAGGGGATCGATTTGAAATGCACGCGGCCGCGCTAACAGCGACTGTCCTGAACCTTCCGGTCGCTCATATCCATGGCGGTGAGCTTACGTACGGTGCCGTAGACGAGGTGTTTCGTCACTCCATTACCAAGCTTAGTCACTTCCATTTTGTTGCCACTGAAGACTACGCGCGGCGTGTTCGGCAAATGGGTGAGGAAGATTGGCGGGTTGTCGTATCCGGTGCTCCGAGCCTTGACAATCTCACCGAATTTCGCCCTATGGACCGATCCGAGCTCGCCGAAACGGTTGGGTTGCCGTTCGATCCACCTCCTATCCTGGTTACATTCCACGCTGAAACTCGTGAATATGACCGAACGGTCTCGCACGCCGCGGAGCTTCTTTCGGCCTTACGTGAATTTCAACTGCCCATAGTCATTACTCAGCCGAATGCTGATGCTGGCGGGCGAGCGATTGAGCAGATGATGCAAACATTTGCCCAGCAGATACCCCACGTTCGCTACTTACCGAATCTTGGGACAGTTGGATATTTCAGCCTGATGTTCCATGCCGCCGCGATGGTCGGCAATTCGTCAAGCGGGATTGTCGAAGCGCCGTCGTTCGGTTTGCCTGTGGTTAACGTAGGCGCGCGTCAGGCTGGCCGTCTGCGAGCACCCAACGTTATAGATGTGCCGTGCACGAAGGATGCCATTGCCGTGGCCATTCGGCGAGCGATCACGCCAGGATTCCGTCAGTCTATCCAAGGAATCACGAACCCCTATGGTAACGGCCATGCAGCAAGCATCATTGTCGAACGGCTCTCGTCAATGGTGCTCGACAAGCACTTCCTCTTGAAGCAGTTCGTCGATCGCCTGTGATGTACGCCCCTGCGCGCGTGCGATGCTCCACTTGCCGACTGTAATTTCCGACGATAGCTGCATTGTGCTCGGAGGAGGCGGGCATGCCAAGGTTGTGATCGACTGCATGCTTGCCGCAGGTTTTCCGACGCCGATTGGGATACTGGACGCCCGCACCGAGATGCGAGGGCTTTCGATCATGGGTGTGCCAGTCCTGGGCTCCGATGACCTCCTACCCGAACTGTGCGCGCGAGGCCTGGCCGCCTTCGCGGTCGGTATTGGTGGATCGCGCGACAATTTGCCGCGTGCTCGCATATTTGAGCTGGGCCTGGGCCATGGACTTCGACCAGTTCAGATTAGGCATCCTTGGTCGTATTGCTCTGCCTCGGCCAAGATCGGACCGGGAAGCGCTCTCATGGCATTCAGCGCCGTGAACGCAGAAGCGTCGGTCGGAGCGGACGTAATCGTCAATTCCGGGGCGATCGTCGAGCACGAATGCGACATCAGGGACCACGTTCACATAGCTACAGGCGCTCGATTGGGAGGTCGGGTGAAAGTTGGGTCCTATGCGCACATAGGCGCCGGGGCCACGGTTCTGCAGGGCGTGGTCATCGGTGACGCAGCCATTGTTGGCGCCGGAGCCGTTGTGCGTAAGGCCGTTGATCCCGGTACGATTGTCGTAGGGGTGCCAGCTCGATTGATAGCCGGAGCCGACCAAGGCGGCAACCTGGATGAGAGCCTGCCTAGCTAGCGCCTTGGAGTTGAGCACATCGCTATCCTGGAGGGGTCCGGGACCGGTGATACCGTGGTATTTCGACGGATGGCAGCGATGCGAGCTTGCTGCGTCTCGATCCCCATTGACTCTATGGCCGCGATGGGTCGCAAGCTTTGAGTCGTGCCGATACACGACTGTTTCTGGTCCACAATGATCCCTCTGTCGGTGCCGTGCCTCGATGGCAACGAGTGGCGCTATCTCAAGGAATGCCTGGATACGAATTGGGTGTCGTCGGTTGGCCCATTCGTCGACAAGTTTGAGCAACTCATAGCGCAGCGCCTTGGGGCAAAACACGCGGTGGCAACCTCTACCGGTACAGCGGCTTTGCACACTGCCCTGCTAGTGGCGGATGTTAAACCCAATGATGCGGTGTTAGTTCCCGCTCTTACCTTCGTTGCCACCGCCAACGCAGTTCGGTATGTGGGAGCAGATCCTGTCTTCATTGACGTCGATCCGACTTACTGGCAGATGGATCCGCAATTAGTCACCGAGTTCTTGGAACGACAGTGTAGGGTGAACAATGGCCAGCTCCACGACAGGGCTACGGGCCAACGTATCAAAGCCGTTATTCCGGTCCACCTGCTTGGACATCCGGTCGACATCGATCCGATCATTGAGATTAGCCATAGCTATGGCTTGCATGTCATCGAAGACGCCGCCGAGAGTATTGGGGCCCAATACCGAAGCCAGGCAGTAGGACATCTCGGCGACATCGCATGCTTCAGCTTTAATGGTAATAAGATCATCACGAGCGGCAGTGGCGGCATGATTGTGACTGATAATTCGAGTTGGGCAGAGCGAGCGAGGTATCTAACTACGCAAGCAAAGAACGACGCTTCGGAATACGTTCATGACGAGATCGGCTTCAATTACCGGATGACGAACGTCCACGCCGCTTTGGGGTGTGCGCAACTCGAGCAACTGGATAGTCATGTCTCCAGGAAACGAGCCATTGCTAGGCGTTACCTCAAGGCCTTCGAGCAGCTAGAAGGGATCGAGCCGATGAGGCAGGCACCGTGGGCGCTGTGCACTTACTGGTTGTTCACGATACTTGTAGCCGCAGACGAATTTGGCATGGACAGTCGACAGCTAAGGCAAAGGCTTGCATCATTGGGGATTGAATCGCGCCCCTTGTGGCGCCCGCTTCACCTTAACCGACCATACGATAAGGGTCTGCGATTCCCGGTTTCGGAGCGCCTGCACCAGTGTGCTCTTAGTCTACCGAGTTCTCCGGCGCTCAGCCGCGAGGAGCAGGCGCACGTTATCGAGGCGGTGTGGGGTGCGTTGCAGCGCCAGTCAAACTCGAGGGCCCAGCGATGGCATCCGGCTCACTCGAGGCTGCAAGATTAATCGATTAGCAGTGAGTCGCCGTTCGAATGCCGGCTAGATGAACCATTGATGACTATCCGTGTCATTCCACGGCTTGACATCAAAGGTCCTAATTTAGTTAAGGGCATCCATTTGGAAGGCTTGCGTGTTTTGGGTAAGCCTGAGTGGTTTGCGCGTCGATACTATGAGCAGGGAGCTGACGAGCTACTGTACATGGATGTGGTAGCTAGCCTATACGGTCGAAACAGCCTTTTAGAGATTGTAACTAGGACAGCAAAGGATATTTTTATTCCGTTGACTGTAGGTGGAGGTTTGCGGTCAACGGATGACATCAAGGCAATCCTCCGCGCTGGGGCAGACAAGGTGGCGTTGAATACGGCTGCCATTCGCGAGCCTGAATTGGTCAGGTCGGCGAGCAGGCAGTTTGGTTCATCAACGATAGTGGTGTCGATCGAGGCCATAAGACAGCCAAACGGCGTTTACGAGGCATATACGGATAACGGGCGTGAGCGAACTGGCATCGATGCCGTTGAATGGGCATCCGAGGCCGCCAAGCTTGGAGCGGGAGAGATCCTGCTTACATCTGTCGATCGGGAAGGTACTGGCAGCGGATTCGAACTCGAGTTATTGCATCAAGTTGCAGCCGTCACCGACGTGCCGGTGATTGTGTGTGGAGGCGCAGGGAGGGTGGAACACGCACTTGCGGCGGCCGCGGCGGGAGCGGATGCGCTAGCATTGGCGTCAATACTTCACTATCAACTGTTGGATGAACTGAAACTTGCCCAATTGGCGTTCCACGAGGAAGGTAACGTTGAGTACCTCCGTGGTGGGCGGAGTTTCGGCAAGGTGCAGCCAACCGCGCTGTCGAAGTTGAAGGCCTATCTGGTCGATAACGGCGTGTGCTGCCGCTTTCCCGTCTGACCGGCGACTGTATGAGCAAGGCTCGGATTGCCATCGTCGACTATGGCATGGGCAACCTATTCAGCGTTCAGCGAGCGTGCGATGTTAGCGGGATTGATGCGTTCGTCGCGCGAGGGCCGGACGAACTAGAGCGTGCCGATGGGTTCATCCTTCCAGGGATTGGTGCTTTCGGAACGGCTATGAGGGAGCTGAACGAGAGTGGGATGTCAACATCGCTGATCCAGGCTGCGAGGTCTGGAAAACCACTGCTTGGTATCTGCCTAGGCCTGCAACTGCTGATGACTGAGAGCCATGAGTTTGGCCGTCATTTGGGGCTCGACCTCATTCCGGGATCGGTACGTCGTCTTCCAGAGTTGGTAGACGGTGAGCGCGTAAAAGTGCCTCAAGTCGGGTGGCGTCAGGTACATGCGCCAAGCGCCAAGCCTTGGGCACAGAGTCTTCTTCAAGGTGTGGCCAACGGGACCTTTATGTATTTTGTGCATTCATACTATGTTGAGCCAATGACGAAGGACTGTGTAGTAGCTGTGACGAGCCATGGTGGTTACGAGTATTGCTCGGCCATAGCACGCGACAACATTTTCGCCTGCCAGTTTCATCCAGAACGAAGTGGTGGAGAGGGCTTGCGAATTTATGCTAACTTCGCTGCCTTCGTAGAACAGAGGAATATCGGACGTGGGTGAATCTCGCGATCCAGTGGAAGCGTGGTACGGGCTTCCACCCTCAGTTCGCTTCTGCCGCTCTTGCGTCATGTCGAACCAACGTCCGTCATCAAGCGTCGAATTCCAGCACGGCAGTGACCACAAGCACGCCACGCTCGATATCGACGAAAGCGGACAGTGCAGTGCTTGCCGATTCGCGCTGGAGAAGGAGCGAATCGATTGGGAGGATCGCGAAGAAGAGCTTCTCAGGCTGCTTGAGAGGCATCGACGCACTGACGGGGCTTACGATTGCATCGTTCCTGGCAGCGGTGGCAAGGATAGCGCATATGCGGCCCATCTCCTCAAGTACAAATATGGGATGCATCCGTTAACCGTCACATGGCCCCCAATCCTTTACACTGAAATTGGCCTCCGAAATTTCCGGAGCTGGATTGAAGTGGGTGGTTTTGATAACCTGACCTTCAAGCCTAACGGTAGGGTTCATGCGCTGCTTACGCGATTGTCAATTGAGAACCTGCTGCATCCGTTCCAGACGTTTATTCTTGGGCAGAAGAATTTGGCGCCCAAGATGGCAGTCCAGCAGCATGTGCCGCTTGTGTTCTATGGGGAAAACGAGGCCGAGTATGGCAATCCTATTGCTGATACTTCCAGATCCTTGCGAGACCGATCGTATTTCACAACGAGAAATCTGTCGAGCATAAAGCTAGCGGGTGTATCCATAGCCGAGCTCTCCGAAACGCATGGTTTGACGGTGCAGGATCTTCAGCCCTACCTACCGCTCGATTATCGGCAATTGGAAGAGGCGAATATCGAAGTGCACTACCTTGGCTACTACGTGAAGTGGACGCCGCAGGAGAGCTACTACTACGCGGCCGAGCATACAGGGTTCCAGGCGAACCCTGAGCGATCCGAGGGAACGTACAGCAAATACAATAGCCTGGACGATCGAATCGATGGGCTGCACTATTACACCACGTACATCAAATTTGGGTTGGGCCGAGCTAGCTATGATGCGGCACAGGAAATTCGCAACCGGCATTTAACTCGAGAGGAAGGCGTGGCGCTTGTTCGGCGGTTCGATGGTGAGTTCCCGAAGAAGTATTTTAATGAGGTCATGGACTACATCGAGATGGATCCCGACTACTTCCTGGAGCTTTGTGACCGGTTCCGGTCTCCGCACCTGTGGGAACGCCGGGAGGGGGAATGGGCGTTGAGGCGCCCGGTGTATGAAGCTGACCGGGACTAGCCGAGGACCTGAAGAGCCGTTAGTCGCGCTGTGCGTACCGCGCACGGCATCGTTGCGTGATGTGATGGCGATAATCGATCGCGGAGGTCAAGGTATCGCCTTGGTAGTGGGCGACGACTACAGGCTTGAAGCGACCATGACCGACGGAGACGTTCGCAGGGCGTTGTTGCGGGGACTGGGGCTGGACGCGACAGTTGCAGACGTTCTATCTAACTCAGCGAAGGTGGGCCAGCTTCCGCTGGTTGCTACACCCAATACGCCGGCCGGTGAATTGCTTCGTACTATGAACACGGCTGGCGTGCGTCACATTCCAATCGTGGACGATCGATATCGAGTCGTCGGCATTTCGCTGCTTTCCGAGCTCATAAAAGAACAGAATCCTCCGGTCGAAGCACTCGTGATGGCTGGAGGCTTTGGCAAGCGGCTAAACGAGTTTACCAAAGATATTCCCAAGCCCATGCTTCCCATTCATGGCAAGCCAATACTCGAGATTATCGTCGACAATTTGCGATCTTCTGGAATTCGTCACGTCAACTTTGCCACACATTACAAGGGAAACATAATTCGAGATCATTTCGGTGATGGCAGCGGCTTCGGTGTAAAGATTAACTATGTCCGGGAAGATCAGCCTCTTGGAACAGCGGGCGCGTTAGGCTTGATGGATCCAACGACCGAGCCTCTGCTAGTAATTAATGGAGATATCTTAACTAGCGTGAATTTCCGCGCGATGCTGGACTTTCATATGGAAAACTCGGCGAGCATGACAGTGGCTGTAAAGGAGCACGAGTTCGAGCTGCCGTTTGGAGTAGTCGAACTTCAAGGAGAGTGCGTCACTGGGATTTGCGAGAAGCCCAAGATGCGACGGTACGTTAATGCCGGCATCTACTTAATTAACCCCAGTGTTCGAGCCATAGTCCCGAGGAAGCGGTCATACGATATGCCTGACCTCATCACGGCGCTATTGAATAGGAGAGAGCGTGTTGTCGGATTTCCGATAGCCGAGGACTGGGTGGATATAGGTCATCCAGCTGATTACCGCAAGGCCGCCGGGATAGATGCCTAACTGACGCCGTCACTTCTCAATCTAGTACGAACGGTTCTGCTGCCAGCTCGAATAGTTCGCCGAGACTGGCGGTGGTGGTGGCCGTCGACACCGCTCTCGGCAGTAGCTTACCTTCGTAACCTCTCCGCAAGGGGCTACTATCACCCGATGTCTGAAGCCGAGTTACGAGACACTCGGACCTCCGACACAGTGTTTGTTCTCGGTAGCGGGCCATCCATAAATGATCTGTCGCCGTATGACTGGGAGCACATTGCGGCCGGCAACACGATCTCTTTCAACCGCTTCTTTCGGCAGCAGTTCGTCCGTGTCGACTACCATCTGACGGCTGAAGTAATAGACTACCACGAACTGGCTGGGGCGTTCGCGACTAATCCAAGATACAGTGCGACGGTGCACTTAATTCAAGAGGGCTGGTGGGCCATTGGCGGCAACACAATACTTGGTCGAAGGCTCCTGCCGAAATCCGCCCGAATATTTCGGTTCCGCCGCCGTGCGCGGGGCCGCTATTCACCTCCAAGCGAGTCATTTGCGAATGGTCTGTCGCATGGGTTTGGGACAGTGATCGATGTAGTGAACTTCGCGTATCTTGTTGGTTGGAAAAACATCGTGCTCGTAGGAGTGGACCTGTATGATAAGCGATACTTTTGGCTAAGAGAAGGCGAGACCGATAGGGAGGAAATTCCAGGATTGACATACCGAAGCCCGTTCCCGGGTGGCCGAGACACAGTGAGTATGCTTGCCCGCTGGAGCGAACTACTTCTCGCTAAAGGTGTGTCGATGCAGGTGTTTAGCCAGAAGTCTTTACTCGCCGAAGTGGTGCCGATATTTCAATGGTGATCGATGGTGTTGGGCGAGTAGGTCGCCGTTTGGCATTGGCGTGCTTGTCCGCTGCCGCCAAGTCGTATTCCGGACTGGTGCTCGTGCCCGATAGCTGGAGTTGGGTGCTGGGTGATGAAGTGCGAGACCTGCAGCGCGTGTGTCGCTCCATGAAGATTCGAGCGTGGCTTGGCGACTCCCCCGCTGGGGTACGTCGGCAGGCTGTCTATTTTGCCGGGCAATTTGTGCTGTTGGGCGGTGTGCGCACCCATAGCTCAAATCGGCTTGGAATGTACTACGCACACGGCTGGCCGGATGGGCGTGATCCTGTATTTGTGCAGTGCTATGACAATCTGCGACGCGAACATCGACGGTTCAGTCGAATTCGAGTATCCCATAGCGGCATGGAGCGCCTGGTTCTGGAAGCGGGAGTCGAACCTGCAAAGGTGCACCGGATCGCTATAGGTGTTGATACGGCGCGCTTCCAAGCGAAGACTAATGAATCAGGAGCCCAAGCTAGGCAGAAGTATGGTCTTCCTCAGTCTGCCGTCGTGATCGGCTCTTTCCAAAAGGACGGTGTTGGTTGGGCCGAAGGGCTCGAGCCGAAGCTAGTGAAGGGCCCAGACGTCTTTCTGAGCACAATAGGACGACTGAAAGATCAGATTCCTGAGATCTTCGTCTTTCTATCAGGCCCGGCGAGGGGTTACGTAGCAAGCGGCCTGGAGGAGATGGGAGTCCCTTTCCGCCATCATTTTGCGGCTAACTACGATGAACTGAGCCACATGTATCACGCATTGGATCTGTACCTGGTGACCTCGCGAGATGAAGGTGGCCCCAAGGCCGTGCTGGAGGCGATGGCTTCGGGCGTCCCGCTGGTGACGACTCGAGTCGGACAGGCCGTGGACCTGGTTGATCATGGCAAAAACGCCTGGATCGTCGATGTCGAGGACATCGAGGCTCTTACCCACTGGGCGCGCCACGCGTTATCGGACACTTACGACCGGAAAGCGGCGGCGGCAGCGGCGCGGCGAACTGCTGAGCAACATGACCTGTTCGCGCAGATCCCGCAGTGGCGCGCATTCTTCGCCGGATATGTTGCCTAACGGCATCGAACACGGGCTGGTCAGTGCTCGGCTAATCGAACTTAGCGCTTGTTCTCTCGAAGATCGCTGAAGCCGTAACTCCCGAGAAGACGTAAACTCCGGATTGGCCCGATGTTGACGGGTGCTAGTACGTCAGAATCGCTTGCCTCAGGACAGCTTTCTTTTCACCCGGGCAGGAACTCCAGCGACAAGCGAACTCGGTGGGACGTCGCGCGTTACGACCGCCCCTGCAGCAACGATCGCGTTGTCTCCAATCGATACGCCTGGCAGGATAATGGCACCGGAACCTATCCACACATTGCAGCCGAGGGTCACCGGAGCCGTAGAAATCCGTCCGTAATATATGCCATCCATCTGGTGGCCAATCGTCGTTATCACCGAATTGTTAGCAATAAGGACATAATCACCAAGCACTATGCTGCCTTGCGCCATCAAAAAGCAATTTTCGCCGATGTCAACATGATGACCAAGCGTTACGTTCTCCGGACGTACTATTCGTACTCCGGCCCGCAACCTTACGGGCATGCCATGACTCGACATCGCCCGTAGCAGATTAGCGGTCCTGCGGGCCTCCCATTCGTCCATTTGCCAGTCCCACAATCGAGAGGCGATGTGTGTGACAACGGAACGTAGTCTGCGCTGGAGCGCCGAGCTTATCGTGCCGATCATCTGACAGGCTGAAGAGACTGAGCCATTACCAGACTGGCGTAGTGTCCGTTTTGGGTCACGAGGTCTTCATGCGTACCTGATTCGACAACCTGGCCGCGTTCTAGAACCACAATGTTATGGGCCTGCCTAATTGTCGAGAGACGATGGGCGACCCATAAGACCGTCCGTCCTTGTATAAGCCCTTGAAGGGCAGCATTCACGAGCTTCTCGGTAATCGAATCGAGCGCGCTAGTAGCCTCGTCAAGGATCAGGACCTTGGGATTGTTGAGTATGGCCCTGGCGATAGCTATTCGTTGTCGTTGACCGCCCGATAGGCGTACCCCGCGATCGCCGATCTGCGTGTCATAGCCCTCAGGGAGCTGTTCGATGAACTCGTGAGCATGAGCAAGATGGGCTGCGCGGCGCACTTGTTCGTCCGTGGCGGAGAGGTTTCCGTAGCGGATGTTCCATGAAACCGATTCTGCAAACAGGAAAATGTCTTGACTGACTACGCCCAGGCACCTTCGCCAGCTAGCTATATTGAACTGGCGTAAATCCACTCCATCTACGCTTATCCGACCCCTATCCGGATCATAGAAGCGCGCAAGAAGGTCGACTATAGTGGATTTTCCTGCGCCCGACGCTCCAACGAGCGCCGTAATCTGGCCTCGGGGCAGCGCGAAGGTGACATCCTCCAATACCACTTCTTCACTACCGGGGTAACGGAAGGTAATGTTCTGCAAAAGAACCTCGGTGTGGAAGTCCTCGAAGATCAGTGGTCCGTCGATCACCTTGTGCTTACCTTCCTCATCCAAGAAAGCGATGACTTTCTGCACATCGGGCAAGTTGGTGGCTAAAGTAGACCGCGCGCTGTTGAGTTCTGTTGCAGGCCCGAGCAGTCGGAAGATAATGATCAGGAAGAGCATTAAGAGCTCGATCCAAGCGGGAGTGACTGGCACGACAAACGTGCTCACCACAATGATCCCGGCAATCGCGCACGTCGTCAGTGCGGCGAAGGTCGCTGCTGTCATGCTCAACAGGGTTCCCTGCTGCATGACGCGCAGATTGAATTCATTGACCGACGCTTGGAACTGCGCCCGAGCGTCCTTTTCTTTGCCGAACAGGTGAATCAACTTCATGCCTGCGAGGCTTTCCATTCCGACAGCTATAAGCTCAGCTGATACTTGGGTGAGCTGACGACCGACCACAGCACCTCGGCGATTCAGTACAGTGACCGTTAAGGAGACTCCGGTAAGCAATATCGCGGCGGCGAGCGTGAGTTGTACGGAGACTGCAAGCATCAGCAGTACGTAGACCACCAATACGAAAACGTTCGCTACCTGGGAAACGAGTGTCTGAATCAGACGGCTAGTGTGCCAGGTGAACGAGTTGAGCACCGCAAAATGATTGCCCGACCGGTCGCCCTGTATGAATGCGAGTCCTGCAGACAGCAGTTGCTCAAAAACTCCAAGACGGAGGTCATTGTCGATCGCCGTCTGCAGACGGTAAGAAAGCCAGTTGCCCAAAAACTGGAGCACACTACGAGCGAGCGCCACGATTATCAGTAGAATGCCGATTGCTCTAAGCGCCTCAGCGAGAGACATTTGCTGGAGGAAGTTGCCGACGAGAGCCAGCTTGCCGTTTCCAAGCGCGCCAGATTGCGGTCCGGCGAGAGCATTAAGCAAGGGAACGACTATGGCGATGCTAAGTCCTTCTGATGCAGAAACGCCCAATCCGGTGAGAATGACGGCTGCTGCTAGGCGGCGGTGGCTCCACATCCTCTGGAGGATGAAGTGCCGCACGCCTGGCCTGTGTTGGGCGGGAAAGATAACAGCGGTAATTGTAGTCCGTCAGGCGGGCGCGAAGTTACAATCGACTGCTGGGTGACGAACGTGCAAGACGAGGGCGGGCATCAGGGCGTGCCGACCATCTCATCGGGCCAGAATGTCGTTATTGGAAGCAACGTCCGGGTTGGTTCCGGCGTCATCTTGGGGCATAACGTCGTAATTCATGACGGCACCGAGTTGGGTGATGGGGTCATTGTGGGCGATAATGCTGTGCTTGGCCGCCTACCTAGCCTTGCGGTAACCAGTACCTCCGCTAACAAGCGCTTGGATGGCTTGAGCATTGGAGCCCACTCGCGCATTGGTGCAGGAACAGTGGTCTTTGCGGGTTCGAAAATCGGCAGCGAGAGCCTGATTGGTGACCAAAGCTTAGTCCGGGAGGGGTGTTCGATTGGCAATCGGACCATCGTGGGAGCGAACGTGACGGTCGAGAACAACGTTCAGATTGGCAGTCGAGTGAAGATTCAGAGCAAGGCCTACTTGCCCACGGACACACTGATTGAGGATGACGTATTCATCGCCCCCGGTGTGATCATGACTAATGACAATTTCATGGGACGGACCGAGCGAAGATTTGCCCTCAAGAAGGGCCCGCGAATTCGGCGCGCCGCCCGTGTAGGTGCCAATGCAACGCTGCTGCCGGGAGTGGAAATCGGTGAGGAGGCATTCATCGCGGCCGCCTCGGTGGTCACACGTAACGTCCCCCCACGCGTTCTCTGGATGGGCACCCCGGCCCGCTATGTTCGAGATGTGCCTTCCAACGAGCTGCTAACCTGATCGCCCGCGTCGACCCCAACGGAGTTGTTGGGTACCGTCGTCGAATACGAAATGCATCTTGGACCAACCCCCGATCGACTGCGAAGGAGACAAGGTTAGAGCCAGGATCCCACCTGGGTGCATTCGCCACTGGCGCCGGATCCAAATGAGAGATTTCATCGTCGGCACCTTGATTCGCATCGCACATCATCTGACCGGCAGGCCGTCGCAGAAGACCCCAAGTGAGCCGCTGATGTATCGACCTGAGATCTTTCGACAACTGACGGCTCGTTTTCCCAATCTGTCAAGCAATGCTCCACGCATTATGGAAATTGGGCCAAAGGATGGACTCGATTCTCGTCGCCTGCAATCCTTGCATCCGTCTGAAATCGTCTTCATCGATCTGCCGGAAAAGCGTGACGGGAACCAGGCGTGGCTTGCGGATATCGACGTACCTCATACGTACTTGGAAGGCAACATTATTTATTTGACAGGCGAGGTTCTGAGAGACCTGGGCAGCTTCGACTTGATCTATTGCCTGGGTGTCCTGTATCATAATGCGGAACAGCTGCGGTTGCTCAGGACCCTCTACCGTCTAGCGCGACCAGGTGGCGTGCTAGCACTGGAGTCGGCGACGACACGCAACTGGCTCCTTCAGGGCCTTCCGTCACCAGCAGTCGAGTTGCACTATCCCCAAACCTATCGCGACACTGGTACGGTTACGCATTTGCCAAACGCCAGAGCTATCGCGGCATGGCTGCACATGGCCGGTTGGAGATGCGTGCTTAGGGTGCAGCCATACGATCGTTACAATCCCAATTTGCGGCATCAGCGTGCGACATTTTTTGCTCAGCGCTTGACTGCGGCTGATGACGGATACGCATACTACGCACGTTCGGGGCAGAACTCCCGGTATGTTGTGGGCGACGCGCAGGTTTGAAGAAGCTCGTCAACGCGATCTGGCGAAGACCCGACGTTGCCATCATCCACGAGTTTCAACGGCCGCCCTACGGAGGCGGAAATCAGTTCTTGCTTGCGCTTCGCGGTGAGTTTCGGCGCCTCGGACTCAAAGTTGAAGCGAATCGAATTTCACCGTCCTCACAGGCCTGCCTCTTCAACTCGTTCAACTTCGACTTCGATAGGCTGCGGCGCATGCGCCGGCCGGGTTGTCGCATGGTGCATCGGGTCGACGGGCCAATCGCTGCCTATCGCGGGCAGGACGACGGTACGGATCGCAGGATCTGGGAGCTCAACCAGGAGCTGGCGGATGTCACCGTCTTTCAATCTGCCTACAGTCTGCAGGCTCACCAACAGGCGGGACTCAATCTGCGCAACCCGACGGTGATCATGAATGCCCCCGATCCGGCCATATTTCGTCCGGGCAGCACCGTGAGATCGCTGACGGGCCGCAAGGTAAGGCTCATCTCCACCAGTTGGTCCGATAATGTCAACAAGGGCGCTGCGACGTATCAGTGGCTCGACCGTCACCTGGATTGGAGCAGGCTGGAGTACGACTTCGTTGGGCGGGTGCCCGTAGACCTCCAAAACATTCGGGTTATCCCGCCAGTGCCTTCACATGAGCTCGCCGAGCTGCTGCGTGACCATGACGTTTACGTTACTGCCAGCCTGCATGACCCGTGCTCCAACGCCTTACTCGAGGCCTTGGCCTGCGGGCTGCCGGCTATTTACGCGAAGAGTGGGGGGCACCCGGAGATCGCCGGAGAAGCCGGCTTCAGCTTCTCTTCCGAAGAGGAGATCCCGGAGCTGATCGACCGATTGGTGCGTGAGTATGGCGACCGTCGCCAGAAGATCTCCATTCCTTCACTCGGGGACGTGGCCGATCGCTATCTATCCGCCATGGGATTCCATGCCCAACGCAGCTCCACCTGAAATCTCAGGGGACGTATCGCTGTCGAGACCGGACAGCTTGCGGTACCTCTTGTACGGCCTTCGACAGATCGTCCAAGCGTTCAGCGAGCGCAGAAAGGCGACGCCTTATCGGTTGAGCTCCTCGTCAGGATCTGTCGAGGCAGAGTATGAGGCGGGAGCGAGCCCCATTCGAACGTACACGGCAGCTTTCATCCAAGAAATGGCAGCCAAGCGCTGTGCGCAGCAAATCGTCTGCGATATTGGCTGTGGGGCAGGAGGACAGGCGCGCTTTTTCGAGACCGCTGGCGCGAGCCTTTACTTTGGAATCGATCCTCTGGCGAGGGATTCATGGCTACTTGCGCGGCAGCGTATGCAGCCACCTCGCCGTTTTGGACGGATGGTGGTCGAGCAGCTGGCGCTACGCGAGCACAGCATCGGCGTTACGTACTCATCGAGTAGCCTGGAGCATATTCCCGGCATTCACGCTGCAATCCAGGAGATAGGTCGCGTCACAGCGCCGGGCGGTTATGGGATTCACATCGTGCCAAGCGTCTGGGCGCTGTTCTTATATCCTTTTCATGGCTTTCGTCGCTTCTCGTCCGCGGGTCTTGCCCGGCTCTTCGAATCCGCGGGGCTCGAGGTCATTGAGCTGTGGGGGTTGGGCGGGCTACCGTCGTTCCTGTTGCACACGGTAGTGATCACCTGGCTCGAAACCGGCAGCATGTATTTGTGGCTGACGGTTCCATTGGTACCTCGAGTCTTGCGGCGGCTATTCAGGATGCCTCATATTCGAACCCGCGGCTCGAAGGCAACTCGCCTGTATTCGGCTTTGTTGCGGGCTGCCGTCAAGGCCGATTGCCGGGTTAGCTGGCCGCCATCTGCTTACGCCATTGTGGTGTCTAAACCACAGTTGGACGGCGCTGTTTCTGCTGGCTGATGGCTTTGCCGCTTGCCAGCTCCGCTCACGCCTGGCCCAAACGAGTTCGCTTGACGAGCGGGCTGCTTCTGACGCTCGTCTCAATTGCGTTAACCCTCGGGCTGCTGGAGTTAGCCCTGCGCAGGGTTCAACGTAGCTTCCCCACGAACCTCGTTCCCACGCAATACAGTGAGACGGTCGGGATCGTGAACTGGCCAGGTTACTCTGGCTGCTTCAACCTCGAAGGGTTTTCCTGCTACAGCATCAACTCCCATGGCTGGCGAGACCAGGAGCACGGGCTGTCCAAGCCTGAAGGGGTCTACCGCATAGCGGTCATTGGGGACTCATTTGTCGAAGCGCTTCAGGTAGATCTCAGCCAGACGTTTTGGAAGCTGCTGGAGAGAGATCTGAGGAGCGAGGGCAAAAACGTCGAGGTCCTGGGCTTTGGCATGAGCGGCTTCGACGTTGCGCAGTACTTCGAAACGCTGAAGCACGAAGCTATCCAGTATCAACCAGACCTCGTCATCGTGGCCTTTTTCTCAGGCAATGATGTGCGGGATTCGGTCCGCAGCCTGAATAACATCCCGTGGAAGCCCTACTACACACTCAACCCGGATGGTTCTTTGGCCCTCGACGAATCGTTTGTCAGCTACGTGCGGGCACAGAATACGCCGGTGAATCAGCTTTTTCGAACGGTGCGTAACTCCAGTGTGCTGGCGACGCTGGGCGAGCGAGGGATGCGCAGCATGCTGAGCCGGCTGAGAAGCCGCGCTGCCACCTCCGCGAATACCGCCGATTCCGGCGCCGGCAGGGGTGAGTTCACTCCCGAGCCAGGACTGTCCGGAAGCGAGATCTTCAGCGCGCCCGCACCGGGTTCGGCGTATGACACTGCATGGAGGGTGAACGAGAAGCTTCTGGTGAGTATGCGCTCCTTTGCCGAAGACCACGGCGCAAAGCTACTGATCTTGGGCGTAAGTAATGATGACGACACGTACGCCAAGGCCCAAAGCGCCGGGCTGGACGTGTTTTACCCGGAGGAGCGCCTGACGCAGCTTGCCGCCGCAAATAATCTCGACTACCTTCCGGAGGCCTACGAGGAACAACGGGTGCGCGAGCAGACCGGACGGCGCTTCCATGGCTTTGGGGCGGGACTGGGCAGCGGCCATTGGAACGAAGCTGGCCACGCGTTGGCAGCGGCCAGTATCGAACGCTATCTGGCTAGCCACCAGATCATTCGTTGACTTCCAGTCAACGCAATCGCTTCGGCTGGACGACTGCTAGAGTAGGTGCGCCCGACGCCACGGGACGGAGAGGTCGTTGAAGGATGCCACGATAAGCGGATTGCGACGGGTCTGGACGGTCTGGAAACGGATTGGCCGGATCATGGGCGATACCGTGGGCCGCGTCTTTCTCACGCTGTTCCACTTCACCATTCTCGTGCCCTTCGCGGTTATCGCTCGCATGACCTCTGATCCGCTCGAGCTCAGATCGCGCCCCACCGGCAGCTTCTGGCTGTCCCGGACCACCCGAGACCGCACGATTGACGATTCGCGGCGGCTAGCTTGATCAGTAACGGCATCGTTGGCAGCGCGAGGTCGCGCTGATCGTGTACGTTCTGGGCATTTCGTGCTATTACCACGACGCCGCGGCGGCGCTCCTGCAGGATGGACTGCTCGTAGCGGCAGCTGAAGAAGAGCGCTTTTCACGCAAGAAGCACGACCAGGGGTTTCCACATCTCGCCATCGACTTCTGTCTGCGCCAGGCAGGCATTCGGCGGGAGGATCTGGACTACGTGGTCTTTTACGAGAAGCCGCTGCTCAAGTTCGAGCGAATCCTGTTGACCTGCCTGCAAACGTTCCCGCGGGGCTGGAGCGTCTTCCGAGAGTCGATGATCGCCTGGTTTGGCGAGAAGCTGTGGGTGAAGGGCCAGATCATGAGCGAGCTGGGGGTGCGCTCAGAGCGGGTGCTCTTCTCTGAGCACCACCTGTCTCACGCGGCCAGCGCATTTTTCTGCTCGCCATTCGATGAGGCAGCCATCCTCACCATCGACGGTGTCGGCGAATGGGCTACGGCGACCGTTGGACGGGCGACCGCCCGCTGGGACTCGAACGAGCACCCCACCAACGGGGCCCAAAATGACATCGAGCTTTTCGACGAGATCCGCTTTCCCCACTCGCTCGGGCTTCTGTACTCGGCCTTCACCGCCTTTCTTGGATTCGAGGTGAACGAGGGCGAATACAAGGTCATGGGTATGGCGCCATATGGGCGGCCCCACTTCGTGGACGATGTGTACAAGCTGATCGACGTTCAGGACAACGGGAGCTTCCGTCTGAACTTGGACTACTTCAGCTTCCACGTCTCCACCCGGCACTCGTACAACCGGCGCTTCGTGGATCTTTTTGGTGAACCACGGCCCGGAGAGGCGGAGTTCTTCACTGAGGCCACTGGGAGTCATTCCGATAGAGCCCTCGCCGAGAAGAATCAGCGCTGGGCGGACATTGCCGCCAGCGTCCAGCGCGTAACCGAAGACACTGTCCTCAAGATGGCGAAATATGCCCATGAGAAGACCGGCTCGAAGAATCTGTGCCTTGCCGGTGGGGTTGCATTGAACAGCGTGGCCAATGGCCGGCTGGTGTGCGAGACGCCCTTCGAGCACGTCTTCATTCAACCTGCGGCCGGTGACCCAGGTGGGGCGCTGGGAGCGGCTCTGTACGCCCACCACGTCCTTCTGGGACAGCCCCGCCGCTTTGTTCTGGAGCATGCCTACTGGGGCGAAGAACACGGTCCCGCCGCTATCCGCGCCGCGCTCGCTCGCGCAGGAGCGGGCTTCGATTGGATTGAAGATGACGAGCGTCTCACGGATATCGTTGCCGACGCGTTGATGAAGGGGCAAGTCGTCGGCTGGTATCAAGGCCGCTTCGAGTGGGGACCACGAGCGCTGGGAAACCGGAGCCTCCTAGCCGACCCCAGACGGGCGGAGATGAAGGAGACGGTGAACGTCAAGATCAAGTTCAGGGAACCCTTCCGGCCGTTTGCACCGGTCGTTGCAGAGGCGCACGCGAGTGAGTACTTCGAGCTCCCTGAGCCGGCCAGGCATTATCCAGCGCGCTACATGCTGTTAGTCAGCCAGGTCAGGGAGAACCGGCGCGATTGCATTCCGGCTGTAACGCACGTCGATGGATCCGGCCGGCTGCAGACTCTTCGGTCCGAATGGAACCCGCGCTACTATCGCGTGCTGGAGAAATTCGGACAGGGTACCGGCGTCCCAGTCCTGCTCAACACCTCGTTCAACTTACGCGGCGAGCCAATCGTCAACACCCCAGAGAATGCGCTCTCGACCTTTGCCCGGAGCGGGATCGACCTCCTGGTAATGGGCGATGCGGTGGTACGAAAGGCGAATGGCTAGAACAACGCGTAGATAAACGGGGCGACACCGGTGGTGGCGGCGAATACGAGGAGCAGCCCGAAGACCAGTAGCACGGTGACCATTGGTACCAACCACCACAGCTTGCGCTGCCAAAGGTAGCCCAGCAGCTCACCTGCGGTGCCAAAATTGGCCGCCATGCTTCTGATCAGGCGCATGGCTCCTCCGCAACGCGGCTAGGTTCTTGGAACGGGGACATTATGCTTTGGCCATCGGCCGTCCGAACCTTATCAGATCTCTGGCAAACCACGGCCCGGATCATCCGGCCAACCTCTTGCCGGTGTCGACTCGAATCCGGATGCGCCAGGCAATCTCCTTGATGTCGAGCCTTCCGGCGCTCCTCTCCGAGAATCGGGCAAGCGTGCCCCGGTGCCTGCCGCCGCAGGTCTGGTATGGGCAACCACGGATTCCCTCGTCGCTCGAGCCTGCCATTGGCGGGATAGTCAAGTTCCAACGGATGCAGGACATCTATCCGAATTCCCCCGCGAGATTCAATATCCTCTACATGGTTAGCAGCCAGCCGCCGCGGGGCGCGGTCGCCTTGGCCCGGCTGGCGCGTCGCAAGGGGGCCAAGGTGGTCTGGAACCAGGATGGAGTGGCCTATCCCGCGTGGCATGGACCTGGCTGGCAACAGGCCAACCGTCCCATGGCCCGCCTTATCCGCCATGCAGATTACGTTTTCTACCAGAGCCAATTCTGCAAGGACAGCGCCGACCGATACTTGGGGGCCCGAAGCAAGCCTTGGGACATCCTGTACAACGCGGTCGATACGACTCGCTTCACTCCGGCTACGGCAGATCGAACCACCGAGGAGTTGGTGCTGCTGCTGGGTGGCACTCAGTATCAGTGGTATCGCGTAGCCTCGGCGATCGAGGTATTGGCTAGAGTGGTCAAGACCCGCCCGGCCACACGGCTGCTGATCACTGGCCGGCTGACCTGGACTCCAGACGAGGCACTGGCCCTGGAGGCAGTCAAGAGGCTGGCTCAGGAGCGACAGGTACTTGACCGACTGACGCTCGTGGGACCATACACCCAGGTCGAAGCGCCGGATATCTTTCGCCGCGCCCACATCCTGCTGCACACGAAGTACAACGATCCCTCGCCAGGCCTCGTCATTGAGGCCATGGCCTGCGGGCTGCCCGTGGTGTACTCCTGCAGTGGCGGCGTGCCGGAGATCGTTGGGCAGGATGCAGGAGTGGGAGTGCCCGCCGAGCTGAGTTGGGAGCAGGATATTCCTCCCGATCCCAACGTGATGGCCGAGGCTGTCGTGGCGGTCGCCTCTCGCCTGAGCGAGTATTCACGGGCGGCGAGGGAGAGAGCCGTCAGCAATTTTGATCTCGATGCTTGGCTGTTGAGGCACCAACAGGCATTTGAGGAGCTTCTGACGTGAGACGGTCCATCCGTCTGATCGCGAGCGCACCGTTCCGCCTCATTCCGTGGCGCCTGAGGCGCCGGCTCCTGCAGGCAGTTTTTGATGCGACGGCGGCTGGGCCGCCGCGCTCCGCGATGCGCGCGTTGCTTCAAATCGACGACGATCTGACCAGCCGTGTCAATGAGGTGGCGATCAGCTACGACAGCGGGGTCCACGTTAAGCATCGCTTGATGCGCTACCACGACTTCTTCGTGGATCGGATTCACCCAGGCGAACGGGTCCTGGACCTGGGCTGCGGCTACGGCGCGGTCGCCTATTCGATAGCTTCTCGGGTTGACGCTCAAGTGGTCGGTATCGATCTCAACGCGGAACACATAGCCATGGCCCGCGCTCGCTTCGGGCTGCCCAATTTGGAATTCATCCATGGTGATGCCTTGGAGGAGCGGCCGGAGGGCGCCTTCGACGTCATCGTATTGTCGAATCTGCTTGAGCACATTGAACAAAGGGTGGGGTTTCTACGTCGCCTGCTCGGGGAAGTCGCTCCCGCTCGTTGGCTTATTCGCGTCCCACTCTACAACCGGGATTGGCGAGTGCCATTGCGGCAAGAGCTCAAGCTTCCCTACTTCAGCGACGCCACACACTTCACTGAATACACGGTGGACTCATTTGAGGAGGAGTTGAGCCAGGCCGGTTTGTCCATCAGGCAGCTGCAGGTGGCCTGGGGCGAGATCTGGGCTGAGGCCGTTACACATGCCTGATCTGTCGGTGGTGATGCCGGTGTACAACGGCGCCCGATTCTTGCATTCGGCAATCGACAGCATATTGGTGCAGACGCACGCGGACTTCGAGTTGCTCGTCGTAAACGATGCTTCGCAGGACGAATCGGCGAATGTCGTGAGGGGCTATGACGATCCTCGCGTCCGGCTCTTCGAAAACGAAAGCAACCTGGGGTTGGCCGGCACGCTGAACCGCGCCCTCAGCTTAGCCACAGCCCCACTGGTAGCTCGGCATGACCAGGACGATGTTTCCCATCCGAGGCGATTCGAATGGCAAATCGGTTACCTTGCTCGACATCCTGATATCGTCCTGCTCGGAAGTCAGGCTACGGTCATCGACGAAGCCGGAAATCCCATAGGACAGCTCGACGTCAGCCTTCAACAGGCGAGCATTCGTTGGGCGCTGATCTTCGATAACACCTTCGTCCACTCCTCCGTGATGTTCCGAAGAGAAGTCATTCTCGCGGCTGGCGGATACTCCGATTTTCGCCAGTGCGAAGACTATGAGCTCTGGTCTCGAATAGCCTTGCGGTACCAAGTCGCTAACCTGCCTGACCGGCTCCTGAGCTACCGGCAGCATGGCGCCTCTATGATGGGCTCTCTGGTGGGCGCTAAGGCTAACCGCTCCATAGCGGAGAACAGGTTCATCATCGGCCGGATGCTGGAACAGGTCTTCGGCCATAGTTTTCCGGACGCCGAGGTGGATCTCGCAGCTCGCCTGCGACTCGGGATCGACGGTGCGGATTTGAACCGCTTCTGGGGTCTGTACAAGCGGCTGCTGCGCGAATACATGGCGCGTTACCCTGAAGCGAATGGGTCGCCAGATCTCCTGAGAACTGTCGGCGAGCATGCCCGCCGAATATCGCGCGGGCTTTCGAACCGAGACCGGGCCGCCGCACTGCACGCCCTGGTCCTGGGCTGCCGTTACGATCCCCGCCTGCTCATTTCCGGGCGCGGTCTCCGAACGTTAGCATCCATCGTGTCGGGCAATCGTGGCAATAACCTGTACGCCAGTCTGCTGCGCTGGCGAGCCAGTCGCTCAGGCTGACTTTCCCCGTCCGAAATCCTCCAGCCAAGCCTGCGTGCGTCGCAGCCCTTCCTCCAGCTGCACGCTCGGACACCAGCCAGTGGCGCGTTGCAGGCTGGTTACGTCGAGGACGTTCATCTGCACGTCAAACTGCCTCGCTTCAGCGTATTGCACGATGGGATCGAGGCCAGCGACGCGAGCAATGGCGCCCAGAAGGTCGATCAGGGATGTCCCGACACCAGACCCCACGTTGAATATCCGGTTTGGCTCCGGATGCGTACCGAGTCGGGCGAGTGCGTCTGCCACGTCGCCAACGTACACGTAGTCGCGCACCACGCTCCCATCGCCCCAGATGCTCACCGGTTCACGCCTCAGCGTGCGCCAGAGCAGCGCCACCGCTGCTCCCTGGCCTCGCAGCGGATCTTGCCATTCACCGTAGGGATTGGAGCATCTGGCGATTTGGTGCTCCAAACCGTGCAAATGGGCAAACAGCCGTAAGTACTTCTCGACGGCCAGCTTCGAGATACCGTGAGCGGAGATAGGCTCGGTTGGGTGGTCCTCTGCTATCGGGACGGTTCGGGGCAAGCCATAAACGGCGCCGCCGGACGATACGTAAACCACGCGCTTCACAGCATGCGAGACGCACGCCTCGAGGAGGCGCACGGAGTCCACACCGGTCCTCTGAAGGTCCTCTGCCGGATGCTCATTTGCCTGTGCGAGCTGCACCGTGCCAATCAGGTGATAGACACAGCTGACCCCCTCGAGCGCCTCGCTGAGCAGCGAGGAATCCTGCCAGCTGCCGTAGAGGTACGCGCAGCCTGGCTCCTCGGGGTGATGCAGGCTTGGGCCAAGGTCGAGGACCTTGATCTCGGCCTCATCCCTTGCCAAGCGGCGAACCAGGTGAGAGCCGATGAAGCCACAGCCTCCGAGGACGAGGGATCGCATCAGCTGACCAACGCGTGTAATTGAGCATCCACGAGATCAACGGTTCGTTCCCAGTCGAGCTGCTGAACCGCGAACTGGCGACAGTGAGCGCCGAGGGCTTCGCGTTCTGCTGGGGTGCTCAGCAGCCAGCGGATGGGGCAAGCGAGTGCCGAGGCTGACTGCTCCGATACAAGCAGCCGAGTGTCGACGGCATTCAAGAGCTCGGGAGTGCCTCCGGTCGCCGTACCTACAACCGGAGTGCCGCAGGCGAGCGCCTCCATGATGGCGAGACTACGGTTCTCAAACACGCTCGAGCACACTTGGACGTCCGCGGCCTGCATGTATGCACGCAACTGCTCGGCGTTGAGTTGGCCGGTGAAGCGCACGAGATCGGCGACTCCCAGGCTCGTGCTGGCCCGTTCCAACCTGCTTCGCTCGGGACCTTCGCCAATCAAAGCAGCCTGGAAGGCCACTCCCTCGGCCTTCAGCAGCGCGGCTGTCTCGAGAAATCGCTCGAAGCGCTTAACTGGAACCATCCTGCCCACGCCTATGACCAGCGGGACGGTCGGCTCAAGCCCCAGCTGCGTCTTGAGTTGTTGGCGGTCTGAGCGGGAATGAAAGAAAGTCGTATCGACGCCATTCAGAATGGAGACGACTCGCTGGGTCGCGCGTGGCGCATGGGTCGCAATCTGCTCAGCCGAGAAGCCGCTAACCGCTACCACTACGCTGCTGTTCTCCAGCACTTGACGCTCGAGCCAGTGAGCGTAGGCATTGAGCAGGCGGCCGAAAAGGCGCTTGGCTGGTCGCCGGTCTTTGGCAACCCTGTTCACGTAGTCGGAATAGAGCTCAGAGTGGTAGAAGAACATGCTGGGCACACCGCGCAGGCAGCCAACGAATTGGGCGGCCGCAGCGACTTCGTACGACGCAAGCAAGAGCACTTGGAGTTGGAATCCACGGGAGGCGTTTAGAAATTGGGCACGTGCGCCTTTCAGATGCGCCAGATGATTGGCCGCGGTCCCGCCAGTGGGTCGCGGATAGGTGAAGAAATCGGCCCAGGGATATTGGGCTTTCAGCCGCACCCGGTCTCCCGACGTCGCCACTCGGATCTCATGTCCCCGCTTCGCGAGCCGGCTCAACACTTCGACTGGGTGTCGATTGCCACCAAGGTCTTCGGGCGAAAACATATTTCGTCCATATAGGAGTCTCAACTATGAGTCCGCCCTGGCGCCTGGACCGGCTCGACGGATGGGGAGCGGCCTAGCGGGATTGCCGACAACCGTCATTCCGGGCGGCACGTCGCTCACGACGACCGCCCCGGCGCCAACCGTGGCTCCCTCGCCAATAGTGACTCCGCAGAGGATCGTGGCGTTTGCCCCGATAGCGGCCCGGGCCGCCACAACCGTTCTCTCTAGCTGCCACTCGCCGGGCATCAGCAGTTCACCGGCTTCATTCACCGAGGCCGGATAACGATCATTCGTGAATGTTACGTGCGGTCCAATGAAAGCGCCATCGCCAATTTCCACACCTTCAGGTATGAAGGCAAAAGCCTGAATCTTGACGCGTGACCCAATGACGACATCGCGGCGAATCTCGACGAATGCGCCAATCGTGCATTCATCACCGATGCTGCAGCCATAAAGATTCACGAGCTCGGGCTGGGGTATTTTGACATTGCGACCGAGCTTCACGTCGTTGGCTATCATCTGAGCATTATCCTGGTCCTTTGTGCGTCGCTCCCGCCAACGCATCTGATCTGCCGATTACTTTGACGATTTCGATTGGTGCCATCGGATACGGCTATTGGGGCCCCAACGTCGTTCGTAATCTAGCCGAATTACCGGATTGCCGGCTATCGACCGCCTGCGACCTCGATGCCGACAGGCTGAAGCAGTTGAAGCGTCGGTATCCCGACATCAGCACGACAACGTCGGTTGACGAGGTGCTCCAGGACCGAAGCATCCAAGCGATCTATTTGGCTACACCCGTGTCGACACATTTCGAGTTGGCATCGCGTGCCCTCGAGGCAGGCAAGCACGTGCTTGTCGAAAAGCCGCTCGCTTCGAGCGCCGAGCAGGCTGAAAGACTATGTGAGCTGGCGGAGAAGACGGGCCAGGTGCTGATGGTGGGCCACACATTCGTGTACAGCCCGCCGGTGGTGCGAATCAAGGAAGTGCTCACCGCCGGCACGGTAGGCGACCTCCACTATCTGGATTGCGCTCGGGTGAACCTGGGCCTGTTCCAGAAGGACGTCAGCGTGCTGTGGGATCTCATCCCGCATGATCTCTCGATCCTCCTGTACTGGCTCGGAAGGGCACCCGTCCTGGTGAGTGCGCATGGCCGCTCGTTGCTGGGAGACCGGCTGGAGGATGTGGCCTTCGTGAACCTGGAGTTCGCGGATGGGGTCTTGGCCCAGCTCCACGTGAGTTGGCTGGCGCCGGTGAAGCTTAGGCGCATGACGATCGTAGGCAGCAAGCTGATGGTGCTGTATGACGACGTCGAGCCGGTGGAAAAGGTGAAGCTGTTCGATCGGGGGGTGGACAAGGTCCACAATCCTGAGACGTTCGGTGAGTTTCAGCTGACCTATCGAACCGGTGACATCACCAGCCCGAAGATCGATGCTACCGAGCCCCTTCTGCTGGAGTGTCAGGACTTTCTGGAGTGCATTAGAACCGGCCGGAAGCCTCGGAGCGACGGCCGGTTCGGACTCGCAATCGTGCGGGTTATTGAAGCGGCCGAGCGGTCGATGCGCAACCGCGGGACGGCCCAGGAGGTCGCAGCGTAGATACGCTAGTGCCGTTCGTCGACCTCAAGGCACAGTACCAGGCCCTGCGAGCCGATCTGCTTCAGGCCGTAGCGAACGCCCTGGACAGCATGCAGCTGTTTCTCGGTCCGAATGTCCGCGCCCTCGAGGAGGAGTTCGCCGCCTATTGCGGAACGAAATACGCGGTAGCGGTAGGCTCCGGGACTTCGGCGCTGCACCTGGCCTTGCGGGCTGTTGGCGTAGAGCCGGGCGACGAAGTCATTACCGTCGCGAACACCTTTGTGGCCACGGCTGGCGCAATTATCCAGGCGGGTGCGAGACCGGTGTTCATCGACATCGATCCTGGCACGCACTTGCTGGACCTTGATCAGGTCGACCAGGCCATTAGCCAACGCACTCGTGCGATCATCCCAGTGCATCTCTTTGGCCGAATGGTGGACATGAAAAGCCTCATGGCCCTAGCCAAGGCGCGAAATCTGTCCGTCATTGAAGATGCATGTCAGGCGCATGGTGCCCGCCGGGGCGGCAAGCTCGCAGGCGCTTGGGGGCAGGCAGGCTGCTTCAGCTTTTACTTGAGCAAGAACCTGGGCGCTTATGGCGAGATGGGCATGGTCACTAGCGACGATGCCGAGGTGCGGGATGCCGTCCGGCGATTGCGAGATCATGGCTCCTCATCGAAATATCAGCACCAGGTGTTCGGCTTCAACGAGCGGCCGGATGAAATCCAGGCGGCCATGGTGAGAGTGAAGCTGCGACACCTGGACGAATGGAACGACGCACGCGAGTTGGCCGCGGGGAGATACCGCGAAGCCCTGCAGTCTTTACCTTCCGTGCGGCTGCTGGACGATGCAGCCGATGGCCAGCACGTGCATCACCTGTTTGTCGTCGAGCTGGAGTCCCAGCGAGACGCGGTGCGCTCGTACCTCTCGGAAAAGGGAATTGAGACCGGCATCCACTACCCCGTGCCGATCCATCTGCAGCCAGCCTGGCGCACATTCGGTGGGAGTGATGTTGCGCTGCCTCGAACGGAGCGCGCTGCTTCCCGCATACTGAGCCTGCCGATCTATCCGGAGCTTTCCCTCGGGCAGCTGTCGCTTGTCGTCGAAGCGCTCGATGCTGCCACTCGGTCCACGGCTGCGCCTGCGCAGCGTTGAACATCCTGTTTACAACCAACTCGATGGATGTGGGCGGGGTGGAAACCAATCTGGTCGGCCTGTCCCGAGAGCTCCAGCAGCGCGGACACAACGTGTGGGTGATGTCATCGGGAGGCGTGCTCGAAGATGCCTTGCAGGAACAGGGTGTGGAGCACTTGAGATCGGCTATCGAGATCCGTAACCCCATGGGTCTCCTCAAGGCGGCGTGGCGACTGCGGCAGTTCGCCAAGGACCAGGGATTCGACGTGGTTCACGCCATGTCGGCCGCGGCTAACGTCGTCGCGACGATGGCACTGGGTCGGAAGAGCACAACTGTCCATTTGAGCTCGCCGATGGGCTTGCAGAATTCGGATCACGAAGCCGGTCTGGTGACAGACGCGAGAAATTGGCTGTTAGCAATCGGCGCCGACCGTATCCTGCTCATCTCCAAGGAGATCGAACGCGCTATGCGGCGACTCCGGGTCGATGCTGATCGGATGATCGACTGTAGAGTGGTTGGCGTGGACTGCTCGCGCTTTCGATCCTCGGCAGCCCGCGCCGGAGCGATTCGGGCCGAGTTCGGCATTGGACCGGAGGAGGCCATCATCAGCACGATCGGAGCGCTGCACTCGCGAAAAAGCCATCATCTGTTCATTCAGGCCGCCTCTGGCATCGTGCGCCAGCAGCCCAACACCCGCTGCCTGGTTGTGGGTGAAGGCCCACTTTGGGGGGAACTGCAACAGCAGATACGCCAGCTCGACCTGGAAGGGCGTGTCATTCTGACCGGCCGCCGAGCGGATGTTGACGCGATCCTGGCCGAGACCGACGTATACGTGAAGCCTGGGATCGTTGAAGGGTTCATCGGCATCACTGTGCTGGAAGCGATGGCTTGCGAGAAGCCGGTCGTGGCGTTCACGACTGTGGACGTGCAGGCGGCAATCGTCGATGGTCTTACCGGCATGCTCGTGCCCCCGGGCGATGCCGAGGCCTTGGCGAGCGCTGTCCTGCAGCTACTCTCCGACCGCCCGCTGGCCGCTAGGCTGGCTAGGAATGGCCTGGCGCTCGTCGAGCGCCAATTCGATTTGCCTGCCGTGGCCTCGGGCCTCGAGGGCATCTATGAGCGCGTGTTGGCCGACAAGCGCAGACTCGTAGCCGCTTGAGTTAATCGACATATGTGCGGAATTGCCGGGATTGCCGGTCCTGCCGCAGATTCGACCGCGGTGAAGCGAATGACGGACGCCATGGTTCACCGCGGGCCCGACGCTGAGGGCCTGTTCAAGGACAGGGAGGCGTGTCTCGGTATCAGGCGCCTCAAGATCATCGATTTGGTAACTGGGGATCAACCCATTGCCAACGAAGATCAGTCTGTCTGGGTGGTACTCAATGGCGAGATCTACAACTTCCGAGAGCTGAGAGACGAGCTCCGATCGCGTGGGCACGTCTTCTGCAGCCAGTCTGACACCGAGTGCATCGTCCATGCCTACGAGGAATATGGAGATGGCTGCGTCTCGCGGCTGCGTGGCATGTTCGCCTTTGCCCTCTGGGATGTGAAACGTCAGCGCCTGCTATTGGCCCGAGACCGAGTAGGCAAGAAGCCGCTGGTCTATGCCGAGCTCAATGGAAGCCTGTATTTCGCCTCGGAGTTTCAATCGCTGTTCGGCTCCGGAGCGCTGGATCGCCAGATCGACTTCGGTGCCTTGGGTGACTATCTGGCGTACGGTTACGTGCCCGTACCCAGCAGTATCTACGGAGGAATACGCAAGCTTCCGCCGGGTCACTACCTCACGTGGAACGCTGGCAGCACGTCGGTGACACGCTATTGGCAGCTGTCGTTCAAGCCGAAGCTGCGGATAAGCGAGCGAGAGGCCCTTGCCGAGCTCGAAAGGGAGCTGCGCGAGGCGGTTAAGCTGCGGCTCGTAGCCGACGTCCCGCTGGGGGCGCTCCTGAGCGGGGGCGTGGATTCCAGTACCGTCGTCGCGCTCATGGCCCAGTTGACTCCCGGGCGAGTGAAGACCTTTTCCATAGGGTTCGAAGAGGCGGATTTTAATGAGCTCCAACACGCGCGGCGGGTGGCCGAACGCTACGATACCGACCATCATGAGCTCATTGTCCGACCAGACGCGGCAGCCGTGCTTCCTACCCTCGTCCGGCACTATGGTGAGCCGTACGCTGACTCCTCGGCAATCCCTACGTTCTACGTCAGCAAGCTTGCACGCCAGCACGTCACGGTCGCGCTGAACGGTGACGGTGGCGACGAGGCTTTTGCTGGCTACGACCGCCATCGGGCAATGCAGATCGCGGCATGGATCGCGCACGTTCCGGGAGCTTCGAGCGCGAGTATGGCAATCGGCCCGCCAATGGCAGGCAACCTACGCTTGCCTTCTCGCGTCCGGCGCGCCGGACGCTTCCTTGAAGCTGTCGGTCGGCCTCCGGCCGATCGCTTGGCTCAATGGGTGGCCACGCTTTCCCCTAGTCGCGTGGCGCAGCTGCTCAAACCTGACATCTTGGCCCAAGCTCGAGCCCAGCGCTCCAAGGTCGTCGAGCGGGAGTTCGAACGGAACGCCGGCCTGGATCTGACGGACCAGGTCCTCGCGACCGAAGTGAATACGTACCTGCTGAACGATCTGCTGGTCAAGATGGACATCGCCAGCATGGCAAACTCGCTCGAGACCCGGTCACCGTTACTCGACCATCGCGTGCTGGAGTTTGCGGCAAGCCTGCCGGCTGTCTTCAAGCTGCGGCATGGAATTCAGCAAAAGCACCTGCTGAAGCAGTTCGCTCGCAAATTTGTCCCAGCGGACAACATCGATCGCCCCAAGATGGGATTCGGCATACCCGTAGGCGCATGGCTGCGCGGACCGCTTCGGGAAATGGCGGAAGATGCGCTGCTGGCGCAAGACGGAGCCATGCACGAATTCTTCCAGCCGAAGGCGATCCACTCATTTTGGAACGAGCACCAGTGCTTCAGCCATGACCACACCTACACGCTCTGGACATTACTCATGTTTGAGCTGTGGCACCGTGAGTTCATGGTCCCGCCAGTTACGGACATATGAGAGGTCAGGGCGGGCTGATGCGCAAGCGCGTGTTCCAACGCGAACGCGTGTTCCAATAGGTGGGAGGACGTGGCAGAGGAGCGTTTTGTGCCCAAGCGAGTCCGGGCAATGCACCCTAATCAAACTTGCTCGACGGCACCTCGATGAACGGTGGCCGGGCGAGTGGGGAACGGCATGGGTGAGGTAGTATTCGCGGTCCGTTTGCTATCTGAAGTGGGCGTTGCCGTGGCACTGCTGAGGTGGCTTGCGGGACGAGCCAACAATGGCTGGATAGTCTGGCTAACTCTTTCAAGCTTCATCATCCGGCTGTTGATTGGACTAGGCTTGTTTCTTGTCAGCTTCCTCCATTTGCCGATTCTTGTCAGCCTCCAGCTCCCGGGAGGGTATTGGACGTTTGCGACGGATGCGGTCGAGTACGCAAGTCAGGCGCATAACCTCCAAGATGTTGGGAGCCATTTGCAGAACGGGTCGTTCGATCGCTTTCCCATCATCATCGCGGGCATTTATTGGGCTTTTGGTTTCGGGTTGCCACAGGTACTAGTTGCCAATGCTCTCTTCGCTGCCATGTGTGTGCCTCTGGCCTTCGTTGCGGCTCGATCACTTGGTGTTACGAGCATCTCAGCGGTCATAGCCGCTTGCATAGTCGCATTCTGGCCTTCATCTCTTGCCTGGAGCAGCCAGCTGCTTAAGGATCCCCTGACCTGGCTCGCAATCTTTGCCGTGGTGGCTGGTGTCAGCTGTTTGATGTGCACAGACCCGAAGCTCGCTCCAAGGAAGCTCCTTTCCTGGGGCACAGTAGTCTTTGGTGGGGCGCTGCTGGTTTCTCTAATCCGCGGGCAATACACGAGCCCGGCAATAGTAGGTGCGGTGTTGGTTGGAATAGCCGTCAGCGTTATTTCGGCGCGACTGCAACACCGGGACATCGGCCGACTCGCACCCGTTTCAATTGTTCTGGCAGCAGTCGTTCTGGGCAGCATTCCCTCCTATTACGAAGAACCGCTGAACCATGTGGGGGTGAACGCCTTCGACGTTATGCGCGCCAAGCTCTCTTCTTTTTTCAGCCAACCGAGTTCCGGCGCCTCAACTGCCAATCCCGGGCCCTCGGTCGAAACTGCACCATCTCCCGTTTCAAGTCTGGGGTGTTCGTTGGCGGGTCCGTTCCTCAGAGCGAGAGGTCGCTTTGTTACTTCGGGCGGAGGATCTCAACTCGACTCGACGACCCGATTTGAAACATGTGGCGATGTTCTGGGCTACCTGCCTAGGGCCCTTCAGCTCGCCCTTGTTGGACCGAAGCCCAGCGAATGGCGATCGGTGGGGAACTCAATCGGTCCTCTTCGCTATCTTGCCAATATCGAAGATGCGTTTCTTTGGCTCTCACTTCCCGGACTGCTGGTGGCGCTTGTCGCGAGCTTTATACGTCCACGGGGAGCGATGCCGATTCTCGCGTTGTATGTTCTGTTCCTCGGACTCGCGCTGGGTTTTGTCGTTAGTAACCTGGGAACCCTCTTCCGACTCCGCCTGCAAATACTTCTGCCCGCGTTCATCCTGTCGCTAGATGGATGGACAATGATTTTTGCTTGGGTGGGTGCTTGGAGGCCTAGGCGTCGACCGCAGAGCCAGTCATCGCTTCCACTGAATCAATCAGACAAGCAGACGATAGGGTTGACGAGCTAGTGCCTTCACCAGCGACCCCCTCCGACCCGGAGAACACCCCGCAATGAGGCGATATCCCAATTGAGGGCCCTCGTCACCGGCGCGGCCGGCTTTATTGGTTCCCATCTTAGCGAGGCACTCCTGCAACGGGGTGACCAGGTTGTCGCCATCGACAACCTGGCAACCGGCAGCCTTCGGAATCTTTCCGCTGTCAGATCATGGCCGGCCTTTCGTTTCATCCAGGCCGACGTTTGCGATAGCCAGGCACTCGAGAGATTGTGCGACCCGCCCTTCGATGTCATCTTTCATTTAGCCGCGGCGGTTGGCGTTCGTACGATCTTGGACCATCCGCTGGCGTCGCTGAACACGAATCTGCGAGGCACGGAGAATGCCCTCGCTGCCGCCGCGCCCGGCAGCACGTTGATCGTGGCTTCTACGTCGGAGGTCTACGGCAAGAACGAATCAGGGCCGCTGTCAGAGCAGGCCGATCGAATCCTCGGAGCGGGTGAGCTTGCACGCTGGTGGTATGCGGTCGCCAAGATGGCGGATGAGGCGCTGGCGCTGGCGTCTCATCGCGAGGGAAAGGTCAAGGCGCTGGTCGTGCGCCTCTTCAACACGGTCGGGCCAAGACAAACCGGAAGGTACGGCATGGTCCTGCCAAACCTCGTGCGCCAGGCGCTGGCCGGCGAACCACTCACGGTCTACGGCGATGGGGAGCAGACCCGCTGCTTCACCTACGTCGAAGATACAGTCAAAGCGATGATCGCTTTGGCCGAATCCCCGGCCTCACCCGGGCTGATTTTCAACATCGGGCAGTCGACCGAGATCTCGATCAATGCTTTGGCCCGCAGGGTGCTGGAATTGACAGGCAGCCGGTCGAAAATCGTGCATGTGTCTTACCAGGAAGCCTACGGCGATTCTTACGAGGATATGCGACGGCGTGTTCCGGACTGCTCTCTGCTCGAGCGCACCATCGGATTCATGCCTACGAACCGGCTCGACGAAGCCATTCGGGCGGTCGCGGCTGAGATACAGGCTCGAGGAGAGGGCGAATGCGCGTCTGCGTAACGGGCGGAGCCGGGTTCATCGGCAGCCAGATCGTCGATGCGCTCATCGAACGTGGAGATGAGGTCCTGATCATCGACGACCTCTCGACAGGGAAGCGCGAATACCTCAATCCTCGGGCACGCCTTCATGAAGCCGACTTGGCAACCGACACCCGGTTGCCGCAGGTTCTGAAAGGCATCGACGTCGTCTTTCACACCGCTGCCCTCGCGAGGATTCAGCGCTCCATCGACGACCCGTTGTCCACACATGCCGCCAACGTAACCGGCACGCTCAACGTCCTCAAGGGTGCGGTGGACGCGCACGTGAAACGCGTGGTCTATTCGTCGTCGTCGTCCGTCTACGGCGATCAGCCAACGCTGCCATTGACGGAGGATATGGCTCCAAATCCACTGAACATCTACGCCTGCCAAAAGCTGATGGGTGAAATTTACTGCCGGAACTTCGTTTCAGTGTTTGGTCTGGAGACGGTGTGCTTGCGCTATTTCAACGTGTATGGGCCACGACAGGTCATGGAAGGGGCCTACCGGCTGGTGATCGGTATCTTCATGGACCAGAGCCAGCACGGACAGGCGCTTACTATCCATGGTGATGGCAACCAGACGAGGGATTTCACGCACGTGAACGACGTCGTTCGGGCCAATCTCCTGGCGGCCGCCTCGAACAAGGTGGGCAAGGGTGAGCCAATCAACATAGGAAGCGGGCAGGAGTTCTCCATCAATACGCTGGCGTCGTTCTTTCACGCACCCACAGTGCATCAGCTTCCCCGAGGCAATGACGAACGCTTCAAGCGTGCAGGCGTGGCCAAGGCTAAGGAGCTGCTGGGCTGGCAGCCGACGATCGCCCTCGAGGAGGGCATATCGAGGTTGCTCGCTCAAAACGCTCCCGCCGGCGGATTTGCTTCCGCGCCGGGAGCTTAGGAGCGCAGGCATCCTAGCGTGAGGGCGTCATGATCCAGTGGCTGCGCCCGGGCTTGCAGATCAAGCGCTGGCTGCTGCTGCTGTTCGCGGGCATTCTGCTGTGCGGCCTCGGGGTTGCCCTGCTGCTCGTGCAGCTCTATCGCGAAGTCGACTTCGGGCAGGGCACGTCTGGTCGGCTGGTGTTCTGGCTCTTTCTGGAGTTCGTCGAGCCGCAGTGGCTGCGCGGCCTCATCCTCATCGTGCTGAGCGCCAGCATCTTCGTCGTCGCGCTCATGCTGTTCAACCGTACGCTGCTCGCGCCCTTCGCCAACGGCGGCCGCATCAGCGACATCGTGCTGCAGCGTAAGCAGCTCCAGCGCGGCCCCAAAATCGTGGCGATCGGTGGCGGCCATGGCTTGTCCACTCTGTTGCATGGCCTGAAGGAGCACACCTCGAACCTGACCGCGATCGTTACGGTGGCCGACGATGGTGGCAGCTCAGGCCGTCTGCGCAAAGCGTTTCACATTCCCGCCCCGGGTGACATTCGTAACTGCATCGTGGCGCTGGCCGACGCCGAGCCGCTCGTGCAGGAGCTGTTCCAGTATCGCTTCAGCGAAGGGACGGATCTGGAAGGGCACAGCTTCGGCAATCTGTTTATCGTGGCCCTTTCGAAGATCACGGGCAACTTCGAGCGGGCATTGCGGGAATCGAGCCGAGTCTTGGCTGTTCGCGGCCAAATATTGCCATCCACGTTGGAGGACGTGACGCTGTCGGCGGTGATGGCTGATGAAGTCATGGTGCACGGTGAATCCAACATTCCGGATAGCGGCCGGCAGATCGATCGCGTGTACCTCCAACCGGAGCACATCATGGCCTATCCCGAAGCTGTGGCGGCGGTATTGGATGCCGACCTCATCGTGATTGGTCCAGGCAGCCTCTACACCAGCATCCTGCCGAATCTGCTCATTGAAGGCATTCAACAGGCTGTGCGCGCGTCGGACGCCGTGAAGGTGTACGTGTGCAATGTCGCTACGCAGCGTGGTGAAACGGATGGCTTCGAGGTCGACGATCACATTCGCGCGTTGTATCGCCATGGCTGCCGTGGCTTGTTCCAATACGTGCTTGCCAACAGCCAGCCAAATGCAGAGCTGCCAAGCAAGTTTGCCGTCACCAGTCCACCCCGGCGGCGGCAGCTGCAGATAGACGCCTCGTTACATCTGGTCTCGGCCGACGTTGTTAGTCGAAAGGACGCGCTGAAGCACGATCCGGAACGATTGGCTGAGAGGATCATGGAAATTTACTATTCAAGGCCAGCCAGGCATAGCGCCAAGGCCGAGGCCGTCTAGTGGGATTCCCCTGGGGGCTCGGAGAGCAGCTGCGCCAGAATCACGCGCTGGAGCACGCCACGATCGCCATCCTTCAGGAACACGACCCCGGCGTCCGGGTGATCGCGCGATCCACAAATAGAGGGTTCAAGCTCTACGGGACCGCGAGGCAGGATCAGGTCCGGGAGGCGGTGAACGAGGCCATGACCCGCCTGCGTTCAGGCGAGCTGAGCCTGGCCATAGCACCCCGCTGCGGCACGACGGTGGCAATTGGCGTGCTGCTGGGCACGGTCGGGCTATGGCTCAGTGAATTCATGAGCTCGCCCAAACAGAAGCTGATGCTGGGTCTCGCCACCAGCCTGGCGATTGCGGTCTCATCCCAACCGGTGGGGCTGCTTGCCCAACGGCACATCACCACCCAGGCGCGCCTGGGGCCTCTGCGGGTCGATGCAATCCGTGGACGCATGGTAGGCAGGCAGAATTGGCTCGAAGTGGTAACCAGCGCGTACTGATGTAACTGCACAGCCTAAGGAGGCTGCCGCATTGCGTCTCAGTGCCCTCGGCTACCCGATGGTGACGCTGCCAATGGTTGTTGCAGCCTTACCCGACCCATCCTCGACCGGCTTCAAATCACGGTAGTCGTAGACACCGACTTCCAAGGCATAGGAGCCAGCAGGAGCATTCGAGGGCACGCGTAGCGTCCATGGGTCCGAGATCCATTCGCCGACGAGCCAATCGTGCGGCAGCAGGGGAAGCGAGATTCCAGGCCCATGGTCCTCGTCGTGGACGATGTGGCCCTGCCCATCGTTCAGCCGGACGAAGGCGGAGTAGTCGAAGTCAGGCTGGTGTGACGCCGTCCAGAAGAGCTCGAGACGGAGAAGCTGACCCTGATGGATCGTGTCTGCTGCGAGATTCAGTCCCGCCAGGCGCATGCCATTGGAATAATCCACCGCCAGTGACTGTTGGACTCCTGCCGAGCGAGCGTCACCATACGCAGGCGCCGTCGGTCCGAACGATTGGGGGAGCGTCAAGATCGAGTACCCCACGACGCTGAGGCAGGTGGCGAACAGGCCGCCCAGCGCGGCCTTGCGGAAAACGCTGGGGAGTATTGCGAGCCCGCTGGCAATGAAGATCGAGCTCGCGCCAATGGCAGGCAGGAGGAACCTGGCGTGTGTCGTGCCGCCGTCGCTGAACGTAACAATGTTCCGATACAGGACAACCGCCAAGAGCACAAGGAAGGAAGAATAGAGCAGGGCTGCCGCGGCAGTTGTGCCCGAACGGGACGAGCCGTGGACGGCCGGCATCCCTGGGAGTGGTTTCAGCGACAAGACAACGCCGCCCAGCGCCAGGCAGGTAAAGAGCAGGAATGGCCGATAGAACAGTCCGGGCAGATGGAAGGTGTCCCACCCGTAGGATCCCCAGTACGTTTCCCAAAGGTTGGGGATCCCGCCCCACACCACTTGACCGGGACCCGGACAGGAGCAGACCGGAGCAGTAACGGCGCTTCGAAGGGCCTGGAAACCGTCCATCAGTCGACCTAACCAGTGGGACCGCAGGCTCTCCACGACGAGAGTAAGGCTGACGACCAGGCAAGCTGACAAAATGAGGTGAGCAAGCCGCGGGCTGCGAGAGGTACCGACTTCCCGCATTGAGCGCCTCACGCTCACGAGCCCTACTGCAATGCCGAACGGCACCAAAAAAATGGCGTCCGACTTCGACCACATCGCCGCTGCCGCTGCCGCCGCGTACAGCACTAGCCACTGCCAATAACGCGATTTGGACAGAATGGCGCGAACGCCGAAGAAGAGCGCGAGCGAGCTGGTAAGGATCACGCCGTTGTCGTTATTGACGGTGGCGCTGGTGAGGAGAAAGCCCGGCGTCAGCGCGGCTGTGGCAGCAGCTGCCAGGGCAAACCAGCGGCGGCCGGCGAGTGCCAGTGCGGTGAAATAGATGACTGCGACCGTACCCGCGCCCATCAAACCGGAGACCGCGCGCATCACGTGAACGCCGAGGACCATCCCGTGGTATGGCCACGCTTCAGTCAAGGTGTGCGTGGCGGCGCCGTTACGCAGTGGGTAGCCGGGCCAGGTGAAATACGGATTTGCCACCCACGACGTGTAGCTGTTCAGGTCGATAGGTAGAACGAACGGCGCCTCAAGCAGGTAGTACAGGGGAGGCTGCCTGGTAATGTCGCCGCGAGCGATGCAGTGAATGTTCGCGCAGCTCGTTTCGTCGTGCGGCAGGGTCGGCAGGTCGGCACCTTTGGGCGGAAGGCGATGTTGCTCCGCGATGTACTTGACGTACTGAAAGTGGCTGGGCTCGTCAATACCTTCCCATATCGGGTTGGCAACGTTGAGCGCCGTGCTCAGCCCGAAGAACAGAAGCAGCAGGCCAATGAGGGGGAGCCTCGCGTTCCATGTTGGGGCTATGGCCGCGCCGCGCTCGCCAGCCGAAGCTTCAGCCTCTGCTGCGCGAGCGTTTGGACTAGCGAGCAGCGTGGCCAGGCGGACCTCCAGACGACCAGCTGCCGCAAGTGGCCTCAACCGGCCTGCTGTGGCAGCGTTAGGTGGCTTACGCCGAGATTGTAGTAGACCGCTCAGACGGCGTTGTGGCAGTCTACTACTGGGCTTTGGACATCAACGCGTTCCGAATCTTCTCCAGGAGCTCACTCAGCTCGAAGGGCTTGAAGAGATGATCAACGACGCCGTATTGCGAGGCGTCGTCCACACCCTTGAAAGCATTGCGGTCCGCAGTGATGACGATGACGGGAATGTGGCGAAGGTCATCGTCCAGGTTGAACAGCTTGAGCTCGTCCCAACCGTCGAGATAGGGCATCATGATGTCGAGCAGGATCAGGTTCGGCCGGCTGGCCTTGGCGCGGTCATACACGCGCAGGCTCTGTGTCACGGACTCAACTTCGTAGCCCTCGTCCTTCAGCAACTCCGAGATCAGACGAACGATCTCCGGATCGTCATCGACTATCAGGATCTTGTTCATGACTCAGCCTTGGACCCGGGTCTCGGCCGCACCTCTGTCTTCACCCCTGGTTTGCCCCTTTTGAGTATTTAGCAAGCTGCATGCCAGCGCGTCTGTCTCGTCTACGTGACTATTGCGCCAATGTATCAGCCAGTGTATCCAGTCGCAAACGAGCGGCGATGCTGTCGACCACGTCAGCGGCTCGGATGCATCAAATGATCGGCGATGACCACGTGCTGGATCTGTGATGTGCCCTCATAGATTTCGAGGATCTTCGCGTCGCGGTAGTGTCGCTCCGCAGCGAAGTCTCGGGTGTAGCCGACACCGCCGTGGATCTGCAGATTGGCGTCGGCGCACTGGACTGCTGTGCGCGAGGCAAACAGTTTGGCCATCGATCCCCATTTGGTAAATGGCTCGTTCCGGTCGCGGCAGAAGGCGGCATGCAGCGTTAGCCAGCGGGCCGCCTGGATATTGGTCGCCATATCGGCCAGCATGAAGCGAATCGCCTGGAAGTGGCCAATCGGCTGGTCAAACGCTTGCCGCTCAGCCGCATACGCGAGAGCCTCGTCCAGGCACGCTTGGGCTACGCCCACCGCTTGCGCAGCGATCCCGAAACGCCCGCCGTCGAGCGTTTTCATGGCGATCTCAAAGCCTTGCCCTTCAACTCCGAGCAGGCACCGTTTGGGCACGCGCGCGTCGGCGAAGCTGAGCTGAACGGTGCTGGAAGCCCGAATGCCCATGGTCTTTTCTTTGGCGCCAACCGTCAAGCCGGGGGTGTCGCGCTCGACCAGCAGGCAGCTGATGCCTCTGTGCTTGTGGCTCTTGCTGGTCCGCACGAAGACCACATACACGTCGGCCTGGCCGCCATTCGACACCCAGGCTTTTGTGCCATTCAAGACCAAGGCGTCGCCATCATCGGCTGCCGTTGTTTGCAGCCCGGCAGCGTCTGAGCCCGATCCCGGCTCGGACAGCGAGAATGCGCCCAGCTTGCGGCCGCTCGCCAAGTCGGGCAGGTAGTTCCGCTTCTGCTCATCCGTGCCGTAGGCGCTGATCGGCCAGCAAACCAGGGAATTGTTAACGGACATGATCACGCCGTGGGCGGCGCATCCGCGCGAGATCTCTTCCATGGCCACGGCGTGACTCACGAAGTCGGCGCCCGCACCGCCGTACTCAGGCGGCAGGTTCATGCCCATCAGTCCCAGCGCACCCAGCTCGCGTACCGTCTCGACCGGAAACCGCTCCTCCTGATCGATGGCAGCGGCAATTGGGGCGATCCGCGTTTCAGCGAATTCTCGAGCGGTTCGGCGGATGAGCTCCTGCTCGTCCGTCAGTCGGAAGTCCATGCCGCGCCGAATAGTACCTTAGGCCGGAGGTGTTTACAGGACGCTTACTGTCTTCCACAATGAGGACGCAGATGAGCGTGGGGAGTGCGAGGCGTGAGGTCCTGATTGTCGATCGCGTTGGCGATGAGTCGCGGCTCCTACGCGTGGATGACTCTGGCTTGCAGGAACTGCCATTTGCCAACATGGACGCCTTGGCCGGCGAGCTGCTGACGACGGACCCGGGGCTGATCCTCGTCAGTCCTGAGGCAATCAGTTTGAGTGCAGCAAACCTCGCTCAGGAGCTGAACCGCCTGTTGGGCTCTCAGGCAGGCTATGCTTGGGACCCTGCTCCGGGAGAGATGGCGGGCGAGTAATTCGCCAGATGTGCAGCGTTCGCTGGATGGCTGTGACGTTGCTCAGGACTGCCAGCGCAACCACGAACCACAGCAGCCAGGGGTAAAGAAGCAGCCCGGCGATAATTGTCAGCATCCGCTCCGGCCGGGCGAACAGACCTTCCTTGCACTCGAAGCCCAGCCCTTCGGCTCGGGCACGGGTGTAGCTGACCATCACGGAGCCAACCAGCGCCGCGAACACAAGCATCAGCTCGACCACCCCGCCCGCCACGCCATAGTGATAGGCCAGTCCCAGCAGGACGACGGATTCGGAGTAGCGATCGAGCGTGGAATCGAAGAAGGCTCCGAACGTCGAGCCGGACCCCTGCACCCGCGCCAGCGCGCCGTCAGACAAGTCGCACACGCCGGCCATGAACAGCAGGACTGCGCCCCAGATGAGGTGATTCAAGGCAATGGCGCCGGCCGCGGCCGCGCTCAGGAGAAAGCCGAGAAGCGTCAGCATGTTCGGCGTGAGGCCCACCGCCGCCATGGGCTTGACCCACCATTCGGCCAGCGCACGGAAGAATCGCTGCGAGCGCGGCCCAAACACGGCTCTAGGCCTCGCCTGCCGACAGCTCGGGCAGCAGCGCGCCAGCGTGCAGCCGTCGTTCTCTGATTTCGCTCATGTAGTCCAGGATCCAGCGCGCCACGTGCTCCCAGGAGTAGCGCTGCACCGTCACCAACCCCTGCTGGGCCAGCTCCTGCCGCCGGGCCGAGTGGGTGAGCAGCTCAATCAGCGCATCGGCCAGCGAATCCTTGTCGCGCACCTTCACCAGCAGGCCTTCTCGGCGGTTGGTGACCACGTCTCGATAGCCCGCGATGTTTGTCGCGACGATAGGCCGCCCACACGCCATGGCCTCGAGCAGCACGATGCCGAAACTCTCCTGTCCGGTAGAGGGTGCGCAGAAGACGTCAGCGGCTGCGAAGTAGCGCGGTCGGTCCACCGCCGGCACGAAGCCGGTGAAGAACACATCGCCCTCGAGATCGTGCTGCCAGACGTAGCGCTCGAATCCTGAGCGCAGCCTGCCTTCGCCTGCGACGATGAGGCGAGCGCGAGGAACTTCTTGGCGCACGCGGTTGAACGCGCGGATGAGATACTTGAGCCCTTTCCGGTTTTCGAGACGGCCCAAGAACAGGACGTTGGGCCGGCCGTCGGCAAAGCGCTCGATAGGTTTCACCGGCCGCTGCCACCATTCCAGGTCGATCCCATTGGGGATGATGGCGTAGTCGCCCGGAAAGTAGCTCGACACGAAGTCCTTGGCGGTGTCGGAAACGGCGATCCGGCCGTGCAGCTTCTTCACGCGCCGGCGGACGATGGCCTTTCCGAACAGATAGCCAAGGTTCGACACGTAGGACTGCCCATGGGCGTGGAACGTGGCCACGTTCACCGTCTCAGAGCAGCGCAGCACGGTGAGCGGCAGCGCGGGCATAAGGGGCTCGTGGATGTGCAGGAGGTCGAACTCTTCCTGGCGCAGAATCTGGCGCACTCGGTGCGTCAGCCACATCGACAGCGTGATGCGTGCCGTCGATCCATTGACGCGCAACGGAGTCACCCGTCCCAGCGAGATCACGTTGTCGTGATGCTCTTCGCGACCGTCCTTTGAGTTGGGGGTGAGGATAACGACGTCGTGGCCGAACTCACGGAACTTCGCATCCAGCGCCCCGATGTGCTCCCTCACGCCGCCAGGAGCGGCGTAGTCGTAGGGGGAGACCAGACCGATCTTCATCCTAGTCCTCCACCGACTGGCTGTGCGGCCGCGTACCAATCGCCGCATCCCTACTGTGGGCTGGAGCGAGCTTCCCCAGCACGTACTTGCGCCAGCGGTACGCTGTGCGCGCCTTCATGACGCCGGTCATCTCACGGTGCCACACGAAGTTCCCCTCCGCCCTGGTCGCGCCAGCGGCCAAAGCCTGGCGCAGATCCCTCGCCGTGTTTCCCGCGAACACGGTGAACGCCGATCCTACTCCACGTAGGTGATGGGCATCGCTGCTGCCCGTCTCGGGAAGGCGCAGCTCAGCCTTGAGTTCCCCTACTCTGGCAGCCGTCACCTGACCGGCCAGGCTGGGGTTGATGGCTTCGATGCCATCGAAGTACACCTCGCGGTGAGGGTCGCGCTGCACGCGCCGCACGGCGCGCTCGCCGAGACTGCGTGTCAGCCAGCTCAACGGGTGAGGGGCAATGCACAGCCCCCCCTGGTCGTGCACCGCCTGAATGCTCCACTCCACGGAGCGCAGCATCTTCACCGGGTGCTCGAGGAATAGTGCCAGCAGGTGGCCCTGCAAGGTGGTGATCTCTATACCCGGAATCACCTGCACCCGGTATGCACCTGCCAGCGCTTGGGCTTCCCAGCCGCCCCGCAGATCGTCGTGGTCGGTGATAGCTATGACGTCGAGATCGGTCTCGTCGGACGCAAACCGCAGGATATCGGCTACGCTCGCCGTGCCATCCCCCCAGGTCGTGTGGACGTGCAAATCGGCCTTACCCATTCGCCACCTCGGTCCCATGCCTGGTCCGCTGACTCGCGCCGAAAATGGGCTGAAATGCCAGCCACTGGTCTGGCCAGCGCCGAATGAATTCCTCGAACGTGGCGGCCATGCGCTGGGTCTCGGCATGCAAATCGGTCGTTGGGATGAACGGGGGCCGCACGTCCGCCACGATGCGGTCTCCCCGCAGACGTACCGCCGTGCCGAAGACCACGGGGGTCTTGTGGCGGGCTCCTATGGTGAAGGCCAGCGCCGGCATGCGCACACGGGAGCCGAAGAAGGTCACTTCCGGTCCGTCTCCCGACAGATCTCGGTCGCTGATGATGGCCACGATCTCGTTGCGGTCCAGTGCCCGGTATACCTCGCGCAGGGCGCCCTTGCCGCCCACGATTACGCGCACTCCACGCCGGCCCCGAAGCTTCGTAACGAGGTCGGATAGCGCTTTCGGGCGGAGGTCTTCCACCAGGACGTTGACGCCAAGGCCCGAGGCCACGAACAGCTCAGCGTAATAATTGATGTCTCCCAGGTGCGGGCTCACGAGCAGGCACCCGCGGCCGAGGTCCAGGGCCTTCCTGAAATTGCCCCAACCATCGAGATCGTGTGCCTGCAAATCGAAGCCCGCTGGCCGAGGCGCGAACAGGCTGAGATAGTACTGTGCGTTACGGGTAAACATGCGCCGGACCAGGGGACTGTTGCCCCGCCGGTTGGTGACTCTGGAGATATTCCCTTCGGCGGTCATGCGAGCCTTCCTCGCCCATACGTAAGCAAGTCCCCCCAGAAGGTTCGCAAGGGGACCCAGCCACGGCTCTGGGAGTCGTGGCACGAGCACTGCAGCCAGCCGAAAGATCCAGTAGCTAAGCGACTGCCTCCTCCACTTGATCCGGAATACTCCACATGCGCCGGAACATGTACCAGCTCTCGGGTCGGGCGCGGATCATCTCTTCCAGTCGAGCCATGACCAGCTGCATTACGGCCCGAACGTCACGCTGGGTGTCGCCGCTGCCCTCGTAGCGAACGGGCGGGAAGACCTTGGCTCTGAAAACCCAGTCGTGGTCGCGCCAGACGAACGCGGGGATGACCGGACAACGGGCCTTGATAGCGAAGAACGCCGCTCCGCCCGGTATGCGAGTGGGCTGCCCGAAAAATTGAACCTCCACGCCTTCATCCTGCGGAATCGGTTTATCCACGAGAAAGGCCACGGCTTCGTTATGGCGGAGCGCAGTCAGCGTTCGCTTGAGCGCCCGATCAATGGGAATCACCTTGAGACCGAGCGCGTCGCGGTAGCTATTCACCAGCTGATCCAGCCGTTCCGGCGTGAAACGGTCGGCGATGACGTTGACCGGGTAGCGCTGGGCCATCGTAGCCGCCGCCAAGTCCCAATTCCCGAAATGGGCCGAAACCATGACCGCGCCGTGGCCGTGGCTCATGGCCTCCTCGACGTACTCCCAGCCGTCGGCATTGGCGAAAATGTGTGGGAGCTCGGCTTCGGCTGCGTGTGGCAGCGACACGAAGTCCCGCAGGTAACGCAGGTAGTTGCGCCATTGCTGTCGCGCCACCTGCTCCACCTCATCCTTCGGTGCCTCGGGTCCCAGCACGTGCCGTACGTTTTCGCGAACTCGGCTGTGCATGGCTGGCAGCAGGAGGCTGCCAATGCTCCCCGCGACATCTGCTAGCCAGAGCTGCGCCCGCAGAGGCAGTACGCGCGTAAGCCACGAAGCCAGGCGGAGAAGGAAGTAGGCAACTATGGCTTCAGTTCCGCGGAGCGGTTGGCCTTCAGGGCTGATGGTTCGGTGGCGTGGCCATTGGTCCCCGGCGCATCGGCTTTGGCCGATCTGCGATGGCCGCTCGACGGCTCGTCTGGGTGGCTGATGAACTCTTCGGTCATCTGCCGGGCCAGTGAATCCGGATGCTGGACGGGCGGCGATTTCATGAAGTAGGCGGCGGGGCCCTCCAGGGTGCCTGATATGCCATGGTCCAGCGCGAGCTTGCAGCAGCGGACGGCGTCAATCACGACCCCCGCCGAGTTGGGCGAATCCCACACCTCCAGCTTGAGCTCGGCGTTAAGGGGCACGTCGCCGAACGTGCGGCCTTCCATCCGGATGTACGCCCACTTGCGATCGGTCAGCCAGGCGACGTAGTCGCTGGGGCCGATGTGCACGTTATCGGCGCCGATGTCGTAGTCGAGCTGCGAGGTGACAGCGTTGGTCTTGGAGATCTTCTTGGACTCCAACCGTGACCGTTCGAGCATGTTGAGGAAGTCGGTATTGCCGCCCACGTTGAGCTGGCTGGTGCGCTCCAGCTTGACGCCGCGCTCGCGGAACAGCCGAGTGAGCACGCGATGCACGATGGTGGCCCCTACCTGGCTCTTGATGTCGTCGCCGATGATTGGCAGGCCCTTCTCCTTGAAACGCGTCTGCCAGTAACTTTCGCGAGCGATGAATACCGGGATGCAGTTGACCATCGCGCAGCCGGCGTTCAGCACCTGCTCGACATACCACTTGGTGGCCTGCTCGCTGCCCACCGGCAGGTAGTTCACCACGACGTCCGTACCGCTGTCCTTCAGGATGCGAACGATGTCGTCGGTCTGACCCGGCGCCTTCTCGATGACTTTGGAAAGATAGGCCCCCAGGCCGTCGTGCGTCATTCCACGGTTGACCTTTACGCCCAGCGGAGGAACGTCCGAAAACTTGTACGTGTTGTTCTGGCCACTGAAGATGGCCTCGCTCAGGTCCTTGCCAACCTTGTCCTTGTCCACGTCGAAGGCAGCGGAGAACTCCACGTCACGAATGTGGTAGCCGCCCAGGTTGACGTGCATCAAGCCTGGGACGAAGTCGTCCTCCTTGGCGTCCTTGTAGTACTCGATGCCCTGCACCAGGGACGATGCGCAATTCCCTACGCCAACAATGGCAACGCGAACTTTTCCCAACGTCTTCCTTTCTGTGACTCAGCTCACGGGAGAAGGCTCGGCCAGCAGCGTGGAGGCTTCCTGACCGGTTCTTGTCTGAATGAGATCTGCGAGGGCTTCTTGAAACTGTGCAATGCGCCGGCGGTCCAGCGCACAGTAGACCTGGCGACCGTCCTTCCGGGTGGTCACGATGCCGGCACGCTTGAGTATGCGGAGGTGCCATGACGCCAGCGGCTGGCTCAGCACTAACCGATCCGCGAGATCGCTGACGCTGACCTCCCGCTGTCCGGCCAGATAGCGGATCATGCGCGTGCGGGAGACGTCGCCCACCGCTCGGCAGAGCGCCTTGAGCTCGCGCTCAGACACGGCGACGGCCCTTCACCAATGGGCCAAGTCGCGGCGATTCTTTCTCACACATAAACAGCCATTACATAAATGGCTGTTTAACAACGTAGTAGGCCCGATCGGCTTTGTCAAGGAGTTCGAGCGCCGCTGTCGGCGCCGCGTATTGGCGCAGAAGTCTTTTGCATGGGCCGACCAGGCGCTCTCAGAGCCGGTGAGGAAGCGCTGATCGTGCCAGGCTGACGCAGGTCAGCCTGGCACGGCTCCAGCAGCGGTCAGGGAGTGTTGAGACAGCCGCGGATGACGTTGAACAGGTGATCGAGGTCGAAGGGCTTGGGTAAAAAGTCGAAGGCGCCAACGGTGCGGGCCTTTTCTTGGGCTCGGCCGTCGGCCGTCATGACCAGGATCGGCACATTGCCGTACAGGCGTCGCAGCTCTCGCGCTACGCCGTGTCCATCGAGCCGCGGGAGCCTGATGTCGAGCACCACGAGATCGGGCCGGTCGCGGGAGGCGATGTCGATGGCCTGCCGGCCATCGACCGCGGTTTGGACATCGTAGCCCTCTTCCTTCAGGGCATCGCCGACGAACTTGAGAATCTCGGGCTCGTCATCGACGACCAGGATGCCTGGCACGAGTGCTACCCATCCTCCAGCGGCAGTCGAACCGTGAAAGTCGACCCGTGCCGCACCGTACTTCGGACGTTTATAGACCCCCCATGCTGGACGACGACATGATGGACGTACGACAGCCCAATGCCACTTCCGGGAATGCGACTCGGAACATTGGCGGCCCGGTGGAAGCGGGTGAACACCGCGTCCAAGTCCGCCGCCGGGATCCCGATCCCCTGGTCCGTAACCGACAGCACCGCCCAGCTGCGGCCGCCATCGATCTCTTTGCTCAAGCGCACAGCGACCTTTCCGCCATTGGGGCTGTACTTGATCGCATTGCTCACCAAGTTGGTGATGACGCGCTCCAAGCGTGTTTCGTCCCACGTGCCGTTGAGACGATCGAGGGAGGTCTCGATCGTCAGCTCGTGCCGAATAGTCATGGGCTGTTGATCGTGCAGCACACGGCGCGCCAAGGCAATGAGATCGACGTCGCGGCGGCTCAACTGCAGCGTGCCGGCGGCCTCCAGCCGGGACACGTCCAGCAGCTCCTCGACGAGGCCGGTCATCTTCTTGGTGCTCGACTCGACTGCCACCAGGTTCGCAACGAGCCGGTCTTCCTCGGGTATGTTCAGCCGCCTTACCTGCCGCTGCAGCAGCTGAACCAGGCCTTGAATGCCGGTCAGAGGAGTCTTGAGATCGTGCGCGGCCGCCGAAAGGAATTGCTCCTTCTGGCGCCGAAGCTCCTCTTCGCCCGACATGTCGTCGTAAACGGAAACCGCGGCGATCACCTTACCTGCGCTATCCCGAATCGGAGTAGCGTTGACGTTGACCACGATGGATTTGCCACCTTCGCGAAGCACCTCCATCTTCTCGCCGCTGATCGTCTCCCCCTGGCGAAGGGCGCGGGCCAGCGGCCACTGGTCCACGCGGTAAGGCTGTCCGTTCACCGGCCGGCCAGCTCGGGGATCGCGCTCCCCCACGATCATCGACGACCAGCAGCTCGATCCCCAGATACGCTCGGCCTCCTGGTTCGTCGAAACTACGCGGCCGGATGGGCCGTCACATACGACCACGCCGACGGGGAGGCTTGCCAGCAACGTGTGCAGCCGAGCGAGGCCGCGCTCGCGCTGGTTGTAGAGGCGGGCATTTTCCAGGGCGGCTGCAGCCGCGCCCGCAAGTGCGGCCAGGAGGCCCGCGTCTTCTGGGGCAAAAGCATTGGTGGCAGCGGAGTAGACCTCGATAACTCCGAGAGGCCCTGACGAGGACACGATTGGTGCGACGATCAGCGAGCCCACGGATTCACCGGACACGAGCGCTGGCAACGTGGCATTCGGCTCTGCCTGGGCGTCAGGAACGATCACTGCCTCGCCCTCCAGGATGGCGCGGCTGGCGATGCTGCGCTCCCGCGGCAAACGCAGCGTCGAGCTTGCGGCGACGTCGATGCCGCGCCCCGCCGCGAATTGGAAGCCCTGATTCGATTCTTCCAGGAGAAACACGCCGGCGACGGGGGAATGCAGAAGCTCCGACGAGGCCGCTGCCACCTCGTTGAGGACAGCCTCCACCGCCAGGCTGCTGCCAAGCTGCCGGCTCACCCTGGCCAGCCTTTCAGCCCGAAGGCGCGCGTCCTGCTCAGCTCTGAACAGCCGAGCATTTTCGAGTGCGGCGGCGGCGGCGCCGGTCAGAGCTGTCAGCAGTCCGGCGTCGTGGGGACTGAAGGCGTTGGGAGTGGTCGAATACACCTCCACCACTCCCAGGCTGCCACTGCCAGAGATGATTGGAGCGACGACGAGCGACCCGACCGAGCCGCCGGAGACGAGAATCGGCAGAGTGGCGGTGGGCTCAGCCTGAACGTCGGCGATGATGATTGACTCGCCGATAGCGATGGCGCGGCTGGCGATACTGCGGTCACGTGGCAGGAGCATCGGTGAGCTGGCGGTGACGTCAATTCCGCGTCCGGCCACCAAGTGAAAGCCTTCATCGGAGCTGTCGAGCAGGAATACGCCCGCGACTGGGCAACGAAGCAGCTCAGAGGCCGCCGCGGCCACCCCATCCAGCACGGCTTCCACTGCCAGGCTGCGGCCCAGCTGCTGACTCAGCCGTTGAAGGCGGGCGGCTTCCTGACTGGCCCGGCGCTCAGCACCATACAGCCGGGCGTTGTCTATGGCCAGTGCGGCCTGACTGGCGAGCTCTTCGGCAAAAGCCAGGTCATCGGAGCCGAAATGGCGGCCGGATTCAGCGTGCACGAACGAGATAACCCCTAGCGTGCGGCCTCGAGCATTGAGCGGAACGAGCATCGCGGACGTCATGCCGACGGCACGCAGCAGCCGGAGATGATCTTCATCGACCGCCGCGGACTCGAGCAGATCGTTGGGAATGTCCACATAGAGATCGGACTGGCCAGTACGTAGCACATGAGGAACGCCGTTCGGAGCATCGCGCTCCGGGGGATAACGCTGGCTGAGCTCCCGAGCCCACCGGGCTCGTTCGGGATTGGCGTGCCTGAGGGCTAGGGAATGGACGGCGCCGTCATCACCGACTACGTGAACGGTGCACCAATCCGCGAGAAGGGGAACCGCCAGGCCGGCAAGCGTATCCAGCGTGACCTGATAGTCGAGTGAGGCGTCCAGGACCTTGCTGGCGTCGGCCAGGAAGCGCTGCCGCTCCTCGGCCAGCCGCCGCACCTCATATTGCCGGGCATTGTCGATGGCAAGGGCGGCGCGCCGGCCAATCTCCTCAGCCAGGGCAACGTGATCCAGGGTGAACTGCCGGCCGGAGTCGCTTTGCAGAAACGAGAAGACCCCGATGGTCTTTCCCCGCGCGGCTAACGGAACGCTGATCACTGACCGCGGCGCAAGCTGCTTCAGGAGGTCCGAGGCCATCGCTCCGCTCTCTCCCTTGACTGGCCCGACGGGTGCGTCCAACTCGAGCACGTAGCGTGACTCCGCGGATTCCAGAACCTCACGGACGAGGCCGGATTCCGAGAAGGTGGTCTGGTGGAAGCGCTGCAGCTCGAGAGCAAGCTGCTCCTTGCCCGGATCGGTGTGGGCGACGGCCACTCGCTCGGGCAGGTGATGGGTCCCGGTCACGTGGACGACGCACCAGTCGGCGAATAGCGGGACGATCGAGCGGGCCAAACGATCCAGCACCTCGTCATAGTCCAGTGAGCTCGCCAGCTCACGGCCCACAGCTGCCAGCACCTCCATGGGCTGGCGGGCTTGAGCCTCACGCTGGGCGCTCCGCAGCTGTGTCAACAGGTGGCGCTTTTCGAGCCCACGCTCGATAGCTTCCTTCAGCTCGGAAATACTGCACGGCTTGGCCAAGAAATTCGTGACCCCGCCCCGCAGTGCCTCGACGGCGGCCTGCATCGAGGCATAAGCGGTGAGGATGATGGTGACGACGTCGGGGTCGCGCTCGCGAGCGGCAGCGACGACGTCAACGCCGCTCTCGTCATTCTCGAGTCGCAGGTCGGCCACGATAGCGTCGAAGCTGTGCTGGCCGATCTGTTCGTGCGCTTGCGCGGCGGTGGCGGCGATCGTTACGAGATAACCCTCCTGCTCTAGGACCGCGCCGAGCGTTAGGCGCACGCTTTCGTCGTCGTCGACGAGCAGGAGCCGGCCGTGCGCAGGAACCGTGGCGGGATGCTGTGGCGAAAGCGAGCGGCTGGCCCGACGACGCCTGGGTGGCGTCGATAGAGACGTCATCTCAGCTCATGTGCGTGCACCGTGAAGATCAGGGCGAGCTCCACTAACCGCGGCTGCTATGGCGCGCCGGTTCACCATGACTGCCAAACGGCCCATCGGGTAGCAGGATAGCGCGGCTTGCAGGCAAGCCCGGCGCTATCCACGGCGGCGGAACGTCTCCGCCCAGGATAGTGGCCGATTAAGAGCGGGCCCAGGCAGCCAGGCGAGGCTCATGGCGATCGAGGCAGGCCTGAACAGCCTCCAGAAAATCGGTAACGTCAAAGGGCTTGGTTACGCATTCGCAAGCATCCAGCTCAGCGCAGACTTGATGGGCGCGCGCAGAGGGGAGGGCGGTGGTCACCAGCACGGGCGCCTCGAAGCCGGGAAGAGCCCGGAGCTGTTCCGCGACCTCGATGCCGGACTGTTGACCCAGGTGATAGTCCAGCACTACCAGGTCAAAGCCTTGGGCGGCGGCAAGAGCCAGCGCGGCATCAGGATTGTTCGCGGGATACACCGTCTGGAAGCCCTGCTCCCGCAGGAGCTCGCTCATAAGCGTCAGAATCGACGGATCGTCTTCAACGACGAGTGCTTTCTTCATTGTGAGCGGGGGCGAACGCAAGAGCTGTGCCACCGCCGGGCACGCGCGCTGTCTCCGGAGCGCCGGCCGCTCGAAACTACTGCTTCTTTGGACTCTTTTCGGCAAGATGATTCAGCCACACGCCGACGATGGCCAGCGGAGTGCCCAGAATCAGCGTGCCAACGTACAGCTGCACGTCCGTCTGAAACTGATATGGGATCAGCGGCGAGACGCATAGCCAAAAAGCACAGAAGTAGCAGAGCAGGATGATGGGACCATCCCATCGCACAGGCCGAAAACTCACGGGACGGAATTAAGAATATAGAACGCCGGCGGGCATATGCCAGGTCCGCGGCCCTCCCGGGACTTTTGGACAGGATTTGGCTTCGCGTGAACGCCAACTCCAATCGAAGCCATGCGCGGTGAGCGGCAGCGGTATTCTGAAGGCCGAATGTACGAAAACTCCGACGCGCGCCGGAGAGTGCTGGATCGCCTCAGAGCGGGTGCAGCCACCGTCCAGGAGCTTGCCTGCGAGGCGCAAGTCGTGCCGGTCACCATGCGGGCGCATCTCAGGGCGCTGCAGCGGCAGGGATTGGTCGGTGCCAGCGACGAGCGCGGCCATGTTGGCCGGCCGCGCCGCAGGTTTTTCCTCACGGACCAGGGCCGAGCGCGATTCCCCAACCGCTCGGCCGAGCTGACAGCTGACCTGCTGGAAGCGCTGCGGCTCGTCACCGGGCAGCGTGGTGTACGGCAAATCCTGAGCATTGCGGCCGCGCGCTACGCCGATCGTCATGCGGTGGCCGGGGCGAGCCTGCGCGATCGCGTAGCGGCGGTCGCCGAGGTGCTCGATCAGGAAGGTGGCCTGGCGCGCTGGGAGCAGGACGGCGACAGCTTCAGACTGCTGGATCTCAGCTGTCCGTACGCGATGTTGACGGGGGGCGACGACACCGTCTGCCGCTATCACACTCAGGCGGTGGCCGGAATGCTCGGCCAGCCGGTCAGGCTCGAAAGCTCGATAGCCGAGGGCGCCGGGCTCTGCGCCTTCGCGACCGAGGGACGCCTGGCTGCACACCCGGCTGCCGTGCGAACGTTCAGCGACGGGCGGCTGGCGCCCGGTCGCGCTGCCGAGGAGTGGGGCCGGCCGGGGCCGGCAGAGCAGCGCGATGCCTGAGCTGTTCAACGTCTTGCCGCCCGCCCAGGCATACGAGCGCTTCCTGCAGCACTTTCGGCCGGCCGTTCGAATGGAGGATGTGCCCACAGCTGAGGCCCTAGGGCGCGTTCTGGTGCAGGCGATTACCGCTCCCTCCGACCTCCCGGCGTTTGTTCGCGCGACGATGGACGGCTTTTCGGTGCGCGCCGCCGATACCTTCGGCGCTTCGGAGGCCCTTCCCGCTTATCTGCGTGTCGTCGGCGAGGTGCCCATGGGCGCCACCGACCCGCTCCGGTTAGGAATAGGGCAGGCGGCTGTGGCGTACACCGGCGGGATGCTGGCCGAGGGCGCGGACGCGGTGGTGATGCTGGAACATACCCAATACGTCGACGCCGGCAGTATCGAGGTTCTGCGAGCGGTTGCTCCGGGCGAAAACGTGGTGCAGATAGGCGAAGACGTGCAGCGTGGCGCCGAGCTGGTGCCGGCGGGGCAGCCGCTGCGTGCCCAGGACGTTGGCGGACTGCTGGCTCTTGGCGTGATCAGCGTTCCGGTGGCGCGGCGGCCGGTGGTAGGCATCGTCTCCAGTGGTGACGAGGTCATTCCACCTGAGCAGGATCCGCGTCTTGGCCAAATCCGTGACATCAACAGCTACACGTGTGCCGCCCTGGTCGCTCAGGCAGGCGGTATGCCTCGGCTGCTCGGTATCCTCCCGGATGAGTCCGAGCGATTGGAAGCTTGCGCTCGGCAGGGGTTAGAGGAATGCGACCTGCTGGTCATGTCGGCAGGTAGCTCGGTGAGCTCTCGTGATCTGACGGCCGGCGTGATCGGCAAGCTGGGCGAGCCTGGGATCCTCGTCCACGGCATCTCCATCCATCCCGGCAAGCCGACGATCGTGGCCTTGGCTGGTGGCAAGCCCGTCTTCGGCTTGCCGGGCAATCCGGTCTCGGCGATCGTGCTGTTCGAGCTTCTGGTAACACCTACCATCAAGAGGCTGCTGGGGCATGCTGAGCCGGATGCGTTCACCAGCGTGAGGGCACGCGTCACGCGGAAGATCGCCTCGGCCCCTGGCCGCGAAGACTACGTGCAGGCACGGCTGGAGTCGCGGAATGGCGAGCTGTGGGCCGAGCCGCTGTTCGGGAAGTCCAACCTCATCTTCACCATGGTCAAGGCCAGCGGCATGATCCATATACCGCTCGATCGCTCCGGCCTGGACGAGGGCGAGCGGGCCCAGGTTCGGCTGTTCTGATGGCCCACAAGCGCACCGTTTACCTCGAGGACGTTGGCCTTGAAGAGGCGCGCGATCACTACGGCAGCGCGCTTGCTCTGGCTGGCTTCGGCCCGATCGAGCTGGAGATGGCTCCCGTGGCCCACAGTATTGGGCGCGTGACGGCTGAGGCGGTGTGGGCCCAGATCTCAGCACCGCACTACTACGCCGCCGCGATGGACGGGGTAGCGGTCCGTTCGGCGGACACCACCGGCACGACGGAGACAAGGCCGCGCCGGCTGCGGGTCGGAGAGCAGGCCATCTGGGTGGACACCGGTGACGCCATGCCGCCTGGTTGCGACGCGGTGATCATGGTCGAGAATCTGCAGGAGCTGCCGGGCGCTGAGGTGGAGATACATGCGCCGGTCGCGCCCTGGCAGCACGTGCGGCCTATGGGCGAGGATGTTGTCGCCACCGAGCTCATCCTGACGGCCGGTCACCGTATACGGCCCCAGGACGCGGGGGCCGCGGCCGCGGCCGGAGTCACCGAGATCCCGGTTCGGCGGCGCCCCCGTGTGGCCATCATCCCCACCGGCAGTGAGCTCGTGGCGCCCGGCGCAGCAGTCGAAGCCGGGAAGATCATCGAATTCAATTCCATGATGCTGGCCGGCCAGGTGACCGAGTGGGGTGCGGAGCCGGACTGCCTGCCCATAACGCCCGATAGCTTCGAAGGCCTCAAGGCGGCGATTGTCGGGGCCGTGGCGGGCCATGACCTCGTGCTGGTTAACGCCGGATCGAGCGCCGGCTCGGAAGACTTCACCGCGGCGGCCATTGCCGAGCTGGGCCAGGTGGTCGTCCATGGCGTCGCCGTCCGGCCCGGCCACCCCGTGATTCTCGGCCTCGTCGGCGCCAAGCCCGTCGTGGGGGTGCCGGGCTATCCCGTGTCCGCGGTGCTCACCGTCGAGCTGTTCGTGCAGCCGCTCATCGCCAGCCTGCTGGGCGCGCCTGTCAGCCCGCGCCCCACCATGCGCGCGGCGATGACTCGCAAGGTGCTTTCGCCTATGGGCGAAGACGAGTTTCTGCGCGTCTCGGTTGGGCGAGTGGGTGAACGGGTGGTCGCGACACCGCTCAACCGCGGCGCGGGGGTGATTACCTCACTGGTGCGGGCGGATGGCCTGGTGCGCATCCCGCGCTTCTCTGAAGGAGTGAACGCCGGCGAAGAGGTTGACGTGGAGCTGCTGCGAAGCCGCGATGAGATCGACAGGACCATCGTCTGCATCGGCAGCCACGATCCGGCCATCGACGTCCTGGCCAATTTCATCGCTATCCATCATCCCGGCAGCCGGCTGTCGGCCGCGAACGTCGGCAGTCTCGGTGCTCTGCTGGCTCGAAAGCGCGGCGAAAGCCATATCGGCGGCTGCCACCTGCTGGATGAGAGCAGTGGCGCGTACAACGTGCCATACCTCGAAAGGGTCCTCGAAGGAGCCCCGGCGCTGCTGGTCCATCTTGCCATGCGCGATCAGGGGCTTATCGTGGCGGCCGGCAATCCAAAGGGCATCCGCTCCCTGGCGGATCTCTGCCGTCCCGACGTCTCGTTCGTCAACCGGCAGCGGGGGTCCGGGACACGCATGCTGCTCGACTTCGAGCTGGCCAATTCCGGACTCGACCCTGCAGCCATCCGCGGTTACGACCGCGAGGAATACACACATCTGGCGGTGGCTGTGGCCGTCTCCGGGGGCTCCGCCGACGTAGGCCTGGGGGTCCTTTCGGCAGCCCGCGCGCTCAACCTCGAGTTCGTCCCGCTGCTGCGGGAGCAATATGACCTGGTCGTTGGGCCCGCTTACTGGGACACGCCGCTGCTGGCACCGCTTCGTGAAGCGCTGGCCTCGCCCGAGCTGCGGGCCGAGATCCAGCGTCTGGGCGGCTACGACGTGACTCGTATGGGCCAGGTGCTGGCCAGCCGGTAGCAGCCTCGAGCGGAGGGACATCCGAGAAAACGCCGACTGCTGATAGACTGTCTCGCGGAGACATGCCGGTAGATCCACTGGAGTTCCGTCGCGCGCTAGGTTGTTTTGCCACCGGCGTGACGGTCATCACGGTGGTGGACGAGCAGGGCCGGCCTCGCGGGCTCACCGCTAACGCCTTCAGCTCGCTGTCGCTCGATCCGACGCTGATCCTCGTGTGCGTGGACCACAGGTCCGACACCTTTCCGGTCATGTCCACGTCCGAGGTCTTCGCGGTAAACATCCTGAGCGAGGATCAGCGCGAGATCTCTCAACGCTTTGCCGGCAAGGGCGAAGATAAGTTCGCCGGCATCTCGTATCACACCGGTGAGACGGGAGCGCCGATCATCGATGGCGCCCTGGCGGTGCTGGAGTGTCGCACGCATGAGAAGCACATAGCCGGCGACCACACCATCTTCATCGGCAACGTCTCGAGCATTCAACACGGCCCGGGCCAGCCGCTGCTGTTCTTCCGCGGCAATTACGCCAGCCTGCCCGAGCCTGCGACACAGTAGCGGCGGCGCTGCGGCATGAGCACGCCTGCCTCTCATCCCGAGCACCGCATCCCTACCGACGTCTTCAACATGGCGGCCTATCTGGTCGACCGCCACGTTGAGGAGGGGCGTGGATCGCGGACGGCCGTCCGTTTCAACGGTCGCGACGTCAGCTACGTCGATCTGCTGCACTCGGTCAACCGCGTCGGCAACGGGCTCTCCGGCCTGGGTGTGGAGATGGAACACCGCTGCCTGCTGCTGCTGCCCGATTCACTGGACTTCATGGCCACGTTCTTGGGCAGCATGAAGATTGGCGCGGTGCCAGTGCCGGCTAACCGCTTGGTGAGCGCCAAGGACTTCCTGTACTACCTGAACGACAGCCGCGCGCGAGTGGCCGTCATCCATCCTGAGGTCTGGGATCGTATCGAGCCCATCCGCGGGGACCTGCGCTACCTGCGCCACCTGCTCATGGTGGGGCCGGACGTGCCCAAAGGCTGCTTATCCTTCGATGAGATGGTGGGCTCAGCCTCGACGGAGCTGAACCCGGCGCCCACCTCGCCGGACGATGCGTCCTACTGGCTGTACACGTCAGGGACGACCGGTACCCCCAAGGGTGTCATTCATCTGCACCACGACATGATGCACTGCGTGGGCCCGTACACCCGAGAGGTCGTGCGCGTGACGCCCGAGGACATCCTGTTCTCATCGGCGGGCCTGTCGGCGTCATACGGCCTGGTGAACTCTTTGTACATCCCGCTCTACATCGGGGCCACCGTCGTCCTGAACTCAGACCGGCCTGCTCCGCCAACGCTCTATCGCATCCTGGAATCAGAGCGTGTGACGCTGTTCTTCTCGGTGCCGACCTCGCTGGCGGCCATGCTGGCCGACGAGACGCCCCACGACCTCTCCAGCCTGCGACAGACGATCTCGGCCGGGGAGGCGCTGCCGGGCCCAATCTATCGCCGCTGGCTGGATCGTTACGGGGTGGAGATCCTGGACGGCATCGGATCGACCGAGTTCGGCTACATCTTCATCTCTAACCGCGCGGGAAAGGTGCGCGAGGCAACGTCGGGACAGCTCATTGCCCCCCATGAGACGCGGCTGCTCGATCAGGACGGCGAGATCGTTCCCCGCGGGGAGGTGGGGGAGCTGTACGTTCGATCCGATAGCGTCGCCGCGGGCTACTGGAACAAACACGACCGCAGCAAGGAAACGTTCGCCGGTGATTGGCTGAGAACGCACGATAACTTCATGGTGGACGACGACGGCTACTACTCATATCAGGGCCGCGCCGACGACATGATTCGCGTCGGCGGCCTGTACGTGGCTCCGACCGAAGTCGAGGGAGTGCTGCTCGACCATCCAGCCGTGGCCGACTGCGCGGTGGTTGGGGCGCCCGACGAGGAAGGGCTGATCAAAACCAAGGCCTTCGTGGTCTTGAAAGCGGATGCGACCGGATCCCCGGCTCTGGTCGAAGAGCTTCAGACCTTCGTCAAGGGCAAGCTGGCGCACTACAAGTATCCGCGTTGGATCGAGTTCGTGACTGAGCTGCCCCGGACCGCGGGCGGGATGGGGAAGATCCAGCGCTTCAGGCTGCGAAGTTAGGCGCAAGGCGACGGTGGGAGTTGCGAAGGGAGACCTTCCCAAAGCGGCGATCAACGCGTAACAGGGGCGGGGCGCAAGGCCCCGCGCTACTCTGCGCCTAACGGCCAGCAACTAACGCCAGCGCTCACGCTAACGCCTACCGACCAGCGCCCAGCGCCTAACGACTCCTTACCACCTCACCAGCCCTCTCAGGTCGACCTTGGGTCTGCTGCCATGATGGGCAGCCACTCGAGCGTAGAGGCGGTTGGCGCTGGCGCAGGCCTGCTCCAGGCTGCCTGTCTTGAGGTAGGCCAGGCACCAGGCGGCGTCGAAAGCTTCGTCGGCTCCGGAGCGGTCGACGGCGCGCTGCTCCTCGCCCTGGTATTCGCGATACCCATTGCCGTCGGCGGCGCCGGAGCCGTTGGCGCCAAGCTTGAGCACGGCGATCGGCGCCAGGTCGCCGAGCGCGCCGGTGGGGAACAACGCCGCTTCGTCCTGCCGGGCCAGCACGACGTCTGGCTTGAACGTCTTCAGCAGGGCGGTGAACCTGCTCACACCGTAGTCCCGCAAGCTGTTTGCCGACGTCAGGGAAACACTGACCCGGGCACCGGCTTGCCGGGCCAGTCGCACTGCTCTGGCAGCCGCCGCGGCAATCGGTTGGGCCCATAACGAGGTCGCCGGCAAATGCAGCCAGTCGGCATCATTGAGCCAGTCCTCTCGAATGTCTTCGGGCTTGAGTTTCACGGCGACGCCCCTGTCGGGCATCAGCGTGGCATGTCCGCTGCGCCGAACGGTGTGGACCAACGTGGCCGTCGAGCCCTGTTCGGATACCGTTTCGGCGAGCACGCCCTCCTTCAGCAGGTCCACGACCAGCAGCTCCGCCGCCGGGTCCCGGCCGACCTTGCCGATGAAGCGGCAGTTGCCGCCAAGCCGGCTGATCCATACGGCGAAGTTGCCCGCGGCTCCGCCGCCGGTCATGGTTACGCTGCCAATCGAGTCGGGTGGGCGGCCTGGCGCGTCATGATCGGGCTTCACCAGGATTTCCAGCGTTAGGTCGCCGAGTGTGACGATCACGTCAAACGGTGGACAGCCGGCAGCAGGCTTGGTCTAGCCGGGCTGGATCGTCCAGAAATCGGCGCCGCAGACGTCCCAGGGCAGCCGGCGCTCGTCGGGCTCCTCCAGCGAGAAGTGCTGGTTCACAAAGTACATGATCTGCGCCGGCTGTCCCCAGAGGTTGGCGGCGCCGTGAGCTACCCCGCGAGGTATGTAGACCATCCGGCTCGGTCCGGGGCCGAGGATGAAGCGCATGTGCTGCTGGTAGGTGGGCGAGCCGGCGCGAACGTCGAGCAGGCCGATCAGCAGCCGGTCGGTGGGCGGGACGAACCACACGTCCTCCTGGTTGAAATGCAGGTGAAAGGCCTTGATGGCGCCGGGAAGCACCCGCGAGTAGTTGACCTGAGTCACCTTCATGTCGGGCTTGGCCGCGAGGGCGCCGTGCTCGTTGAGCCGGATCAGCTCCATGAAATCCCCGCCCTCGTCCATCAAGTGGCGAAGGGCGATGAACTCGACCCCGTCGATGCGACCGCCCGAGCCGTACGCCTGGACGGTTACCTGGGACCGATAGTCGTCGCCTATGGATGTTGGGTCAAGCCGCTGCACGCCCGGTAGCGTAGCACCCCGCCGGCAGGTAGGCTACGAGCCGGCGTGTGGCGGGAACAATGAACGGTCCGCCGCTGCCTGGCTCAGTTTCGCAGCCAGCGGGCCTGGAATCCGCTCCGACAGCGCGTGGGCTGGCGCAAGCACGACCGCGCCGTCGCCAACGCCGAGCTCACGCGAGCCGCCTCGAAAGGACCCGCCGGCAAACTCCCGCAGCGCCAGGCTGGCAGCGACGTCGGTCCGCAGCAGGACACTGCTCACGACTGCGTTGGGGGCCACGTCGAATTGGTCGCGACCGAAGCCAATCGCAAGAACGCGCAGCTGCGAGGCGGCGGCGATGGCTCCCAGACCCGCGGGCATGCCCGCGGCAAACACAACGTCCGCTCGACGATCGATGAATTCCTGCGCGATGCGCTTGGCGGCGGCCTCATCGCCGCCGTCGCCGGCGTAGCCGCTCAAGACGGTTGTACGGTCGCCAGACTGGGCGCCCTGGCCATAGGAGCTCAGCGCATCTTCCTCCTCCGCGGAGCGGACGCTGCCGACCACGGCGACAACGTGACTGAAGCTCAGCCCGCCGGCGAGCATGCCGGCCAGGCGTGCCCCTTCAGCGACAGCGAACGACGTTTGGCGCAGGTTCGAGGCTCCGTCTGGTCTGGCGCTGGCGCCGATCAGCTCGAAGCTCACGCTGGAATGTTCCTGCGCGGCCGCGACGAAGGCGTCGGCCAGATCGTTGCCCTGGCCGACGACCAGATCGGCCCGGCTTGCCGCCTGCTCGACGGTCTGTCTTATGGTGGCGGGGCTATCAGGCACGAAGACCAGTGGATCGGAAGCGCCCAAGCTTTGCGCCTGCGCCTGAAGACCGGCGATCCCAAGCGCGTTGAGGCCGCCATCGTTGGCGCCCCGAAGATCGGTGACGAAGGCCAGATGGAGGCCGGGTGCAGCTTTGGCGAGCGGCACCGGCGTGGCGGCGAGGGGGCGCTCGATCTCCGCTGGATGGGCTGCTCCCGACGCGACCGGCTGAGTAGAGGTGCCGTCGATAAAGGTGCAGGCCGCGAGCAGTCCGACCGCTAGGAGGCTGCAGCAGCGAGCCGCGCCGGCCGCGGCGCTCACCGGCTGCCGTACACCGAACACTCTGAAGCGTACTGCTGGGCTAGGTTTCGGGCGAAGTCAGGAGTGTTCACGGTATGGGATATCTGATCGAGCTCGGCTTCCATGTTGGTTCGCGGGGGCGATGGCTTGGTCAGCTCCAGCCACACCTTCTCCTGTGTCTTGTAGGCTCGCAGCTCCAGGTTGACGCAGTCCTCAGGCTTGTCGGGTACGGCGTGGTCAACGAGGATGTCTACCGCGTGCTGCAGTTCGTGGGCCAGCACGGCGGACTGCACGTCGAGGCTTTCCCGCAGCATGGAGTCGGCCATCTTGATGCTGTGGCCAATGGTGCTGAACTCGCCCCCTTCGGAGACTGCCTGAAAATGGTCGACCGTGATCCGCACATAGGCAGGAGCAGCTCGGGACAGCAGATCGGTGGCCGTTGACGAATCATGCAGGTGATCGACCGCCGCCCTGACGGCCGTCTGCACGTAAATCCCGCTTCCACCCACGTCGTAATTCTTTTCTCGGGTAGCTTGCGACAGCGGGGTGGAGAGCGACGAGTCGGGGCTGCCCGATGCCCGAGCACCGCCATTCGAGCTGGGAGCGGGCGCCGAGCCGGCCGCGCTGATCGTCAGATAGGCGGCGCTTGCCCAACCCGTCACGTCGGGCGCCTGCAGCTGGTACCAATCGGAGCCGTCCTGTCCGACGGGGCCTCCTACCACGGCCGCCTGGAAGCCATCGGGGACCGTGGCGATCCGGTCTGACGCGAGGCCCGGGCTTTTTCGAATGCTCAGGCCGAACCGGCCCGTCCCGGTGACCGTCGCCGTACGGGGCGAGCCTGCCGCGGTGGAAGGGCTGCCCGAGGCCGCCCTCGACGTTGGGGGTGGGGCTGTTTCCGGCTGAGGCGGAATAATCGACGTGCAGGCGCTCGTACAGGCAATCGACAGCAGCAGGCCGGCAACCCGAACGCCGGCCTGCCTCAGACTCGAGAGCACGGTGCACCCCGATTCGGACGTGGTCGACGCTCCTGGAGCCGGAACGCCCGCTCGGAATCCTGGTTCAGCGCTTCCAGAGCGGCAGGGAGACGCGGAAGGTGCTGCCGTGCCCGACCGCGCTTTCGACGCTGATGGTTCCACCCATTTCGTCAATGATGGCTTTGCAGATGAACAATCCCAGGCCCATCCCACCAAAACGCCGGGAGCGGACGACGCTGTCGGCTTGATAGAAGCGGCTGAAGATGCGCGACTGCTGCTCGGGCGCGATGCCGATGCCCCAGTCTCGAACCGCCACTTCCGCGTGCTGCTCCCTCCGTTTGATCGTCACCTCGACGGCACCGCCGTCCGGAGAGTACTTGATGGCGTTGCTCACGAGGTTCGAAAGGACCTGATCCAGGCGATCTTCGTCGGCCCAAACCGTAATGCCCTCGTCGTGGCAGAGCACCCGGAACTCATGCCTGTGGCTCGTCGTGCGGAATTTGGCCAGGACCCCTTCCACGACGGTTGGAAGCGTGACCGGGCAGTGGGCCGTTTCCAGCCCGCCCCGCTCGATGCGCGAAACATCCAGCAGGTCCTCCACCAAGCGGTTCATGCGGCGGCACTGCGCCTGGATGACGTCGAGCACCTCAGCCGCATTGGCGCTGCCCAGCTTCCGGCCGAGCAGCTGCGTGTAGCCCATGATGGAGGTCAACGGCGTTTTGAGCTCGTGAGAGGCGATGGACAGGAAGTCATCCTTGAGCTGTTCGACTTCCTTCTGGTCGGTGATGTCCTGGTACACCACCACGCACCCTGACGTCCGCCCCGCTTCGCTCGGGATAGAGGAGACGATTCGTCGTACGAAACGGGGCCTCGGGCCCCCGAACTCGAACACCACCGGTCGATCGGCTGTCTCTTCCGAAGGCAAGGCCGTCAAAGGTGGCTCGCCGGTGAGCTTTGCCACGTCCACGGATCCGAGCCCCATCATGTCGTCGTATGAAGAGCTGAACAGCTGCAGGGCGAATGGATTGGCCTGAACCACGCGACCGGCGCTGTCGTACACCAGCAGGCCGTCCTGCATCGAGTCGATAACCGCCGTGAGCTGACGGCGCGACTCCTGCAGCTCGCCTATGCGCTCGGCAAGCTCAGCGGTTGCCTGTGTGACCTTTTCTTCGAGACTCTCGTTGATCGACTGGATGGTGCGATTGGCCTGTTCCAGCTCCGCGGCGCGCGTGCGCAGCGCCTCCGACAGCCGCTTCTTCTCGAGACCACGCTCTATCGCCAGCTTCATCTCGTCGATGTTGCAGGGCTTGAGCAGGTAGTTGAAGGCGCCGTGCCGCAGCGCCTGAACGGCAGATTCGAGCGAGGCGTAGCCGGTGAGCAGGATCGTAACTGTCTCGGGATCCCGCTTTTGGGCGGCGGCGAGGAGCGTCAGTCCGTCGATCTCGTCGATCCGCAGATCGCTGAGGAGCAGATCGAAGCGATTCTTGCGAATCGCCTGCAGGGCCTGGGATCCGGTACCGGCCGTGTGTACCTCATAGCCTTCCCGCCGGAGCACGGCCGCGAGCGTCATGAGGACGCTCTCTTCGTCGTCGACGACCAGGATCTGGGGAGGAGCCAAGCTCACACCTGCACCATCGCCGGCAGTGAGATGGTGAACGTGACTCCGCGCTCCGGCCTGCTCTTCACGCTGATGTGGCCGTTGTGGCTGCGAATGATGCCGAAGCTCACCCACAGACCGAGCCCCGTTCCCTTCTCAGCCTTGGTGGTGAAGAACGGCTCGAAGATGTGCGGCAGGATGTCGGGAGCGATACCGGTCCCCGTGTCGCTGAACTCCACGTTGACGGTGCTGACCTGCTCCCCGACCATCGTGGGGTCCTCTTCTGTGGACACGTAGCTTCGAATGAGCAGCTGTCCACCTCGGGGCATGGCTTCCTGGTTGTTCAGGATCATGTTCAGGAAGACCTGTTTGAGCTGGTCCCCGTGACCCATCACCTGAGGCAGGCCGCCGGCAAGATTGGTTTCCACCTGCACGTGCTGCTTCTGCAGCTGTTTGGCCATAAGCGCCAGGATGTCCTCGACGATGACGTTCACGTTCAGCGGGGCAGTCGAGAGCGATGGCCGGTAGAACCCCAGCATCTGCTGGATGATGCCGGATACGCGCTCGGTCTCGCGATTGGCAATTTCCAGGAAGCGGCGGTCGTCCTCGCTGCCCTCGAAGCGCGTGGACAGCAGATACAGCGAGTTCTTGATGGCTTCCAGGGGGTTGTTGATCTCGTGGGCGATCGAGGCCGCCAGGCGGCCGGTGGCGGCCAGCTTTTCCGACTCGAAGAGCTGCTTCTCGAGCTGCGTGCGCTCCAGCTCGCGCACCTTGGTCAGGTCGTGGAGGATGGAGATGACGGCCGTCACCTGGCCAAGCTCATCCTCGATCTCGCCGGACACCACCGACATGCTCATCAGCTCGCCGGTCTCCGGGTCCTCGAGCTCCAGCTCGCCCGATTTGGTGGCGCCGGACTCGATGCGCATCTGCGAGACGAACGAGGTGAATTTCACCTCATTGGCTTCGTAGATACGCCGCCGCTCGCTGGTACCGGCGATGGTGCCGCCCGCGACAGGCCGCGACAGCAGGCGCTCGGCCTGCTCGTTCATGAGCAGCACTTCATTGGCGATGTTGGTGATGATGACCGGGTCCGCGACGTTCTGGATGATCAGGTTGAGGCGCTGCCGCTCCTGGCGAGCCTCATGGCCTAGCTCCTGGACGCGTTCGAAGCTCTGGCGCAGCTCCTCAGTGGCTCGTTTCAAATCGGTGACGTTGCGCATCACCGAGACGATGCCCGGCTCGCCGGTGCGAGGATTGGTGGCTTTCCTGGACACGATCTCGTACAGCAGCTCGCCGCCTTCGATGGGGTCCACGAGCGTCAGCTCGCGTGGCGCCGGTCGCTCGTCAACGGCATAACCGGAGAGCACCACCGACAGCAGGAAGTTGTTCATGCTGCAGGCCTGCTTCTTGCCTTCGCTGTCGTCCTCGGACACGCTGAACAGGTCCTCGGCCTTCTTGTTCTCGAGCACGATGTCGTTGTTCAGGTCGGTCAGCAGCACCGGCTCCGGAATGTGATTGAGCGCCGTGAGCAGCCATTCGCGCTCCGTTTGCAGCCCCTCGACGCTTTCGGTGAGGCGGCTTACGGCGTGAATGCTGGCCAGGGCGGTGCCCAGCCGGTTGGCGAAGGGCTGCAGGATCTCGACGTCGGCGTCTCGCAGATCGGCGCTGCACGATCCGACGACGAGGACGCCTTCGACCGGGTAGTTGTAGCAGGCCAGGCAGCGCGGACTGAACATCGTCTGCCAGCTCTCGGGCGCATCCGTATGCTGGCAGCAGCGGGGAGTTTCGATCCCGTTCAGCAGTGGCAGCACGACGCCGCTGCATGACCGGTCGCGGCCCAGGATGTCCTTCAGTGGCGACAGCACCCGGCCCTCATGCGAGTCGCGTGGAACGAGCTCCGGCGTGGCCCTCATTGCCACATCGACCATCACGCTCTCGGAGTCGTCGATGGAGACGTTGATCTGGCTGACCAGCTGCTGGTCCCAGTTCATGGCGATGCGGCCCTCCAATGAGCCGCTGGCGCGGTTCAGGATGGCGACCATGCCGGCCTCGTAGCCAAGCTTTTCGACGATGGCCTCGAGGTGCAATAGGCACACTTCGTCGACGTCCTGGCTGGCATGGACCCGTCTGTTGAGCTGATTGAGAACGAGGACTGGATCGGGGCTGTCCCTGCCAGGCGGCGTCGGCTGCCCTTGGCCACCCGACTTGGCTGAATGCTGGACTGCCATGTTCTGTGCGCCTGCGCGCTGGATTATGGCGCTCCTTTCGCGACTATTAGGCTCCTGGTTGCTGCACGGCCGGCCTGGAGGCAGGAGCCGTGATGCCGACTGCCTCGGCGTATTTCAGATAGGTGTCGATCGATGCCACGACGACACGCGCTTCGACCGTGATCAGGTCGATTCCAACGAGCGAGATGCGCACCCACGCGTCGATCACGATTCCCTTGTCGAGTACTCGGTCGAGGACGTCAATGAGACTCGTCCCGCCCGGAGCCCTCTCTACCGCCATGAACCTTCCCTCCTAGTTATCAACCATTGGCTGCCTGATTTCCGGTTCCCCAACCGACCTTATTCCTGTCTCGAAGGCCGCCGCCGAGGCCGTGGGGATGTCTGGCCGAGCGCGGCCGTAAGACGCTTGATCTCCTGTTCCAGCGACGCGATTCGAGCCCTCAGATCGTCCTGCTCCAGCATCCTCTCGCCCACTGAGCTGCGCGTCAGAGCCGTATCGTAGCGCCACCAGTTCAAACCGATCTGCTCGGCTTTGTCAATGGAACACACGAGCAGCCGGATCTGAATCGTGAGCAGCTCGACGTTGGCCAGCGAGATCTTGATGTCGCCGGCGATGACGAGCCCCTTGTCCAAAACCCTATCGAGAATGTCGACCAACCCGGTGGACCGAGTGGCAATACCGCTGCGATCTCCTTCCGCCAACGCTACCTCTTCACCGCCGTCGTCAGATGTGGGCTTATAGTAGCCTGCCAAGCGGCCCGAGGTCGAGGTTCAAGTCGTCGGGATCCAGTCCGAACTGCGCCGCCATCTCGACGATTTTCTCCTCCAGCCGCATCAGAGTGAGCCCCATGCGCTCGATCTGTTCATCACTCAGGTCCCCGCCATCCATGCGCCGAATGGCCTGCTTTTCCAATACGCGCCGAAGAAACTCGATCAGCGACAGCACCAGCTTGGCCAGCCCCTGCTCGACGTTCTCGGGTGTGCCATTGATACGCTGCTCGAGCGTGCGCAGCCGCTGAAGCAGCTCGGCGTCCGGACTATCCAGCGGGCTGTCCGCCCGTTCGGGGCTGCCGATCATGCGAAGCTGCTCGGCGCCCAGGGTCCGGAAACGGTCCACGCGCACCCATCCTCCGCGACGTTCTCGATCTCCTCCAGCCTGGTCCGGGCGCACGAGATGTCTTGACGCCGCAGGAGCAGCGCCAGCATCAACTGCCGCCCCCGCGTTTCGGAGCAATGATCCTCGATCAGCCCAGCCAGCGCCGCCAGGACTCGATCCCCGGCCAGCTTCAGCTGGCGCTCGCGGCGGCCGGCCTCGTCGAGCTCGCGGCGCTTGGCAAGCAGATAGCGCCGGCCAGGTGTCTCGTCAGGCTCATCGTGGGAGTCTATCGGTGATGCCTCGCCGCTGCTGGTTATGCGCACGGTGAGCTCGACGAGCCCGGCCAGCCGCTGCAGCTTGCTCGACAGCTCTGCCCGGCGCATCGCGACCGAGCTCAGGAGCTGATCGGGCTCGGCAAAGACGTTGCCGAAGCGGAACGGCAGCACCGCGCCCGCGTTCGCCAGCGCCATGTTCACGCGGTGATGCTCTATCAGCCGCCGGCGGGTCGGGACAAGCGGGGCGGCATGGTCGGACACGACCAGCCCCAGGCCACCAGCCTCGATTACGCTCACCCGGGAGCCATCTATGCCCGTCTCGCTGGGAGCAGTCGTGCCGGCCGGGACCGCGGCGTACACGTACATCATCGCGCCGGCTCCTGGGGCAGCGAGCTGCTCCGGTGCTGCGCCTCGCGAGCGCTCTCCACGGAAGTGAGAAGGATGTTGAGCCCCAGGTAGATCAAATCGACGTCGGCGATAGCGATGGTCGCGTCTCCGACCAGCACCACGCCTTTGTTCAGCACGTGATCGACGAGATCGACCAGGCTGAAGTCTGCCTGATCGCCGCCGGACGCGCCCAAGAGGCTGCCGCTGAGGCTGGCTTCTTCCATCTAGCCCAACGTATCCGGCAGGCGGCCGGCAAAGCTGAATGGCGGCCACGGACCGCTGAGGTCGAAGATGTAACCAAGCAAGCCATACTGCTCGGAAAGTCCGTCCACAGCAAGTTTCAGGCCAGCAGCCGCTGTTTCGGAGACGAGGTAAGCGCTGCGCATCTCCAGCCGCGTCCTGGGCTCGGACGGCAGCGGGGCCAGCTCGTCGACCGTGGCCTCGCTAGCCAGGTCACTGAGTTGAGCGTGCACGTCGGCTCGCACCTCGGCGGATACGCGCCGTGCCTCGGCGGTTTCCAGCGCGGCTATCTTCTTGGCCAGCATGAAGGCGGTCCCGGGTGGCTTGCCCTGCAGCTCCGCGTCCAGCGCCCGGAGCGCGTCGCTGGCGCTTCGCAAATGCGAATGAAAGGCGTCTTCTTCGCGGATGAGCTTGAGGTCCCATTCGGCCTTGCGGGCAAGCCGATCGAGCGCCGCCGCCAGCGCCACCTGATCCCGCTCGATTCGGCTGCGCAGCGCATCACGCGAACGGAAGATGGCCCCGAACGTCAGCGGCAGGATCGGGCGGCACTGCCCAAACAGTGCGTCTACGACTTCGTGATGGCGCACGGCCCGCGGCGACAGCCAGTCCAGATCGCGAAACCGCTCGTTCAATGTCCGCTCTTCGAAATCGGGGCCGACCTGGCTGCACACTGCCTGCAGCCGGCCGGCCCGCACGATCTCCAGCGGGCTGCCCGCCTCGATAGGCTCCACGCCTGCCATGTCGAGGGCGGCGTCCTGGGGTAGAAGGCAGTATGCGTAGATCAGCGCCGCTTTGCTCACGCGGCGAGGGCCTCCAGCATCCGGATGCCCTGCACCGGGTGAGGCTGGCGCTCAACGGCCATGGCCCGCAGTTCGGAAAATCGTGCCGGCAACGTTGCCGGAGCGGTGCGCATATGCCGGCCGGCTGCCGAGCGGCTGCTCCTGGGAGGCACCTGATTGACGACCAGGTAGCGCGCCGGCACCCCCAGCTCGTGAAGCCGCAGCAGCAAGCGCTCGGTCTCCCGCATCACCGCGGGCTCGCTCAAGGTCACGACAACCACTTCGCAGCTCGCGGCGTCGCGCAAGACCAGCTGCAGCCGTTTGGCCTTGCGGGACAGCGACAGCAGCTCCTCCGAAAGATCGCGCAGCCTGATCGCCAGGTCGTACTTCAGGAGGACGCGCATCAGCTCCTTGGTCCAGCTGACGACGACCTCCGGTGTTTCGAGAAAGCGCAGCAGGTGGCCGGTTGGCGCGGCGTCGACGACGACCAGGCGCTTAGGATCCTCGTCCAGCAGGTCCACAATCGCCGCCGCCGCGTGCAGCTCGGCCAAGCCGGTCGGCTCGATGCGGCCGAGCGCTTCCGCAATCTGCCGGTCGTACACGGGGTCGAGTCGGCTGCTGCCCAGCATGCCGCGAAAGACGTCGGCCGGCTGGGTGGGCCATCGTGACGTGATCTCCTGCCACGATTGCCGGGCGTCCGGCTCCCAGGCCTGAAGGTTGTCGATACCCGGCAGCGTGACTGGCTTCGAGCCCACCTGCACGCCCAGGCTATCGCTCAGCGAATGCGCCGGATCGATCGACACCAGCACGATCGGGCTGCTGGGGGACCGGCGCGCCAGGGCGATGGCCGTGGCGGCGGCCAGAGTGGTCTTCCCGACGCCGCCCTTGCCCCCAAAGATCAGCAGCCGGCGATGGTCGGCCAGCAGGGGCGCGAGCCCGAACCGCGGCTGCCAGGCCGCGTCCGGCTGCCCGTCCTGCCTGGCGCAAGCCGTTCGCGGGCGCCGATCGCTGCCATCACCAAACAGCGACGTGGCCACCGCTCGCAGCGCGAAGGCGCCGACCGGCGGCTGGTCGAACAGCGGGACGCGCAGCAAAGGCAGGGTGAGGAGTGCCTCGGCCAATTCGACCCGCCCACCCGGCGAGACCGCGTTCATCACCAGGGCGGTTAGCGGCACACCGAGCTGCCGGAGCTGGGCTGCATAGCGCCCCGTTTCGGACACAATCATCGGATCCGGGCGGGCCACCAGGATGAAGCTGGACAGCGCGGAGTTTCTCAGGGTTTCCTCCGCGGCCCGGCATGCGGCGCGCAGGTGCTCTACGAAGTCGTCCACCGTGTCATTGACGTAGCGGCCGGTCAGCGAGCTGACGGCGAAGCGGTATTTGTCCTGCATGAGCTCCAGCGAGCGCACCAGCTGCTGGAGCGCCATCGACACGTCGAACAGCGCCAGGGCATGGCCGGTTGGCGGCAGATCCACCACCACACGAGACGGTCCCGTCTCGTCTCCCGCCAGCTCGCCGAGCTTGAGGAGCGCGGCAATCTCGTCCACGCCGGGAAGGGACAGGTCGAGAAAGCCCTGGATATCTTCGTCGTCGAAGTACGTTCCGCGGTCGGCGAGGGTTTGGAGCTCCCGGCGGTGGGCCCGCATGAACTCCTCGAACTGGCGGCGGGCATCGAGCTCGACCACCTCGACTGGCAGGTCGGCCGGGGCTTGGCCCGGGCTCGGCTCGGTATCGGCGGCCAGGACGTCCCGGAGGGAATGGGCCGGATCCAGCGACAGCACCAGCACACGCGACCCGGTGGCTGCAAGTCGGAGGGCGGCCGCGGCGGCACAGGTGGTCTTGCCCACCCCGCCCTTTCCGCCGAAGAAGATGAAGCGCGAGCTAGGAGTAGGAAATAAAGGCATCCGATTCGCCCTCGGCGCGGCCGGAACGCCGCTCGCGGTAGGCGCGAATCTCGCGCAGCCGGCGCATCAGCGCTGCCTCGCGAACGGCATATTCCTCTTCGCTGACGTCGCCGGTCTCGAGCGCCATCTGCAGCTCCAGCAGCTCATCCTTGACCGCCGAATCGTCCATGAGCTGCTCGTCGGCCACGTTCGCCACCTGCCGAAAGATCCATTTCAGTCCGGCGACAGGTCCCGTGATGGGCAGCAGCAGCAGCCGATCAATGATCAGCATTCAGGCTGGCCGCCGGCATGATGGTGGCTTCGCCGGCCCGCTCGAGCTTGAGCCGAATGTTGACGAAGTTGTACGGCGGCCATGGCCCGGTGTAGCGGAAGGCGAGCTTGCCCTCATACTTGCGCGCGATCTGCTGGACCCGTTCGTCGAACTCACTGGCCTTGTCGCGCTCGACCAGGAAGGCGGCGTTCATGATCATCTTGTCGCCAATCGGCTTGCCGGCCCGTGATGCCACGGCGGTATCTCGCAGGTGGTCGTACACCTCGGCCACGAACTGGTCGGAGCGATTGGTCAGCGCCTGCTCGACCAGCCGGCCGAGCTGCATGCGGGCGAAGTACGTGGACGACGAGGTGCGGTTGATCTCCTCCTTGAGGCGCCGGATCTCCTCGCTGCCCTGCTCGATCTCGCCGATGATGGCCTCGCGCTCCCAGTTGACCTTGAGGCCCAGCTCGATCTTGTCGCGCATCTTCTGGAGCACGTCCATGAGCGCATCGGCTGTGCCCTTGAGGAACTCGATGACGTCGTCCGTGCGCTTGAAGACTGTCCCAAAGCTCATAGGAATGACCGTGTAGTCGTTCATGACGGTCTCGTTGACCTGCTCGTGCCGCAGGGCGTTTTCCCGCGTGGGGTCGTAGACGACCAGCGGGGTATCGCTGACCACGGCAGCCAGCTTGCCGTGGTGGATGGTGTACACCTCGTCGCCACGGCCGCCGATGCCGAGCTTGCCGAAGGCCTTGGGGGCGGCTTCTTCGATGATGCAGTAGACGTACTTGCCTTCGGCCTCAGGCTCGCCGAGCGCCCCGGCTGAGGGAACAGCTTCGTTTTGACCGGTTTCTGCTGCCATGACCCATCCTCACACTGCGCCAGCAGGAATTGGTCGGCGCGGACCCAGGCAGCCATGGCGGCGACGCTCCCCAAATGACCGCGCTTGTGCGGGCGAGTATATCATCGCCTCCCGGCTGGCCGGTATAGCCAATGGTAGCCTTCAAACCACGCGGGCGTGGCGGAATGGCAGACGCGTTGGACTTAAGAGCCGGCAGCTCGCTACTAACGAGCCCAATCGTCCTGATTGAGCGGCGACAGCAGTCGGAATGGCCTTCATTCGAGTGTCTACCCAAGGCCGCCGAAATAGAAGCCGCCGACAAGCAAGATATCGGCGATCCAATGCGCAAGTATGCAGCCCGCGAGATTGCCTGTCCTCTCACGCAGCCAGCCGAGCAGGAGACCGCCGAGCAAAACGGCAAGGTTTTGCGCGAGGAAGATTGCGGCGATGATGGCTGGCGAATGGGTGCCGCCGATTGAGGTCAGTGTTTGTGCATTCACCGCTAAATGCCAGGCAGCCCATGAACACGCGGTGGCGATCAGCGCAGCTGTTTGCCCAAGAGCCGGTTTGAACATTGCTTGGAGCAACCCCCGAAAGGCCAGTTCTTCGACGACCGCCGTGGCAATGAGCAGGTGGCCGAAAACGAACAAGGCCATGTCGCCGGGTGTCGCGGGCTCGCGAATTCCGGCCGCATTGGACAGCGGCACGAGCGCTGCAAAGAGCACGTACACGAGACCCGGCAAGCCCATCATCAGTCCAATCGCTGTGCCCAGGACCAGGCTGGGCCGCAGGTTGCTCCGCCGAAGTCCCAGGTCAGGGAGAGAACCACGTCGTAGCGCCAACACAGCGATCACTGCACCGAGCGCCACTGCCCCGGCGCTGCGAACCAAGATGGGCCTCGTCGTGCCGTCCACCAGACCGAGGAAGTTGCCGTACGCGACCAGTGCCACGGCAAGCCCAGCGGAAGGTGCCAGGACCGGCGACAGGATCCTCCGCCTCGTGTCGGCAATAAAGCGGCCCGTGCAGCTGAAAGCACGGGTTACGGCACTAAGTGCGCTAGCGCTCATTTCACCCAACGCTCGGCCGATAGGACATCGCAGCTCAAGCCAGGGCCGCATCTTTAAGAGGATCAGAGGCCGAGGCGGCCAGGAGCGGCCGGCCACTTGGAACCCGCACGGTCATCAGCAGAGCGAACCCGATGACCAGCGCTACTCCGGCCGCCGCAAAAGCACCCCGGACCGTACCCGTTCCGTCGGCCAGCAGGCCGGCGCCAAAGGCGCCGAGTGGCTGGGCCAGCGACCACACAGTGGAACTGATGCCTGTCAGCTCGCCGGCGCGGCGGCCAGGGATCAGCTCGGTGAACAGCGGGAAGAGCAAGGCATTGGCTACACCGTTGCACAGGCCCAGGATGAAGAGGGCGGCCATGGCATCGACGTAGCTGCGAGCCAGCAGCGCGCTGAGCATGGTGGCTAGGCCGAATAGCGCCAGCCCGGCGGCAAGTACCGGTTTCTTGCCGACCCGCTCCCCAAGCAGCCCCGCGGGTACCGCGGCGAGCGCGGTTCCGAGGAGCGCCGGCAAAAGAAGGGTGAACGATACGTTTTCCTGGAGGCCCAGGGCCTGCACACCGAAGCGGGTGATGAATGGAATCACCCCGCCGACGCCAAACCAGAAGAAGAACGTCGCGCCCAGGTACTTGACAACCTCACGATGGGAAAGGAGCTCGCGCAAGTACTCGGCAGGCTTCAGTTGCATTCCTTTGGGCTTCGCGTCCCGTATGATGGGGGGCTCGTCGACGGAGACGAAAGTGACGGTGAAGGCCGCGACCAGCCCAATGGCGACGATGATGAATACCAACGGCTGGTGTTTCGTCCAGAGCAGGAAGGCGACGGCGATGGTGGCCGCCTGGCCGATCATGCGGAACACTGCCATGATGCCGCCGATACGCCCGCGCTGCCTCTCCGGCGCGATGTCGATCATCAGCGCCAGATAGGGGTCGTAGGCGATGTTCAGGAAGAACGAGAAGATGGTCATCACCCCCAGCACCGCTGCCATGGGCGGATGCGACGAGAAGAACAAGAGGGCGACGGCCGCTAGCGGCACACCTAGCAAGAAGAACGGCCGGCGCTTGCCCAACCGGTTCGGAGGCAGTCGGTCGGAGATAGCTCCGATGAGCGGTTGGATGAAAGCGCCAACAAGCGACCGTTCCTGGGCCAATAGGCCGACGGCCCAGTTCGGTACCGCGGGGTAGCTGCTGAGGAACAGCGGAAAGGCTGTATTAGCAACGGAGTAGACGATGCTCGCTCCCAGGTCGCCAACGCTGTACAGGCAGGTCTTCGCAGTGGTCAGGGGTTCGGGCTCAGTTTCCATGTAAGTCCCGCAACGCGTCCTCCGCATGGCGGGTGAGGGCAAAGCACCTCACTTGCAGGCGTGCCGTGAATTGAGCGGCATCTTCACTTCGGCCGATCTGCAACGGTTGCCCGAAAGCGATCACGACGGGTGTCGGCGTAAGTGAGAGCGGAATGCCGACTATCGTGCGGCCGTGCCACTCCTCGTCGTGGGGCGGGATGATGCACTCCGTCCCGGCCACGCCAAAAGGCACAACCGTCGCATCCAGCGCTTCGGCCAGGACAGCTGCTCCTGATCGGAAGCTGGCCTCTGGCAGCCCAAGCTTCTCGTCCTCGGGCTTCACATGCTTGCCTTGCGGGAAGATTACGATGGCGTTGCCACGGCGTGCAATGCGTAAGAGCAAGCGCAGGTTCTCCTGGCGATTGCCGCTGCGCGCCAGCGGAAACAGCCCGAAAGCGGCTACGCCATATTTGCCAAGCCAGCCGGCGTTGGCCAACAAGTCACCCGCCATAGCGATAACCAGCGAGCGTGCCAAGCGGTGGGCCGGGGTCTCGGCGAGAGCACGCTTGATCAGCGGCATGTCGCCGAAGCCATGGTGTGTGCCGGCGAACATGACCCGCTCTGGCAGCGACTGGAGGTTGTCCCCTCCAATGACAATGGTTTCGGTCACAAAATGGCGATACAGCAGGTCGATCGGCCAGCTCAGGCAGCGCAGCCACCGTCCCCAGGTGTACGGCCAGATCGGCATGGTCATCGATACCGGCTGCGAACTGGATGGCTCGGGCGCCTCGACGAGCTCGCATAGTTGCGCGACCGTCATGTCGGCAGACAGGCTGCCCTCATCGACCATGACAGCTGTCTTGTCCTCAATCGACAGCGCCAGCTCGACCATGGCCAGGCTATCCAGTCCTAGCTCGGCCAGCGTCTGGTCCGACCGGACCGCCGGCACGCCCGCTGCCGCGGCCACGGCTTCCGCGACGGCGCCATTCACCACGGATGCGCCCACCTCACTCTTCGTCGCGTCGGGTCCGGCCGAGGGTAGCGGCAACAGGTGACGTCGCACCTTCAGGGTGCTGGTCCGAGGGAAGTCCGGATCGGCCCACCATGAAGCGGTGCTGACCCGCTGGTGCACGGCTAACGAACGGTTGCAGCGCGCCGCGACCTCTTTGGCGCTTCCAGCTCCGACGCCTTGCCCTATGAGGTAGGCGTGTAAGACCAGGCTGCCGCTGGCCGTTGAGACCGGTACGACCGCTGCGTCTTTAACGAGCGGGTCCTTCCTCAGCACGTCCTCGACGTCCGATGGCCACACGTTGAGGCCGGACGGCAGCACGATGAGATCTCTGGCCCGGCCGGTGAGCGTGATGTTGCCCTCAGAGTCGATGTGGGCGAGATCACCGGTCGAGTACCAGCCGTCATGCAGCACTTCGCGCGTGCGGGTTGGATCATCGAAATAGCCGCGCATCACATTCGGACCTTTGACCTGCAGCTCGCCCTCGGCCGAAAGCCGGACATCGACGCCTTTTATCGGCTTACCCACACTACCCAATGGAGTGCTGCCATCGGGGGCGCTGCAGGCGACTACGGGCGAGCATTCGCTGGTACCGTAACCCAGGACGATGCGCACGCCGAGCCGCTCCCATAGCCGTTGCACGTCAACCGGCAGCGCCGCGCCGCCGGCAGAAACCAGCTGCAGCCGGCCGCCGATCTTACGATGCACCGCCGCAAACAAGCGGCGGCGCAGGTGCATCGGCAAGCGGTCGGCCAGTGTGAACATCGGCCGGAGAATCGGACCCGGAAGCTTGGCGCGCAGCTGGCCCTCAATCGTCTCGCCCATGATCGTCAGCAGCTGTGGCACCGCGATCATGTGGGTGACACGCTGCTCGCTCAGCACGCGCAAGATGTCACGGCCGCGGCGGCTTGGCACGTAATGAATGGCAGCGCCCGCTGACAGCGGGTAGAGCAACCCGCAAGTCAGCTCAAACAGGTGCGACAGCGGCAGGATGCTGGCCAGCCGGCATGACGGATCGAGCGGGATGTTCTGCTGGAGCACCGCTACTTGAGAGCACAGGTTGGCGTGGCTGATCATGCAGCCCTTTGGGCTGCCAGTCGTTCCAGACGTAAAGAATATGGCCGCCAATTCCTCCGCAGGGGCCGTCCAATCAAGGCCGGCATGACTTGCTTCGGCGTCGAGCGCAGGCTCCCACCACTCGGTCATGTCCGCCGCCTCGCTGAGCCAGGCCGGCCTCTCGTGATAACCGCCCAGCACCAATCGCGGCTCAACCAGCTCCAATATTTGTCTGCCGGCGGACGGGTTCATCTCACGGTCAAATGGCACGACGACAGCGCCCAGTTTCCAAAGCGCAAACAGGTAGACCGGCGTGAGCCAGGTGTTTGGCGCCCAAAATACGACCCGATCCCCGTTCTCGATCCCTCGCCGCCCCAGCTCCAGTGCGAGCTGGTCAACGCGAGCCAGCAGCTCTTGGGTAGTGAGCGTTTCCCAGCCTAGTCCTCGCTGCGCGCCGACAGCAGTCGCGTCCGGGCAAACCTTGGTGCGGTTCAGTAGCAGTTGAAAGAGGTGGTCGGGCGTGGCCTCTCGGGTGACCTGGTTCGCACGGATCTCACGTGTTGCGATTGGCATTCGTACCTCCGGTCGCCAGCATCGCCCAGCCCGCGTCCTACGGCATCCATGAAAGCCCTGATGTTTGGAGCTATGAAAATGCGGAACGCCAACTATCAACCACCCAGGCGCCCACCTTCACCCCGAACCCCGCGACTTCCCATCCCATGCTGACTGCAGACCGCCGCTCGCCAATGGCCCGATCAACCGCGGCCATCGGTGACGATCTCTTTCCTGAGCACCGCCAACTGCTCGTCGACGGCTTCAGTGGTATCGATGTCGGCCAGCTCACGCTCCACTGCATCCACGCTGGGTGCAGCGGGCAGGTCCAGTGCTCCGATCTCGAGGAGTTGGTCTATGGCTGAAGCGCGGGCCTGCATGTGCTCCGTCCTCTCCTCAGCTCGCTCGAGCGCCGCGCCTAAATCCGCCAGTTCCTGGGAAACGCCGCCAAGCGACTCGTTAATGCGTACCTGTGCCTCGGCGGCGCTGTAGCGGGCGACGATGACCTCCTGTCTGGCGAAGAACGCCTCGATTTGCGCCGAAAGGCGCTGCTCAACCATCGTCAAGCGTTGTTCTTCCTGCTCCAGGTCACGGATTTGGGACTGCAGGGCGTCCAGCATGATGGTCGCGAGCTGGCGCTGCTGGAGAGCGGCGCGGGCCAGGTCTTCCTGGCCTGCTTGCAGATAGCGCCTGGCACGGTCTTGCAATGCCGGCAGTTTGTCATGCACCTCGGCAGTCTTGGCCTGCAATCCAGCCTTGGTGATCCCAATATCCGCCAGTGCTTGCTGCACCTTTCCCAGCAGCGCCCGCTGCCTCCCCAGGCCGCCGTACATCTCACGCGGATCGTCGGCCGGTGCCGTCAGCGCCCTCAAAGTGACTTTCAGCCGGTCGAACAGGGCCACGACCCTACCTGCTGAGCATTGATGGCCGGAGTCCAGGCACCACGCCAGGATCGAGGCCTTGAGCAGCCCGCCGCCGGCTGCGCAGGATGCGCCAGTAGTAGGTGCCCAAACCAGTCATCGTGGCCAGGGTGATGAGCCGCAGGACCAGCACTTTCAGGTCTGCCTGCGTCGGATCGAACGACATCCCATTGATCGCGCATGCAAAGACGTAGACGACCATGGTTGCGAGCGCATAGCCCACCGTGAACTTCGGCCGAAAGACCAGTGCGAAGCCCAGGATGACCGGGTAATAGAACACGAAGAACGGGCTTTGCAAGCCGGCCTTTCCCAAGGCTCCGATCAGCACGATCAGGCTGATAATGACCAGGTCCAAGGCGGATGCCAGGCCAATCAAATGGCGATTGGCCGGCTGCTCCATGAGGTAACGGCCGTGCAGGTAGAAGTTGATGGCCATCAACGCCACCACCGGCAAGATGCCGAGCGACAGTGCCGCCGTGCTGCTGGCGCTCCAGAAGATGACGATCGCGCCTGCCAGGATGATGAACCAGCGGGCCCAAATCATGACCACCTGGCCGAAGAACACATCCTCGGCCGCTTGTTGGGTTGGTGTCCGAGTATCTTCCATCGCTTTATCCTCCTTGGCTAGCTGGCCGCCGCGCCAGCAGCGGTGTGCTCACGAATTCGATCCACGAGCCCTTGACACGCCTTCGCCGCTGCCGCACGCCGGTCCCGTTCGATGCGCCAGTAGACGCTGCCACAGACAGCCACCGCGGCCATCATGAGCACCTGCACCAGCACAGCCTGCGATTCGGCATCGGTGTGTGCTCCCGTGCTGCGCACGATGACGGCGTAGGTGAGCATCCCGGCTCCGGCTAGGAGGTACGTCACCGTCGGGCGAAAGGCGACGGAAAAGCCCAATATGGCGGGGTAATAGAAGATGTAGAGTGACGATCTCGCCCCGCCCAGGGCGGCAATGATGATGGAGATGATCGCCATGTCGGCGATGCTTGTCACGTAGGCGATGGCCGCGTTCTCCACTTTCGAGCGCTTTGTCAGCAGGCGTGCGTGCAGAAAGAAGTTGCACACCGCGAGGCCGAGCACGAAGCCGAGGACCACCTGCAGTTCCGACAGCTTGCCGGGATTCCACAGGGCCAGCAGGAACCCGGCGAGGATGAGGATCCAGCGTGCTGTGACGATGACGATTTGGCCGAACGCCAGGTCGTCCGCATAAGGAACGTCGAGTCGTGGGGGTTTATCCCTCCGCTGGCGCACCTCACGGTCCGCCTGAGGGAGTGCAGCAGTATCAACAGCCATTTACCTGTTCTCCTCTGGTGTTTCTTCGGACTTCCTGGCCGCGTCCGAGCTACCTGCCGCCACTTTGGCCTTCAGCGCGGCCAGCTCGTCATCGACCGCCTTCGCGGCGGCAAGCTCCCGCAGCTCACGGTCAACCGGATCTCCCGTACCGAGCGGCCCGGTAAGGGCGCCGACCTCGATCAGCGCGTCGATCGCCGATGCACGCGCTCTCATCCGCTCGGTCTTCTCCTCTGCGCGCCTCAGCGCCAGGGTGAGCTCAGCCACCTCTCCGGACACGCCAGTGAGGGCCTCGTTGACCCGGATCTGCGCCGTGGCGGCGGCATAGCGTGCTGATGTGACGTCCTTATGGATGCGGAATTCTTCGACCCTGGCCGACAGCTGCTGCTGCGCAGTCGTGAGTTTGCGCTCCTCCTCTGAGACCTCCGCCAGTTGCGTGTCCAGACTTTGGAGCTCGGCCACTGCCGTCTGCTTTCGCTGCAACGCAAGGCGCGCCAGGTCCTCGCGACCGAGCTCGAGTGCCTTTTGCGCTTGCTCTTCCGTTTGGGGTATTCGGGCTCGAAGCTTTTCCGATTGCTGCTTCAGCTGCTGCTTCGATGTGGCAACCTCAATGACGCCCTGTTTGACCCGAAGCAGCAGCTCTCCTTGCTGCTCATACGCCTGATTGAGCATCGTCGGCGGATCTTCGAACTGGTCCAGCGCCGCATTGGCGCGGGCGTTGAACAGCAGCCTGATTCGGGACAGTAAGCTCATGGGCAACCTCCTCGTGCGTTAGTCGATTCAATGACCACATCCTGCTGCGCGGAGGAGCGTTTGTCCTCAACAATTCCCCTGATGTTTGGGCAACCGGGCGCGATAATGCCCAGATGCTCTTCCCCCGCCCCCCACTCACTCCAGCGGCTCGAGTGAGGGGCATTGCCAAGTCCGCCGCGCGTACGGATGAGCAATGAGTGGAAGCGTTAGCGCGGAACGTGATAATGGCCGTGTGGACGCGGTCTTTGAGCGAGAGGCCGCGGTGGCCGCGATCCACGAACTGCTTGATGAGGCTCGCGCCGGCTCAGGTGGCACGCTTTTCCTGGTAGGCGAGGCTGGCTTGGGTAAGACCACCATGCTCGAGCTGGCGCGGTCGCTGGCGGGGGACGCATTCGACGTGATCCACGGGCAGGGCGATCCCATGGAGAGCGCTTTACCGTTCGGTATCGTCAGCCAGTCGCTGCGTGAGCTGCCCACTGGTTGGGCGCCCGTTCCGCTTCAGCCGCCGGTCCCAGGCGCCGAAGCCCGCGCGGCGCTGTTCTATGAAGCTCTCCGCCTCCTGCAAGAGTCGACGCAGAAGCCGACGCTGCTCATGTTTGACGACTTGCAGTGGACGGATCCGGACTCCTTGCGGCTGGCGATGTTCCTGGTCCGGCGCATCCCTGCCCTGAAGGTTGCGGCCCTCGCGACTCTGCGTCTGTGGCCAGCCGCGGCCCTGCAGGCCGCTCGCCAGGCCGTCAATAGCGGTCGTGCCCGAATCCAGACGCTGTCCCCGCTGAGCGAAGAAGCGGCGATGCAGCTGCTCCAGCAGCGCGTGGGCCGGCCACTGCAGCCGGACGAAGAACGCCAGTTGTGGTCGCTGACTAGCGGGAATCCGCTCCTCATCGAGCAGGCCGCGTTGAGGCTCACGCGTAGGCAGGCGGTGCCGAATGTTGACGAGCAGCATCCTGACCGTGCGGAGCGCGAGCTTGTCTTAAGCCGCTTTCTGGGCATCTCGGAGCTGGAGAGGCGTTACGCGCAAACCGCCAGTGTTTTTGGGACCCGCTTCGAGCCGGCGCTAGCGGCTGAGGTTGCCGGGTTAGAAGAAGAGGACGCAGGTCAGGCGCTCGAAGCGCTGTGCCGGGGAGGCTTGGTGCGCGGCGCCGCGCCAGCGGCAGCGGAATTCGTCCATCCACTGTTTCGCCAAGCGCTTTACGAGGACCTTGCTGAACCGCTGCGCGCCCACCGTCACGCCCACGTGTTCAAGGTGATGATGGCTCACGGTCTCGATCCCGCCGAGGCTGTGGAGCATGCCAAACTCGGCCATTTGGTCGGCGACCAGCAGGCCATTGACGCTCTGGAGCGGGTAGGCCAAGCTGCCGCCACGGCGGGGGCGTTCTCCGTGGCGCGCGAGCATCTGCTGACCGCGGCTCAGCTGGCGGGCGACCAGGCGGGCGACCACCTGCTGCTTTCACTCGCGGAGGCGATGCTGGCCAGCGGTCAGACGGCTGAGGCCATACCGCTGTGCCGCCGCGTGCTCGATCGAGCGAACGCGCCCGATGCGGCGCGTGCCGCCGCGCACCGCCGCCTGGCGGTGGCCTTGTACGTTGCCGGCCAGACCCGCGAGTCCGACCAAGAGCTCCAAGGTGCATTGAGCACTGCAGCGGGTGACTCGCGTGAGGCCGTTCAGGCGTTGCTCGATGTGGCGGCGGTGCACTGGATCACACGAGGGCCTCGCCACGGGCTGGAGCTCGCAGCTCAGGCGCGGACGCGGGCCCAAGATGCTGCGGCAGACCTTGAGGCGCGCGCCGAGGCAACATGGGGATTTTGCGCGTACCAATGTGGGGATCCTGCGGGGCTGTCAGCTGTGGAGTTGGCCGCACGCAGAGCCGAGCTGGATCCCGTAGCAGACCTCTCCAACCTCGATTGGAGCTGGGGCACGCTGAGCATGCATGTCGCCATCGCCAATTTCAGCGAGCGGTTTGAGGATGCCGAGCGCGTGTTCGGCATTGCTCGTGACGCGGCCGAGCGGGTTGGTGCGCCCATGGCGAGCGTGGCACTGACCATAACTCAGGCAGGAGCTCTCGTCCGCCAAGGACGCTTGAATGAATCGCTCGAACTCGCCGACCACGCCGACATCTTGATCGGCTTGACCCCAGCGCTCGCGCCATGGGCCGCCTGGGTGCGTGCCTTAATCCTGTTTGAAATGGGGCGTGGCGATGAAAGCGAGGCGGCGTGCAACCGGCTGGCCGAGCTGCTGGGCGATGACGAGCAGTGGCTGCCGATGCTGAGATTGTGGCTGCACCGACTGCGGGCGGGCCTGCTCGAGTGGCGCGGGCAGATCGCTCATGCCTGCCTGCTATTCGAGCGCGCCGAAGCCCTGGCTGAGGCCACAGGCATCCTGGAGCCGTGCGTTGTGCCCTGGATGGCTGAAGCAGCAGCGGCCTATCTGGCGGCTGATCGGGTCGACGATGCGATGCGGCTGGCCGGCCGGCTCGACAAGCGATCCGCGGGCTTCCCTTGCCGCTGGCCAAAGGCCATGGCCGCGATGGTGAAAGGCCGCATCGCTGAATCACAAGGGCGGCCTGAAGAAGCCCAGCGTCACTTCGAGTCAGCAGTTAAGACGTTGGATGGCCTGCGGATGCCCCTAGCCGAAGCCAGAGTGCTGCTTGCTTATGGAGCCTTCCTGCGCCGTCACTCTGAACCTCGGAGAGCACGCCCAGTGTTAGGGAAGGCCCTCCAATTGACGGAAGCGGCTGGTGCCGGCTGGCTGGCTCATAAGGCTCAGGAGGAACTGGCCGCCGCCGGCGGCCGGCGCCTGCGCAAAGAGCATCCTGACGAGCTCACGGCGCAGGAATCCCGTGTAGCGGACTTGACCAGCCAGGGTCTGAGCAACGAGCAGATCGCCCGGGCAATGGTCGTTTCCGTCAAGACAGTCGAGACCCACCTGCATCATGTGTACGACAAGCTGGATATCAGGTCGCGGCGGGAGTTAATCCTCAGGTCGGCCCAGCTGGAACACGCAACTCCGTCGACGGCGCAGACCCGATTGCAGCGTCGCTAGCCCGAGGGTCTCGCTAGAATCGGCAGCGAAGCGGGCGTGGCGGAATGGCAGACGCGCTGGACTTAGGATCCAGTGCCGCAAGGCGTGGGGGTTCAACTCCCCCCGCCCGCACTGAATTGTTGCCCAATTTTGGGCGTAAAAATGTCCGCAGACATCCGCTAACGAAGCTAGCAGGCACTAACGGTGACACCAAGCCAATCGGTATCGTGACGGCCTAGACCTTGGATCATCCAGGCGACGCCGAAGGGAGGGAACTACCATTCGATTGGAGGGGTGGGGTGCATCTCCGCCACCACGCGAAGCTCGTGCCAGTCCTTCCCGATGAATCGCTTGTCGCCGCTTCAATTGGACCGAGCGGCGAACTGATCGCCCTTTGGTCTGGCGCGGAAGGCTACGGCGCTCTGACCAGCCGTCTGGAGCAGCCGGGGTGGGCGAGTTTCCCCAATTCCCGCACCGAAGAGCCGGTCAGCGCACGCGTTACGTACCACACACCAGAACGAACACGAGTCCTCAGACTTTCTGAGTTGCCGATAGCCCACCCTCACATTCAGCCCATGCCTGCGGGAGGCCTATTGCTGGTCGGTGCTCGCTGTCGTTGGCGACCGGAAGGGGCCGAGCGAAACGCTATCCACATTGACGCTGATGGCGACACGATCCGTGAGGCTACTCTCGGCGACGGCATCGAGGACATCAAGGTTACGCTAAGCGGGGAGGTCTGGGTCGGGTACTTCGATGAAGGGATCTATGGGAACTACGGCTGGGGCCGTCCCGGGAGCCCTGAGCCGATCGGGGCATCAGGGATCGTCCAGTTCAATGCTCATCTCGAGCCCGCTTGGCACTGCCCCTACCCAGTTGGCGTGGGTCCCGAGTCGTTGAATCTAATCAGGGACGCCGTTTGGGCCCGTGACGGGTCCATACTCCGCATTTCGGAGAGGCAGGCTGTCTGGTGGACGACTACTACGGATCACGCACGCACATTGATTGCCGAAGGCACTACCGTCGCGCTTGTGAGCGGTTATCGAGACCAAATGGACCGGGTTCTGATTGGTCAGGTCGGAAGCGGCGACTTCACAATCGACTCGAAATACAGGATCAATTTCCCTGACGACCGCCCGCTAACGGCAGAAGCCAGAGTCATCGGGCGTGGGCCCGAGCTGCACGTTGTCACAGCCACGGACTGGTACAGACTTGACTTGGATGACTTTACGTGCTGAGGAAGATGCTGATACCGCGGGAAGCCTAAACGGCAGGTCTCCGGTCGACGTGCTTTGCACGATCCGCAACCGGTCGCTGCGACTAGCCCTGCTGGGGCATAAAGACCGCGCCAGAGGAAGTCATATCCATGTGGACAATGGGCGGTACGTAAACCGTGCCCTCGTGATGCCAGTGCTGCCCTTCGGGGTCATGCACGGAGGTGTGAACCAAAAGTCCGATGCCAATAGCGGCGCAGGTGCGTTTCGCATGCCGCTCCCAGTATTGGTACGCCAACTTGCCTGGAAATTAGCACGATAGTAAGCGCGTTTCAACAACACTGAGTACCTCCTATCGTGCGGAGCAAGGGAGCCCCGCGTAGTCCGTACCCCTAGCCGGCTCCGCGGGCGCTCGAAAATGGAGCCATCATTCCTGGAGGGCAGGACAAGCGGGCCGGCGACAGCCAGCCGGCGCAGGCATTCCACGACCGTCGCAATAAGCGACGGCGGAATGCGTATCCTGCCCTCCCCCACTGCGATCAACAGGCGCCCGAAAGTGACGGCCGACAGCAGCCGGACGGCGTGCCTGGGGATACGGCTGCGCGACCGCGAAAGGTTGGCCGGTGGCCAGCTACGGGAGTGGACCATCAGCCGTGGCGCTGGGCGGCCACGGGGCAGCGGATGGCGGGTCGCCGCCCCAGGTTGTGCTGGGCGGTGTGACAGGCAACGAGCTGCTCGTCGCGAGGATGGGCGCCGCGCAGGCGGCGGTGACGCGCAGCGGCACGATGGTTGCAGGGCTGATCGAGAGCCGCCCCTCGGCGGCGCGGCGGGCGCCTTAGGCGCCGGCGGCCGGGGGGTAATGGCGCTCAGGCTTGGTCGCCTATGCTGTCGGCAAGCCATGCCAACTGTCCTCCGCGTTCGTGGCTTGCGGTTCTTCTTCTACATGCAGGAAGGCAGAGAGCCAGCGCACATTCACGTCGAGTCGGGCGGTGGCGAAGCCAAGTTCTGGCTCGCGCCGGTTGCTCTCGCATTCAACAGGGGCTACGCTGATCATGAGCTTAGGCGCATCGAGTCGGTGATCGCCGAGCACCTGGAGGAACTACTGAGTGGCTGGAACAGCGTTCACAATCGATAGCCCACCGCTAGCCAGCGGAGTGCGGTTCGACGGCTCGATGGTGTATTTCCAGCTGGCCGATGGCCGAGAAATTGGTATGCCCCTCGAATGGTCTGAGCGGCTGACGAAGGCAACTTCGGAGCAACGGTCGCACTGGCGGCTGATTGGCGGGGGGGTTGGCGTGCACTGGCCGGACGTCGACGAGGACATTTCGATTCCGCTTTTGCTTGGCCAGGATTGCCTCTAGAAGAGTACCGGCCAGACACTAACGCTGCCACCAACCGTGCTCAAAATGCGCCATTGTGTCCTGTTGTCCTAGGATGCGCTCAGGTACCGATGAGGCCCGAGCTGAGCTCAGATGAGTGCACTTCCAGGCACATCATGGATAATAGCTGGCAAGCAGCGGTGCTTTCAACTCCCCCCGCCGGCACTTAATTTTGCTAAGGGCTTTCAGCGCCTCCTGCTGGGCGGACTGCCACACCAACGCGTCCACGACCTCCGCGACGCCTGCGCCAGTCTGCTGCTCGCCCAGGGCTTTCAGCCGCGCGTTGCCATGGAGCTTCTCGGCCACTCGCAGTTGAATACGACCATGAACATCTACTCGCATGTCATACAGGACGCGCAGCGCGACGCGGCTGCGAAGATGGATGCAGTGTTATCGGGCGAGGTATGACCGACTGATTCGGTGCTTTCCCTTGAGCACCAGCCGCCGGTAAGATGCTTCAGTCGGGAGAAGGTCCATTGGCCGACGACACAGAGCGCAACGCTGAAACGATCTCGGTTGTCGCACAGACGTTCCCAGACCAGGACCCCGAGGTCGTCTTCGCAATCCTTGAGCGCTACGGTGCAAGGGGATTCCATCGCGAGCGCGAGCGTGTTCGTCAGGCGATCCTCAAGCTCAGTCAGGGAGACATGCACAGGCTGATCGCATGGACCAAGGCGGCCGAAAGCGACTACCGTGACGTGCTGAGCGCCGCGGAAAGGCCTCCGGCTCCGCTGCTTAGCAAAGAGGAGCTTCGGGAGCGCGGACGTCAATTGATGATTCGACTTGGCATAGATCCGGACAATCCACCGAAGGCTCAGCAACCGTCCGACCGTGTTTGCCCGATATGCGGCGTCGATAGTGTCATCCTGAATTTCGTCCGACGGATCGGAGAACCTGACGACCCCCGATTGCGCGACTATCCGCTTGCTCCGGGTCTCGGCCAGCTTCGCGTGCGACGGTCGAGCGATCCGTATGTGCCGAGTGGAACAACTCGGCCAACGGAGGCGATTGAGCTCTGGCTTACCTGTAGAAACGACCATCTTTGGGATCTGATTGCTCACTTTGACTCAACTGTCAACGTTGAGTGGGACATCGCGGTGAGGGACGCCACTGGAACGCGCACACCCACCTAAACGATGCGGCTGAAGTGACGATGGTCACCCATGTGATTCAGGAAGCGCAGCGCGATGCGGCGGGCAAAATCGATGCTGTCTTGGCAGGCCCACCGGCAAAAGGGCCCAGGTCGTGGCGATCAGGTGAGCGACAGGCGATGAGAACCATAGATCCTGAGCACGTGGTGCTTGGCTACACGGTCATGCGATTCCCGAACGAAGATGGTCCGGATTCGGGCCTTGGACCATCCTTGGTGGTGGACGGTTTGGACTTGGTGAGAGCGCCGGATGGCATGGTCCTGCCGGACTTTGCGACGACCGCATACCTGACGGGCAAATCGCCCACCCCAGTGCTTGCAGACATCACCCGGGAGATGGAGCAGCGAGGATTCGTGTTCCCAGGCCATAGCTGGCAAGGTCGAGACGGCATCAACGGATGGCTGTTCCAGCAAGCCAAAGAGGGGCGTCCACGTCTGCTCAGTTCCCGAGAATGAACCTCGCGACTATTCGATACCGAGTAATTCCGCAGCTCCGCGCCCTGTCCAGACTAGGCATCGGCGCTCAATTCCCCGTCATTGAAGCTGAAGACGCGGCTCTTCTCTTTGGCCAGCTCGTTGCCTTACGAGTTTCAGTCGATCCGATTAACTGGCTACTGACGAATCATCGAAAGCTCACGGCTCGCATCGCTTTCGACAACCTCATGGGCAATGCCTGGGATCGGGTGACGCCATGGCAAGAGTCGGTCCAGTGGTTTCAGCATCGGCAACTCTCAATCGAAGTTCCCCGCGGCTGGATCACACCGGACGACCACTGGGACGAGATCAGTTTGCTTGGTCGAATCTGGGAACTACCTGCAACTACAGATCCCTTGGCTTGGCTGCTTGCGGTCGAACCCGAGCTAACAGCCGCATTGGCTCTAGATAGGCTGATGGCGGCAGGCCGGCCGTTGTCACCGGCGTTTAGCCATCCGCACGATGAGCCCGTGGGAGAAGTGATCTCAGAAGAAGACGTCGATGCGTGCTTAGCAGCAGGCACACTTGAAGTCGTCATAGAGCGCTTCACTCGAACCACGCTCGGATTTGGCCTCACTGGCCGATGGCGGCTAACGGCCGTCGACGGTCTTGCCCATCAATCGGCATATGGATGGACAGGTTGGATAACGGCTGAGGACAACCAGGGATTCGCCCATCCAGAGCCCTTTGGGCAGCCTGCCGATAGGAGAACCACCAAAGATGTGTGGCGGGAGTGGCGCCAGAGCTTCTTCCCAGCACTGGCGCCCGATGCCAATCGACTGCACCTGTCGGCTCGCCCGGTCTTGCTTTTCGACAACTACCCCGCTGACGATAGGCAGCCCTCATCGATTCCCGTCTATGTCGAGGTCGCTCAGGCCCTCGATCTCGATTTGCCGATCCCGCGGGTGTAGTGCAGGCAAGGGCTGCCGCAAGCAGGCGCGCAGCGCTCGTGAGCCTTGCCGGAGCGGGCTGGCGAGCTCACGCTAGTCTGTAGCGGGCATGCAGCGATCGCCAGTAAGCGACGGCGGAATGCGTATCCTGCCCCCCACCACTGCGCCGAACGGGGCGCCCGAAAGTGGCGGCCGGCGAAGTCCGGACGGCGCGCCTGGGGACGTGGCTGCGCGCCGCGTAGGGCAGGCCTGGTTGGGCCTGCCCGCAGCGGTGGCGCTGGGGTGGCACCAGGCAGCACGCGGCTGGTTGCCGGGGGAGCTGTGGTCGGTGGCTTGGCTGGCCGGGAGGGATGGGCGCCGGCAAGCGGTGGTCCGTCGTAGGCGGACTTGGTGGGGACGTGGAGCTGAGCCTGGCTTTCGAGCCATAATCTGGACAGGATGGCAGCGGTAATCAAAAAGACTGACCACCCGCACGTCGTGCGGGTGCCGGGTGTCCTAAGCGGTCAGCCTGTGATCGACGGACACCGGATCAGCGTCGCCTCCATCGCACGGTTCCTGAACGCCGGCACCTCCGTTGACGAAATCATTGCCACCTACCCGCACCTGGGCGCCGCGGCGATTCACGATGCTATCAGCTACTACCTTGACCACAAGGACGAAATGGATCAGCTGATCGCCGATACCACGCCGGAAAAGGTGCAGGAGCGCTACGGCTTCACAATCGGAGAGAAAGGCGGGGTCATTCTCAGCGACCCCGCCAAGCCATGATCTAGGGCGATGGCAACGCCCGTTGTCGGCAAGCGCGCCGCCGAATCGATTCGGCGGCACATCATGGCCGATCCTAGAAGGCCTGGTGCGGCGAACGCCAGGGTAGCCGAGTTGGGCACTCCCGTGTGGGCGCTCGTGCCGTACTTGAAGCTGTACGACTGCGACTCCACCCGGGAGGCCGCCGTGGCCGTCGAAGCGCCCGATCTGCAGCAGCTTCTTGGAACGCGCCCTTTCGGCGCCGGAGTAATCCACTTGCGCGATCGCGTACGAGACGGTGCTCCTTAAGCGTCGATTCCATGCGCGAGGCGGTGCCCCTCAGGTATTGCACCTCAGGCGGCGCAGCAGGGTCATAAGGTTGCCCTGGTAGTCGAAAAGCGTCTGCCCCTCCTCGCGGGCGAACGCTGCCAGGATGATGTAGTGCTTGGCGCACACGGGATAGGAAGCGGTCGTGCCGATGCTGATCGCCGCCGCGCTGCGACAATGTCCCACGATGCAGTGCTGGTTGCTTTCCGTGTTGCCCTCGATCTGCCCTAAACCGGATGCTTGCCTAGAATACTCGAACGCGACCACGCGTGGGAAGCTTGCTTCCAATCGAGCAGCGCTGCGGTGGCCGGGCACGATAAATGCTTGCTACTCGCCCAACCGCAGGTCCTATCCTGGTCAGAGCCATAACTCGAGCTGAGGCTGCGACACCAGGGACTCCGGTGGTTTTTCGGGCTCGGGTTTCCCGCCGGAGCAGCGGCAGTCCGCGCCGGCAGGCGGCTAATAGAAGGCGAACGTGTCCTTCGACGATACGGGCGTGGTTCCCGTCGCCGGGTCGGTGACGGTCACCCCCACGATCCCATTGGCGTGCGCCGGCGTATTCAACGTAATCGCCGTGCCGGACCTGTTGATGTTGGAGGCGCTGACTGTCACGGGTGTGGTTCCAAAGGTTGCGCTGGTCACGTGCTGGAGGTTCTTGCCGTGAATGACCACCCTGGTTCCACCCGCGGGAGGCCCGGAAGTTGGAGACAGGCCGGTGATCGCCGCGCCGTATGAGAACTTGTCCGAGCTCACCGCCGGGCTGCTGACGCTACCGCTGGTGACGATGACGTCTACCTGGTCGGAATCGCCGGCGGCCTGCGTCGGCACGCTGGCCAGGGTAATGGTCGTTCCCTTCGGGTTGACCACTGCCGGGGATCCCTTGGTTGACGAAACCAGCACAGGCGTACCGCTGCCGAAACGGACCGTCGACCCGCTGGTAAAGCCGCTGCCGGAGATCACGACTTTGCCGCCATTCCTGCTGACATTCGGCGATACCTTGGTGACGCGCACGCCATAGGCGTAAACCGCGGATTCGGACGTGAGGTCATTGGTGCCGGCCGGGGGCGAGCCGTCGGGTCCGGTTACTCGTACAATCACGCCCCCTGGCGTCAGCTCCGCGGTGGGGGCTGGAACGCTGAGTTTGATGGAAGTCTTGGTGTTCTTGATGAAGCTGGTCGCCGCCGGCGCTACCGGCGTCAGCGTCACTGGATCCAGGAACTCGACCTTTTGCGGGTTAGCCAGGTTCTGGCCCGTGATGGTGATGGTGTTGCCACCCCCAGCGGGTCCGACCGCGGGCGAGATTTTCTTGATGAGCGGACCAAACGCGTAGGCGCTCAGCGCAGTGGGACTGGTGGCGCCGTTCTCGACCTTCACCTGCACGTCGACCGAGCCGGTGCCCGTCCCCGGCTTGACCCTCAGCAGCGTGCCTGCCCTGTTGGCGAACACGATGTGCGCAGGAGTCGATCCGAACGTGACGGACGAGGGCGTGATGAGTCCGCGGCCCCGGATGGTCACCGTGTTGCCCCCGGCCGAGGGCCCGAAATTGGGGGACATCTTGTCGATCACGACGAACACCGTCTCGGCCGGTGAGGCCGAGCCAGCCGAACTGCTTCCAGCCAGGGCCGAGCCCTGCCCGGCCAAGCCCAGGCTCAGCCCACTCACTAGGCTCATTGAAAGCAGCAGTCTGGTGCGCAGCGATCCGAGGCCCTTCGAGGTCATGAGCAGCCTTTCATGCGTGGCCGTATCGTCCTTCCAGTAGCAGCATCGACCACATTTAGTAGAAGGTGAAGGTCAGCTTGGCCGACGCCGGGCTCGTTCCACCGGTCGAAGAAGCCACGGTAACGTTCACGATTCCCGCCGCGTGCAGCGGCGTGTTGACGGTTATTGAAGTGCCCTTGGAGTTGATCTCCGAGCCGTTGACCATCACGCTCACCGATCCGAAGTTCACGCTCGTCGCATGCTGGAAGTTCTTACCGCGGATCACCACCTTCGTGCCGCCATCGGGACTGCCCGACTTGACCGAGAGGCTGGAAACCAGTGGCCCGTACGAAAACTTGGAGGCCTTGACCGTTGGGCTCCAGGCTCCGCCGCTGACGACTCTCACGTCGATCTGATCTGAATCACCCTCGGCCTGATCGGGGGTAGTGGCGATGGTAATCAGCGTTCCGGCCTTGTTCACGAGGACCGCCGATCCCTTGGCGGTGGAGGCCGTACCGGCGTTCGCGCTGCCGAACATCACTGTCGAGCCGGGGGTGAAGCCATGTCCGCTGATGACGACTTTGCCGCTCCCTCGGTCAAAGGTGGGAGACACGTGGGTGACGCGCACGCCGTAGGAGTAGACCGCGTTCTCCGTGGTCAGGTCGTTGGCTCCGGCGTCAGGAGTCCCACTTAGGCCGGTAACCTTCACAATCACTCCACCCGGGGTCAGCCCGGCGCTGGGTGCTGGAACCGTCAGCGTCAGTGAGGTCGCCGTATCGCGGGCGAAGCTCATGACCGCGGGGGCGACAGGGCTAAGCGTGCCCTGATCCAGGAACTCCACCTTCTGCACCTGGGCCAGGTTGTGCCCGGTGATGGTGAGCTTGTTGCCGCCGTTGGCCGGTCCAAAGGCCGGACTGATGTGCTTGATCAGCGGGCCGTAGCTGTAGAGGGCAGCCGGCACGGTGGGATCGCTCGCCCCGCCCTGGACGTTAACTTGCACCTGCTGCGGGCCGGTACCGGAAGGAGCTTTCACTCGCAGCAGCGTGCCCTGCTTATTGGCGAACAGGATGGCGGCGGGGTTAGGGCCAAACATCACCGACTTCGGGTTGATGAGACCGACGCCCTGGATCACCACGACGTTGCCGCCCTTGGGCGAACCGTAGTCCGGCGTCATCTTCGTGACGAACATCGTGGCGCTGATGCCGCCACCGCCACCGCCAACTGGCGTAGGCGTATCGGTCGGCGTCGGAGTGTCGGTTGGCGTGGGTGTGTCCGTAGCCGTAGGCGTGCTCGTAGCCGTGGCCGTCGGGATGGCCGTGGCTGTGCTCGTCGGGGTGCTCGTCGGAGGCGGTGTTCCTGTGGGCGTTGCCGTTGGGGTCGGCGTATTCATTGGACTACTCGTCGGCGTCGCCGTCGGCGAATTGGTTGGGGTGTTCGTCGCCGTGGGCGTCGCCGTTGCCGTCGCCGTGGGCGTAGCCGTAGCCGTAGCCGTGGGCGTGCTGGTTGGCGTGTCCGTGGGCGTATTGGTCGGCGTATTGGTTGGGGTGTTCGTTACGGTGGGCGTATTGGTCGGCGTGCTGGTGGGCGTATTCGTGGGCGTGCTGGTCGCCGGAACGGTGACGGTCAGGGACGCCGTGGCGGACTCAGGAACGCTGTCGCTTACCTTGACCTTGTAGGTACCACTCGTCGGCAGGTTGGCCGGGATGGTGAACGAGCACGACGCCGCCCCCGAACTGTTCGACGAACAGGTGCTCGGACTGGTGGTCAGGGTGGTGTAGCTGCCCGAGCCCGGCGAGGTTTCGATAGCCATGGTCAGGGTCTGGCTGGCGGTAAAGCTGCTGATGGTCGCCGTCACGCTGGTCGTGCCCGCGGTTCCCGAGTTCGGGCTCAGCGTGACGGTTGGGCCGGTAACGGTCAGCGACGCCGTGGCCGACTCAGGGACGCTGTCGCTCACGCGCACGCTGTAGACACCGCTCGATGGCAAGGTGCCGGGTATGGTGAACGAGCACGACGCGGCGCCCGAGCCGTTCGATGAACAGCTGCTCGGACTCGTCGTCAAGGTGGTGTAGCTGCCGGAGCCCGGCGACGTCTCGATGCCCAACGTGAGCGTTTGGCTGGCCGTGAAGCCGCTGATGACGGCCGTGACGCTGGTCGAACCCATCGTCCCTGAATTCGGGCTCAACGAGACCGCCGGGCCACTCACCGTCAGGGTGGTCGTAGCCAGGTCGCCAAGAGAGTCGCTCACGCGGACCGAATACAGGCCGCCGCTCAGCGAGCTGGGGATCGTGAACGTGCAGGTCGCGGCCCCACTGCTGTCGGACGAACAGGTGGTAGGGCTCGTTGTGAGCGTGGTGTATGAACCAGACCCCGGCGACGTTTCCATCTGGAGGGTGAGGGTTTGGCTGGCGGTGAAGCCGGTGATGGTGGCGGTCACGGTGGCGCCGTGATTCCCTGAGGTTGGACTCAGCGCCACGCTGGGAATGCCCGTCCCGGCGCTGTTCACGGTCAGGTTCTTGCCTGCCAGGGTTTCGGGGGTGTAGGGCGAGGTGGTCGTACACGGGCTGACCACGCAGACTTCAAAGACGTGCAGCGCAGCCGGGTAGGTGCTGAACGAGTTGTGGGTGCCGCAGCATTGATCGTCGTCCAGCTCGATCAATCGCAGACTGGAGCCGGCCCCTAGGTTGACGTCATACGAATTGATGCTCGTCGTGACGGTGTGGTTGGTGTCGCCCAGTGGGTCGGTAGAGCTGGTCGTATCACTCAACGTGCCCATCGGGGGGCCATCATTGCCGCCGCCGCCCGTGGTGCCGGCGCTCGAAAACTGGAACGACCCTGTCACCGTACTCGGAACCGTGCTGCCCTGGAGGCCACTGATCGGCAGCCAGTCATAGTAGTGCGCGTTGCTCGCGCTGGCGGCCAGGGCGAGGATTCCGCCACCAGCATTCAGGTAGGCGGCCAGGTCTGATTTACGGCTGTAAATGCCGACTGACGTGCTGTCGCTCCCGCCGGTGAGCGCCTCGTTCATACGCGAGCCCACGACAACGGCGCTGTAGATCGGCGCTCCCGTTCCGTCCAAGAGCGGCCAGCTCGTACTGCCCGAAGAGCCCTGGAAATTGGAGTCGGTTGGCGTCTTCACGAGCATGTTCTGGCCGTTGGGCACGTTGAAGCTCGCAGCCGTAGCGCTCGGTGTGCCGTCGGAGGCGTTGTAGGCAGTGAAGCCAAGGGTGGTAGCGCCGTTGCTCAACGTGGCGCCGCTGGTCAAGGACAGGGACAGGGCATTCGATAGCTGGAAGTTGCCGCCTGTGCTCCCGTAGTCGTAGTTGGTGCTTCCGCCCGTCGCGTCCAGCACCAGGATGGGCTTGGTCGAGCCATTGCGGACGTAAGCCAGCGCAACCGCCAAGGCGTTGCACTGGGCCGTGTGGCTGGACCAGAACGTGTCGGAGCCAATGGCGGAGCCTTTCGTGGTGCCGCAATGGTGGTCATAATCGTGACCTGTAATCCACAATTGACCGCCAGTAGACGCTTGAGCCACGGGCGTGGCAAGCGGTGGCAGCCAGCCTGCAGCCAAGGCGCTCACCGCCATAGCCACGCTGACGATTGTGCGAACCAGCCGCGCCGACGACGGGTGGAACCGTCGCAAAGGAGAGGCCGCGGCACGCGTTGCCGAAGATGTGCTCGAGCTCAAGTTGTTCCCCCAACTCCCGCGCCAAAGTCCCGCACGACAGGTTCTGACGCAGCTATGCCCCGCTTCTCAACATCTTCCGAGCGGGTGAGACCAGCATAAGCTGGTAGGTATTTCAAGCAAAGTGACGTTGATCACACTAGCCTAGATTGGCTAGTTCTCCAACCGAGGCTTGGATCCGTTAAAACAGCGCCGATGGAGGTGAATCGAGCGCGAGCAATGAGCGCATCCGAAGATCACCTGTATGAGCTGCCCGTGGCCGACTTCACGGCGGCGCGAAACGAGCTTGCCGCGCAGCTCCGCAGGGCTGGCGACCGCGAGGCGGCGGAAGCGGTCAAACGGCTCTCGAAGCCATCCCTCACGGCCTGGGCCCTCAACCAGGTCTCCCGAGCGCGGCCGGAGCTCGTCGCTGTTCTGTTAGAGACGGGGGCTACCCTGGCGCTCGCCCAGCGCGGCTTGCTGGCCGGCGCCGCCCCGGGCCAGTTTCACGATGCCGTTCGGGCGGAGCGAGAGGCTGTGAACCAGGTCTTGCGCGCGGCCACAGGCGTGCTCGAGGCGTCCGGCCACAGCGCCGGCAAGGCCACCGTGGACCGCCTGGAAGCATCGCTGCACGCCTCAGCCGCCGGCGGCGAAGCCGCCGATTTGCTGCGTGCGGGGCGGCTCGCCGGTGACGTCGATCCGCCTGGCTTCGATGGTTTCGAAGCGTTTGGGTCGCCGGGAGGTGCCCCGGTGATCCCGCTTCTGAAGCGCTCGCCAGCCAGCCCAGCAGCGAGCGGAGCCCGGCCGGCGGCCAGGGAAAGCGGCCAGGAAGAGACCAAGCGCGCGGAGCAGCGGGCAGAAGCGCGCCGCGCCGTGTCGGAATTGCGCCGCCAGCTGAGCGCCTTGACAGAAGAGGCCGCCCGAGCCGAGAGTCAGGCGGCCGTGGCGCGGCAAGAGGCGCTGAAGGCCGAGCATGCTGTCGATGCGGCGAGGCGTGCGCTGGACGAAGCTCACCAACGCGCCCGCCAGGCGCAGACTATTCGCGGCCGTCTGGAGGAAGCGCTTACCCAGGCCAGGGCCGAGCTCGATCGCGCGAACGCCGACCTGCGCGCTGCTGAAGCGAGGCTGCTCGATGCCAAGTAACCGGGCGCAGCTTTGGCCGGCGCGATGCCGCGTGCTAGCATCCTGCCGATGCAACGGCGCGAGGTCCGCAGCGGCCGAAATCCCGTAGCCAGCTTTACCGAGGGGCCCAACTCGCCGCTGTCGCTTGCCACGCAGTTCGGCAGCCTGCTGTTCCTTTCGGGCATGGGGCCCATCGATCCGGCTACGAAAACGGTTCCCAGCCAGGACATCCGGCAGCAGGTGCGCATTACCTTGAACAACATGCGGCAGGCCCTGGAGGGCGCCGGCAGCTCGCTGCAGAACGTCCTCAAGGTCAACTGCTTCCTCAGGAACGCCGAGGACTTTCAGGCCTACAACGAGGTCTACGCGGAGTTTTTCCCCGGAGGCTTCCCGGCCCGCACGACCGTTGTGGCGTCGCCGCCGCGCGCCGGCGTCAACGTGGCCATCGAGGCCATCGCCTTCGTCAACGAGCCCGAGTAGCGTCGGGCCTAGGGAGTCAGCTCCGAGGGCAGGGGCTGGGGCCGCGAATACCAGCGATCGCCCGCTTCTACGACACGCTTGCGGCTCTTGATGGCCAAGCGCCGCATCAGGTCCAGGACCTCGGGCTCTTCCTCGGCGGGCCGGACCTCGATGAGGCCCGACGCTTTCAAGCCTTCCCAGAACGTTCTGCCCACCTCCGTGCGGATCAGCGTCAGCGTCCAGCCATCCTGACCCAGTCCGCCGAGCGAGATATCGGCGTGCTCCGCGGTGAAGTCGGGACAGTGATGGCAATGAGAGCGAGCCATCGGGCGAACCTCTTTCAAGGGGATGGCGACGGGGTCGCCGCCATCCTTCGGGTAGACGATGACCTTGCCCTTGATGTTGATCTTGTGCACGTTGTGCACGTCGATGGCGCGCCGCTCGACCATGGTCTGGGTGATGAACGGCTCGAACTCGAACGTCTCGCTGCACAGCAGGCCGACAACCAGCGCCACCCTCGAGTAGTACTTCTTGACCTTCGTGGTCATGAGCTTGCGCACGAACTCGGTCTGGCAGGGAACAGCCATGAGCGCCAGCCGCGAATAGCCGTCCTTAACCGCCTGTTTCAGTGGCAGCGGCGTCGGCACGTAGGTGTAGCGCGACATGCCGCCGGCCAGCACTTCCTCAGCGCTCGTGGCCACATAAGCGCCGCTGTCCAGGGGATGCCATTCTGCCCCGTTGCTCGAGGTTAGGACGCCATCGATTTCCCCGGCTTCCAGGGCCCAAATGGCCAGCGTAGAAGCGATCCCGCCGTCCTGTGTCCTGGCCCGCACCCGCGGCTCGCGTGACCGGGCGAACACGATTTCCTGGTGGATGCCGCATAGCTCTTCCGGCTGCTTCTCCCGCCCGAACAGCAGCCTGTCCACCTCCGGGGCGCCGTAGCCGATTCGCGGACACGCCCGGGCGCACGTGTCGCAGCCCTTTTCCCCGTGCACGCAGGTATCCGCCGTGTCCAGTGTTTGCACGGGTGTGAGATTTCGATAATCCAGCACCTGGTGCGGGCAGACCACTACACAGCCGGAGCAGCCGGTGCACAGCCCGGTTTGGACGACATCGTAGAACAGGTCACGCCAGTGGGCGTGGCCTTCTTTGGTCGAAAGTGGGAGGGGCATTCCGGCGGATTGTAGCGACCTCCTGAAACAGGCCGCCTGCCGCATCTGCCATCGAACGGCTGCCCGCGGCGGCTAAAATCCCGTATGAAGCCGGATTAGGGGCAGTACATGGCAATTGATACGCAGGCTCGCGACAAGGCGCTTGCCAGCCACAGTCAGGACGAGCTGAGGGGCCTCCACCATCTCATGCTGCTGAACCGCCGATTCGAAGAGAAGGTGGGGGAGATGTACACGCGCGCCAAGGTCGGTGGCTTCCTCCATCTGAACATCGGCGAAGAGGCCACCTTCGTAGGCGCCATCAAGGCTCTGCAACCAGGGGATTACCTCTTCAGCACCTACCGCGAGCATGGGCACGCCATCAGCCATGGCGTGGATCCCAGGCGGGTGATGGCGGAGCTCTTCGGGCGCGTCGACGGAACGAGTCGCGGGCGTGGTGGCTCCATGCACCTGTTCGATGGGGAAAAGCGGTTCATGGGCGGCTACGCCATCGTGGCCGGATCCATCGCCCTGGCCGTGGGCACCGCCCTGGCATCGGTCTACCGCGAGACCAACGAAGTGACGATGTCCTTCTTCGGCGATGGCGCTACCAACAATGGGACCTTTCACGAGTCCCTCAACCTGGCCAAGGTGTGGAAGCTGCCGCTGGTGTTCCTGTGCGTGAACAATCAGTACGGCATGGGCAGCGCGGTCGAAAGGGTGTCCGCGGTTACCGAGATGTATCGCAAGGCGGCCGCATATGACATCCCGGCCGAGCGCGTGGACGGCATGGACGTCATTGCCGTGCTGGACGCCAGCCGCGCCGCGGCGGCCCGGGCCCGCGAAGAGAAGACGCCCTATTTCATAGAAGCGGTCACCTACCGCTACCGCGGCCACTCCATGGCCGACCCTGGCACGTACCGGAGCAAGGAAGAGGTGGAGGAATGGCGCCGCCGCGACGCCATCGAGGGCTTTCGCCATCGCCTGCTCGAAGCCGGGATGGCCACCGAGCAGGACTTCGAAGCGGACGAGGCCGACGTGGCGCGCGTCGTCCTAGAGGCCGTGGACTTCGCCGACGCCAGCCCGGAGCCCGACCCGGCGGTTGAGCTGCGAAAAGACGTCTACGTCGGCGATGTGCCGGTGAGCTGGCGCTGATCATGGGACAGATGACGTATCGCGAAGCGTTGAACCAGGCGCTCCGCGAAGAGCTGCTGCGAGACGAGACCGTCATGCTGATGGGCGAGGACATCGGGCTGTTCGACGGGTCGTTCAAGGTCACCCAGGGCCTGTACAAGGAGTTCGGCGAGCGACGCGTTCGCGACACACCTATCTCCGAGGACACCATCGTCGGCGCAGCGGTGGGCGCGGCGCTGGCCGGGCTGCGGCCGGTGGTGGAGATCATGACCATCAACTTCTCGCTGCTGGCCACCGACCAGGTGGTCAACCACGCCGCCAAGATCCGCTACATGTTCGGCGGCCACGCCACGGTGCCCATGGTGGTTCGCATGCCAGGCGGCGGCGGGCATCAGCTAGGCGCGCAGCATTCGCAGAGCCTCGAGGTGTGGTACGCGACGATCCCGGGCCTCATCGTCGTGGCGCCGGCCACGCCCGCGGACGCCAAGGGCATGCTCAAGGCCTCCATACGCGACGACAACCCGGTCATCTTCATCGAGAACGAGGGGCTGTACAACACCAAAGGCGAGGTGCCCGAAGGTGAATACCTGACCCCCCTGGGTAGGGCCGACGTCAAACGCGCCGGCAGCGACGTATCGATCGTGGCGCACTCACGCATGGTGCTGCTCGCTCTCGAAGCGGCCGGCGTTCTGGCCAAGGAGGGCATCGAGGCCGAGGTGGTCGACCTCCGCAGCCTGCGTCCTTTGGACGTCGAGACCATCCGCGCATCCGTCGAGAAGACCAGCCACGCCGTGGTGGTAGAAGAGGGCTGGGGCAGCTACGGCATCACGGCTGAGACCGCGGCCACGATCTACGAAACAGCCTTCGATTTCCTCGATGCGCCGCTGGTACGCATTGCTGGCGTCGAGGTGCCGATGCCCTACAACCACAATATGGAGCAAGCATGCATTCCCACCGTCGAGCAGATCGTCGCCGGCGCCAAGAAGACCCTGCGCAAGGCGGCCGCGTAAGCATGCCTCTTTTGGCCGGCGGTGAGGGGAGGCGAGCCTGATGCCCGAGCAGGTGGTCATGCCGAGACTGTCGGACACGATGACCGAGGGCACAGTGTCGAAGTGGCTCAAGCACCCTGGAGACGAGGTCAAGAAGGGCGAGCCATTGGTCGAAATCGAAACGGACAAGGCCAACATCGAGCTGGAGGCGTACGCTTCCGGCCGCCTGGCCCGAATCATTTTGAGCGAGGGACAATCGGCGCCGGTCGGCCAGCTCATCGGCGAGATTGCTCTACCGGGTGAGGAGCCGACCGCCGGGTCCGCCCCGCTGGCGACCAGCGCCGGCGCACAGGCCCCAGCTCGAGCTGCCGTGGCGGTCGAGGCGCCAGCGGCCCAGCCGGGCCAAGGGCCAAAGCCGGCGGCAGCCACGGCGGTAGCAATGGCGCCAGAGGCGCCAGACGTGCTGCCGGCGAACGGCAAGGTGCGGGCTTCTCCCATGGCCCGGCGCCTCGCCCGGGAGCTCGGCGTTGAGCTGGCCGTCGTCCATGGAAGCGGCCCCCTTGGCCGTATCCAGAAAGAGGACGTCGAGGCGGCGGCCAAGAACGCTGGGGCAGGAGCGCCATCCGCGGCGCCGGCTGGTCCCGAGGTCGAGACCGTCGCCTTGACCCGCATCCAGCAGACGATTGCCCGGCGCATGGTCGAGGCCAAGAGCAGCGTGCCGCACTTCTACGTGACTATGGACGTCGACATGCGCCGCGCCATGGAGAACCTGGAAGAGCTCAACGACGGACAGCCCAAGGAACAGCAGGTGACCGTCAACGACGTCATCCTGCGGGCCTGCGCCCTGACGTTGAAGGATTTCCCCGACGTCAACTCGTCGTATGACGGCGGCAAGCTGGTCCGTCATCAGCGCATCCACGTGGGCTTCGCGGTGGCAGTGGACGGCGGCCTCATCGAGCCGGTCATCCGTGACGCCGACCGGAAGGGCCTGCGCGCCTTGGCCGCTGAGAGCAAGGCGCTGTCGCGCAAGATGCGTGAGGGCCGGGCCGAGCTCCAGGACTACGAGGGCGGCACCTTCAGCATCTCCAACCTGGGCATGTATGGGGTGGACGAGTTCTCGGCCATCATCAATCCGCCCCACAGCGCCATCCTGGCGGTGGGCGCGGTGCAGGACCAGCCGGTAGTCGTCAATGGACAGCTGGCCGTCTCCAAGCGCGTCAAGCTCACACTGTCGGCCGACCACCGCGTGTTCTACGGCGCGACCGCGGCCGAATTCCTGCGGGCCGTCAAACAGCGCCTGGAGAAGCCCCTCTCGCTGTTCGCCTAGGAGCGCAGCAGCAGCGGGACCAGCCGGCCGAGCGCGTAGGTTATCCCGGCGGCTGCCAGGCCAATGGCCACAACCTCCAGACCGCTGCGCCAGTAATCGCGGTGTGAGACCGCCGCCTTGCCGATGCCAATCCCGAACAGCGCCACAATGGTCAGCGCAACGGACACGGCCATGGCGGCAACAGGGCCCAGGAAGACGTACGGCAGTATCGGGACCAAGGCGCTGAGGATGAAGGACACCCCGATGACCAGCGCGTTGCGGAACGGGCTCTGGAACTCTTCCACCCGCAGGCCCAGCTCCTTTTCGACGTGAGTCCGGAACAGCAGCTCGGGGTGCTGGGCCAGGAGCGCGGTTACCGCCTCGGCCGAATCGCGGCTGAGCCCCTCGCGCTGGAAGATGGCGCGAAGCTCGTAGTGCTCTTCGGCTGGGCTTTCCTCCAGCTCACGGCGCTCCTTGGCAATTTCCGCCGAATGCAGCTCCTGCTGCGCCTTGGACGCCTGGTACTCGCCCGCGGCCATGGCCAGCGCACCGGCAATGGCCTCGGCCAGGCCGGCGACGAGAACGGTCGTATTGTTGGCCGTTGCCCCTACGACGCTGGTCACGACGCCCAGTGTGGTGAGCAGGCCATCCTGCATGCCAAACACCACCTCCCGAATCTGCGAGAGGTTGGCGATGCGCTGCCGTTCGCGGAACAGCTTTTCGATTGGCCGCCGGGACGCCCTGGGAGCTTCGACCGGAGACATGCCCGAAGCATAGCCCTGGCCGGGCGGTCGATCCGGCCGCTGCGCGCTGGCCCGCCGATCATCTATGCTGCTTGCCAGCGACACAAGTCCTGAAAGGGAGAGAGAGTGTGCGGACGTTGCCGGCGTGGTCATGGAGCGGAGTTTGGGCTAACGGCGCACTGCTGGGTGTGCTGCTGACGGCGGCATGCTCGCGCGGCGGCGCAGCCGCAACCCCTACAGCGGCGGTTCCGACCCGCAGCCCGGCCAGCGAGGCGACGCAAGCGCCCCCTTCGCCGACTCCGACTCCGGCCGGCGTCGAGTACACCGTCAAGGAAGGCGACACGCTTTCGCGGATCGCCGCCCAGAACGGCAGCAGCGTCGACGCCATAGTGAAAGCCAATGGTCTCGGCGATCCCGACAAGATCCAGGTTGGCCAGAAGCTGATCATCCCCGGAGGCAGCGCATCGGCCGCGCCCGGTCCGACCAGCTCCTCGGCGTCCGGCAGCGGCAGCGCCGCCGGCGCAACCCCGGTACCCAACCGTCCCCCGCCACCTTGAAGGAGGAATAGTAGGATAGCGACCATGGATCGATTGTGGGCTTTCGAAAGGAAGCAGGATGGGAAGCGGGTCGAATTCTTCTCCGAGGTGCGGGCCGGCAGGCTGACCTACATCATTCGCGAGCTATCCGAGAGCCAGGACAGCGTCACCACCGATCGGGACGCCGTGGAGTTCTTTCGCAATGAGCTGATCCAGGGCGGCTACCGACCCGTTTCGTTTTACAGAGAGGGGCCAGCCGGGGGCGACCAGGCGTCCTAAGAAGAACGTCCCAGGCCGCGCGCGCTTTCGCCAATGCCTGGGGTAGAGTGCTAGTCTAGCTACCAGAGAAGGAGCCCTTGCCACGCCTGTCGCGTTGATCCCGTCACCTACCAAGTGGAAGGAGGGGCCGATGCCCCTCGACGACGAGGACGTTGTCCACGTCTGCCGGATAGGGCTCTTCCAGAATCTGTCCCCCAAGGACATCATGTTCCTGGTGCGGGTGAGCCACACCGTGATCGCCGAGGAGGGCTCGGTGGTGATCTCGCAGAACTCGCTGGCGGACTTCTTTTACATCATCGTTGAAGGCTTGCTCCGGATCCGCATTCATGCGGGCGAGAAGAGCATCGTCGTGGCGTACCTGACGCGCGGGCAGTACGTCGGCGAAACAGCGATCATGCAGGGCACGCCGCGGACGGCCTCAGTGGAAGCGGCGCGAGATACGCGGCTGGTGCGCGTGCCTGGCTTCACCTTCCGGCGGATCATGTCTCGACCGGAAAACCGCTGGCGGCTGGACAAGAAGATCCACGAGCGAGACAAGTCGAACCAGCGCATCATCACTCGCAAGTAGCCGCGCACTCGAAGTCTTGGGTTATCCGCTAGCCGGCATCCGGGTGCTGGCCATGGAGGCCGCGGTTGCCGGCCCCTTCGCGACGCGCCACCTGGCCGATCTCGGCGCCGACGTGGTCAAGATCGAACGGCCTGAAGGAGACTTCGCGCGCCGCTACGACCATGCGGTGCAAGGCCTATCGTCGTATTTCGTGTGGCTGAATCGAGGCAAGCGCAGCGTGGTGCTGGACTGGGACCAGCCGCGAGATCGCGAAGCTCTGGGGCGCCTCGTCGCCCGATCGGACGTGCTCGTGCATAACCTGGGGCCGGGCGCAATGGAGCGCCTGGGGCTGGGGCCCGAAGCGCTGAGCGAGCAATTCCCTCGCTTGATCCACGCCGGCATCTCGGGCTATGGCCGAGGTGGACCATACGAGAGCAAGAAGTCGTTCGATCTGCTCGTCCAGGGCGAAAGTGGCGTGATCTCGCTGACGGGAACTCCCGAGCAGCCGTGCAAGGTAGGCATCTCTATCGCCGACCTCACCGCCGGCATGTACGCCTTCTCGTCGATCCTGGCCGCCCTCATCGAGCGGCAGAAAACGGGCAAGGGCGGCGCCATCGACATCTCCATGCTGGAATGCATGGCCGAGCTGTCAGGCGGCCAGATCAACACCTATCGCTACGGCGGCGTGCAGCTGGCTCGAGCCGGCTGGCGGCACAACATCATCGTGCCCTATGGCCCCTACCGCTGCGGCGGGGGGAAGTTCGTGAACCTGGCGGTGCAGAACGAGGGTCAGTGGGAGCGATTGTGTGCGCAGGTGCTCGATCTCCGGGAGCTGGCGTCCGATCCACGCTATGCCACCAACGCCAAGCGGCTGGCGAACAGGGAAACCCTCGAGCCGCTCATCGAGCAGGTCCTGGGAAAGCTCGATGAGGCAGAGGTCATTGCCCGGTTGGAGGCAGCGGACGTGCCGTATGGCCGGATCAATGACATGCGCGAGGTGGTTGCGCACCCGCAGCTGGAAGCGAGGGGACGTTGGGTGGAGTACGGCAGCGAAGCTGGTCCCCTGCAAATGCTCATGCACCCCATGAACGTCGCCGGACTGCCCCAACGGACTGACGACGTACCCGCCATCGGCCAGCACACGGGCGAGGTCCTGCGCGAGATCGGCCTCACCTAGAAGCGTTTCAGGCAGCTGGCGGCTGCCAGGCGTCCATCGTGGCCTTCATCGTCGACAGAGGAATTGCGCCGTGAGCGAGCAGCTCATCATGGAACGCGCGCAGATCGAACCGCGGGCCAAGCCGCTGCTGGGCCGCCTGGCGAACGGCTTGGATCTCACGTTGGCCCGTCTTGTAGCTGAGAGCCTGTCCGGGCCAGATGATGTAGCGGTCGACCTCGTTGATCGTTTCACGCTCGGTGAGTCCCACGTTGTCGAGGAAGAAGTCGATACCCTTTTGCCGGCTCCAGCGCAGGTGGTGCAGCCCGGTGTCAACGACCAGCCGGCAGGCTCTCCAGGCCTGGTAGCCCAGCATGCCGTAGCGCGACAGCTCGTCCGGGTACAGACCCAGCTCATCCGCCAAGCGCTCGGTGTACAGCGCCCAGCCCTCCACGTAGGCGGTTACATCACTGCCGAGCCGTCGAAACGCCGGAAGCCCGGTGGTCTCCTGAGCGATGGCAATCTGCAGATGATGGCCCGGCACGGCCTCGTGAAAGGTCAGCGCGGCCATGGTGTGCTTCGGTCGTGAGGGCGGATCGAATGTGTTGACGTAGAAGATGCCCGGGCGCGAGCCGTCGTCGGATGGCGGATAGTAAAAGGCCGCCACGCTATCCCGCTCTCGGTACTCCTCGATTGCCTTCACCGCGCAGGGGATGCGCGGCAGCCGGCCAAAGGCGCGAGGCAGCGCGGCCTGCGCCTGGTCCAGCAGCCGCTCGGCCGTGGCTACGATCTCCTCCCGGCTGGCAGGCAAATTCCCGGCATCGTGAGTTTGGCGCTCGGTGAAGCGGCGAATATCGCCCGATGGATCTCCCAGACGCTGCATGACGGCCCTCATCTCCGCCTGGATGCCGCTCAGCTCGTCCAGGCCGAACTGATGGAGCTCGTCCGGGGTCAGCGCGGTAGTTGTGTGCTGACGGCACAGCAGGCGATAGATCGCCTCGCCGTCGCGCACCGACCACACGCCGGGCTCTTCTCGGGCGTATCGAGTCAGGTAATCGCCGCTGAGGTATTCCAGCATGCGGCGGTACGAGGGGTAGACCGCATTGTCGATGGCAGAGACCAACGCTTCGGCCTGCTCGGGAGCGGCGTCCTTGGCCGGCGCCGCCAGGGCCGACTCAGGCGGGGCCTGCGCCAGCAGTGCTTCGAGCTGGCCGATGACTCGCTCGGTCGCCATTTTGGTAGCGGTGCGACCGTCGACCGTCCCGTCCCGAAGGTTGTCCAGGTACTGCCTCATGTAGACCGGAAAGGCGTGATAGCGAGCGATGAGCTGGTCCACGTGCTCCGGCGTATCGGTCGGATGCCAGTTCAGCAGCTCCAGCAGCCAGACCTGCGGCCCGGTCATCTGATCGACCCCCATTTCGTCGAGCCGCAGTGGCAGCGCGGCCAGACCCTGCTCGGCTGCGATGCGCAGCATGTCCCAGGTGATCAGGTCGTCGGCCGGCAGGTCGTCTTTCGGAATCTCCGCCAGCCTCTCGATCACGGCTTTCAGCGCCGCTTCCTCGGCCGCCCTGCCTTGAGGGCCTACGTCCGGCAGGCGATCGTTGTAGCGATAGTCGCCGAAGAAGGTTGCCAGCGTGGGGTTGCGCTGGAGGACGCCTTCCCAGTAGTCGTCGGCGAGCTGTCGCAAGGAGGCAATTGTGCTCATAGCTCCCATGGTACGCGCCGGCGGATGACGCCGGGGAGGGTTGCGTTGGCCTACGGCCCTTCGGCGCCGGCCTCCTGCGGATGTTGCTGCTGGGCCAGCTTGCGCAGTGCCCTCACTTCGGCTCGCAGCTCGGCGACCTGGCGCTGCCAGTACAGGATGTACAGGAAGATGCCAACCCAGATGACCAGGAAGGCCGCGAACAGATAGCTCACGCCGCACCCGCCAGCAGCATGCTTCCCAGCTCGTCCACGTCGTCGCGCAGCCGCTCGACCGCCATGCGCTCGCGAAGCAGGAACACGAACAGCACGGTGAACGTCACCAGGCACACGAAGAACGCCAGCAGCATGCTGCCGGGCAGCGTGGGGCCGGCTGGATTGGCTACCGTCGGCTGTGGATGCAGGGTCCGCCACCAGGTTACCGACATATGCACGATAGGCACGTCGATGAAGCCGACGATGCCGAGTACGGCGGCATGGCGGGCGGCGCGCACTGTCCGGCCCAACGCCGAGCGCAGCATCAGATAGGCCACGTAGATGAACCACATGACCAGCGTCGAGGTGAGCCGCGCATCCCAGGCCCACCAGGCGCCCCAGATGGTCTTGCCCCAGATGGAGCCTGAGATCAGGACCAGGGAGGTGAACACCACGCCGATCTCGGCGGCTGATTGGGCCAACGCGTCCCAGCGCCGCTGCGACGTGCGTAGATAGCCGATGCTGCCGATGAGCGTGCACAGAAAGGCCAGGTACGCGTCCCAGGCCAACGGCACATGAAAGTAAAAGATCTTCTGGGGCAGGCCCTGCGTCCGCTCGATGGGAGCATAGACGAAGACGGCGTAGAGCGAAGCGGCCATCAATACCGCGGTGGCCCAGCCGAGGATCGCATTCGAGCGACTCTCAACAGCCGATCCAGGGCTGACAGCGCGCCGATCCGAATCCAATTGAGCCGAAGCTGCCAGCACCGTCAGTCCTCCACCACGTACTCGAATACCGCGAAGGACACCGCCAGAAATATAGCGTCGAAGGCCAGCACCAAGCCCAGCCAGGGATACTGGCCCGTGCTGGCGTCCACGCCTTCGAAAGCGACCGCCGTGGCCTTCACCGAGCCGATGATCACCGGCACTGAGACCGGCAGCAGCAGAATCGGCAGCAGGACTTCGCGCGCGCGCGTGTTGGCTGCCATGGCGGCAAACAGCGTGCCCACCGTGGCAAACCCCAGCGTTCCGGCCAGGACGGCGGCTATCAGCTGAAGCACATTCGACGGCAGATCGAAGAAGGTCGTGAAGGCGGCGATGGCGATGACCTCGACGACCAAGGTGAAAGCCAGGTTGGCTGCGAGCTTGGCGAGATAGATGGCCCCTCGGTCGATTGGCGCCAGCAGCAGCCCTTCCCAGGTTCCTCGGTCCTGCTCGACGGAGAAGGCGCGATTCAGGCTCAGCACCGCCGTGAACACGAAGGTGACCCACAGGATCCCTGGTCCCGCTGCCGCCAGGTCGGTGCGCCGAAGATCGAAGGCGAAGTTGAAGATCAGCAGCACCAGCAAACTGAACACGGCCAGCGACAGCACCTGCTCTCGCCGCCGCAGCTCCACGATCAGGTCCTTCCACAGCAAGGCGCCGATCTGTCGGCCCATGGATGGGTGGGTCCCCGGGCGCGGCCGCGCCTCATCCGGTGGATCGTTCCGTGGCTGACCTGCGAGAGGCGGCTCGCTGGTGGGCCTTGCTGCCACAGTCCTACTTATGGCGGATGCTGCCGGCAGCCAGGATCACTGTGCGCGCGCTGTGCCGGCTCGCCCATTCCCGGTCGTGGCTGCTGAAGATCACGGTGCGGCCTGCCCGAGATGCGCCGTCGATAAGCTGTTCCAGAAGCTGCAGCCCTTCGGCGTCAAGGCCCGTGTCCGGCTCGTCCAACAGCAGCAATGGAGGATCGTGGACCAATGCCCGCGCGATGCCAAGCCGCTGCTGCTGCCCGCGGCTGAGCGCGCCGACGCGCAACGCGGATCTGTTGCCCAGCCCCACCTCCTCGAGCAGGCCGGCGGCGCGCCGTCTGGCGTCCTCAACGCCGTACAACCGTCCGTAGAAGAGCAGCTCTTCGCTCGCGGTCAGGTCGGAGTGCAGGTAGTTGTGATGGCCGACGAGACCCACCATGGCCCGCACCCGCTGAGGCTCGCGCAGCACGTCCAGCCCGGCGATGGTCAAACAGCCCGCGCTGGGCTTTTCGAGCGTCGCCAGCAGACGCAGCAGCGTGGTCTTGCCGGCCCCATTGGCGCCGAGCAGCGCCAGCACTTCGCCCGATTGCACGCGCAGGTCGATTCCGCGCAGCGCAGCTGTCCGGCCGAACGTCTTGGTAATGCCTGAGGCGTGGATCATGCCCGAGCGCCGCGCGAATGCTGCGCCATGTGGCTTGAGTCTAGCGGTTGAGCTCCAGGGCGACTCCGTGAGGCTCGGGGAAGCGGAAGCTTTCCGCGCCCACCTCGGGCCCCGCCGCCGAGAACGCGGGGACCCGCAGCCAGAAGCGGGAGCCCGAGCCCAAGCGGCTTTCCACGCCGATCTGCCCGCCCATAGCCTGGATGAGCTCGCGCGCGATCGCTAGCCCCAGGCCCGCTCCCCCCGTGGCGCGCGCTCGAGCCGGATCAACCCGGTAGAAGCGTTCGAAGATCCGCGCCTGATCCTCGGCGGCGATCCCCGATCCGGTATCGGAGACGGATATCTCGAGCTCGCCGTGACCCTCACGGGCGGCGATGGCCACGCTCCCGCCCCTGGGCGTATAGGCGAACGCATTGCTCACCAGGTTGCAGACGACCTGCCTCAACCTGCGCCGATCGGCCAGCGCTTCGGGCAGCAGCTCCGGCGTTGAGCCGCTGAGCGCGATCCCGAGCTCCTCCGCTCGCGGCTTCATCAGCTCCACCACGTCGCCGATCTCTTCAGCTAAATCGATGGGCCCCGACTCGAGCATCAGACGGCCGCTGTCCATGGACGACAGCTCCTGCAAGTCATCCACCAGGCGGCGCAGCTGGTCCGTCTCGGCGCTGAGAATCCCCAGCGTCCGATCGTCAGCCGGCAGCAGCCCATCTTTCAAGGCTTCGATGTAGCCATTCAGGTTCTGCAGCGGGTTGCGCAGCTCGTGGGCGACGTCGGCCACCATCTGCTGGCGAGCCCCCATCTGGGCCTCGAGATCCGAGGCCATGTGGTTGATGGCCGCGCCCAGATCCCGAAGGTCACCGTGCTGGTCGGCGGGGATCCGCAACGACAGCTTGCCGCGTCCGATCTCCCGGGTAATGCGAATGAGCCGTGCGAGCTCCTTGCGAAGCCGGTTGGAGAGCAGCAGGGTCAAGAGGATGGCGGCCACAGCAGCGATGCCCGTGCCTATCACCAGGCTGTGATTGACGCCCCTAAGGAACGCTTCGGCCTGCAGGGTGCTGGCACGCCCCGGCAGCACCGGATTGATGAACACGGTGCCCACTCGGGCCCCATCGACGATGAGCGGGATCGGCCTGCGCCAGCTCTCAGCCTGCTGGCGATCGAGAAGCTGTCCCGTCGAATCGGCCACGACTCGGCCCGAGGCGTCGGCGAGCACCAACCGCTCCCCGATCAAGGGGGCGATGCGTTGGACCAGCCCGTTGACGTTCTGCCAGCCGCCCTCCTCCCTGTAGTCGCGCTCCAGGATGGCCTCGAGCCGCGAGTCGCGCTGCTGCGTGTCCTGCAGGATGAAGCTTTCGAATTGGGGGATGGTGACGTAGTTCGCCAGCACCCCCACGCTCACCACGGCGATGAGGACTGGCGTTACCGTGACCACGAGCAGCCGCACCCACAGGCGACCAAAGAAGTCAAATCTCAAGCCGGTACCCCACCCCGTGAACAGTGCCGATGGGCTCCACGCCTGACGCCTGCTTGAGCTTGCGTCGCAGGTTATTCACATGCACGTCGATGGTCCGAGGGAGCGCGTCGGTGTCGTTGTCCAGCGCCTGCTCGATGAGCTGCTCTCGCGAGAACACGCGGCGCGGCTCCCGCGCCATGGCCACCAGCAGCTTGAACTCGGTTGGGGTCAGCGCTACCTCGGCCTCGCCGGCCCAAGCCTGGTGCTGCAGCATGTCGATGCGCACAACCCCGGCCTGCAGCTGTCCGGTGTCCGAAAGCCGGCTGCCCCGCGCCCGGCGCAGGACAACACCCACACGCGCCGCCAGCTCGCGCGGGCTGAATGGCTTGGTCAGGTAGTCGTCGGCTCCACGGCCAAGCGCCAGGAGCTTGTCCGGCTCCTCGACCCTGGCCGTCAGCATGATCACCGGCAGGTCGCAGACCGCGCGGATTCGCTCGCACACGGTCAGCCCATCCATGACCGGCAGCATCCAGTCGAGCACCGCCAAATCGACAGGGGTGCTCGTAGCCAGATCGAGCGCGCGCTGGCCGTCGAAGGCCACCGCCACGTCGTACCGTTCGCGCTCGAGGTAGAGCCTGACCAGGTCCACGGTCGCGCGATCGTCATCGGCGACCAGGATTCTGCCGGTCGAGACCATTACCCGGCACTCGAGCAGGCTGCCAGGCAGGCAGTCCGCGACGAGGGACCAACGCGTAAACGCGTCATCACGAGATTCATCGTAGCAATCGAAAAGCTGCCAACCGGCAAGTCTTAGACCTGAGCGGCTACCTTGGCCGGCTCGGGCTCGGCCGAAAGCTGCCGAGCGGGAATCAATGGAAAGCTGATGGTGGCCTGTGTGCCGTTCTGCGTTTCCAGGGCGAAACGCCCCTTGAGGTCCGTGCGAACCAGGTTGCGGACGATGCGCATGCCCAGGCTGCCCGCCCGCTCCACGTCGAAATCGTCCGGCAGGCCAACGCCGTCATCGCGCACGACGACCTGGATCTCACCGTCCTGCACGCGGCTCTGGATCTCGACGAGACCCTCGGACTCCTCGGGAAAGGCGTACTTCAAGGAGTTCGTGATGAGCTCGTTGACCACCAGCGCCAGCGAGCTGGCGCGCTTTGGGTCGAGGACAACGGGATCGCCGCTGACGTCGACACGCACCTGGCGCCCGCTTCCCCAACTGGAGGTGACGAAGCCGACGATGGCCTCGGCGATGGACTGGAAATCCACGGCGCCGAAGCTGTCCTCGCTGAGCATGGTGTGCACCTGGCCAATGCTCTTCACCCGGTTGATGCTGTTCATCAAGACCGTCTTGGCCGGTCGAGGCTCCGGCCGCATCAGCTCCATGGACAGCAGCCCGACGATGGAGGCCAGGTTGTTCCTCACTCGGTGGTTGATCTCTTGAAGCAGCGCCGTCTTCACGTCCAGGTCGAGCTGGACCTGATCGAACAGCCGAGAATTGTTGATGGCCACGCTCGCCTGGGTGGCCAGAATGGAGATCAGCCGGCTGTCCTCGGCACCGAAGCTGCCGCCATCTCGCTTGTCGAAGCCGAAGATGATGCCCACCGGCTGCTGGCCAACCCAGACCGTCTGGATGATCACGGATCGCGGTCGGAGCGCTCGGAACCATTCTCGGATCTGTCCGGCGTCCGGGTCGGCGTCGATGTTGACGTCGTTGTAATAGATCGGTTCGCGCGATTGCCAGAAGCGCTGCGTGAGCTCGTCCTCGGCCAGCGGGATCCTCAACGCCTGGGCCTCCCCGGTCGAGATGCCGTAGACCGGCTCGTGCGGCACCAGCTCGAGCCGTTCTTCATCGAGGATGAACAGCGCGCAGCGCTTGAGCTGCAGCAGATCCGAGAGCTTCTGCACCAGGTAGCGATAGCTGGCCCGCGGGCTCTCCAGCTGGGTGAAGCCCTGGGCGATGTCGTGCAGGGTAGTGAGCTCGCGCAGCTTTTCCTGCAAGAATCGCGCTTGGAGACGCAGCGCCGCCGTCGCGGTTTCGCTATCCCGAGCCTGTGCCCGCCCGAACAGAGCGACCACCAGCGCATCGCCGGCCAGAACGGCGGCAATTATGATCAGCCACGTGTGGCCGGTCAGGACGTATGCGCTCGCCAGGCCAGCGACGACCCCCACATGCACGACCAGACTTGCGCCGATGGCTCTGCGCATTCCCAGAGCACTCAGGATAGAAGGCAAACTGCCTCGCCGTCAATTTGACCCGCCCGTATGTGTGGTTGCCGCCGCCGAACGGGCCCGCCGCGGACCAGAACGCTGATGCCGGTTCCCTGTCTGCTGCTGGCCGGAACGGCCAGCGGCGTGGGCAAAACCATGCTGACCATGGGTCTTATCGCCGCGCTGGAGCGGCGTGGCCTTCGCGTGCAGCCGTTCAAGGCCGGGCCGGACTACATCGATCCCACCTACCACAGCGTCGCGGCGAGCAGGGTCTGCCGCAACCTGGATAGCTGGCTGGTGCCCGCTGACTCGATTTGGACGCTGTTCGAGCGGGCAGCCGTGGGCGCTGGAATGGCGCTGATCGAGGGCGTCATGGGCCTGTACGACGGCCGATCGAGCGGCGACGACAGCGGCAGCACGGCCGAGCTTGCCAAGCTGCTCGGCTGCCCGGTCATTCTGATCGTCGACGCGGGCAAGACCGCCCAGAGCGCCGCGGCGATGGTGCTGGGCTACCAGGCCTACGATCCGCAAGTCCGGCTGGCCGGCGTCATTCTCAACAACGTGGCCAGCGAGGTGCACCTGGCCTTCGCTCGTGAGCCAATCGAACGCCGCACGGGGCTGCCGGTGTTAGGCGGCTTCCCCAAGGATGCTGCTGCCCGGCTGCCGGAGCGGCACCTGGGCCTCGTGCCCGCGCAAGAGCAGGCGATCGCCGCCGGGGCCATCGAACAGCTCGCCGGCCTGGTGGAACGGCACCTGGACGTTGACCGGCTGCTGGAGATCGCCGCCAGCCCTCGGGCGTCGGGGCCTCGAAGCGGCAGCGCGCGTACCGCTGCGCTGCCCTTCCCGTCCAAAAAGGTTCCTACTCAGGCGCGGATCGCCGTTGCCGCGGACAGCGCCTTCAGCTTCTATTACCAGGACAATCTCGATCTGCTGGAGGCCTGGGGAGCCGAGATCACGCCGTTCAGCCCGCTGGCCGACCCGTCGCTTCCCTCCGGTTGCAGCGGCCTGTACATCGGCGGCGGCTTTCCGGAGGTCTTCGCCGCCGAGCTGTCGGCGAACAGACGGATGCTTGACGCCATTCGCGCCTTCCGCGGACCCGTTTACGCCGAATGCGGCGGGCTGATGTACCTGAGCGAAGGGATCACCGACTTCGAGGGGCGGAGGCATCCGCTGATCGGCCTTGTCCCGGCCTGGTCCGCTATGAAGCAGCGCCGGGTTGCCATCGGTTATGTGGAGTGCGATGTCCAGCAGGAGACCTTCCTGGCCCCCAAAGGGACGCGGCTGCGCGGACACGAATTCCACTGGTCGGAGCTCGACCGGGCATTTCCAGCCGACTGCTCGCTGTACCGGCTCGAGCGGCGCGGCCAGTCGCGCCTCGAAGGCTACCGCCAGGGCAACGTTGTGGCGAGCTACGTGCACCTGCACTTCGGGGGCGCGCCGTTCCTGGCACAGCGATTCGTGGCCGCGGCGGCGGCGGCCCGAGCGACGTCAGCGGCTTGAAGCGCGAGGGTCGAGGGCGTCCCGCAGCCCGTCGCCCAGGAACACGAAGGCCAGCATCGTCACAGACACAGCCAGGGACGGGAAGATGGCCAGCAGCGGCACGGTGAAGATCGAATCGAGCGCGTCGTTGACCAGGCTTCCCCAGCTCGGCAGGGGAGGCGGCGCGCCCAGGCCCAGGAACGCCAGGATTGCCTCGGTCAGGATCGCCGAGGGAATGCCGAGGGTCACCGCTACGATGATCGGGCCGCTGGCGTTGGGCAGCAGATGGCGGGTGACGATCCTCCAGCCGGAGGCGCCCGAGACACGGGCCGCAAGCACGTACTCCTCGTTTTTGAGGGCCAGGAACTGGGCGCGAACCAGCCTGGCCATGGTCGGCCAGGCCACGACGCCGATGGCCAGGAACACGTTCACCTCGCTGCGGCCGAGGACGGCCAGCAGCAGGATGACGAACAGCAGATCGGGGAAGGCATACATCACGTCGGTGAAGCGCATGATCAGGCCATCGACCCGCCCTCCGGCGTAGCCCGCCAAGGCGCCCAGCGGCACGCCGATCGCCAGCACCATCAGCTGCACCAGGAAACCGACGGAGAGCGAGATCCGGCTGCCGTAGATGACCCGGCTGAGCTGATCCCGTCCAAGGCTGTCGGTGCCGAAAGGAAATGCGCGTGTGGGCGCCTCCGACGGTCCTCCGACGAACTGCCGAGCGTAATCGTAGGGAGCGATGCGGTCGGCGAAGATGGCCGTCAGCGCCAGCGCTACGATGACGACCAATCCAGTCATCGCCGCGGGGTTCTTGCGCAGCCGGCCGAAGGCATCCGACCACAGACCTCGACGCGGCACAGGGCTAGCCAGTGGCGCCTGCAGCGACAGACTGGCTGGCGGTGGCGCTGCTGGCAGGGTCTGCATCAGGCGGAGACGCGGATGCGCGGATCCAAGGCAGCATAGGCTACGTCCACCAGCAGATTGGCGACGGCCACGGCGAATGCATAGAGAAGGATGCTGGCCATGATCATCGGGTAGTCGCGTGACAAGACGCTCTCGATGAAGTTCCGGCCGATTCCCGGAACGTGAAACACCTCCTCGATGACGAACGAGCCTGTCACCAGGTAAGCCATGGTTGGCCCCAGGATGGTGACGACTGGCAGGAGCGCGTTACGCAGCTCATGCCGGCCGACGACGGCGCCTTCACCTAGCCCTTTGGCGCGCGCCGTTCGCACGTAGTCCTGGGCCACGATCTCGAGGAGGCTAGCTCGCGTGTAGCGAGCGATGGCCGCGGCGGGGCCAAGTCCCAGGGCCAGTGAAGGCATGATCCACTCCTTGGGGCTGCCCCATCCGCCGCTCGGCAGGAGATGCCAGACGGCGGCGAACAGGATGACGCCGAGGGTGGCAAGCACGAAGCTGGGCATGCTGTAGCCCACGACTGCCAGCAGCATGCTGCCGTAGTCGCCCGGCGTGTTGCGCTTGAGCGCGGCGACCACGCCCAGGGGCAGGCCCAGGGCCAGGGCCACCGCCAGCGCCAGTCCGCCCAGCGTGGCGGTGGTTCGCAGGCCCTCGCCGATAATTTCGCTGACGTTGCGGTCGGGATAGCGATAGGACACCCCGAAGTCGCCATGGCCGGCATTCCACAGGTAGGACAGGAACTGCTCGGGCGCGGGACGGTCCAGATGATACTTGGCGTTCAGGTTGGCCAGGGCAGCAGGAGCCAGGGGCTTCTCACGGTCCCATGGCCCGCCCGGCGTGAGGTGCATCAGCACGAACGTCATCAGCGCGACGAAGAACAGCACCACGGGCAGCAGCAGCACCCGCCTCAGCACGAGATCAGCCAACGATGTTTTCGCTTCCAGCAAGCCGTACGCTAGCTATCACGCTATCATGGCCGGCTCGCCCCGGACGTCCATGTCTCTCGGAGCGCCGGCAACGCTCAGCGCTGGATCGTCACGTCCTTGAGGAAGTACTTCCCCGGAAATCCACCATCCTGGCCGGTGGTGACCACGCCCTTGAGATAGCTCTTGAACAGCCGAATGCGCTTGGGCCAGTACCAGTACACCTCGGGCGTTTCGGCCTGGAGGATGTCGTTGGCCTGCTTGTACAGGTCCAGACGCTTGGCCATGTCCGGCTCGGTCGCGGCCTGCCTCACCAGCTGGTCGAACTTGTCGTTCTTGTAGTGCCCGTAGTTCTGACTCGAGGTGGACAGGAAGATGATGCGGTACCAGTCGTCGGGATCGGGGTAGTCGGAGTTCCAACCGTCGCGAAACATGGGCGACGCGTCCTCGCGCATCTGCTTGAAGTACGTTGCCGATTCGCGGCTGTCCAGCTGGATGCTGATGCCCACGGCCTGCAGGTTTGCCTGCACGAACTGCATGATCTGCGGCCACACGCTGAGGTTGTTGTACGACACGGTGATGTTTTGGGGCAGGCCTTTGCCATCGGGATAGCCGCCTTCGGCCAGCAGCGCCTTGGCCTTGGCGGGGTCATATGACTGTCCACCCTCCTGAACGTATCCGGGCATCCCGGGCGGAATGAGGGAGGTGGCCGGCTCGCCCTGGCCGGCCAGCACCTTGTCGACCAAGGTCTTGCGGTCGATCGCATAGCTGATCGCCTGGCGCACCTTCACGTTGTCCAGCGGCTTCTTGCTGACGTTGAAGCGCATGCCGTAAACGCTCAGCTCTGTGTACTCGACCGTCTGGTCCTTATAGGCCGGGTCGGACCGGATGGCGTTCACGTCGGCAGCGCTCAACTGCACGCCGCCGATGGTGTCGATCTCACCGTTCTTGTACGCGGCCAATGTGGCCGCGGGCTCCTTGATCATCACCAGCCGGAGACTGATCTTCGGCGCGCCGCCATAGTAGTACGGATTGGGGACCAGCGTCATGTGATCCTTGTGCTGCCACTCACTCAGCATGAACGGGCCGGACCCGACGAAGCTCGGCGCATCGAACGCCCGCTCCTTGTTCTTCTCGATGTTGTTGGCGTTCACTGGGGCGATGGCTCCGTTGAACAGCGTGGTGAGGAAGAAGCCCTCGGGCTCACTGAGCGTGATGACCAGCGTGGTCGCATCCTGCGCCTTCACGCCCAGGTTGTCCCGCAGCTTTTGCAGCTCGGCTGGGTCCTTGCTCTTGCTGCCGAACAGCTCCTCCGATCCCTTGATGCCCTTGACGATGTCGGTGTACGGCGAGGCCGTGGCCGGATCGAACAGCCGCTTGAAGGTGTACTCGAAGTCCGCCGCCGTCAGCGCCGAGCCATCGCTCCACTTGAGGCCGGGACGAAGGTGAAAGGTGTACGTCTTGCCGTCCGGCGAGATGTCCCACTTCTCGGCCAGACCGGGCGTGACGTTGAGGTTCTTGTCAGGCGCGACCAGCGTGCTGTTGAGCTGCATGAGCACGAAGTCCTCGGTCGTGTCCTGATCGCGCGCCGGATCGATGCTCTCCGGCTCGTCGCCGATGTTGTAGCGAACGGTCGTGGCTGGCGAGGCGCTGCCGCTTGCGCTGGCCGGGCCGGCGCTGCGAGAGCTCGCCGCGCCGGCGGAGGCGGACCCGGACGTAACGCTCGCCGTCCCCCCACAGGCCGCGAGCAGGAGCCAAGCCCCCATCGAGCACACCACGCTGGTGCGCGCAATAGCCAGGTTCTTCATGATCTCTCCCCTCCTCCCCTTTGAGAGGGAGTTCCCCAAAGTCATCTTCAGTGAACGTACAGGCCGTGTCAAATTCTGCTCGCCCGCTTAGCCAATTCTGGCTGGGATCATTCGACAAAGCAGCCGCTCATTGCCTGGTCAGGCTGTCGTATTCCTCCGCGGTCAAGAGTTGGTCCAGCTCGGCCACGTCGCTCGGGCGAACCTTGATCAGCCAGGCCGCGTCGTAGGGAGAGCTGTTGACGAGCTCAGGATGCTCTCCCAGGTCATCGTTGACCCCAACCACCTCGCCGTTCACCGGCGAGAACAGGTCGCTGGCGGTTTTGACCGACTCCACAACGCCGAAGGGCACCATCCGCTTCACCTGCGCCCCAAGCTTAGGAAGCTCCACATAGACGACGTCCCCCAGCTGGTCCTGGGCAAAGTCGGTAATGCCGATGGTAATGAGCTCACCCTCCACACGGGCCCACTCATGCTCTTTGGTGTACCTGCGGTCGGTCGGCGTCTCCACACCAAGCATTGTAGGGCTCCTCGCCCTGCTGCCTGAGCCTGGTCCCGAACCTACGCTCCGAGCCCAATCGCGGCCAGGCCGTCGTCGAGGTCCTGCTGGCGAAGCGCGCCGGTGAAGATGCGCCGTAAGACGCCCGAGCGATCGACGAAGAAGCTGGTCGGCATGCCAATCACCCGGTACTGCTCGATGACCGAGCCGTCTTGATCGAGCAGCACCGGAAACTCGATCTGCAAGCGTTCCACGAACGGCTTGACCTTCACCACCGGCTCTACGTTGTCGACACCCAGGATGACCAGATCGGGATGGCTGGCAACCTTCGCCTGGAGCGCGGGCATCTCCTCCGTGCACGGCTGGCACCAGGTAGCCCAGAAATTGACGATGATGGGCTTGCCTCGAAAGGCATTCAACGTAACCACCTGGTCGTCGAGTGAGCGCAGGGCAAAATCCGGGGCGGGCTTGCCCACCTGCGGGCTGTCCGGAGGGCGGTTGACGAACCAGTAGGCGGTCACTGCCCCGGCCGCTAAGAGCAGCGCCAACCCGAGAACCAGGGGTCTTCGCATCCGCCCTTCAGTGTACGCGGCCGGGGGCTGCCGAGCCTCCGCCACATGGGGGGAGTCACGTGGCTAGGTCGGGGACTCCTCAGGGCTAAATGTTTACACTCCCGCTGCCGAAAATCGAGTATGATAGTTCCTCCTCTCCTGGTGATGACGCCGCCTCCGCCTCCGGGTTGGAGCATGGCCGAGTTGCGCCGGGAAGTGAAGGATTTGGTGGAGAATGGTCGCGAGCTTGCGGTTTCCGCATCCGGCGTCCCACAGCCACTGAAGCCCTCGCCCGGCGTCACCATCGACGTTCGCGGCTAACCGAGCCAGCTCTTTTCGACTACCGACCCGGCCGTCATACGGCGCGCGCTTCATGAGCCTCGCGCCGTCCTATACTCTGCCGAGAGTGAATCGATCACTGCTCGATGATCTAAACCCCCAGCAGCGTGAAGCCGCCGAGGTTATCGACGGGCCGCTGCTCATCCTGGCCGGCGCCGGGTCGGGCAAGACGCGCGTCCTCACCTATCGCATCGCGAACCTGATCCTCAATCATGGGGTTAGGCCGGAGCAGGTCCTGGCCGTGACCTTCACGAACAAGGCTGCCAACGAGATGAAGGAGCGGGTGGCCGCGCTGATTGGCGGCGTGCCGTTCAGCATGGGCATCGGCACCTTCCATTCCATCTGCACGCGGCTGCTGCGCCGGGAGATCGGGGCGCTCGGCTGGGATCCGCGATTCACCATCGCCGACGACAGCCAGCAGGAGACGGCGCTCAAGACCGTCATGCGCGAGCTCGGCATCGACGAGAAGCGCTTCACCCCAAGCAGCATCATGGCGCGCATCTCGTCTGCCAAGAACGAGCTGATCGAGCCGCGGGCCTTCGCCGCCAGGGCCGAAGGGTTTTTCGATCAACTGGTGGCCGACGTCTACCCGCGCTATCAGGCGCGGCTGCGACTCAACAACAGCCTCGACTTCGACGATCTGCTCACCTTCACCGTCGACGTCTTCCGCCAGGCGCCCGAGGTGATCGAGCGCTACCGCCAGCGCTGGCGCTACATCCTGGTGGACGAGTACCAGGACACGAATCACGTGCAGTACGTCTTCACCAAGATGCTGGCCGCGCAGCATCACAACATCTGCGTGGTGGGCGACGATGACCAGAGCATCTATTCCTGGCGCGGAGCCAACATCCGCAACATCCTCGACTTCGAGAAGGATTACCCGGAAGCCAAGGTCATCAAGCTGGAGCAGAACTACCGCTCCACGCAGAACATCCTGGACGTGGCCCACGCGATCATTTCCGAAAACCACGATCGCAAGGACAAGAAGCTGTGGACGGAAAACGGTCGCGGCACGCCCGTTTCCGTGCAGTTCATGCCGAACGATTTCGAAGAGGCGGCCTTCGTGGTGCGCGAGATCAGACGGCTGCTGGCGCGGCGTGAAGTGTCGCTGGACGATTGCGCCATTCTCTATCGAACCAACGCCCAGTCCCGCCTCGTGGAGCGAGCGTTCAGCCAGGAACGGCTGCAGTACCAGGTGGTTGGCGGTCCCAAGTTCTACGAACGTCGCGAGATCCGGGACCTCCTGGCGTATCTGCGGCTGATCTCCAATCCGGCCGACGACGCCAGTCTGCGGCGCATCGTCAACGTGCCGCCCCGAGGTCTCGGCGACAAGTCGTTGGACGACCTGCAGAAGTTCGCCAACGTGCACGGTTTCACTCTGTGGCAGGCCCTCCAGCTCATCGAAGAGGTGCCGGGCCTGCAAGCCCGAGCCGTGACGGCTTTCAAGGCCTTTCGCCAGCTCATCGCCGGGCTCATGGAGGACGCCGGCAGCATGCCGCTGGTAGCTCTGCTGGAGCAGGTTCTCGAGCGAGCGAGCTACCGTGAGCACATCGATCCGGACGACTCGCTCGAGGGGCAGGACCGGCTGGAAAACGTCAATGAGCTTCTGCGCCAGGCCGCGGCGCAGCCGGAAGGCGAGCCGCCGGAGATGCTGGCGCAGTTTCTCGACGAGGTGGCGCTGGTCTCCGACCAGGACACGCTGGAAGATGACGTCGAGAAGGCCACCCTCATCACCATGCACGCGGCCAAGGGCCTGGAATTCCCGGTGGTGTTCATCGTCGGCATGACCGAAAACCTGTTTCCACACCGCCGGGTCAACGAGCAGCCCCAGCAGCTGGAGGAGGAGCGGCGCCTCTGCTACGTGGCGATGACGCGTGCCAAGCGGCATCTTTACCTGGTCCACGCGGAGACTCGCGGTCAGTGGGGGGGGGCGCCCCAGCAGACAACGCCGTCGCGTTTCTTCCTCAGCATCCCGCCCGAGCTGATGACCAGCCCCTATGGATCGGAGCGAGGGGCCGCGACGCCGGGCCGCTGGGGCCGGCAGACGTTTGCGCCGGCCGCCCGCTCCAGCGACGATGACTGGCCGCCAAAGTCGGGCGGCTCGCGCTGGTCGCAGGGCGAGCTCATCCGTCCCGGAGGGCACGGCCAAACCGGCGCCCGGCATCGTTGGGACGTGACCCAGCCGGTTGCCGCGACGCCTTCCCGGCCCAGCATCACCCAGCAGAGCTACCACGCCGGGCTGAAAGTCCGCCACGCGAAGTTCGGCGCCGGCGTGGTCGTCCGCAGCGACCTCACCAACGGCGACGAAGAGGTAACGATCGCCTTTGAGGGCTTCGGCGTGAAACGGCTGTCCGCGGCTATCGCTCCCCTCGAAAAGGTGGGCTGACGGCTGCCCCCGGCGAGGCGATCCCGGCCCGTTCCCCGCTCCGCGTAGCAGTCCTGTTCGGAGGACGGTCGGGCGAGCACGAGGTCTCGCTGGCGTCCGCGGCCAACGTCATGGCGGCGCTGTCGGCGCGGGGCCATGAGGTCGTGCCGATTGGCATCGACCGCGGCGGCCGCTGGCTCCCCTCGGAGCAGGCTCACGAGCTCCTTCGGGCCGGACAGAGCATCGAAGGCGTTGCGCCGGGCACGGCGCTGACCGCGCTATCCGATTGGCCGGGTGGCGCGGTCGACGTGGTGTTCCCGGTGCTGCATGGCACCTACGGTGAGGATGGCTCGCTCCAGGGCTTCCTGGAGATGGCCGGGCTGCCCTACGTCGGCTGTGGCGTGCTTTCCTCCGCCCTGGCCATGGACAAGATCATGTGCAAGCGCATCTTTCGGGAGCAGGGCTTTCCCACGCCCGAATACGTCTGGTTCCCGGCAGCCGATTGGTCCAGCCGTGCGCGGGCCCACGTCGAAGCCGTGTGTGGCTATCCGTGCTTTGTGAAGCCGGCCAACCTGGGATCCAGCGTCGGCGTTTCCAAGGCGAAGACCGAGGCCGAGCTGGACGAGGCCGTCGCTCTGGCCGCGCGCTACGACCTGAAGGTCATCGTGGAGAAAGCCGTGCCCGAGGCGCGCGAGATCGAGTGCTCGGTGCTGGGCAACGAGCGCCCGCAAGCCTCGGTCCTGGGCGAGATCGTGCCCAGCCGCGAGTTCTACGACTACGCCGCCAAGTACGTCGACGGCACCTCGGAGCTGCTCATCCCCGCGCCACTGGAGGAGCCGCTTGCCGCCCGAATCCGCGAGCTGGCGGTTCGCGCCTTCTCAGCGTTGGATTGCAGCGGCATGTCGCGCGTGGACTTCCTGCTGTCACGCAGCAGCGGCGAGATCTATCTGAACGAGCTGAACACCATTCCGGGATTTACCGCCATTTCGATGTATCCCAAGCTGTGGGAGGCCAGCGGGCTGCCGCTGGTAGAGCTGGTGGATCGCTTGGTGGAGCTGGCGCTGCAGCGGCACCAGCAGCGCTCGCGGCTGTCCACGCAGCGAGATCCCTAGGGCGCTGAGGAGTTCAGCCGGAAAGCCCGTTGCGGCCCCAGTAACCACCCCAAATCGGCCGCGCCCTAGCCGGGCGAACTGCCCCCCACCGGGCCGCTCCGGGCGAGCGCAGGCCGCTTTCCGGCTGCACTCCTAGACCAGCAGCTCCAGCAGCTTGACCAGCGCCAGGCTGGCCAGGCTGTACACGATGAGCGCCACGATCAAGAACGTCTCCAGCACCGCGCCGCCGGCCAGGTTGATGTTGGGCACGATGCCGCTGAATGGGAACACGAATACCCAGCTCACGCCGTAGATCGCCTGAGTGAAGGGGTTGGCGGGGTTAGCCCCGACGAGCTTGAGGGCCAGCCGGAGGGCGATGAGCGCCTCGACCAGGCCGGACAGGTAGTAAACGATCCTCTGTGCACGCCATACGGCCAGCTGCAGCGCGCTCGGCGAGCGCAGCACGACCCCAGGCTGGTTGACGTTCACAGCTGTGTCCTGCACCCGAACCGGCTCCTCTACCGCGGCGCCTGAGAGGGGACGGTCGGTCACGGCTCCCTGGGAGCGCGGATGCCAGATAACGGTCCGATCGGGGTCGTCCATAACAGCAATGGCTAACGCACAAGCAATGCCAATGGGTACGCGCTGGTGGAGAGACGCTACACACCCAGGACCCGGCGGTAGGTGGCCAGCGCCACCTCGGCCTCGTCCTGGCCGGCTTCGGCCCGCTGCAGCGCGGCTTCCAGCTGCCTCAGCGCCTGAGGCGTGTCGAGGTCGTCGTCCAGGGCGGCGAAGAAGGCGTCCCCTGTTCCGGAGTCGCTAGGCGCCACGGCCAGCCGGGAGATTCGATCCGCAATCTCTTCATACCGTCCGAGCTCGCCGGCTTCGAAGTCCCAGCCATAGCGATAGGGATGATCGAGCAGATAGAGCCGGACGGCAGCCGCCGAATGTTCGCGCAGCAGGTCCCGTACGAGGATCAGATTTCCCAGCGATTTGCTCATTTTCTGGCCGTTCAGGCGCACCATGCCGGTGTGGACCCAGAAGCGGGCGAATGGCGTGGCGCCGGTGAACAGCTCCGACTGGGCGATCTCGCTTTCGTGATGCGGATAGATCAGATCCGTCCCGCCGCCGTGCACGTCTATGGACTCGCCGAGGTAGCGGAGCGACATGGCCGTGCACTCCAGGTGCCAGCCTGGCCGGCCTGCGCCCCACGGCGCCGGCCAGCTGGGCTCGTCGGGGAGCGACGGCTGCCACAGCACGAAATCGAGCGCATCCTGCTTGCGCTGGTCGTCCGGATCGGCGCCGCGCTCCGCCGACAGGCGCAGCATCTCGTCCCGGCTCAGCCTGGATAGCTGGCCGTAGCCGGGAAAGGCGCTCACCTTGAAATACACCCAGCCGTCCACCACGTAGGCTGCCTGGCGCTCGATCATGCGGGCCACGATGTCCAGCATGAAGGGGATCTCCTCAGAAGCCAGCGGGCGCTGCGCGGGGGACAGGATGTTGAGCGCATCCATGTCGTGGATGAACTGCCGCGTCTGGTCTTGGCCGAGCCGGCGGTAATCGAGGCCGCGCTGGCGGGCGTGCTCGAGGATCGAGTCGTCTACGTCGGTGATGTTGGAGACGTACCGAACCGGGTAGCCCAGCAGGCGCAGGTAGCGATGCAGGACGTCGAACACGACGTAGGTGAAGGCGTGGCCGGCATGGGTCGTGTCGTATGGCGTCACGCCGCAGACGTACATGGTCACCGGGAGCTTGGTGGGAACGAATGGCTCCTTCCGTCCGGTGAGGTTGTTGAGGAGGTGGAGCATCCAACAGGCATTGTATCGACGCCCAGGCAGCACACCGGGCCTGGATACTTGGGATCGACATGGCCCCGCGCGATTCGACGAGCGCCGCCGGAAGTGGGTTCGGGCTGCGCCCCTCCGGCCGACTCAGGGCAGCCAGCGAGCCACACCGGCCGGCCCAACAGCCGCGGAATGGCGCGCCCTTTGTCAGGCCCGACGTGCGCATCTTCCTGGCGAACGTCGGTGTCAATGCCTCGCACCGCCTGGTCAGCCCGCTGCGACACGATGGATCGTTCTCGCTCGTCACCATTCCCGAAGAGCCACGCCTGGCCGGCCCGTCACTCGTCCGCTACGGCGACGTGCCGCACCTTCGCTCGGCCGTGCCGCCGCGTTTCTGGGACCAGCCTACGCACTACGATCCGGAATTCGAGACGCGGACCTATGGCGACAACTGCGCCAGCGCTCCACGCGCAGCGGCGCTGAAGCGCTGCCGGCCCGGCGACTGGATCGTCTTCATCACGCGGCTGGTGCGCGACTCGATCCCGTGCTTCGCCCTCGTCGGAGGACTGCACGTCGAGGCCATCCTGCGCGATGTGAGAGCTCGGCCCGCGGCCGCCGCTCTGCGGCGCTTTGGCAGGAACGCGCACGTCCGCCGCGGGCTGGCCGATCCGGCCTTCTGGAACGGCTTCTGGGTGTTCGCCGGATCGTCGGCTTCTGGCCTGTTCCCGCGGGCGGCGATCGTCGGCCGCGACGAGGCCGATCTCCTGTTCCGCGACCGCGAAGGCAAGGGCTGGCTGTGGCGCGAGGGCCGAACCGAGCTGCAGACCATCGGCTCGTACACGCGATCGTGCCGCTGCGTCGTCGACTCCGCCGCCGATCCGGAGCGCGCGGAAGCGTTGTGGCGGCTGATCGCCAGGAGTGGCTTCGCTGTCGATTTAGGCTGAGGGTGCGAGGTCCCGGCCCAGATCCCACTGCGCCAGGAGGAACGCCTGCGACCCGATGCGTCCCACCAGCAGGGGGTCCAGCAGCCCCAGGCTGGGCGCCTGGCTGGCCGAGATTGCCCGAAAATCCTCGGCTCTCGGGCTGTACACCACCAGCTCGTCGAACAGCCCCGATGCCTTGGCCCGGCGGTAAGCCAGAGCAGGCATGGCCGGCAGCGGGGCATTGAACAGCAGGATCTCGCTCGAATCCCCAGCGACGGTCCGCCGCGCGTCACGCCGCTCCGCCAGCCCGCTGAGGATTCCATGGACCACCGTCTGGAAGGCCAGGCCAATCACTCCGGCTGACACGGCGGCGGCCAGCAGCTCCGCGTAGAGGCCTCGGGCCAGGAGCACCCCGGCCAGCACGGCCAGCGGCGCCGCCAGGGCGACCGCGGCCACACGCACGCGCCCGGCCAGGTAGCGGGGGTCCTCCACGTAGCCCCAGTCCCAGCCGGCGGCGGGCTGGACTGGCTCCCAACCGGCGTCGAGGACGCGGACGATTCGTTCCTGGACCGCGATGCCCTGGCGCGTCTCGGTTAGCAGCCGGCGCTGCACGCGGCGCTGCTCCCTCGGCAGATGGCCGGCCGACAGGGCCTCGTTCAGCAGGCCCTCCTGCCGGCGCAGCAGCGCCAGCTCGCGCAGCGGACCCGAGTAGGCTGGCGGCGAATCCTCGGCACGCTGCTCCAGCGCATTGGGGTCCAGGCCGGCAAGCGACTCGATCACGATAGGTGCAGCCTAGCGCAGATACGCCCGGCCGTCTGCATTTACGGGACTATCGCCCCCAGCGCGACGCGGACGGCTTCTTCCGGGCTGGCGACAACGCGGGCATCGGCGGCGACCTCCTCCCAGCTGTGGAGCAGCACCACCGGCTTGCCCAGCCGCAGCGCGAACGCGATCTCCGACAGCGTGCCGTAACCCTTGCCCACGGCGATGACAGCCTGCGCCGAACGCACGATCACCAGGTTGCGCGCCTCGCCCATACCCGTAGCCACGACCACTCGCAGGTAGGGGTTGCCCTCGGCGGCATCGGCGCCGGGCAGCACGCCGACCGTCAGCCCGCCGGCCTCGAATGCCCCACGGCAGGCCGCTTCCATGACGCCGCCCAGCCCGCCGCAGTACAGGTCGCAGCCCGCTTCGGCCAGCAGCCGGCCCAGCTGCTCGGCCAGCGCCCGGACGTCGGCCGGCGGCTCGCCTGGGCCGACCACCGCCACCCGGGGATGGCTCGGCCCGTTCACGCCCTTTCTGTCTCCGCCTGTGTCACGCTTTCCGTGTGCCCTCGGAGCTCATGATAGCGAGCGCTCGCCCGCCTCGGCCGGAGGGCTGCCGGATGGCCTCGGCGCCGCTATAATCGGCCCCGAAGCATGAACGCGATCGTCTCCTTCGCCAAGGCGCATCCCTACATCACCTGCTGGATCGTGCTGGCGGTCGGGATGGTCATCATGCTGCTGGCCAGCAGCACGCATGCCGGCCTGCTCCCGTCCCAGCTCGCCTTCCTGGCCGTGGCCACGGTTGGCCTGGCCGGCGCGTGCGTGTGGATCATCAGCTGGGACTCCGACGAGGACGATCCGTCGGAAGAGACCGCCGGCTAGCGCCGGCCCTTCGACCCGAAAACCGGCCCAGAGTTGTTATCATTCCCTGCGCCTCTTGCCGAGGTGGTGGAATAGGTAGACACGCCGTGTTCAGGGCGCGGTGCACGTACGTGCGTAAGGGTTCGAGTCCCTTCCTCGGCACAAGCTTTTGAGCGCGATAACGGTCAAGTAGAGTCCCCCGAGACGGCCAATTGACGGCAACGTGGGCGAACGTCGAGGGGCGGTTGAGCACGAAATCCTCCTAGTACTACTCCGTTAAGTATTGCCATTTGATCCTGATTCTGGGACAGTTGTGCTGTGGATGCACAGCTCAGAGCAGAACGTGGCCGGCTGGCGCGCTTTCTGGCCCAGACGTTGAGCGGGCTGGGGCGCACCGAGCGGCAGCGCTGGGGTGACGTCTATGTCCGGGGGTTGCTGTCGAGCGTGGAGCGGAAGACGGCGGCCCGGC
>JAJPGV010000015.1 GCA_021325635.1 Chloroflexota bacterium
CAGCGTCGCCACCTTCGTGGACCAGTATTCCGAGATGCTCAACGCCAACAGCAGCGACCACCGCGCCTGGTACCGACATATGCTGGAGATGATCGAGGCCCCGCCGCAATACTGGCAGGGTGAGCTGGTGCAAGAGGGATAACCGGCCAACACGGGGCAATCAACCCGGCTGGACGTTTGTCAAGCCCTCCACACGCCCCGGAATAACCAGCTGTTGACAGCTCGTTTGTCGTCCGTTTACAAAGTTCAGGCTGGCGGACTCATGTCGCGGCAAAACCTACTTGACCAGGATCCTGGCCGGCCTACTATGAGCCCTGCGAATCCCGAGTAACCCGGGAAGCGCGAAGGGAGCCTGAATCACCAGGCCGAGGCAGCGGGCAGGGACCTCGCTGGGCCGGAGGCGAAAGCCGCCGGTTGCGACGAGTGTTTCGGTCCGTATCCGGGGGCAGCCGCAAGGCCAGCCCGGAAGAAGCCCGGTTCGGGGAGGGCTTGGCCGGTAGCCGTAAGGCTGCTTGTCAGGATCTTCTCGGGCCAGGGTCAAAGCCGGAGCCCGGAGGAGCCAGCTCGCTGGGCCCAGGTTGGTGCAAGCCAGCCCAGAGCCCGCTAACGAGCAGCGGTAAAGGCCGACGAAGCGACTTCCCGAGTTTGCTCGGGACTTGCATTTTCAGGGACACTTCCCGCCCGCGCCGGACCGGGATCTAGTTGAACGTCGGCGACATGGCCTGGGCAAGGCGCCGGTTGGCTTCCCAGAAGGCAAACGCCACCCGCCACTCGTTGCGCTGCACCACCCGGTGGAAGCCCGCGTCGCGGGCCTGCAGTGTCACCTCTCGCACCGTGGCCACGGTGCGCACGAACTCCGCCAGGTTGCGAGGGCCCGTCACCGACGCCCGAATAGCAGGCGCCTGATAGAAAGGCGCCTTGACCTGGCGCATGCAGCCGGCGGCCAGGTAGGCGAAGCTGGCGGCCAGGGCTTCGGCCGCGTCGGTCATGCGCAGCTTGGGCTCGGTCAGCTCGAAGACCCCGAGGCGATCCCACAATGCCTGCCGGATCCGCTCGACGGCAACGTGATCGATGTAGCGGGCATCCTGGCGCGTATAGGTCGTGAAATACGGCGACTCGACACCCTCTTCGATCTCGGTCAGATAGCTCAGCGCGTCGCCGGCAATGGCCTCGCGCGCCTCCTCCACCTCCGGAGCGCTGCCGTCCGGCGGCTCCATCACCAACAGCATCTGCGAATTCCTCGCCACCCGACCGTAGCGGGAGAACTCTCGCAAGTTGTCGTTCGCGTCACTCATCGGACGAGCCTCCTGTCCGGACTATCGACCGTTGGTTGAAAGATTTAACGAAACGATGACTTTCGTATAACGCAATACCAGCACCATTCCAGGCCCAAACCAGGTCGAATTGGCCAGGAAATCCCGGACCGCTCATGGGCGCTTAGGCGCCGTTCTCCCATCAAAGGGCACCGCGAGGATGACGCCCTTTAGGGGCGTCGAGGCGGGGCGGGCTAGCCTATGCGGTCGAGAGCGTCCTGCAGCGCTTCGCGCAGCCGGTCGATTGATACGCGCTGCTGCTCCATGCTGTCGCGCTCGCGGATGGTGACGGCATTGTCTTCCAGGGACTGGAAGTCCACGGTGACGCATAGTGGCGTGCCGATCTCATCCTGCCGGCGATAGCGTTTCCCGATACTGGCCGTCTCGTCGTAGTCCGTCACGAAATGCGGCCGCAGCTCGTGCTCCAGGCGGAGGGCCAGCTCCGTGAGGTTCTCCTTCTTGGACAGTGGCAGGAAGGCAACCTTGATGGGCGCAATGTCCTTGCTGAAGCGCAGGATCACGCGTACGCCATCCTTGTCCGGCTCCTCGTCGTAGGCATCCAGCAGCAGGGTGAGGGCGGCGCGGTCGGCGCCCGCGGAGGTTTCGATGACCCACGGCAGGAAACGCTCGTTGGCCGCATCGTCGAAGTAGGTGAGGTCCTTGCCGCTGAACTGCTGGTGGCGGCTCAGGTCCCAATCGCCGCGGTTGTGAATCCCCTCAAGCTCCTTCCAGCCGAACGGGAAGTCGTACTCGATGTCCATGGCTTTGCGCGCATAATGCGCCAGCTCATCGGGGCCGTGCTCGCGGAAGCGCAGCTTGTCCTTCTTGATCCCCAGGTCCAGGTACCACTGCATGCGCTGGTGCCGCCAGTACTCGAAGGTATCCTCGTCGGTCCCGGGCTTGATGAAGTACTGCATCTCCATCTGCTCGAACTCACGCGAGCGGAAGATGAAGTTGCCCGGCGAGATCTCGTTGCGGAAGGCTTTGCCGATCTGCGCGATGCCGAACGGGATGCGCCGGCGGCTACTCTGGCGAACGTTCTCGAAGTTCACGTAGATGCCCTGCGCCGTCTCCGGCCGCAGGTACACCACGGCGGCGTCCTCCTCCACCGGACCCATGAACGTCTTGAACATGAGGTTGAACTGCCGAGCCTCGCCGATGTTCGTGCTGCGGCAGTTGGGGCAGCGGGCGTCCCGGATCTCGTCCGCCCGGAAGCGGTGCCTGCAGTCCCTGCAATCGACCATGGGATCGGTGAAGTTCTCCACGTGGCCCGACGCCTCCCATACGCGAGGATGCATCAGGATGGCAGCGTCGAGCGGCTCCACGTCGTCACGCAGCTGGGTCATGGTCCGCATCCAGGCAGCCTTGACGTTGCCCTTCAGCCGGACGCCGAGCGGGCCGTAGTCCCAACAGGCATTGATGCCACCGTAGATCTCGCTGCTGGGAAAAATGAAGCCGCGCCGCTTGGCCAGCGAAGTGATCTTGTCGATCAGGGATTCAGGCAAGGTGCCTATGCCACCCCCGCCAGGATTTTGGCGCCGGTGTAGACGTCCATGATCTCGTGCAGCAGGGCGATGCCTTCCTGCATCGGGCGCTGGAAGGAGTTGCGGCCCACGATAGACCCGAAGCCGCCGCCCTGGGCAATGCCGCGGATTTCGGCCAGCACCTCTTCGGTGCTCTTGGCCTCACCGCCGGAGAAGATCACGATGCGCCGCCCGTTGAACGCGGACTGAACCACGTGGCGCACCCGGTCCGACAGGGTGGCCATCGGAATGCCACAGCGCTCGAACACCTTGCGCGCCTCTTCCTGCTCGATGTGCTCGCTCGGCGGCTTGACCTTGATGACGTTCGCGCCCATCTGCGCGGCGATCTGCGCCGCGTAGGCCGACACGTCCACGGCGGTCTCACCCGCCTTCGACAGGCCGGCTCCGCGCGGGTAGCTCCAGACCACCACAGCGAGCCCTTTGGCCTTGGCTTCCAGCGTCAGCTCACGCAGCTCCTCGTACATGGTGTTGCGCGCGCTCGAGCCGGGGTAGATGGTGAAGCCGATGGCGCAGCAGCCGAGCCGCAGAGCGTCATCTACCGAGCCGGTGACCGCCGGGCAGGGCTCCATCTTGGCCAGCGTGTCCGAATTGTTCAGCTTGAGGATGAGCGGCACCTGGCCGGCAAATTCCGCGGCGCCGGCCTCCAGGAAGCCGAGCGGCGCGGCATAGGCGTTGCAGCCTGCCTCGATCGCCAGCCGGAAGTGATAGCGTGGGTCGTAGCCGTCCGGGTTCGGAGCGAAAGAGCGCGCGGGGCCGTGCTCGAAGCCCTGGTCCACCGGCAGGATCACCATCTTGCCGCTGCCACCGATGCGACCGTGGTTGAGCATCCGGGCCAGGTTGGTCAGGACGCCGGGATTCTCGCCGTTGTACCAGGACAGGATCTCTCGAACGCGATCAGTCATACGCACTCCCTACGACAAAGTTCAGACCGCGGCGTCTGCCGGAAATGCCACGCACACTCATCCCAAGGTTACAGCAAGATTAGCGCCCGGATCGGCGTGAAAAGCGTGTTCCGAAGCGGTCAGGGAAGGCTGACGTAGGCCGGCACGCAGATCAGGCACACGCCAAGGTGATCGAGCAGCCAGGCGATTCCCAGGGTGATCCACGGCAGCACCATGATGATCCAGTACGGCCATTCGACCTGCGGGCCCGACGGACCCGAGTGCCGGGGTGGCGGCCACAGCGGCCCATCCTCGCCAACGGATGGGGGCTGGCCGCTGCTCGGCAGGAACCGCCGGCCAGCGCGGGCCTTGGCGCGAGCCACGTCGCGGGGACGGCCCGTCCAGGGCGAAGCGCCGGGGCGGAGCGGGGATCGCAACCCGGCCAGCACCTCGAGCGTGGCTGCGCGACTGCGCCTCTTCAGGGCAGTGTCCCGCTACACCGCTTGGCCCGGAGCATCGTCCGACGCGCCCGCCATAATGGGCGCGGCCTCCATGGAGACTGGCCGAACGGCATCGGTCTTCCGGCGCAGGACGAAGTTCTGGAAGTCGTCCAGGTAGGTGTAGGCGCAGGGCACGAGCACCAACGTCAGCAACGTCGAGGTGATCATGCCGCCAAGCACTACGACGGCCATCGGCGAGCGCGACTCTGCGCCGTCGCCAAGCTTGAGCGCCAGCGGAATCATGGCAAACACCAGCGTCATGGTGGTCATGAGGATAGGCCGCAAGCGAGTGGGTCCGGCCTCCAGCAAAGCCTCGCGGCGAGACATCCCCCGAGACCGCAGTGTGTTGGTGAAATCGACCAGCAGGATGGCGTTCTTAGCCACCAGACCGACCAGCATGATCATGCCGATCATCGAGAAAATGTTGATCGTGTCGCCCACCACCATGAGCCCGAAGAAGGCACCGACCAGCGCGACCGGCAAGCACATGATCACGGCGAAGGGGTAGATGAACGATTCATACAGCGCCGCGGTGAGCATGTACATGAGCACGATGGACAGCGCCAGCGCCTGCAGCAGCGCCGCGAAGGCGGTATTCAACTGCGTGCCCTGGCCGCTGATGTCGACGGTGTAGCCAACCGGAAGGTCCAGCGTCTTGATCTGGGTTTGGACATCCCGAATCACGTCACCCACCGACCGCCCACTCACGTTGCCTTGGACCTCGATCTCACGGGCGCGGTTGTACCTGGCAATCGAGGACGGGCTTGAGCTTCGGACGATTGTGGACACCTGGTCCAGGCGCACGACCGTTCCCTTGGTCGTCAGGATCGGGATCGCTGCCAGCTGGTCGGGCGTGAGGGTTTCGGCCCCCTTCAATTGCAGCAGAACGTCGATCTGGTCCTGTCCTTCCGGCCGCAGCTGCGTGGCTACCACGCCCTGAACCGCGGTTCGCAAGGTCGAGGCGATCGTTTGAGCGGTCACGCCCTGGTCGGCCGCCTTCGTGCGGTCGACGACCGCGCGATACTCGGGCGCCGGCGCAATGCGTGACGTCCTGACCTCGATGGCTCCGGGCGTGTTCTGCACCATGCTCAACACCTGAGCCGTGAGCGCCTGCAAGGTGGAGTAGTCCTGGCCACGAATCACGACGGTGAGTGGCGAGCCACCGCCGCCGATCAGCGGTGAGGGAACCTGGGTTCGAACCTGCGCCCCCACGATCCCGGCCCCGATAGAGCGCACCTGACTCACCACGTCGAACACCGTTCGCGAGCGCTGTCCCTTGTCAACGAGGCCCACCGCGATAGAAGCGCTCTGCTCGTTGGTGCCGCCGAAGCCGCCTCCGACGCTGGTGTAGACCGACTGCACCTCGGGCATCTTCAACAGGGCTGCTTCCATCTGCTGCGCAGCCTTGTCCGTCGCCGATACGGCGGTGCCAACCGGCATCTGGATGTTCACGTTGAACTGGTTGTCGTCTTCCTGGGGAACGAACTCTGTGCCGACGATATGCAGCGGGATGAAGGAGATGACCAGCGCCAGCATGCCAAAGCCGACGAGGACCGGCAGCCAGCGGACCCGCAGCGCTCGATCGAGCACCTGCCTGTAGCCGCGTGCCATTCGATTGAAGCCGCGCTCCCAGGCCCTGGTGAACCTGGCCCAGAGGTTATTCCCGGCGATATGCTCGAGCGCTTCACCTTTGAGCAACCGCGACGCCAGCATCGGCGTCAGGGTGAATGACACGAGCAGCGAGCACAGGGTCGCGGCCACGATGGTGAGACCGAATTCCTTAAACAGCTGGCCAATGTTGCCGGCCATGAACGCGACCGGGGTGTAGACGACTACGTCGGTGAAGGTGATGGCTATGGCCGCCAGGCCAATTTCAGAGCGACCATTGAGGGCGGCATCCCAGGGTTTCTCGCCCATGGCTAAATGGCGGTTGATGTTTTCGAGCACGACAATCGAGTCGTCGACCAGAATGCCGATCAGCAGCGCCAGCGCCATCAGCGACATCGTGTCGAGATTGAAGCCCAGCAGGTACATCACGAAGAACGTTGTGATGAGCGACGTGGGGATGGCCACCAGAACCATCAGCGTGTTGCGGATGGTGTGCAGAAAAACGAGGAGCACGCTGGCCGTCAGGAGGATCGCCAGGTACAGGTTGCGCTGCACGTCATTCACGGCAGCACGTGTGAAGATGGCCTGATCGTTCACGATTCGGAACTGAATCCCGCTCGCACCCATGGACGCCTGGATCCTGTCCAGCGCGGACCGAACGTCGCTGGACAGCTTGATGCCATTCACCCCGGATTGGGCGGTGATGGACATGCCGACGGCGGCGTTGCCATTCAAGCGCTGGAAGGTCGACTGAGCTGCCGTCGTATCGAGCACCTGAGCGACGTCCTTCAGGTACACGACCTGATTGGACGTACTGCCAACGACCACATTGGCGGCGCCGCTGAGACCCACCGAGCTTGCTGACGCCGTTGGATTGGCGCTGCTTCCAGCGCCGCCTCCCCCCGCCCCACCCGGCGTATTGATGACGATGAGATTCAGGTCGGCCGGTGTCTGCGCCAGGGCTTGCGTTCGGGTATTGAAGACCTGAAGGCTGGTGCGGATTGGTCCGCCCGGCTGGCCAACGTTCTGATTGACCAGCGCATTCTGCACCTGGGTCAAAGACAGGCCGTAGCCGCGCAGCTTGTCGGTGTCCACCCGGACCTGCACCTGTCGAGTCACGCCGCCCGTGACGGTGGCGTCGGCCACACCCGGGACCGATTGAATGAGCGGTTGGATGTTGTCGTTGACTGTCTGGGTCAGATCCTGAGGACTGAGCTTGTCGGACGAAACGGCGATGTTCATCACCGGGAAAGCGGTGATGTCGGCCTTGGAGATGGAAGGATCGCTGGCATCAGTCGGAAGGCGCCGCCGAACCTGATTGACCTTGCGTTCGACGTCGATGGACGCCGCGTTGACGTCCGTGCCCTCGACGAAGCGGATGCCCACACGGGAGCTGCCCTCATTTGAGTCGGAGCTGATGGTGTCGATCCCGTTGAGACCGATAACGGCGTTCTCGATAGGAATGGTGACCAGCGATTCGACGTCCTCGGGCGCCGCGCCGGGATAGCTGACAAAGATGTTGATCGACGGAAAGCTGATCGGTGGAAAGCGCTCCACCGGCAGCCGGGTGTAAGCCACGATGCCCATGGCGGCAAGCGCCAGGAACATCATGGTGATGGCCACCGGCCGGATGAGCGCGACGCGTGTAAGACCCATTAGCTGCTAGCCCCCCCAGATGCTTGAGCGCTTGGTCTTGCTGACGCGTTCCCTTGTGACCCTTGGGGCCGGCCCGAAGCGTTCCCGCCCGCTTGGCCCCCTTGGCCGCCCTGGCCGGCGGGCCGAACCCGCTGATTGTTCGACAGCGACGTCTGCCCCGTTACGACAACGACGTCGCCCGGGTTGAGTCCGCTGACAACCTCGACGTTCTTATCGTCCGAGGCCCCAAAGGTCACCGGCTTGAAGGTCGCAACCTGGCCGTTCTGGCCTTCCTGGACGACGTACACGCCCTGCTTTCCACTGTTATCAGTTGTCACCGCGTCCTTTGGTATGAGCAGCGCGTTGGGCTTCTCGCTCGTCTGAATTCGCACGCCCACGGACATCCCCGGCTTCAGCGTTCCGTCCTGGGCGCTGGGCACCACCCGCACCAGGAACGTCCGCGACTTAGGATCGGCCGCCGGCGAGATGGTGGCGATCTTGCCGTTGATGGGGCCGGAAACCGCGGGCGAGGTCAGCTGCGCAGGCTGCCCTTCTTTAATGGAAGAGATCTGGTCCTGCGCCACGGGCAGGTCGATCTCGACGTCACTCGAAACGATGGTGAAGACGGGGACAGTCGTCGAGGCGAGCGCACCCTCCGACAGCAGCTTGGCGCTGATGACGCCATCGAATGGCGCCGTCACCTGGGTAAGCTGCTGGTTGACCTTCTGCACCTCCAGGTTGGCCACCGCCGCGTCGACGTTGGCCTGGGATGCCTGCAGGTCGTACTGGGTGTTCGGAGTAGCGGCCTCCCTGGCCAGCTGCGTCGCCTGGTCGACCGCCGCCTGCTGCTGCGTCAGGTCCTGCGCCGTGTTGGGCGTCTTGGCCAGAGCGAGCTGGGCCTGGGCCTGAGCAACCGCGGCTTGGGCCTGCTGCAGGTCGGTCGGGGCCGTCGCCAGGTCGGTGTTCACCTTTGTCTGCGCCTGGTTAACGGCATCCTGAAGCTGCAGCAGCGTATTGGGGTCCTGGTTGATGGCCAGGGTGTCGAGCGCGGAGTTGAGCGCGCTCTGCTGCGCATTGACGGTCGCGTTGGCAGCGTCGCACGTGCCGCCTGCGGTGCGGCACGAGGCGTCGCGGGTGATCTGCGACGAGAGCAGGTTATTCCTGGCAACCTCGACCGCCTTCTGGAAAGCATCCTGCTGGGCTCGGCTCTGGAAGACCGCCAGCTTGGCCTGGGCTGCCTCCAGCGCCGCCTTGTCGTTGGCCAGGGTATTGGCGTCGGTGCCGGACTGCAGCGCCTGGAGCTTGGCATTGGCCGTATCGAGGTTGGCCTGGGCGGCGGCAACGCTCTCCGACCGTCCCTGCTGCTGCATCAGGTCCAGCTTGGCCTTGGCCGCGGCCAGCGCCGCCTGCGTTCGGGCAACTTCCTCGGGACGGCCCTGCGCCTGCGCCTTGGCTTGGTTGGCTTTGGCCACCTCGACGGCCGCTTCAGCCTGGCGGACGGCAGCGTCCTGAGTAACGTGATCAAGCTCCGCGACCTGCTGGCCGGCCGTGACGTGGTCGCCCACGTCAGCCATCAGCTTGACTACCAGTCCCGAGACCTTAGGAACGAGATTCACCTGTCGGGACGCGGTGACGTCTCCGGTGAAGCTGAGTCCCGCGGCGATAGGCCCTGTTTGAGCCGGAGCGGTATCCACGGGCGCCGGAGGAGGCCCGGCTGGCTTCGCCTGGGCCGAGGCGTTCGACGTTGAGCCGCCAGGTGTCCCACAAGCCGCGAGGAGCAGCAGAGCCCCCGAGCTGAGTGCTCCCCACGATGCCAGCCTTCGGTGAGTCAACGGGACCTCCAGGTATGAGTTCGAGTTCGGGTGTGATACCGAGCCGATCAAGCGAAGTTTCAACCTAGCCGCAATGTCCTAAAGAGAAAGCGGAATCAGCCAAAGGCCGGACGGCGGACACACATTTGTCGCAAGTACACGCTAGCGCCATTAAGGATGAGCGAAGAAAAGCTGAGAACAGGATAAGAAGATGCTGAGACCGGCGTAAGAAACAACCATTCGGCAGATGAAAACAGCCAGGATGGATGTTTATAGTAGACCAGAGCCATGAAGGAGCGGATCTTAGTCGTTGATGACGATGAGAAGATCACCAACCTGCTCCGGCGCGCGCTGTCGTATGAGGGATACGTCATCGACGTGGCGCACGATGGCCTGGCCGCGCTTTCTCAAGCACTCGAACATCACCCCGACCTGGTTGTGCTGGACATTCAGCTGCCGGGCATTGATGGCCTCGAAGTCTGCCGGCGTTTACGCGAGGGCGGTAACGAGCCGATCCTCATGCTGACTGCGCGGGACGAAGTCTCCGACCGCGTGCAGGGCCTGGACAGCGGAGCGGATGATTACCTCGTCAAGCCGTTTGCGCTGGAAGAGCTGCTGGCGCGAGTCCGAGCGCTGCTGCGCCGGCGAGAGCCTGAAAGCCGCGCGGAGCTGCGCTTTTCCGACCTTGTGCTCGACTTGGACAGCAGAGAGGCCAGGCGTGGTGAACGAGTCATCGACCTGTCGGCAAAGGAGTTTGACCTGCTCTCGCTTTTTATGCGGAATCCGCGGCGAGTGCTGACGCGAGAATATATCCTCGAACACGCCTGGGGATATGACTTCTACGGCGAATCGAACGTCATTGAAGTCTACGTTGGCTACCTGCGCCAGAAGCTGGAAGCCAATAGTGAGCCGCGTTTAATTCAAACGGTCCGAGGCGCGGGCTATGTATTAAAGGAATGACATGAGTCTGCGGCTCCGGTTAACGCTGTGGTACACCGGCATCCTGGGCGGCACGTTGCTGCTCGTTTCTCTGATCGTGTACTTCACCATGGCCTTCACCCTCGACCGGCAGACGAATCAGTTCCTGAATTCCCGCAAGGATCAGTATGCTCTGGCCCTGGTGAGGGCCGGCGGCCCAGCCCGGGGGGCCGCACTATTCGCCAACCTGATCGCCAACTTCAATCCCGACACGTACGCTCAGCTCGTCGGCTTGGACGGGCAGCCCATTACGCGTACCTCCAACCTGCCGAGCGGCTGGCCGCTCGACAAGAGCACGATCGACCGCGCGCTGAGCGGTGTCGTCGTCGATGAAACAGTCCGCACCGGCGATGTGGTGCTGCGGATCGAGAACTTTCCCATCAGCTTTGAAGGGCAGACCATCGGCGTGCTGCAGCTCGGTCGGGACGTGACCCAAGCCGAAGCTTCGCTGACCTTTCTCCGGGAAATGCTGGTCCTGGCTAACCTGGCCGGTCTGGCCGCCTCGTTCGGCGCCGGCTGGCTGCTGGCCCGTCAGGCACTGCGACCCATCGGACGCATCGCCCAGACGGCTCAGGACATCGGCGCGTCCAAGGACTTTGCCCGCCGGGTCGAGTTCGCCGGCTCTCACGACGAGCTGGGCCAGCTCACCACGGCCTTCAACGACATGCTCGGCCACATCCAGGCGGCCTACCACCAGATCGAGAATGCCCTGCAGGCCCAACGCCGCTTCGTGGCCGACGCTTCGCATGAGCTGCGAACCCCGCTGACGACCATCCGCGGGAACATTGGCCTCCTGCGCGGCCCTGAAGTCACCAGCGAAGATCGCCGGGATGCGCTGCAGGATATGGCCAGTGAGGCCGAGCGCATGAGCCGGCTGGTTGCCAACCTGCTGGTGCTGGCACGAGCCGACGCCGGTTTGCACCTCCAGAAGACTCCCGTCCCTATGGGCGAGGTGGTGCGGGATGTGTATCGACAGGCTCGCGTGTTGAGCGACGGCGTGCGATTGCTGGTAAAGGACGATCAGCCGGCTTATGTGGATGGGAACCCGGACTACCTCAAGCAGCTGCTGCTCATCCTGGTGGACAACGCGCTCAAGAACACACCTGCTGGCGGCAGCGTCGACGTGGCCACCGATCAAAACGACGGCTGGGTCCGGCTCACCGTGCGGGACACGGGCAAGGGGATTTCGCGCGAGGCGCTGCCGCACATCTTCGAGCGCTTCTACCAAGCCGACAAGTCGCGCACCGGCGGAGGCACAGGACTTGGCCTGGCCATCGCCAAGTGGATCGTGGAGGAGCACGGCGGCCGGATAGACGTGGAATCCCAGGTGGGGGTCGGCAGCACCTTCACCGTCTGGCTGCCGGCAGGAACGGTGCGGCAGGAGCCGCAGGCCGCGGGCTCCGATAGGATCGCCGCCGCGTCAGGCGCGGCTCTTGGCTGAGTCCTCGATGACGGCCTGAGCAGCGCGCTCCCCACTCGTCAGCGCCGCGTTCAAGGAATTGCCTTCGAGGTATTCACCGGCCAGGTAGAGGCCGAGGGCTCCAGCGCGGCTGGAGAGGCGGCAGCCTTCGAAGCCTGGCGGCAGGGCGAGACGGCCAAATGGCACCTGGTACGCGGCAAGCGGTGTCAAGTCGCGCAGGCGGCGCCACGGGAACCAGCGCTGCAGGTCGTCCAACGTCCGTTGAGCCAGCTCCTCGAGGCCCATATCCGGGGCGCCGAGCATGATGGCCGCCAGCAGGTGCTCGGGCGCCGGCGCGTAGCTCGGAGCCACATTGGTGAGCTCAACCGCATGATGCACAAAGCCGTCCTGGTAGCCACTCACCACGACTTTCTTGTGGCCGTACAAGGGACACGGGACGTGGAAGTACAGGCAGGTACAGCCGTACGCTTCCTTGGGCAGGGGTATGCCAGCCAGACGCTCGGCTTCCGGCGCATGGGCAGCCAGCACAACGGCGTCGGCTTCGAGCCCCTCTCTGGAGGTTTGCACGCCCAGCACTCGATCCCCCGATCGCTCCAGCCGTAGGACGGGGCATTCGAGGCGCACGGCACCCTCGGGCAGATCCGCGGCGATCTGCTCGGCAATGGCTTGCATGCCGGCCGCCGGGAGCACGGCCGGTCCGGACGACAACATCTTGTATTCAAAGAGGAACGAGCTCGCGCTGAACGACAACGATGGATCGAAGAACAGTCCACCGAAGACACCGCGCACGAAGAGATCGATGAAGCGCGCCGAAAAGCCGTAACGGTCGAGGAACTGAGCGGCAGCGACATGACCATCACCCAGGACCTCGCGTACGTCCTTACGCCGAAGGTCACGGCGGAGGCGCATCGCTAGGCGCTTGTCCCCGGCGGTCGGAACGGCTGACAGCAGTGTGGGGACCACAGCCTTGGGGTCTGCCCAGGGATCGGCCAGCTCGTGCCAGTGCCCCCCTTCGACCAGGATGATCCCGGCGTCGAAGGCCCGCGGCTTGAGCGCCTTCACGTCGATCTGGCGCCGCACGGCAGGATAGCCGGTAAACAGCGCCTGGAAGCCGCGATCCAATCGGAAGCCGTCGACCACGTCTGTCCGCACGCGGCCGCCGATGCCATCGCTCGCCTCCAACAGGAGCACTTCCCAACCCGCGCGATACAGCTCGCGAGCGCATAACAAGCCGGCCACCCCGGCACCCACGACAATGGCTCTCAACCCCACAATGATGACGCCACTCGTCCATCCAGGTTCCAGCGATCCAACGAAGCCCTCTGGCCTCACACGTCGCTACCACCCCAGCCCGCGTCACTCCGGCAGGGCAACATCAGCGGGCCACCGCGCGGCCTCACTCTTCACTCTTAACTCTTCACTCTTAAACTCTTCTCCCGCCCCCTCCGCGCTATACTCCCAGCAAACTGCAGAGGTTCCTCACTGAAGTGGGTTTCGGCCCACTTCTTTCATTCTCAGGGCCTTAATTTCGACAGGGAGTGGAGCGTTGAACAAAGAATTCTTTGCCGCCATTGCCCAGGTCAGCTCTGAGAAAGGCGTCTCGCGCGAGGTCGTCCTCGACTCGCTGCGGACGGCGCTTGCCGCGGCCTACCAGCGCTCATATGAGGCGGAGGATCAAGACATCCAGGTGGACGTCGATCCCACCTCGGCCAAGATCCGGGTAATTCGCACGCAGACGGTTGTCGAAGGCGAAGCTCAGCATCCGAACGAGCTGTCGCTGGCCGAAGCGCGAGAGCGCAAGCGTACCGCCAAGATCGGCGAGCGAATTGTCGAGGACGTAACGCCCGAAAACTTTGGTCGCATCGCCGCGCAAACCGCCAAGCAGGTCATACAGCAGCGCATCCGCGATGCCGAGCGGGACAAGGTTTTCCAGGAATACGCGGGGCGGCAGGGCGACGTGATGCTGGGCGTGGTCCAGCGGGTCGACCCTTCGCGAGCCATCTTTCTGGACTTGGGCCGCATCGACGTGCAAGCAGTGATGCCGGCTTCGGAGCAGATCCCGAGCGAGCAGTACCGGCCTGGCCAGCGGGTACGAGTGCTCGTGCTCGAGGTGCAGAAGGTGCCGCGCGGGCCGGTGCAGATCATCTGCAGCCGGGCCAATCGAGCCTTCCTGCGGCGGCTGTTCGAGCTCGAGGTGCCGGAGATCAAGAACGGCGCCGTCGAGATCAAGATGATCGCCCGCGAGCCCGGCCAGCGGTCCAAGATCGCGGTTCATGCCGTGCAGGGAGGCGTCGACGCGCAGGGCTCATGCATCGGACAGCGCGGCATGCGCGTCATGAACGTCGTGAGTGAGCTGAGCGGCGAGAAGATCGACGTCGTGCTGTGGGATCCGGAGCCAGCCAAGTTCGTCGAGAACGCCCTCAGTCCGGCGCAGGTGCTGTCCGTCCGGATCGATGAAATGGACCGCACGGCACAGGTCGTAGTTCCCGACCGCCAGCTTTCACTGGCCATCGGGAAAGAGGGTCAAAACGCCAGACTGGCGGCGAAGCTTACCGGCTGGCGAATTGACATCAAATCGAAATCAGCAGTAGATCGATCCGAGCCACAAGCGGAGCTCGCGGCGACGGGAACCGAGTCATGAATGGCTCACATACCCGAGCGCACGTGCATCGCCTGCCGAACCAAGCGGCCGAAGGCGGAGATGCTGCGGCTGGTGCGAACAGGCGACGGTCGCGCCGCGCTCGATCCGCAGGCCCGGCAGCCGGGGCGTGGAGCGTACCTGTGCGCCGCGGCGGTATGCTGGCAGGCGGCGCTGCGCGGCTCACGGCTCGACAGAGCCCTGCGAACAGCCTTACAAGCCTCGACACGGCAAGCGCTGCTCGCGGCGCTGGAGGAGCACTCCGCGGTTAGGATGAGGGAGTAAAGATATGGCAAAGAAACAACACCGGCCGTTTTCCAGCCGGCCGCATAAACCCGGAGCGCGAGCTCTGGCCCTGCAGCGGGCGGGCGACGCTATTGCGGCGCGTTCGACGGGACTGCCCGAGCCACGCCAGAACGGCCAGCACGGGCCATTCGAGCTCCCTCCGGTCGTCACCGTCAAAGAGATGTCCGACCTGATGGGCATCTCCGCGGTGGACATCATCAAGGCCTTGATGAAGAACGGGATCATGGCCACCATCAACAATCAGCTGGACTACGAGACGGCGGCCATCGTGGCCGGCGATCTGGGCTATGAGACCGCTCCGGCCACCCTGGAAGAGGAGATCATCGAGGGCCCTGATGGCGCCACCCAGGCCGCCATCCACCGGCGGAACTTCCTGGAGGGCGAAGACGAGGCGAAGCTCGTATCCCGCCCGCCCGTGGTGACCATCATGGGCCATGTGGACCATGGCAAGACCTCCCTGCTGGACGCCATACGGCAAACTCGGGTCGCGGCCGGTGAGGCCGGCGGCATCACTCAGCACATCGGCGCCTATCAGATCGAGTACAACGACCAGAAGATCACCTTCATCGATACGCCGGGCCATGAGGCGTTCACCGCTATGCGCGCCCGGGGAGCTATGGTGACGGACATCGCCGTGATCGTGGTTGCCGCCGACGACGGCGTGATGCCGCAGACGGAAGAGGCCATCAATCACGCCCGAGCGGCCGGCGTGCCCATCGTGGTAGCGCTGAACAAGATCGATCGCGAGCAGGCCGATCCGGCGCGTGTGAAGCAGCAGCTGCTGCAGGTGGGCGTGACCATCACCGAGTTCGGCGGGGACATCGAGTGCGTCGAGGTCTCCGCCCGAGAAAAGCTCGGCCTGGAAGACCTGCTGGAGACCGTGATTCTCGTCTCCCAAATCCAGGAGCTCAAAGCCAACCCGGATCGCGCCGCAGTGGGCACGATCATCGAGGCTGAGCTGGATCGCAACAAGGGCGTCCTGGCCACGGTCCTGGTGGCCAACGGCACCTTGCACGTGGGCGACAACGTGGTCGTGGCCAGCACGTGGGGCAAGGTTCGAGCTATGTTCGACGACCGCGGGCATCGCATTCGCGAAGCGCCCCCGGCCTTCCCCGCTGCCATCCTTGGCCTGACCGACGTGCCGGCCGCCGGCGATCACCTGCAGGTGGTCGAAGACGAGCGCATGGCGCGAACCACCGCCGAGAAGCGCGCGTTTGCAGCCAAAGCTCAAGCGCAAGCCGGTTCTCGGACCACTGTGGAGGACGTGCTCGCCCGGCTTGGCCCCGGCGGCGCCAAGGAGCTGAACATCATCATCAAGGCCGACGTCCGTGGGTCAGCCGAGGCGGTGCGCCAGTCCCTGGAGCGGCTGGCGACGGATGAAACTCGTGTGAAAGTCATCCATGACGCCACGGGCAACATCACCGAGTCCGACGTCAACCTGGCCGTCGCCTCGAAGGCGCTCATCGTCGGGTTCAACGTCAAGGCCGACCCCGCCGCCCAGCGCATCGCCGCCGATGAGGGCATCGAGATGCGCTTCTACAGCATCATCTACAACGTCATCGAAGACATCGAGAAGAGTCTCAGCAGCATGCTCGAACCCAAGTTCGAGGAGCGGGTCGAGGGCCATGCAGAGGTTCGGCAGGTCTTCCGAGTTGGGAAGAACGACGTCATCGCCGGCTGCTATGTGACCGACGGCCAGATCGTACGCAATTCGAGTGCTCGTATCCTGCGCGGCGTCAATCCTGTCTTCAGCGGCAAGATCAGCTCGCTGCGCCGGTTCAAGGACGACGTCCGAGACGTAGCCTCCGGCTACGAGTGCGGTATTGGCATCGAGAACGCCGGCGACATCCAGGTTGGCGATGTCATCGAGACGTTCTCCATGGTCCAGGTGTAGGCGCGGCCTTCGGCCCGCCTGCATTTCCGCGCGATGAGCCGGCGCACGGAGCGCGTCCAGTCTCTGATCCGGCACGAGCTGGGCGAGATCATCCTGCAAGAGGTAAAGGATCCCCGCGTCGCCGGCCTGGTCTCGATCACGGCTGTCGAGGTGTCTCCGGACCTGCGCCTGGCCCGCGTGTTCGTGAGCGTCTATGGGCCCGAGGAGAATGAAGCGGCGGCTCTGACTGCCCTGCAGTCAGCCAAGGCGTTTCTCCGCCGCGAGCTCGGCTCCCGGCTGTCTCTGCGCTACGCGCCGGAGCTCGACCTGCGCATCGACCACTCACTGGAGTACGCCGATCGGGTGAGCAGGCTTCTCAAGACGCTTCCCCCGCCTTCATCCGAACCCCAGTAGCTGCCTCTCAGCCATGCGGGGGCACCTATCGGATCCACCAGTTGGGATCCTCAACGTCAACAAACCTGCCGGAATCACCTCATTCGACGTGGTGGCTCGCGTACGAACAGCGACCGCTGTACGCCGTGTGGGCCACGCCGGCACTCTCGACCCGTTGGCCTCAGGGGTGCTGCTCGTTGCCGTGGGCAGGGCAACGAGGATCATCCCCTACCTTCAGACTCCACAGAAGGTCTACAGGGCCGAAATGACGTTGGGAATACGTACGACTACGTACGACTCGGAGGGGGAAGTGGTGGAGCGCCTGGCCGTGCCGGACCACCTCGACCTCAGCCCCTTTGTAGGCGACGTGTGGCAGACCCCTCCACTCTACTCCGCCCTCAAGAAAGACGGCAAAGCGCTCTACAGGTACGCCCGCGCCGGCCAGACAGTCGACGTCGAGCCCAGGCTGGTACGTATCGATGCGATCGAGCAGATTGCCTGGAGAGCGCCGGTGGCTGAGCTGCGCATCACCTGCGGTAAGGGCACCTACGTCCGCTCCCTGGCCCACGACCTCGGCGGCCATTTGACCGGCCTGGTTCGCGAAGCTGTCGGCGGTTTCACCTTGGAGAGCGCTATTACGCTGGACCAGCTCCCCGCATGGGAAAATTATCTGGTGCCAATCCCCGCCGCCCTGGAGAACCTGCCGCGGCTGGTCGTCGACACGTCCGACGCCGCTCGCCTGACGCATGGATTGCCGGTAGCCGCCCCTTCGGGCGAGGCGCTGGCCCTGGACAGCGAAGGCGAAGCCATCGCCATCGTGCGTGATGGGCATCCTGCCGTCGTCTTCGGAACCGGGTAGTGCGCGTCGTTCGCACGCTGGATGAGCTCACGGGTGGCCGTCCGTTCGCCGTCACGATCGGTGCCTTCGACGGCGTTCACCTCGGGCATCAATCCCTGTTCGCGCAGCTGCGGCAGCAAGCTCTCCTGCACCGCGCCAACACCCTGGCCATCACCTTCGATCCCGACCCGGCTGAGGTCGTTTCACCCGATCCCCCACCTCACCTGACCGATCTCGAGCAGCGCATCGAGCTCATCGAACGCCAGGGCATGGACGAGCTGTGCATCCTGCACTTCGATAGAGCGATGATGGCCCTGTCCGCAGAGCAGTTCATGGACCAGCTCCTCAGCCATGCCCGGGTCGCCGAGCTGGTCGTCGGACATGACTTCGCCATGGGCCACGACCGTCTGGGTACACATTCCGTTCTGGCTGCCTACGCCAGGCGCCACGACTTCGCCTTCGCCATGGCAGAGGCATTCATGCTCGACGGGGCGCCAGTGAGCGCGTCTCGCATCCGCCGCCTGCTGCTGGAAGGCGACGTCACCATGGCCGCCGAGCTCCTTGGGCGGAACCACACGGTACGAGGCCGCGTGGTGGAGGGCGACAAGCGCGGCCGGCAAATCGGCTTCCCCACAGCCAACCTCGGCCTCGATCAGCGCTGGGCCATCCCGGCCGACGGCGTGTACGTTGCCCGCACTCACGTGCGCGGCCGGTGGTATCCGTCGGCGGTGAACATCGGGCTCCGCCCCACCTTCGATCTTCACCAGCGAACCATCGAAAGCCATCTCATCGACTTCTCGGGCGACATCTACGGCGAGCCGATCGCCGTCGAGTTCGCAGCGCGGCTTCGGGCTGAGCAGCGCTTCTCCGGCCTAAAGGCAATCCGTGCGCAAATCGCACGCGACGTCGAGGCCGCGCGCGACTTCTTCCAGCGCGACCAGCCGCTGTCTTCTTAGGCTGCTACCAGCCTGCGGTAGTCCTTCTTTCCCCAGCGCAGCATGGCAGGAGCGGCGATGAGCTGCCCCAACCCCACCGGCGCACCGTCGAGATAGGCGCCGCCGGCCTGAATGACCTCACGCGCCTCACGGCGTGATTTGCCGAAAGCCTCGGCAAAAAGCTCGTGAACCGGAATGCCCGAGCTCAGGCGTCCAGCGTCGACTTCGAAGGTCGGAGCGGCATCGCCTACGGATCCGGAGCCGGAGAACAGCGCCAGCGACGTGTCCCGCGCTTGCACTGCCTCCTGCTCGCCATGGGTGATGGCGGTCGCCTCGAAAGCGAGCACCTCCTTGGCTTGCCTGAGATCAGCCCCTTGCAGCGCGCCAAGCGCTCGCACCCGATCCATCGGAAGGAAGGTGAACAGCGCCAGGAAGCGCTCCACGTCTGCGTCCTCGGCGTTGATCCAGAACTGATAGAAATCGTACGGAGAGGTCAGCGCCGGATCGAGCCACACCGCACCCTTTTCCGTCTTGCCCATCTTCTGCCCTGAAGCAGTGGTCAAGAGCTCGGTGACTAAGCCGAAGGCCTCGGCGCGCTCTTCCCGGCGAATGAGATCCACGCCTTGCAGGATGTGGCTCCACTGGTCGCTCCCGCCGACCTGCAGGGTGCAGCCCTGCGTCCGGTAGAGATGCAGGAAGTCATAGGCTTGGAGCAGCATGTAATTGAACTCGACGAAGTTGAGCCCGGATTCCAGCCGTGTCTTGTACACCTCGGCCGCGAGCATGTGGTTTACGCTGAAGTGGCGGCCGATGTCACGCAAGAAGTCGATGTAGTTCAGCTTGGTGAGCCAGTCTGCATTGTTCAGGACCAGCGCGCGATCAGCCTCGAAATCGAGATAGCGGGCCAGCTGCCGCTGCATTGGCGGAAGGTTGGCATCGATCTCTTCGCGAGAAAGGACGCGGCGCATGCTGCTCTTGCCGCTGGGATCCCCGATCAGCGCCGTGCCGCCGCCGCCCAGGCCAATGGGGCGGTGGCCGAAGCGTTGAAACCAGGCCAGCATCATCAGGCCTATAAGCGAACCCGCATGGAAGCTGGGCGCCGTTGGGTCGAAGCCCCAGTACAGGGTGACGGGACGTTCTAGCGCAATGCGCAAGGCCGCCTCGTCGGACACCTGGTAGACGAACCCACGCTCGCATAGCGTGTCGTAAACGTTCGGGGGCACGCCTAATTATGGATGCTGCCCCGGCACGATATGCTCAGCGCTAGATCTCAGCTCGCAGGACGCCTATCCGCTCTACGTAGAGTGCGAAGCGCCCAGAACAGTGCGATCCCAGGAGGCGCCACTGACATGCCGGCAGGAGTCGACCTCGTCGCGAGAGGATGGCACGCGGACCCTAGCGTGGTCGGCGCCCTGGCGCTGCTGCTGGCCGTATGCTGGGCCTGCACCCGCCGCCTAGACCCGCCACTCCTGCTGCTGGCCATCCTGACTGTGCTGGCGCTCGAGTCGCCCATCGATCTCCTGTCCGACCGCTATCTCTTCTCGGTGCACATGCTCCAGCATCTGATCCTCATCCTGGCTATCGCCCCCCTGCTCGTAGTGGCGCTTCCGCCCGGTCTGGTCGCCGAAGTTGGCCGCCGGCTTCCCAATGCGCCAGCACGCTTCCTGTCCCACCCGGCGATTGCGCTCGGCATAGCCAGCTTCACTCTGCTCGTCTGGCATTTGCCGTCGCTCTACGACGCAGCCCTCAGGTCGGAAGCGCTGCACGCCTTCGAGCACGCGACCTTCGTGGCCACGTCGTATCTCTTCTGGTGGAACGCGCTTGGCCAGGGTCGAGTTTGGAGGGCATCAATCCTGCCGCGAATGGCCTACCTCTTCCTGGCCGGCCTGCCCTGCGCGCTGCTTGGCGCGATCTTGACGTTCGCTGCCCGGCCGCTGTACGCAAGCTATGTGAGAGATTTTCCGGAGCTTGGGCTGGGGCAGATCATTCGCCTGCAATGGGGACTCTCCGCCCTGACAGACCAGCAGCTCGGAGGCCTGTTGATGTGGATAGGTGGCGGCCTGTGCTACGTGGTCATGGCCGGCGTCATGTTCCTGCGCTGGGCCCGCGCCGGCGAGCCCTCGGTGGATGCTCCCCCACCCGGCAGGGTCGGAGCGCCGGCGGTCGACGCCTTCAGGTAACGGAAGCTTGGGCCCTAGGCTCGATACCAGATAGTGCCCTGCGGACGGTCCTCGATCGTGACGCCCGCCTCGGCCAGCTCGGATCGAATGCGATCGGCGCTGGCGAAGTCCTTACGCTGGCGAGCGGCATTGCGCTCGTTCACCTTGTCTTGAATCACGTCGTCGGTCAACCCCGACGTCTCCGCCCCAGCCTTTTCCAGGCTGAGGTCCAAGCCCAGCACGCGGCACAGCTGGCCGAAAACGTCGCCAGCGTAGTGCAGACCGGGAAGCAGCTCTTCCGTAGCGAGCGACGGATCGTGGGCTACTTCATCGTTGGTGGTGTTGATCTGCTTGGCCAGCGCCTCCACGGCCGCGATGGCGCGCGGCGTGGTGAGATCGTCGTCCATGGCTTCTCGAAACGCGGCCAGGCTGGAATCGGCCTGGTCTCGCAGTGCATCGGCAAGCTTGCCGGTGGCGAAGGTCTCACCCGGTGAGGGACGGGCAGCCGCCTGCTCGTTAAGAAAGGCCAAGTTCCGTACGGCCGCCTGGAGCCGCTTGAGGCGCTCCTTGGCCCGGCCGATGTACTCGATCGAGAACGTGACCGGCGTGCGGTAGTGCTCGGACACCAGATACATACGCAAAACGTCCGCGCCGAACTCACCAATCATGTCGTGGATGGTCACGAAGTTGCCGAGCGAGTGCGCCATCTTCTCGCTGCCGGTCTGCATGAGTCCCACATGCATCCACAGCCGCACGAACGGCTTCTTCCCGGTTGCGGCCTCGCTCTGCGCGATCTCGTTCTCGTGGTGCGGGAAGATCAGGTCCCGCCCGCCCCAATGGACGTCGATCGTATCGCCCAAGACCTCCCGGATCATCGTCGAGCACTCGATATGCCAGCCCGGCCGGCCGGCGCTCCACGGGCTTTCCCAGGAGGGCTCTCCCGGCTTGGCGGCCTTCCACAGCGCGAAGTCGTTGGGGTTCTCCTTGTGCTCGCCCACCTCCACCCGGGCGCCCGCGGCCAGCCGCTCCAGCGTATTGCCCGACAGCTTGCCGTACTCGGGAAAGCGCGTTACTCGGTAGTACACGTCACCGTCTGCCTGGTAGGCGTATCCCTGCGCGATGAGCTCGCCGATCATGCGGACGATCTGCGGAATGAAACGAGTGGCGTAGGGCGTGACCGTTGGGCGCAGCACGTTGAGCGCGTCCATGCCCTTCCAGTACGACTCAATGTAGCGAGCGGCAGCCTCTTCCGGCGGGATGCCATCACGGTGGCCAGCCTCGATGATCTTGTCATCAACGTCGGTGAAGTTCTGGACGTGCTTGACCTGATAGCCGGAAAACTCCAGATAGCGCCGCATGACGTCCACGCTCACGAACAGCCAGGCGTGGCCGATGTGCGGATGATTCTTTGGCGTCAGACCGCAGACGTACATGGAAACCACGTCGCCCGCCGGCCGGAACACCTCTTTCCGGCCAGTGAGGGTGTTGAACAGCTCGACGGGCAACGCTGTGGTTAACGCCGCCGGTCGACGAAGCGGGAAGATGGCCTCGACTGACGGCTGGGCGAGCGTGTGTCGCGAGCCCTGGCCTGCCGCGGAGTGGCATCGGGGATCCGCCAGCCTGCTGGTGAGGACGCAGGCCCCTTCTCCAGGTTGAGCAGCCGCCCTTCCAGCTCTTCGATCCGCCTCACCAGGCGTTCCACGTCCTGCTGCTCGGGATCCGGCATATCGATCCAGTCCAGGTCGGACGCGCGGTTCGTCGTGCGCCGCCCGTTCTGCATGACCACCCGGCCCGGCACGCCCACGACAGTCGAGTTGGGCGGAACGTCATGCAGCACCACCGCGTTGGCGCCAATCTTGGAGCCCGTCCCCACGGTAAAGCCTCCGAGCAGCTTTGCGCCCGTGCCTATGGACACGCCGTCCTCGATCGTCGGGTGACGCTTGCCGGCGGTCTTGCCGGTGCCGCCGAGCGTCACGCCCTGCAGGATGGTGACGTCGTTACCGATCTCCGCCGTCTCGCCAATGACCACGCCCGAGCCGTGGTCGATAAACAGGCCGGCGCCGATCTTCGCCGCCGGGTGGATCTCCACCTGGGTCAGCATGCGATTGAGCTGGGAGATGATTCGGGCCAGCAACGGGTGATCGTGCTGGTGCAGCCAGTGCGCGACGCGGTGGAGCTGCAGCGCATGAAAGCCGGAGTAGGTCAACAGGACCTCGAGCGCCGACGTTGCCGCCGGGTCTCGCTCCAGCACGCATTGCAGGTCCCGCTTCACGACCGGCAGCCAGTCAGAGCTCGCCGCGCGCTCCCTGGTGGAAGGCTCGCTTGAGCTGGCCCGCGACGCGCCTTCGCCTGTAACAGGCGCCGAGACCTCCTGAACCGCCAACCTACGCCTTCAGCACGGTGGCCACGGCTGAGGCCGCGATGCCTTCTTCTCGGCCGGTGAACCCCATCCGGTCGGCGGTTGTCGCTTTGATGCTCACTGCCTCTAACTCTAGCCCGAGCGCGGCTGCTATGCGGCGGCGCATCTCGGGAACGTGCTGGGCCAGCCGAGGACGCTGGGCCACGATCGTCGCATCCACGTTCCCTGGCCGCCAGCGATGGTCGCGCAGCAACACGGCCGTCCTTTCCAGCAAGACCAGGCTCGATACCCCTCGCAGGCTTTCGTCGCTGCCGGGGAAATGCTGTCCGATATCTCCCAGGGCCGCGGCGCCGAGAAGCGCGTCTATCAGCGCGTGGATGACCGCGTCACCGTCCGAATGGCCCTCCAAGCCGCGATCGTGAGCGACGTCAACTCCACCCAGCACGAGTCGCCGTCCGGACACGAGCTGATGGGCATCGTAGCCGCAGCCCACCCTGACGTGCTGCACGCTAGGTAAGGGCTGCCCTCCGGGAGCGCCAGGTTCAGCGCTCATGAGCCCTTGGCCTCAACGACCGCCGCTCCCTCGAACCAGTCCGGCGGTGGAGGATCGGACGCCGGCTCCAGCTCACGACGTGAAGCCCAGGCCACCGGCCAGCGCAAACGATCGCGGTCCAGCGTCGCCTGGACCACTCCGTGCTCCGCCAGCTTGATGGTGTCGAAAACAGGGCTGACGAAGACGGCTTTGCCATGCTGTCGGGCCTGCCGCATGAGACTTTCGCGCGTCTTCGAAGGCAAGGACTCGACGTGGAACAGGGACACTGCCGTCGAGCTCAGCGGCCCGCCGTTTGAAGACACGCCGCTTACTTATTCTCCGTTCCGTTTTTGGGATGCGCAAAGATCATCCGCCCCGCCACGGTCTGGAGCACGCGAGTGACGACCACGTCGAGGCTCGAGTTGAGGTGCTTGCGGCCGTTTTCCACCACGATCATGGTCCCGTCGTCCAGATAGGCCACGCCCTGGCCCGCCTCCTTGCCCTCCTGGATGATCTGCACCTTCATTTCTTCGCCCGGCAGCACCACCGATTTGACGGCGTTGGCCAGCTCGTTGATGTTCAGCACGGAAACGCCCTGCAGCTCTGCGACCCGGTTCAAGTTGAAGTCATTGGTCAGGATGGCCGAGTTCAGCCGCTTGGCCACGACGACGAGCTTGCCGTCCACGTCGGGCGCCGAATCGGCCTCCACGTCCATGATCCTGATGGGCACCAGCGATTCCTTTTGCAGGCGATTCAGCATGTCCAGCCCTCTGCGTCCGCGATTGCGCCGCAGCGCATCGGATGAGTCGGCGATATGCTGCAGCTCCTGCAGCACGAAGCGCGGCACGACGAGCTCACCCCAGATGAACCCGGTCTGGCTGATGTCGGCGATGCGGCCGTCGATGATGGCGCTGGTATCCACCACAATCATCGGCCGACCCGGATGCTCGCGCTGCTGGCCGCGGCTCTCACGCGCTTCCCTCCGGCGGCTGGCGACCGCCAGCAGCTCGTCTTTGCGGGCAATGCTGAGCTCCACGAAGATCCAGGCGAGGAGCAGGAAAACGGCGATTGGCAGGATGCGGCCAAAGTAACCCGGCAGCTGCGATAGCGGCCCTGTGACGATGACGGTGATGATGCCGGCGGCGATCAAGCCCACGAGACCGGCGACGAGGTCGCTTGCGGGCGCTCGGCGGAGGATCCGCCGGCTGGCTACGAATGGCTCGATGGTGATGTGAGGCGTGATCACCGCTCCCACCAGCGCACCAATCGCGGTGGGAATCAGCCGGTAGCCGTTGAGCTCGCTACCCCAAAGCGGGGCGTAGAGGTTCCAGGCAGCCCAGAGAGGCCCGGACAGCGCCCAACCAAGCCAGCCGAAAAAGATGGCGCCGCCTATCCGGAAATACACGTGCAGACGCATAAACAAAGAGGGGGGCGTCCAATCTCACAAACACAACTCAATTGCGTCCATAAGCGTTCGAGCCCCGGTCAATTCTATGCTACCGAGACGCTCCCCGCCAGCGTTCCGGGCCGGCAGCAGCACTCGCCGAAAGCCGAGGCTCTCCGCTTCCTTGATCCGCCGCTCGACACTGCCCACCGACCGCAGCTCACCGCCCAAGCCCACTTCGCCGAACAGCGCCATATCGTCCGGCAATGGACGGTCCCGCACGCTCGATGCAATAGCCATGGCCAGGGCAAGGTCGGCCGCGGGCTCACTGATGCGCAAACCACCGACGACGTTGACGTAGACGTCCTGGTTGCCCAGGGCCAGGCCCGCACGCTTGCCAAGCACCGCCAGGAGCAGCGCCAGCCTGCCGGCGTCGATGCCGTTGGCCGACCGGCGGGGCATCGCCAGGAAGCTGGACGAGACGAGCGCCTGCGTCTCCACGACGAGCGGTCGCGTGCCCTCCAGCGTCACAGTTACCGCGGAGCCGGGTGCCCGCGCCACTCGCTCGGCGAGGAACACCGCCGAAGGGCTGTCCACCCCCGCCATGCCGGCGTCGGTCATCTCGAAGACACCCAGCTCGTCGACCGATCCGTAACGGTTCTTGACCGCTCGAAGGATGCGGTATGCCTGGAAGCGCTCACCCTCCAGGTACAGCACCGCGTCGACCATGTGCTCCAGCACTCTCGGCCCGGCGATGGCCCCCTCTTTGGTGACGTGTCCTACCAGGAAGACGGGCACGTCGGTCCGCTTGGCTAGCCCGATCAGCTGCTGCGCACACTCGCGCAGCTGGCCCACGGTTCCCGGCGCCGAACCGAGCGAGGCGCTGTACATGGTCTGGATGGAATCGATCACCACCATGCCAGGGCGCTGCCGCTCGACGGCATCGAGCACCACGTCCACGTCGGTCTCGGCCAGGAGCAGCAGCTCCGGCGCCCGAACGCCGAGCCGTTCGGCGCGCAGCTTGATCTGCCGCGCCGATTCCTCCCCGGAGACATACAGCACAGTCCGGTCCTGGCAGCACATAGCCGCCGCGAGCTGCAGCAGCAGCGTGGACTTGCCGATGCCGGGGTCACCTCCGATCAACACCACTGAGCCCGGCACCAAACCTCCGCCCAGGACCCGCCGAATCTCTCCCAGCGGCACGTCCAGCCGTTCCAACGACTCCGGGGCGAGCTCCGCCAGGCGTTGAACTCCCGCGCCCGCTGCTCCGGCCGGCAGCCTCACTGCATCAGCTTTCCGTGGCTGCTCGATCGTTTCGACCAGTGAGTTCCACTCGCCGCACTCGGCGCAGCGTCCCGCCCATTTCAGCTCTCGATTGCCGCACTGCTGGCAAACGAACACCGCCCGCGCTTTAGCTGCCACCAACCCCTCCTGCGCCCATCGTGAACAGCTGCTCGCCATTCGCGACTGCTATGCGGCAGCTCGTTCGCGCCGCCGCGCGCAGTCCTGCCTCCGCGACTGAGCGGAACCGGATGCGACAGAGCCGCCCCGGGGGGCGGCTCTGTGTCAAACGCCTAGCTCGTTGCGCCGGCCAGCTCTGGCGCAGGCTGCTCTTCTCGCGGAGTCGCCGTCATCGCCAGCTCGCCGCCCTCGGCGTCGATCTTGACGTGGTCGCCACGCTTGAAACGACCCTCCAGGAGCCCGTGTGACAGCGCGTCCTCGACCATGTCCTGAATCACCCTGCGCAGCGGCCTGGCGCCGTTGTTCAGGTCGTAGCCCTTCTCGACAAGCAGCAGCTTCGCCGCCTCGGTCACCTCAATGGTGATCTCCTGCTCGGTCAGCTGCTTGGTGATGCGATTGATCATCAAGTCCGCGATCTTGATGACCTCGGGCTGCGACAGCGCGTGGAACACGATCGTGGCGTCGATGCGATTGAGGAACTCAGGCCGGAACGTCTTCTTCAGCTCGTCCATGACCTTGTCCTTCATCGCCTTGTAGCGCTCTTCCCACGTCTTGGCCTCGTCCTGTCGCGACGGTTGGAAGCCGAGCGACACGCCCTTGACGATCTGCTGAGCGCCGACGTTGGAGGTCATGATGATGATGGTGTTGCGGAAGTCGACCGCGCGTCCTTTGGCATCGGTCAAGCGGCCGTCCTCCAGGATCTGGAGCAAGATGTTGAAAACCTCGGGATGAGCTTTCTCGATCTCGTCCAGCAGCACCACGGAGTAGCTTCGACGTCGAATCGCCTCGGTCAGCTGTCCGCCTTCTTCATAGCCCACGTAGCCCGGAGGCGCCCCAACCAGGCGCGCAACCGCATGGCGCTCCATGAACTCGGACATGTCGATCTTCACCAGCGCATCTTCGCTGCCGAACATGAACTCGGCCAGCGCCTTGGCCAGCTCGGTCTTGCCGACGCCTGTAGGGCCAAGGAAGATGAACGAGCCGATTGGCCGCTTGGGGTCTTTGACGCCGGCGCGTGAGCGGCGCACCGCGCGCGCTATAGTCTGGACCGCCTCCTCCTGGCCGATGATGCGCTTGTGCAGCTCCTCCTCCATCTGGAGCAGCCGCTCGGACTCTTCCTGAGCGATGCGGGTCACCGGAATACCGGTCCACATGGACACTACCCGAGCAACGTCTTCTTCGCCCACGACCGGCCGCTCGGCGCCCTGCTCGGAGTGCCAGCCTGACTCGAGCTGTTCGATCTTCTCGCGGAGGGAGATCTCCTTGTCGCGGAGCTGCGCCGCCGTCTCGTACTGCTGACCCTGGATAGCGGACTCTTTCTGCTCGACCGCCATCTCCAGATCCTTCAGCGTCTGCTTCAAGGTGGACGGTGGGACCGCCCGCTGCATGCGCACCCGCGACGCAGCCTCGTCGATCAGGTCGATGGCCTTGTCCGGCAGAAAACGGTCGGTGATGTAGCGGCCACCCATCTCGGCGGCCGCCTTCAAGGCGTCGTCGCTTATGTCAAGGCGGTGGTGCGCTTCATAGCGCGGCCGGATGCCCTTCAGGATCTCCAGGGTTTCCTCGATAGACGGCTCCTTGACGTACACCGGCTGGAAGCGGCGCTCCAGGGCCGCGTCGCGCTCGATGTACTTGCGGAACTCGTCCAGCGTGGTGGCGCCAATGCACTGCAGCTCGCCTCGAGCCAGCGCCGGCTTGAGGATGTTGGCGGCGTCGACTGCGCCCTCGGCGGCGCCGGCGCCGACCAGCGTGTGCAGCTCATCGATGAACAGGATGCAATCGCCAGAGCTGCGGATTTCCTCGATCACCTTCTTGAGGCGCTCTTCGAATTCGCCGCGGTATTTGGTCCCCGCCACCAGGGAGCCGATGTCCAGCGTCAGCAGGCGCTTGCCAGCCAGCGTTTCGGGCACGTCGCCCTTCACAATCTGATGGGCCAGCCCCTCGACGATGGCCGTCTTGCCCACACCAGGCTCGCCGATGAGCGCCGGGTTGTTCTTGGTCCGGCGGCTGAGGATCTGGATGACCCGCTCGATCTCCTGCGCGCGTCCGATGACCGGATCTAGCTTGTCGTTGCGCGCGGCCGCCGTCAGGTCCATGCCCAGCTGGTCGATAGTGGGCGTGCGGCTGTGCCGGCCTTCGCCGTGTGGCGCGCCGCCGGACTGCGACAGCACCTGGATGGTCTGCGTCCGGACCTTCTCCAGATTGACGCCCAAGCTTTCCAGGACGCCCGCGGCGATGCCCTCGCCTTCACGGACCAGACCCAGCAGCAGGTGCTCGGTGCCGATGTAATGGTGTCCCAGCCGCCGCGCTTCGTCGACGGCCAGCTCGATGACCTTCTTGGCGCGAGGCGTCAGGCCGATCTCGCCAACGACCATGCGGTCACCGCGGCCGATAATGAACTCGACCGCGCTGCGGACCTTGTTGAGCTCGACTCCCAGGTTGCCGAGCACCTTGGCAGCCACGCCTTCGCCCTCGCGGACGAGCCCGAGCAGCAAATGCTCCGTGCCAATGTAGTTATGGTTGAAGCGCTGCGCTTCTTCTTGAGCGAGCATGAGCACCTTGCGCGCTCGCTCGGTAAACTTGTCAAAACGGTTAGATTCGTTCACGATATTCCTCTCCCCTGAGAGATGGACGTACCGGGGATTGCGGCTCGAGCAGGGACTGAGCCGCGAGTCTCATCCCCCTCGACTTCTACTGTCAACAGCACATCAGAGACCAACCGTTTCGTCTCCGAACCGCAACGCTGCTAGCTTCTGCAGTTCTTCATTTGGAGGTTGGGGCTCCTGCTCAAGGATATCACCGGCACCCTCGCGCTCAAAGGCTGCGTGCTCACCGACATGGCCCTCCATGAGCTCCTCCAGAGCCTGCCGGATGCTGAGTCCGAGACGCCGCCGAGCCATGTCTATGCTGGTGACCTTCACCTGCACGTTCTCGCCTTCCTGGACGACTTGGGACGGCGAGCTGATGCGCCTGTCAGCCATTTCGGAGATGTGCACCAGCCCTTCCACCCCACCGGACAAGCGAGCAAATGCGCCGAACTTGGTCAGACGGGTAATGGTGGCCGGCAGCACCTGGCCCACCGTGATGCTCGACACCAGCTGCGTCCAGGGATCGGGCTGAGCCTGCTTCAGGCTCAGGGCGATCTTCTTCGTTTCGGGATCGACGCTCACGACCGCGACGTCGAGCTCCTGGCCAACTTGAAGCACGTCGCTGGGATGGGCCACACGCGTCCAGGAAAGCTCCGAGACGTGGATGAGTCCGTCCGCGCCCCCGAGGTCGACGAAAGCGCCGAACGTGGCCAGGCTGGTGACACGCCCATGCCTGATGTCACCCGGCCGGAGCTCGGAGAGCAGCGCTTCTTTGCGCTGGCCGCGCCGCTCCTGGACCGCCGCGCGCTGGGACACGATCAATCGATTACGAGGGCGGTTGATCTCGATGACTTTGACCGCCAGCCGGCGTCCCACGAGCTGCTGCAGCTTGCGCAGCGTGGCCTCCTCGGCACTGGAATCGGCCGCCCCCGCTTCGGCTTGCAGGTCCTCACGCCGCAGCTCGGCGACCTGCGAGATAGGCACAAAGGCGCGAACGCCCATATCGACGATCAGCCCGCCGCGATTGCAGTCGACCACAGGCGCTTCGACTATCTCCCCACTGTTGAACAGCTCCTCGGCGCGGCGCCAGCCTGACTCGGCCTGTGCCCGCCGCAGAGACAGCACCACGTGGCCTTCGGCGTTCTCGGGTTGCAGCACGTAAACGAACACCTTGTCGCCTACGCGCAGCTGCTCGACCTCCTCGGGCGAGCCAAGCTCGCGGCCTGCTATGACGCCTTCGGACTTGAGGCCTACGTCGACCAGGACCTCTTCGGTGTCGACGTGGACGATGTAGCCCTCGATGATCTGGCCGGGCCGGAGCGACTGCATGTGGCGCTCCGAGGCATCCAGCAGATCCCGCATGGAATCGCCATCACCTTCAACTGGCGGCGAGGATGCCTCGGACTGTTCTAGCACGCTTCCAATGCCCTTTTCGGCCCGGCCGTCCCGCGCGACCCGGCCTTGGATGCAGGCACAATAGCACAATCCGGCCGTTCATTTGGCATCCGACGCCGCAGACGAGCCAAACAGGCTACCGAGCGGCCTCTCATTGGACCACTTTCATGAGCCAGCGCTGGCGTATTCGGGGTTACGAAACCGTCCCCTTTCCGACGGAAATGGCGATGTGGTCTCCCACCTTCACTCCATGGCCGTCGAAGTACCCTTGGTTGGCCTCGATGGCGTAGGCATAGTTACGAGGCGCATAGTGGATAGTCTCACTCAGCGCCGCCATTTCCTGGATGCTCTCGATCGCCATGCTCGGCTCGACGAACGCAATCGACAGCGGGATGAGCGTGTCTTTCATCCAGAAACCGATCTGTGTCGCGGCCGCAGGCGGTTGAAACACGAACAGCATGCCCGAGTCCGGCGCCAGGACGGCGCGGTTCATGAGCCCGTATTCACGCTTGGCCTCATCGTCGGCGATCTCGACCTGGAGGGTAGTAGGCCCGTTTTGCGACTGGATCGTGACGCTGCCACGGGAAAAGGTGGGAGCGGCGCTCGACGCGGATGCAGCAGGGCTAGGGTGCGCCGCTGGCGATCCAGGGCGTGAGGCTGACAATGATGCACCGGGCTGCGCTAACGGCCTGGGGTCCGGAGAAGCGCTAGCCGGTGCAGAGAACGCCGCGGCCGACGAAGCGCCAGCCGAAGCCGGTCGAAACGAAGGAACGGACGTCGGCTGCGGCGTGGCCACGAGAGACGGCGCGGCCGTCCCGGCATCCCCAGCGCAGCCCGCGACGAACGCCGTGACGGCCACGGCCAGCAGGCCTACCGGCAGCCGCTGCCAGGACCATACGAGCTTGCCCGACTTCACCCGAGAATTATGAGATGGAGATGCGATGACCATCGGCGGCAAGCTGTGCCTGGCCGGCACGATCGTGGCCCTCGCGGGCGGCGCGCTGCTGGCCCAGTCGCTGCCCTGGCCGCCAACGCCGGTCGAGCTGCGACTGCAGCCCGGCGGGGCGGCGCTGGCGGGGGCCGGCGTTCTGCTCGTGGTCGTGGGGCTGGTGGTCTACGTCGTCCAACCGGCCCTCGACCGCAACCTGGCGGCGCGCGTTCCCATCGCCAGCATCAGAACCAGCCTGGCCATGTTCGCTCTCGCGGTCCTGCTGGCCAACCTGGCCACTATTCCGGTCATCGTCAGGCTTGGCCCGCGCGCCGTGGCCGGAAGCAGTGTCGGACCCGGCACACTGCTCTACCTGATTGTGGCCAGCGAGATCCCCATCATCTTCGTGGTCTGGCTCAGGCTGGTGCTGCCGGGAGGCCGAACGTGGGGCGAGCTGGGCCTGCGCCTGCGGCCCATTGACAGCCACGTATCCCTCGGACTCTTGGGGGGACTTGCGCTGTTCATCTCAGCGGGCATTGTGGGCGCAGTGCTCACCCGCTTTGGCATTCATCAGAACCAGCTCGAGCGATTCGAGGGCATCGAGGGCTCCTCGCCGCTGATGTTCCTCCTGGCGCTCCTCGCCGGCTGCGTACTCGCCCCCCTGGCAGAGGAGCTGTTCTTCCGGGGCTACGTGTTCAAAACGTTCCTCGATCAACGCGGCCCCGCGTGGGCCTACCTCTATTCTTCGGGCCTGTTCGCGCTGGTGCATGCCAACCTGGCTGCAGCGGCGCCGATTTTCGTGCTGGGGCTTATCCTGGCCTACCTCTTTCAGCGGTCCAACAGCGCGGTGCCCGGCATGATCGCCCACGGCCTCAACAACGCCATCGCCTTCGTCCTGCTGTACAAAGGCCTTACAGGTTGATAGTCCAGTTCCGGACGAGGCTCATGGCGTCGTAGTTCGTCATGTCGAAGTGGATCGGAGTAATCGAGACGCTGTTTCGCCGAACCGCCGCGGCGTCGCTGCCATCGCGAAGGTCGAGCGTCTGCTCGAGGCCAGCCTGCCAGTAGTAAACCTTGTGTCGCGGATCCAGGCGGCGCTCGAACACGTCCTCATAGCGCGACGCGCTGTGGTACGTCACTTCTACACCCTGGATCTGATCCTCCGGGACGGCCGGCACGTTGACGTTCAGCAGGGTACCGTGCGGCAGACCCCGCTCGACGACGATCCGCGCCAAGCGGCAGGCGAAGCGCGCCGCAAAAGAGAAGTCCGGATTCTCGAACGTAGCCAGCGAGACGGCTATCGATGGAATGCCCAGGATCGTCCCCTCAGTCGCGGCCGAGACGGTGCCGGAATAGATCACGCTCGTTCCCAGGTTGGAGCCCAGGTTGACGCCCGACACAATCAGGTCGGGGGGACGGTCGAGGATCGAATGAACCCCCAGCTTCACGCAGTCGGCCGGCGTGCCGTTCACGGCGTAGCCGAAGAACTCGCCGTGCCTGAACACGTCGTCGGTCCGCAGGGGAGTAAGCAGCGTTATGGCATGCCCCACTGCGCTCTGCTCGGTCTCCGGCGCGATGACGATGACGTCGCCCAGCTCCAGCAATTCCTGCCGCAGCGCGTAAATGCCGTCGGCGAAGATGCCGTCGTCGTTTGTGACCAGGATGTTCACGGACGGCTAGCTCCAGTCAAATGACAGCCACCCAGTCCACCGGGAAGGCCTTCTCGATGATGACCTCTGGCTGCAGGCCACACACGAAACCGATCCGAGTCAGATTGAACGCCATAACGCCGTCAACGGGGCTCTTGACCTCCACATACGACGGCGTGAATGGCAGCTCATCGGGGAAAGGCACGAAGACCGAGTTCCGCAGCGCAGGGAATACGAACCGGCCGTGTCGCGGGCTGAGGTCCATCTGCTCACAGGTTAACGGTAAACTCAGTCGTACCCCAATCGGGCGATTAGCTCAGCTGGTCAGAGCGCACGGTTCACATCCGTGAGGTCGAGGGTTCGATCCCCCCATCGCCCACTGCTGGGTCGTTGCAGAATAGTGACATGCTGACCGCGTGCAGACGATTCCGGCGCCCCAACCGTTCTGATCCACACATATGCTCGAGCATCTGATTTCCTGGCCGCGCACAGCAGCGGAGCCGCCGCACCCGTGCATCGTCCTGCTCCATGGGCGAGGCTCGAACGAGCAGGATCTCTTCGGGCTGGTGCCGGAGCTGCCACGACGGCCGGCCGTGGTCAGCTTGCGCGCCCCGCTGGCGTTCCCTTGGGGAGGGTTCGCCTGGTACGAGCTCAGCGATCAGTCCGCCAAACCGGATCAGAGAACGCTCGACGGCTCGCTCGCCCAGCTGACCAGCTTCGTCGGCGAGCTGCCGGCGAAGTATGACGTGGACCCAACTCGTGTCTACGTCCTGGGCTTCAGCCAGGGCGCGCTCATGGCCAACTGCCTGCTGCTGACCCAACCGTCGAAGGTCGCGGCGGCGGCCATCTTGAGCGGCTACCTGCCGCTCCAGAATTCGCTGGACGTGAACCGGGCGGGACTCACCGGCAAGCGCGTCTTCCAGGCTCACGGGTCTGACGACGACGTCCTGCCGATTACGCTCGGCCGGCAGGGCAGAGTACATCTCGAAGGCCTTGGCGTTGACGTGGAGTGGCACGAGTACCAGATGGCTCACCAGGTCATCGAAGACGAGCTGCGCGACCTGCGAGCGTGGTTCAAGCGCCAGGAGCTCGAATAAAGAAACCGGGTGGCAAATGCCATCCGGTTTCTTTCCCCCCAGCCAGGAGTTTGTACGCCAGGCCGTCGGCCGGCTGGAGGCCGGCAGCCCTAGACTGCTGAAGGAGGCTTAGGCAGCCTCCCAGGGGAATCGCTCCGTATTGAGCCGCTGCTGGATGCCGGCCGGACCGTTGATCCAGGTGCGGAAGCCATCGGTGAAGGCCGTCCAGTTATCGGCCTTGCGCCATACCAGCAACCCGCCGACCGTATGCTGCAATGCATCCCCATTGGCAGGGTTGTGGCCCTCGCCGTCCACACAGCCCCCGACTTGAGCCGGCAGCGCATCGTGGATCACCTTGAAGCCCAGCTGGAACGCGCAATTGCCCCCGGCCGCGGGAGCCGGCGCTGCAGCGGCAGCACCGCCCCCACCACCGTAGGTGAAGCCGGTAGGCGGCACGTCCCCGGAATCGGGTGTGCCAGCTGCCGCGGCGGCCACCATCTTGAACGGATCGTAGGTCGGCTTGGAGAGATTATTGGCCGCCTGCACTGGGCCGTTGACGCCGGTCTCCACAATGATGGACGGGCTTCCACCAATGAGATAGGCGTTCGGGTTGTCCTGGTCGGTGTGCATCGTCGCCCCGGGCAGATTGACGCCATACACGCCTCCGCTGGCCGACAGAGGCTGCGCGTTGCCCAGCTTGTCGTACAGGGTCGCGCCAGTCCCGGCCGCCGGCACCTGGATGGAGATCGCGTTCGGCGATGCATCCCAAACCACGGTTACCCGCTGCGCGCCCTGGTCGAACACCACCTCTCGCAGGTCGCCAGGGGCGAACAGCGTTGGCGTACCGTCGCTGAAGAGCTTGACGCCGAGCTGCCAGGAGCTGTATTCGGGGCGCTTGCTCATATCGGAGCGCACGAGCGCCTCGCCGTTGATGACGTCGCCGTCGCCGTCCTTCATGCGATAAGCCTCGATGTGATCGACGCCCGCCGCGCGGCCCATGGCCATGGCTTCAATCATGTAGCTGGCCTGCTCGTCCAGCGTGCTGCGCTGCTGCGACGCGCTGCCGTTGGGCGTCCCGGCATTCACCGGGTCGTCATAGGGCACGACGTTAGTCTCGTTGACCCAGATCGGCTTGTCGAAGCCTTTGCCCTGCATGAGCTGGTGGAACAGGTTCGGTACCTTGAACAGCCCTTCGGGGTTGGTGTACAGGTGCAGCGTGGCGATGTCGAAATACCAGTTGTTGGCCGGCGCCGCAGGGTCCTTGGCCAGTGAGTCGAGAATCCGCTGGAAGTACTGCGGGCGGCTGCTGTGGATGTCGGTCCAGTACGTCACGCCGGCCGTCATGATCTTGACGTTCGGGTTGGCCGCCTTCGCCGCCTGATAGCCGACCTTCAACAGCTGGGCATAATCGTCCGGGCTGCCCGACCAGATGTAGTAGGCAGCGTTGGGGTCGCCGGGCGTGATGTCGGGCTCATTCCAGATGGCCCATTGGTCGATGTGGCCGGCGTACATCTTCACCACCGCCGAGACGAACTGCCCCCAGTAGTTGTTGGGGTCGTTGAAGGGCAGGTTCAGGTTCTTGGGCACGGAGCGCGGGCCCTGGCTCGGATCGGCCTGAGCCCAATCGGGGGTGTTGACCAGGACGCCGATGACCTGGATACCGTGCGCCCGCTCCTGGTCGATGTAGTTCATAGGGAGGTAGAACGGGTTCAATGGCTTGCCTGCGCCGTCCGGCTGCAGCCCGCTCCACCAGAAGGTCAACCGCTCGAACTTGATGCCGGTGTCATAGGCCAGGCTGGTCTGGTTCGTCCGAAAAGCGTCGGTTGCCCCGAACTGCGCGCTGCCGGCCGCCGAGGCGGTCCCCGACGAAACCGTCGCGGCCAGGACGACCGCGCTCAGCGCATACTTCCAACTGAATCTCATCCTCATCCTCTCCGCTTCATGACGTCCTGAGCGCCCACGATTGGCGCACGCAGCCAGTATCAGCGAAGGTAGGAAGATCGGACAGGGGAATGACCCGAATGGCCTACGTACCTGTTCCGGTTCGCTCTAGGTCCAGCCCTGCTCGATCATGTCCTCGGAAGCGAGCAGCCAGGCCAGCAGCGATTCTGCTCCCTGGTTGAGGTTCACTCCGGCCGGCTCCAGGCCGTCATAGCAGCCTGCCGTCTGGGGATCGATCATCTGGCTTCGCCCATCGTTCCGGCCCAAGAACCAATCGAAGCAGCTTCGAGCCCACTGGCGAAACCGATCGTCGCCGCTGCAGCGGTAAGCGCTGACGCAGGCTGATACCGTGGCGCAGGCATCGATGGCCTGCTGGTCGTGGTCGGCCTTCGACCCACCTCGCGGATACCAGCCGCGGTTGCCAACCAGGCTGGTCCACCCGCGGGGATGCATCTGCTCGCACAGCCAGGCGAGGCTTTCCATGCCCTGGGACTGCCACTGCGTGTCCATCAGCGCCTGGGGGAGCCGTGCGTTGCAGTACGTCACCACGTCCTCGAACCAATACCAGCCTGAGCCGGCGCAGCGGCGATACGATTCGACCAGGCCATCGGCGAACGCCACCGCCAGCTCGTCGATCTGCGTCGCTGGCTCCGCCTGGCGCCATTCGCGCAGCCCGAGCAGCGAAAATGCCAGACCGCGCGGCTCGCGCAGGCCCCACAGCGCGGGGAGCGCCTGGTCGAGGATTTTGAGAGCGCGAACGCGGACCTCGATCTGAGGGGAGTGCTGCGCCGCGACGCCCAGCGCCCAGATCGTCCGGCCCTGGGAGTCCTCCGAGCCCACCTCGTCCAGCCAGGTTCCGTCGCTGGCCATGAAGTTGTGAAAGCGGCCATCCGGGCGCTGGCAGCGTTCGACGAACGACAGGTAGTGGCGCACGTAGTCCAGCAAGCTGTTGTCGCCGGTCAGCCGGTGGGCGCGGATGGCAGCGATGAGCGCACGGGCATTGTCGTCGATGCAGTACCCGAAGGCGGGGTCCGGGCGCGACAGCTTCGCGTGCTGATAGATGCCGACGTTGTCCGTCAGCCGGTAGAGATGGTCGAGCCGCAGGACCACGGGTTGTGATTCAGCCAGCGTTGCGCCTTGATGAGAGAGCATAGCCGCCGGTCAGCACGATCCTAGCCAGCTTTTCCCAACGCCGGAACACTGGCCCCGGAGTTTCGAGTCTCGGGAATCACGGTGACGAGCAGCAAGCCCGTCACCAGCGCCGCGGCGGCCACGAAGACGAACGACGCTCCGTAGCCGCTCCGGTCGGCCAGGAAGGCAAAGCCGATCGGGCTGAGCGACGTCCCCAGCTGGCCGGTGAACCGCCACAGGCCCAGGAACATGCCCCTTGCCTCGGGGGGCGCGACGTCCGTGCCCACGGTTTGGATCGAGCCGCCCGTCAACGATTGCGCCGCCACAGTCGTGACGAACGCCACGACGTACCAGAAGAACGAGAGATGGAGCCACGCGGTAACCGCCAGACCGAGCATGGTGACGCCAATGCTGAAAAAGCCCGGGACCATGGTCAATTTGCGCCCGTAGCGGTCCAGCAGGTAGCCCGCGGCAAAGCCTATAGAGACCACCAGCGCGCTGGACGTCGCCGCCAGGAAGCCGATGGTTCGGGCGTTGAGGTTGTAGGCGAAGGCCGCGTACAGATGGAGCATGTCGGCGAAGATGGGGCCGCGCGCCAGCGCCGAGAAGAAGGCGACACCGAAGAACGCCAGCCGCGGCAGGATGATCTCCCCTATCGACATGCGCCTGCTGTCCTCCCGCCGCTGGGTTACAGGCGACTCCCGCCCCCGTAGGGAGCCAAGGCTGGGAACGAGCGCCACCAGCGCCAGCAGCGCGTAGGCCCCAAAGGTGGCCCTGGGCCCCCACGCCGCCGCAATGAAGCCGCCGACGAGCGGCCCCGACAGCCGGCCAACGTTGTCCATGCCGAACATCCAGCTGACCTGCCTTCCGCGCTGGCCTGCCGTGGCTCGAGCCGAGATGCCGGCCAATCGGGCCAGCATCCACATCTGACTGGCCCAGCCGTCCAGGAAGCGGTAGATCAGCAGCTCCGGGAAGGAGTGCGAGAAGACCACCATCAGGGCCATGGCCGAAGTCAGCAGTGGGCCGGCGATCATCACCGGCCGGCGGCCCAGCTTATCCAACAGCCAGCCCGTCGGCAGAGTGCCGGACAGACCACCGACCAGGAAGGCGGTGATCACGAAGCTGGCCTGGCCGAAGGTTACGTCGAATGACTTGGCCAGCACGGGGATGGCGGGGAGGGCAATGCCCGCGCCCAGCGACAGCACCATGGCCGGCAGGTAGGTGGAGAAGAACGTCGCCCACGAAACCGCGTTGCTCTCCAGCGATGGGCGCGGAGCCGCGGGCGCGACAGAGGTTGGGGCGGCGCTCACGCCGCCGGCCGGGGATCCATTGTCGTTACCGCAGAGAGTAGGCTGCTCGAGCCGAATCTCGCAGGATCTTGCGGCGATCGTCGTCGGACATGGCTGGGTCCGTGCGCCAGTGATTCATGCGGGACAGGAACTCATCCTCGTCCTCTTCGTGCGGATAGTCGGACGCACAGAACAGGTGGTCGGCGCCAAGCATGTCGATGACCAGCGGCAAGCCATGCTCGTACGGCTCCGCGGAGAAGTAGATCGAGCATTCCCGCAGGTAGTCGCTGGGCTTCTTCTTGAGGGGCAGCTTGGCTCGCTGCTGAGCCCACTTCTCGTCCATGCGGTCCATCATGTATGGCACCCAGCTGGCGCCGGCCTCGAGATGGCCCACCTTCAGCTTGGGAAAGGTCTCGTATACGCCCTCGAACAGCAGGCTGGCCATTTCGACCATCTGGCCGAAGGGATGCTGAAACACCACCTTGGCTCGCCGCATGCCGCTCATCAGCTCGCTCCCGCGAATCAGGTGCGCGCCATGCACGCCGATGAAGCAGCCCAGGCGCTCCGCCTCCTCGTACACCGGCCAGTATTCCGGATCGCCCAGCGGCTTGGGGAGCTGGGTGGCGGGCAGCACCACGGGCATGCCCAGCGCGTGCACGCGCCGGACTTCTTTGACCGCCTCTGGGACGTTCTGCAGCGGGATCAGCGCGGCGCAGATCAGACGCGAGCTGAAGCCCATGTAGCGCTCGTGGGCCCAGCTGTTGTAGGCCCGCGCCAGGTACACCGCCAGGTCGGGGTCGTCGCACATGCCGAAGGTGAGCGCATCCGTCGGGTAGAGCACGGCCTGCTCCAGCCCGGCCCGGTCGGCGAATGCCAGCCACTTGTCGGGCGTCGGGTTCAAGCGATAGGGCAGCTGCCCGGGACCATGCAGTATGCGTCGCGAACGGTTCTGCATGCCCTGCCAGTTCGGGAACAGCCCGTGCGTGCGGCCCACAATGCGCTGCGAGGTCAACGGCGGATCGAGATGGTCGATGATCTCCTCGGGCTCCTCGTCCAGGTGCCCGTCGGCGTCCACGATGGGCATGGCTGCGCTCATGCTGCTGACTCCCATTGCCGCGACCCTCGCTCGGTCGCGCGCGAAGACTGGCACCCATTGTGCCAGAGACTCCAGGGTGAGCCTTATGCGAAGCCGGCGGTGTTAGGATGAGCCTCCCATGGGCGTAACCTTCGGACTGGCGCTGGACTTCGGCAGCCAGACCAGGCCGCTGGCGGCGCAGGCGCGGCGGCAGGCCGACCTGGCGCGCTTCGCCGAGGATCACGGCTTCGAGTCGGTGTGGGCCGGCGAGAGCTACTTCGCAGGGGCCTTTCACCTGCCATCGCCAATGCTGCTGCTGTCCTACCTGGCTCCTCGAACCCGGCTGCGGCTGGGCACCGGCGTCACCCTGCTGCCGGCGTGGAACCCGCTGAAGCTGGCCTACGACGCCGCCGTGCTGGACAACATCTCGGACGGCCGTCTGGTGCTCGGCGTAGGTCTGGGAAGCCCGGCGCTGCAGCAACGCTTTGGCCACGACCCTGCCACCATCGGCCAATGGATGGACGATAGCGTGCAGGCGCTGAAGGCACTGTTTGCCGGACAGTCCCGCTTCGCCGGCAGCCAGGTCGACATCCAGGGAGGGATCGCGCCCCTCCCGCTCCAACCAGGCGGCCCGCCGCTGTGGATTGGTGGCGGCGTGCGGCGCTCGGCCGAGCGGGCAGCGCAGTTCGGTGACGGCTACTACGCCTCCACGAACTACGGTCTCGATCGCATCGGTGTTCAGGCGGAGCGCTACCGCTCGGCGCTGTCCAGGGCCGGTAAAGACCCGGCTTCCGGGGCCGTCTCCGCCAACCGGCTGACGCTCGTGGCGCCCGACTCAGCGCAGGCGCGCGACGGCGGACGGCGGTTCCTCTCAGGCATCATCAAGACGTATGCCCGCATGGGCTCTTGGGGCGAGGACCGCAAGGCAGCTTCGTCAGAGGATCTGTTCGATCAGCTCGCTTCCCAGCTGTGCCTGGTCGGATCTCCTGAGGAAGTCACAGAGCAGGTGCGCATCTATCAGGCAGCCGGTGTGACCCACATTCAAGCCCGTCTGAGCCCTGACGACATGCCGGAAGAGCTTGCCCGTCAGACGATCCGGCTGATGGGTGCGGAAGTCATCCCGGCCTTCGCGCGCTAAACGCTATGGAAACCTTCGACGCCGTCATCGTTGGATCCGGGCAGGCAGCCGGGCCCCTGGCCACCGCGCTCGCCACTGCCGGCTGGAAGGTCCTGCTGGCCGAAAAAGAACATGTGGGCGGCACCTGCATCAATGAGGGCTGCACACCCACCAAGACCATGATCGCCAGTGGCCGCGCCGCATACATGGCAAATCGGGCGGCGGAATACGGCGTGCTGACCAAGGACGTGCGCATCGACATGGCCACCGTTCGCCGCCGCAAGCGCGACATCGTGGACTCCTTCAGGACGGGCAGCCAAGCACGCATCGAGCGCACGCCGGGGGTCGAGCTCGTGGCCGGCAGCGCCAGCTTCATCGGGCCAAAGGCGCTGGCCATCGAGCTGCGCGGAGGTGGCCGGAGAGAGGTCACCGCTCCGGTGGTCGTGATAGACACCGGGACCCGCCCCCGGCCCCTGGAGGTCAGCGGCGCGCAGGACGTCCAGGTCCTCAGCTCGACCAGCGTCATGGAGCTGGACGTGGTGCCCGAGCACCTGGTCGTCGTCGGAGGCGGCTACGTCGGAGTCGAGTTCGCGCAGCTCTTCAGACGCCTGGGCAGCCAAGTCACCTTGATCCAGCACGGCCAGCAGCTGCTGCCCAAGGAGGACGCGGATATCGCCGCGGCCGTACTCGAGATCTTCACCGAAGACGGCATCGAGGTGCTCACAGAAACGAAGCTGGCAGGCGTGAAGAGTGATCCAAGAGGCATCGCGGTCACCGTGAGCTCCAACGGGGCCGAGCGCACAATCGCCGCCTCTCACATCCTGGAGGCTGCCGGGCGTCTACCCAACACCGAAGAGCTCGACCTCGCGGCAGCCGGCCTGCAGCCGGACACCCGAGGCTTCATTCCCGTGAACGACCGCCTGGAAACCGCCGTCGAGGGCATCTTTGCCGTCGGCGACGTCAATGGCGGCCCGGCGTTCACGCACATCTCGTATGACGACTTTCGGATCTTGCGCGCTAACTTGCTGGAAGACGGGGCGGCCAGCACGACCGGGCGTCTCGTGCCCTACACGGTGTTCATGGATCCCGAGCTTGGTCGCGTCGGCTTGACGGAATCCCAGGCTCGCCGAGAAGGCCGCGCCATACGGGTGGCCAAGATGCCGATGACCCACGTAGCGCGAGCGCTGGAAACCGATGAGAGCCGCGGCTTGATCAAAGCGGTGATCGATGCTCGCACCGATCAGATACTGGGCTTCGCCATGCTGGGTATCGGCGGCGGCGAAATCATGTCATTGGTGGAAGTGGCCATGATGGGCAAGCTGCCCTACACGGCACTGCGTGAGGCAGTCTTCGCTCATCCAACGGTGGCCGAGTCCCTGAACAACCTGTTCGCAAACGTCGAGCCTTAGAGCGTCGCCGCGCTCCCGGGTCACCCAGCAGCACGCCCTACACTTTCGTGCATGAGCGAAAACGGCAGGCTGCGCAGCTACACCATTACTCAGGGTCGCGAGCGGGCAGGCGCCCGCGCGATGCTCAAGGGCATCGGCTTCACAGACGAGGATCTGCGCAAGCCCACTATAGGCGTGGCGCACACCTGGATCGAGACCATGCCCTGCAACTTCAACCTGCGCCGGCTGGCAGAGCAGGTGAAGCGCGGCATCCGCGAGGCCGGCGGGACACCCATGGAGTACAACACCATCGCCATCAGTGACGGCGTGACCATGGGCACCGAGGGCATGAAGGCGTCGCTCATCAGTCGCGAGGTCATTGCCGACTCCATAGAGCTCGTCGCCCGCGGCCATTTCTTCGACGGCGTGGTGTGCCTGGTCGGCTGCGACAAGACCATTCCCGGCGCAGCCATGGCGCTGGTCCGTTTGGACATTCCGGGGTTAGTGCTGTACGGCGGCTCCATCCAGCCGGGGAAGTTCCGCGGAAAGGACGTCGACATCGTGTCGGTGTACGAGGCCATCGGCGCCGTATCGGCCGGCAAGATGACCGACGCCGACCTGCTGGAGCTGGAAAACGTCGCCTGCCCCGGCGCGGGCGCCTGCGCAGGCCAGTACACGGCCAACACCATGGCTATGGCCATGGAATTCCTGGGGTTGGCGCCCTTGGGCTCCGGCAGCGTTGCCGCCACCGACCCCGCGAAGGATGAGGTTGGGGTGCAGGCCGGCCGCTTGGCGGTGGAGATGGTGCGCCGCAACCGCACGCCCAGCAGCATCCTCACCCGAAGGTCGTTCGAAAACGCCATCGCCGGCGCCGCGGCCAGCGGCGGCTCCACCAATATCGTGCTCCACGGCCTGGCCATCGCCCACGAGGCTGGTATCCCGCTGGACATCGACGATTTCGACCGCGTAAGCAAGCGCACGCCGCTGTTCGTGGATATGCGGCCGGGAGGACGCTACGGAGCGGTCGACCTGGCCCGCGCCGGCGGCATTCAGCTCGTGGCCCAGCGCATGATCGCGGCCAGCCTGCTCGATGGAAGCCAGCAGACGGTGACCGGCAAGACGCTGGCCGAAGAGTCGAGCACCGCCCGCGAGACGCCCGGGCAGGACGTCGTCCGACCGGTCTCCGAGCCGCTCAACCCAGAGGGCGGCCTGGTCATCCTCAAGGGCAACCTGGCTCCCGATGGCTGCGTCATCAAGGTAGCAGGCTACGCCAAGCGCTACCATCGCGGGCCGGCTCGTGTGTTCGATTGCGAGGACGACGCCATGGCGGCCACCACCCGACGAGAGATCGAGCCCAACGACGTGGTCGTGATCCGTTATGAAGGCCCCCGTGGAGGGCCAGGCATGCGCGAGATGCTCGGTGTCACCGCCGCGCTGGTGGGCGAAGGGCTCGGCGAAAGCGTCGCGCTGCTGACCGACGGCCGGTTCTCGGGTGGCACCCACGGTTTGATGGCTGGCCACGTTGCCCCGGAGGCGGCCGTGGGCGGCCCTATCGCGGCGCTGCGTGAAGGCGACACTATCGTCGTGGACATCGAGAAGCGACGCCTGGACGTGGAGCTTTCGGACGACGAGATCCGCCAGCGGCTGGCAGCCTGGACCCCTCCGGCCAGCCGCTATCCATCCGGCGTCTTCGCCAAGTACGCCGCGGCCGTCTCCTCCGCGGCTAAGGGCGCCGTCACCAGCCCGGGAGCCGCCGTCGCAGCGGTTCGCTGAGCGGCTGCTGGGCGAATCGCGCTCCTTACGCCCGCTGTTGGAGGATGGGCAGGCAGTACAGCACCGCGGTCACGGTCGACATGACGACAAGCTCGCCGCGCTGGATCATGGGGAGCAGCAACCCCGGATCGAGGTGCACAAGCTCGATGTCTTCGGTGACGTCGAGCTTCTGCTTGCCGGCGGAGCGAACCCGTCCGAAATACACGTACTCGAGCGTCCCTTCACGCGTGGGATTGACCACGAACGTAGCCACGTGGTGCAGCTGGCCAGCGTAGCCGGTCTCCTCCCGCAGCTCCCTGGCGGCCGCGTCCGCTGGGTCCTCACCGGGCTCGGCAAAGCCTGAGGGCAGCTCCAAGGTCGTTCGGGCCAGGCCATGCTTGTACTGCCGCACGAACACGACCTTGCCATCCGCCGTCAGCGGGAACACTTTCACGAACGGCGGCTGCTCGACTACGTAGTAATCGTCGAGCTCAACACCGTTGGGCAGCCGGACGGCATCCTGCCGCACGCTGATCCACGGACTCTCGATCAACTTGCGTGACGACACGACCTCCCACGGCTCAGCCATCGGCCAGCACTCGGGCCACGTCTTCGGCCGAGATTGCGCCCTGGCGAAGAATGTTGCCCTCGAGATCGACCACCGTCGACTCGCGCCCGCCCGGGCACGGCCCCGCGTCGAGCAGCGCGTCGATACGCCCGGCGAGCTGGCTCCAGACCTCGTCGGGATCGCCGCTCGCGCCCGCGCCGGAGCGGTTGGCGCTGGTCACGGGCAGGGGACCGGTCGCTTGCAACAGCGCCACGGCCAGCGGGTGATCGGGCATGCGGTAGGCATCATCCCCGGCCACGATAGTCAGCGCGCCGGGCCAGAAGGCAGCAGCCAGACGGCGCGCCGCATCCGGCAGATCAGCCGGCACGGCAGCTACCAGATAGGCGATGCGCTTTTCGCGAGGCCGCTCTTTGGCCTCGTACAGGCGGTCGAGGTTGAAGCAGCCGAGGCCGTACACCGTATCGGTAGGAAAGGCCACCACCGCCCCGGCGCGTATCAGATCCACCGCGATCGGCAGCTCGCTCTGCGCCAGACGCCGCGTAGCGATCAACGAGCGGGACTGGCGAGCTGCAGGATGCGCGGCCGGCCAGCGTAGTCGGAGAACACTGCCGGCTCGAACGCGGTCAGGTAGCGGCTGGCAAGTCGTTCCAGGGACCGAGACTGCCCTGCGCCGATCTCGAGCAAAAGGGCTCCATTCGGTCGCAGCCGGCCGGGGACTTGAAGGAAGAGTTGCTCGAACAGCAGCAGGCCATCGGCCTCGTCGGTCAGGGCCGCACGCGGCTCGTACCGAATGGACGTGTGGAGCAGGGCCCTGTATTCCTCCAAGCTCAGATACGGCAGGTTGGCAACGATCAGATCCGCCGGCTCCCCCAGCGGCTCCAGCAGTGAGCCCCGGCGGAAGTCGATGTCGGCCATGTGGCGGGAGGCATTCAGCCGCGCCACCGCGAGGGCCTCCTCCGAAACGTCGGTGGCGATCACCCGTGCATCCGAACACATCGTCTTGATGCCGATGGCGACTGCGCCGGAACCCGTGCCGACGTCCACGACCAGCGGGGACGCGGAAGCCTTCCGCCGGCGATCCATCCAGGCGGCGGCTCGGCCGACCAACAGCTCCGTCTCGGGCCGGGGAATCAGCACCCGCGAGTCGACGAAGAACTCGACACCCAGGAATTCCTTGAGATTGCGAATGTACGCCACCGGCTCGGCGGCCATGCGCCGCTCGACCAGGCGTTCGAAGCGGTCCAGATCAGCGACGCCCAGGTCTTCATCCCAGTGCGCGAACAGCCGCGATCGCTGCCAGCCCAGCACGAAGCCCATCAGCACTTCGGCATCCAGGCGAGGCGTCTCCGTCGCTGTCCCAGCCAGCCGCTCGGCCGCCCCATCCACGGCCGCCTTGATGGAGCGCACACCGCTCGGCGGGCTTTGGCTGGGAGCGATGGCTGCCACGACGTCCATCTCAGTCACCCCCGAGCTGTTGAGCCTGGTCGGCAATGGTGAGCTGGTCGATGAGCCCATCGATTGTGCCCTCCATGAAGGCCGGCAGGTTATGGACTGACACGTTGATGCGATGGTCGGTGACGCGGTCTTGCGGAAAGTTGTAGGTCCGGATCTTCTCGCTGCGGTCGCCGGTATGCACCATGCTGCGGCGCAGCGCGCCCACCTCGGCGTCGTGCTTGGCCCGCTCCATCTCCAGGAGCCGGCTGCGCAGCACCATCATCGCCTTGTTCTTGTTCTTGAGCTGGCTCTTCTCGTCTTGGCAGGTCACGACCAGGCCCGTTGGGAGGTGCGTGATCCGCACCGCCGAGTCGGTCGTATTCACGCTCTGTCCGCCATGCCCGGTGGAGCGGTAGACGTCCACGCGCAAGTCCTCTTCACGGACGTTGACGTCGACCTCTTCGGCCTCGGGCATGACCGCCACTGTGGCGGTCGAGGTGTGGATGCGGCCGCCCGATTCCGTCACCGGGATGCGCTGCACGCGATGGACCCCACCCTCGAACTTCAGCCTGCTGTAGGCGCCCCTGCCGCGGACCTCGAAGATGACCTCCTTGAAGCCATGCACGCCGTTCTCGCTGGCGCTCACCATTTCCACACCCCAGCGGCGAGCCTCGGCGTAGCGCGTGTACATCCGATACAGGTCGGCGGCGAAGATCGAAGCCTCGTCGCCACCCGCGCCCGCTCGGATCTCGACAATCACGTTCTTGTCGTCGTTCGGATCCTTGGGGATCAGGGCGGTCTTGAGAGCCTGCTCGAGCTCCCCTACCCGCTCGTGCAGCGCCTGGATCTCATCCTTGGCCAGCTCACGCAGCTCTTCGTCCTGCTCACCATGCAGCATGGCCTCGGTGTCGCGCAGCTCTTTGTTGATCGCCTTGTACTGGCGATACAAGCCGACGACCTCCTCCAGCGAGGCGAGCTCCCGGCCGTATTCGGCCATCTGCTCGGGACTGGCCGTCGCCAGCAGGCGGTTGAGCTCGTCGTAGCGAGCTTCTATGGCGTCGAGTTTGTCAAACATGAATCAGTACGTGAACGTGAGGGAGATGGGGTTGCAGGTCATGCGCGGTAAGCGCGCCTGCTCTGCAAAGCGTAGCGCAGGCTGGCAGGCAGGCAGCCGCTAGCCAGGTTGCGGAGCCAGCGCAGCCGAGCCGGCTACCGGCGCCGGCTGGGACTCCAGCCCCTCGGCCGCAATGACCGCTCGCAGCGCAGCAATGGACACCTCGAGCTGTCGCAACTCGGGCTCGCGCGTGGTGAGCTTTTGAAGCGCCATGGCCGGCGTCATGAAGGCGTGCATCAGCGGGTGCTCGATGTGCTTCGCGGCGAAGCGGATCCACTCGTAACACACGGCGGCGATGAGGGGCACGCACAGCACTCGGCTGACGACCCTAACGGGCAGCGGGGGTGTGCCGATGGCGGCAAACACGAAAATGGCGATGACCAACACAAACAGCAGCAGCGTCGTTCCGCAGCGGGGATGAATCGTGCTGTAGCGTTGGACGGATTCCGGCTCCAGGGCCGCGTTGTCCTCGAAGGCGTTGATCGTCTTGTGCTCCGCCCCGTGGTACATGAACGTTCGGCGGATGTCCGGCAGACGGCCCATCAACAGCAGGTAGCCCACGAAGAAGGCCAGCCGAATCACGCCCTCCAGCAGGCTGGCTGCAAACGAGCCATTGATCGAGCGTCCGACGACGTGAGCCAGCAGCAGCGGCACCACGAAGAACAGGCCGATGCCGAACGCGAGCGACAGGACCAGCATGCCGTACATCACACCGCTGCCGATCTCGACCTTCTCGCCATCCTCTTCCAGGTCCTCGACGGCCACGTTGGCCGAGAACATCAGCGTTTTCATGCCGAGGATGAGCATGTCCCACAGCAGGATCAACCCGCGCAGGAATGGGAAGTTGCTCAGCGGGCTGTCGTAGACGCGGCGCGGCAACGGCTCGGCGTGGAGGACGATCTCGCCCTTCGGATTGCGCACGGCCACGCACAGCTGCTTCTTGCCGCGCATCATCACGCCTTCGATGACTGCCTGCCCGCCGTAGGTGGGCAGCTTGAGCGGCGTGCTCATGCGAGCCATGAGCAGGACGATACGAAAAAAGGAGGGCACGCGCGCCCTCCTTTTTGAGCGTCCCGTCAAGAAGCCTGTTTGCGGTTCAGGCGCCGTTGGAAGCGCTCTACCTGCCCGGCCGTATCGACGATGCGCTGCTGGCCGGTGTAGAACGGGTGACAGGCCGAGCAGACGTCGATCCGAAGCAGCGGCTTGGTGGACATGGTGGCGAAGGTGTTGCCGCAGCCACACACGACCTTGGCCTCAACGTAGTTCGGATGGATACCCTGTTTCATGACTGGTGCAGTATAGCTCGACGGTGCTCCGCTCGCTTGTCCAGAAGCCGTCTCGTGAGATACCACAGGATGACCAGGTTGGCGGCCAGCGTCCCGCCTTTGAGGGGCGCCGGTCGCATGACGAGCTCGAATAGCTCCAACGGGATGAAGCTCACCGTGACCAGGATGACTAGCCACTCCGCCCACGGCTTGCGCAGCAGCAGCCCTATTGCCTCGACCGACTCTATCAACGCATACAGCGCGGTGCCCAGGGCGACGCGGAGCAGCACCGTGCGGCTGATGAATTCGGTGTTCTGGGCGATGTAGCGGATCGCCAACCCCGGAGGATTACCCCGAAAGAGCGTCCGAATGAGATGCGAGAAGAAGTCCTGCGGATTGTTGGCGTGCGCCATCAACAGCAGCGCAAAGGCGGTCCACAGCAGAGCCGCGGTGACAGCCTTCAAGATGACAATCAGCCACAGTCCGAGAGTCATCGGTTCGCTGGGAGGGCGGGATCGACGCGCGAGGCTGCCTGAGATTGCTTCCGTGGTCACCATGCCGGGTTCGAATCGTAATCTATCGGCGGTGCACCGGCGTTGGCAAGTGAACCATCCGAAGGTACAGTAGCCCTCACATGACCGATGCCACCGCTCAGAAGCGGCTCGTAGGGCTGGCAGCCGCCGACGAGGTCGAATCCGGCATGGTGCTCGGCCTGGGCAGCGGCACGACGGTGTACTTCTTCCTCGAGGAACTGGGCCGCCGGGTTCGGGCGGGGCTGCGGGTGGCCGGCATACCCACTTCGCGGCAAACAGCCGAGCTGGCCACCGAGTTCGGCATTCCGCTCACCACCTTCGAGCTGCACCAGGAGCTGGACCTGGACGTCGATGGAGCCGACGAGGTGGACAGCCAGCTCAATCTGATCAAGGGCCACGGCGGAGCGCTGCTGAGGGAGAAGATCATCGCCCGCGTATCCAAACGCTGTCTGATCATCGTGGATGAGCGCAAGCTCAGCCCCACCCTGGGCTGCCAATCGAGCCTGCCGGTCGAGGTCTTGCCCTTCGCCTGTCCGCTGGCTGCGCGAGAGCTGGGCCGCTTCGGCGCTGTCCCCGAGCTTCGTCACGCGCCCGATGGCCAGCCGTTCGTCACGGACAACGGCAACTGGATCGTCGACTGCACCTTCCACGCTCTGGATGAGCCCGCCGCTGCCGAGGCCCGGATCGAGCGGATTCCGGGCGTGATGGCCAGCGGGCTGTTCGTCGGGCTGGCGAGCGAGGTGCTGGTTGCGGGCGATGCAACCGTGCGCCGTCTTGTCCGCTAGAGACAACTAGCGCTTGACAAGTTTTCAACTGCATGTATATAGTGCATTCGCATACTAGCGTGATAACACGATCTTTAGCCTTAGGGTCAGGCACGTGCTCGATCAATATGTAGACGTGATGGAGGCCGCCTTGCGCCTCAAGATCAACGTCGATACGGTAAAGCGGCTCATCCGGCAGGGGCGCCTGCCGGCGACTCGCTGGGGCAACAAGTACATCATCGACCGCGACCAGTTGGAGATGTTCGCCGCGACCTACAATCCCCTTCCCGGCCGCAAGCGGAGGTTGATTTAGGCCGGTGCCGGCCTACCCGATGAGCGGTCCTCGTTCGTTCGGCCAGGCCCTCGCGCAGGCTCGCGATACCTTCCCCACCCGCTCCGTCCGCCGTCGGGATGAGGTCAATCCCGACGGACTGTACGAACGCGCGCTGCGTCTGCAGCGCGAGGGCTCGCTGCAGGCTGCCGCCGCAACGTACAGCGAGGTGATCCTGGCCGACCCGGAATTTGCCGAAGCCTACTACGGTCGAGCCTCGATTTGCTACGCCCTGGGCGACTGCGACCAGGCGATCAACGACTGCACGCGAGCCATTGAGTTGCGGCGGTCCTTCATGGAAGCGCACCTTATCCGCGGCGCCGCGTGCTGGGGCAAGGCTGCGCAGTGCGAAGAAAACGATCCGTCACTGGCGGGCTACTGCGAGCAGGCCATCAGTGACTGCACCAGGGTCATCGACGCCGAAACGGGCACCAGCGCATCCAGGGTGAATCGAGGCTGTGCCTACCTGAATCGAGGCCTGGCTTACTGGGCCCTGGGCAACAAGCCAATGGCCAAGCATGACCTTGAAAATGCGGTCGCGCTTATCCATAATTCAGAGTGGCGAAGCGAAGCGGAACAATGGCTGGTCGAGCTCAAGAAGCCTCGCTTGCTGGCGAGATACGAAGGAGAAACCTGGCACAGCATCTGTAAGAGATAAGGGGCCAGAAGCATTATTCGGGAACCCTCTTTATTCGTCAGCTCGGTGTGTCGCACTCCACATCGAGCGGACTTATCCGGTGGTCGGGGGCCAGCTGCGACGGCTGGCCCCCGACCCGTTTTCGGCCAAGCGCCCTCGCCGTCTGGCACAGGCTAGACTAAGAAACGCCGCCGGAGTAGCTCAGTGGCAGAGCAGCGGACTCATAAGCCGTTGGTCGTCAGTTCAAATCTGACCTCCGGCACTCAAAGTTGAGCACGAATTGAGCGTGAGTCTCACGGCTCGGATGCCCAGAGATGTCCCTCCCACGTTTCGTGGCTGCGCCGAAAAATGTGCCCCAAGCCGGCAGCAGGCCATCCCGAATAGCCGCGGCACCCGGGCCCGCAATGGCGCCGGCAGCGTTACCTACCTCGAACACGAGCATCGCTGGTGCGCTCTCATCCGCGTCGGCGCTCAGGTTATCAAGGCGCTACGGGCAGACGCAAGCGGAAGCCATCTCAAACACGGAGGCCGCGGCGGGGCGAGCCAAGGAGGGTGAACTGCTGCCCACCCGAGAAAGCAGCGCTCGTTCACCGTCAAGCAATTGCTCACCGCCTGATTGGCAAATCACAAGACAACCGCGGGGCGCGGAGGGATCGAGCTACGAACCTACGAGTTCTACGAGTAGATCGTCCGGACGCACCTCATTCCACGGATTGGTCATATTCCGGTCGTTAAGCTGACGGCGCAGCAGGTAAGCACGATGATGGCCGATGTCCTGGCGGGGCCCGGCAGTCCACCCGCGCGGGCAAGCGTGGTCAGCCCGTCAAGACTGGAGGGCGCCCCTGACAGCCGCGCGCTCCTCATGATTATCGCAATTCGACAGTGCCGCCCCATTATCAGCCAGTGGCCCGCGAGGCCCTGTAGTGCATGCTGACAGGGTGGTCGCTTTTTGCTAAAGTAACGGTCAGCTAGACCAGGCGGTCGCGATTTTTGGCTGGAGGGTGAGTAATGCGCAACGAGGCTGCCGAGCAGAAGGTGCTCACGTGGTTTCAGCGGGGCCTGAACCACGGCGATTGGGACGTAGCTCGCGAGGTCTTGGCCGATGGCTTCGTCTACCACGGCAGTGACGGCGACCTCGATCTCGATGCCTTCAAGGCGCGGATCGAGGACTATCGCCGCCGTTATCCGGAGCTGCTGTTCACGGTCAACGGCGTGGTATCGCATGCCGACCGGGCGGGCGTGGAATGGACGGCGGTGACCAAGAACGCCAGCTCCAAGGGCGTAGGCGTGGCCCACTTCAGCGCCGGCAAATGCCAGGAGTTCTGGGGAGTCATGCCCAATCTCTAGCCGGCCTCCAGGGCCGAGGGCGCACCCGCTGTGGGGCCATCTGCGCGAGTTTCGACGCGACAAGGTTGGCCTGTTCCTGCGCTCGATGCAGGACTTCGGCGATGTGGTGAGCTTGCGGCTTGGCAGCCGGCCGGTTGTCCTGGTAACCAGACCGGCCGAGGTAGTACGGATCCTCGAGCACAACCCCGGCAACTACCGGCCGAGCGCCAGCTATCGCGAGATAGAAAAGCTGATCGGACAGGGTTTGGTGACGACCGACGGTGAGCTCTGGAAGCGGCACCGCGCGGCGTTGCAGCCGGCCTTTCGCAAAAGCAGCACGGCTGAACTGGTACCGCTGTGCGCCGAGCGTGTGGCTGCCTTCCTGCGCAGCCGCCCTGCCTGGAGCCAGCCCGATGCAGCCGTCGATCTGCATCACGAGATGCGCTGTTTGATGATGTCGCTAACGAGCGCAGCGCTGTTCGGGCTGGACTCGGCGGACGACGCCGAGGAGTTCACGCAGGCGTTCGACGCCGCCCATGCCTATATCATGCGGCGGATAGAGGCGCTGGTGCGGCTGGACGGGCCAACCGCCGCAAGGCGACGGTTCCTGCGCGCCAAGGCCGCGCTGCACCGCTGCGTGGAGAGCCGGATTCGCCGTCAGGCAGCGACCTGCGCCGGCGCTTACCTGCTGGCCCAGCTGATGAAGGGCGGGCCAGAGCAGGACGCTTCGTTCAGCCAGGAAGAGCTGCGGGACGAGCTGCTGACCATCTTCCTCGCCAGCTACGACACCACGGCCACGGCGCTCACCTGGCTGTGGTTGGTCCTGTCGCTCCACGGGGAGGTCCGCCGCCGCGTGGCCGAGGAAGTCGCGACTCGGCTGCCGGCCGGCGTGGCCTGCGCGGACGATCTGGCTTCGCTGCACTACACAAGAATGGTCGTGCTCGAAACGCTGCGGCTGTTCCCACCCGTTTGGGCTTTCTCGCGGACCGCCGCGGCAGACGACGTGCTGGGCGGCTATCGCATTCCGGCCGGCACGAAGGTGGCCATCTCGCCCTACTGCACGCACCGCCATCCCGCCGTGTGGGAGGATCCGGATGCGTTTCGGCCGGAGCGCTTCGGTGACGGTCAGCCTGGCTGGCCCCCAGGAGGGTACTTGCCGTTTGGTCTGGGGCCACGTCATTGCCTGGGACGCAACCTGGCGCTGCAGCTCATGGTGTTGGTCCTAGTGATGGTTGTCCGGGCTTACAGCGTGGAGGTACTGGGGCCGTCCAACCCCGCCTTCGAAGCCGGCATCTTTCTAAAGCCGCGCCACGGCCTGCCGGCACGCATCGCCCCGCTGCCGGGCAGCTGAGCTATGGATGCAGCGCTCAACTTCTTGCGCCGCTGCTGGCTCCCCGCCGTGTGGTCGAAAGATCTCGCGGACAAGCCGGTCGGGTTCGAGGCACTCGGCACTCACCTGGTCGCGCTGCGCGGCGCCGGAGGCACGCCGGTGGTGATGGAAGACCGCTGCGCGCATCGCGGGGTCGCCCTGTCCGACGGCTACGTGGTCGACGGCTCGATCATGTGCCGCTACCATGGCTGGCGATATGACGCCGACGGCCGGTGCCTCAAAGTTCCTAGCCTGTTGCCGGAGGACAGGCTCCCAGACGCGTGCGTGCCTGTTTTTCGCAGCCGCGAGCAGGAGGACACCGTCTGGTTCACGCTGTCGGAGACGCCCTACACGGACGAGCCGCCCCACTGGCGACACCTCTCGGCTATGGCCTCACTCAACGTAGTCGAGATCGAGGGCTACTACACCCATCTCATGGAGAACCTGGTGGACAATCCCCACGCCGGCTACATCCATGCCGGGCTCATTCGAGGTGAGCCGACCCAGCGCGTCACAGCCGAGATCCAGCAAACCGCGGAGCACATCGTTATCCGCACCACCGGCGAAAAGACGGGCAGCAGCCTGCTGTTCAAGCTGCTGGGCAAGAAGGGCGAGGCCGTCGGCCACACGGAGGAGTACCTGGCGCCAAACCAGATGGTCAGCACGTACAGCCAGCTCGGCAGACTCGCGGGCGTGCAGTCGTTCGTCGTCCCGATCGATGAGCACCGCACTCGCTGGTTCTTCCGCCCCTTCTTGAGCTTCGGTCCCTTGACGTCCCTCGTCTTTCCCCTGTACAACCGCATCGTCCTCACGATCCTGATGCAGGACGCGGAGGTCGTCCGCCAGGTCCATGATCAAGCCTGCCGCTGGCCGGGCCGGCGCATCCTGTCGACCAAATCGGACGTGCCTTCGCTGCTAGTGGCCAGCGCGGCCCGAGCTTTCGCCCAGCATGGGCCCCAGAGCGGCGTCGCCGAGCGGACGCGCACTGTCGAATACATGCTATGAGCCGTTCCAGCCCCGACCCCAACCTGCTCGCATACCTCGCGTATTGGGCGGAGCGGCAGCCCAACAAGGTGCTCTTCACCTTTCTGTGTGATGGCGAGGATGACTACGAAGATGTCACCTACGGGGAGCTGAACCATCAGGTCGGCAGCGTCGCTGCATGGCTGTTCGAGCGCGGCTTGACGGCGGGAGATCGGGCCATCCTGGTCTACCCTCCGGGCTTAGCTTTTCCGGTCGTGCTCCTCGGGTGTTTGTTGGCTGGCATCGTCCCTGTGCCGGTCTACCCGCCGCGGCTCCACAAGGATGGTCTGGCAAGCCTGCGGGGCATCGTTCGCGACACGCGGGCGAGGGCCATCCTGGCGTCAACCCCCCTGACGGCGAAGCTGGCCCCGCTGCTTGCGGACGAACCCGGCTTCGGGTCGGAATTTGAGCTGGTCGACCTCGAGCGGGACGCCCCAGCCACGACCTCGCCCCCGCCGCCGGCGCGTACAGACGGCATCGCCTACCTGCAATACACTTCCGGCGCCACGGGCGTCCCCAAAGGTGTCATCATCGGCCATGCCGGGTTGATGGCCAACCTGGCGCACATTGCCGAGAGCTTCGGCTTGAACGAGGACAGTGTTGGGGTGTTCTGGCTGCCGCCCTACCACGACATGGGATTGGTAGGCTCTATCTTCTCCACCATCCATTGCGGCGGAAGCTCCGTCCTCATGCCGCCGATCACGTTCATTCAGAAGCCGGTGCGCTGGTTGAGCGCGATCTCCAAGCATCGAGGCACCGTCGCGGGCGCGCCCAACTTCGCCTATGACTTATGCACTGACAAGATTTCAGCCGGGCAGCGACAGGGGCTCGATCTGAGCAGCTGGAGCGTGGCTTTCAACGGAGCGGAGGCAATCCGCCAGCGCACATTGCAAGCCTTTGCCGCTGGTTTCGCGCCATATGGCTTCCGGCCGCAACGCTTCTTCCCCTGCTATGGCTTGGCGGAAGCCACCTTGCTGGTTACCGGCAGCTTCGGGATGACCTGTTCGGCGCAGCACCACCCTGGAGCTGAGCCGGCCGTCGGCAGCGGCGCTGTGGAGCCCGCGAGGGCCGATGTCCGCGTCGTGTCAGTCGACTCCGGCCTACCATTGAGCGATGGAGAAGCGGGGGAGATCTGCGTCTCCGGTCCGAGCCTGGCGCTCGGCTACTGGGACAAGCCGGCAGAGACGCAAGCTACGTTTCAAGGCCGCGTTTTAGCCGGACGGCCGTTCCTGCGCACTGGAGACATGGGCTTTCTGAGCGAAAACCACCTCTACGTCACAGGCCGGCTGAAGGAGATGATCATCATTCGTGGCCGGAACTACTACCCCGCCGACATCGAGTCAGCGATCGAGGCCAGCCATCCCGCGCTCCACGCCAACGGCTGCGCGGTGTTTGCGATGGACGAGGGCACCCAGGAGCGCCTAGTCGTGGTCCAGGAGGTAAGACGCGATCACCTGCGGCGTCTGAACGGTGACGAGGCCATCGACGCCATTCGGCGCGTCATCGCCACGAGCTTCGATCTGCGCCCGGACGCGGTGATCCTGATCCGGCCGGCCACGCTGCCGAAGACGGCCAACGGGAAAATCCAGCGTTACGCCTGCCGGCAGGCGTTGCAGGATGGCCTGCTGGAGATCGTCGCCCAGTGGCAGTCATCTGACAGCCCGCAGTCGGAAGGATCGTCGGACTGGCTGCCACCCCGGACCGATGGGCAAGCGTCGGGCTCCGGGCCTGCCATGCGCCACTGGGTAGTGCGCCGCATCGCCCGCGAGCTGGGCGTCACCGCCGAGAGCCTGGACCCGGATCGGGCCATCGCGGACTACGGGCTCGATTCGCTCCAGCAGGCCACGCTGGTCGGTGAGCTGTCCGAGATGGCTGGCTTCTCGCTGCCGATCGAGCTCTTCGCTCGTTATCCCACCGCCGAGGCACTGGCGGGCTACGTGGCCGTGGCCCTGGACGTTCAGGCGCGGCTTGCGGAGCTCGCTCCCGAGCAGCGGCGTCCACTGCTGACGCAGCTGGCGAACGCTCGAACCGGTCAGGCGATCGATCCCGAGGCCGACATTCCACAAGCCTTTTACCGCGTCGACCACTTTCCCGAGGTGCAGGAGCTGCGGCAGCGTGAGGCGAGCCTAGCGGCCGCCAGGCTGCCCAATCCGTTTTTCATCGTGAGCGACGGCATCAGTAACGACCACCTCGTGCTGGAGGGTCAGGAGTTCCTGAACTACTCCAGCAACAACTACCTCGGCCTCAACGGACACCCCGAGGTGTCACGCGCGGCGCAGACGGCGATCGAACGCTACGGCACGGGCGCTTCGGCCAGCCGCATCGTCGCCGGGGAGAAGCCGATCCACCGTGAGCTGGAGCGTGCGCTGGCGGATTTCGTGGGCACAGAAGACTGTCTCACCTTCGTCGGCGGGAACACCGCCAACGTGAGCACCATTGGGCATCTTCTGGGCGAACGCGACCTGGTGCTGTACGACGAGCGCAGCCACGACAGCGTGCTAAAGGGTATCAAGCTGGCCGGCACCGACTCGTATGCGTTTCGACACAACAGCTGGCAGGAGCTGGCCAAGGTGCTCGAAGCCAAGCGACGCCGTTATGAGAAGGTACTGGTGTTCGTGGAGGGCATCTACAGCATGGACGGCGACATTCCCGACCTGCCGCGGTTTGTGGAGGTCAAGCGGCGCCACGGGGCGTTGCTGATGGTTGACGAATGCCTATCGATTGGTGTGCTGGGCGCCACCGGTCGCGGCATCGGGGAGCACTTCGGCCTGGACCCGGCCGACGTCGATATCTGGATGGGCGGCATCAGCAAGGCCCTGGCGAGCTGCGGCGGGTACATCGCCGGTAGCGCCTGTCTGATCGACTACCTTCGCTATACCACTCCCGGCTTTGTCTTCACGACCGCCATGTCCCCGGCCAATGCAGCGGCCGCCTACGCGGCGCTGCGGGTGCTGCGCAGCGAGCCGTGGCGCGTCGCCAGACTGCACGAACGTTCGGAGCAGTTCCGCTGGCGAGCCCGAGAATCTGGCTTCGATACCGGCACCAGTGAGGGTACGCCCGTGGTGCCAGTTTTTGCCCGAAGCACTGAGGAGTGCATGATCCTGTACAAGCATCTGCACGACCGTCGCGTGAACGTCCAGCCGATTTTCTATCCGGCGGTGCCCGCCAATGCGCCGCGGCTGCGCTTTTTCGTCAGCTGTACCCACACCGAGGCAGACGTGGAGTACACGCTCGCCGCACTCGCCGAGGCCTGGCGGATGCTGGAGCGGGCGGCCGTCCAAACGGCGCCGCCGGACGCGGCACCATAGGAGGTGGTGTAGCAGGACTCACCAGCGCAACAGCACCCCGGCATGTACTAGCCCGCCGCCGAAACCGTACAGCAGGATCACCTGGCCCGGTCGAATACGGCCATCGCGAAGGGCTTCCGCCAGAGCCAGAGGAATGCTGGCCGAGGACGTGTTGCCATGTAGCTCAACGCTCGACAGCAGGCGGTCGGCACGAATGCCCAAACGCTCGCAAATCGCGTGCAGGATGCGTAGATTCGCGCTGTGCGGCACGAACCAGTCGACGTCTTCGGCGTTCAGGCAGGCTTTCTTCAGGAGCTGCTCGATGCCCTGCGGCACGGCCGTGACGGCCCACTTATAGACTTCTCGCCCGTTCTGAATAATCAACCCATCGCCCGCCAGGGGAAGCCCAGCCATCCGCCGTGACAAACCCGAGCGATAGAGGTGCCGGCCGCCCTCTCCGCTCGAACCGAGGTGAGCCGCCAGAAACATGGGCCGCCGATCGTCGACCTCGACAATGACCACGCCGGCGCCGTCTCCCCACAGGATGCAGTTGGAGCGTTCGCCGTAGTCCGTGACCTTGGTGAGCGTCTCGGCGCCGACGACCAGCACCTTGCGGTGGAGTCCCGCGCTGATCAGTCCATTGGCCAGGTGCAGGGCGTAGGTAAAGCCGGCGCAGACGGCGTTCACGTCTATGGCGCCGCAGTCCGTCAACCCGAGCCGGTCCTGGAGCACGCAGGCCACGCTGGGAAAGCCGTAGTCTGGCGTGCTTGTGGCGACGATGATGAGATCAACGCCAGCCAGCGACCCTTCTCCTTGGGCCTCGAGGTCTCGGATGGCCGCCAGGGCGAGATCGCTGGTGAATTCGTCGGGACCGCTGACTCGGCGTTCGCGAATCCCGGTGCGGCTGACGATCCACTCATCGCTCGTTTCCACCATGGTCGATAGCTGATAGTTGGTGAGGACGCGTTCGGGAACAGCAACGCCAATGCCTGAGATGCGGGCGCGTGATTGCATGGGTAATTCATACCAGAAGCAAGCGACAGCTGCGCGAAAACGTTGTGCTGGCGCGCCCTCCGGCCTGTTCCGAGTTACCGGCTCCAAGGCAGTCCATTACCTTTCAGCCTCGAGCGTGCCGGCAGCTTGCAGCATCCGCTGTTTGGGGGCACGCACTCCTCGCACTCATACTTGTTTCATGTTGCGCGGCTGTTTCGGCAGCTCGCTTCACGATGAGCCGGTTCAGCAGCTCGTTCAGCGTTACCCTACCAGGAGTAGGGCACGGCACTGTCGGCCGCGCCGTGACAATCACAACAGTGACAAGAGTTGCGCCTTGGAATCCACGGATTGCACTGGCGTGACTTCCAAGCTGCGCCTCACCGAGCGAGAGACCCACGTCTGGTCGGTTTTAGTGAGTGAAGAATTGTTGGCGCAGCTGCCCGCCGTGCTGGATGAAAACGACGAGGAACGGGCTCGGCGATTGGTTTTTCCCGAGCACAGGGTGCATTTTCGCTGCGTGCGCACGGTTCTGCGGCTCCTTCTGGCGACCTATCTTGCGACTGAGCCAGACCACGTGCGGCTGGTCTACGGCCCTCACGGCAAGCCGGGTGTGGATGGGCTCCGCTTCAACATCTCTCACTCTGGTGAGCTCGCCGTCCTTGCCTTCACGCTACTGCCCGCAGTCGGCATCGACGTGGAAGAGCTCCGTGAGATTCCATCTGCGATCACGATCGCTCGGCACTATTTCTCAGGTGCCGAGCAACGTGCTCTCGCTACGTTGCCCGAACGCGGGAGCGCTTCGTTCCTGCGCTGCTGGACGCGCAAGGAGGCTTTTGTCAAGGCATTGGGACCCGGGCTCGCAATCGATCTCACTTCCTTCGATGTGTCGCTCGATGCTGATCGAGCGCAGCTGCTTGACCTGCGCGATGCATCCTCTTCGGCTGCGGATTGGCAGCTGCATAACCTGTCGCTGCCGCAGGGCTTTGTTGGCTCCCTCACACTATCTCGATCCGAAGCCACGCATGAGGTGATCGAGCTCACTTTTCCGCGCGTGCTCTTTCGAAGCCGGACAGGTTCTCACGCGGACGCCGTTCAGCACATCGCGTCGCGACTTGAAAACGCTCAGCAAGCATTTCGCTTCAACGACGGCGCCCATCCATGACGACGCGCTGCATCGCCATACCAGACAACTCCGGCTACCTGCGTATGACAGAGTCAAGCTTCCAATCAACGAAGTAGAGCACGGTATCACGATACCGTGCGGTTTAGTTGGACGGCACAATGCCGGGTTTCTCACGATTTCCACACTTTCTCTCACGCATTTACGACGCGTTTAGTGTTGTCCGCCCACTATCGAGCTAGACGCTTGCCGTCAACATGCGCTGATGCAAGAGCAACGACCTTCGATTTCCGAACCCCGGATTGTCGTACTCGGGAGTCTGAACGCCGATCTCGTGGTTGCTGTACCCCATCTTCCGGTTCCGGGCGAGACGGTTATCGGCGGAGACCTCCACGTTTACGCCGGTGGCAAAGGTGCGAACCAGGCGGTGGCCGCGGCAAGGCTCGGGGTCAAGGTTGTCCTCGTGGGACGCGTTGGCGAGGACGCCAACGGGGCCTTTCTGCTCAAATGCCTGCAGGCCGACGGCGTTGACTGTCGAATAGAGCGCGACGCGCAACACGCCACAGGCGTAGCCCTGATTGAGGTCGATAGCCGGGGCCAGAACTGTATCGCTGTCGCACCGGGTGCCAATGGTGCCGTGGGGCCCGATGAGGTGGCGCTGGCAGCGGCCGAGCTGCAGCCCGGCAGTGTGTTGCTGCTTCAGCTGGAAGTGCCACTAGCAGCCGTCGTACAGGCCGTGGACGCGGCCCGTTCGCGGGCTGCGCGTGTGATTCTCAATGCCGCACCAGCCCGTTCGCTCCCTCCGGACCTGCTCACGCGGCTCGACGCCCTGCTCGTGAACGAGATCGAGGCGTCGACCATCCTGGGTTGCGAGGTTCGAGATGTAGAAAGCGCTAAGCAGGCTGTCGGGGAAGCGCGGCACCACGGGATAAGGGTCGTGGCGATCACGCTCGGTGCCCTGGGAGCAGTTGTCGGATACGACGGGCAGGTGATGGCCCTGCCCGCTCTGCCGATCTCAGCTGCCGATACCACGGGCGCGGGCGACGCCTTCGTTGGCGCCTTTGCGGCTGCCCTCTCAGCCGGCCTCGATTACGACGAGGCGACGCGCCTGGGGAATGCGGCGGGCGCTGCCGCGGCGCTCGTGCCCGGAGCTCAAAGCTCGTTTCCTCGACGCCAGGACCTCGAACGACTGTTCAGCATCCACTGGCCAGACATATCCATCTCTCGAGAACAAGGAGGACAGGACATATGAAACTACCGCGAGCAACCACCCTGGCGCTGATCGGCGTATCCACGCTGCTCGCGGCCTGCGGGGGCACTGCCGCGCCGGCGCCCTCGCAAACCGCGTCAGCGTCAGCCAGCCAAGCGCCAGCTAAGAAGGTTGGCCTAGCGCTGTCGACATTGAACAACCCCTTCTTCGTCAGCGTCCAACAAGGAGCTCTGGGCGCCGCCGGGGCAGCTGGCGTCCAGGTTCTGGTCGCTGATGGCCAGAATGACAACGCAAAGCAGGCCGACGAAATCGCGACCTTCATCGCTCAGAAGGTCGATGTGATTCTCGTCAACCCGACTGACTCCGACGCGGTCGTGCCGTCGGTGCAGAAGGCCAACCAGGCGAATATCCCAGTTATCGCCCTCGATCGCGCCGCCAATGGCGGAAAGCTAGCCACGACCATAGCGTCTAACAACGTCCAGGCCGGGCAGCTCGGCGCGCAGCAGCTCATAGCCGCGGTTCAACCGGGCGCCAAGGTTGCGATGCTCATCGGCATACCCGGGGCTTCCGCGGCCAACGACCGTGGCAAGGGCTTCACCGATAGCCTGGCAGACTCCAGCGTCAATACGAAAGGACTTGAGCTGGTCGCCCAACAGTCCGCTAACTTCGACCGCACCCAGGGCTTGAACGTGATGCAAAACGTCCTGACGGCCAACCGTGACATCGCCGGCGTATTCGCCCAGAACGACGAGATGGCTCTCGGCGCCGTGCAAGCCATCAAGGCGGCGGGTTTGAGCGGCAGGGTAGCGGTGGTCGGGGTCGACGGTGAAGCGGACGCAGTGGCCGCGGTGAAGAGCGGCGATATGTATGCCACGGTTGCGCAGCAGCCGGCCGAGATGGGCAAGCTGGCTGTCCAAGCCGCCGCTCAGCTCATCGCGGGACAAACACTGCAGCCGAAGGTCGACGTCCCGCTGCAGGTGATCACCAAGGCCAACGCGGGCTAACACCCTCCATGCTGCGCTCGGTGTCGATCCTCAATCCCCAGCTTTTGGCGACGCTGGCAGGCGCCGGCCACACCGACCTGATCGTCGTCGCTGACAGTGGTCTGCCAATACCCCGTGGTGTTGAGCTGATCGACCTGAGCCTGCTGCCTGGCGTGCCCTCCTTCCTGCAGGTAGTCGACGCCGTGCGCGAGAGCTTGGTCTTCGAGTCAGTCGTGCTGGCCAGCGAGACTCGAGACCAGGCCCTCTTCGGCGACCTATCACAGCGGCTCGGCGGGCACCAGCTCCATTTCGTGACGCACGAGGAGTTCAAGCAACGTTCAGCGCGGGCGCTCGCTATCGTCAGAACCGGGGAGCAGACACCCTACGCCAACATCGGCTTCATTGCCTCAGTGCCGTTCTGATGAGCACCGCGACCGCGGAAGCCGCCGTTCAACTCATCGGCATCGGGAAGGCCTTTGCGGGTGTCCAGGCACTCCGAGACGTCTCGCTCACAGCCAGCGCGGGAGCAGTGACGGGGCTGGTTGGCGAAAACGGCGCCGGCAAAACCACGCTGCTCAAGATCCTGGCGGGCGTCTACAAACCGGATCGCGGCCGAATTGCGCTCGGCGGCGTACCGGCCTCATTCAATGATCCGGCCGCCGCCCAAGCGGCCGGGATTGCCATTATCCACCAAGAAGTCAACGTCTTGCCCCACCTTTCGGTGGCGGAGAACATTTACCTCAGCCACTTGCCTCGCAGGGGGCCATTCGTCGACTGGCCACGGCTGCGTGATGACTGCGCGGCCGTGCTGGACAACCTGCGGGTCAAGCTCGATCCCGAAACGCCGGTGGGAGAGCTCTCGCTGGCACGACAGCAGATGGTCGAAATCGCACGGGCAATCGCTCAACACGCCCGTATCCTGGCGATGGACGAGCCTACCGCCTCTCTCAGCAGCGAAGAGGTCGCCATCTTATTCAGCACGATCCGGCAACTGACGGCTGAGGGCGTGACGGTCATCTTCGTTAGTCACCGCCTCGAGGAAGTGTTCGAGATCGCCGATCCGATCGCCGTGCTTCGTGACGGGCAGATGGTGGGCACGATGCCCAGAGCACAGGCCACGACTGAGCGGGTTATCGAGCTCATGGTCGGCAGGCCCATCGATCGGCAGTTCCCCAAGGAAGTGGCCGAGGTGGGGCCCGTTGTTTTGGAGGTGGAGCACCTTTCGACGGAGCAGCTGCTTCGAGACGTCTCGCTGACCGTGCACCGCGGCGAAGTCGTGGGCCTGGCCGGCCTGGTTGGTGCGGGCCGCACCGAGCTTGCCCGCGCGATCTTCGGGGTCGATCGCCTGAGCGCGGGAAGCATCCGCATCCAGGGCAGAGAGGTGCGGATTGGCAGCCCCGCCGATGCGATTCGATTGGGCATAGGCTTCGTTCCCGAAGACCGCAAACGCAGCGGCCTGCTGCTCCGCTTCCCGCTGTACGCCAACCATACGCTGCCGTCGCTCAGACGCTTTGTGCGCTCGGGAAGAGTCGTTAAGCGGCTCGAGACGAGCGCGTTTCAGCGCTGGACGAAAGAGCTGAGCATCCACGCCCGCGACGCTCTGGAAGAAGCCCGCGATCTGAGTGGCGGCAACCAGCAGAAGGTGGTGCTGGCGAAATGGCTGGAGCTCTCTCCCCAGCTGCTCATCTTGGACGAGCCAACCCGCGGCATCGACGTCGGGGCGAAAGTCGAGATCTACGACATCATGAACCGCCTGGTGAAGTCCGGCACCGCGATCCTGATGATCTCCTCTGACTTGCCGGAAGTCCTCGGGATGAGCGATCGCATCGTGGTCATGCATGAGGGCCGGATCACCGGCGAATTCGCACGTGGCGCCGCCCGCGAGCAGGTCATGGAGGCGGCAATCGCATGATCGGCAAGAGCAGTCTGATAAAGCCTCGCCTGCAGGTTGAAAGCGAGCTTGCGCCCTCGCGGACGGCCAGCGTGCTGGCCAAGGCGGTACGTGCCGCCCTAAGTTATGGGCTGCTGCTGGGCCTTGTCGCAATCGCGCTCATCTTGGCTAGTGTTTCGCCTACCTTCCTCACTCGCACGAACCTCCTGAACGTCGCCTTACAAGCGTCAGTCGTCGCGGTGATGGCCTTCGGCGAGACGTTTGTGATCCTCACGGCCGGCATTGACTTATCGGTCGGTTCGGTTCTCGGGCTGACCGGGGTCGTCATGGCCAGCACAACCAACCATTTCGGCACGCCTTTGGGGATCCTGACGGGCCTGGCCCTGGGCGCCATGCTCGGCACAGTCAGCGGACTATTCATCACGCAGGCCAAAATGGCGCCCTTCATCGCTACCCTGGCGATGCTGGCTATTGGCCGCGGACTTACCTACGTGTTCACCAACGGCCAGCCCATTCTGGTCCACTCGCCAACGTTCAACTTCTTCGGACAAGGCTCGGTCGTGGACGTTCCGGTCCCGGTGATCCTGATGTTTGCCATTTTTGCCGTCTGTTGGGTCATCCTGACGCAAACACGCTTCGGTCGGTACGTCCTGGCTATTGGCGGCAACCCTGAAGTAACACGCCTCAGCGGTATTCCGATCAGGCGCTACGTCACCATGGTCTACGCCCTGACAGGGCTGCTCGCCGCCGTGGGCGGCCTCATCCTGACGGCTCGTCTGGGAACCGGGGATCCCAACGGTGGAATCGGCTACGAGTTGGACGTCATTGCCGCCGTCGTCATCGGCGGCACGAGCCTGGCCGGCGGCCGGGGCAGCGTATTCCGGACGCTCCTGGGCGCGCTCATCATGGCCGTCGTCGCAAACGGACTTGTGCTCCTGAACGTGAACCCATTTTGGAGTCAGGCCGTTCGTGGTTGCATCATCCTGGTCGCCGTGCTCGCCGATAGCGTCCAGCGGAAATCATGGTACGAGTAACCCGAAGCAATGACGCCTGGCTGCATTGGCTCAAAAACCGGAGCGTCAGGGAACGACACAGCGGCGGCATGACCGTCTGGGAGCAAGCCCATTTGCCCACTACCACTAGCGGAGTGAACTGACATGGAACAGACTGCCTACGGCTTCGGTAAACACGTGAACCTGCCCTACGAGGAAGCCCTCGATCGCACCAAAGACGCGCTGAAGACGCAGGGTTTCGGGATCCTCACCGAGATCGACGTCAAGAAGACGATGAAAGAGAAGCTGGATGCGGATTTCCAACCGTACGCCATCCTCGGCGCCTGCAACCCGCCGCTGGCCCACAGGGCCCTGACCACCGAACCAGGGATCGGGCTGTTGCTGCCCTGCAACGTGGTGGTTCACCAGGAGGGCAATGGTTCGCGGGTGATGGTCATGGACCCCGAGGCAGCGCTCGGCATCGTGCATAATCCGGCGCTCGAAGTCGTCGCTCGCGAAGCCAAGTCGCGCCTGCGCAAGGCGCTGGACGAGCTGGCCTGATGCGCTGTGTCCCGCACTCGATGTCCGGACGCTCTCTCCAATCGCCCGCACGCTTCTTACGACTAGGGCTAAAGCAGCGTGACGTTCGGGCGCCATTCTTGCCGGCACTAGGTGTGCGGAGGAGCGAGACGAGCATGAACGTGGGCGATCTCCTGTCCGACCTCCACAGCGACGACGACCATGTCCGCTGGAGAGCCACTGGCGAGCTTGGGAAGAGCGGGCCGAGCATCGTGGACGCTGTGCTGGAAGACCTCTGCCACAGCGTTCTCGATGAGCGGCTGTGCCAGGCCTATCTGTTCATCTTCGAGCAGCAGCATTCGCTGGCGACGGTCGAGCGGTTGAGGCGGGTGATAGAGGCCCTTCGCACACGGGAGTTTCGAGTCGCGGCTCCGGTAGAGGCAGCGCGAGCGCTGGAGCGCCGCCAGGCACGGCGCCGCTGACGCCGGATGGGGAGATGGCGAATGGGTCCTCGTGGTTACGCCAAAAGGCGCGCCGGCACTGCATTTTGCCGGCCAAGATAGCTAGCTCGATCGCTCTGGTCGCCAGGATTGGTAGTGGTCTTCGATCTTCTTGAAGAGCGCGGTCAGGACCATGCCGGCGCCGGCGATGATGACGATGCCCACGAACACCTTGTCGGTCTGAAACGTATTGCCGGCAACGGCGATCAGATAGCCCACGCCGGCCGTGGCGGCGTACAGCTCGCCCACGACGATGCCGACGAGCGCGTGCCCCAGTCCCAGCCGGATCCCGCCCAAGATGAAGGGCACCGAGCTCGGCAGGGCAATCGTCTTGAATACCTGCACGTCCGTAGCCCCGAATGACCGCGCCATCTTGAGCTGGCTGGCGTCCAGGGTCTTCATCCCGGTAATGGTGCTGATGAGAATCGCGAAGATAGCGCCAAGGTAGACGATGGCGATCTTGGAATTGATGCCGATCCCCAGCCAGATGATCATCAGGGGCAGCAGCGCCACGCGGGGAGTTGCGTAGAAAAAGTTGACGAATGGATCCAGCACCGCCTCCAGCGGCTTGTACCAGCCCATGAGGATGCCAAACGGAATCCCGATCACGATAGCCAAGGCGAACCCGTATAGGAACTCCACGCCGCTGACGGCACAGTCATGTCCCAGCTCACCGTTGGCGATCAGCACACGAAAGGCATGCAGGATGCGGCTCGGTGAGCTGCTGAACAATGGGTTCACCGCTCCGCTGCTGCCCGCCCATTCCCACAACGCCAGGAAGGCGATAACCGCCGTTCCGCCCAGGATGGCGCTGCTGTGTGCCTTATAGGTTCGAGCCAGCCAACCCGCCTGCGGCACCTCGAGCTCCGCCTGTTCAGCTGAGATGTAAACCTGCTCTTTGAACAGGTGCCTACTGGCTGCCACATCCACATAATATCGTAGTACGATATTAATAGCTTCGACTCCTGACTTATCATAGGTGCATGGCGCCGTTTCGATTCCGTTCGCGGCAGCCTCTCCGATAGCCCTTTCGCCTCCAGCCGCGCAGCCAGCTGCTGGGCAGCGGGCCGGCCGGTTTGGCGCCTTTGCTTCACCATCCTTCCGCCATTGCTGGAGCGCATCGCTGGCCAACAACGTCGGCACCTGGATGCAGATCACCGCCACCGGCTGGTTGGTGCTCGAGATCAGCAACTCGCCCCGCAGCCTGGGCATCACCGTCGCCCTGCAAGGGCTGCCGGTCCTGGTCTTCGCCCTGGTGGGCGGCGTGTTCGCCGACCGGCTGGACCGCTACCGGCTGGTGGTCGGCGCGCAGGCCAGCCTGGTCGTGCCCGACGTGCTCCTGGCCATCTTGGTCGCTACCCACCAGGTACGTGTCGAGCACCTCTATGTGTACTCACTGGTCACCGGTTTCCTAAGCAGCGTGTCCAACCCCGCCCGTCGATCCCTGCTGCCGCACCTGGTGCGGCGGGACCAGCTCCTGTCGGCCATGGCCCTGGACAGCACCCTGTGGAACGGAGCAGCCATCGTCGGGCCGTCTCTGGCCGGCCTACTGATTGCCAGCTGGGGATTGGAATGGCCCTTTTATGTAAATGTGGCGAGCGACGTTCTGGCCCTCGCGTTCCTCCTATTGATTCGGGATCGCGCGCCCAAAATCGTGCAGACGACGTCCGCATGGAAGAACGTCGGCGAGGGGCTGCAGTACGCCTGGAACACAGCCTCGGTGCGCTGGTTGCTGCTGGTTACTGCCGCGGTCGCCTTTCTCGGCAGATCCTATTTTCCCCTGGCGCCCGTGTTTGCGCGCGACGTGTTCCACGCGGGGGCGGAAGGCCTAGGCCTCATCAGCACCGTGCCAGCGGTCGGGACCGTGGCCGGATCGGTGGCGCTGGCCTTCTTTGCCACCTCCGTCAACCGCAACTGGCTGCTGTTCGCCGCCACGGTCACGGCGTTCGTCCTGGCGGGTTACGCCCTCTCGCCGGTGCTGCTCATGGCACTGCCGTTCCTGTTCGTCGTCGGCGCCAGCGGCTTCGCGGCCCAGACCATGGCCAGCACGCTGCTGCAGCAGACGGTGGCGGAAAGCATGCGCGTCCGCGTGATGAGCCTGTTCGCCGCCTGCACCCTGGCCGCATGGCGCCTGGCGGCGCTGCCCTACGGGCTGATGGCCCAGCAGTGGGGCGCGCCTGTGGCCGCCACGAGCGGCGCCGTGCTGCTATTCCTGGTGCTGGTGCCATCGATGCGCAGCGTGGGCTTCCGCCAGCGTCCCGCCATTGCCAGCGCATGATCCGCTGCGCTGGCTGCAGCCGCCCCTCGTCAAGCTGTCCTAAGCCTCCGCGCGAGGCTCGGCCGGCAACGAGTGCGGCCAGCCCTGGTGCACAACGCGTCTGCGCACCAGCCACTTGCGAAGCTCCTCCAGTAGGAAGACAGGCAGGGCCAGCAGCGCCAGCACTGCCCACCAACCGGCACCCACCGCCGTGGTGTTGAAGAGCTCCTGAAACCAGGGCACATAGATCACGATCGCGGTGAGGATGAGCTCGAAGATGATGCCCGACAGCAGAAACCAGTTAGACAGGAGACCCAACCGGAACACGGACGTCCGCTCAGCGCGGCAGGCGAAGGCGTTGCCTACCTGCATCAGCACGATGCCCAGGAAGACCACGGTGGTCGCGCCACTCCCAATCACACCACCAACCGGGCCTGCCTCCCATCTCCAGCCATGCATCAGCAGGAACGAGAAGAATGCCCCGAGCACCACAGCGGTCGTCATCAGCCCCAGGAAGCCGTAGCCTCGCGCCAGCGCGCCCAGGCTGAGCAGCCGCTCGTCCCGCTTGCGAGGTCCGCGGGTCATCACGTCCGGTTCAGAGCGCTCTACGCCCAGCGCCAGCGCCGGGAGGGTCTCAGTCCCGAGGTCTATCGCCAGTATCTGCATGACCGTGAGCGGCAGGGGCGTATGGAACAGGGCAAAAAAGACGTACGGGATAGCCTCGGGTGAGAGATGAGCAAAGATGTACACGATGAACTTGCGCATGTTGTCGAAGATGGTGCGTCCTTCTTCCACGGCGGCGACGATGGTGGCGAAGTTGTCGTCGGCCAGCACCATCTCGGCCGCCTCCCTCGCTACGTCCGTTCCGGACTGGCCCATGGCTACGCCGATGTCGGCCTTCTTCAGCGCCGGGGCATCGTTGACGCCGTCCCCGGTCACCGCCACAACCTCGCCCAGCTCTTGCAGCGCCGCGACGATGCGCAGCTTGTGCTCGGGCGTCGCCCGAGCGAATACGGGCTCATCGTGCACCAGGACAAGGCGCAGGTCAACGTCTGATATCGCGTCGATCTGCGCGCCTTCGATCACGCGGCAGTCTCGCTCGGTCACGATGCCCACCTGACGGGCAATGGACTCCGCGGTGAGCCCATAGTCGCCAGTGATCATCACCACCCGGATGCCGGCCGACCGGCACCTGGCCACCGCTCCGGGGACCTCTTGGCGTGGCGGGTCTTGCATGCCCGTAAGCCCCACGAAGACGAGGTCCTGCTCCACCTGGCCCGGTACCAGCTCGGGCAGGAGGGCTTCGTCTTCAGGCGGAAGGTTGCGATACGCCATAGCCAGGACCCGCAAGCCCTTTCGAGCCATCGTGTCGTTCACGCTCACCGCTTCACGCCTCAAGTCGGCCGTCAGAGGAACCTCGCGGTCTCCGACGAGCGCCGCGGAGCAATGGGCGATCAATTCCAGCGGCGCCCCTTTCACGTGCACCACCAGGTGCCCCGTCGTCGGATCGGCGCGGTGAATGGTCGACATCCGCTTGCGGCGCGGCTCAAAGGCGAGCTGACGAACCAAAGGGAAACGAGCCAGATCTTCTTCGTGTTTCAAGCCGGCCTTGGATGCAGCCACGAGCAGCGCGGCCTCGGTTGGATCGCCGATCGCCTGCCAGCGGCCGGCGTGATCCGCCGCCGGGCGAAGGCGGGCCGCGTTGCACAGATACCCGGCTCGCAGCATCGGGATAAAGTACCGCCGCTCTTCGGGCGTCAGAGGGCCATGCTCGCCGAGTAACTCACCCTGCAGCTCATAGCCCGCGCCAGTCACCTCCGCCGTGCAGCCATTCGGCACCCACAACGCCCGCACGGTCATCTCGTTCTCGGTCAGCGTTCCTGTCTTGTCGGTGCACACCACCGTGCAGGCGCCAAGGGTTTCCACGGCCGAAAGGCGCTTGACGATGGCCTGCCGCCCAGCCATTCGCTGCACACCCATAGCCAGAGCCAAGGTCATCGTCGGCAGGAGACCCTCCGGCACGTTCCCGATGACGATGCCCACGGCGAACAGGGCGCCGGCCTGGAGTGACAGCCCGGCGAACCAATGCCCCACGGCGAAGAACACGCCGCCCATGGCGACGGATAGGATCGTGACCTGCCGGGCAACCCGCGCTACTTCTAGCTCCAATGGACTTGGTCCCTGCCGCATGGCCTGCGTCAGGTGCGCGATGCGGCCGAATTCCCGCGCCATGCCCGTGGCAGCCACCACCGCCCGTCCATTGCCACTGGATACCGACGTGCCGGCGAAGATCATGTTGTGCGCCTGCACGACAGGCACAGTCGCACTGGTCTCTGGGAGATGCGTCTTGTGCACCGGGTGCGACTCGCCGGTCAGGCTCGACTCGTCGACGCGCAGGTCTGCCGCTTCAACCAGACGAGCGTCGGCCGAAATGCGATCTCCTTCCGCAATCAACAGCACGTCGCCGGGAACGAGAGCGTCTGCGGAGACGCGCGCCTCCAGCCCTGACCTGACTACCGTCGCCACGTCGGGCAGCAGCTTCTTCAGGGCCGCGACCGCCCGCTCGGCGCGATGCTCCTGCCAGAAGCCGAACAACCCGTTGAGCACAATGACCGCAACGATGGCCACGGCCAGATTCGGCAAGCCAATCAACATCGACAGCGTGCTCGCCGCCCACAGCAGGAGGGCAAACAGGTGGATGAATTGGCCAAAGAACTGCCGCAGCGCGCGCCGGCCCGGCACCTCCTCGATTCGGTTGGGCCCGAATCGCTGCGCCCTGTCGTTGACTTCGCGCTCGTCGAGCCCGGCCGAGCCTACCGCCAGCGCCGCGTATACCTCATTGACGGGGAGCGGTGGGAGGACAGATGGCGATCCCAGCGCATAGCCATCGGGCCTTTCGGCGACACCCGCCGTCGGTCTCGAGCCCGCTAGCTCCGCCTGCATGCCACACGCCCCTCAGTCGAACGGCCGCCGCAGGCTGGGCCCCGCGCAGCCGGCAGCAGCACCAGCACTCATTGCCAACGCTCATTGCCAGCTTCGGACCTGGTTCATGAAACGCCCATCAACATGAGGCGAACGCCTCGGAAACGAAGCCAACAGGCTGTGTCTGGGTAGTCACGCTGTCGCGTTGCACGATACTGGTGTTTGGACCGAGGCTTGTGCGGTGCTAGGACGGAGCCGCATCAGGCGGCTGGATATCCAGAGGCTCATCAAACCCTGAGTAACGATCGGCCATGAAGTGCTGGGCCGCCTGCATCTGAGCCTGAAGCACGAGTCCATCCGGCCTCACGGAGAGGCGAAACCAGCTGGGTGTTAGACCATCCAGCTCGACAAACGACAGCGCCTGAGTCCCGGTTCCATCCACCACGTCCCGGCCAGTGAGATAGACGGATTGAGCCGGCAGGGCGTCCCACATGAACGAGGGCATTTTCAACGCCTCAGTGGCCGCGTCCGTTACCCACGGCTGGTCAGGCGAAGGCCGGTTGAAGCGCATCAGGCCGATAGACATGAGCTGCTCGCCGCTGGCGGTTTGGGCGCTGAGGCGGTCAGGCGCTTGCTCGAGGTAGCTGGTCTTCAGCCCAGGATTGCCCGGCCCGACCATCTCATCGATACGAACACTCTTCAGCTGACCCATCCGCGCCTGAACCCGCCCGAGCAGTTGCGTGCCATCGACCGCTGGGAGGACCGGAACCTGGAATTCGGCTGCAGCGTCGGGGTCTTCGCCGACCTGCACCCGGACCTGCTCGCCGCCAGCCAGCTGCGCGTCGCCAAGCCGGCATGTTGGAGCACACTGCCGGAGCGGGACTGTTCGACCATCGATCGAGAGCGCTACCGAGGCGGCGCCAGCAGCCTTCTGGCCGTCCTTGGGCAAGATGTAGACCAGGAGACGATTGTTCCCTGGCTGCCCCGGCCGCAGGGTTAGCCCAACCAAGGTATCCGCGGCGACACCAGCCAATGACAGATCGCCTGCCTGAGGCACGGCTGAGGTGACGGCCACGGCCTGACCCGTATCATCAGGAACAGCTGCCAAGCCGTTCGCTCCTGCCCTGACGGCCAGCGCGAAATCAGTCCGACGGTCGAACTCACCCGGTGTGCGAATCAAGAGCTGTGCTCCCCAGGCACCGGCAATGCTCAGGGCATCGCTCAGTGTGGCGTAAACACCAGGCCCGGCTGAGCTGAGGTCGACCACCGCCGGGCCGGTGCCGGTGTTTGCAGGCTGGAGCTGCAGCTCGACCTTCTCGGCATCAGTGACGGGCTGACCATTTCGGGTGAGGGTGACCTGGAGCTCGTTCGGCCCCGCGACCAGGGGCTGGACCTGGACTGCTACGTGGATGCCGCTGACATCCCGTGAAACGGTCTGTGTTCCGGCTGCGCGCCCGCCGGGCGGAGGCAGATTCGCCAGCAGGCTGGCAGCGGCAAGAATACCGATACCGAGGAACGCTTCAGCCGGCAGGCTGCGAGAGAACCACCTGCGTCCGCTGGCCGCCGCCGCCAATTCCGGGCTCTTCAGCAGGGGCAGAAGGACGAACCGATGCTCTGCCGCCAAGGCCAGGGCCGCGATGAAGATTGCCGTCTTGGCCACCAACGCCCAGCCGTAGCCCGTCGACAGGAGGTTGCTCAGGCTCTCGAGCTGCACGCTGGCCATGATCAATCCGCTCAGACCGAGTCCACCGGCGGCGATGAGCGCCACCCGCGCGAACCGGCTCACCACCGAATGCACCGCCCCATCGGGCCCGCCGAGTGTGGATTCGACGGTCGATCGGACGTTCGTAGGCAACACGGCCAGTGCGAGCATGGCCAGCCCACCAACCCACACGCTACCCAGCGCGAGATGGAGCCAATCCACCATCACGAAGAGCGCAGGGAACGAGGTGACCGCCAGCGCGTGGCTGGTGAGGGTCAGCAGCAGCAGTTGCACCGAAGCGGCAGCCGGAAGCAGCCCGCCCCGGCCCACTACGACGAGGGCGTGCCGCTGCATGGCGATGGCCGCGGCGGCTCCGAGGGACCGATGCGTCCAATTGGGTTCGACGCCGGCAGCTGCACACAGAAGGACGACGGCGACGAAGCACCGGGCCAGCAGCAAGAGGCCCAGAGGGGTCGTTAAGGTGATCTCCACGTCGGCGATGCTTGCCACCTGGGTAGAACGCCACACCTGGTCGACGACCGCGGCGCAGGAGGCCAGAACCCCGAGCGCGGCCAGGCTTCGTGACAAGCGCCGGCCGCGGAGGGCAACTGCCTCGATCCACTCGCCGGTTCGGCTGCCGGTATCCCGTTGCCACACGAAGGCTCGCCGCAGCACCACCGGTTCGAAGAAGATGACGCCGAAGAGCAGCACGAACGCAACGTCGTTGAGCCAGCGGGTAAGCGCCGCCGACCAGCTCACCGTGGCCTGCTTGGCGCTCGTCGGCGCCGCGATCTGTGCCGTGTCTGCGGCAGGGCCCACGCCAAAGCCGAAGCTCCCGCCTGTCACGTGGCCGTCCACCGCCGATGTGGTCTGCCAGCTCACCGTGTAGGTGCCATTCGGCAATCCGGGCTGCACGGCCTCGACCAAGGTCTGCGGGTTGTCGATGGGCGCATTCGGATTGCCCGTATCCACCCGCTGCCCGTGCTCATTCAGTATCTGGATCGTGCTAAGCCGCGGCTCAGGCCGTTCACTGAACCACAGCTGGACTTGCGTTGGGGCGACGGGAGAGCTGCTATCGGCAGCGGGCTGGGCAGATACCAGGTTGGCGTGAGCTTCGGCGCTGAGCGGCGCCAGCCACAGCGCTCCGGCCGTGATGACCGCAGCAGCGGCCGCTCGCCGCAGCGCCTTGACCCATTCGACCATTGCAAGATCCTCTTGCCTTCAGCCTATGGCGACGATCTGGCAGTCCGCTGGCGCCGGCAATCTGCAAACTGGCAGTTGTCTGGCACGAATTCCACCAATGCAAAGGGCAGCTGCCCTTACGCAGCTGCCCTTCTCGAGGTCGAGCCGGACAAGCCCGGCCAGCACCCGCTTATGAGCTCGCGGCAGCGTCCCCATTGTCGGCGGTCAGGCCCTGGCTGCCGGAGGCGCCATCGGTGACGACGAACGTACCTTTCATCCCGGCATCAGCGTGGCCAGGCTGGTCGCACTGGAAACTGTAGGTGCCCGCTGTCGTAGGCACAAACGTCACCGTGGACGTGTCGCCCTTATCGAAGTCGACGTCCAGCACGCCCTGTGCGGCGTTATCAACCTGCTCCTGAGGGTCGTTATCGGCCTGAACATAGGTCAGCTGGCTGATGGGAATGTCAGACTTGACGTCGTGATCGAGCTGACCAAGGTTCGTGATGGTGAGCTGGACAGGCTGTCCGACGACCATCTGAATGCTGTTCGGCGTGAACGATAGGTCAGCTGCAGTGAGCGCAATCTGCTGCGGCCCATCAGCCAGCGCGATAGGACTCAAGCTGAGCAGCCCGGCCAGAGCCGTCCCGGAGGCGATTCCCACGACAGCCAGCAGCCGCGACATCTTGTAGGTAGTCAACGTTCTTCTCCTTCACATTTCCGTTGGTTTGCAAGCTTCTTTTTCGGGCTATTCGAGCCTTCTGAGGATGGGGTGCTCACGGCCGAGCGCAGAGCGATCGGGTCATTCACACCTCCATCAACGGACATTCAGGGGTGCCGCTCCCAACGATCGAGCAGATCCGTGCCAGCAGCCCTTCGGCATCGAAGGGATATGGCAAGCAGCCGTCCACGGGAAAGCGCCGCACGTCGGCCTCAGTGGCTCCGAGCAGCAGGGTTGGGATGCGCTTTGCCCGGCTTGCCAGCAGGGCGGGCACCTCGCGGCCATTGCAGTAGACGTCCGCCACCGAGAGCAGCACGACGTCCGGTTGATGCCGGGCGGCCAGAGCGGCGGCTTCCCACGGGCTGCCCGCCTCGACCAGCCCTATTCCGCCCGCCGCAAGCATGGGACGGATCGCCGCCCGCATCGCTTCGTCCTCATCCTGTAAGAGCACTTTCACGTCATTTACTCCTTCTGCCTTGACCTTACGCGCGCCCGCTGGCAGCACGCTGGCAGCGAGGGAGTCAAATCTGGCAGCTGTCTGGCGGCGGAGAGCGCCCATCGGGAGGCAGGTGGGCTACTGCTTGGCGAACGAGTAGCCGACGCCGCGCTTCGTCAGGATGTATCGCGGCGAGGAGGGATTGTCCTCGAGCTTGTCGCGCAAGCGCCGGACGGCAGTGTGCAACAGCTCAGGCTCGCCGCTGTATTCAGCCCCCCACACGCGATGCAGCAGCTCATCATGCACTAAGACCCGGCCAGCGTTGGTCGCGAGCTCGGTCAGGAGACGGTATTCGAGCGCGCCCAGATCCAGCTCACGCCCGCCGACGGTGACCCGGTGCTGCTCGAAGTCGATGGTCAGGACTCCGGACCGAAAGAACGACCCCGTAGCCGCAGCCCTGCCAGCCCGCGTCCGCCGGAGAACAGCTTCGACACGCGCCAGCAGCTCATCCGGGCTGAACGGCTTGGTCACATAGTCGTCCGCGCCCATCTGCAGCCCTTGAATCTTGTGGCTCGCTTCGGCTTTCGCTGTCAGCATGATGATGGGCACGGGAGAGTACTCACGCACGCGGCGGCAGAATTCGTAGCCATCCATGCGGGGCATCATGAGGTCCAGGATGATCAGATCCGGCTGCTCGGATTCCAAGAGGTTGAGCGCGCTCAGACCGTCAGCTGCCTGCAGTACCCGATAGCCTCGGTGGGTGAGGTTGAGCTCGACCAGCTCGCGATAGCGGCGCTCATCATCGACCATGAGCACTGTCGCCTTGGTCATGCTTGCTTCCTGGATAGCCCAACCGTGTGCTTGCGCAGCAAACCCGCGGAGCCCCGACGGGCTGGCGCAACCGGCAGCGTGAACCTAATGGCCATGCCTGGCGCCTCCGCCGACTGCCCGCCTGCTGCGGGACTTTCCGCCCAGATCCGGCCGCCGTGGGCTTCCACAATGCCCCTGCAGATAGCCAGCCCCAGGCCGCTCCCACCTATCCCGCGTTCGCGAGCAGCCTGCCCACGATAGAAGCGCTGAAACAATGCGGGGAGCTCGCCGGCCGAAACGCCCAGCCCTTCATCGATAACACTCACGGTAACCTCGTCGCTCGTCTGGTGAGCCTTAACGGCAATGTGTCCGCCGTTGGGCGAGTACTTGATGGCGTTGTCGAGCAGGTTGTAAAGCACCTGTTCGACGCGGCGAGCATCGGCCCAGACGGCTGGAAGTGAGGCCGGCACAAGCATCAGGAAATGATGGCGGCCCTCACTGCGCAGACGGCTGCGCTCGATGGCGGCATGCACCAGCGGTCGCAGTCTCGTTTGCGTAGGTGACACGCTCAGTGTGCCCGCGCCGATTTTGGTCATGTCGAGAAGGTTGCCCACGAGCTCCTCCAGCTCGTCGCTGGCCGCGGCGATGACCTCCAGGCAGTGCCTGGTTGTTTGCGGGTCATTCGGTGCATCGGGCAGGAGCGGCGTCAGCGCATATCCCTTGATGAAGCCAAGCGGTGTCCGCAGCTCGTGCGAGACCGTGGAGAGGAACTCGTCTTTGAGCCGGCTCAGCTCTTCCTCGGCGGAGATGTCGCGCAATACATGCACGACGCCTGCAATATGGCCGTCGTGATCGCGGATGGCAGAGCGTGTGACCGCAACGTGCACTTCGCGCCCCTCGCGGGTACGGATCACCTCTTTGCTGACGCCGAGCTGCGGTGGATTGGCGAGTAGGGGACAAGCAGCCCGGCACTCGGAGGGCGGTCCTTTGGCCGCGCAGATCAACTCACAGGCCGCGCGGCCCACGACCTCGTCCTTGCTCCAGCCCGTCAGCACCGAAGCGGCCGGATTGAACGCCGTGATGTGCAACGCCATGTCGGTCGTGACCACTGCGTCAGCCATGGAGCCCACGATGCCTTCGTAACGACTCTTCTCGATCGCTAGATCGGTCAGCGCCGTCTGCAGATCGGTCCGCATGTCATCAAACGCCTCCGCCAGAACGCGCACCTCGCCCTCGCCTTCGTGAGGGATGGGAGTGGAGAGGTCGCCACTCGCAATTCGTCGGCTGGCCGATGTCAGGGCCTCAATAGGCAGGGCCACCCCACGGGTCGTCAGCCACACCAGCCCCAGCGCAAGCAGCAGTGTGATGCCGCCAAACAGCAAGATCTGGTGCTGCCACTGATTGGCATCGGCGGACAGTTCCGCTTCAGAGCCGCCAAGAGCCAGCCCCCAGGGAACGTTGTCCAGCGGCACGAAAGCCATCACGTGCAGCTGCCCCGTATCGCCTTGATCGCTCATGGCCATCGCCCGGGTTGCGCCGATGCCGCTCTGATGCTTGGCAAGCAGTGGACCGTAGAAGTCCGGATGCTCGCCCGGACCGAGGGCATGATCAGGCTCCGATGAAGCCACCACCCGACCGTATTGATCGACCAGCTCGGCGTGGCCGGTCTTGGCCAGCCCCCGGGCGCTGGCCACCAGATCGCTCATAAGACCCTGCGCGGGAGAGATGACTTCCCCAATGACGCCGACCGGCTGTTCGTCCACGTCCATGAGCGGCACGCTCAGGATGGCGGCTGGCTGGCCTGCTAGGGCATGAACGCCTGACGCATAGCGCTGGCCGGTGCGGGCCGGCGTCAGCACATCAGGGTATGCATGGACGTAGGCTTGGAGCGGACCGCCATCGAGCGCATTCGACCACAACAGGTTGCCGGCCGGATCGAGCATGAACGCGGTGCTCACGAACGACTCCGGCTGACCGAGCGCATCGAACAGGATCCGGCGCTGCTCGGTGACGTCACCGTTCGCTTGCGAAACGAGCGCACCGGCTCGTTCGAGCCGCTCGAACTGCTCGTCGACTTCAGAATCGAGAAAGCCGGCTGTTGATTTGGTGATGCTCAGCCACTGGTTGACGGTCCTCTGCTTGCCGTCCTGCGCGATAGCCGCACCGAGCAGGCCGAACAACGTGAAGATGATCACGAGCCCGACCAGGACCAAGCCACCAATCTGCCACCGTAAAGGCAGTCCTGAGAACCGCCTCAGCAGTCGTCCGGCGCGCTGAGCGACCGCCATCGTGCTCGTCATGGTCATGCGGTCGACCCCACACCGTCCCCACGCAAACGTGTTTGGTCCACGATGCCTAAGTCTGAGCTGAACGCCGGCAGGCGGACCCGAACGCGGCATGAACATCACGTAAACAACGCGTCCAGGGAGTCACAACAGCTGCGTGGCACCGCCGGCAGCATCACCTGTCACCGAGCCACGACCTGCCGAGAGCCCGGCGGGACCCAGCCAGCAGAAGCCGGTGCCGCACTCCGGCAGCGCTAGGGAATCGGTCAGCCTCGAGGAGAGGGATTCGAGTTAGAAGCCGGCGCCGGTTGCGACTGGCCGGGCGCGGTCCTCTGACGCTGGCTGGAGAAGGTGGCCATGTACGCTTCCAGGTCGCTCAGATCCGCGTTGGAGATCTGGTCGGGGCCATAAGCCGGCATTCCCGACCTGCCCCGGCGAATAGCGCCCGTTTCCCCGGCACCCCTGAGCGCCAGATTGGCCGGCGCGTTGCCAACCGCGCCGTGGCAGTCCGCACAGCCTTGCGCGAAATAGACGGCGGCGCCTCGCTGCACGGCGTTGCCCGCCGGATCGGCCTGCTCGAGCTGGGCTTTGGTCGTCTGCGGAATCTGAACGGCCTGCGTCTGCCCGTTCTGCAGAGCGCGCAAGTAGCTGACCAGCGACCAGACGTCCTGGTCGCTGTACTGACTGCCGAAGCCAGGCATGCCGGTGAAGCTCAACCCATGCTTGGTAATCCAGAACAGCTCCGCATCACTCTTCTCGCGCGCGTTCTCAGTCGTGAGATCCGTAGCAGGCGGATAGGTGGCCCTACCCAGCACGCCATTGCCTTTGCCATCGGCCCCGTGGCATGAGGCACATGAGCCGGTGTACGCGTCACGTCCTGCCAGAACGGCGCGCTGGTTGTTGCCCAGCGGGTTGGTCGCATTCCCCGACTGGAAGCGTCCCGCGAGGGACACTACGGCGCTGCCGTAGGCAGACTCCAGCGGCAGGTCCTGACGGTGCAGCAGTACCAGAGGCGCGCCGACGATCAACACCGCGCCCAGCGTCACGACCGCACCGAGCACAGCCGCCAGAACGACCGGCCGGCGGCCAGGACGGGGCTTTGACACGGCCGCTCGGGCTCCGCCAGCGTTCAAGCTGCCTTCCATTCCACAACCCCCAGACCGACCTGCACCAGACAAGCCTCGCACCAGAACATTGGAAGAACATAAGAGTCGCTATAGTCCGCCCGAACGCTATGGCCGACGTTCGCACCCAAACCATCCTGGTGGTCGAAGATGACCCGCGGGTCGCCCGGCTGGTGCAGCGAGCGCTGCTGGAGGACGGCTACCAGGTGGAGCTCGCCTACGACGGTCTGCAAGGAGAGCAGACGGCCAAGCAGCAAGCCCTCTCGGCCATCGTGCTGGACGTCATGCTGCCCGGCCAAGACGGCATGACGATGTGTCGGCATCTACGGCATACCGGCATCCGGACGCCGGTGCTCATGCTGACGGCGCGAGACGGAGTACCGGATCGCGTCCGCGGGCTCGACGCGGGCGCCGACGACTACCTGGTCAAGCCGTTCGCCCTGGACGAGCTGCTGGCTCGCGTCCGCGCACTGCTGCGGAGGCCCGCCGCAACGGGCGAACGGGCGGAGTATCTCCAGGTTGGCGACCTAAGGCTGGATCTCGACAGCCACGACGCCTGCCGGGCCGATCGGCCAATCGAGCTCACGACCAAGGAGTTCAGGCTCCTCGCCTACCTCATGCGGCACGCCGGGCGCGTTCTCACCCGCAGCCAGATCGTGGATCAGGTCTGGGGCTATGACGCGTCGGCCACCTCGAACGTGGTCGAGACCTACATCTGCTACCTGCGGGACAAGATAGACCGCGACTTTGCCAGCCCGCTCATCCGCACGGTACGTGGGGCCGGCTACATGATCAAGCCGTGAAGTCCATCTTTGCGCAGACACGCTGGCGGCTGGCGGGTTGGAATCTGGCGGTCTTGGTCCTCACCATGGTGCTCCTGTGCGCCGCCATGTATGGGGCCTTCTATCGCAGCCTGCTCTCACAGGTGGACCGTAATCTCCAAGGCAACGCGCAAGAGACCATCCGCGAAGCCGGGGAGGACCAGGCCCATTTCGGTCGTGAAGGTTACGAGGGTGGGTTCTTCGCACTGGTCGTGGACGGCACGGGGCAGGTGGTTGAAAATCCCCAACAGGTCCAACTGACGAGCCTCGCGCTGGCAAAAGGCGGCCAGTCAATGCATTTCGAGACGGTGCCGATCGCCGGCAAGACCAGCCGGCTCTACATACGGCCGCTATCCGCCGGCCCCTGGGCAGGCAGCAGCCTGGTGGTGGGCCAGAGCTTGGCCCCGGAACAGAACGCCCTGCACGGACTGCTGCTGGTGGTGCTGGCGGTTGGCGGCACGGGCCTGCTCGCCGCGCTATTCGCCGCCTGGTTTCTATCGGGCAAGGCGCTCAGCCCTATCCAGCGTGCCTTTCAGCAGCAGCGGGAGTTTACAGCCGATGCGTCCCACGAGCTTCGCACGCCGCTCACGGTGATGCGCACCGCGATCGACCTGCTTGCGCGCCACCGCGACGAGCCGCTCAGCAACAATCAGGATCTGCTCAACGACCTCCGCACCGAGATGGAGCGGCTCGAGCACATCGCTTCGGACCTGCTGACGCTCGCCCGCTCAGACGCCGCCAAGCTGGAACTCGCAGTGGCCAACGTGGACCTAGGTGGCCTGGCAGCCGAATGCGTCCGGCGGCTCATCCCACTTGCCGGCGCCCATGGGGTCGCACTCCAGCTGGAGCGCGTCGAGCCGCTTCGCGTCGAGGCTGATCCCGATCGCATCGAGCAGGCGCTCACCATCCTGCTGGACAATGCCCTGAAACACACACCGCCGCAGGGACAGGTGGCGGTGACCGTTCGCAAACACGGCGGAGAGGCGCTCATCGAGGTGCACGACAGCGGGCCGGGCATCCCGGCGGAGCATCTCGACCGCATATTCGATCGCTTCTACAGGGCGGATCGAGCCCGCTCGCGCGATGGCGGCACGGGACTGGGCCTGGCTATTGCCAAGGCGCTCGTGGACGCCCACGGCGGCCGGCTGGTGCTGGAGAGCAGGATAGGTCAGGGGACGACCGCGACCATCGCGCTCAGGTTGGTGGCTGCGTCTTCACTCGCTTCACGAGTCGCTCACCTGGCGGGACGGCGCATGCATCAGCCGGCGCGGGACTAAGCCGGCTCGACCTCAACTTTGCTCTTGCAGGATGAGCGCCAGCCGCGGGCATTCAGCCACGGCTTGGCGTGCATGCTCGATGAGCGCTTCCGGGATCTCGCCCTGCTCGATAATCGGATAACCCCAGTCGTCGAGCTGGATCCGCTCCGGAAAGAGCTCGGCGCAGATGCCCTCCGCTGCGCATTTGATGGGGTTCACGCGCAGCACCGCCTTCATCTCCAACCACCCTCCTGATCCGGGATGGGCGCGACGGCGGCCGCCCGCAGCGCGGCCGGACAGGCCCCATGCCGCGCGTGCGCTTCGAGCTCATCCGCGAACGTGTCCAGGCAGCTCTTCACCATGCCAACCGCGCCATCGGGATGCCGGCAGGCTCCGCGCCCAGCCACCTGCCCTGCCCAGCGACGCAGCTGGCCGGCATCGTTCCCCTTGGGGCGACCGAACGCCACCCGCCACATGACGTCGGCCATGGCATGCAAGCCGTGAACGCACGGGCCACACTGTCCGGCCGTTTCATCTGCCAAATAGCGCAGAATACGCGCCCCCTCGGCCAGGCCACAGCAGTCTCTCGGAAGCGCCAGCACTACCCCGCAACCCAGCCCGGCGCCCGCCGCACGCAAAGCGTCGTATTCCAATGGGAGATCTGCCGCCCGTCGCCACGGCAGCCACGCGCCAAAGTATCCGCCCACAAGCACCGCTTGCGGCGCTTCCGCGCGCTCCAGCCCGGCGAGGACCTGGCCGATGGTGGTCCCGAACTCCACTTCGCGCACGCGCACCTCATCTGCCGACCTGACAGTGAGCAAACAGGTCCCTGGGGACGTGGCGGTCCCTGCGGCGCGAAACCAGGTTTCGCCGAGGCGGGCGATGAGCGCGGCATGCGCCAGGCTTTCCACGTTCTGGACGAGCGTCGGCGCGCCATGAATACCCCGCTGGAACGGTCGGGGCGGCACGACCGTCGGCTTGGCATCGCTGCCATTTATGCGATGCACCGCGGCGGACTCTTCTCCGGCCACATACCGGTCGGGCGCGTCCACTATGCGGATGCGCGGCTCTTTGAGACGGGCCGAGCGGCGCTCGCGGATGGCCGCCTCAATGGCGTGTCGCGCACGCGTCATCTCCCGACCGATGTACAGCACTATCTCAGAGGCCCCAACCGCCCGCGCACTGAGCACCGCGCCATCGAGCACGAGGTGAGGCCGAAGCGCCAGCAGCGTGCGATCCTTGGCGCTGGCTGGTTCGCCTTCGGCGGCATTGGCCAGCACTACGCCACCGCCGGCGGCTTGGGCCTGAACGGCAACCGTCCGCCATTTCGTGCCCACGGGAAAGCCCGCCCCACCTCGGCCGCGCAGGCCACTGGCCTCCAGCGTGGAGATGAGCTGCCAGCGATCCGCGTCCACTCGGAGCTCGGGCAGGGCTCCCAGGCGCCCAACGTGATCCGCCAGGGATTCGGGCCCATCTGTCCCGATGAGCAAGCGTGGCAGCGTACGCGCCGCTATGTCCGCGATCACCATGGCTCAGGCCGCCTCCGTGATCAGCTCACCGATCACCTGGTTGGAGGTCTGGCTGGTGCTCCGGAGCGTAATCGTCAGCTGCGTCTGGCCGCATTGGGCGGTAACAGCGTTTCCGATGCTTGCCGGCACCTGACAGATCTGTGTGCCATTGTGGGTGGCGGTAAGGTTGGCCTGACCCGCGCCGCTGCCAGTGACGTCGAGCGTCAGCTGCAGCGCCGGATTCTGCGTATCGGATAAGCTCACTTCCACCGTTCCGTCATTCGCCCGGATCAAGCTGCCCCGCAGCTGGTCATCGACCCCCGGGGCGAGGGTGTCGTTCGAAGCACTGTTCGCGGCCAGCACCGTGCTCGGCGTGCCAGCCATGCGCGCCCAGCCGGATTGCATTGGGCCGCCGGCCGTCCAGACCACCAGGCCGAGCGTGCTCAAGGCGCACACGCTTTGGCTGAGGAAGCGCAGGTTGGGGTGCTCTTCGAGGCCCAACCCGAGGCGCCAGAAGATCGCGGCCATGACGGCGGCGGCGCAACCGGCTGCGACGAACAAGAACCAGGCCGCATGGGGATCCGTTCCCGTTCCGAGGCTGTGCAGCATGGCCAGCGGCCAGCTCGCATAGGTGAGCCAGTGAATAATGCGCCAGGCGAGGTAGCCAAGGCGGTCACGCAACAGGCTGGTGAGCACGATGGCCAAGATGAGGTCGCCGGAGATCACCCCCAGGCTCAGCCACAGAGGTCGGTAATCGGAGGCGAACGGGATGAGCGCCTTCAGTCCCAGAAATACCGCCGGATCGAACAGGGCCGTGACGATGTGAAGCAGCCCGAAGGCAACCAGGAAAAGAGAGAAATTCCGGTGCAGCGCCGCGATGAGAAAGCGCGGCCAGTCTTCCGACTTCCAGCGCGTGCTGGTGACGATGCCCAGCACCACCACGCCGGTCAGCAAGATCAACGTGACGGTGCCAGCGCCACGGGTCGTGTACCACAGCGGACTCGGCTCAGACATCTCTCAACCTCACGCTGCCGCCCGCTGCTCTTCAAGCGGCTCGGAAGGCCACCCGCACACGGTTCTCGCAGCTCCATCCATGGCGACCAGCCGCGCCGGAAGGCCAATTGCCTCCAGCCAGCGCGGCGCATCGAGCCCCAGCACCACGGCCGCGGTGGCGGCCGTATTGGCATCGACACACGTTCCGGCAGCCGTGCTGACGGTCCGCCAGCACGGCTGTGCCGGCAAACCTGTACGCGGATCGATGATGTGATGCAGGCTAGCTCCCCCTCTGCACCAGTGACGCACCGTCGTGCTGGACGTTGCCAGTCCACCCGAGACAATGCCGACCCGCTGGCCGGCCCCGTCAATGCTCGCGTGGCTGTCGTCGGTCACCAGCACGGTCCAACCTTCGGCAGGGGCTTTGCCTGCTACCGCGATGTCACCGCCTAAGCTGACCAGCACGCCGCAGCCCGCGGCCGAAGCGGCGGCTTCAGCCGAGCGGTCGCAGGCCAGCGCCTTAGCGGTCGCACCCAGATCCAGGATTACCCCTGAATGCAGCCTGACGGTCCGCGCTACTCTGTCCAGCTGCACCAGCTGCCAGCCCGGCGTGGGCCGAATCTCGAGGCTCACCGGCGCCGTCTGACCGTGAGCGATCTCGAAATCACGGTCGTAGCCGAGGCGAATCAGGGCATCGCCGACGGTCGGGTCGACGACGCCGTCGGTCAGCCGCGAGGCGCGCAGCGCAGCCTCGATCGCGGCAGCGAACAGCGGACTTACCCCCAGTGTCGCTCCGCCGGCGGCATTCAACCGGCTCAGCTCCGAATCCGGCCGAAAGCGGCTGCAGGCCAGGTCGATCGCCTCGAGCTCGGTCCGAACAGCCTGAACGGCGGCGTCGAGGCGGCCATTATCGGTGGTTACGACTCGGGCGATAGTGCCCAGCGCTGTGAACTCGGTTGTTGCCAGATCCATGTCGCGGCCCTCGGGTTACGAGCCTCCTGAGACCGCCGCGGCACGTGAGCGGCGCCGCGCGAATGGCGCAGCGGCAGGCTGTTGGAAACTGGATTGGCCAATGCCTCGACTCTGAACCGTCGATCCGTTGGCGCTGTTCGTTGCGCCCAGTGCATGTCCGGGCTGATTGCTGGCGGCCATGACTGACACTGCTCCGAAGAGCCCGACTCCCACCACGCCGGCGGCAGCGGTCAACTTTTGCAGCCGGCGCAGGTCCTCATCGCGGCGCGCTATCCGCGTTCGTCGTTGATCGTCGCTCATGCCTACACGCTAACGGGGGGAGATTGGAACGAGCTGAGAGGAAGTCAAGAAACTCCCAAGAGCGCACGGCCCATGCGCCAGGCGCCGGCCGTGCATGGTCTCCCTAGCGCCCGCCGGCCGGCAGCACCAGCGGCGGCCTGGGCATTTGGGTGAAGTCGAAATCCTGGGTCAGGTCGCCGAGCTGCGGTGCATTCTCACGAACGTCCGGACGCGGGTCCGGACGGCCATCGGTGTTCGGATCGAGACGCTGTCCGCCCAGGAAATCGTCCTCGATCAACTTCAGGTAGGCGTCAAAGCTGAGGGTCTGATGATCGATGAAGCCCTGCTTGGCATACGGGCTGATCACCAACCCCGGTACCCGCAGGCCGTAGCCATTCTCGTCGACGCTCGGCGGAGCCACGTGGTCGTAGAAGCCGCCCCAATCGTCCCACGCCAGGAAGATGGCCGTGCTGTTCCATTCCGGTCCTTGCATGGCCGCGTTGATGAGCGCGGTCACGTAGGCCTGCCCGCGGCCGATCAGCGCCGGCGGATGTTCGCTGTCCGGCTGGCTGGGCGTTATCCACGCAACGGCCGGCAGCGTGCCCTCTTTCGCCGCACGGTAGTAATTCGACAGGTCGGTGACGTTGGCCTGCTCCTGGTCGTCCTTCACGGTGTCGAAGAACGGCAGCGGGTTCCAAATGCCAGGCGTCTTGGCATTCTGGCGGACCGGAGCGCAGGCCATGGCATCGTCCTCACAATCCGGCTCGCTCCCGCCTTCCACGTAGTACGCCCAGCTCACCTGGTGCTGGTGCAGGAGGTACGTCAGGTCCGTCCACGCGTAGTCTGGCGCCGGCCCTCCTCCCCTGCGGAAGTCAGGCGGGTTGCCGGGGTTTTGCAGCGCATTGCTGCAGCTGCTGGGGTCATCCGGCCTGCTGCAATGAGCGGACCAGGCGGAAACCATGAAGAGATGCGCAGGCAGGCTCCACGAGGCGTTGGGCTCGAACATGTGGTCCTGCAGGACGAAATTCTGCGCATAGGCCCAGTAGTTCGGGATCTCTCGCGCATCGTGCCAGCCCATGACGTCGGGCGTGCTGCCTCCGGGGGTGCATTGCGGATCCTGTGGGTTACGGCAGGCCTGCTGCCGGCCCACGAGGGCCTGACCAATGAACCCGTCCATCTTGCCGCCGTCGATATCGGCGGCGGCGCTCGCTTCGCCGTGCGGGCCGCCGTGATTCAAGTCGCTGCCGTCGTGGAATGGCGCCACGCATTGGCCGGTGGTCGGATCCGGCACGCACACCGTGGGGACGCCATTTGCCATCGGGATACCATCTGCTCCCGGGAAGGTACCGAAGTAGCTATCGAAGGAGCGGTTCTCCTGCATGATCACGATGACGTGCTGGATCTTGTGGATCCCGACGGCTTGAGCGTTGGCATGAGGAACCGCTGCCGCTCCGGTGGTTGTCCCGGCGAACAGCAGCGCGGCAAATCCGCACAACGAGCGAACCCTGCTCATGGCTCACCTCCATCAGGACGCCGCGGGCGCATTTCCGAGGAGGCGGTAGTCAACCGCCGCCTCTTCTCAACCCACTGTACGGCGCGCCGCTGAAGGATTGCCTCGAAACCCCTTAGCGTTTGCTGAAAAACAGCCTCGCGCCCCGGTGCGGTCGTGCATTCGGACATACCGCCGCGCCGCCAACGCAATCGCGAGCCGGCCACCGAGAGTGGCCGGCTTGCGTCTCTCTCAGCCCTTGATCGCGATCTCCCCCGACGCGAGCGTCCCGCTGTAGTGCTCGCTGTACCCATCCTTGCCGGTGAACGTGACGTCCAACGCTCCGGCGCCTGGTCCGCCGGCGGTGACGGTCGCGGAAAAGCGAACGTGGTGCTTGGCGCCATTTTCATCGACCAGGCCGCCGCCGCCGGCGATGGTGGCGGTAGTCCCGGATACCGAGTAGGTGCGAATGGCGCCGTTGTAGTGCAAGCCGCTGGCCTCCTTGATCCGAAGATCGCCATGACGGCCATGCTTGCCGGCCTCGGGCCGCGCCACCACGCCAAAGTCGAGCGTGCCGTCCTCGCCTGACAGGCTGACGCTGCCGCGCCCACGGATCGAACCCTGCAGCCCGGCGACGGCGGATGGTTGGGGACTGGCTGAGGTGCTGGGCGCCGGGCTGTCCGCAAAGGCCGGCACAGCCACAGCCGGAGGCAGCAGCAGCGAGCCGGCGATGATGAGCGCACGCATCGATACGTTGACCATGTTTTATGACCTCACTTTCCTGATTGAGGTCACACTAGAGCGCCAGCCTTAGGTTGCTCTGAGGCGCTGCTGAAAGCGAGCTGAGAACGCAGTGCCCGCCAGCCATGGCGTTCCCGCCAGCAACGCATCGGCCGGATCCTGCCAGGACGCTACGAGCTGGCGCGAATGCGGGGAGGCACCGAGCGGCAGCTGTTCCTACTGCCCCGCGAACAGCAGCACCCGACCCTTGCGGTCCGCCATCACCAGCGATCCGTCGGGCCGCAGCGAGGGGTCCGACCACACTTCCTGGCCGGCGTCGTAGTCGAATACCGGCTGCCCCGAAACGCTGTCCACGGCGAAGACGTGGCCCACACTGCTGCCCGTGTAAAGCACGCCGTCGGCGTCGAGCGCGGGCGAGTTGTACACCGAGCCGTAGATGTTGAAGCGCCAGCGCTCCTTCCCGGTAGCGGTGTCCAGCGCGTAGATCCCGCCCCTGTTCGCGCCGAAGTAGACGGTCAGCCCATCAGCGCCGAGCGCCGCGCTCGACCAGATGCCAGCCACCTCCCGCTCCGCCTCGAACAGCCAGCGCAGCTGGCCATCAGGCGTGATTGCGTAGAAGTTGCTGTTGTTGGCGCTCACATAGAGCGTGCCGTCCGGCCCGATCGTCGGGGAGGCCGAGCTCCCCACACCAGCCTGCCCACCTGCCCCACTTCGGGCGGATTCGCTGGGGAACGCCGTTGGCCCCAGATGCTGGCCAAAATCGAATGTCCATCGCACCGAACCTTGCTCCCCCGTCGAGGGAGGGGCGACGGCGTACAGCTTGCCGTCGTAGCTCGGAACGTAGACGGTCCCGTCGCTCGCAAGGGCCGGGCTGATGCGCAGGATAGGCCCAGTCTGGGCGGTCCATTTCACGGCGCCCTCGCGACTGACGGCAAAGAGCCTCCCGGCGCCACTCACCACATAGATTGAGCCATCGGGCCCCACGGTTGGGGATGAGGTCCCCTGGCCAGGGCCGAGATCCACCTTCCAGGCTTCCGAAGCGGTTGTGCCGGTCGACGGGGCACGAATGGCATATAACGCACCGCCCGTGTCCGGCTGGCCGAAGCCCGCCGCGAACGTCTGCAGCACGCTGCCGTCGTGGGCAACGGCCGGCGTAGCGTGCAGGGCGGCCATGCCGGGCGCGTCGAAACGCCACTTCAGCGTCAGGCTATTCCCGCGCCCCGGGTCGGTCAGCGCGAACATGGAGCTGGAGAAGTTATGGATGTAGATCGTGCCGTCCGGGCCAATGGCCGACGAATGCTGCACGTCCGCCCGTCCGGGCCGGCCGTTGGAGCCCGGTTCGGCCGGCATCTGGAAGGTCCGAAGCAGCGTAGCCTGTCGAGGACCACGGTATGGGCTGCGTCCGCTGTGCTGGGGGTCCATCTGGTACATCGGCTTGCCCAGGATGGGGCTTGGCGAGACCGCGGCTGACGTGCTGGCCCGGCCGGAGGCCGCCGCGCTCCCGGCAGGCGCTGCTGAGGCCGGAGCAGGAGATCCACTGGCAGGTGATGGCCGTGCAGCTGATGAGAGCTCGGCGCTCGACGGAGAGGAGCCCTGGACCTGGCTTGGACCAGCCTGACCACACGCGGCCAATACCGCCCCAACACCAAAGAGCGCCGGTATCCCTCGAACAAAATCCCGGCGCGTCACGAGCGGCCCTACCCGACTGCTTGGCATACACCTGCTCCTATCAAGAGGTTCTCTGCCTCCCTGGGAAAGCTACGGATGCGAAACAGAGAGCGGTTGTACTCGTCAGGTAAACAGGACGGGCCGGCCTTCGCGGCACCTTCGCATTTGGCGATTGCAAGACCATGCTGGAGCTAGAGACGCAGTGACTTTCGGAACACCCCTGTGCAGCCCGAGAGGCGGGTCATCCTGGGTCACCTGCAACGGCGCCCTAGTTGCCGGCCATGTGCTCGCTCTTGAACGTACCGATGATTCGCTCGAGCTCGTGGGAATCGGCCGCAACCGGCGATTCCCAGTGGTCCGTCCGTCCGGACACGCTCCGGATGGCCAGCTCACAGAAGACCAGACTTTCGAGCGGGTATGGCGTCAGCCCCGACTCGAATATCGGCTCCAGCGCCTGCCGCTCCGCACCAATGTTCTCCATCTCTGGCGGGTTTCGATCCATACGGACGATGTCGCCAACCACGACGACCGTGGTCCACTGGTCCTCGTCCCGCACCTCCTCCACCTCCAGGCACACGCCGGTGGGATGAGCTGCCAGAAAGCTCAGCTTCTGGCCGGGAATGAGCGCCAGGCTGATGGTTCCGGGTTCAAACGCGTAGGCAACCGGGACCACATAGGACTGGTCGCTGGCGGGCGAGTAGCAGCCCAGCCGGGCAACGCCATTGCGCGCCAGAACTTCTTCGCACTCCGGCAGGCTCAGGTCGGCCATTTGGCATAGCCCTCCTTATTTGTGCGCTCTATGCTCCATCGTCACGGGGCCGCGGACCTGCTCTCGCGCCACCGGCGCAGCGCTGGCCATGCGTCGCTCGAGCTCCAGCACGCTGCGCGTGGTCTTGATCACGGTGTCGGGGTTGAGGCTCATGGAGTCGATACCTATTTCGACCAGGTACTCGGCCATGTCCGGATAGTCCGACGGGGCTTGTCCGCACAGTCCCGAATGAACCCGGTTGCGACGGCAGCCCTCCACGGCCAGGCGAATCATCTCCTTCACGCCTTCGTCCCGCTCGTCGTAGTCGAAGGCCACGATTTCGCTGTCGCGATCGACCCCCAGCGTCAGCTGAGTGAGGTCGTTGGAGCCTATCGAGAAGCCGTCGAACAGCTCGGCGAAGCGATCGATCAGGATGACGTTGTTGGGGATCTCGCACATCGCATAGATCTGGAGCCCGTTCTCCCCCCGTTTCAGGCCGAGCGCGGCCATCGCTTCGAGCACCTGCCGGGCCTCAGCCACACGGCGCACGAAGGGCAGCATCAGAATGACGTTGCTGAGACCCATGTCGTCGCGGACGCGCTTCATGGCCCTGCACTCCAGCGCGAAGCCCTCGACGTAGGCGGGATGAGCATAACGGGAAGCACCGCGAAAGCCGATCATCGGATTGTCCTCGTGCGGCTCGAACCCGGCTCCGCCGACCAGGCTCGCGTACTCATTGGTCTTGAAGTCGGACATCCTCACTACCACCGGCTTTGGCCAGAAGGCAGCGGCGATGGTGCCAATTCCTTCGGACAGACGTTCGACGAAGAAGCTCGATCCGTCGGGATAGCCACGAAGCAGGCGCTGAATGGTCTCCTGCGCTCGCGGGTCCGAAACCAGGTCGGGATGCAGCAGCGCCAGCGGGTGCACCTTGATGTACTCGCTGATGATGAATTCCATCCGCGTCAGCCCAACCCCATCGTTAGGCAGGAAGGACGTCTTGAAAGCAAGGTCCGGATTACCCAGATTGATCATGATCTTGGTTGCCGGGCGTGGAATGTCTCCGGCCTCGATGCGCTCCACGTGGAACGGCACCTCACCTCGATAGACTCGCCCAACGTCCCCTTCGCCGCAGGACACCGTCAGGGTCTCACCTGTTCGCAGCCTTGTCGTGGCATCGGCTGTGCCCACGACCGCCGGTACGCCCAGCTCGCGAGCGACGATGGCCGCGTGGCAGGTGCGGCCGCCGCGGTTGGTGACGATAGCCGCCGCCGTCTTCATCACCGGCTCCCAATCCGGGGTGGTGGTGTCGGCCACGAGCACTTCACCCGGCATGAAGTCGGCCAGCTGGGTGAGGTTCTCAATGAGATGCGCCACGCCGGCGGCAATCTTCTCGCCGACCGAACGTCCTTCGACGGCGATCTCCCCGTGGCCTTCCAGAACGTAGCTTTCGAGCGTCGTCAGCTTCCGCTGGGAAGCGACGGTCTCGGGCCGCGCCTGAACGATGTACAGGTTGCCGTCGACCCCGTCCTTCGCCCACTCAATGTCCATCGGCTGGCGATAGTGGCGCTCGATGGCGAGAGCGCTCTGGGCCAAATCGACCACATCCTCATCGCTGAGGCAGTAGCGGTCGCGGTCGGCCCTAGGGGTTGGAATGTTGCGGGTTGTGTGCTTTGTCTCTCCTTCAACGAAAACCATCTTCACGGCCTTGTCGCCCAGAATGCGGCGCAGCACCGCGCGGTGGCCAGCTTCGAATGTTGGCTTGTGCACGTAGAACTCATCGGGATCGACCGCGCCCTGCACCACGTTCTCGCCCAGGCCGTAGGCGCCGGTGATCAGCACCACGTCGCGGAACCCGGATTCGGTGTCGAGCGTGAACACGACGCCAGAGGCGGCCAAATCGGAGCGCACCATCTTCATAACGCCAATCGACAGCGCCACCTTGAAATGGTCGAAGCCCTGGTCGATGCGGTAGTGAATACCGCGATCGGTGAACAGGCTGGCAAAACAGCGCCGGCAAGCGTCGAGCAGGCTTTCCTCGCCCTTGATATTCAGGAACGTCTCCTGCTGGCCGGCAAAGCTGGCCGTCGGCAGGTCCTCGGCGGTCGCCGAGCTTCGCACTGCCAGGCTGATTTCCTCGCCGTACTCGTCCTGCAGACGCCGATAGCCCTCCAGGATCTCGTCGCTCAGATCCCGGGGGAGGCCTGCACCGTACACGATCTCCCTGGCCCGCTTGGCGCACCGAGCGAGATCAACCACATTGGCCGGGTCGAGCTCGTCGAGGGCCTCGCGCAGCGGGTCCAAGGCGTTCGCTTCCCGCAGCATGTGCCAATAGGCCGGCGCGGTGATCGCGAACCCGTTAGGTACCCGCACACCCTGCGCGGAGAGCTTGCGGAACATCTCGCCCAGGGATGCGTTCTTGCCGCCGACCAGCGGAACGTCGTCAATCCCAAACTCTTCGAAAAATCGGATGTAGGTCAACGAGCTCATGGCAGCTGGCACTCGAGCCGCCACCATGACAGCTTGCCACTGTTGCGTGTGGATGCGGACATTGAACGCTCCCCTTCCTCTCCCGGCTGGAACCCAAGCTCGGCCACGGCAGATTCACCCCCACTGTGAGGCTCGAGGCGTCAAACCAACAGGAACGGGAAATAGATGATGTCGAAATCCGGAAGAACGTTCACGGGGAATGCTCTCCGCGGCTGCGGCGGACCTTATTGAGGCACAAGCGCCAGATCGTGCTGCCGCCTTCGGCCGATGAGCCCCAGGTGACCCGAAGGCCAACCGCGCCTTCGAGATCGAGCCAAGAAACATGACGACAGCCCATACGAGCAGCACTGTCGCCAGCTGAATAACCGTGGTGAGCAGCACCGGCTCGCCAGAATAGCTGAGCCCAGGCAGCTCGCGCACGACCAAGCCAACGATGAACAGATGCACCGTGTAGGCCGTCAATGCATGCTGACCGAGCGGTAATAGCAGCCAGCCGAGCGCATGCTTGATGGGCTGCCACTGAAGACTCAGCAGCGTAAACGCGAACGTGCAAAGGATAAGGAATACGAACAGCCGGCCCACCCGGAGATCGCTTTTGGAGAAGAGCTGCGCATCCAGCGCCGTTGGGTCGCGCAGCGGGAACAGCCTGCCGAACAGCTCGAATTCGTGGCGATAAAACCACAGCGTTCCGGTCCCGAGCCCAGCCGAGGATGTAAGCAGAAGCAGCGCGGGAACTCTGCTGAGCCATCTTCCCAACGCCTCTCGATGGCAGCCCACGACTATCCCGGTGACGAATAACGCCTGCCAGGCAGGGAAATGAAAGACGAGGTTGTCCTGGACGGCCCACGGCACCTGGACCTGCTCGGGCCATCGCTGCCAGGCGGCCCACAGCGCCCATGAGGCCAGCAGGACGATGAGCGTCTGCCGCTTGGCCACAAGCGCCAACACTGCTGGCGCAGCGAGCACGAGCAATGTGTACATCAGGAGAACGTCGGTCAGAAAGTAAGTGCGATGCAGCGTCAGCACGCCGACGACGAACGTCTCCAGGTCTTGGGGATCGACGGTGTCCGCCCAGGGCAGCCCGAGCCTGTAGGAAAACGCCGAATACAGGAGCGTCAGCAGGACCGTCAGCCAGTACAGCTTCCAGGCCCGTTTGAGTGCCATCCGCACGCCGGCGCCGATGCCGTCTCGCCAGACGGCCTTGCTGTACACGACACCCATCACCATGCCGGAGATGAAGACGAACGCTTCAGCCGCTGAGACGAAGAACACGTTGCCTCCGGTAACGCTGTAGAGGTAGGAATGATCGCCTCCGACGTGGTCGGCAACCATGGCGAAAACGGCGAATCCGCGCAGCAGGTCCAGCCGCAGGTCGCGGCTCCCGCCGCGGTAACGAGCGCGATCCAGCACCGAGCTCGTCCAGCTTCTGATGACCGGCACAAAGCGCCTGGCCGGCATGATGCGGCCAGTGGACATTGCCATAAGGACTCGTGCTCCCAACTCAACCATCTCGCGCCGGCCGGTAACGGTGGGTTAAGCCCGAATGAACTGCTCGTCAATAGATCCTGGCCACACGTGTTCGGGCCTCATTTATCCGGCGTTCCCCGAAGATTCATGCCCTGATAGCTATGTTGGAGCCAGATCAGAACGCCGCAGCTGCTTTGGGAGGTGCCCAAAATGACACAGACAGGACGTACACTGGCCATCGTCGTGGCCGTCCTGGCCGTCCTGGTATTCGTGGGTCCGCTGATTATGGACGGCATCATGGCACCGGGCATGATGGGAGGCTATGGCGGGCCGCATGGCTGGGTATGGTGGCCCGGGTTCTATCGGGGAACGTTTCCGAGCGGCTGGGCGTTCGGCCTGGCACTGGGACTTCGCGGCCTGGTGATGCTGGTCTTCTGGGGTCTCGCGATCGCCGGCGTAGTGCTCCTTGTACGCTGGCTGGCCGGGCAGGGCAGCCATGCGGAGACCGCGCTCGACGTCCTCAAGCGCCGCTACGCCGCGGGTGAGGTCACGAGGGAGCAGTACGAGCAGCTGCGCCGCGAACTCGAGCGCTAGGACGCAGACGGCACGGCCAGTACGAGAGGCCTGCCTAATCGAGATTGCCGAAGTAAGGAAGGCGCGGCGCCCTTCCAGCGAGTTCGTGACCGGCGCAAGCTGGCTCGGCTAAAGCTGCTCCCCATGGGCGTGGTGAGCCCAGTTCGGGACATCGAGCTCGGCGCGGGCCGGTGCACCTTGACCGGCGAGGGCTTATAACCATTCCGTGTGTGTGCGATCACCGTACCGTCTAAAGAGGCATGGCTTCTACGGCACAGCGCGACCATGAACAGCGCCCTCGATGAGGGCTGAGGCTCGCCCGTGCCACTCCTGAAGGACCTGTTCGAGCGCTTCGAATACAAGTACCTCGTAGCGAGCGCCTTCGTGTTCGGGCTGTTCATGACCCTGCTCGACACCACCATCGTCAACGTGGCGCTGCCGCGCCTCGGCACTGAATTCCATGCTGGCACGGACAGGCTGGAGTGGGTGGTCACAGGCTACCTGGTCAGCCTGGCCGTCTGGATTCTCGCCTCCGGCTGGCTCGGGGACCGCTTCGGCACCAAGAAAACCTTCCTGTTCGCGACGGCGATGTTCACCCTCGGCTCCGCGCTGTGCGGACGGGCCTGGAGCATCGAGTCGCTGGCCTTCTTTCGCGTGCTGCAAGGCATCGGCGGCGGCATGATGAGTCCTGTCGGGACGGCGATGCTGTTTCGGGTCTTCTCGGTTCACGAGCGCGCCCGCGCCTCGTCCATCCTTGGCATCCCGACCCAGCTCGCCCCGATGCTGGGCCCTTTGCTGGGCGGGTTCCTGGTAGATCGCGTCAGCTGGCGCTGGATTTTCGACGTCAACGTGCCCGTCGGCGCGCTCTCATTCCTGTTTGCGGCCAAGGCGCTGCGCGAGCATCGCGAAGAGCGCGCCGGAGGTTTCGATCCGTCGGGATTCGTTCTCTCAGGCGTCGGACTGGCCGCGGTGCTCTACGCGCTGTCGCGCGGCCCGGACGATGGCTGGACGGCCGCGAACGTGCTCGTCACCGGATTGCTCGGCCTCAGCTGTCTGGTGGGACTGGTGCTGGTGGAGAAAAGGCTGTCGGCGCCAATGCTGGACCTCGCGCTCTTTGGCGGCAGGATATTTCGCACGGCCAATCTTGCCGCCTTCTGCACCTTCAGCGCACAGAACGGCGTGCTGTTCCTGCTGCCTCTGTTTCTGCAAGGGCCGCGCGGGCTGTCGGCCTTCGATTCCGGGCTCATCACCTCTGCTCAGCCTCTGGGGACCATCGCCATGGTGCAGGTGACCAGCCGGCTGTACGCCCGCATTGGACCTCGCCCCAACCTGATTGTCAGCACCTGCGGCATCATCGTGACTGCGTTCCTGCTGACGCGCGTCGGCCTGGAGACGAACCTGTGGTGGATCCGGGGCATCATGCTGCTGCGGGGCGTATTCATCGCCTTCAACATGGTGAGCATGCAGACGATAGCCTTCGCCACCATCTCCCATGAAAAGATGGGCCGAGCCTCCTCACTCTTCAGCACCCAGCGCCAGGTCGCGTCGGCGTTCGGCGTCGCGGCGCTGGGCACGGTCCTCATCAGCAGCAGCGCCGCCGCCCCCGGTGCAAGCGTCAGAAGCGCGGCGGCCCAGCTGGTCACCGTTCAGTCGTTCCACATTGCGTTTGCGGCGTCCGGCCTGCTGGGCATCATGGCGCTGCTCTTCGCTCTTCAGATTCGAAAGCAGGACGTCATCGCTCCGCAGAGCATGCGCAGCACACAGAAGGGACTCGGTGAATCGAGCCCCGCGCTACCGCTGCACTAACGCGTCGTTGTGCAGAGGCCCATGGCTAATCCGCGCGGCCGAGCAGCGACTCGATCTTTTGGCTCAGCACGTCGAGCTCGAAAGGCTTCGAGAGGTAGTCGTCGCAGCCCGCCGCAAAGGCTTCGCTGCGGTAGTCGCTGGCGGCCAGGACGATCACGCGCAAGCTGCTGCAGCGATTCTTGGCGGCACGCGTGAGCTCCAAGCCGTTCATGCGCGGCATCCGAACATCGGTGACGATGAGCTCGGGGCAGCCTGTCCGGTCGATGCGCTCCAACGCGTCCGCTCCATTGGACGCCATTTCAACCACGGCCCCGGGTAGTTCCTGTGCTACCCCCCCGACGATGAATCGAATGCCATCGTCGTCATCCACTACCAGAACGCGCATCGAATCCGACTTAGCTTACCTGAATTTGCACTCTATCCCACACCGAGCGATTCGGCGTAGAACGTGGCACGAGTGTGCAGAAACCATGCCAGACGGATCTTGCCGCCGCTGCGTCCCGCAGCTCGAGCTGAGCGACGTCCTGCCCGCCGCCGTGTACGTTATGTCCACTCGGACTTGGGCTCGCGCTGCATCAGATCCAACACCGCTTGCCGCGGGTCCTTCCCTTCGAACAGCAACGCGTGCATTTGCCGGAAGATTGGCATCTCCACCCCGGCCTGATCGGCCAGCTCCACAGCCGCGCGAGTCGTTGGCACCCCTTCCGCCAGCTGCCCGACCGTGCGCTGGGCCTGATCCAGGCTCTTACCGCCTGCCAGCTGCTCACCCAGCCGCCTGTTGCGGCTGAAGGGGCTGGCGCAGGTCGCAACGAGGTCGCCCAGTCCGGCCAGCCCCGCGAAGGTGCGCGCGTCGGCACCCAGCGCCTGGCCCAAACGGCTCATCTCGGCCAGGCCGCGAGTAATCAGCGCTGCCTTGGCATTGTCACCCACATGCATGCCATCGGCGACTCCAGCGGCCAGCGCGACGACGTTCTTGAGCGCTCCCCCAAGCTCTACGCCCACTACATCGGTGGACGTGTAAACCCGAAACGTGGGACCCGCGAACAGCCGCTGCACGGCGGCAGCCGCGCCAGCGTCGGACGACGCGACGACGGTCGTCGCGGGCAAGCCGCCTGCCACCTCCTTAGCCAGGTTAGGACCCGAAAGCGCGCATAGCTGGCCGGACACGTAGCGCGCGATGATCTCCGTCATCCGGCGCGGTCGGGGATGGCCCTCTCCCGCGGGATCCGGGACGTCGGCAAGGCCCTTGCTGCCGCTGACCACGACCGTCTTCGGCGTGAGCCTCGGAGCGAGCCAGCCAATGGCCCGATTCATCGATTCCGACGGTACGGCCAGCATGAGAACGTCCGTTCGCTGCAGCACTTCCGGATCGCCGGATACCTCCAGCCCCGCGGGAAACGCTACGCCAGGCAGGAATCGCGGGTTCTCAGCGGCTGCGCGAAGCGCGGACGCCTCTTCTTCGCTGCGCGTCAACAGGATCGTTTGCTGGCCGTTGCGCGCCAGCAGGACGGCCAGCGTGGTGCCCCAGGAGCCGGTACCAAAGACGGTGATCATGCGCCGCCGAGCGTTACAGCTGAATCTTGCGTTCGGTTCCAGCCAGGAGACGCTGGATGTTGTCGCGGTGGGTGAAGACCAGGATCATGGCCGCGAGCAGGCAGTAGATGACCGGTAGCAGCGGCTGCAGGCGGGTGAAGAACAGCGCCGCGATGAACAGCAACGCCAGCGCCGCGCCTACCAGCGAGCCGAGCGACGCGATTCGCGAGCGGGCGATGATAAGTGCCCCGGCCGCTAATCCGACCAGGCCCACGATCGGCGAGATGGCCAGCATGGCACCCAAAGCGGTGGCAACGCCGCGCCCCCCTCGAAAGCCGATGAACACCGGGAAGACGTGGCCAACGATGGCCGCCACGCCAGCTACCACGTCGGCGGCCAGCACGTCCGAGAAGAGCCAGCGAGCGATGAGCACTGCCACCGCGCCTTTGGCCATGTCCGATACCAGGACGGCTGCCGACGCCTTCCGGCCCAGCGTTCGCAGGACGTTGGTGGCGCCCGTCTTCCCGCTGCCGCGTGCTCTGGGGTCCACGCCCTGGCTGCGGCAGATCAGGTAGCCGGTCGGAATGGACCCAACCAAGTAGCCCGCCACGGCCACCAACAGCAGCGGAAGTGGCGCTATCTCAATCGGCACGGGCTTTCATGACCAGCTTGATGGGAGTGCCCTCATAGCCTAACCGTTCGCGGATCTGGTTCTCCAGGAAGCGCTTGTAGGAGAAGTGCGACAGTTTCGGATCGTTGACGAAGAAGATGAACGTCGGCGGATTCACCCCGGCCTGGGTAGCGTAGAAGATCTTCAAGAGCCGGCCATGGGCGCCCGGCGGACTGTGCTTGCGCACGGATTCGGCCACGAGCTGGTTGAGCTCGCCGGTGCCAATTCGCTTTTCACGCTGTTCCTTTATTCGAAGAACGGCGTCGAGCACTCGATCGACACGCTGACCTGTCTTGGCCGAGACGAACAGCGGCTGCACGTAGTCCATGAAGTTGAGCTCCCGACGAATCTCGCCCTGGTAATCGTTCATCGTCGTCTCGGTCTTGGGCACCAGATCCCACTTGTTGACGACCAGGAGCAGCCCCTTCACCGCGTCCTGAACGAAGCCGGCGATGTGCACGTCTTGCCCGGTGAGCATCTCGCTGGCATCGACGACCAGAACGGCGACATCCGAGCGGTCGATCGCCCGCAGCGCCCTGATCACGCTGTACTGCTCGACGCCACGATCGACCCGGCCTCGGCGCCGGATACCGGCTGTGTCGATGAGCACGATGCGCTGGCCCTGATATTCGATGACCGTATCGATGGCATCGCGCGTGGTGCCGGGAATCTCGCTCACGATGGCGCGCTGCTCGCCCAGAATGGCGTTGAGCAACGACGACTTGCCAACGTTCGGCCGGCCAATGATGGCCACCTTGAGCGCCGCCTCGTCCTCGCCGGCCGTCTCGACTGGAAGCCGTCGAACGACCTCATCCAGCAGGTCTCCGGTACCCAGCCCGTGCAGCGCCGACAGACCCAGCGGCTCTCCCAGGCCGAACTCATAGAACTCGACGGCGCCGAGAAGCTGGTCTTGATTGTCAGCCTTGTTGGCTACGAGGATCACGGGTTTGGTGGAGCGCCGCAGCCGTTCGGCCACGTCTGCGTCGGCCTGGCTCACGCCGGTGCGCGCATCGACCATGAAAATGATGACGTCGGCCTCATCCATGGCCTGCTGGGCCTGCTCTTCGATCATGGCCGTAAAGTCGTCGGCGTCGTCGGTAGCGATACCGCCCGTATCGACGACCGTGAACGATCGCCCCGTCCATTCGGTCTCACCGTAGATGCGATCGCGCGTGGTACCGGGCACATCCTCGACGATGGCCTGACGCTGGCCGACCAAGCGGTTGAACAGCGTCGACTTGCCGACGTTCGGCCTGCCGACGATGGCTACGACAGGCTTCATCGGTCCACGCCCGACGGAAGCGCCGAGTGTGCCGTGCTGAGTGTCGAGTCGTTGGGCTCTCCGGCACCATTCGCCGCGTGCCCTCGCGCCTGGCGGCCGGCTCCAGCGTACACGCCACGAAGCTCATCGGGCAGAAGCGTGGCAATGGCGGTCATCACGACCTCAGTCGCCTCCGAAAGATTGCAGCCGCGCGGAACGTGCAGGGGTTCGCCCACACGGACCGATACCCGCCAGCGGGAACGCCCAACGAACACCCGCTCGGTCCCGGCGATGCCGACGGGGAGCACCAGCGCCCCACTGCGTCGGGCCAGTAACGCCACGCCGTTGTGTCCCGGCAGCAGGCCCTTGCCATGGCTTCGATGCCCCTCAGGAAACATGCCGACCGCCCCACCCAGCGCCAGGATGCGCTCGGCCTGCCGAATGGCTCGGCGGTCCAGCTGCTCGCGGTCGACCGGGAATGCCCCGTAGGCGGTGCCAAACAGACAGCCAACAGGCGATTCGAACAGCTCCCGCTTGGCCATGAAACGGATGAAGCGTGGCAGTGTTGCGCCCAGCAGCGGCGGATCGGCCAAGTGCAGGTGATTGCTGGCAACAATCAGCGCGCCGCTCCTGGGGACAAGCTCGACGCCCTCGATGTGAAAGTCGGTGAGAAGCCACAGGAGGAAGCGCATGGTGGGACGCGAAAAGCGGTAGAACGGAGTCACAGATTGGGCACGACCTGGTCTTCGACGAACGCCCGAACCGCCTCACCCAGGTCGTCGAGCGATCCCGAATTCTCGAAGCGCACGTTGGCCATGGCGATGCAGTCCGCGATGTTGTGGCCGTGCTCAGGCTCATTGAGCCCCATCTCAGCTTCGAGAACGCTGCGAGCCAGGGCATCGTCGTTCAGTACGTCTCCTTGCCGAGCGCGAGCCCGGATCCGCTCCACGATGATGTCGACCGGCGCCTCGATGGCTACCAGCACGAACTCGTCGCCCAGCGACTCGCGCAGAGCGTGAACCTCCGCCGGATTGCGAATGGCGTCGATGACGACCACCGAATGGCGCATGCCCTGGCGCAGGTCGAGGGCAATGTGCTCCAGAACGCGCCGCGAAAGAATGTCGCTCCCATGCTTCAGCCTGAGCTGGTGTCCCATCTCCCGCAGGACGTCGCGATCGACAGGCAGGCCGCGAAAGCGCACCTCCGCCCGCAGCTCATCCGACAGGCTCAGATAGGTATGGGAGATACCTCGGGCATCCAGCTCCTGCAGCAGCAGATCCTTGAAGGTCCCTTTGCCGGCGGCGGGGAGGCCGGTCAACCCAACGTAGCGGCTCTTAATTGCTCGACCTCGGCTTTCGAGAGCCGTCTGTACTGGCCAGACGGCAGGTCGCCGAGGAGCAGCGGTCCCAGGCGAACCCGCTGCAGTCGTGTAACGTGCCGGCCGACTGCCTCGAACATCCGACGAACCTCATGCTTCTTTCCCTCGGCCAGGATGATCACCGCGCGGTTGCTGCGCCCGCTTCCCTCCAACCGCGCTTCACGCGGCCGGAGCCGCTCACCGCGCGACTCGACGCCCCGGCGAATTCTATCCAGCTCAGCTTCCTCAACAGGCTGGGACAGCTCCACCACGTACTCCTTTTCGAGGCCGAAACGCGGATGGGTCAGCCGCTGCGCCAGGTCGCCGTCATTGGTCAACAGGATCAACCCTTCGGACGCGGCATCCAGCCGCCCAACGGGATAGACGCGCGCTGTGACTCCACGCAGCAAACCAACGACCGTCGGCCGGTGCTGGGGGTCCCGCGCGGTACTGACTACGCCCGGCGGCTTGTTCAAGAGGTAGTGCTCGAACCCCTCACGGCTGGCCACGCGCAGGCCGTCCACCTCCACGACGTCGTCCTCCAACGAGGCCAGCGTGCCTGGCTGCGCGACCACTTCCCCGTTCACACGCACTCGCCCGAGGCCAATCAGCCGTTCGGCCTCGCGGCGAGAAGCGACGCCGGCGTGCGCCAGCAGCTTGTGCAAGCGCTCTCTCACGGGGTCGTGGCGGCCAGCCGCATCGGCACCGACGCGAGCGGCTGGCCGAAGAGGGTGAATGTGGCCGTGAGCGCGTCAGGATCGGCGAACGTACGTACCTGTGACGTCTGCCAGGCAAACAGCGGCGCGGGCGCTGTGGGAGTCAACGAGACGAGCTGCGCTTGGTAACCGAGAGCTGGCTGCCACCACGCGTAGCTGCTGAAGCCGTGGTCGAGCAGGGCCATCGCATCCGAGTAGCGGTCGTCACTTCCCAAGACCACTGCCAGCAGCCGGTGGCCATCGCGCGTTGCGCTCGCCACCAGGTTCTGGCCCGCGGCCGGGGTCGTTCCGGTTTTCACACCATCAGCTCCGAGGTACGTTCCCAACAGCTGATTGAGGTTCGTGAGATCAAAAGCGGGATGGCCAGCCTCAGCCGGAATAACCTGGTGAGACGTCTTGACGATCGCGGCGAACAGCGGCTGCGAGCTCAGCGCGTAATGGGCCAGCCGCGCCAGGTCGCTGGCGCTCGTGACCTGCTGGTCGTCGTCCAAGCCGTCAGGATTCACGAAGTGCGTGTCCGCCAGCCCCAGCTGCTGCGCCCGCTCGTTCATCCGCCCAACGAAAGCAGCCGACGGGCCATCTCGCTCGGCCAGGGCTATGGCCGCGTCGTTGCCGGAGGGCAGCAGCAGACCGTACAGCAGCTGCCGAACGTTGAGCACCTCTCCCGCATCCAGCCCCATGCGGGTGCCCTCCTCGGCCGCCGCCACCGGCGAAACCGTGACCAGAGCATCCAGGCCGCCGGACTCGAGCGTCAGCAGCGCGGTCATGATCTTGGCGGTGCTGGCGGGCGGCCAGCGCAGGTGGCTCTGCTTATCGAGCAGCACCTGCCGGCTGGCGTCGTCGATCAGCACGTCCGCCACGGCTCGCACAGGCGGCGCGCTCGCCGCGTCGATGGCCTTCAGCTGATTGCTCTGCAGGCGGAAGTCGGGCAGCTGGGCCGTATCGGCCAGGGCGGGCGAGCCGAACCCGCATAGCAACAGGCTCCAGCCGCCGGCCAGCAGCGCAAACACCCGAACCACAACCTGTTTCGTAGAGAAATGCAGCGGTGCGGGCCTGCTAAGCCGGCTGGGCCGCGGGACCGCCAGCAAGCTCATGTGCTGAGCGTATCCGGGAGCTGAAAGCCCAACAACAGAGCGGTGCCGAGACTACCTAAGAGAGCTGACGTTAAGCTACCTAGCCTGAAACGTGGATAGCCGCGTGCCAGCGGCCGGGCAACGGTAGAGTAGCGCGCATGAAGGGGCTGCAGCGTCGATGGTCGAGAGCCGTCATTCCCATCGCTGCTATCGCGGCCGCCTTCGCGCTCTCCTGGATGCTGGACTTTGCCATCGGCTACAGCCATTTCGCGGTTTTCCTGGTGGCGGTGGCCGTCAGCGCATGGCTTGGCGGCATGTGGTGGGGCGTGGCAGCCACGCTGATCAGCTCGATAGGCATTGATTATTTGCTGCCTCCCGTGAAAGGCCTGGTGTTCGATAGGGAGACTTCCATCGATCTCGCTATCTTCGTGCTGGCCGGCGCGGCCTTGACGGTGCTCACCGCCCGACTTCGGCGATCGCTGGACGTTGCCCAGGCAGTGGGGGAGGCCTTACGGCGCGAACAGGCGGCGCGCGAACAGCTGTGGGCGGCGGTCGCCCACGACCTCAGGAACCCCCTGGCCGCCCTCGGCCTGCGCGCCGAGCTGCTGCGCCGGGAGCTCGGACGGCTCGAGGACAGCGCCGATCTCATCCGGCACGTCGATGAAATCAAGCTAACCACTAAACGCATGTCATCCATGGTCAGTGAGACGCTCGACAGCGCCCGGCTGGCGATGGGCGCCGGACTGCTATTGGACCTGAACGAAGTCGAGGTGTGTGGACTGGTTCAAAGCGCTGTGGCGGAGATGCAGCTGGAGGCGCCGGAGCGGCGGATCGCAACTCGCTTCCAGCACGAAAACATCCCCGCGGTGTGGGACGCAGATCGTATTCGCCGCGTACTGATCAACCTGCTCTCAAACGCCCTGAAGTACAGCGAGCAGACCACGGAAGTGGCGGTTCAGGTAGTGGAGCTCGAGGGACAGGTGCAGCTGACCGTCGAAGACCATGGAATCGGTATCCCGGCAGCCGAATTGCCAAACATCTTCAGCTACTTCTACCGCGCCTCGAACGTCCGGGATACCCATCGCGGCATTGGCCTGGGGCTGGCCGGCTCACACGAGATCGTGGACCAGCACGGCGGGAGCATGAGCATCGAGAGCGAGCAGGGCGTGGGCACTCGCGTGCACGTTCGCCTGCCGAAGCGGGTCATCACCAGCCACGCCGCCTGAGCCACCGAAGCAGGCCCCTCACCACCGCCCAGGTCCTATGCCGGCCGTCGTGGAGGAGGGCCAACCACGGGCGACTCCTGGTAGCAAGGGCCGCCATCGCCAAACAGCCACGGCTGCAGATCGACCGGCTCGGCGCGGGCGGGGATCGATCGGCCGATCTGATAGATGACTCTGGCCGCCTCCACGCGCGCGCCCACGACCTCGGCGTAGGCCTTGGGCGCGCCGGCGCCGCGACTGTAGAGCCGCAGGTAGCCATCGTGCAGATGCGGGTACTCGCGGCGGATGAAATCCAGGTACCACTCCCGCGTGCCGGGGGCCAGGCGGAGCACGTTATGGGACACGAAGCGCGCCTCATGGCGAGCGGCAGCCTCGACCACCCGCTCGAGCACGCCCGGCTCGGTGGTGATCCCCGGGATGGTGGGCGCCATCAGCACCCCGGCATTCACTCCTGCCCGTACCAGCTCACGCATGACCTCCAGGCGCTTCTGGGGCCGGGGCGTGCCTGGCTCGAGCTGCTTCCACAGCCCCTCGTCCACGGTCGTAACACTGTGCAGGACGGTGCAGTCGGCCCGGCGAGCCAGATCGGCCAGCACGTCGAGATCACGCAAGATCATCGTCCCCTTGGTAATCAGGTGGGTGGGGTTGTAATGGTCCCGCAGCGTCTCCAGGACGCGCCGCGTGAGCTTGTAGTGTCCCTCGACCGGCTGATAACAGTCCGTCGCGGTGCCCACCACCACCAGCTCGCGCTTCCAGGAGGGCCGCCGCAAGTCCTCACGCAGGGCGTCGGAGATGTTGGTCTTGATGAAGATCTTGTTCTCGAAGTCCAGACCCGCGTCGAGCTCGTGCCAAGCCTGGTACTGCCGCGCGAAGCAGTACACGCAGCGATGCCGGCAGCCCCGGTACGGATTGATGCTCCACCTGAAGGCCATCCCCTTGACCGAATTGATGGCCGACTTGCAGGGACTCTCGATGTAGGAGACCCGCTCCATGCCGGAGACCCTAGCACAATTCCTGCCCGCATGTGCAGTGCATCACCCTCGAACCCCGTACCGACCCCGCTACAATTCGCGTTGCTGCGCCCCCTTTCGGGGCGTGTCCGGCGACGTGGCCAAGTGGTAAGGCGGGGGTCTGCAAAACCCCTATGCAGCGGTTCGAATCCGCTCGTCGCCTCGAATCTACGCTTGAATTGTCCCGAATGAGGGCCGCCAACTCAGCCATGCCGGCTGCTGAGAGAGCAACGTTGAGGAGAACCCGGACAATTTCTTGCCATACTCAACACACCATGGCGGGCAAACGCGCCAACGGCGAACACCCGTAGCCACGTGATCCCCGATCTCCAGCGCGAAGCGGCGGACAAGATGGACGCTATCTTAGCCCGCAGAGCGCCCAAGCAATCAGCTGATATGCTCCGAGTCGCGGACTAAGCGATGCTAGTGAAACTCAGCGGGCGGGGCACCGTCACGATTCCCAAAGAGCTACGTAAGGATCTACCTGAGGGCACCGTCATGGAAGCCATCAAGCGCGACGATGGTGTCCTGGAACTCCGGCCGCAGGAGCGCGACCCCGATCAAGCGTGGTTTTGGACTGAACGCTGGCAGCAGATGGAGCGGGAGGCTGATGAGGATTACGCGGCCGGGCGCTACAAGACGTTCGACAACGTGGAGGCCTTCATCGCAGACCTTGATACGTACGTCGAAGCGAGGAAGCGCAAGGGTGCAGCTCGCCGGCGTGCGTGAAGTATCAACTCGGCGATTCCTTCCTAGCTGACTATTTCCGCCTCACCGAGCGCGAACGCCAGCTCTTCAAAGAAGCCATCCACAAGCTGAATGAAGCCTTCGCCAACCGCACCGGCTGGCCACCCGTTTGGCCCAGCAGCCTCCGCGTTAAGGCTCTTGCCGGCCATCCGAACCTCTGGGAACTGACGTGGTCGTTCGCTGGTCCTGACGGCCGAGCCACCTTCGAATTCATCGACGTAGACGGCGAGCCGGGCATCAAATGGCGACGCGTTGGCCGCCACGACATCTTCCGCCAGCCTTAGCCCCACGGTTGGGCACAAGCGCTGGCACAATCAGAGGAACCATGGGCGGACATAGCCCCAACAGCCCCAAATCGAACTGCCCCTATGCAGCGGTTCGAATCCGCTCGTCGCCTCGAAGAATGTGCCGAACCGTTCCCGCTTGGGGCCGCTCTGGTTCAGGGACATTCCTACGCACTGGCCGGCGGTGGCGAGCCTCGGGGCGTCAGCGTTACGAACCACATGCCCCTGACCTGGCTGGAGCTCCGTTCCACGAAGTAGGGCTGCAGCGCGGGCGGCAGGCTGCAGCGGTCGAAACAGCCGCTCACCCACGCCAAATCTCCCGGCCCTGCCTTCACCTGCCGGTACAGGTATTCCGCAAGCTGAGGCTGATCCGGGCCCTGCGGCAGCAGGACAAAGCGATGCCGCGGGTATGCCGGCGTGTTGGTCGAGGCCAGCCACCAGACGTCCGTGGCCACGACCGACGGCGACAGCTGCTGCAGCGCCGTGGTCCACGGCGCCGATATCGCTACGTCGACCCGCATCTGGAACACGCCGCGCAGCTGAGTGAACACCGACAACACGACCAGAGCGCCAACTGCGACTCGGCGGATCGTGCTCTGCCGGTCAAGGGGCCAATTGACCGCCAGAAGCACCGCGGCCAGGGGGTAGATCAGCAGAATTCCCCGCGCTCCCCACTCTCTGCCACCGGCCGTCCCACGATCCCAAAAGGCCACCTCCGCCAGCACGAAGACCAGCATCGTCGCCACCATTAACATCCCGGCCGGTCGTTTTGGTCCCAACAATGCCACCGCAGCCAGGATGAACGGCGCGGAAAGAACCACGCCATGAGTCGAAGACATCGGCCCCGGATAGAAGGCGTTGACCGCGGCCGGGGCCGCCATGGCGGCCGAGGCGAGCACAAGCAATCGCCATTTCCAGCGTCCGCGGCTCAGGCCAGCAGCGAGCGCTGCCAGCGCCGCCAGAAGCGCCGGATAGGCCAGCAAGGGGACGACGACGGCGTCGGCGTCCACGATGTTGTAGAACACGTCTCGCAGCCGATGGCCGAGGTCGGTGAGGATCGACGCCCGTTGAGCCGGATCGAAAAGGTGGCCGAGCACCCGGAGCTGAACGTCCTCCTTGGCCCCAATCAGGTCTCCGGACTGGCTTGTCGTGGTGATGACCAAGACCACCATGCCGAAACCCGCCGCGGCGACCACTGCCAGTGCCGCGCGGCCCGCCAGTCCTTCATGTTGAAAGATGCGTACGGCACACCATGCTGCGCAGCAGCCCTCGAACAGCAGCATCTCGCTTCGAAATGCCGCCGCCAGAGCTATCAGCGCCAAGGCAGCCAGATACCTCCCCAGTCGCGCGAGCCGCTGGCCCGCGGTTACCTTCGACTCAGGCTCAATCTCGCGCGCGGTGGTCGTCTCGCGGACGAGCAGGTACAGCCCCGCCAGCGCCAGCGCGACTGCCGGCGTATGCTCCCAGAAGATCTGCGAGTAGAAAAATATCGGCGTGGCGAATGCTGCCAGCAGGAGGGCGATCCAGCCGCGGCCCGGCCGCAAGCGCTCAGCGATGAGCCCGCTCAGCAGGGCGCTGCTGGCTCCGGCAGCGGCCGGCAGCAAAAGCAGCCCTCGCAGGCCAAAGAGCAGGTACGGCACGCGCGATACGAGTGCAAAGACCAGCGGGAAGTACGTGTGAAACTGCCCGTCCGGGTACAGACGGAACGAAAAGGGCATATCGACGAGGCGGAGGTCGGGATCCACGTCCCTAGCCAGATAGGGAACAGCAGCACTGAACCCCGCACCAGTCCGGTGAAGGTACAGCAGCTGCATGAACTTGGCCCCCCCGTCGGGCGTCCAGAAGCTGCCAATTGGCTGGAGCAAGATGCACAGGACGAAAACAGCCGTCGTATAACAGGCCGCCCAACCCAGGCGAGTGCGTGGCAGCCAGCGCCGCCAGGCGTGGACCCCAGCTATGGTCGCGCTGCCTGTCTCCTCGTAACCGATCAATGTTGGCCAGTCGAAGCCGCTGGTCCGGCTGCGCCGCCGACCGAGCCAAGCTCACAGCGAACCAGTAGGTAGCCGGAAAATGGCAGCCTATCCTGTTCGGTAACCGGGCCCATTCCCAGGTCGACGCTGGCGCCGGGCAGCGGCGACGCGCAAATGCCGGTCAGGCCATCCGCGGACTGCAAGACGTTGACCTCGTCCGCCACCACCGGCCGGCCGCTCGCGTGCGTTTGCACCAGGCGCGCCATGTCGGCCTGGGAGATCAGGAAGCGATCGATGACCTGCACGTCCGGACGCATCCCGCCAATCAATTGCTCGTATCGGAGCGGACCCGAGAAGGCCCATCGCGTAAGCACAATGGAGCCTGGGGGGACTCGGCTGAGAAAATTCGTCGCCCATTCCTCGGGACGCTTGTCCCGGCTCAGATTGAGCAGCGGATAGTTGACGCTGGCCACAACCAGCACCGCCACAGCCTGCAGACCGTAGCCCATCTTTCCGACGGCGCCCATTCCGAGCAGCTTGGCCACTGCCTCAATGCCCGTCGCCAGGGGCAAGGTCCACAGCATGTACAACGGCACGAACATGCTGTCGCGATCCGCGGCTGCATACGTGACGAAGAACACGACGTGCAATCCGGCGAGCGCCACAACCAACCGGAACAGTGAGCGATTGCGAGCGCGAAGGGTCGGTAGGCCCAGCACACCCAGCACGACCCCGATGCCCAAAAAGTTGCCCCAAAGCCATCGCACCAGATCCCACACCTGTGCCGGCAGGTGGGAGAGCTCCGTTCCAAACATGAGGCCGGCGAATTGCCGCCCAGTCACCATCCACAACAGACCGTTCGCGCTGGCCAGATCCACTGGCTGAAAGGCGCCATTGGCATCGTAGTGTCCGGCGATATTGAATGCCGGGTGAGACAGGTAGGCAAGCGGCAGGTACAGGTAAGGCAGCAGCGACACCGCGGCGCAGCCACCGAGGGCAAGCAGCTGCGTGCGTGTCAATGTCAGCCGGCCGCAAGCCTCGCCGGGGCCCAGGGCCAAACCAACAGGCACGCCCTCCGCACCCGCGCGGAGCCGCCACAAGACGAATCCCAGAAAAGCCGGACCGTAGAGCGCAGCCGACATGTGATTCGTGAGGCTGAGCCCGTAGACCAGGCAGCTCAGAAGCAGCCACTCGAAGCGCGACGAGCGCTGCCATTTCAGCAGCAGCAACAGCACCATGGCCGTCAGCCAGTCGTGCAAGCTGTGCTCCTTGGTGACTACCGCCGAGCTCCATTGATAGAACGACACCGCGAACATCGACACGGCGAGCACGCTGGGAATGACAGGTACCCGGAGCTCGATCAGCACCAGAAAGATGGTGACTGGGGTAAGCGCGGCGAAAAGCGCCGTGAGCACCTCGATGCGGAATGCAGCATCGCCGAAGGGCAGTACCGTCATTGCGAGACGGCCCAGCAGCACGAAGAGCGGGTAACCGGTGGCGTGCGGGATACCCCAGGTTGCCGACGCAAGCGCAAATTCGGCCGCGTCAAAGCTGTATACGCTTGGCGCGGCCGTCACCAGGTACAGCGTTAAGGCAGCCGTGAAAAGACCCAGCGGCAGGCCAAGCTTCAGCAGCAACGACTCGAACGATGAGCGACGCCCGGATGAAGGCTCGTCAGCGTAGACGGCTGCAGGAACGAGCACCTCGCTCGTCAATGGCTTGCCCTGAGCCATGCAGCCCGAATCATAATGGACGCCCTTCCCGCGCACAGCCGCCGGTCATGCTGCCCGCGCGGGGCGCCGCTGACCGAGCGCAAAGCCAGCCACCTTGAGGGTCTCGTAGGCGACCATGTACGGGAGCCAGCCCAGCGCTCCCACGCGACAGAGGTAGAGCGCTTCGCGCACTACGTACGAAAGTCCCTGGCGAGCGATACCCCCGCGTGAATCGGCGATCAGCCCACGAAGGCTTGCTCCGCTGAGGACATTGCGCCTGAAGACGCCCCCCAGCGAATACCCGTGGGAATGCACGACACAGGCAGAAGGCTCGTACGCCAGCTCCCACCCCCCACGCAGCGCAGCCGCCGCCCAATGCTGGTCCTCGCTCATGACCACGTCCTCGCGGAAGGGAACGCGTTCCCATACCTCACGGCGTATGGCCGAGCCCACGTTACTGAAGAAGATGTCGCTCAAGTGGGGTCTCGCCAGGCCTGGCTGGTCGTCGTTCGACGCCGGAATCGCGTTCGGTCGCCGCCGTGCAGGTCGATCCGGGTATGTCTCCCTGAGAAAGAAGCGTATGAGAGGGTCGGCGTCGGGTCGAGGGATCTGCCGGCTGTAGACGCCCGCAACCCCCTCTTCTCTGAGCGGCGACAGCAGCCTGGCCAACCATGCGTCACTAGCCGGCCGGGCATCTTGCGTGAGATACACCAGGACCTGGCCTCGAGCTTCACGCGCCAGTTGATTACGGGTGCGTCCGTGGCCGAACTGGCCCGGACCGATGCGAATGAGGCGGATCGGGAATCCGCGCATCAGCTCAATATCAGCTTCGGAAGAGCCGGAGTCGACCACGATTACCTCGGCCGGCGGAGACGGCTGCTGGCCGAAAACCGCGGACAACGTCTGGCCAATTTCAGGCCCGGGATTGAGCGTCGGTATGAGCACCGAGGCTCGGCTTGCGTCCGTCAGACCTTACACTCGGCGCCAGTGTCAGCTGACACGCCGCTCATCGACAGCGCCCTGAATATCCCGCTCATCTCTTCGAAGATATCCATTTTGGGGGATGGCAAGCGGAGAGCGAGGGCCGAAACTTCCGACATGCAAGCGTTCGGTGAAGCGGGAACGGCATCCCCGGGGCGGGATGTGGGGGATCGAGGCGGAAGGGGCGTGGCCGCGTGGCCGGAGGACATGGTCGACACGCGGGACGTGTTCGAAGCGCTGGCCGAGATCGTCGGCGTGTCCGATTATGAGCTCTCGCACCTGCGATCGTCGTTCGATTGCATCTTCGAGTTCGAGAAGAAGCTCGAGGACTACCGCCTCGCCGGCCGCATTACGCGGTACGTGGGACGCGTCCCAAAGACCGGTGAGGTGTTTGGGTACGCCTACAAGCGCCAGGACCTCGTTCGCTACGTGCGCTCCCAGCCGGCCTATAAGCTGCGCTCGTACGCCAGCGCGAGGAAGAAGGGCTAGCTGGCCGAGGTCGCCGCTTCCAGCTCCTTGGCGCGCATCACTTCTTCGCGCAGCAGCTCCCACACGTGGTAGGCCAGCTGTCCGAACTCGGGTTGTGATTTGAGCTTGTAGACTTCGCGCGGCCGAGGGAAGCTGACCGCGATGTCGGCTTTCACCCGGCCGGGATGCGCCGTCATCACGATGACGCGATCGCTCAGCACGAGCGCCTCGTCGATGCTGTGGGTGATGAAGAGCACCGTCTTGCGCGTCTCATCCCAAATGCGCAGCAACTCCTCCTGCAGCAGGATCTTGTTCTGCTCGTCCAGCGCCGCAAAGGGCTCATCCATCAGCAGGATCTCGGGGTCATTGGCGAACGCTCGGGCAATGCTCACCCGCTGTTTCATGCCGCCGGACAGCTGGTAGGGGTACGCATCGGCGAAGTGCGTCAGGCCCACCTTGGCGATGTAGCGCTGCACGACGGCCTCGTAGGTCTTCTTCTCCACCCCCCGCATTCGCAGTCCATAGGAGATGTTGTCGCGCACGCTCATCCAGGGAAAAATGGACTGCTCCTGGAAGATCATCGAGTTCACCCGCTTGGACTGATCCTGGTGCACCACCTCGAGCTGTCCTGAGGTTTGCTCTTCCAGGCCTGCCACGATGCGCAGCAGCGTCGTCTTGCCGCAGCCGCTGGGACCCACCACGCATACGAACTGGCCGGCCGGCACTGAAAGCGACACGTTATCGACGGCGACCACCGGCCGAGGACGCCCGGGAAAGACCTTGGACAGGTTGCGAATCTCGATCTTCTCAGGCACGAAGGTCAGCGCGGCTCGGGCTTCCACGGAAGGATGACGCGGCGCAGGGCGTCGAGACCCAGCTGAGCCAGAAAACCCAGGAAAGCCGTCGTTACCAGCCCCACGTACAGCGTCTCGATCGAGAACGTCTGCCACGACTTCCATATGAGATAGCCGATCCCGGTCTTCGCCCCGACGAACTCGACCGTGACGATAATAAGCAGGCAGACGTTCACGGAAATGTGAAAGCCGGTGAAGATCGAGGGCATGGCGCCCGGGATGGCGATGGTGCGGAAGAACTGCCAGCGATTGGCGCCGAAGTTCTTGCCCACGTCCAGATAGATCTGCTCGATGTTGATGACGCCGGCCATGGTGTTGATGAGCACGAGGAACACGACGCCAATGGCCACGCTCACGTACTTGGACATCTCCCCGAGGCCGAAGATGAGCATGATCAGCGGCAGGATGGCCGTCTTGGGGATGGGAAACAGGGCGGCGACCATGGGTTTGAAGAAGGCGCGCACCGGAGCGGATAGGCCCATCGCCGCGCCCAGCAGCAGGCCCGGCACAGTGCCCATGACCAGGCCCACGAGCACCCGCACCAGCGTGTCCTTCACATCGATCAGCAGCTCCTTGCTGACGAGCAGGTCCTTGAAGGTATCGACAATCGACGACGGCGCGGGAAAGAAGCGCCTATCAAGCAGGTGCACGTCGACGATGATTTCCCACAGCACCAGCAGCAGGATGGGCGAGAACAGAGACAGCGCCTGTTCGAGGCGCTGTCCCTTGGTCTTGCCGCTGAGACGCAGCTCCGTCCTGACAGCAGCCCGCTGATCCTGGACCGGCGCATCCGTGACGGCCGAGGCGGCAGGACCGCTCATCAACGCCCTCCGTTTCCCTCCACGGGGTTCACGGGCAGCGCCGTCCCCCGCGGGGCCACGATAGCGGCGGCACGCTCGAGCGTAGGGGCATAGTGGCCAATACTATACGCCACCTGGCGCTGGCCGAGACGGCCAGCTTGTGGTCGCCTAGCGCTGGCCGAGGTTGGCCAGCACGCGGTTCATGCGCATGCTCATGAATTCCGCCAGAGCGCTGCCCGGGCGCAGGTCGCCGGGGCGATCGACCAGCTGCCGGACGGCATTGAGCGCAGCCATTACCGTCTCGCTGGCGGTCTCGGCCTCATCCACTGCCTGCACGACCAGGTTCACCGCGTCGCCAGCCGCGTAACCGCCCATGAACATGGCTTCCTGGGCCAGCTGCTTCTCGATCATCGAGGCTTCCCTGGCCCATTCGGCAGTCTGCAGCGGCCGCAAGCGGTGCGGATCGTCTGCCTCAATCACCACTGGCAGCAGCTCCCAGCGGGACATCACACGGCCGTGGCGGCGCTGCCCTTCGGCCCCAACCCGGCGTCCGTTGGCGCCGCCATCTTCGACGTAACCAGCCGCGGCCTGGGCAAAGCGCTCACTGACCTGGCGGTTGATCCATTCCGCCGGAACCAGCGCAGATTCGTCCGGACCAGTGCTGCCCAACAGCCGCCGCAGCTCGGCCAGGGTAATGCCCTCGCTGATGATCCGCTCCGCCCAGGCGCGCTGGTCCTCATGCGCCAAGCCACGCAGCTGGTAGGCCACTTCGGCGCCGATCTTGCCCTGGTTGATGAGCCGCTGGACGTCACGATCCAGATCAGCCAGCGCCAGGTGCATGGCCACCCAGGACTTCGTGCGATCCAGCCCGGCAGCCTTCAACGCCCCAACCAACTGGCTGAGCGAGCGCTGCTTGCCATCGGCGTCGCGCAGCCGCTTCAGCGCGACGCCGATGTCGGCCGGGCGCAGGCTGCCCTGGAGCAGGTTCTCGCCCATCTGAGAGAGCAGCTTGGTGCTTTCGCTCGGTGGCGGATCGACCACCCTTACGCGCATCGAATCGAGCACGCCTTGGGCAGCCAGAACTCTGGTGCTGCCGTGCTTCACGCGGTAACGCCCCTTGTCGATCGGGTAGACCAGCGGCGCATTGATAAAACTGCCGTCAACCCGAAGCGCGTTGCGCAAGCCAGCCACGATCTCCGGGTCGTATTCGCTGCGGACGTTGTCTGGGTCTACTTCGATCTGAGCGAGCGGCAGCTCGAGCTCCTGAGTTTCAGGCACTGACTCTCCCTTCCACGTACGAATGGTCGTAACAGGATCGATTGTACGAGGCAGCCGACGGAAAATCAGTCGGGTTCCAGCCGGGGATCGACCCACCGCCGGCCGGCGCCGGCCAAAGGCTCAGGTGGTCGAGCCGGAAGTGACGGACGGAGCGCCTTCGGCCACGTTGCTGCTCGGGACGCCGGCCTCCTGTTCGAAGACCGTCACCATGACCCGGGAAGCCTTGGGCAAAACGCGTGGATCGCGCTCGTAGACACGCACGTCGACCGGCTCGAACCCATCGGGCAACGTCGCGCCCTCGGCGTCGAGGACGATCACGTGGCGATACTGGCCGGAGCTGAGCTGGCGTTGCAGCTCGTCGTCGTCGATGAAGTCCCAGGCCAGGGCGGTGTAATCGGGCACCTCGTAATACAGGTGGTTGAGGGATGATCCGGCGAGGATCAACGTGTCCTCCGGCGAGAAGCGAGAAGCGACGCTGGCTACCGCCTGCTCCGGCGGCGTGAGGCTGGTGTCCAGCACGCGAATGAGCGGCGCGGCCCGAGAAGCGAGGAACCCGGTGAGCGCCAAGCCGATGACCGGGCCTGTAACTGACAGCAGTGGCCGCGCCCTCAGGGCGGCGGCGCCCAGCAGCAGGAACATCGGCGGCACCGCCGGCAGGATCTTTCGGGGATCGCCCGGCTGCATCACCAGCAGCATGACCACCCAATACGGGATGAGCCAGGACAGCGCCAGGGCAGTCGCCCGGCTGCGGCCGGCAATGAGCGCCAGCACCACCAAGGCTGCCGCCAGCAGCCAGAAGGCGGTGAGCCCGGCGTCGTACGGACCGCCGAAATAGCGGCCGAAGATGGAGCCGAAATCCGCCAGGCGCTGGGCCACGAGCTCGCGCGTCAGCGGCTCCCCAAACAGGCTGTCCGAGGCCCTTACGTACGCCAGCTGCTCGCGAATCGGCTCGATCCCCTGCGCTCCGCCGAAGCTCCGAACGAAGGGCACCGCCCAGGTCAGCAAGGCCGCTATCAGCCCTACGCCGCCAAGCATGAGATCGGCCGGCAAGCTCGCGTCCCGCCTCCGGATAAGGCGTGGCAAGGTGAACATGGCCAGCACACTGAACGGCACGACGGCGTCCTGCGGGCGGACGCCCGCGCCAACGCCGGTCAGCACGCAGCCAGCCAGCAGCGTGAAGCGACGCGATTGCCACCAGGCCGCGGGCACGGCTCGCGTCCGGCTGGCGCGGCAGAGCAGGCACACCGCCGTTACCGGGAACAGCAGCCCCGGAATGTCGGATAGGGCCATCTCGCTGTTGAGCCAGAAGAGCGGCATGGCTGCCAGCGGGAGCGCGGCCCAGCCAAAGCCGAAATCGGAGCACAGGGCGTAGAAGGCCACCACGCACAGGGCGCCGCACAGCGCGCTGAGGAGCGTGAGCGAGGTGAGGTAGTTGTTCGTCAACAGGTTCAACAGGCGTGCGATGAACACGTAGGCCGGATAGCCCGGCGGATGCGGCTGCTGCAGCCGGATGTCGAAATGCTCGATGGCCCGGGCAAAGTTGACCGAGTCCCAGTCATCCAGCGAGATCGATCTGGTCGAGGCGTATACCGCCAGCGTCACGGCAAAGATGGCCACGCCGGCCGCGAAGCGCAACGAGATGCCCCATGGCTCCGCTCCGGCCACGATGGCGGCAGGACGCGGCTGCGTGACCTTCACGTTCGTCGCCAAACGGTCAGGATCCCTCCCTTTGGACTCACTCAGACGTACGCATGAGAAAGGGCACCCGGTTTTCCCGAGCGAGCGGACGGCTAAGCAATCTTTCAAAAAGGTAACAGCTACGCTATGTATGTGCGCCGCGCGTACTCGCCGTTAGGCTCACTGCTGGCCGTCAGCCTCTGGCTCTCGGCCTGCGGAACCAGCGCGCCGACCACAACGCCAGCCCCTCCGCCTCCGAGCCAGAGCCCATCCGCCAGCGCTCCCACCGCCCCAGCCCCAGCCAAGCCAACCGCGTCCGCCGCAAGCGCCTCCGCCAGCGCGGCAGCCAGCGCCGGCGGCTCGCCTTCCGCGTCGGCTGCCGCATCTCGCAGCCCGGCTAGCCCCACACCCGTCGCGTCGCCGCTGGTGGTTCCCGAAGCCCAGATGGCAAACGCCGGCCTGAAGCCGGCAGCCGTGGCAGGCCACAGCGTCAGCCTGCCGCCGGGCTTCGCCATAGCGGTCGTTGCCAGCGGTTTGAGCGCGCCTCGCTTCATGGCCTTCGACAGCGCCGGAAATCTGGCCGTAGCCGAAGATGGAGCGAACCGCGTCGTCATCATCCCGTCCCAGGGTGGCCACCCCTCGGGCAGCCCGCAGCCGTTGATCACCGGCCTCAGCGACCCAACCAGCGTGGCCTTCTTTCAGGATTACCTCTACGTGGCGGAGGACCGCCAGATCAGTCGCTACCGCTACCAGGCCGGCAGCGCCAGCCAGCGACAGGTCGTGATTCCGAACCTGCCCGCGCCAACCGACCATCACACCCGAACCATCCTGTTTGGCCCCGACGGGACCCTCTACCTGGCGATTGGATCACCCTGCAACGTGTGCAACATCTCCGATGCCCGCTACGCGACCATCGGCCGCTACAACCCCGACGGCAGCGGGTACGCGCTGGTGGCGAAGGGCCTTCGAAATGCCGTTGGCCTGGCAATCCAACCCGGCACAAACCAGCTGTGGGCCACGGTGAACGGGCGAGACAGCCTCGGCGACGAGATACCCTGGGACCTCCTTACCGCCATCCGCCAGGGCGCCGACTACGGCTGGCCACGCTGCTACGATGACCGCCGTCCCGATCCCCAGTTCGGCCAGCCCGGCTGCGCCGACGTCGCCCTGCCCGACGCCGGAATCCAGGCACATTCCGCGCCACTGGGATTGAGCTTCTACGGTGGCAGCCAGTTCGCGGCCGAGTACCGCGGCGACATGTTCGTCGCACTGCACGGGTCCTGGAACCGCTCCAAGCCAACTGGCTACAAAGTCGTCCGTGGACACTTCGACGGTGGCCGGCTGGCGGCGGTGACTGACTTCGCCACTGGCTGGGCCCCGACAAGCGACGGACAGGTCATCTCCACGCCCCGCGGCCTGGGCACCTCCGGCGCCTGGGGCAGGCCCGTTCAACCTCTGGCCGGGCCTGATGGCGCACTGTACCTATCCGACGACTACCTCGGAGCCATCTACCGGATCAGCTACGGCGGGTAGCCGGCCGCTGTCAGCCGGAAAACGACGCGCGCAGCTCAGCCAGAGCCCGAAGGTCCTCCCGACTCGGCTGCCACTCGCCGGCTCGGGCGTTCGCCCGCACCTGGTCGGGCGTGGTCGCACCGGCGATCACCGAGCCGACGGCCGGCTGCGCCGCCAACCCGCCGATGGCTGCCTCCAGGAGGCTTAGGCCACGCTCCTTGGCGTAGCCTTCGAGTGACTCGACCCTGGCAAAGATCTCATCCGCCGGGGGCTTGGGCCGGCCCGCCAGACGTGTGCCCGTAGGAGCCGGCTCGCCGCGGCGATACTTGCCGGTCAACAGCCCATTGGCGAGCGGCCGGAATGGGATGAGGCCCACGCCAAAGCGCTGACAGGCAGGTAGGAGCTCCTGCTCGGCGTCGGCCTCGATGAGGTTGTAGGCGTTTTGGGCGGAGATGAAGCGCGAAGAGCGAGTCGACCGCGCGAGGAACTCGGCCTCGACCACCTGCCAGGCGCTGAAATTGCTGCAGCCGACATAGCGAACCTTGCCCTCGAGGACGAGCTCCTGCAGCGCGGCGAGGGTCTCCTCGATGGGCGTGCGCTCCTCGGGGTAGTGCATCTGGTAGAGGTCGATGTAGTCGGTGCCGAGGCGCCGTAAACTGACCTCCACCGCCTTACGGATGCCCCGACGCGAGCTCAGCGTTTCCTCCGGCTGCGCCCGACGCGCATTGCCGAACTTCGTCGCGATGACCACTCGGTCGCGGATGCCCTCCAGCGCCGCTCCCAGGAACTCCTCGGAATAGCCGTCGCCGTAGCTGTCCGCGGTATCGAAGAAGGTGATGCCCGAATCCACCGCCGCGAGCACCACCGCCCGCGTCTGATCGCGGTCGCAGATCCGGCCGAAATTGTTGCATCCGAGGCCAACGGCTGAGATGGTGAGCCCGGAGCTGCCGAGCTGTCTGTAGTGCACCCCCCAAAGTACCATGTGGGCCCTTCCAACGTTCCTGAACCATCAAGAAACTGCGCCCCCTGCCGAACCCTAAAGTAGGTGACACGACCAGCAGGGACGTGCGCAGCCGGAGTCCCTCGGAGGAGGTTGCGAGTGTACGGCACGGAAGCCGTCATCAGGAACGCCAGGCGGACGATCTCACGAGCGTGCGCTGCGGCGAGCTTGGCCATGGGCGCAGTGCTCATGCTAGCCACCGGCGCGCTGGCGCAGACGGCCACACCCACCCCCACGGCGACCGCTACCGCCACGCCGACGCCGCTGCCGATTCAGCCGTCGACACTGCCGAGCGGGCAGATCAATACCGCCTACTCGCAGATCCTGTCCGTCGCCTCCGGGGGCGGAACGTACACCTGGAGCGTCTCGGCGGGGAGCCTCCCGGGCGGCATCACCCTGAGCTCCGATGGGAGCAACCAGGCCACCTTGAGCGGCACCGCCTCGAGCGCCAGCACGTCTACCTTCACCCTGCAGGTGACGGACACCGCCGGCGATCCGCTGATTCGCCAGCAGTTCGACTTAACGATCACCACACTGACACCGAACATCACCTGGTCCAACCCGGCCGACATCACCTACGGCACCGCGCTCAGCGCTACCCAGCTCAATGCCACGGCCGACGTGCCCGGCACCTTCTCCTACAACCCTCCGGCAGGCACGATCCTGCACGGCGGAACCGCCGTTTCGCTCAAGGCCACCTTCACGCCGACCGACACGAGCACCTACGGCACCGCGACGGCCAGCGTAGCCATTAACGTCCTCAAGGCCGACGCGTCGATGGTGGTCACGGATGCTTCGGCCAACTACAACCAGGCGAGCGTGAGTCTGAAGGCCGCGGTGAGCTCCACGACTGCGGTGAACTCCGGCTCAGTGAGCTTCAAGGTGACTGACGGCGGGGGGAAGCAGCTTGGCGCTATCGCCACGGCTACCAGCATCAGCAACGGAAGCGCTAGTGCGACCTTCAGCCCTCGAAGCATCGCCGTCGGCACCTACACGGTAACCGCGACCTTCCAGGGCAGCACGGACTTCAACACCACCAGCGCCAGCGGCAATCTGGTCGTCAACCAGGCTACCCCATCCATCACCTGGCCGGCGCCCAAGAGCATCCCCTACGGGACAGCGCTCAGCAAGGCTCAGCTCAATGCCGCCAGCCCCGCAGCCGGCACCTTCACCTACACGCCCGCCGCCGGCACGATCCTCGACGTCGGCACGCAGACGCTGTCGGTGTCGTTCACACCCAGCGACACCACCAATTACCTGTCGAACAGCGCCACGGTAACGATCGAGGTCACCAAGGCCAAGCCGGTGCTCGACATGGCCACCACCACCAATCCCAATGCACGTGTTACCTGGCTGGCGACCTACGGCGATGCTTCGGTGACGTTCTCCGTGCACCTCGCCTCGAGCGCCGCCGTGAACGACGGCTCGGTCACCTTCACGGTCAAGCGGGGGCAGGACACACTGGGCTCCGTCAGCGCGACGGTCAGCGCGAGTGACGCCGAGGCGAGCTTCCCTCTTACCGGTCTGAACGCGGGCACCTACGCGGTCGCGGCAACCTATTCGGGCGGCAGCAGCTTCACCGCCGCCTCTAATACGGCCGCCCTTCGCATCGCCAAAGCGAACCCGACCGTCACCTGGCCCTCGCCGGCCGACATCGTTTACGGTACGGCCCTGTCCGAGACCCAGCTGAACAGCCAGGTCACAGCCGGCTCGAATCCTCTGTCAGGAACGCTCTCCTACGGCCCCGCGGCAGGGCGGGTGCTCCTCCCCGGCAACGGCCAGAAGCTGACGATGACCTTTCGGCCCGCCGATCCAACCAACTTCAACACGGTCAGATCCACGGTGCTCATCAACGTCAGCCGCGCGCCCACCAGTTTGTTCGCCTCGGACGTGACGGCCACGGCCAAGCAGCGCAGCGCCTCGCTGGTGGCGCACGTGGCCTCAACAGCCACGGTCAGCGCCGGGACGGTGAACTTCACCGTGACGAGCTCATCCGTTACTGTCGCTTCGGTTTCCGCGCGTGTGAGCGGCGGGGTTGCCCGCGGCGCGTTGTCGCTGTCCGGACTGCCTCCCGGCTCGTATCAGGTCAGCGCGACCTATGCCGGAAGCAATCGCTTCAAGGGCTCCACGGGGTCGGCAACATTGACAATTTCCTGACCGCCTTATCATCGCCAGCATGGCAGACAAGGCGGCTGAAGTCATAGCCGAAGGCAAGAAGGCGTTTGCGCTCTACAGCCAGCAGCAAGCCGGGAAGCGAACGCTGACGTCCGGCGACGAGCCAACGTTCTTGGCCGGCTTCATGGCTGGCTATCTCATGGGTTTCGCCGAGGGGCTCGAAGACGACGTCTTCGGTGCGGTCGTCAGCAAGATGCTCAAAGGCAACGTCAACGCTATCGTGGTCCCTTTCCAGGCGCACAAGTATGCGCTGAAGCTGGAGCGCGCGTAAATGCGCCCGCGGCAACTATGCGCGACCCGGCGCTGTCGATAAGATAATGGCGAGACGTCCAGTGGCCCGCTCGAGCTCGATCCTCCTCCTCAGGCAGCGGCTGCAGGTCCGGCTGGACCACATCAACGCTGCGCTCAGGCAGGATCGCGTCGTTCCGAGCGAACCAACTCGCTGCTCGCTGCTGGCGCTGCACGATCGCACAGAGGAAGAAATCCACCGTCTAGAAGACGCCTGGCGGGCGACGAGCCCCTGGGGCTTGAACTAACAGGCAATGGCCGATCCTTCGCCTCCGCCACTGGCCTGGGTCAAGGACGCACGCGGCGCGCCGCGCGGCTTTCACGCGACTTGTGCCAAGTGGCTCAAGCTGGAGGCGGCCGATTTCAGTCGGGAGCCATATCACACCGAGATCTGCCTTTGCTGTGGCCGTTTCCTGACCAACGCGCCCAGCGATCTCCACGGCCCACCCAACATCGATCCGAAGATCCTGCTGAGCTAGCCTAGCCAAGCTCCACATCGGAGTCGAGGGCGTCGGAGAGCGTTGCCATCTCCTCGTCGAGCAGGCGTACCATCTTGCGGTATGTGGCCAGCGATGCTTCGTCCCGACGCACCATGTAGCGCATGGGGATGAAGCTGCGGCGGTGGAGGTGCAGCAGACCATGGTTCCGCAGCGCTCGGAAGTGAGCCATAGTTCCATAGCCCTTGTTGCTGGCAAACCGGTACTCGGGAAAGCTCAGACCGTATCCGGCCATCAGCCGGTCGCGGTGCACCTTAGCGACGATCGAGGCCGCGGCGATCGACAGACACAGAGCATCGCCATGGATGATGGGCTTCTGCGGCAGCGATACGTCCGTCAACCGCACGGCATCGATCAGCAGGTATTCAGCCGGCAGCGGCAGGGCAGCCACGGCCATGGCCATGGCCACCTTGGTGGCGTTGAGGATGTTGATCTCGTCGATAACGTGATGCGCAACACTGCCGATGCCGATTGCGGCTGCGTGCCGCCGGATCGTCACGTCGAGCGTCTCGCGCTGCTGCGGCGTCAGAAGCTTCGAATCGGCCACGCCGCGCAGCTTCCGCACCAGCCCCGGAGAGGGCTCGCCCAGGATAACCGCCGCGGCCACCACGGGGCCGGCCCATGCGCCGCGGCCAACCTCGTCGACGCCGGCAATCAGCTCATAGCCCTGAGTGCGGAGCGTGCGCTCCTCGCGAAATGTGGCGGCGGGACGGGCCCGCGCTAAGCGCGGCTTGGCCTGGGAGGAGGGATTTCGTGGCGGCATCGTCGCGACCCCAGCTGAGGCTCAGGACTCTGCGCGTCGCACTTAGGCTAGCCGGCGCTCCTTGATCTTGGCGCTCTTGCCGACTCGTCCCCGGAGGTAGTAGAGCTGGGCACGCCGAACGCGCCCGTGGCGGATAACCTCGATCTTGTCCAGGCGAGGCGAGTGCAGCAGGAACGTCCGTTCGACGCCGATGCCGTGGGCAATGCGGCGCACGGTGAAGTTGGTGGCGCTCCCACCGCCTCGAAGGCGCATAACCGTGCCCTCGAAGACCTGGATGCGCTCGCGACTTCCCTCGACGACCTTGGCGTGGACCTTGACGGTATCGCCGGGAGCCAGCTGAGGCACATCCGCCTTGAGCTGGCGTTCGGCAATGGACTGCAGAATTGCGTTCATGGCAACCGGATGATTGTATCATCACGGCTAATGGCTGAAGCAACAGGCCTGCGTTACGCGATACGTGTCGCCGACGGCGGGCTGGCATTAGGCGTCACGATGTCGCTGATTCCGCGCATGGCGTCGACCGAGACGCTGGTGGAGATGCTGATCAAAGAGCTCAACGAACGCAAGATCGTGTTCGGCCTGGATCACGTCGCCATCCTGCAGCTGATGCGCGAGCGCACCCTGAACGCGGAGGTCATGGTAGCCCACGGCATCCCTATGCGGCGAGGCACGAACGCCGAGATCGAGCTGCTGCGGGTGCCGCCATCGTTCATGTCCATGGCCGGCGCCGACGGCCGAGTGGACTACAAGAACGTCGAGAACGTGAGTCCCGTAAAGGCCGGAGACGTCATTTCGCGAAAAACACCGGCCGATCCGGGTGAGCCGGGAATGAACGTTTTCGGCAAGCAGATTCCAGCTCCTCCGGTGAGTGACGCGCAGCACCCAGGCGGGAAGAATACCGTCATCTCGCCCGACGGCCTGGAGATGTCGGCCGCCATCGACGGTTTTCTGCGCTGGAATGGCGATCGCATCGACGTCGTGGAGCTGTACGTCGTGATCGGCGACGTTGACCTGCACACCGGCAACGTCCGCTACCATGGCGACGTCGAGATCTACGGCAACGTGCAGCCCGGCTTCGAGGTCCTGGCCGGCGGAAACGTCGAAGTGTATGGATCGGTCGACGGCGGCAGGGTTGTGAGCGAGCGGGGAACCGTGCTGGTTACCCAGGGCGTCATGGGCAGCAGCGAAGGCATGGGCTCCGTCGAGGCCGAGGGCGACGTCACCATTGGCCGCGCTCGCTTCGCCAGGCTGCAGAGCAGGAACGGATCGATCACGGCCGCGTACGCGGTCGAGCATTCGGAAATCCGCGCGGCCGGCGACCTCGTGCTGCAATCGGGCCCAGCCATGAGCTGCGTGGTCGAAGTTGCGGGCAAGGTCGACGTTATGGACGTGACCACCACTCGCAACGGCAGCGCAGCGCCCATCCCCTGGACCCCGGCCCAGGGCAACAGGCGCCGGCACCTGCGGGTCCTAATGTCGCCGCCGGCCGCGGCGCAAATCAACGTCGGCGCCGATCTGCCCGCGTTCGACGCTAAGGTCATGGACCTTTCCGCCGGCGGAGCGCGGATCAGGCTGGCGCAGCGTCTGCAGGAAGACGCTCGCTTTCAGATGCAGTTCAAGATCGATGGCGTTGAAGGCACGATGTGGATGGAAGCCGAAGTCGTCCGCACCTGCCTGCCCGCCTCGGGCAAGGCGGACCTGGCGAACTCCTACGGCGTGCAATTCGTCCAAATAGAGCCGGCCGTGCACGAAGCTATCGCCAAGTTCTGCCTCGCCGAGGATCTGAAGCAGCACCGCTTGACCGGACGCGCAGCAGACGGAGATTAGCCGGCCGCGGTCCGGGCGGCGCAGCACGAAATTGGCTTTGGCTATGCTGAGGCGCAGAGCATCAGGTGGCCGGCACGCTCACGGCAGTGACGCGGCAACTGCGACCCACCGACAACTGGAGGATGTCATGGAGATTCGGTTCGAGCCGTTCTACGGCGACCTCGAGCGCGAGATCGACCGCTACATCGATCACTTCCAGCGGCAAAAGCGCCCCATGGTGCAGTTCGGACCACGGAAATGGCATCCGCTGGTAGACGTCTTCGAAACCCACGACATGGTGGTCGCCTGTGTGGAGCTGGCCGGCATCGACCGAGAGCAGCTCGACGTGGTAGTTGAGCCCAAGACGCTGACCGTGAGAGGCGCCCGCGGTGAGGTGTCCGGTCTTCAGCCTACCTCGTACCACCTCCTCGAAATCCACCACGGGCCTTTCGAACGGGTGATCGGTCTCCCCGCGACCGTCGCGCCCGAGGATGCCAGCGCGGAGACACGCAATGGGATGCTGGTGATCCGTATGCCCAAGCAGGCAACACAGCAGATAAACATCAGCGTGAGCGCAGGGGACGCTGCCCATGGCAGCTAATCCGGAGGAAGCGCCTCACATCCCTCCCATCCTGCCGGTGCTGCCAAGCGGTGGAGAGGTGGTGTTCCCATTCATGGTCTTTCCGCTGGCGCTGCGCGGCGAGAAATGGGGCAAGCTGATCGATGAGGTTGCCACCGGCCACAAGATGCTGTGCCTGGTGGCGCAGCGAAACCCAGAGCAGGATCAAGAAAACGTAGACCGGCTCGCTCTGTACGACGTGGGCACCGTCGTCCTGCTGGCGCGAATGATCAGGCTGCCCGACGGCAACATCCAGGCGCTGCTCCAGGGTGTGTCTCGAGCGCAGATCGGCGACATGGCTCAAGTCGATCCGTTCCTCAAGGCATTCGTCACACCCCTGGCGGATGAGGTTGAGGATGGGGTCGAAACGGAGGGCCTGCTGCGCAACGTTCAGGCTCTGTTTCAGAAAGTCCTGCAGCTGGCGCCCAACCTGCAGCAGGAAGTGGCCGTTGCCTTCGCCAACATCACCGAACCTGGCCGCGTGGCCGACTTCGTGGCCGCCAACCTGAACCTCAGCACTGCGGAGCGCCAAGAGCTGCTGGAGACCGTCAACGTCAACGCTCGCCTGCGCAAAGTGACGACGTTCCTGAACCGCGAAGTCGAGATCCTCGAAGTAGGCTCGCGCATTCAGGAGCAGATCAAGGGCGAGATGGACAAGACACAGCGGGAATACTTCCTGCGCCAGCAGATGGAAGCTATCCGCAAGGAGCTGGGCGAGACGGACGAGCGGACTGCCGAGATCAACGAGCTCAAGCAGCGGATCGAACAGGCCGGACTCCCCGAGGAAGCGCGCAAGGAGGCCGACCGCGAGCTGGACCGGCTGTCCAAGATGCCTCCCCAGGCGGCCGAGTACACCGTGTCGCGCACCTACCTCGACTGGCTGCTATCGCTCCCCTGGAAGGAAACGACGCCGGACACGCTCGACATCAGGCAAGCCAAGGACATCCTCGACACCGACCACTACGACCTGGAAAAGGTCAAAGACCGCATCCTCGACTACCTGGCGGTGCGTCACATTAAGCAGGACATGCGCGGCCCCATCCTGTGCTTGGTCGGCCCTCCGGGCGTCGGCAAGACCTCGCTGGGCATGTCGATAGCCAAGGCTACCGGCCGTAAGTTCTACCGGCTATCCCTTGGCGGCATGCGCGACGAGGCGGAGATTCGCGGCCACCGCCGAACGTACATCGGATCGATGCCGGGACGGATCATCCAGGCACTCAAGCAGGCCGGCACGAACAATCCGGTCATGATGCTGGACGAGATCGACAAGCTGGGCTCGGACTTCCGCGGCGATCCCGCCTCGGCCCTGCTGGAGGTGCTGGACCCGGAGCAGAACTCGACCTTCACCGACCACTACCTGGACGTGCCCTTCGACCTGTCGCGGGTCATGTTCATCACCACCGCCAATCTGCTCGACACCGTCCCCGGGCCCCTGCGGGACCGTATGGAAGTGATCGCGCTGCCCGGCTACTCCTCCTACGACAAGCTGCAAATCGCCCAGCGCTACCTGGTGCCGAAAGAGCTCGGGGAGAACGGCCTCACTCCGGAAGACCTCGAGCTGCCCGAGGAGACGCTGCGAGGCATTATCGACCGCTACACGCGGGAGGCGGGAGTGCGCGGCCTGGAGCGAAATATCGGGACGATCTGCCGCAAGGTCGCCAGAAAGAAGATCGAAGGCTCGGTGGCAGGCAAGCTAACCATCATGCCCAACGAGCTGGAGGAGTACCTGGGCCACCGGCAGTTCCGGAACGAAGTGACCGAAGAGCAGGATGAGGTAGGCGTGGCCACGGGCCTGGCCTGGACCGAGACGGGGGGCGACGTGCTGTTCGTGGAAGCGACCATGCTGCCCGGGCACGGCAGCCTGCAGCTGACCGGGCAGCTCGGCGACGTGATGCAGGAATCGGCCAGAGCCGCTCTGACGTATGCCCGATCCCGCGCCGCGGCGCTGGGTATCGACCCCAATTTCTGGGACCACAGCGACATCCACATCCACGTGCCTGCCGGAGCGGTGCCCAAGGACGGCCCATCGGCGGGGGTGACCATGGCCACGGCCATCACCTCGGCCATCACCAAGAGGCCGGTGAACAAGGACGTCGCCATGACCGGCGAGATCACGCTGCGCGGCAAGGTGCTCCCGGTGGGTGGCATCAAGGAGAAAATGCTGGCGGCGCATCGCGCCGGCGTCAAGACGGTATGCCTGCCCAGGGAAAACGCGAAGGACCTGGACGAGCTGCCTTCAGAAGTGCGGGAAGCTATACAGTTCGTGCCCGTCGATCACGTAGACGACGTGCTGAACCAGGCGCTGAAGCCGGTGGTCGTCGAGGAGAAGCCTGAGGTAGCCCCGGTCGCGGCCTAAGGGCCCGCCAGGCGGCAACCGGGGCTCAGCCGACTGCCGAGTCTCCTGGATCGAACGGCAGGGCAACGGTGACGACCGTGCCCTTGCCTTCATGACTCACGACGTCGATTCGGCCACCGTGCAGCTCGATGATGTGATGAGCGCCAGCCAGCCCAATCCCTGATCCGTGGATCGGCCCGACGTTGCTCGCGCGGTAGAACCGCTGGAAGATGTGCGGCAGGTCGGAGGCCGGAATGCCCATGCCATGGTCTTCCACCGAGAACGCCGCGAAGTCGCCCTCCGCCGTGTGGTCGCGGCAGGCGGAGACCCGGATTTTCGTGCCTTCAGGACTGTACTTGATGGCATTGCTCAGGAGGTTGCCGACGAGCCGTTCGATGCGGCCCAGGTCCCAATTCCCCTCCAGGCTATCAGCCTCGGTCTCCACCACGAGCTCGTGCGAATCGGTGCTGTGCTGGTAGGCATCCACGGTTCGATACAGCAGGGCCACCAGGTCGAACCTGGATCGCTGCGGGACGAGATCCACGCCTCGCTCGAGATGCATCAGGTCGATCTGGTCGTCGATAACAGCGCTCATCCGCAGTGCCGCGCGATCCACACGCTGCAGCTGCCGCTCGATGCGCTGAGGATCGACCGGACCCCGGTGGAGCTGCTCGATCAGCAGCTGGGCGCTGCCTCTGATCAGCATGAGGGCGTTCCTCAAATCGTGCGACGCCAGCGTCGTGAGCGCTTGGTGGATCTCCTCGGACCGTTTCCGCCGAGTGACGTCGCGGTAGTACACGGTCAAGCCATAGGGCGCCGGATGGCCGCGCACCTCCAGCCAGGCGTTCCACTCCGGGAAATACTCTTCGAACTCGACCTCGACTTTGTCACGGATGACGCGCTGGTACTCGGCGTAGCCGCGCGAGCTGAGCAGGTGGGGATAGAGCTCCCACAGCGAAAGGCCGATGACGTCATCTCGTGGGCTGCCCATAAGCCGCTCAGCTTGGCGATTGACGTACAGCAGATGCCCCTCCGCGTCCAACGCCAGGAAGGCGTCGGTGATGCTCTCCAGGATCTCCTCGACAGGGGCGGCGGTGACCCGCCGGTCACGGGATCGTTGAATGGTCGTTGCTCCTCTTTGCGCGGCTCCATTGTGTAACGAGTGCAGGCGTAACGCTGTGCCGTTAGTCACATCAGCCTACGTCGTAACGCTCCCTGCATGCCGACGTTCTGGACGGTGGCCTCTTGAATGCCCAAGCCGCCTTTGTTAGAAATAGACTCCAACCCCATGCAACGCCGCCGTAAGCGGAGCGCCAGCAAGCTCAGTCTGATCCTGCTTTCGGTGTTCGTGCTGCTGCTGTCGGCGGTCGGACTGGCCGCCTTCAAGACCCTGACCTTCGTGAACAGCGTCTCCACGGCCAACCTCAGTGACAACATTCGCAGCATCGTCAGCGCCGTTTCAGCATCGCCGAGCGCCAGCTCCACGCCCGCGCAGACTCGAATCAACGTCCTGCTGCTGGGCTATGGCGGCGGCGGACACGACGGGGGCGACCTGACCGATTCGATCATGGTCCTCACACTGGACGAGCAGACGAAGCGCACGGCGATGATCTCCGTGCCGCGCGATATCTGGGTCCGCATCCCCAGCGACGGCGATAACGGCGGCTTCTGGAAAGTGAACACCGCCTACGCCATCGGCATCGACGACCGCTACACCAACAAGAAGCCCGAGTTCAAGGGCGCCGCCGGTGGTGGGAATCTGGCGTCGTTCGTGGTGGGCTCAATGCTCGGCCTGAAGATCGACTACTGGGTCGCCGTGGACTTCCATGCCTTCAGAAGCACGGTCGACGCGCTGGGTGGCGTCGACGTCAACGTCGAGAAGGCTTTCACCGACTACTACTATCCCCGCAACGACAACCCGGACATCGATCCCAGCTGGATGACGATTCATTTCAACGCCGGCATGCAGCACATGAATGGCGAGAAGGCCATTGAATACGCGCGATCCAGACACTCGCTCGAGGACGGGACCGACTTTGGACGTTCTCGCCGTCAGCAGCTCCTGCTGCTCGCCATCAAGAACAGGGCGCTGAGCCCCGAGGGCTTGGCCAAGACGTTCGGCATGATGGACGCGCTGTCGCAGGACTTCCGGACGAACATGACCCTCGGCCAGGTGCGCTCGCTGGCCGACCTGGCCCGGGGAATCGATCCCAGCTCGGTTGAACGCATCTCGCTCGACGACACGAATTTCCTGGCCAACGCGCAAACTGGCGACGGGCAGGACGTCCTGGTGCCGCAGGGGAAGAGCTGGCAGCCCATCCGCAACTACGTGGCAAGCGTGCTGCTGGACCCCGCGGTCAAAGCCGAAGGCGCCACCGTCCAGGTATTCAACGCCACAGCGCAGAACGGCCTGGCAACCTCGAGCACGACGATGCTGAACGACCTGGGCATTCATACCCTCCCGCCGCAGAGCCTGGACACCGCGCCGAGCTCCGACAACGAGATCCACGATTTCACCCAGGGCCGCTATCGTTCCACCGTGAGCTTCCTGGCCAGCGCCTTCGGGGCGCGCATTGTCTCCGATGCGCCCAGCGCGACGGAGCAAGCCGACATCACTGTCGTGCTCGGCAAGAGCTATCAGCCGCCCAGCATCGTGGACAGCTTCGATCCCTCGGTTTCAGGATTCGGGGTATCACAGGCACCCGCGATCACGGCTGTGGCGGCCAAGCCCGCGGTCACCACCCCCGCAACGGTCGCTGCGCCCGCGGCGTCCGTCTCGGCTCGCGCATCGGCCGCCCCAACAGCGCGTGCCAGCGCTCCACCGCCGGCCAGCGCTAAACCCAGCGCTTCCGCCAGGAGCCAGCTGGCTCTGGTAGCCGAAGCCCCCAAGCCCAGTCCGACAGCCAGCAAGCGCTAACGCATCCCAACCGGCTCGCCCATGCCGGCTACGCTAGTGCCGGATGAAGGCCACTTCTCTCGAACAATCCCTGGCGCTGGAATGGCTGGCGACCAACGGACGTGGCGGGTTCGCGTCGAGCACGATGGCCGGATGCAACACCCGCCGCTATCACGGTCTGCTGGTCGCCGCGCTGGATCCACCCGGCGGGCGCACGCTGCTGGTCGCCAAGCTCGACGAAACGCTGTGGGTGGGCTCGCAGCCGTTCCCTCTGGGAACCAACGAGTTCGAAGACGGAACGATCTCGCCTGACGGCTGGAGGTTCGTGGCCGATTTTCGCCTCGAGCTGGGAATCCCGACGTGGGACTTCGCCTTTCAGGATTGGGGGTTGGAGAAGAAGGTGTGGATGGAGCAAGGGCAGAACAGCACCTTCGTGCGCTATCTGCTGCGCGGCGCCCCGTCGGCCTGCCGGCTCGAGATCCGGCCCCTATGCGCCTACCGTGACTTCCACGCCGAGCAGCAGGCGGGAGCGCCGTTTGGCCTGACCGAGGAGGCGGACCACGTCCGGGTCGAGGCCTTTCCGGGTGCAGCCGCGGTAAGCATCCGCTGCGATGCGCCCGCGGGATTCGCGCGCCAGACGGAGTGGTGGTGGCGCTTCCTTCACCGGGTGGAGCGCGAGCGCGGGCTTAATCCGTCCGAGGCCTTGTTCTCGCCCGGCACGTTATCCGTGGCCCTGCTGCCAGGACAGCCCGTGCAATTTCGGGTCACCTGCGAGGAGCAGCCGGCCGTGTTCGGCCAAGCGCTGGAGCGGCGCGAGGCCTTGGCCCTGCAGCTTGGCGGGAGGATAGAGCGGCCGCCCCACGTCACGGGACGAGCAGCCACGATCGTCCCAGCTGGGGGCCTGCTGAGCCCAGACGTCCTGCTCCAACGAAAGCCCGCGGCCGCGCCCCCTACGAAGGAAGACGAGGCTATCGCCGCCACGCTCGGGCTCGCGGCACGGCAGTTCCTGGTGGAAGGACGGCGGAGCGGCGATGGATCGGGGCAGACGGTCATCGCCGGTTACCACTGGTTTGGGCCGTGGGGCCGCGACACCATGATCTCGCTGCCCGGTCTCGCCATCGACACCGGACAGCTCGACGTGGCGAGGGACATCCTCGGATTGTTTGCCGGCATGGTTGACCGAGGCATGATCCCCAACACCATTGGGGAAAGTGGTGGGAAAGAGTACAACAACGTCGACGGCACGCTATGGCTATTCCACGCTCTCGATCGCTACCTGCGGGCCAGCGAGGACGGCGCATTCCTGCGCGAGCTGTTCCCAACGCTGGAAGGCATCGTGGACTGGCACGTCAGGGGCACCCGCTTCGGCATCAAGATGGACCGGGACGGATTGCTGAGCGCCGGCGAGCCGGGCATGCAGCTGACCTGGATGGACGCCAAAGTGGACGATTGGGTGGTGACGCCGCGCATGGGCAAGCCGGTGGAGGTGAACGCGCTGTGGTTCAATGCCATTTGCCTCATGGCCGCCTGGGCACGGGAGCTGCAGCACGACGCGGGCACGTACCAGGAGCTGGCGGCGCTCATTGGCAAATCGTTCCGGAATCGTTTCTGGCGGCCGGACACGGGATGCCTGTACGACGTGGTCGATGGGCCGGACGGCGACGACACCAGCCTGCGACCCAACCAGATCTTCGCCGTAAGCCTGCCCTTTGCCCCAATGTACGGACCAACGGCAAAAGCCATCGTGGACACGGTGGAAGCCAAGCTGCTTACCCCTTATGGTCTGCGCACGCTGGCAGCGGACGATGCGCGTTACGCGGGCGCCTACGCCGGCGACCGCTGGCAGCGCGACGGCGCCTATCACCAGGGCACGGTGTGGCCCTGGCTGCTGGGCCCGTTCATCGACGCTCATCTGCGGGTGTACAAGGACCGATCCCGGGCGATTGAGCTGCTCCGGCCGCTGCTGCGGCACATGGACGAGCAGGCCGGGATGGGTACGATTAGTGAAATCTTCGACGGTGATCCGCCGCACGCTCCGCGCGGCTGCATCGCTCAGGCGTGGAGCGTGGCCGAAGTGCTGCGCTGCTGGCACATGCTCCATGCGCCACCGCCGGAGAAGCCAGTCCAAGCTCTAGGAGGCAACCATGGCGGCCATTGAGACGGTCAACGCACGCGAAATCCTGGATTCGCGCGGCAACCCCACCCTGGAGGTCGAGATCACCCTGGATGATGGCGCCTTTGGCCGCGCGGCCGTGCCCTCCGGCGCCTCGACCGGAGCGCACGAGGCCGTGGAGCTGCGGGATGGCGAGAAGGCCCGCTTCGGCGGCAAGGGCGTACGCAAAGCCGTGGCCAACGTGATGGAAACGATCACACCCGAGATCGAAGGGCTCGAGGCCAGCGATCAGGTGGCCATCGATCGAACGTTGATCGACCTCGACGGCACGCCCAACAAAGCCCGTCTGGGCGCCAACGCCATTCTGGGCGTATCACTGGCGGTGGCGCACGCAGCCGCCGCCTCCGTGGACCTGCCGCTGTACCGCTACCTGGGCGGGGTGAACGGCAAGGTGCTGCCTGTACCACTGATGAACATCCTCAACGGCGGCGTTCACGCCGACAACAACGTCGACTTCCAGGAGTTCATGGTTGCGCCCGTGGGCGCGGACAGTTTTGCCGAGGCGCTGCGCATGGGCGCCGAAGTATTCCATGCGTTGAAGGCCACCCTGGGCAAGCGCGGGCTGGGAAGCGGCCAGGGTGACGAGGGCGGTTTCGCCCCGAACCTCAGCAGCAACCAGCAGGCGCTGGACCTGATTCTCGAGGCGATCTCGGCCGCCGGCTACACCCCGGGAAAGGAGGTCGCGATCGCCCTGGACGCCGCCGCCACGGAGCTGTTCGAAGGCGGCAAGTACGAGCTCAAGGGCGAGGGCAAGTCGTTGTCTATCAGCCAGATGGTGGACTTGTGGGCCGATTGGACCGGGCGCTACCCCATCATCTCGATCGAAGACGGCATGGCCGAGGACGACTGGGACGGCTGGCATGAGCTGACCGCGCGCATCGGCGGCAGCGTCCAGCTCGTGGGCGACGACCTGTTCGTGACGAATACCGAGCGCCTGCAGCGTGGCATCGAGGCCGGCGTAGCCAACGCCATTCTCATCAAGGTGAACCAGATTGGCACGCTGACGGAGACGCTGGACGCCATCGAGCTGGCGCGCCGAAACGGCTACGCCAGCATCGTGTCGCACCGTTCAGGCGAAACGGAGGACACCACCATTGCCGACGTCGCGGTGGCAACGAACGCCGGTCAGATCAAGACCGGCGCCCCATCACGCTCAGAGCGGGTGGCCAAATACAATCAGCTCCTGCGGATAGAGGCGGACCTGGGAGAGGCCGCCGAATACCGCGGCCTCTCCGCCATCCACTGAAGGCTCGGTTTGGATCAGGCTCCGATCGCCGCGATGGCGCGAGCCACGCTGTCTTCGGGGCTGACCGGTGACTGCACGTCGATCAGCTTGCCCTGCTCGTCGACGACGAAATGGCTGCGGATCATGCCGGTGCGCGTTTCGCCGTTGCGCTCGTAGGTGCCCCAGGCGCCGTATTGCTCAGCCACTTTGTGTCCTTCATCCACGAGCAAGGTGAAAGGCAGACTGAACTTGGTCTTGAAGGCCTGATGGGACTGCTCGTCGTCGGGGCTGATGCCCAGGACAATGGCGCCCTTTTCCGCCACCTTGGCAAAGTTGTCACGGAAGCCGCACGCCTGGATGGTGCAGCCGGGGGTATCGTCTTTCGGATAGAAGTACACCACGACTCGCTTGCCACGCAGCCCGCTCAGCTTGATGGTGTTCCCTTCGTCTGACGTGAGCTCGAAATCCGGTGCCTGATCCCCAACTTTCAATGCCATTGGTCGCCTCCTAGAGATTCAGCCGGGTGCACTCATTCCCGCGAAACCCCGCGGCTTGCCGCGACGCCGGGATGCCGGCTGTCTGAGGCGAGTGTACTCCAGCAACCCGTTCATCCCACCGGTATAAGCAGGCGATTTTGCCGGCAGACCAGCCGGGCGGCAAGGGCCGTGGTGATACTTCCCGTACGCCAGCCGGGCTTGACGTGAGTGAAGCTCCGCCCCCGCCCAGGCTCTTCTAGTCTTGGTCGGTGTACTCTCTGCTGAGCGGGAGAGGGGGTGCGGCCCGCGTGCTGGACGCCGACCGCGAACAAACATGAGACCGAGGAGTGAAATATGAAGATCGCTGTCTTCGGACCGGAGCGGCGCGTGGGCATGTTGGCGGGCGACCAGATCATCGACGTCAATCGAGCGTGCATGAAATATCTGAAGGAGCGGCAAAACGAGCCCCGCGCCTGGGCGCTGGCGGTGGCCATCGCCCCAGCTGACCTGGGACCGTTCGTGGAAAGCGGCCCTAAAGCGCTGGAATGGGCGGAGAAATCGGTGAACTACCTCCTTCACGAAGCGGGAGACCACAAGGGCATCACCGGCGCGCAGCTGATCTGGAAGGCCAGCGAAGTGAAGCTCCATCCTCCAAAGCCCGGCTTGGGCACCCGAGTATGCTGCGCCGGTGGCAACTACGCCAAGCATCGCGCCGGTGCCGCCAACAATCGCGGGCAGTCGGTCACCGTGGAAGAGATGGCCCAGCGTATCCGAGATGAGGGCAACTGGGGCTTCTGGAAGGTCAACCACGAAGTCATGGGGCCCGAGGATGACATCCCCTACCCCAGCCGGACCCACTTGCTGGACTACGAAGGCGAAGTCGCCGTCATCATCGGCAAGCGCGGCCAAGACCTTACGGAAACGCAGGCGCGTGAGGCTATCTGGGGCGTTACGCTGCTCAACGACTGGAGCATTCGCGACGCTAACAACCCGCCTCGCGCCATGAGCTGGAACCTCAACAAGAACTTCAACGGATCGACCTCAATCGGTCCCTGCATCGTCGTCGGCGAGATCGACCCCCAAAACGTGCCGGTCAAGACGATGGTCAACGGGCAGCTGCGGCAGGACTACAGCAGCCAGGAGATGATCTTCTCGTTCGCCGACGCCATCACCCACATCTCCAGGGATTTCACGCTGATTCCGGGGGACATCTTCAGCGCCGGAACAGGCGCGGGCACGGCCATGGACTCCAGCAAGCTGGTGGATGGCAAGCTGCCCCCCGACCTCTTCCTCAAGCCCGGCGACGTGGTCGAAGTAAGCTCGCCCCTCATCGGAACGCTGCGCAACCGAATCGTGCCCAAGAGCGCCGCCTAGTCCTCCGTACAAGGAAGAGGGGCTGCTCCGGGGCAGCCCCTCTTCGGGATTCGGATCCGGCTCGGCGTTCTACGCCATCGAGAACGGTGGGTACTTGTCCGTCAACCCGTACAGGTAGCCCGTTACTCGCGTCGTCCACTGGATGTAGCCGCTGTTGAGCTGATAGCCCCAGCTCGGATATTTGCCCGTGAAGAGCACCGGAATCCAGATGACGAGAGCCGCAAGCTGGACGACCGCCAGGAGCACGCTGACGATGATGAGATGCGGGATCAAGATCACGATCTTGACCGCGTAGCCCACCACTGGGATCGCCCAGAACCGGCCACAGTGCTGCGGCGACGGCACGTGAACATCGATAGGGTACGTCTCCCCGCCCTGCATGCCGAAGGGCGGATAGGCGTCGGTCAAACCCATCAAGTAGGCCCACAGCCGGGCCGACCAACGCAGGTAGCCAGAGATCTGCCGGAGCGCGAAATCGGGATATTCTCCGCCGAACAGGACGGGCACCCACACGCCTAGCTGAAGGATGGAGATCCAGATGGCCAGGATGTAGAGGATGATGAGATGAGGAATAAGGAAGATCGACCGAACGAATAGGCCCAGCGCCGGGATTGCCCAGAACCGCCCCGGAGCGGTGGGCATCTCAATGCTTGCCGAGATGGGGTAGGTAGTCATTTCCATAGCTGTCCCTCCTTTCACCTTCTGATGACGAAGAAGCAGCCGGTTCTATGACGGGCGCCGGTTAGCCCCTACCGGTATTCGCCCCCGGGGAGCAGCGTCTCAGCCAACGCTGGGCGAGAGCACGGCAGCGCCTTTCGGTTCGGAGCTGGCGCTCTCAACACGATTGCTCGACAACCCGGTCCTGGCGACGAAGAAGGTCAGGACTCCAGACACTAGGACGATGCACACGGACAACGCCGCGCCCATGCCAATGTCCGTGTAGTGAAACCAAGCCAGCCACAGGACGGCCCCAAACGTCAGGTTCGACGTGGTGAGCAGCATCACCGCCAGCGTGGCCTCGCGGACCGTATGGGCCGTAACCCACAGCATGCCACGCCAGAGCGTCGGTATCACCAGCGGCACGACGATCTTGGCCATCATCACCGGCCAGCTCGCGCCACTTACATGGGCCGACTCCTCCAGCTCGCGGTGGATCTGGATGAGCGTGGCCGACAGCAGCCGCACGATGAATGGGAGATAGCGCGTGCTCAACGCGATGGCGATGATGACGATCGTGCCGTAGATCGGCAACGGAATCCACAGGTACACGAACATCAGCGCGAGGCCGAGCACGATGCTGGGAGTGGCAACCACCAGGAAGCTCAGGCGGTCCGGGATGACACTGCCGCGGAAAGGACGGCGAACGGCCATCCAGGCGACGATGCTGCCCAGGGTCAACGTGGTGAGCACCGTGAACAGGCCGATCAGCCCGGTGTTGCTGAGGGACGATCGAAAGCCGGGAATGGCAAAGGCCTTCCCGTAGTTGGACCACGACATGTGCGACAGCCCGGCAATGGAGGGCACGGCAAAGAACGGCTGGAAGCTGGTCCACAACAGGACCAGGAAGGGCGTCAGCGTCACCAGGGCGAAGTAGCACAGCACGGCGGCGAACGCGACGTAACGCCAGGGGCCCAAGTCCACCTGCCGAGGGCGGTAACCCTTGCCCTTGACCACTCCGAATCGAGCGTTGTTACGGGTTGCCCGTCCATACAGGTAGATCAGCCCGGCCGACGTCAGCAGCTGGATCATGGCGTAACCGCTTGCCAGGCCGAAGTCCGGCAAGCCGCTGTTGGGATGCGTGGTTTCGTAGATAAGCGTGCTGAACACGAAGATGCGCTGGGACATGCCGAGCACAGCAGGCACTTCGAAGCTCTCGCTCACCACGACGAAGAAGTAGATGGCGGCGGCGACGAGGCCAGGCATCAGCAGCGGCACGGTTACGCGGCGGACAATCGTTCCAAAGCGTGCGCCACTCATGGCGCCCGCTTCCTCGAGGCTCGGATCCATGCGCGCGAACAGGCCCGAAATCATGATGTACATCGAGGGGACCATGCTGAAGCCGGTGACCACGATCATGCCTGGGACTCCATAGATGTCCAGGGGCCCCTCTGAGCCGAGATGGAACAGCTGCCGTAGGACGACGTTGACCACCCCGTTGTTGGGGTTGGCGAGCATCACCCAGGCCATGCCGTCGACGATGCCGGGGACGGCAAGGGTGGTCATGATGAGGGTAAGCAGGAGCGTACGACCGGGAATGTTCGTCCGCTCGAACAGCCAGCTGAACGTCACCCCCAATGTCAATCCGAGGGTCAGTGAGCCGGCGGCGTACCACAGCGTATTGAGCAGCAGCCGGTAGGTCAGGCCAGACGAGAACACCTTGACGTAGTTGGCCAGAGTGAAGGTCGTAGCCTCGAACGGCAGGGTGTTGCCGGTCGCTCGAATGCTGCTGAACAGCAGCATAGCCAGCGGCGCCGCCACCATGTACAGCACTGCCAGACCGGCGATGCAGCCGATCACCACTTCGGCACGGACCGAAGTACGCAGTCGAGGGAATGGCCACGCCCGCACCCCGGGGCGGACGGCGATGGGAACCTGCACTAGGGCCGAATGACTCGCACCGTCATTGTGGCTTGAGCTGCAGGACCTCGCGAGCTACGTCCTGGTAGCTGTCGAGCTTATCGTAGTATGCGAAGAGGTCCAGTCCAGCGCTCTTGGGATCGGTGTACTTCAGGCCGCTGTCGCATACGTACTTGGCCACTTCCGAGACGCCGCACGGGGTAGCAATGTCCAACCCCGCCTTTTGCTGCTGCTTCCAACCATCGTCCGACACCAGCCAGGTCACGAACAGCTGAGCGGCGTTCGGATGCTGGACGCCTTTGGGGATGTACCAGCCGCGCTCGTCACGCTCCATGGGGCCGAGCGCCGGGACGCCGTCCACCGGAGCGCCCTTCTTCTTCAGGTCCACCATGTCCTTGACGGTGGAAATCCCGAGATGAGCCTGACCGTTGGTGATCATCTCGCGGGCCGGCCCCTTGCTCTTGGTAGCCACCAGGTCCTGGTCCTTGAGCGCAGTCAGGAATGCTCGCGCCTTCTCGTCGCCCATCGTCAGGAAGAGCTGGGAGAGGCCGGCAGCGCTGGCATTGGTGACGATCTTCTTGCCCTTGAAACGTGGCTTCAGCAGGTCGTCCCACTGCTTGGGCACGTCCGCTGCCGACACCTGCTGCGTGTTGTAAATCCACAGGTTGACGCTGTCCTCGTTGATTACCCATTTACCGTCGACCTGCACTCGTGAGGGGTCCACCCCGTAGCTGGCCCAATCGGCGCTGAGCAGCAGGTCCCGGTCGAGCAGCGGCTTGAACTGGGTAGGACTGCCATGTGCCAGATCGACCGACTTCACCACCTTCGATCCACTGGACGCCTCGGTGATGACCTGGGCCGGCACCTGCGGCTCGTTGATGGGGTTAAAGGACACCTTGATGCCGGGAAACTTGGCCGTGAAGGCCTTGCCAATTGGGTCGGCCGCCTGATCCAGCACGCCGGCCTGCCAGATGACCTCGCCCTCCTTCTTGGCAGCGTCGTAGAGGGTCTGCTGCGCCGGCGTCAGACCCGCGGCGGCCGCGGCCGACTGCCCCCCGGACGGTTTGGAAGCCGTGCCGGCCACCGCCGGCTGGGTTGAGCCGGACGGCCCCGGGGCCGCTGATCCGCCACAACCAGCCAGAATGGCGCACATAACAACGCCCGCGCCGCTCGCCAGCCAGCTCTTTGTGAAGGAAGATTTCATTCTGGTCTCCTGAGCTCGTGGGTTGCCATCTCCGAAACCCGACCGCCCGCGCCGGGTCAAACCGGCTGGCTCGCGGCGTTCTGCGCCGAAAACCGCTTCGTCTTATGCCGCAGCATGAGCGCCTTCGCCTCCTCGTAGATGGGGCTGAACTGCTGCCAGTGATTGTCCATAAAGCGCACGTTCTCCACAGGCCCTTCCTCGCGCTTCAGAACGATGACGTCGTTCCGGGAAGGGTCGCGCAGCACGCCGATTGGGTCCCCACCCTTCTTGACCTTCTCAATCTCGTCGAGCACCAACTGGCGGAACAGAATCACGCCCCGATCCGAAGCCCCAAGCTTCTCCAGCGAGCGGTCCATGATTGGCCCCTGCATCACCCAAGCCATCATGTCCTGGCCGGTGATCCAATCGGTCCTGAACTTGCCGCGCTCGTCGAACAGGGGCACTTCGTAGACCGGCACGCGAGCCTGAGACGGAACTGGCTCGCCGTCGTCCGGCCGGTAGCACGAATACAGGTAGCAGGCGGTGTGGGTGTCGTCGACCGGGACGCGGATCTGGAGCGAGCCGCGGCCACCGGCCCGCGTCCATGAAGGGAAGATGAAGGGGTTCCCGCCCTCCTGCCACTCGCGGTAGTCCTCGCCAGCCCCTTCCAACCGGCGTCGCTTCTTGAGGCCGAATTCGAACTGGTCGAATCCCATATCGACCTGCTTGACGCCGCCGAAGCGCCGCTCGGCTTTCTTGCGCGGAGGCCGGCCCTGCCGCTCCAGCACGTAGTCGTAGTACATGCCGTGCAGGTAATCGACATGCGTCAGGTCGACGGAGTTCTCGGCGCACTGCAGCCAATTGCAGGGGAGCGTACCGACACCGACGTCGCGCCAGGCGTTGTCCCACACGAACACGTCGAAGCGAGGCAGGAGTGGAGCCGGATCAGGTCCGAGATAAGCCCACACTAAACCGCCCATCTCCTGGACGGGGTAGGCGCTGTGCCGGATCTTGTCCTTGAATGAGCTTTCCGGGGGCTCGGCCGGCTGTTCGAGGCAGCGCCCTTCATGGTCGAATAGCCAACCGTGATAACAGCAGCGCAGTCCTTCCTGCTCCGGGAAGCCGTATTCGAGAGACACACGGCGATGCGGACAAAGCGCTCCCAGGAGGCCTAGCCGGCCTCCCCGGTCGCGGTAGAGCACCAGGTCTTCGCCTAGCAAGCGTACGGCCTTCACGGGATCGTCGTCCAGCTCAGCCAGCCCGGCGATCGGATACCAGTAGCGCCTCAGCATGTTGCCGCCAGGTGTGCCTGGACCGACCTGTGTGAGCAGCTGATTTTGCCTAACGCTGAGCATCGCGGACCTCCTGTTGTGCCAGGCCAAGTCTACGTCAAAATCCGTTCCTCGCCTGGTAGCCTCTGGCATCTCCGCTCACCTGAAGACGAGGCTTCGCGAAGACGAGGCTCGCGCCGCACAGCCGCCTGGCCGCCATGCTAAACTGCCGCCCGATGCCTGCCAATCGCAGGCTGGCATCACTTCAGGAGGAGCAGCCAATGAGTGGACCAAGGGCACGCTTCGCGGTAATCATCATCGGGCTGTGCGTCGTGATCGCGGCCACTGCCCTGTACGTGGGTCTGATCGCCAAGCCTCAGCCCGCTCCGCAGGCGGCGGGCGGCAGCTGGGACGCCCTGGTCGCGGCCGCTCAGAAGGAAGGTACGGTGCAGGTTTCCGGACCGCGCGGGCTGCCCGAATTCAAGAAGATTCTGACGGACGACTTCACCAGCAAGTACGGCATCCAGGTGTCCTACACCGACGCCGGCGCCGACGTTGTGCTGAAGCAGATGCTGGACACGCCGGCCAGCTCAGCCTACCCGTGGGACGTGCTCGTCGGCGGGTTCGACACGCTGCTGTCGAACCTCCAGCCGAAAGGTGCACTGGCCCCGATGGAGCCAGCCCTGGTGCTGCCGGAAGCCAAAGACCCGAGCAAGTGGGCAGGCAACCAGCTCCCCTGGGTGGACTCGGCCCATACCGCCCTCGGCTTCCTCAAGCAGGCTGGACAGTATTTCTACATCGACAGCTCCAAAGTCAACCTGGACGACATCAAGACGTATCGCGATTTCCTGGATCCCAAATGGCGCGGCCAGATCCTGCTCACGGGCGACCCTCGCGATCCGGGCCACGGCAGATCAGTCTTTGCGCTGTTCCTTCAGTCACCCGGTCTGGGAGAGCCATTCATCCGTGACCTGGTGAGCAAACAGGACCTGGTCATTCCCAAGAACAACACTGACGACGCCGACCGATACCTCAAGGACCCCAAGTTCCTGATGTGCATCTGCAACAACGGCCAGGGCACGGCGCTGACAAAGAGCTTCCCGAACTTCAAGAAGCTGAACCCGCACAACGTCAAGGAGGGCACCAGCACCACTTCGTCGTTCTCCAACCTGGCCATGCCTGCCCGGGTCGCCCATCCCAACGCCGCCAAGCTGTACGTGAACTGGATCCTGTCGCAGGAGGTGGGGCAGGCGACGTCCAAAGCCACTGGCGTGCCCAGCGTGCGCGTGGACGTGGCCAAGGACTTCATTCCCGCCGCGAGCGTCCCGGATCCGAGCTGGCCCAGCGGCAGCGACGAGACGGCGCTGGCGAAAGCCGATGAGGCATCAAAGCTGGCGGTCCAGATCCTCGGCCCCAAGGACGATCCGCGAGGCTCCAAGAAGTAACCAGCAGCCGCGCACAGCCCGACGCTCGAACGACCGTGAGCGCTTTCCATAGCCGCCCGGCCGGCCGGAACGGCCTACCATTCGACCGGTGAGAAACTGGCCATGAGCCTCCGTCTGGCCGGCAAGATCATCGCCCCCGCCGCCATGGGCGCGCTCGTCCTCGCGCTCTGCGGCAGCTACGCCGTTGCCATCGTGGGCGGGTTGGTCAGCCAGCAGTTCGAAAGCCGTATGCAAAGCGCCGGTATGAATGTCAACGAGCGCTTGATCGACCTGGAGGGGCGACAAGTCGAGCTGGTGCGTTTGATGGCCAGCACCGAAGGCACAGCCCAGGCCCTTCGGAACGGAGACGCCACGGCGCTGCAGCAGCTCCTGCGACCGCTTCAAGCCAACTCCGCGTTCAACTTCGTCGACGCTGTTCGGCCCGACGGAGGCGTTGTGTTCGCTATCCGCCCCAACACCCTGGAGTACGAGCAGACGCTGGACACCGGGATTGGCACGTGGGATGTGACGCGAAAAAGCCTGTCCGGCGAAAGCGACGACCTAGGCAACAAGTGGAGCCAGGTCCTCCAAACCAGCTTCGGCCCGATGCTCTACACCGGCGGGCCGGTGATGGACGACGCCAACCGAGTGGTTGGCGCGATCCTGGTGGGCTTGCCGCTCGACGACCTGACCGCCCAGATGGCGGGAACCGAGCTTGCCAGCGTGAGCTTGTACGACACGCAGGGCAAGCTGCTGGCAACGTCACTATCCCCAGGCCCCGCCGCGGACGTGGCTAACGTGAGCAGCGTCACGTTGAACCTGATCATGACCAGTGACCCCCTGGCCATGCAGCGCCAGGTTACTATCGCCGGGACGCGCTACACCGAGCTCATGGGCGGACTGGTGGTGCGAAACGCCGTTGGTGGCGTGGTCGGCATCGGCGTGCCGGCAAGCATTATCGAGCGAGCCAGACGAGACGCCCAGCGTCCGCTCGAGATCGCGGCCCTGCTGGGGGCGATGGCCGTTGCCATCCTCGGCATCCTCCTGGCCAGATCGACCGCCAACCGGACGGCCGAGCTGACCCGCGTTTGCCGGGCGATCGAGATGGGCGACCTGTCGCAGCGCGCGCAGGTTGGCAATGGCGACGAGCTGGACAGGACCGCCCGAACGCTGAACGGGCTGCTGGACGAGATCGCCCGCTTGACCGCCAAACCGCGTTCCTAGGAAACTTCGACGGCGTCGGAGCCGAGCCAGCCGGCGAAGGCGTTGCGCTCGTCGAGCAGTGCGACTTTGGGCGTCCACGGCTCGGTCAGCGGCAGTTGCACCAGCGCATAGGCAAAGACAATGATTCGGTCGCCCACGTTCACCAGATGGGCGGCGGCCCCGTTCATCTGCATCATGCCCGAGCCGGCCGGCGCTTCGAGGACGTATGTCTCGAGCCGGTTACCGTTCTCGACGTCGGCTACCATGACTCGCTCCCACGGAAGGATGCCGGTTCGCTCGAGAAGATCAGCGTCGATGCTGATGCTGCCCACGTAGTTGACGTCTGCCGCCGTCACGCGAGCGTGATGAAGCTTCGCCCTGAGAAGCTGGACGTAGGGGCCAGGACCGTTCTGCACTGCTCTGTCGATCTTACTTCGGGCAGCGCTGCAAATAGATCGTCAGCCGGCTTCGGCACGTGGAACTGCGTATCATGGCCTGTACCCAAGGACTCTGTGCAACAAGGAGCGCTGCCATGGCCGTCCAGCCCGCCGAAACCAGCACCACGCCCGAGCCATTCATCCGTTTCGAAGTCCATCCGCCTCTGGTTGAACAAGGGAAAAAGGGAACCCGGCTGGCGCGGACCGACATTCTGTCGCTGGGCGTGCAAAGCATCAACCACGGCGGCGAGACGAATCTGCACTCCCACGCAGACCAGGACGCCGCCTGGTTTGTCCTCAACGGGCAGGCGACGTTCTACGGCGAGGGAGACCGCGTGGTGGCGACGCTGGGGCGGTACGAAGGCCTGGTCATTCCCCGAGGGACGTTGTACTGGTTCGAGAGCTCATCCGACGAGAACCTGATCGTCATGCGCATGGCGGCCAAGGACCCCAACGTCGAGCCGCATCGCGATAACCGCGGAGACCGTGTGGCTCGCGACATCACCAAGATCAAGGAGGGCGAGTTCTTCGGCCTGTAAGCGGGGAAAGCGAGCCCGTGCGATGGGGGCGCTGGCCGCCATCTGATCCTCAGCGTATGCTCCCTGCGTGTGGCAGCCCCTCGTCGTGTACTTCGCACTCGTGGCGCTGGGCGTCGTGCTCAACTACCGCGCGCTGCGAAACTATCTGCTGCTGCCCTGGATTCCAGCCATCAAGGAGCAGCCGGAGCGCTGGCCTCACGTGTCCGTGATCGTGCCGCTGGGAGATGAAAGCGCGAGCGATCCGACCGCGCTTCTCGGAAGCCTCGAAGCCCTCGATTACCCGGCCACGGACGTAGTCATCGCCGACTATCGGCCGTCGGGCGACGACACGGAACCGGGAGTCTCCACAGCCGTGAGGCGACTGCGGCTGGGCGAAATTCCAGCGGGCTGGAGCAGCCGCAGCTTCGCCTGCTGGAGGGCGGCCGAAGCCTCCGAGGGCGAGTGGCTGCTGTTCACCGCCGCGCATTGCACGCACCACCCGGATTCACTCAAGCGAGCGCTTGGCTGGGCACTAAGAGAGCGGGTCGCGGCGCTGTCGCTGCTCCTCCAGCAGCGCTGTCTGACCTTTTGGGAGCGACTGCTGCTGCCCTATTACTGCCAGCAGCTCTTCACTTCGGTGCCACGGGAGCGCGTGAACCAGGCTGGAGACCTGTTCGCCCTCGCCGTTGACGACTATTTCCTCGTTCGCAGGGAGGTGTACTTCGAAGGGGGCGGGCATGCGAGCGTGGCCGCCCGCCAGCTGCCCGAATCTGCGCTGGCAGCGATCTTGAAGAGTCGCGGAGCAGCGGTGCAGCTCGCTCGCGGAGAGCAGCTGGGTTCGACTCGGCCGTACGCGGGCTTTCACCAGCTCGCCAACCGGGCCAGTCGCAAGGCCCTGGCCCTGCTGCGTTGGCTCAGCACACGGGCGGTGCTGACCCTGGCCGGAGCCGGGCTTTCGCTGCTGGCGATCCCCTGCGCCGCCTACGGGCTGGCGCTGCACAGCAGGCCATTCGAGCTAGCCGCCCTGGTCACCTACGTCGCCTCCGTCAGCGAGCTGTTTCTGTGGAACCTGGTGCTGCAGGTGCCTCTCAGCTACGCTCTGGGGCAGCCGGTCGCGGCCGCGACGGCGGCACTTATCACGGCTCGCTCGATGTTGAGCCGCCGGCCTGCCTAGCCACGGTTCTCCCACGCTCGGGCGAGAGTGCCCATTCAGCCGCGCATGGTCCTCAGAATGCACATCATGAGGTGACCCACCGGCGTTAGCCAAGCAGACACATTGGGAGCTGTGGGAGCCGCTGTGCTAGGCTGTCGCTGACAACTTCGGGACTCCCTTCCATCCCCATGGTCGGCCGCCTCGAGCTGATTGAGAAATTGCGGAGGAGCAACGGACTCCATGGCCGACCAAACACTCACCTGCCAGGACTGCGGAGCGAGCTTTATCTTCAGCACGTCCGAACAGCAGTTCTTTGCCGACAAGGGCTATACCAGTCCTCCAAGCCGCTGCCTCGATTGCCGTAGAGCGCGCCGCGAGCGCGGCGGCGGCCAGCAGAGCGGCGGACGCACAGCGGATCGGGTGATGACCGACATCACCTGCAGCTCGTGCGGCAAGCCGGCGCAGGTGCCCTTCGTGCCGCGAGGCGACCGTCCGGTCTATTGTGCCGAGTGCCACGCTCAGCAATCCGGTGGTTCTCGCGGCGGCTCCGGACGCTTCAGCAACCGCCGGTACTGAAGCCAGGCTTCTCTTGGCTGCTGACGCTCCCCAGGCCGCGTCCTGCCCACCTCACCGCTGGCTGATCGAAACCCTCCGCGAGTCCAGCGGAAGCGTGGAGAGCTGGACCTGCAGCCAGTGCGGCGAGACCCGGACGCTGGACCGGCGCAAGCTCGACACGCGTCCGCCATGGCTCATCACGAAAACGCCGCGCGGGGCCAAGCAGCCGGGCTGAGTGGCCGAGACCCGCGAGCAGCCCCCTAGCTGTTGAGGGCGGCCGCCAGGAACGTGAGCATCTCCTCGCGCGCCCGGCGAGCCGACTCCCGGTGGTAGGCCGGGGACAGGTGGTTGTAGAAGGCGTGCCCGGCCGGGTACGTCACAACGCGGTGGGGCTTGTCGAGCTGGGTCAGCTCGGCATCGAGCTTCCGCACCTGCTCGAGTGGAATCCCGTCGTCCAGCTCGCCGAACAGGCCCAGAACGGGACATCCGACACGATTGAGCCGGTCGAGAGGGTGCTCGGGCTGCCGTGGTGAAAGCTCCTTGTTGAGCGGGCGGCCATAGAAGTCGACACAAGCAGCCAGCTGACGGTAATGCGTAGCCGCGAGCAGGGCGATCCGTCCACCCATGCAAAAGCCGACCACACCGATTCGCTCTGAGACAGCGCTCCAGCCTTTCAGATATTCCAGCCCCAAGCCGAGGTCTTGCAGGACGCGGGTATCGTCCAGCGTGAACCCGCGATGGTACAGATCCACGCCCAGGCAGACGTAGCCCTGCAGGGCCAAGTCGCCGGCGGTATCGAACAGGTGCTGAGGTTCCTCATAAGGGCGGCGGCCGCCCACCCCCACACGGTCATGCACGAGCAGCAGCCCAGGTCTAGGTTCGCTCGCGGGAAGGTGGACAGTGAACGCCGGCACCCCACCCGGCAGATCGATCCATGCGGTTTCGGCGCTTGTGGAGCTCATTGGTCTCTCTTTGATAGCATGCTGGCGTATTCCGACGTCGAGAAAACAGGACTGCATGATGCCGAACACGGTACGGTGGCAATGGCTCCCGGGGCTGCTGGCAGCTGCGGCAGCGCTGGCAGGATGCGGGCAGGCGGCCAGTCAATCAGCGACGAGTGCCGTCTCCTCAGGGGCGAGTGCGCGGCCCGAGAGCCAGCCGGCGGCAGTGTCCACTTCCAGCCGTACGGTGCATCTGGCCTGGACCTCGAATGCCATGGGCCTCATGCTGTGGCCGCTGGCTAACGACGCCGGCTACTTCGCGAAATACGGCCTCAACGTCTCGCTCTCATTCGTGAATGGCAGCGCGGCGGCCGTCGCCTCGCTGCTGGCCGGCGAGCTGGATGCGGCCGACATGGCCGGCTCCTCGATGCCCGGGGCCGTGACCAACGGGGCCGACCTGGTGATGCCGGTGGGCTTCAACAGCCAGGGATACTTCCGGCTCATGGCGGTGCCCCAGATTCACAGCCTCCAGGACCTGAAGGGCAAGACTGTGGCGATTACTCGCCAGGGTGACAGCTCGGACCAGAACTGGCAGGGCGTGCGGCAGTATCTCGGCTGGCAGCCGCAGGATGTTAAGGTCGTGGCCGGCGGCAGCCAGGCAGGACAGATCGCGCTGATGCAGAAGGGCGAAGCGCAAGCCGGCCCATTCACCGTGCCCAACAACATCCTGGCGCAGGAAGCCGGCGCCCACGAGATCTTCGATGGCTCCCAGCTGAAGATGGCCGACCAGGGTCCGGGCATGGTCCTCACCCGCCGCTATCTGTCCGCCAACCGGCCGGTGGTGCTGAGCCTGGCGAAGGCCAGCATCGAAGCCATGGCCCGCTGGAAGAAGGATCCCGAGTTCACCAAGGCCGTCCTGCGAAAGTACTTGAAAACTGACGACAGCGCCTTCATCGACGAGGGCTACAAAGCGTACACGCTGGCCTGGCCCGAAGTCCCCTACCCCAGCGCCGAGGGATTAGCCGTGGACATCAGACAATCATCCGCGGAGAACGAGAAGGTGGCCCAGCTCCGTCCCGAGCAGCTCATGGACACCACGATCGTGAAAGAGCTGGTGGACAGCGGCTTCATCAAGCAGATATACGGCGGCTAAGCCCGAACCGGAGCCCGCTGCATACGATACTCAACCGAAATGCCGTGTTCAGTTGCGTACCCGATCTTCGGCTGACCGGCAGGGGTAAGCCCGGCGCGCGCGTTTCCGACAGCTTCTGAGCGGACCGATACCCGGTGCAGCGCGGGCCCTTGCCGCCCCGGCACGTCCCTGTTTCCCAATGAGCTGAAGGTGGGATGCAGGGCCGTCCTTCAGGCCGTCTGACCGGCCCCACTCGACGGCCTAGCGGCCAAGCCTATCGCGGCGCGACAGGTACTAGTCGAGCAGTGGTAAATCCGGGCCACCGGGTCCTGGTAGTTAATGGCTACCAATTGGTCGCTTTTGCACCCCTCTTCACCTACATACGGTAGGTATTTAAGGCACAACACTGAGTAATCTGGGCAATCTTTCGACAAATACGTAGAGACCCTCGGTCTCGCAGACTGTGGTAAGGGGTGGTCGCATGGCGTGGTGGAACGTAAATCGAGGACGGTCGGGACGAAGGATGCGCTGGTGGAGGGCACCGCACGGCAAGCTGGCAGGCGGGCTCACCATCCCCGTGATCCTTTCCCTCGTGGCAGAGCTCTTTGGCTGGGTCACACCGGCATTCGCTGACAACTGCCCCAACGGCACCGATATCTTCAAATCCGTCAGTGTCAGCAGCGTAACCGCCGGCAGCACCTCGAGCGACATCGTCTTCCAGTTCCAGCCGCCGTGCGGCTTCGATTCGGCGGCAACCAACGGCTCAAGCAATCCAAGCGAGGTCTACATCGTGCTGCCCGCGCCGGCCAGCGGCGGCACCTGGACCAAACCTCAGACCACCACATCGACCGCGGCCGGTTACGTATCGACTTCGATCGACTGCACCACGGCCTGCACGACAAGCACCGTGAACGTCGTCGGCGCCGGCACGGCGTCCTCACCCTGGATTATCGTCATTCAGCCATCCGCCCAGCTGTTCGATCCGACCGGATCTCTGTGTACGAAGTCCACGACCGAGGGCTGCATACTCACCGTCACCTACAAAGCTCCTCACGTTCAGGAGCTGGCGGCCACCGCATTGACCAGCAGTCCTACCTCAGCATTGTTCGCATTGGGCGCCTGCAACTCAGGCCGCAGCGGCAGCACCAGCCCATTCAGACAGGTCTGTCCTTACAAGGCCAATGGTACGATCAGCACCAGCGTCATCGACGCCGGCAGCACCGAGGGCGGAGCAATCACCAGCGCTACGACTTTCTGGATGCCCGGTGGCGTGGTGGACAGCGCGGTCGGGACGAACTGCGCCGCATGTGCGCAGTCCATTCCGGTCTATCCGTCGACCGCGACGTCCTATACGGTCACCAACCTTCCTTCCTCGGCCACGGCGGGAACCTCCTTCAATTTCAATCTCGCGGCAAAGGACGCCTACGGCAACACCGTCAACATCGGGCCCAACAACTTCGGCAACAGCGTCACGCTGACGACGACGGACCCGCAGGCCAGCTCCCAGCAGGCGGTGCAGTTCACGAGCGGCACCGCTGTGCCCAACGCTACCCTGAAACAGGCGACAACCAGCGGCTGGACGCTTACCGTTGATGGGCCAACGTGCACGCTAAGCGGCGGCGGGGGCACCGGAGCAACGTGCAGTCCGACGGTTGGCGGAGCAGTCAGCACCGTCGCGCTGCAGGCGTTCGGGAGTGGCTACACCAGCGCGCCCACCTGTACGATCAGCGGCGGCGGTGGCGCCGGAGCAACCTGCGGGACCACCATCGCCAGCAGCGGAGGCACGGTCCAGTCGGTCACTCTCACCGCTGCAGGCAGCGGCTACACCAGTACCCCAACCTGCACGATAAGCGGCGGCGGCGGCGGCACCGGCGCGACCTGCACCATAACGCTCGCCGGCAGTGTTACCGCAGCGTCCGTGACCGCGGGCGGCAGCGGCTACACGACGCCTCCCACCTGTGCGCTGGCAGGCAACAGCGGCAGTGGCGCGACGTGTACCGCCGCGGTGAGTGGCGGCGCGGTAACCAGCATCAGCATCACCGCCGGTGGGAGCGGCTACAACCGCACAGTTACGACCAGCCTGGTGCCGGTCAACCCCGGCCAGCTCAACAAGCTGATCGTGACACCGCCGGCCAGCGCGACGGCGGGGTCTGCCTTCAGCGTGACGGTATCAGCCGCCGATGTTTACAACAACACCGTCACCAGCTACTCCGGGACGGTCGTCTTCTCCAGCACGGACAGCTCCAGCAATACATCGAAGCACATTCCCTCAAACTACACCTTCGTGCCAGCAACGGACCACGGCACGAAGACCTTCAGCACAGGGGCGTGTCCGAACTGCTTCACCCTGGTCACCTCCGGGAATCAGTCGATAACGGCCACTGACAACGGGAACAGCATCAGCGGCATTGGCGCGCTGGTCATCAACCCCGCGGGCGTAAACAGCTTGGCCTTCTCCAGCCCGCCCTCTACCGCGTCGGCCGGAGGCGCCTTCGTGCTTACGACGCAGGCGCTGGACCAATTCGGCAACCTGGTAACGAGCTACAACGGCACGGTCAGCTTCAGCAGCTCCGATTCGGGAACCGGCGTCAGCCTGCCTGTCGCCTACCAGTACGTTCCGGCAACCGATGCCGGCAGCCACGGCTTCTCGGTCACACTCGCGCACACCGGCGCTCAGACCGTCACCGCCACCGACGGCACCAGGACGGCCGGACCGCAGACCCTCAACGTCACCACCGCGCAGCCGGCGACCCACCTGGCCATATCGGTCACCTCCGGACTCAACAGCGGCAACGCTACGGCGGGGCAGCAGCTGACCGTCCAGGTGACGGCCCAGGATCAGTTCGGCAACACGGCCACGACGAACAGCGACACGATCAACATCACCAGCACCGACCCGAACACCTCCGGTATGCCGGCCAATGCAGCGCTGGTCGCCGGATCGAAGTCCTTCCAGGTGACCCTCAAGACATCGTCTGCCACCGGCTTCACCATCACTGCGTGCGACACGAACACTGACACCTGCCCGCCGGGCACTCAAAGCGGCACCGTTACGCGGATCTCGTCGAGCAATATCCCGGTCCTGCCAGGCAGCGTCACGACGCTCAGCGTCTCCCCATCTACCGGCACGCCCACCGATTCGACCAACTTCTCGGTCACCGTCACGGCGAAGGACAGCTTCAACAACACGGTGACAAACTTCGCCGGGACCGTCAGTCTGACCAGCACTGATCCCAAGGCGCCAAACCTGGCAACCAACTATGTGTTCACCACGTCCGGCGGTTCACCAGACAACGGCGTGCATACGTTCACCAGCCTGCAGCAGCACACCTCGGGTGCTCAGACGCTGAGCGCCTCTACAACCGTCAATGGGGTCACCGTCAGCGGCACGACAGGTATCACCGTCGCTGCTGGGCCAGCTGCATCCCTCGCCATGACCAGTCCGGCGACCGCCACTGCCGGAACCAGCTTCAGCGTGACGATTACGGCCAAGGACGTGGACGGCAATGTGGCCACCGGCTACCTGGGAACGGTGACCTTCAGCAGTAGTGACACCCACGCCGTGCTGCCCAGCGCGTACCCCTTCGTGGGCGGCGACGCCGGCACCCATACGTTCACCAACGCGGTGACCTTGAACGTCGACGGCAGCCAAACGGTATCGGCCGGCGATGGCAGCGGACATAACGTCACCAGCAGCCCGGCGATCTCGGTCAGCGGCTCCGGCCCGGCGGCCAGCATGACCATCACCAATGTGCCCGCCACCGCCATCGCCGGATCGGCCTTCACGCTGACTGTTTCGCTCTTCGACTCTTTCGGCAACGCGGCGGCAGGGTATACCGGCACGGTCCAATTCACGACCACCGATCCCGATAGCTCCGGCTTACCGAGCAACTACACCTACAACGGCAGTGGGACCGGCAAAGACAACGGCGTGCACTCCTTCTCCGTCACCCTCAAGACAGGCCAGAGCAGCACCGTAACAGTAACCGACACCGTGAGCCACGTCACGGCAACTACAGCCAGCATCACAGTCTCACCGGGCGCGGTCACAACGCTCGGCATCGTGCCATCGACCGGCACGCCAACGGCCAATACAGCTTTCACCGTGACGGTCACGGCCAAAGACGCCTTCAACAACACGGCCACCAACTTCACCGGCACGGTCAGCCTGACCAGCACCGACCCCAAAGCGGCCACACTGGCGACCAACTATCTGTTCACGACCGGGGGCGGTGGCGACAACGGCGTCCACACCTTCACCGGCCTGAAGCTGCACACGGCCGGAGCAGTGACCATCAGCGCATCCACCACCGTCAACAGCCTGCAGGTCACCGGCACCACATCGGTGACGGTCGGCGCAGGGCCGGTGGCGGCGCTGGCGATGACTTCGCCCGCAACCGCGATTGCCACGAGCCCGTTCAGCGTGACGGTGACCGCGACCGACGTCGACGGCAATCGGGTATCGGGCTACACCGGGCACGTCACGTTCAGCAGCACCGACACACACGCCAACCTGCCTAGCGCCTACACCTTCACCCTGGGCGACGCCGGCAGCCACACCTTCAGCAGCGGCGTCACCCTGAACGTCGACGGTAACCAGACCCTCACGGTCGGCGACGGCACGCTCACCTTCACGACCCCGACCATCGCGGTCAGCGGCTCCGGACCAGGCAGCACGCTGACCATCACCCATGCCCCCGCGTCGATCAGCGCGGGGACGGCCTTCACCATCAACGTCTCCTTTGCAGACAGCTTCGGGAATCCCACCACCGGCTACGTCGGGACCGTGCACTTCACGACGTCCGACCCGAACACGTCGGGCCTGCCGTCCGATTACACCTTCGCCGCAGGCGACAATGGCACGCACGCCTTCCAGCTGTCGCTGTTCACGGCCGGCACCCGATCGCTGACCGTGACCGACACCCTGAACGGTGCGCTTACCGGGACAGTTCCGAGCATCAACGTCCAGGCGGGCACGGTTCCGACACAAATCGTCTTCAGCCAGCAGCCGGTGGGCGGCCTGGGCGGTGCGGCGCTCGCCACACAGCCGATCCTGCAGCTCAAGGACGTTGGCGGCAACCTGGTGAACACCAGCAACCAGGTGAGCATCGCCATCGCCGCCGGTCCTGGGGGAGCCAACCTCGGCGGAACCACGAACCTGCCGGCAAGCGGCGGTGTCGCCACCTTCACCAACCTGACGCTCGATAAGGCAGGCACCTACCAGCTGGTCGCCACCAGCGGCGGCGTATCGGCTACGAGCTCCTCGCTCGTGGTGAGCGTTGGCCCCGAGTCGCAGCTGGTCATCACTCAGCAGGCGCTCGGCGGCACCACCTTCAACGCCAACTTCGCGATCACACCTGCTCTGAAGGTGGCGGTCGAGGATGCGGGCGGCAACGTCGTCACCGCTTCTTCGCTGTCAGTGACCATCGCGCTCAGTCCGGCCGGCACGCTCAACGGCACGGCCACCCAGTCCCTGGTCAACGGCATTGCCACGTTCAACGGGCTGAGTGTTGGGACGAACAACACCTACCACTTCGTGTTCACCGCCAGCGGCACCCGAACCAACGCCACCACCGCCACGGGCAACGTGGCCACGGCAACGGGGAACCCGTTCAACGTCACACCCGTGAGCACTGGTCTCAATCCCGGATCGGGCACCGCCGGGACGTCGGTAACGGTCACGGTAACCGGCTTCCTCACCCTGCAGCCTGTCACGCTTACCTTCAACGGCTCATCAGAGTCATTCACCGGCGGCGCGAACTTCGCCAATGGGCAGTGCACCACCGACAACGGCGGTAGCTTCGCCTGCACGTTCGTGGTTCCTCCGTCCACCAGCGGAGCCAAGACCATCGCCGTGAGCGATGGCAGCAATACGGCGTCCTCAACCTTTAACGTCACCAACGGTGGCCTCACCGGTGGGCCGACGACCATGATCATCAAGAAGATCAGCCCCAGCTTCGGACCGGTGGCCGGCGGCACCCTCAAGGACCCGAGCCCAACGCCGCCCACGCCAGGCCAGAAGGCGGTCAAGAACGCCATCACCATCACCGGAAGCGGCTTCCAGACGGCCAGCGGCATCATGTTCGGTAACGCCAACGGCAATATCGTGTCCATCAACAGCGCCGGCACGGTCATGAAGGCCATTCCTCCGGCAGGCACGGGCGCCGTGCAGGTGCAGGTCCTGGGGTCGATCGGCAACAGCGACAACAGCACTGCCTCGAGCCTGTACTTCTACGGGCCACAGATCACCAGCCTGTCGCCCAGCTTCACCAACACCAAGGCCAAAACTGTCAAGCCGGTAACCATTCATGGCCACAACCTCGCAGGCGTTACCGGCGTCACCTTCGTGCCCGCCGGCGGCCAGTCGTCGGCGCCCACCGGCGGCTCGGTGAGCGCATGCACCCCTTCCTCGTCCGATACCTGCATGAAGCTCACCCTGCCGACGGTCGGGCCTGGCGCCGGGGCCTATTATGTCGAGCTCACCGGCTCCCGCGGGTCGAGCGACATCAGCAGCCAGATGGACATCTTCAGCCCGGAGATCTACGCCTTTGGCCCGTCGGTCACCGGCATAGCCCCGCTCTTCGGATCCGCTAGCGGTGGGAACAAGCTCACCATCAGAGGCCACGGCTTCACCGGAGCAACGTCGGTGCATGTTGGCAGTAACACCATCTCCACCGGGGCCTTCACCATCAAGGGCGACACGACCATCACCGTCAGCAGCCTGCCCGCCCAGGCCGCCAGCGATGCGGCTCAGGTCAACGTGAGCGTGACCGGCGCGAATGGGGACGTGAGCGCGGCAGTGGCCAAGAGCACCTATTCCTACGGCCCGGTGGTGACCAATATCAATCCCAAGGTAGCCGTACCCGGCTCGCCGACGAAAGTCACCATTACCGGCAAGAACTTCCTGGGAGCCACCGCGGTGCACTTCGGCAGCTGCTCCACCTGCAACATCACGACCGGGCTGGTGATCAACTCCAAAGGCACGTCCATCACCCTGTCGCAGATGCCTAACCACGTGCCCGGGGCGGTGTACATCACAGTGGAAGGCGCACTCGGGCCAACCGACGTGAGCGCTCCCAGCGCGAAGTCGATCTTCAACTTCTACTAAGGGACGGACAGCGCTTGGGGGTGAGCATCGACGCTCACCCCCAAGCCGCAACTGCACACTCTCGCAAACGCTGGGCCAACCTCCGACGCGGCCGCGGTGATTGGTAGGAACATCTGTGCGGAGTTAACCCCGTGAGCATGCGGGGGCCGTGTGGTCCCGCGCCAAGCCATGCTGTGGTGTGGGCATCATCGCGCACGCCGCCCACGCCAACTTCCGCGTCGGCGTAGGGGCCTGCGGCCCGGCCTGGTTTCCCATGACGGCGTCGGGACCCTCCCACAAGTGCCATCGCAATGTGAGCGGGTGCACTTGCGACCATTTTTGCCGACACCGTCGGCCCCCGTCGAGCCAAGCCAGGCGGGGCCTTGCGCCTGCCTGGCTTGGCCTCGCGCCCCGGCTACTGAACGGTGACCTTGCCCGTGAGCCGGTAGCCGTTCACGGTCGGCGGGCTGCCGGAAGACCACGTAGCCGTGGTGGGATCGTGGTAACCATACGTGCCTGGAGCCGGGAATGTGACCGTGAAGGTGCTGCCCGTTCCCACTCCCCCGGAATCGAAGCTCGGCGTCGTGCCAGGGTCGCTCACCACAGCGTGGGCAGACATGCTCAGGTTCAGCCAGGTGACACTCTGGCCGGCCTGGATGGTCAGGGCTGGCGGCGTGATGCCCGAGTCGTCTTTGATCAGGATGGTCGAGCCGCTGAAGGGCGGTACGGCCGCCTGGCCCGACGCTCCAACCGCCGTCTGAAGGACGCTCAGCGTGAACGGGCCGGAGCAGTTGAAGGCTGGGTTGGCGTTGCCATCGCCGCAATCCGTGGGGACCGAGTAGGTGTAGCTGCCGACCAGCGGAAACTGCTCGCTGAAGCTTTGCCCAGGGTCGATCCCACCCGAGTTGAACGGCGGCGGCGGCACGTTGTGAAAGGCGGTGGGATCGCCTGTCGCGGTTCCCGAGGCCACGGCGTGCACCACCGTGCCCGCATTAACCCACGTGACCGTTCCTCCGAGCGTAATGGAGACGCTCGACGGGCTTATGCCGCTATCGGAGATCACCACTGTCGCCGACTGAGGCACCGTCCCCGGCACCGGGCTGGCGCTGGCGCTGGCGGCAGGCGTCTGAGACACAACCACCGTGTAAGGACTCGAGCAGTTGAAGGTGGCGGAGATATTGCCACCCAGACAATCGGGCTGAGAGCCGTACACGTACGTTCCCGGCCTGGTGAAGATCTGGCTTGCCGACTGCCCAGTGCCCAAGCCGCCGGTGTCGAACGGCTGCGGGGGGTTGCCGCCGATTTGCGACCAGCTGGCCGTGGCTGTGTGAACGTTGGCGCCCTGATTGGTCCACGTGACCGTGCCACCGGGCGCCACGGTGACAGTCGCAGGAGAGAATCCGGTATCGCTCATGATGACTGAGGCGGACAGTGGAGGCGTCGCATCGGCACGGACCGCCGCGGGCGCAACCAGCAGCGCCAGGCTGCTCAGAAGAACGGAAGCTGCACGAAAACTACGCATATCGCAATCAACTATGGCAGCAGAGGTGTGAATGTTTCGTGTAGCTGATTTAAGAAACTGCTGAGTCACGACCGCCGTCGTCCTGCGCAGGCTTGGGCAAGAAGGCCTGACACTCGAGGCCGGAGCTCTCGTAGACCACCAATGAAGGCAACCGCCGCGACTTGAAGCCGTGGACCTCACAGCCGTAAGGGGCCCGAGGATCCCAGGTGATGCGGTAGTGCCGGCAGCGCTGACAGGCGATCCGACCGGCCGCTGTTGGCTCGTCCATACTGACCTCTCGTTATGGTAAGCGTTCGCGTCATGCCGAATGCCGCCCGCTTCTCTTGACTCAACCCGCATGGCGGCCTAGGCTGGCGTAGCATGTCAGTTCACCAGCCAACGCTCCGCTTCGGAGTCATCGGCCTCGGTCGGGCGGCAACGTCCATGGTCCCCAGCCTGGCCGCCCACCCATTCGTACGAATTACAGCCTGTGCCGATCCCAGGCCTGAGGCTCGCGAGCGCTTTTCGGCCGATTTCGGCGCGGATGCGTATGCCAACGCCGAGGAGCTCTGCGCAGCAGGCAACGTGGATGCCGTCTACATCGCCACGCCGCATCAGTTCCACGCCGAGCACACCATCATGGCCGCAGATTGCGGTAAACACGTGATCGTCGAAAAGCCCATGGCGCTGACCCTCGACGCCTGCCGAACGATGATCGACGCCGTCGACCATGCGGGCGTGCGACTGGTGGTTGGCCATACCCACAGCTTTGACCCACCGATCCTGCGGATGCGCCAAATCATCCATTCCGGGAAGCTGGGCGCGGTGAAGATGGTGAACAGCTGGGACTACACCAATTTCTTGTACCGACCGCGGCGGCCCGAAGAGCTCGACACCTCGCTTGGCGGCGGAATCATCTTCAACCAGGTGCCGCACCAGATCGACACCGTGCGGCTGCTGGCCGGCGGGCTGGTGCGCAGCGTTCGCTCCGCCACAGGAATATGGGACGTCCAGCGCCCTACCGAAGGCGCCCACGCCACCTTTCTCGACTTCGAGGACGGCGCCGTCGCCACGGTGTCCTACAGCGGCTACGACCATTTCGACAGCGACGAGCTGTACGACTGGGTTGGTGAAGGCGGCAGCGCCAAGAACCCCGGCGGACAGGCCGCCGCCCGCAGGGAGCTGGCGGCCATGGCCGGACAGGATGAGGCTTCATTGAAGGCCGCCACCGGATTCGGCGGAGCGCGACAGCGGCACCGTGGCGACAGGGCCCAGGACCCCAGCCGTCACCATCCCCACTTCGGATTGACCATCGTGAGCTGCGAGCGAGGAGACCTGCGCTCCGCCCCGGACGGTGTGCTGATCTACGGAGATGAGGAGCAGCGCTTCGAACCGGTGCCGCTGGGGCGCACCGTGCCGGACAAGGGCAGGGTGGTGGACGAGCTGTACGACGCCGTCGTCCAAGACAAGCGCCCGGCACATGACGGCGCGTGGGGACGCGCCACCCTCGAGGTCTGCTTGGCCATACTACAATCTGCCCGCGAGCGGCGCGAGATCGCGCTGTCCCACCAGGTGCCATTTCGAGATGAGTAGGGAAGCACTGCCATGTTGAGCGACGAAGACAACGAGCTGCTGACCAGGGTTGGGCCAGGAACGCCCATGGGCGAGGTCCTGCGCCATTACTGGCATCCTGTCCTGCTGTCTTCCGAGCTGGCAGAGCCCGATGGTCCGCCGTTGCGGGTTCGGCTCCTGGGCGAGGACTTGGTCGCCTTTCGCGATACGTCCGGGAACGTCGGCATGCTCGACATTCACTGCGCCCACCGCGGCGCGCCGCTGGTTTACGGCCGCAACGAAGAGGGTGGCCTGCGCTGTGTCTACCATGGCTGGAAGTACGACGCGTGCGGCAACTGCGTCGATATGCCTAACGAGCCACCAACGAGCCGCTTCCATGAGAAGATCAAGCAGCTCGCCTATCCATGCAGAGAGCGCGGTGGCGTCATCTGGACATACATAGGCCGCGCCTCTGCACCACCCGACCTGCCCGCGCTGGAATGGCTTGGCCTAACGGACAGCCAGCGCTACAGCTCGAAGCGGCTGCAGTACTGCAACTGGGTCCAGGCGCTCGAGGGCGAGATCGACCAGAGTCACGTGTCCTTCGCCCACCGCCGCCTGGATGGGACGACAGGATCCGGCCGGGCCAACGTAGATCGCTATCGCACGGTCGATACGCACCCGCACTTCGAGGCCCTGGACACCGAGTATGGTGTGCTGATCGGCGCCGGCCGCCGGGCCGAGGAAGGATCGTCGTACTGGCGCATCACCCAGTTCGTGATGCCCTTTTGGGCCATGACCGGGCCCTACGGGGAGAACCCCACCCGGCACAATCGCGCCTGGGTACCGATGGACGACGATCACACCATGATGCTCTCGGTGACGTTTCACCCGCTGCGGGATCTCCAGGAAGCGGAGATCGAGAAGATGCGCCGCGGTGGGGGCGCGGGCTACGTGGGCGAGGGCAAGTTCCTGCCCCCCAACGCCGAGCCCGGCGGAGCCTGGCGGCCGAAGGTCGGCAGAGAGAACAACTACCTCTGGAGTCAGGACCTGCAGAAGACGCAGTTCTACTCCGGATTCCCGGATTTCTGGGCCCAGGATGCCGCCATGCAGGAAGGCATGGGGCCGATCTACCAGCGCCGCAAGGAGCACCTGGGGACCAGCGACCTGGGCATCATCCGCGTGCGCCAGCGCCTGCTCGGCGCAGCCAAGGCGCTGCGTGACGATGGCACACCTCCGCCGGCCGCGCTGCAGCCCGAGCTGTACAGCGTGCGAGGCGCGGCGGTGCTGCTGTCCGAGGGCGAGTCCTGGGTAGACGCAACGACTGAGCACCGTGCTGCTATACCAGGTACGAACCCCGCCGGCGTTTGAGCGGCCGATCGCGCCCGGCCGGACACCATAGACCCAGGAGATCAACGTGCTAGCGACAGAGCTCAACGAGAAGCTGACCCGGGTAGGTCCCGGAACTCCCGGCGGCGAGCTGCTGCGGCGTTACTGGCAGCCGATCGCGGCTGTGGCAGAGCTCACCCGCGGCAAGCCGACCAAGAAGATCCGGCTGCTCGGCGAGGATCTCGTGCTCTATCGCGACAGCTCCGGCAAGCTGGGCCTCATCGAGGAGCGCTGTCCGCACCGCCGGGTATCGATGGTCTACGGCATTCCCGAGCCCGAAGGGCTGCGCTGCCCCTACCACGGCTGGCTGTTCGACGGCAAGGGCACCTGTCTGGAGCAGCCCGCCGAGCCACCGGAAAGCACCTTCAAGGACAGGGTCAAAGTGGCCGGCTATCCGGTGCAGGAGCTGGGTGGACTCGTCTTCGCCTACCTCGGCCCCGAGCCGGCTCCGCTGCTGCCGCGCTACGACGCCTTCGTCTGGGACAACGCCATACGGCAGATTGGCTTTGCCGTGATTCCCTGCAACTGGGTCCAGGTCATGGAGAACTCGCTCGACGGCACGCACGTTGAGTGGCTCCACGGCTACTACAGCAACTACATCCTGGGCAAGGAGGCTGAGGAGCGCGGCCAGGTTTACAACCCCAAGCCGGTACGTCACCACGCTCGCATCGGCTTCGACCTGTTCGAGCATGGCATCCTGAAACGCCGCATCGAAGTGGGCGGATCAGAGGAAGACGATGACTGGCGCATCGGGCATGCAGTGGTGTTCCCAGGCATGCTGGCCAACCCCACCGCTCAGATCCGGGTCCCGATGGACGATACCCATACGCTGCACATCTGGTACACCGCCACGCAGCTGAATATGCCCGCGCCGCCACAGGAGTACGTCCCCTACGTGCAGATGCCGTGGCAGGCCGAGGACGGCGAGTTCATCACCAACTTCGTTGACGGCCAGGACATCATGTGCTGGGCCACGCAGGGCGAGATCGCCGATCGCCACCTCGAGAAGCTGGGCGCCTCCGACGTGGGCATCATCCTCTTCCGCCAGCTCCTCAAGGAGCAGATCGAACGTGTGGAGCGCGGCGAGGAGCCGATGAACGTGTTCCGAGATCCAGCCAAGAACCAGATCATCCCCCTGCCGCGAGAGCGCGTGCACCACGGCCGTGTTCGAGACGTCGGCATCGGCAAGGACGGCCGGCAGCGAATTGGCTCGCGTCCCAGTGCGCCGGAATACGCGGCCCTGGTGCGGGACCTGCGCGAGCAGGCCAACGGGCACGGCGACGACATTTTCGCGCCGTTCCCGAGGGTTGAGATCGAATCGCTCAAGCAGGTCACGGCCAATCTGGCCTGACCAAGTCCTGCAAGTCCCCCAGCCGGCCCTCACACCCACCCGGTTGAGGGCGTGAGATCTTGAGCACGATCCGCTTCGGAGTGGCAGGCCTGGGCGCCGCCCGGCACGAGATGGCCGCCCTCGCTGCCCACCCGCACGTGCGGATCGCCGCGGTGGCTGACATCGACCGGCAGCTGTCCGAGGAAATGGGCCGGAAATACGGCGCGTCCGCATACGACAGCGTCGAGGCGCTGTGCGGCGATCCTGCCATCGATGCCGTGTTCATCGGCACACCCACGTACCTGCACACCGATCACGCGCTGCTGGCGCTCGATGCGGGCAAGCACGTCATCGTGGCCAAGCCCATGGCCTTGAGCCTGGCGGACGCGGATCGGATGATCCAGTCAGCCGAGCGCAACGGCCTCCGGCTGATGGTGGGACACACGCAGGCCTACGAGCCCGCGGTGCGCAGGCTTCGGGAGCTGATCAGCGGCGGCCGCCTGGGCGCGCCTCGCCTGATCAATACCTGGTATTACACCGACTGGCTCTATCGCGGGCGCGCCCCATCCGAGCTGGATACCTCGCGCGGCGGCGGCGTGATCTATCGCCAGGCGGCGCACCAGATTGACATCGTGCGGCTGTTGGGCGGAGGCTTGGTGCGCAGCGTGCGGGCCATGGCCGGCGTTTGGGATTCCTCTCGACCCACCGAGGGCGCCTACGCGACGTTCCTGGATTTCGTCGATGGCGCCGCGGCGACCGCGGTGTTCAACGGCTACGACCACTTTCACACCGTCGAGCTGGGCTTCCACATCGGCGAAGGCGGCCAGGTCGTCGAGCAGCGAGGCTACGGGGAGGCCCGAGCAGACATTCGCTCGACCTCCGACGAGCTGTCGCTCAAGCAGGCCCGCCGTTCCGACCGCGGACACAGCTCGACCCGCCATCAGTCCTTCTACGGCCTGACTATCGTCAGCTGCGAGCACGCCGACGTGCGCCAATCATCGGACGGGCTGCTCATCTACGGCGACGAAGGGGCGTGGGAAGAGCCTCTGCCCGCCGGGGTGAACGGCCGCGACGTCATGGTCGACGAGTTCTACCGGGCCATCGTCCAGGACCAGCCCGTACCCCAAGACGGCCGCTGGGGCAAAGCCACGCTGGAAGCGTGCCTGGGCATCCTGCAGTCGACCCGGCTGCGGGAGGAGATTCCCCTTACCGCCCAGGTACCCTTTCGCCCCTTGCCTTCGTAACGGCAGCGCAATTGTGGCCCAGCCCGCGGCAACAGGCGCGGCCGGGCCGCCGGTTTCCGCCGGCTAGGACTTCGGTACGGACTGGTTGATGAGATCGCGGATGGTCGAGGAGGTTAGCCGTGAGAACTCCTCGGTGCCGCCGTTGGTGTACTTCACGTCCGGCTTGGGCACCTGCGCCTGAGGCAGCTGGTCCTTGGGGATGTCGATTCGCAGCGAAGGCGCCTTGACCTCTTTCTGCCACGCAATCTGACCTTCCTTGGACAGCAGCCAGTTGATGTACACCTTGGCCGCGTTCGGATGCGGAGCCCGATCGACCAGCACTACCCCACCGTAGCCGGGACCGATCGACGCGCCTTCCTTCAGACGGTCGGCCGGCACCGGAGCAATCGGCAGCCCCTGGCCAATGGCGGTCTGGACGTCTGTGTCCGAAAGCAGCACGCCCAGCGGGTACTGCCCCTTGGCCACCCAGTCGACCATCTGTCGCTGATCGTTGCTCAGGGTCACGCCGGTTTCGCCGAAGAAGCGCTTGAGGAACGTCGGCCCCAGGTCAGGGTTCTTGTACATGAAGCGCGAGGGCACGCCGCCCGGCCCAGGATTGCGGATGTCCGTCGCCACGATCTTGCCCTTCCATTTCGGATCGAGCAGGTCCCAGTACGAGCTGAAGTCGGTGGGCTTCACCATGTTGGTGTTGTAGAAGATGATGTTGTTGACGCCGCCCTGGAACATCAGCGTGGTGAAAGGCGCGGAGGCGTCGGCCCAAGCCAGCTGATGGCCCAGCCAAGCGTTCTCGTCCACGACCTCGGGCAGGATCAGCGCCGGCTTGAGATCGACGATGGTCTTGGACTCCTTGAGGACCGTGACCTCGTTCGTGGTCCCATCCACCAGCAGGTCGGCCAGGTATTTGCCAGCGGCCCGTTCGGTGGTGAGGCGCGACACGCGCTCGTTGGAGTCACCGGAGATGAACTCGACCTTGATGTCGGGGTAGGCCTTTTGGAAAGCATCGATGAGCACCGGCCGGTACTCCACCCCGGGCGGGCCATACACCGAGACCGTGCCCTCCTTCTTGGCGTCGCTCACCAGCTGGTCCCAGCCCGCCGGTTTCGCCGCGGCGCCGGCACTGCTCTGGGCCGCGACACTGCCCGCCGCGCTGGATCCCGCCGGCGCAGTCGACGGCGCCGCTGCCGAGGATCCGCAGGCAGCCAGCGCGAGGCCAGCCAGACCAGCGACAGCCGATTTCCAAAGAGTGCGCATCCTGTTCCCCCTCACGATATCCCTGAATTGTCGCCGAATTGCGCTACTTCGCAAGGCCGCGATCGTCGGCGCTCTTGACGAAGGACGAGTCCACCACCTTGCTGATGTCGAACCCCTGCAGCTTGTCGTTGCTCTGCACCGCCACCGCCATGGCGTCGTTCCACATGTCGGTATTGGGGTAGGGCAGGCTTGGAAAGACCTCCCCGACGTAGAAGTCGTAGGTGGCGCTCAGCGCCCGCTCATCGTCCAGCTTGAGATATTTCTTGAACACGTCCAGCGTGTAAGGCTTGTCCTTCTTCATTCGGGCCACAGCTTGAATGAGCGAGTCGACGTACGCCTGCACTGCCTTGCGCTGGCTGTTCGCATACGATCTCTGAACGATCACGGACTGTCCGGCATTGGGCAGCTTCTGGGCCGCGAGATCCAGCAAGACATGCGCGCCCTTGTCCTCGACGGTGAGGGTCTGGGGCGGCGTCAGCATGGCGCCCACGATAGCCCCATTGAGCATGGCCGCCGCCTCGTTCTGCACCGAGCCGACGCCGGAAATGCTTACGTCCTTCGGATCCACCCCCAACTTCCTGAGCGCCACCCGCAGCGCCACGTCATCTGCTCCTCCGGGCGAGACGACCGCCAGCTTCTGACCCTTGAGATCCTGCGCCGTCTTGATGTTGGGCATGACCTCGAGGACGAAGTTATGGACGGGGATCATGATGGCTACGACCTCGAGGTCGGCCCCATCGGCCACCGGGCCGAGGAGCGTCGGGGCGCTGACCTGAGCTGCCTGTCCCTGTCCACTGAGCAGCGCGGCCATGGCAATTGGCCCGCCTTCCGACGGCTGCAGGTTCACGTCGAGGCCGTTGCGCTCGAAGATGCCCGCCTCTTTGGCCACCCACAAGGGCGAATACCCGGCGCTTACTCCCGTGTAGAACACGTTCATCTTGGCCGGCGCCGAGCTGGCCGACGCGGGCGCGGCCGATGCCGAGGGTTTGGCCGGCGCTGAGGCCGCCCCGGCAGTAGACGCCGAAGGTGATGCTGACGGGGACGAGGCCGTTCCACCGCACGCCACCAGCAGCGCACCCGCGGCAAGCGCGCCGCCCAGCCTGGCCGCCAATCGCAAGGTCGCTGACTTGCGTGCGCGGAAAGCAGGTCGTTTCAACAACGGGAAACCTCCTGAAGAGCGGATCGTGAAATCTCGGCTCGCCAGGATTGTAGAACGCATAGCGGATCCGGGCAGGCGGCTTGGAGCGCGTTGCCGGAAACGTCCGGCAGGTGTACAGTTGCGGACTACGAAATAACGAGAGAGGTGCATCGACGATGCGGCACTTCCGCAAGGCGTCCCTGCGGTATCTGACTTCGAGCCTAGCCCTGGCCGCCCTGCTGGCAGCGTGCGGCGGCAGCGCCGGGAGCGGCGCGCCAACCTCCGGTGGCGCTTCGAGCGCAGCCAGCCCGGCCGCCACCTCGTCGCTGCCGGCCGAGGTGCAGCGACTGATCGCGGCGGTCAAGAGCAATAACGAGAACGAGATCAACCTGTCCTGGGGCGAAACGACGATAGGCGGCCAGGAAGCGGCGACCGAGATCGTCGATCTCATCAACAAGAATTACGGCCTCAAGGTCGGCCTCAACTTCACCCCCGGGCCATCGATGACCGACATCGCCGGCAAGATCACCCAGGAGGCGGCCGCCGGCCAGAAGGCCACGACCGACGTCTTCCTCGGCTCCGAAGGCCATTTCGCTGCCCTGCTCAAGAATGGGGGCCTCGAGAGCTACGACTACACCCAGCTGTCGCCCCGCATTACCAAGGACATCGTGGTGACGCAGAACATCGGGGTTGAGATTGCCAGCCGCTTTCCGGGCATCACCTACAACACCAACCTGATCAAGCCCGATCAGGCCCCCAAGAAGCTCACCGACCTGCTCGATCCCAAATGGAAGGGCAAGATCGCCGGCGAGCCAAACGCCGCCAGCCTGGACCGCGTGGCCTACCGGCCCGAGTGGACGCCCGACAAGATGAAGGATTTCGTCAAGCAGTACTCGCAGAACCTCGGTGGGCTCATTCGCTGCGAGGAGCTCAACCGCGTCAGCAGTGGGGAGTTCGAGATGTTCGGCATGGACTGCGGCAGCTACGAAGTGCTGCGGCAGCGGGCCAAGGGCGCGCCATTGGGCCACGTCGTGCCCGAGGATGCGGCACTTTCCGTCTTCTTCTTCCTGGGCGTTCCCAAGACCTCCGCCCACCCGAACCTGGCCAAGCTGTACATCAATATGGTGCTCAGCGAGCAGGGGCAGCAGATTCTGTACAAGACCAGCCTGGCCGACCTGCACTCGCTGCCCGGCTCCCAATCCGCGGCAGAGCTGAAGGAGCTCCAGGCTAAAGGCATCAAGCCCCTGCCCATCGACCCTCAGTTCATCATCGACCATCCCGAGGACGTGCAGCTGAGGGACGATCTCACCAAGCTCGTTCGCCAGAAGAGCTGAGATGCCCCGCACCGAGGGGCAACCGCGGTTGACACCGTGGGCAAGACCAAACCGCGCTGGGCGACGGGCACCGAGCGGGAGCGTGGCTCACCGGAAACACCCGCGTAGCGGCACCTAACCGGCGTTATGGCAGCCAAAGCGCCAGCCCGGCCGATCGCGGCGCTGTCGCCCACCGGCTGGCTGGGGTCCGAAGCGGCAGCCCGCTGGCGGGCCCGAGTCCACCCGCTGTGGCTGGTGGTGGCGCCCGCGGTGCTGGTCGTCACGGGCCTGCTCGTCGCCGTCTTTGCGCTGAGCCTCATCAAGGGCCTGCCTGGGACACCGGCGGCGCATTTCAGCCTCGAGAACTACTCCCGGCTGTATACGGACTCCTTCGTCCTGACGGCCCTGTCCAACACGCTCGGCTTCGCCGCTACCGGCATTGGCGTGGCGCTGTTCTTCGGCATCAGCATCGCCTGGCTGGTGGAGCGCACCACGCTTCCGGGGAAGGCAGTCGTGTACGCGGCGATGAGCCTGGGGCTGGTGCTGCCCAACTTCTTCCTCGCCATGGGCTGGCTATTCCTGCTCCACCCACGAATCGGCGCCTTGAACCGCCTGTTCATGCAGCTTACCGGCGCGGCGCAGGCCCCATTGAACATCGCCACGGTGTGGGGCATGGGCTGGATCGAAGGTCTGGGGCTGGCAGCTCTGGTGTTCATTTTGACCTCCTCCACGTTCCGAGCCATGGATCCCGCCCTGGAGGAGGTGGCCAGCGTGCACGGGGCGCGCTTCGGGTCGCGGCTGCGGCGCGTGGTGCTTCCGCTGGTCCTTCCGGGGCTGCTCGCCAGCGTGCTGTACATCTTCACCATCAGCTTCGCCTCGTTCGACGTCCCGGCCATCATCGGCTGGAGCAATCGCATCTACACCTTCAGCACCTTCGTGTACTCCAAGAGCACCAGCGCCGAGGGCATCCCCGATTACGGCACTACCGCGGCCATGAGCAGCGCCATGGTGGTGATAGCCCTCCTGTCGAGCATGCTCTACGGCCGAGTGATCCGCCGCGCCAATCGCTACCAGGTGGTCACCGGCAAGGGCTACCGCCCCAAGCAGGCGAGCCTGGGCAGGTGGGCTGTGGCGGCCTGGGCCTTTATCGGCAGCTATTTCCTGCTGAGCAAGCTGCTGCCGGCGCTGCTGGTCATCTGGGCGGCGCTGCTGCCCTTCTTCCAGCCACCCTCGATCGAAGCCCTGAAGACGCTCTCTTTGCAGAACTTCCAGCGTATGCCAGGGGCGCTGCTGGCGCGCGGCGCGAGCCATACCGCCATCCTCATGGTGCTGGTGCCAACGTTGGCCCTGCTGCTCAGCGGGGCCTTCTCCTGGCTGGTCATCCGCTCGCGCTCGCGGCTCAGAGGCCCACTGGACTTCTTCGCCTTCCTACCGCATGCGGTGCCGAGCATCATCTTCGGCGTGGGAGCGCTGTTCGTGGCGCTGTTCGTCCTCAAGGGCCTGCCGCTGTACGGCTCCCTCACGCTGGTGGCCGCCGTTTACGTGGTGCTACGTCTGAGCTTCGGCACCCGCATGCTCAACTCGGCCTTCATCCAGATCCATCGCGAGCTGGAGGAGGCGGCTGCCGTAGCCGGCGCCGGCGGGCTGAAGATCGCCCGCGCGATCATCGCCCCGCTGCTGCTGCCGGCGCTCATCAACGGCTGGCTGTGGATAGCGCTGGAGACGTACCGCGAGCTCACCTTGGCAACGGTGCTCTACAGTCCGCGCAACATCACCCTCTCGGTCGTGGTGTGGAGCATCTGGCTGAGCGGTAACTTGGGGCAGGCAGCCGCGGTCAGCGTCATCCTGCTGTGCTGCCTGGTGCCATTGGTCGCTGCTTACTGGGTGTTCGGCCGCCGCCAGCTGGTGGGCGCTGGCCGCCCTGCGAGATAATCGCTTCCGAGCTGGATTGGAGTTAAGGAGTCAACAGGCGTGATTGCACAACCGCAGGACAACCCGGGCACCGAGCTGGAGGAGTTCCGTGAGCCGGACGCGTATGTCGAATGGCAGCAGCGCGAGGGAGTGCGGGTCTACGAGGACTTCGCCTTCGAAGATCTGAATGCGCTGGAGCTGAGCAGCTGGCCGCGCAAAGGCGGCAAGGGGGCCGTCATCAATATCCCCAACCCCTATCTGCCGAACGACGCCCACGTCGTCGAGATCGGTCCGGCGGGCGCTTCAGAGCCGGAGCACCACCTGTACGAGGAGATGGTGTTCATCCTTTCGGGACGGGGCTCGACCAGCGTCTGGTTCGACGACCGCCGCAAGCAGACGTTCGAATGGGGCCCCGGCAGCCTCTTCTCCATTCCGCTCAACGCCTGGTATCAGGTCTTCAACGGCAGTGGCTCACAGCCGATCCGCTACATCTCCGTCACCAACCTGCCGCCTATGCTGCGGCTCTTCCAGAACCAGGACTTCATCTTCAACAACTCCTTCGAGTTCGCCGACCGGTTCAGCGGCGAGCAGGGCTACTTCAGCGGCGAAGGCAAGCTCTACAGGGGCCGTAGGTGGCGGGCGAACTTCGTGCCGGACGCCGCCAACATGCAGCTCTACGGCTGGAAGGAGCGCGGCGCCGGCGGCGTGAACGCCATGCTCGAGCTACCGCAAACAAACCTGGCGGCGCACATCTCCGAGTTCCCGGTGGGCACCTATAAGAAGGCCCATCGCCATGGCCCTGGCGCGCACCTGCTGATCCTGTCCGGCGACGGCTTCTCCGTGCTGTGGCAGGAGGGCAAAGAGCGCCGCAAGTGTGATTGGAAGACCGGCGGCATGGTTATCGTGCCCTGGGACGACTGCTTCCATCAGCATTTCAACAGCGGCGCGACGCGAGCGCGCTATCTGGCGCTGCGCGGCGGGGGCGGCGGCCAGCGACAGTACAACGCCGGCGCCTCGGCCGACCTGAGCATCAAGCTGGGCGGCTGGCAGGTGGAATACGAGGACGAGAATCCGGACATCCACCGCATGTTCGAGGAGGAGCTGCGCCAGCACGGCGCCATCTGCAAGATGAAGGCCTTCATCCCCTCCTGCACCGGGGAGCTCGGCCCCACCCACATCGACCAGCGCGACTGACCGCGCTGGTCGGAGCCAGCGGCGGAGTGCAGCCGGAAAGCGCCCTGCGCACGCCCGGAGCGGCCCGGTGGGGCAGTTCGCCCGGCTAGGGCGCGGCCGATTTGGGGTGGCCAGTGGGCCGCAAACGGGCTTCCGGCCGCACTCCTAAAGCTTCAGGTTGGGGAGGTCGTTGCCGCCGTCGGTTGACAATGTGCCGCTGGTGACGTCCAGGGGCACGTCGATCACCACGGACAGCGCCACCGTGGCGTTGGGCGCAACCTCGATCTCATCCACAGGAGCTACGCTGCCATCCGGCTTCACCTGCTCCACGGGAAAATCGCTGCCGTACTTCACTCCATCGTCAACCAGGGTGAAGTCGTCCGCGGTGATGACCGACGAGTCCCCCTGGACATTCTTCACCTTGAGGAAGAAGCGCACGAAGCGGCCTTGAGGCGTCTCCGCCTGCCCCGAGCCGTCGGTCGCGGGCATGCTGGCCACCGGCACGGCGCGATCGAAGGTGACCGCCCAGCCGGCCGTGTTTGCGTCGGCAGTCGCGGGAGCGGGAGCCGGGGCCGGCGCAGCTGCCGCGGGCGCCGGCGCCGCTGGCTTGGCCGCTGCCGGGGCAGCCCCTATCACCTTAATGCCCGGCGCGCTGGCATCGCCCTCCCAGCTGTAGCGCTCGGTGTTCAACCGCGAGACCAGCCCGCTGGGGCCATTGATCCAGGTCTTGTAGCCATTGGTGAAGGCCGTCCAGTTGTCGGCTTTGCGCCAGGCCATCAGGCCTTTGGCGGTGTGCTGCTGAGCATCGCCATTGCCGGCGAAGGCCTGGTTGTCCTTACAGTCGCCAATGTCAGTGGGGTCGAGATCGTGGAGGGTTTTGAAACCGAGGATGAACTGGCACGCAGCGGGCTTCTGCTGCGCATAGGTGGAGGTCGCTGGCAAGGCGCAGGCTGCCAGCACAGCCAGGCCGAGGGCAAATCGCTTCATGTCACTCCAGTGCGAATCGTGTTAGCCGGGTAGGTCAGCCCCTCGCGCGCAGGCGCACCGCCCTCCGCACAAGGCTCATAACGGCAGCCTAACAGGCCAGGTGATGCAAGTGTGTCCCCCGCCGCGATACCGTGCGGGCGCTTAGGACATCCTTCCTAGCCGCGCAGCGCTAGCGGTCGAGCTTGGCCTCGAGCACGCGGTCCAGCAGCTCGGAGATGAAGACGTGCTCGTGGCCAGCGTGCCGAGCCCGAAAGGCCTGCCGCATCAGCGGGTCCCGCGGCCGAGCCCACATCGCCGCCCGTCCTTCGTCGAGACACAGCCAGGCCACCGCGGGCCTGCCGCTGAGCCGAAGAAAACGCCAATTGAAGAGATCATCGTCGGTGGGCGTCCATTCTCGCCCCGCTTCCGCCATGTGACGATAGTAGCCAAAAACGACGACCGCTCGCATGAGCGGCGCGCCCACGACAGTGTCGGTAATCTTTGCGGAGGATCTGGCTTCATGAAACCGGCACCTACCTCATTCAACGCCGCCGGCAGCCGCCGGGCCCACCGGGAAAGTCCTGCCCGTTGACGTTCCCGGGAAGCAACGGCCAGCAGCGGCCGCCGGAGCGCGGCCCGTGGATGATGGGCATCCTCAATGCCACGCCGGATTCCTTTTCGGGCGACGGCTGTGTCGATCCACCCAGCCTGGCTGCGCGCGCCCGCGCGCTGGCGGACGAAGGCGCGGACGTGCTGGACTTGGGCGGCGAGTCCACGCGGCCGGGCGCGATCGCCGTGTCGGAACAGGAGGAGCTGGAGCGCGTTCTACCAGCCTTGGCTGCGCTGCGACAGGAGGCCGGCGGCCTGCCGATCTCCGTCGACACCACTAAGGCCGCCGTGGCCGAAGCGGCCGTCGTCGCCGGCGCGACCATCGTCAACGACGTCTCCGGGCTGCGCGATGCGCGGCTGGCTGAAATCGCGGCTCGGCATGGCGCCTGGCTGGTGCTGATGTACAACGGGCGCGAACGTCAAACCACGGTGTCCGCCGCGATTCAGTCCCTCCTGGAGATGGCCGAGCGGGCGCAACGGGCGGGGATGCCGCGCGAACGGCTCATCGCCGACCCCGGGATCGGCTTCGTCCGGACGCCGGCCGAGAACTTCGAGCTGCTGCGCGGCATCCCCGCCATCAAGGACGCGGTCGGCCTGCCGCTGCTGGTTGGGCCGTCGCGCAAATTCGGTCGCGGCAAGCCCGAGGCCACGGCCGCCGCGGTGGCGATCGCCACCTTCCTGGGCGCGGACGTCGTCCGCGTCCACGACGTCGCCGGCGCGGTCGTGGCCTCGCGCGTTGCCGCCGCTATTCGCTATCGCACGAGCTGAAGCGCTTCGGGCGAGTCCCTATGCCGGCACCAGGGCGCTCCCGACGGCCTGGATGATCGACGACCAGGCGCCGCTGCTCACCAGGCTCTGCACGAGCGTATCGGTGCGCCCCACCCAGTACTCCAGCGCGGTCGTCGTGCTGGCGTAGGGCGGGTAGTACTCGTCGTCGCTGCCGTTGCCGTCGCTCAGCGGCATGTTCATCGGGTCGAGCCGGAAGTACTTGCCGCTCAGGATCTGGCTGAGCATCTGCACGTCGAACAGCCCGGGCCCTCCGATCATGAGCGACATCAGGGTGGAGAAGTCGCCGCTCGTCCCATCGGCGTAGGACTCCGAACAGGTAACCAGCCAACCGGGATGCCCAGGATACAGCGGAACTTCCTGATGCACGATCATCGAGGTCCCGGAGCCGAACTGCGCCGCCTGGGAATAGGTCGGGTAGCCCATCTGGCCGGCCGTCGAGGCCGTCGGGTTGACGGCCGGCGTAGCGTACGATCCGCAGCCGAGCGACACCAGCGAGCCTATCTCGTAACCGTGCTGCAGCGCCCAGAAATAGGCGGCCAGCGTCGGATTGCCGGCAAACACCCCACCATCGAGGAAGAAGTTGGTGTAGGCGCTCGCGCTGTCCCTCTCGCTCCATTTCAGGTCGTAGGGCACGGGCGGCAGCAGCATGGGGAAGGCGCTGGTCATGAGACAGGCCTGGAAGGCGCTGAGTGGATTGCCCTGGTAATCGAGCGTGTCGTTGGACAGCAGCACGGGCCCCCACGGAACGCTGTTGTTCACGTCCCCCTCATAGGGCTGGGAGGCCGACGGCGCCGGATTGCCCTGCTTGTTGCCGTTGAACGACGTGATCAGGATCGACGCCTGCGCTTGGCTGAGCGTCTGCGGATCAGCGCTGCTCCAGGGGTACTCGAGCTTGAACTTGGGGTCCAAGGTGCTTGGGCTGGCAGCATACGATGGGTGGCTCCAGTAGTTGTTGACCACGTCCTGAAGCCCGTAGTTGGTGAACAGCGGACCCGAGCAGGTGAACAGGCTGCCGCTGGGTGTGGGGAAGATGTAGGAGCCGTTGTCGAAATACATGCCCAGCAGGTCGTTGCCCTGCATGATCGTGGAGCTCGGCAGCGTCGGCACGGTCAGGCCGGCGGTCAGCAGGCCGCCAGTAGAGGTCCCGACGATCAGGTCAAAGCTCTCGTACAGCGGCCCCGAGAGCGCCGACGGCTGGGCGGACAGCGGGGCGGGCACTCCCTTCAGCGGGTCGGTGTAGGCGCTGCCGTCGAGGTAGCTGAGGAGGCGCGCCGGGATGACACCCATCATGGCTCCGCCGTCGATCGCCAGGATGTTGATAGGCCGGCTTGGGGTAGGAGGTAACACGGGCACAATCGGTCTCCTGCGGAAAAATTTCGAACCGCGAGTCGCCGCCGCGGCTTCGTATCGCCCATAGTAGGCAGCCACCGTAAACCAGGCGTAAAATTCGACCCGCCCAAAAGTACCGGGCGGTCTTGTGGAACGGCGCCCGGTTGTGTACGCTGCCCTCCGTTGGCCGGGCTCCGCGACCGCTCGGTACGTCATCAGTGGAGGTTCGCGTGGGGGACTATTTCATCGGCGAAATCCGAGCATTCTCATTTGGTTTCGCTCCGAACGGCTGGGCCAAGTGCAATGGCACGGTGCTGAACGTCCAGCAGAACCAGGCACTGTATGCGCTGCTGGGCAATACGTACGGTGGCAGCGCGCCGACGACCTTCGCGCTGCCCGACCTGCAGGGCCGTGTCGGCATCTCCATGGGCGCAGCCACCAGCGGGACGGTTTATTGGCAGGGCCAGAAGGCGGGAAGCGAGACCGTCGCCCTGACGCAGACGCAGATCCCGCCGCATCAGCATACGGTCGCCGTCAACACGGCGGCGGGCACCACCGGCTCGCCTGTGGGGAATTACTTCGCCAGCGCGCCGGCCAACCACCTGCTCTACGGCCCCGTCTCGAACGCAACGGCCCTCAATCCGGCGACCGTTGGACCATCGGCCGGAGGGCAGGGCCACGACAACATGCAGCCCTTCTTGGTCACCAACTTCTGCATCTCGCTGAGCGGCCTCTGGCCACCCCGTGGTTAACGACGAGGGGCAATGCCCCATCAAACAGGGGAGCTGAAACATGGCAGATTGCTACATCGGCGAGATCCGGCTCGTCGCCTTCACCAAGATCCCGACCGACTGGCTGCTGTGCGATGGCTCGCCGCAGCCGATCAGCAGCTACCAGGCGTTGTATGCGCTCATCGGCACGACCTATGGGGGAGACGGCGTCAGTACCTTTAACCTACCCGACCTCCGCGGCCAGGCGATGGTGGGCCAGGGCAACGGCGCGGGCCTCACGCCGCGCACCTTGGGTAAGAAGGGCGGGGAGCAGCAGGTGGCCCTGAGCGCCGCCGCGCAGGCGCCGGTTCACAGCCATGCGCTGAACGTATCGAACACGGCCGGCACCACGCCAACGCTGACCAACGGCGGGAACACGACGCTGGCCGCTCCGCCCACGGCCACTGACACGCTCTACGCCACGTTCGGAACCGGCGCTCCCGCGCCGGTCGCGTTGAACGCGGCGGCCATCAGCCCCGCGCCGGCCGGCGCGCCGCACGACAACATGATGCCGACTCTCACGCTGAGCTACATCATCGCCACCAACGGCGTCTACCCGACGCCCAGTTAAGCATCTGGGGGAAATCAAGCATGGCAGACGCATTTACCGGAGAAATCCGAGCTTTCGGCTTCAACTACCCGCCGGTGGACTGGGCCATGTGCAACGGCCAGCCCATGGTCGCGACCCAATATCAAGCCCTGTTCTCGCTGATCGGGACCACATATGGCAGCAGCGGGCAGCCGAACTTCAACCTGCCCGACCTGCGTGGCCGGGTTCCGATGTCGCAGGGCAGCAGCGGAGGCTCCACGCCACCCAAAATCGGCACGACCTCCGGAGAAGAGCAGGTTACGCTCACGGCCAGCCAGGGCCCAGCCCACAGCCACACGCTCAACGTGAGCGGAGCCGTAGCGGGGACCTCGGGGGTGACCTTATCCAACCAGCCAACGGTCAACGTGAGCTATCCGTCAGAGATCAGCGCGAAGAGTGGCAGGGGCAGCATCACCTCCGTTTCTTTCTTCTCGAATGCTTCGCCGAACGCCATCCTGCCGGGCGGCACCATCTCGCCCGCGGGAACGAGCGGGCCACACGAGAACCGGCAGCCGTACCTCGTGCTGAACTTCTGCATCTGCGTGAACGGCATCTATCCCCCGTTCGACTCCTAGAGGGGAGTGAACGCTACCCGGCATTCCGAGCCGCGGCGGCCGCTGGCTGTGCCCCCGCGGCTCGAATCCGGCGGCATCGGGCTGCGCCCCGAGGCGCCGGACGACGCACCTTTCCTGCAGCAGCTCTACGTCTCCACCCGCTGGACCGAGCTGGCGGTAACCGGCTGGCCGGACGAAGCCAAGCTGGCCTTCCTGCATGATCAGTTTCGCCTCCAGCGCCGGCACTACACCACGTATTACGTCGACACCGACTTCGCCATCATCGAGCACGAGCGCTCGCCCATCGGACGCCTGTACCTGGACTGGAGCGCCCGAGAAGTACGCATCGTCGACGTAGCGCTCCTGCCGGAATGGCGCGGCCAGGGCATCGGCGGAGCGCTGCTGCAGGCAGTGCTCGACAGAGCCGGCATCGAGGACCTGACGGCAACGATCCACGTCGAGCACGTGAACCCGGCGCAGCGCCTCTACCAGCGGCTCGGCTTTCAGTTCGTGGAGGAGCGCGGGCCCTACTGGCTCATGGCGTGGCAGCCTCCCCGCCGGCAGCCTGCCTAATTGAAGACGGCTTGATAGCGGTAAGCGCCATCCGCGTCCCGGCCGATGGGCACCAGGAAGATCTCCCGCGTGCCAAGCTCGGGGTGCGACAGTTGCTGGATGCCCTGGCCCAGGAACTCCTCTGCCGGCCCGAGAAACAGCAGCGAAAACGGCGGCCTCGACAGCTCAGGCCCCCGTGCCAGCGGCAAGGCTTCCGCGCTAACCAGCGTGATCTCCACCGCCCCGCCATGCACCATGGCATCAAACATCTGCCCTACCTTGTCCTCGAAATGTTGGAGGGTCAGCAGCTCATCGATCGTGTTTTCTCTCTGGAGTGATGCGGCGATGGTAGCACGCCAGGCTCCAGCAGCCCGCTCCTCGGGACCGTTCAAGTCGTTCGTGTATCGTACATATATGAGCTTCCGTATCATACGCTCGTCATACGCATCTGGGCATAGGTCCGAAGGAATCCTTACTCATGCGGCAAACCTCCCGAAGCGGCGCGGAGACTGAGGCACGCCGCTGGATAGCTAGATTGGCCTACGCCTCTTGCAAGGAGCCTTCGAAACCTGTAGCCTCACGACGGTAAGCAGCCGTCGGCCAGTGGGTCGAGTCCGGCTGCCTGATACGGGGGAGCTCTCAGTACCGGTTGCACCACGATTACGCACTCAGGTGACTAGTTTGTCGCGTTCTTCAATGGTTCTGGCACGCGAGTCAGCGTGCAACTGCATGGAATCCGCGACCTCGGCTAGTCCGAGGTCGCCTGAGCCGTTAACCGACTCGAACATGGGCGTCACCCTCAATCGACCCTCTCCCGCGGCGGGGGAGATTCTTATGTCAAGGCCTGCAACCAGCGGAGTGCCAGCCCAAGCATGAAGCCCTCCCAGAACCTGCCGCGGCCGCTGATTCGCCTCTACCGAGCCTGCACCGCGGCACTCGTCCTGAGTCTCTTCGGACTCACGCCCGCCTATGGCCAGACCGCAACCCCAACGGCAACGCCTGTCGCCAGCTCGACGGGTGCGTCGAACCTCTCCCCCACCAGCACGACGGCGACCACTCCAAGCCCGTCGCCCACCACGCTACCGGCCATAACCGGCACTGCCGCAAGCCCTTCCCCTACGCCGGGCGCTTCTTTGGCTGCGACTGCCTCCGCGGCGGCATCCTCACCTCCCACCCAGGGTGCCGGCAGCCCCATGGCAACCACCACCATGGCCCGATCGTCCACTCCGGCCGCCAGCGTGCCCGCCACCTCTACCGCGTCGGCCACGCCAACCATGACGGCCGCGACGACCGTCACGGGCACGCCCACCATCACGGCTACCCCCACCTTCGATACCAGCGAGCCGGTACGCCTCATTGTCCGCTTCAAGCCAGCCGCAAGCATTGGCGACCGAGACGTGGCTGTCCGGCAGGCCGGCGCTCAGCTGGTCCACAGGCTAGGCCAGATCGAGTCGCGTGTCATCACAGTCCCGGCCAGCCAGAAACGGCAGCGCATGGCTGCGCTGTGGGCCAACCCTTTGGTGGAGAGTGTGACCGAGGCAGTCAGCTTGCAGGTCGCAGATACTTCGACGACGACGCCCTCCGGGCGAACAGGTCGCGGAGCCCCGCTAGGGGGCATTGGGCCGGCTACGACATTGAGCCAGGCGTCGACCAGCCCGAACGATCCCCTGTACGCCCGACAGTGGGACCTGCCCGTCATCGGCTGGCCGCAAGCGCGAGCGAGTGTCCCGGTTTCGGGCGCAGCGACCATTGCCGTGCTGGACACCGGCATCGATGCAAGCCACGCGGACTTGGCGGGCGTCGTTCTGAACGGCCAATCCTTCACCGGCGGGAACGCGACCAGCGATCCGAACGGGCATGGCACCAGGATGGCCGGCATTGCGGCGGCCAACGTGAATAACGGAACCGGCATCGCCGGGGTTGCCTACACCGGCGCGCGCCTATTGCCGGTGCAGGTACTGCAAGCCGATGGCGCCGGCTGGGACAGCGACGTAGTGGCCGGCGTCCTGTGGGCCGCGGACAACGGGGCCAACGTTGTTCTCATGGCGTTCAGCAGCCCGACCTACTCGCAAGCGCTGGCCGACGCGGTCGCATATGCGCAAGGCAAGGGCGTGGTAGTCGTGGCCGCGACCGGGAACGACGGCAGCTCCGACGCCAGCTATCCCGCGGGACTTTCCGGTGTGATCGGAGTCGCCGCAACCGACCAGCAGGATCAGCTGGCCAGCTTCAGCAACACCGGCAGTGCACGGGTAGCGGCTCCAGGCGTGAATCTCTTCTCGACCACCCCTGGTGGGGGATACGCGAACGTCACTGGCACATCAGCGGCGGCCGCGGTAGTCGCTGGTGAAGCGGCCCTCCTGGTTGCGAGCGGCAAATCGGGCGCCGTAGCGGCCAATCAGATTACGGCCGGCGTCGACGCGCTGAGTGCCCAGCCGTCGACCACGTTTGGACGGATCAATCTGCTTAGGGCGCTCGGGGCGGCGCTGCCCGTCACGGGTACCGCGGGAAGCATCAGCCCTGTGTCGGGCACGCCCGTGTATACCGCGGCGTCCGGACCGAGCCTTGTCCAATCCCAGAGCGCCCAGAGCGTCGCCAATGGAGCCCCATCGCAGCCGGTCACCTTCACCAGCTCGGTGGCAGCCGGCGATTTGATCGTGGTCGTGGTAGCCACCATCGACCAAGCCATCGCTGGCCAGGGAGGCGAGAGCGGTGTTGCCGACAACAAGGGTAATACGTATACCCGCGCCGTCATCAACTCCACCACGGTGGACGGGTTAAGCCACAGTAGTATCTGGTTCGCGACCAACGTCACCGGCGGCAGCTCGTTTACCATCACCGTCACCGGATCGACCAGCACGACGGCTTACGCCGTCTTGGCCTACGAGTACAGCGGGCTGAGCTCGGTAAGCCTCGACAAGACGGCTATTGGGAATGCGAGTGTCGCCGGTACGGTGGTCTCGACAGGAAGCGTCACGACGACCGGCGCGCACGAGATTGTCGTCGCGGCCAGCACCTTCGACGATTTCGTCAGTGCACCCGCGACGGCCGGCACGGGGTTTACCAAGGAGCAGGAATTCTCCGACGGGTCCACGAATGAAGTTGCCGTGTCAGAGGATGAGATCACCAGCGCCACGGGAACGTTCGGCAGTTCATTGTTGAGCTATGCCAGCAGCGTCACCTGGCATGCCGTGCTGGCGACGTTTTCGGGCACTGTGGCGTCGTCGGCACCGACGGTCAGCTCGATCAGTCCCAGCTCCGGACCAACGGCTGGCGGGACGAGCGTGACCATCACCGGCACCAACCTGAGCAGCGCCACCGGAGTCAAGTTCGGCACAACGTCGGCAACCGGGCTGACTGGCAATACGTCGACCAGCATCACCGTCACCAGCCCTGCCGGCTCGGCCGGCGCCGTCGACGTCACCGTGACCACGGCGGGCGGCACCAGCGCCACCAGCGCCAGTGACCACTTCACCTACCTCGTAGCACCGACGATTAGCAAGGCCTTCAGCGCCACGGGCATGGCGTCGATGGGTACTACCACGCTGACCATCACCATTACCAACCCAAGCGCAAACACCGCGGCGCTGACCGGCCTCGCCTTTACCGACACCCTGCCAACCACGCCCGGCAACATGACCGTGGCCTCCACACCCAACCTCAGCACCACCTGCGGCGGCGGCACGGCCACCGGCGTGGCCGGCTCGGGCAGCGTCAGCCTGTCCGGCGGATCGCTTGCCGCGAATTCCAGCTGCACGGTGAAAGTTGACGTCACCGCCAGCACGGCCGGCTCCTACAGCAACACCACGGGCGCCGTGTCCTCCACCAACGGCGGCACCGGCACCACCTCCAACACCGCCGTCCTGTCCGTGGCCACTCCGCCCACCATCGCGCCTGCTTTCGGCGCCAGCACCATTGTCCTGAACGGCTCGACCACGCTCACCTTCACGCTCACGAACCCCAACACGGGCCAGTCGCTCACCGG
>JAJPGV010000050.1 GCA_021325635.1 Chloroflexota bacterium
CCCCGGCCGGCCGGGAGGAAGCCCGCGAGGTCACCTCCGAGGACCTGGCCCGGGCAACCGGCGCGCGCTACGTCGCGACGATGGAACGCGCGGTCGCGGCTGTCGAGCCGCCGGCGGGCAGCATCGTCGTGGCTATGGGCGCGGGGACAATCACCCGGCTGCCGGCCATGCTGATCGAGCGGCTGCGGCGAAAGGCTCGAGGATGACCGTGGCGCCGTCGATAGACAAGTCCGCCCTGCTGGCCCAGCTGGGGCCGGGCGTCGAAGCCAGCTACCCGCTCGCGCGCCTGACCTCCTTCAAGGTCGGCGGGCCGGCCGACTTCTTCGCGACCGTCCGCACCGAGGATGCCCTGGCCGGACTCGTGCGCAAGGCATGGGCGCTGGACCTGCCCCTGTTCGTCATGGGCAACGGCTCGAACATCCTGCTGGCCGACAGGGGCATTCGCGGGCTGGTGATCCACAACCTGTGCGCCGAGGTCACCTATGAAGAAAGCGCGCTCAACCAGGACGAAGGCGTTCCCGCGCTGCTGATCGCGGCCCAGGCCGGAGCGATGCTGCCGCGTGTCGGCCGCGAGGCAATCAAGCGCGGCTACTACGACCTGGTGTATGCGACGGGCATTCCGGGCACGGTGGGTGGCGCCGTCATGAGCAATGCCGGCGCCTATGGCTGGTGCATGGCTGACAGCCTCAGCTGGATTCGCTACCTGGCGCGGGACGGTGAGGTCCGCACCATCGCCAGCGGCGCGGCCGAGCTGCGCTACCGCCACAGCCGCTTCAAAGACAGCGGCGAGATCGTGCTGGCCGCGGGCTTCCATCTCAACCAGCGCCGGGAAGAGGCGCGCGCAAGCGAGCTCAACCGCCGCCGCCGGGAAACCCAACCGCTGACGCTGCCCAATGCCGGATCGATGTTCAAGAACCCACCCGGCACGGCCGCCGGAGCGCTCATCGAGCAGGCCGGCCTCAAGGGCCGGCGCATCGGCGACGCGCAGATCTCCGAAAAGCACGCGAACTTCATCGTGAATCTGGGTCGAGCGACCGCGCGGGACGTCAAGGCGTTGATCGACCTCGCCCAGAGCAGCGTCAAGGAGCCCCTCGAGCTGGAGGTTCAGCTCGTCGGGGACTGGTCGGAGTAAGGGAGGGCTAAGTCAATGACAGCCAGGGACGCGCGAGCAGCGCACAAGCGCGGGACGACGGCCGTCGTATCTGTGGACAGGCCACGCAGCATTCGCGATCGCCCCGCTCAGCCAGCGCCCAAGGCGGATCCGAGCCGAGCCATCGGCGCGTCCGTGCTGGTCATGCTGCTGGCGGGGGCCATCGCCGCCACCGTCTACGCCCTGCAATCCGACCTGTTCCGGGTGCACAGCGTCAAGATCAGCGGCGCCAGCCTGGCGGTGAGGCAGCACGTCGAAGACATCGTCGCTCCCGGCTGCGAGGAGCTATCCGCAACCGACACGACGGCGTCCGTCAAATGCCCGCCCGGCCTGCTCGGCGCCAATGAGCTGACGCTGAGCACGCGCCAGATCGAGCGCGAGCTGCAGGCCATCCCGGAGATCAGCAGCGCCCAGGTCCAAGCGGTCATGCCCGGCAAGCTCAACGTCGCGCTCAAGGAGCGGCACCCTGAGGCCGGCTGGCTGGTAGGCAGCGACGTCCTGCGCGTGGCCGACGACGGCGTGGTGATGGACCGCGGTCCACTGGATGGGCTCAAGGTGGTCGTTGGACAGGTGGGCGGCACGCCGCTGAAGCCCGGCGACAGGATCGATACGGACGTGATCCACGGCGCCGAGCAGCTGCAGACCGAGCTCCCCGCCAGCTTTGGCATCGCCGCCAAGCGGGTGCAGTATTCGCCCAGCGACGGCTTGGCCGTGATTGGCGATCAGGAGATGATTGCCATGTTCGGCCCGCCGCGTGATCTGAACGTCAAGATGGCCGAGCTGCAGCGAATCAATCAGCTCGCTTCGGACAAAAAGACACCCCTCGCTTTTGTCGATCTTCGCTATAAAACGCCCTACTATCGGACCCGCTGACAGCTTCTGTGCGTAACAGACAAATGGTTCGTCCCTATAATCCGGCGGGGTTGACTACGCCAATCGCAGGGATCGACGTCGGGACCACCAAGATCTGCACGGTGATCGGTGAGCTTGGTCACGGCGGCCACCTCAGAATCCTCGGCGTCGGCGTCACGCCGTCCCAGGGCCTCAAGAAGGGCATGGTCGTCAACATCGACCAGACGGTGGAATGCATCGCCAGCTCGATTGACAAGTGTCAGAAGATCTCCGGGTTTCATATCGAGCAGGCCAACGTCAGCATCGCCAACCCGAACATCACCTCGAAGAACAGCAAGGGCGTCATCGGCCTGGCCAACAACGGGCACGACATCGGCCACGATGACATCGAACGCGCGCTCGATGCAGCGCGGACGATGGCCGGGCCAACCGGACGAGACGTGCTGCACGTGATCCCCAGGGGATTTGTCGTTGACAACCAAGAGGGGGTCAAGAACCCAATTGGCATGAGCGGCTCCCGGCTGGAGGTCGAGACGCACGTCGTGGTCAGCACCGGAGGGACGATCCAGAACCTGGTCAAGTGCGTGGAGCGCGCCGGCGTGAAGCCGCTGGAGCTGGTGCTGGAGCCGCTGGCGTCGGCCGAGGCCGTGCTGACCGACGCGGAGCGCGAGGCCGGCGTCATGCTGGTGGACATCGGCGCCGGCACGACGGACATCGCGCTGTTCCTCGACGGGCAGCCCTGGCACACCGCGGTAATGCCGGTGGGTGGAAGTCACATCACCAACGACGTCGCCATCGGTCTTCGCGCCCCCTTCGAGGTGGCCGAGGAGCTGAAGGTCAAGCACGGCCGTGCCAGCTCCGAAGGCGTCCTGGCAGACGAGCCGGTGCGCATTGCCACCGAGGGTGGACCCCAGCAATATATGCGCGCCGAGCTGTGCGACATCATCGAGGCGCGCGTCGAAGAGATCCTGCACATGGTGCTGGGCGAGCTGCACGACTCGGGCTACAAGAGCGTGCTGCCGGCCGGCGTGGTGCTCACGGGCGGCACGGCCTCCCTCAGCGGCATCGCTCAGGTGGCGGCCCGCGTCCTGGAGATGCCCGTGCGAATCGGGATCCCCGGCGAGCTCGAAGGACTCATCGATACCATCTCCAGCCCGGCTTACGCGACAAGCGTCGGTCTGGTACGCTGGAGCTTCCGGGAGGGCACCGGGGCCGATCCGCAGCGTGAGGATCGGCACAATCAAGCATCCGGCGAGATCTACGGCCGGCTGAGGGGCTGGCTGAAGGCTTTCCTGCCATGACCATGCAAATTCAGAGTGCGATCGGAGGACCAGATGCAACCAGTTCGTGACGTCGAGGAATTCGCGCAGATCAAGGTCATCGGCTGTGGCGGCGGCGGCAGCAACGCCGTCAACCGCATGATCGAAGCGGGCGTGCGTGGCGTGGACTTCATTGCCATCAACACCGACGCCCAGGCGCTGCTGCTGTCCGAAGCGCCGACCAAGATCCGCATCGGCGACAAGCTCACGAAGGGCCTCGGCGTCGGCGGCAATCCCACGCTGGGCGCCAAGGCGGCCGAAGAGAGCAGCGACGAGATCTACGACGCGCTCCGCGGCGCCGACATGATCTTCATCACGGCCGGCATGGGCGGCGGCACGGGCACCGGCTCGGCGCCGATAGTGGCCCAGATTGCGCGCGAGGTCGGCGCGCTGACGGTGGGCGTCATCACCAAGCCCTTCGGCTTCGAAGGCCGCAAGCGCTTGGAATCGGCCGAGACGGGCATCGAGAACCTCAAGGACCGCGTGGACACCCTCATCACCATCCCCAATGACCGGCTGCTGCAGGTCACCGACAAGAAGACCACCGTATCCGAAGCGTTCAAGATGGCCGACGACGTGCTGCGGCAGGGCATCCAGGGCATCTCCGACCTGATCCTCGTTCCCGGCCTGGTCAACCTCGACTTCGCCGACGTGAAGGCCATCATGTCCAACGCCGGCTCCGCGCTCATGGCCATCGGCCGCGGCTCCGGCGACAACCGCGCCGCCGACGCCGCTCAGGCTGCCATCTCCAGCCCGCTGCTGGACATCGACATGACCGGAGCGCACGGCGTCCTGTTCAACCTCACCGGTGGCACCGACCTGGCGCTGTGGGAGGTCAACGAAGCCGCCGAGATCATCAACAAGGCGGCCGATCCCGAAGCGAACATCATCTTCGGCGCGGTCATCGATCCGCGGCTCGAGGGCGAGATCCTGGTGACGGTCATTGCCACCGGCTTCGGCGAAGCTCGCATGGCCCGACCGATCAAGCTGCCGACCCGCAACGTGGAAGAGCTGCCCGAGCGCCCCATCCTGCAGGGCCGCTCGACCGAGGAGCTGCCGGCGCGCCGCGCCGTCGGCGATGGCCGCGGCCCCCTGCCGCCAGTGACCCGTCGCCTGCCCGATGGCGACAACATCGACATCCCCACGTTCCTGCGGCGGCGAGGGTAGGCGCGAGGCGTTAGGCGCGAGGCGTTAGGCGCGAGGCGTTAGGCGCGAGGCGTTAGGCGCGAGGCGTTAGGCGCGAGGCGTTAGGCGCGAGG
>JAJPGV010000058.1 GCA_021325635.1 Chloroflexota bacterium
CTAACGCCTCGCGACCAGCGCCTGACGCCTCCTGCCTGCCGACTAACGCCTCGCGCCCGCCGACTAACGCCTTGCGCCTTGCGCCTTGCGCCTTGCGCCTTGCGCCTTGCGCCTTGCGCCTTGCGCCTTGCGCCTAACGCCTAACGCCTAACGCCTATGTTCAACTGGCTGCGTAGGAAAGATCGCGAGCCCGAGCTCGTCGAGGCCGATGAGGCCAGCGGCGAGGGCACCGAGCTGTCCGGCGCCGCCGCGGAGGCAGGACTATCCGAGGAGGAGCTGGCCGAAGAAGCGCTCACGGCCGTTCCCGAAGACGAGCTGGTGCTCGAGGAGCAGGAAGAGGAGCGCGAAGCCAGCCTCGAGGAGAGCCTGGCCAAGACGCGTGGCGGCTTCTTCTCGCGCATCAAGGGGCTGTTCAACCGCAAGACGGAGATCACTGAGGAGTTCTACGAAGAGCTGGAGGAGCTGCTCATCCAGGCCGACGTGGGCGTCATGACCACGCAGCGCCTCATCGAAGCTCTTCGCGAGCGGGTTGAAGACGACAACATCCGCGCCATCGACGGAGCCCGCGAAGCCTTTCGCGACGAGATGGCCGGCTTTCTCGAAGATGAGAGCGAGGGTCTGCGCCTGGCCCAGCCGGTCTCACTGCTCTTGATCGTTGGGGTCAACGGTGTGGGCAAGACCACCACCATCGGCAAGCTGGCAACCTACCTGAAAGGCGCTGGCCACAGCGTGCTGCTGGCCGCGGGCGACACTTTCCGAGCTGCCGCTATCGAGCAGCTGCAGGCCTGGGGCTCCCGGGCCGGTGTGCCGGTCATCGCCCACCAGCCCGGCTCGGATCCGAGCGCCGTCATCTTCGACGCCATCGCCGCTGCCGAAGCTCGCGGCGTGGACGTCGTGCTGGCCGACACCGCGGGCCGGCTGCACACTAAGTTCAACCTCATGGAAGAGCTGCGCAAGGTTTCCAGCGTGGCCGGCAAGCGCCTTCCCGGCGCCCCGCATGAGGTCCTGCTGATCGTGGATGCGACGAGCGGCCAGAACGCGCTCATCCAGGCCAAGCAGTTCACCGAAGTCAGTCCGGTAACGGGCCTTATCGTGACAAAGCTCGACAGCACCGCCAAGGGCGGCATCGTCTTCGCCATTCGCGACGAGCTCGGCCTGCCAATCAAGTTCGTGGGCACCGGGGAGAAGATCTCCGACCTCGCCCCATTCGACGCCGGCCGCTTCGTCGGGGGCTTATTCGATTAGAGGGGAGCTGCTCTTCCTCGACAAGCGAGCCGAAATGGCCAGGATCGCAAGCAGCGACCAGAACAGCGCCACCATGTGCGGAAAGCGGAAGAAGTAGTGGTCGGCGATTCCGGCCACGCCAGCGGCGAACAGCGCGGCTGAGGCCGTCGCCATCCAAGCCTGGCCGTCCGCGTCGGCCTCCCTGTAGCGGCGCCGTACCCACAGCGCCAGCGTCGTGACCACCACGGCAAAAGCCGTCACGCCCACCAGACCGATTTCCAGCGCCATGAGCAGATAGATGTTGGAGACGCCGACGTAGATGTCGATCTGCGGCGTAATGGCCGAGGTCCCGGTCGGCGTGGTGCCAAAACCCACCCCGAACAGCGGGTAGGCGGCGATGAAGCTCAGGGCATCCTTGTACTCGCCAATGCGCATGGCCGAAGCCTTGTCCTCGATCAGGAATCCCGAAACCAGGTGCTGGCCAAAATCGGTGTTGCCCAGGGCGATCACGGCCACGACGCCTGCCAGGGCGACAAAGGGAAACGCTCGCCGGTAGCGCATCATGACCAGAAAGGCCACCCCCGCGGCGAGCCCCACCCAGGCTCCGCGCGAATAGCTGAGCAGCAGGGCCCAGGCCATGACCACCAGCAGCGGCGCAGCCAGCAGCCACGCTCGGATGTGCGCTCGGCTTCCCCGACCGGAAGGGAGCGGCTCGGACGACAGCAGGCCCTGTTTGCCCAGCAGGCGGCCCAGGAGCAGCAGCAGACCGATCATCAGCAGGCCGCCGAAAATGTTCGGGTCCACCGACGTCGAGGTAGCTCGCCAGATGGTCGTGCCGGCGATGAAGCGCAGCGTATCCTCAACTCCGGTGGGATAGCCCAACGGACCAAGCGCCGACAGCGTCCGGGCGGCCGTCTCCTGGCCCGCGGCGTAGAGCACAACCGCCAGCAGCGCCGAGCCAAAGCTGCCCGCGATGAGAGCGTTGACGAAGCTCGCCAGCATTCGTCTGCTGGTCAGGCCGTTGGTTAGCGCAAAGAACAGCAGGATGGCCGCCACGAGCTTGAGGAAGTAGCGCACCGTCTCCCCGTTCACCCCATAAGCTGCGCCGAAGACGAAGGACACAGTGCACAGAGCCAGGTAGATCACGATTGGCAGATCGAGCGGCGTGGATACCCCCGGCTGCACCCGGCCCAGGAAGCGCATGAGAGCCACTATCAGGAGCAGAGCCAGGAGCGCGTCGAGCATCGTCGGCTGCACTCCCAGCCGCAGAGGCATGGTGGCGAAGGGCAGCAGCGTGATCACGGCGGCCAGCAGCCAGAAGCGACCCGTCGGGAGCGCGACCGCGCCGACGCAAACGCCGAGCGCCAGGATACCCAGCAGCGCATACAGCGGATTGACGGCCGAAACCAGGGCCCCAGCCACGACGCCAGCCAGCACCGCGGTTCCCGCCAAAGCCGCCCACCGCGGCGGTCGCGCTTCACGCCACTGCAGCGTCCGGATCATGGCCACGCTCCCGCTCCTGCGCGCACGTCGTTCAGCCTACCCGCTCTTCCAGCAGCTCGAGGTACAGGCTCTGGTGCTTCTCGGCGATGGAGTTCCAGGAAAAGCGCTTGCCCAGCTTGGCCGCTTCCAGCCCCAGCCTGCGGCGTAACACGGCGTCATCGGCCAGGTCGTCCAGGGCGCGAGCCAGGCCTATCGGATTGGCGGGCTCTGTCAAGCGTACGTTCACACCGTCGATCAAGTCGTCTTCAGCCGGGCGCGTGGTCAGGATCGGCAGGCCGTGCTCCAAGGCCGCCATCAACGTGCCGCGGCGGAAGGAGGCGCCATCACGATACGGAAGCGCGCACACGTCAGCGGCGAGCAGGTGATCCGAGACGTCAGTCGGCTCCAGGAATCCGGTTTCGATCACCTGGTCGCTCAGCCCTAGCTCCTCGACCTTGCGCCGGATCGAATCGGCAAAGGCCAGGTTCGTTTTATCGGACGAGCCGGTGGTGCCACCCACCAGCACGAGCCGAACGTCCCGGCCCTGCTCCCTCAGCAGCTTGATCGCCGGCAGCAGGTCTTGCAAGCCCTTGCTCTGGTTGAGCAAACCGAAATGGCTCACCAGCAGCGTTTGAGGTCCGGCGCCGAGCCGGCGGCGAAGATCCGGGCGGGAGTCGCGCTTGGAGGGGTTCTTCAGGATATTGGGACCAATCGGGATAAGGTGGTAACGCGCGGCGGGAGGCCCAGGCCGCTGAGCCAGGAGCTGTTTGAAGTCGGCGGCGTTCGTGGCCACGAAGCCGTCGCAGCGCCGTTCGCCCGCCCGCATGGCGAGCTGCCGCAGCGGCCCACGCAGCCACGGCTGGTAGGGCGCGTCCAGGTCGTGAAACGTAAACACGACGCGGGCGGGATTGCCAGCCAGGCGCAGGGCCAGCGGCAGCAGGTTGATGGCGGGATGCAGTCCGTAAGCGGCGGTCTGGTACTGCACGTGGACGACGTTGGCGCGCATCGTCCGGATGCGCTTGCCCAGGTCCGGCCAGGAGAGAAAATCCCAACGACCGACGGCCGGCGCCACCGGAAAGCCCTTGCCGCGGGCAGTTTCGCCTGCGGCACTGCTGGTCACGACGCCCACTTCGATACCGAGGGGCACGAGATGCTGGCAGAGCAGGTTGGTGTAGTCACCCAGCCCGCCGTGCTGGGGCGGGAACTCCCCGCTCACCATCAGGACGCGGATAGGTACCAACCCAGGATTCTCCGGTACAAGCTGACGCGCTCGCGCCGCATCTGCCGCTTCGACGGCTGCAGCACGAATTTGGCCGCCTCCTCGGCCAGCTGGAACAGAAAGGTGGCGAACACAAACCAACGCAGCGCAATCGCGGCCGGCGCCCCATGATGCTTGCGGAAGAAGCGGTAGCGGCTCTCGTGAAAGTTGATGTTCCGCCTGAACAGATCCTGGGCGCTGCTGGCACCCTCGTGGTGCACCACGGCGGCGTCGGGCACGAACCAGACCTCGAACCCCGCCTGGCGCAGGCGGTAGCAGAGGTCCATCTCCTCCGAGTACATGAAGAAGCGCTCGTCGAAGCCGCCCACCTGGTCCAGCGCCGAGCGCCGCACGAGCATGCAGGCGCCCACGATCCAATCGACCTGCTGCGGCTGGTCCTCCGAAGTGTCAGCCCGGTAGAAGGAGCGGAGCAGCGGGAGGCCGCCGAGATACCGTTGCAGGACTGTGCTCTCCACAAAGGCTGTGCTGACCCGGGGAAAGCTGCGCCTGGACGGCTGCACGCTGCCGTCGGGGTTGAGCAGCAGAGGGCCGACGCAGCCGGCCTGTTCCCGCTGGTCCATGAAAGCCAGCAGCCGCGCAATGGCGCCAGGCCGAAGCTCGGTATCCGGATTCAGGAACATGGCCAGGCGGCCGCCGGACAGGTCCAGGCCTTGATTGCTGGCCGCGCCAAAGCCGGTATTGGACGCATTAGCCAGCAGTCGAACCCAGGGAAAGTCGGTGCGAAGCATCTCGACCGAGCCGTCGGTGGACGCGTTGTCCACCACGATCACCTCGGCGTTCGCGGGAACCCCCAACCCAGCCACCTCGAGCTCGCGCCGCACCGAGGTCAGGCAGGCCCGCAGCAGCTCGCGCACGTTCCAGTTGACGACGATGACGCTTAGCTGAGGCATTTCCAGTAGCGCCGGAAGGTGAAATAGGCCATCAGCGCGCTCAGCAGCAGGCCGTGTCCGCCGTCGCGGTAGCCCTGCAGTGTCCAGTAGCGGCGCACAAACTCCCGCGCCGGCATCGACAGCAGGCTGCGCCAGCGCACTTTTCCTGCTCGCAGCAGCTGCCGCGCTTCGAAGTCTGTGTAACGCTCCTGCTTCCGGAAAAACTGCGTCAACGTCTGATAGTTGTAGTGCAGCAGGTGCTCGCGTAAATGGCCAGGCTCGCCGCAATCGAGCTCCGCAATCTCGTGGACGGGCACCGATTCCACGTAGCGGCCGTGGCGCCGATCGAGCAGCCGCAGCTGATAGTCGGGATACCAGCCCGTATGGCGCATGACCTTTCCCAGGATGCAGTTGAAACGGGGAACCATGTACCCGTCGCGCTGCGGGCTCGCCACGACCGCTCGGGCCTCCGCCGCGAGCTCCGGGGTTACCCGCTCATCAGCATCGACGAACAGGATCCAGTCGTTCTCGGCCAGCCCCATCGCGGCGTTGCGCTGGCAGGCGAAATTGTCGAATTCCCGTTCAGCAACGTGGACGCCGGGCATGGCACGGCACAGAGCCACCGTGCGGTCGACGCTGCCCCCATCGAGCACGAGCCGCTCGTCGGCCCAGGCCAGCGTCTGCAGGCATGGCACGATGTTGCGCTCTTCGTCACGAGCAATGATCGCCGCGGTGATCACGCCGGCCACCTACCAGAATGCACGTTACGAAGCGCGCCCGCGCGCGACGCCTGCAGCCATCACCGCCAGCGCCGCCAGCCAGCCGGCCAGGCTGATGACCGCGCCCAGCTTGAACGATCGCGGATCGAAGGTCAGCCGTACCTGGTGCTGGCCGGCAGGCATGACCACGCCCTGGAAGGCGAAGTCGGCACGATAGATAGCGGTGTCTCTGCCGTCGATGGTGGCCTTCCACCCTGGATAGAAGGGGGTGCTGACCACGAGCGCCGCCTGCTGCGGCGCATCGACCCGCAGCGCCAGATCCTGCTCGGACTCCGATTCCACGCTGGCGGGCCATGGCCCGCCGTCACCGGAAATGGCCGGGCCGCCCTCGAGAACGGCGACACGCCGCGGGTCGAAGGTGGCTGCTCGTATGGTTTGCTGCGCCTGGTCGTGCGTGCCCCCGGCGGATTGGCTCACCAGGAACGCTCGCGGCAGCGCAGACTGGTTCTCGTAGACGTTCATGGCCCTGTCCTCGGTGTATGCCGCCCGGAACTTCGGATCCAGCGGCGTGTCCTTCTTCGCCAGCACGTATTTCACCCCGAGCAGATCGTAAAGGGGCGAGCCACGGCCCTGGATGTAGCTCTTCCACACGTCGTAGTAGTCGGACAGCTGCACGGGGTTGAACAGGCCCCAGATGCTGTGCACTCGTTCGAGCGCAGGCAGGTCGGGTGGGAAGAGGTCGTCCACGTTGGTCGCCGTATCGATGCGGTAGTCCGCCCCGTTGGCCCGCAGGAAATCCAGCAGCGGACCCTGACGGAAGGGTGCCACCACGTCGTTGTAGCCGGGGTTGAAGCCATAACCGGCGCTGCCCAGGTCGACGGCCACCAGCGCCACGGCCAGCGCAGCGAAAGCCGTGGACCAGCGCCGCCTGACGTGCAGCAGCCCGTGCGTCGCCAGCAGCAGCAGAGCCAGGACGGCAACGCCGCCGGCGGCGACCTCGAGGCGATGAAAGATCACGGCGTCGTCGTGCTGGTGCGTCAACAGGATGGTGTAGGCGCCAGGCAAGCAGGCGAGCAGCACGAACAGAGCCGCGACTCCGCTGATACGCCGCAGCCATTCAATGGCGAAACGGGTACGGGCCCGGCCTTCACGGATGGCGTCGAACCCGAGGGCCGCCAGCATGGCCACGCCGAGGTCAAAGTACACCAGGAAGCGGCCGGGAGCGCGGACCTTGTCGAAGCCCGGCACGAAACGGTACAGCCAGCCCTGCAGCACCGTGGCCTCGCCCAGCGACAGCAGGACGCCGAGCACGGCCAGCCAGAAGAAGAACCTGCTCTCGGCCGTTCGACGCAGCCGCACGGCTGCCGCAGCCAGCAGCAGCGGCAGCACACCGGCATATCCGAAGACCTCGGTGGTCGTCCACGATCCCCAGTAGTTCTGGGAGCTCTCGCCAAAAAAGTGCGGCACCAGCAGCGTCAACAGGCCGGCCGGGGCCAGCGCAAACTTGGTCGATTCCTCGTAGGAGATGCCCGCCCGCAGCGACAGTCGCGTAAGCTCCAGGCTCGGCAAGATCTGGACCGCCGAGAGGATCGCGGCACCGGCCAGGATGGCCCCGAGCAGCGGCAGCGATCGGCGCCAGCTGCCCCACAAGACTGTGAAGAGCAGCACAGCCAGGAGCTCGTACAGGAACAGCTGCGTGTGCCCGGCAAAAAAAGCGACGGCCAGGACGACGCTGGTCAGCGGGGCAGTGATCAGCGGACGCACCCCGCGCAGCGCCAGCCGCAGGAGCAGCAGCTCCAGCGGCAGCCACACTGCCACTTCGACCATGTTCAGGTGGCCAAGCTGAGCCACCATGAAACCCGACCACATCCACACTACCCCGCCCAGGATGCTGCCCGCCCGGCTGACCCCAAGGGACCTGGCCAACAGGTAAGCCAGGCTCCCAGCCAGCGCGTAATGGACCATCGCCAGCGTTTCCATGGCCCCATACGAGAAGGGGCGGGAGAAGCGCTCGATCAGCAGATTGGCCGGGTAGAACAGACCGCTCTGGATGTCGGCGGCGAAGGGCATGCCCGAGAACAAGTAGGGGTTCCACAGCGGCAGATGGCCGGCGTGCAGCGCCTGCGACGCGAAGCCATACATCGGATACAGAAAGGAGGCCAGGTCCCCGCCGCCATTCGGGACCGTCGCCCGATCGAACAGCACCTGCCAGAAGAAGCCGACGTTCAAGGCCCACAGCAGCGCCAGCGCCAGCATATCGAGGTGGTACGGCCGCTTGGCCTGCCGCGCGCGCCAGCGCCATCTCATCACACCCGCCGCCCCCAGCCAAACGACCGCAGCCAGGAGCAGCGGCGGCAGTGACTCGGCGCCGGTCACAATGAGATTCTCCGTGGCGCCCTGCTGCCCCAGGCGGCGCCCTCTTTGGCACGCCCGACGCGCACGATGGCTTCCCAGGCCACGTTGAAGAGCCAGCTATGAGCGCGCCGGTTGAACTGGCGCCTGCTCCGAAACAGCTGCTCTCGCATCGGCCTCGGGGTTTGGCGGGTGCTGCCGCCGGCATGGTGGAGCACCGTCAGCTCGGGCAGATAGCGGATCTTCCAGCCGGCCCGGCGCAGCCGCCAGCAGAGATCGATCTCCTCCACGTACATGAAGTACGAGGCATCGAATTCGAGACCGGTACGGCGGAGCATGAAGCAGGCGCCGAGGCAGTGATCGATGTCCATCTCGCGCTCGTAGTCGGTGCGCGGGTAGCGGCCGTTCACCGGGCTGTCGAGCAGCCGCGGATGGATCGGGAACAGGTCGAGAAAGGCCTGCGTCAGACCCGGGAAGCGAAAACAGGAGTGCTGGAACGAGCCGTCGGGGTACACCAGGCGGCAGCCCAGCACCGCCACGTCGGGATGCCGATCCAGGTAGTCGATCATCCGATCCAGCGATCCGCCGCGGATCTCGGTATCCGGGTTGAGGATCAACAGGTGCCGCCCCTTCGACGCTCGGATGGCCTGGTTATTGGCAGCGGCGAAGCCGGCGTTGCGCTCATTGGCCAGCAGCTTGACAGACGGGAAATCCCGGCGCACCATGTCCGCCGAGCCGTCGCTTGAGGCATTGTCCACCACCCACACGTCAAAGGAGTGCTCCACAGGCTGCGCGAGCACCGACGTCAGGCAGGACCGCAGCAGCTCACGGACGTTGTAGCTCACGACGACCACGGACAGGTCCGTCGGTGGGACTTCCTGGGACGGGTTGCGCGGCAACTCCTCCGCCGCGACCGATCCCCCGCTACTTGGCGACGGTGACGTGTGTGCGGCCGTATTCGTCGCTGAAGCCGATTCCACCCATCTCAACGACGGCAACAAAATCGAGCGTCGGCGGCTGGGGAGCCAGAAGCTGAACCTTGCCCTGCACCGTCACCTGCTCCCCCGGCTGCAGCTCCCGATTGTCATCGGAGAAGAACCCCCAACGTACCGGGTATTGAGCAGCGGAGCTCGTCCAGCGCACGCCGATGCGCCAGCGGCCCGGCTTGTCGACGTAAGGAGGCTCGGAGTCACCTGGCCGGTTGAAGCTGGGATCGCTGTAGCTCGAGCGGCTGGTGTAGCTCGTCCCAGGCGGCGGCCCCTGGGTCTTGATGGCCACGTCACCGATGTTCTTGATGGTCACGACCACGTTCACCTCGCCGCCAATGGGCACCACGGTCGGGAAGAACTTGGCAGACAGGATCTGCACCTGCGGTGTCCCGCTGTCGACGATGGTTACGGTCGTCGTCCGGTCGGTGACGTTGCCCGACTGGTCCTCGGCATGGATGTGCAGGGTGTAGGTGCCGTTCTTGATGGCCAGCCCGTTGGGCCCCTTGCCATCCCAGGTGAAGCTCTGGAGCCCCTGCTTACTGCTTGGCTGGGTGGTCACGGGCGTGATCTGGCCGTTCTGATCGACCACCCAGATAGTGACGTCCGCATCCTTGCTCAAGGAGTAGTTGATGGTCGTCTGATCGAGGTTCTCGATGCGTCCATCGATCTCCCGGATGCCCTGCCCGTTCGGCGAGAACTGGGGCAGGGAAAGCTGGATGTCGGTGATGTCGAGCGGCACGGGATCGGCGTTCCTGACAATGGCGTCTACCGCCTGCTGTGCCGACTGGCCGGCGGGCGTCGTGGCCTGGAACAACAGCTTGTAGTCCCCGTCTGACAGCACTCGCTGGTCGTCCGTATCCGGCACCGAGATGACCCCGGTGAACGGAAAAGCGTAGCTTTCAGCAGCGCGGTCGTTGTCCCGCAGGACCACCCGGGCGCCATCGGGCTGCACGAGCGTGATCGTGACGTGCGCCGGCACGCCCAGGCTGTAGGGGATGCTCCCGTCCTCGTAGGCTGCCAGGTCGTTAGGCTCGACGGTGATCTGGCCGGTACCGACCGTGAGGAGGCTGGTCTGCCCGCAAGCTGCCAGAAGCGGTAGAAAGGCCAGGCAAGCGACGGCCAGGCGCCGGAGCATCGAGCTGAGTCTACCACCTGAGGCCCGCCTCTCGGTTACGGTCGCACCTCGAATGAGCCTACTCCCAGCTCGGTGTCGCCACCGTCGAGCTGCAGGTTGCGAGGACCAGGCAGCTCGTACAGGCCTACCGTGACGTCATAACGGCCGGAGGGCGCGTTCGCCGGCACGGTAACGGTGTAGCCGTCGAACACCTGCTCTCCCGGAAGCCAGCGACTGGTCGGAAAGCTGCCCAGGCAGGGCGGGTGATCTTGCTGGGTTCGGAGCCGATTGACGTTGTCGTCGGCGTGGACGTAGGCGGTGTAGTCGGCGGCGGGCTGCGCCAGTGCCTGCCACACCAGCGTCAGGGGCACAACCGTTCTCGGCCGCACCGGCACGGTGGGCAGCCCCTCGACGCGCAGCAGGCCAATCTCGTGCCCAAAGCTGCCCAGCACCCGGTTTTCCGACGGCGGCAAATCCCGGCCGGGCACCCGCACCTCTATTAGCACCGGCTGACGCAAGGTATTGACCACGGGACGCTCGACGGCGCTCGAAGGCAGGCGCGGCAGCAGGACCTCCGGTTGGGTGACGTCGTAAGGCGGGAACGCATACAGGGCGTCCCTGCCCCCCGTTGGCACAACCAGGCACTGGGCGGGATTAAAGCTCTGGATGGGCTGGTTGTGGTCGACCGCCTGAAAGGTCCAGTCCTGGGCATACAGCGGGGCCAAGAAGACCTGCCGGCCTGCGCTCGCTTCCTCTCGCAAGTAGGCGGCCGCATCCACCTTGTCCTGCATCATCCAGAAGTAGGTGTCGTTCGATGGCCCCCAGACCTGGAAGTAGGAATGGTAGGTGAAGGCCGCGCTGGCGCCCACGAGCGCCAACGACGGCACGTAGCGCCAGCCTGCCGGCGACTTGGGCGGAAAGCGCTGCCGGCCGATCCGCCTCAGCTTGACCCGCTCCAGCCAGACCGGCAGCCGTTCCAGCGCCAGCGCGGGCACGAGCACAACGGGCGGGATGAGCGCCGTGAGCCGAATGTAGTACGGTGCATCGGGACTGAAGATCGAGGCGAGGGACACCGTCCCCAGCCATAACAGCACGAACGCATACGCCGGCTGGTGCAGCCTCGCCGCCAGGAGCACGACGCCGACCACGAACGCCAGCCTCATGGGCCAATCGAACAGCGGCATGCCGATGACGTTGTGCGCGCCGTTGAGGCTGCCCTGCAGGACGAACAGCTTCAGCATGGCCACGAGGTTTGCCACAACCGCCTGCCGATCGGTGACGGCCACGCCCTCGGTGCGCTGAAAGAAGCTGGAAGCATGCGTGCCGGCATAAACAGCCAGCGGCAGAGAGCCCAGGACGAAGGCGCCAGCCGAGAGCGCCAGCCCGCGAACGTTCGAGATCCGCCTCCGCAGGGCAACCCAGTACAGCGCAAACAGCGCCAGGGCCAGGATCAGCAGCCGAGCCGCGGTGTAGGTGTACATCGAGGCAGCCAGAGCCAAGCCGGCAAGCGCGAACAGCGCACTCCTCTGCCGGCGGAAGGCCATCCACAGCAGCCCGAAGGCGAGACACTCGGCCAGCGGTAAGCTGATCGTCCGCAAACCGATGCGGCTGAAGTTCACGTGCATGAACAGGAAGGCAGCAACCGCGGCGGCCCATACCGCCACCCGGCGTGCGCGGCGCAGCCCCTCGCTCGGACGCAGCAGCTCCACGACGCAGAAGTAGATCGCCGGCAGCGTAGCCACGCCAAGAAACGCCGACGACAGGCGCAGCGCCTGAGGGCTGGCGCCAATGCCTCTCACGAACAACGCCGCCCAGTAGAAGTAGAACGGCTCGCGTCCGTTGTTGGCCTCGAAATAGATCGGGTGGAAACCGGATCCCAGCCGCCAAATGTCCACCAGATCGGCGGCCTCATCGAAATGGAAGCCAACGGGAAAGCGCCACAGCTCGAAGAAGCGAAAGAAGGCGCCTACGAGCACGATCGCCGCCAGGGCAATCAGCCGCATCTCCCGGCCCGACACGGCGTACACGAAAGAAGCTCCGCCCTTTGGCGGAGCTTCCAACTTCAATTCGAGACGGTTCGAGGGACTAGTGTCCGCAGCCTCCGCCGCAGCCGCCGGAGCTCACGTTCGCGTTCTCGGTGCTGAACGAATGGCCACAGGCGCAGGAACCCCTGGCGTTGGGGTTGGAGAAGGTGAACCCCTGGCCCATCAAGCCATCCACATAGTCGATCTCGGTGCCATTCAGAACGCTGGCGCTCATCGAGTCCATGATGATGCGCACGCCATTGCTCTCGACGATCAGATCGTCGCCGCTGTCGTCAGCCTCATCGAACACCATGCCGTAAGACATTCCGGCACAGCCGCCTCCCTGTACGAATACGCGCAGGTTCTTCTGCCCGGCGAGTCCCTCTTTCTCGAGCAGATCGATGACCTTCTCGGCGGCCGTGGGGGTGAGCACCAGGCCCGTATTCGGCATCACTACCGACATGTCGTTCTTTCCTCCTGCAGTAAACGAGCGGCACCGCCTCTCGCTTTTCAAAACGTAGCAGGTCGGCCCCCCCGCTGTCAATTGCTTGAGAATCTGTAGCCACATCTGACCCCCAATTCGGACCCGCTCAGGCTATGATGCTGAAAATGATCCCTCCAGCGCCCCTCACGCCAGGCGCGACTCACGCTATCCGCGGAGCGCCGGCGGCATGATGGACAACATCCTGGGCTGGAACGTTGGTGCGCTGCTGCGGAACATCGCCGAAGCGGAAGTCGTGAGCCTCTATTTCCCGCATCTCGGCCGGGCCCTGGTGGTGGACCTGCGACACGATGAAACCGATCCACCGCTCATCGTGATCGACGGGATGGTGGCCGGCCCCCGCGAGCGCATGGACAGCCTCAAACATATGCGCCCCCGATTCGAGCCGCCCCAAACGCTCACGGTCGCACCCTGGCTGGCCCCGGTCAAGAGCATGGAGTCGAGCGGCGCGCTGGCTGCCGTCGGACGCCGGCTGGCCGCGGTGAGCGACGCGGACGAACGGCGACTGGGACGCGCCTACGCCGAGCTGCTGACGATCGAGCGCGACGAAGTGTGGGCGTTGATACGAGGGGACGAGCAGCGAACGCGGACGCTGTACCAGCGATAAGGCCTCACTGAACGCGGTCATCTCGATTCTGATTCCGCTGGCGTTGCTCGCAGCCAGCATCGCCGTGATGATCTGGCTGCTGGTCACCGTGGTGAAACAGTTCCGCAGCCGGCGTTGACGATGGGTCGCTAGATGGACCGATCCCGCTTCCAGCCAGCTCGCAGACCGGGCTGGGAGCGCAGGAAGTGCCGCACGTCGGCGAGCTTGTAGGCGTAGCCAAAGACCTTACCGTTGGCGTCGCGTCCCACGTAGCGGGTGATCCGACCGGCGAGCCGGGCTTCCTCTATCTTCTTCTCGAGCGTGTAGACGCGGTCGAAAGCCACCTGGTTTTGCAGCTCGTACTCGTGCAGGCCAAGCTCTGCTGCAAATAGCTGATAGAGCTCCCTGGTATCGACCATATCCTCAGGAAAAACGTTCGCCACTCACGGCCCCCCAATTGGCCTGACCCTAAGCAATGTATGGTAACGCAACCGAACAGGCGTCAAGCGGCGAGCGAGCGCAGCCGGTTGTGGAGCTTGGCCGTGAGGAGCTCGCGATCGCCGGAGTCCAAGCCGGATAGCTTGCCGGCGTTCTCCAGCTCGGCGCTGGCAATGCGCACGCAGGTGCGGCGGTCAGGTATGGGCCAAGCGCCGGCCAGCACGCCACTGGCGAGCGCCCACAGCGTGAACGCGCCTGCACCCGCTACGCCCCAGGCGCGGAAGGCAAAGACCACGGCGACCGCCAGCACGATATTGGCCACCCAGGTCAAGGAGGTGACGATTGTCGGCGTCATCAAGGCCTGGAGCAGCCGCACCTGCTGGCGGCTGGTCGCCTGCAGCTCACCGGCAACGGTTCGCGCCACGCCGAAGGTAAATCGCTGGAAGTGGAAGAGAGAGGCGTTAGCCACGGTGTAGACGGCCAGCGCCACAATGGCCCAGATGTGCACGCACCTGCACCTCCTGTATCGCGAATCAGTGGGCGCTGTGAAGTCTAGCCCCAGACCGCGCCGGCAGCAGCCACCTCACGTTTCACAGCATTCGGCTGAGGTCGGTGAAGGCGTCGGCCGCGTGGTCCGGGCAGGCGGTGCTGGATGCCGTGCTTACGGTTTGCAGATCCGAGTCTTTGAGACTCACCTCAACTGTGCGCGAAAGGTCGCGCGCGCATGCCAAGCGTGCGCAGCGCACTTCGCCCAGCCGCCGTCCGAGCTCGGCAAAGCGCTCCCTGGCATGTCGATCGCAGAACTGGCTTTCCGCGCGAACCACGCGGTCGCTGTAGCCAATGTTGTCAAAGACAAAGACCTCCACCGCTCCCGCTTCCGCGGCCGAGCAGTTACCGTGAGCGCAAGCCATCAGCCACACGAGCTCGGTCAGGTTCCCTCCGAGACCGTCTATCGGCGTCTAGAGTATCAGGCTACGTGCGGGGGCCCCAGCTCAACCTTGCGCCGTGCTCGCGAGCCCCGAGCTTGCGCCGGCGAAGGGCAGCGGCCTGACGCTTGGCGAAGAGCGGAGGCCAGGCGATCGGCTCGGGCACGGACGCGGCCGCAGATCGTGTCGCCTGTCGCCGGCTCTTGGATGCCAGGTACGCAGCGGCGGCGACAATCGCGCCTGCTCGAGCCAGTCGGATAAAGTCCACTTCCCCGCTCGTCCACCACCGTTCGGGGCGGACATGAAAAGATGGCCTTAGCCTAGCCCCGGCCTGGTTTGAAAAAGCGCCAGCTAGGAACAATTGGGGACGTCGTCGCTTGCTCCCCCAGGCAGTTAGCCCGCGATGCGGTAGACGGCGAGGCGTCCAAACCGTAACGTGGATGCGGCAGCGCTCTTTTCGGGCAACATCCTCAGACGGCACATTCCCCTGGTCAGCGTGCTGTCCTGCACGTTGAGCACGCCCCTGCCGTCGAGGTACACGTCGATATTTCCCGACTGCGCCACCACCAACAACGTGTGCGTGCTATCAGGCTCGAGCACCAGGTTCCCCGAGGCCAGCCAGCGTTCGCCTTCCGTTCCGTTGGCCTGAACCAGGCCAACCCCAAGACGGCCGCGCCGTGGATCGACGCGCACACAGTACGAATGCTGGGAAGCGCCCTCGTGCAGCAGCAGGTCGAACAGGCCCGGCTCGCCCGCGACGGCAAACTGCAGCTCGGCGCAGAAATCTTCCAGCACCCCAACCGGAAACATGACCTGCGCCTGGTTGGGCTCGGACAGGGTGACCTCGATCAGCTCCCCCTCCACTCGTACCCGGCCCCTGCTCGGCTCGCGCAGTACGACGTTTGCCCGGGCCCACTCCTGACTGATTTTGGACTCGAACATAGGCCGTCCAGGCGCGGGCGCCTTACGAATCGGGGCAGCCGGAGATGGGGCAACAGAGGCGGCTCGGGCGGGCAGCGTTGGCGGGACGTATTGAGCGCGTGCGCCGGCCGCGGGCGCAGCCACTCGATCGCCGGCAGGCGCCGCCGAACGGCGCGCGGCCAGCAGCGGATTTGGGCGCTCGGCAGGCCTGCGCTCGAGCGCGGCGAGGCCGGGCGGGACCTCGGAGGCGGGGCGCTGTGCGGGCGCCCGGCGGACCGCCTCGTTTACGCTCGCCAGGAGATCGATGGCCCTGGGGAAGCGTTCGCCGGGGCTCTTGGCCAGTCCGCGCCGAACGATGGCGTCGATCTCTTCGCTCACGCCGGGATTGCCCTGCCTAACGCTCGGCACAGGGTCCTTCAGATGAGCCAGAGCCACAGCCAGCGGGTTCTCCCCCTCATAGGGCACCCGCCCGGCCAAGAGCTGGTACAGGGTCACCGCGAGGGCATAGACGTCCGATGCCGCTTCGGCCCGCCCGCGCAGCTGCTCGGGCGCCATGTACCACGGCGTGCCGACCATCTGCCCCAGCGTGGAGCTGGCTGAGTCCCGGATGAAGGCCAGCCCGAAGTCAGACAAGAACAGCCGCCCAGCGGCATCGAAGAGCATGTTGGCGGGCTTCACATCCCGGTGGATGACACCGGCCTGATGGGCATAATCGATGGCCTGGGCCGCCGGCTTCAAGATCTGCACCGCCTGGGCAGGAGACATCGGCTGGCCGAGACGGGCAGCCAATGTCCCTCCGTCGGCCAGCTGCATGGCGATGTAGGCCAGCTCGTCCTGGCGACCAAAGTCGAACACCGGCAGGATGCTCGGGTGCTTCAGCTGAGCAACCTGGATGGCCTCCACTCGAAAACGTTCGAAAGCCCCGGGCGCATCCGATACGTCCAGCACTTTAAGCGCGACGTCGCGCTCTAACGCCAGCTGCCTGGCACGGTACACGACGGACATGGCTCCGCGGCCCATCTGCTCGACGATCTCGAAGCCCCCCAGCGTGTAACCGGGCGCTAGACTCACCTGTTCAGCTCACCGCCAGCACTTGGAATGCTTCGACCGCCATCGCCCGGCCCTTCACCACGACGCCGCCCAGAGGCTGAACACGCACGTGCTGGTGGACGCGATCGTAGGTCGACCGAGTGATGATGATGTGCCCCCCTTCAGCATGCCCCTGAAGGCGCGAAGCCACGTTCACCACGTCGCCAATGCACGAGTAGTTGCGGATCTGATCCGTGCCGATGTTGCCCACAATGGCCGTGCCGGTATTCACCCCCACGCCAAAGGACACGCCTTCCATGAACCTCGCCGCCCGGCGCTGCATAGCCCAAGCAGCCTTGAGCGCTGCCAGGGGGTGATCGGGCAGGTCCACCGGCGCATTAAACACCGCCATCACGCCGTCGCCCATGAACTTGTCCAGCGTGCCGTGCTGCTCCATCACGCAATTGGTAGCGACCGTAAGATAGCGGCTCAAGGTCACCAGCAGCCGTTCCGGAGAGGAGCGCTCCGACAGTGTGGTGTAGCCTCGAATGTCGGCGAACAGCACGCTCACCTCTCGCTGGGCCACGCCTGCCGGGCTTTCATTAGGGTTCTCGACCAGCTTCTTGACCACGGCCTCGGGCACGTACTTGCTGAACAGCTCGCGCACGCGACGGTGCTCTGCCTCTTCCGATTCGAGGCTGCGCTCGGCCGTCACCCGCGCGGTTTGGTCATCGATGAGCACGACTATTCCCCCAACGTCGCCACCGTCACCAGGCACTGGAGAGACCAGGCAGCGCAGGAAGCGAGGTGCGCCGCACACCGCCGATTCAATCTCGAACGGCGCGGAGGCTTTCCCGGCCGCAGCGGCCTTGAGCGCCGGCAGCAGGGCATCTCCCAGCGGCTCCCCCGTGAGGGTGCGATAGGCGTGCCCCATCGACTGCTGCGCGGCAACCTGAAAAAGCTCTTCGGCGGCATGATTGGCGTGCTGCACACGACCATGAGGGTCCAGCGTCACGACAGCGGTGCTGATCGAGCGCAGGATCTCGTCCTGATACAACGCCAGCTTGTCGATGCGTCCGGTAGTGCTGTGGGCCTGTTCGCGAAGACGAGCGCCGTGGACAGCCACGGCCGCCTGCTGCGCGACCACTTCCAGGAGGCGCAGCCCGGTGCGGCCAAAGCGGCCCGTCTCCACCCCGTGGTCGAGGTAAATGACGCCCAACGTCTCGCCCGCGATCTTCAGCGGCACGCAAACGATGGAGCGCAGGCGCAGGGCGCCCACGCTTTCCGACGCTGCCGTCCTGTTGTCGGTCAGGGCATCGTCGATGACCTGCGCTTCGCCAGTCTCAGCAACGAAATCAATAACCGTCCTCGACGGGCCGAATCCGGGGTGACGCAGATCGTCCTGGTGACCATTGCGCGCCACGGCCACGTTCAAGCTGCCGTCCGGCTCATTCAGCAGCAGGAAGCCCCGTTCTGCCCCGGTAACCGACACGACCGCGTCCATGACGCGCTCCAGCACCAGGGCGGGCTCTTGCGAGCTCGCAAGCAGCCTCGCCACGTCGTAGATGGCGCTCAGCTGGCCAGGGTCGGTAGCAGTGGATTGCATGGCTTCGGCGGACCTATGCTAGCAAGCCCTGAGGCTTCATGGCCGTTTCGGCAGAGCCGGGAGTACTACCCTGCTATCTAAGCCGCCAAACGAGGCCCACCCTAACGGCCCATTCAGTAGTTCGTGAGCCCGCGGTCGATGGCGCTCTGGACGAAGCGATTGTCGACCAGCGCCGCCAGCCGATCGTCGCTGATACGGGGCAGGTCCTTCGGCAGCTCGGCAGCGGCCACCGCCAGGTCCTCCTTGGCGATCGTCGGCTCCTTGGCCAGCAGCTTGATCTGGCGCTGATACAGCGCTTCCATCTGAGCCTGGTCGTCCATACGGTAGTGCACTCGCATGGCGGTCACAGCGTCGTTCGGGTGCTCCTTGAAGTAGCGCAGGCCTTCCACCAGGCTGTCGACAATGCGCTGCACGACGTCCGGACGTTGAGCCACGAAGTCGGCCGGAAAGGTCATGATCTGCGAGGCAATGCGCACATCGGAGTCAGCCAGGTCCACTAAGACGTGGTATCCACCCTGGGCCACCGCCTGGTCGGCAAAGGTCTGCTGCAGCGCAGAGGCATCCACCTGATGGGTGAGGAGCTGCGCCACGACGCCCGCGCTGCTGCCCTGCGATCCGGTCTGAATCACCTGGTAGTCACGGCCCGGCTCCAGCCCTCGCTCGCGCAGGAGGCTGATGGCCGCGGTGCCGTTTTCCGCCGAGAGATCCGGGGTAGCGAGCTTCTTGCCCCGCAGCTGATCGAGCGAGGTCACGTTGGACGGCACGACGAGCTTCAAGTCATAGACGTGATCGAACGCCGCCACTACCTTCAGCGGCGTGCCGTTCGCGTACGCGGACAGAACGAGCTGCGGTCCGGCGTGCACCGCGAAGTCGATATCACCGCTGATCAGGGCATTCATGGCCGGCGTTCCGGCCATGGCGGTCAGGCTGACGTCCAGACCGTGCTTGGCGAAGATGCCCGTGTCCTTGGTAACCCATTCGAATACTGTGCTGGGCGACGTGCCATTAATCGACGTGCGGATGCTGACGGGCGCAGCCGCCGACGAGCCCGCCGACGGGACTGCCGCCGGCGTGCTGGCGCAGCCTGCCAGCAGCGACAGACCAGCAGCCACGGCTGCCATGCGGCGCACAAGCGCCCCGAGCCGCACGCTTGGCGCGTGCCCCACTCGCCGCGCGATGGTCACTCCCGCCACGCCGGCTGCTTTCGTACCTGTCATGCGGTTTTGATCCATGGCCTCTCCCATAAGTGCTCCCTGTCCGTGACCTCGGTGCGCGGCATCGGCTGCGGCACGGGCATACCGTACAGCTTGGCCACGTTCTCACACAGCACCTGAGCTTGAACGGCCGTGGGAAGGTGGCTCAGCGTCAGCTCGATGACCTCATCCGAGTAAGGCCAGATGCAGCCTTCATGCGGATAGTCGTTCGACCACATGAAGTTCTGGGCGCCGTGCCTCGATAGCAGGTAGCCGCCAACCTCATCCTGAGTAAAGGTGGCGTACACCTGCCGCTGGAAGTATTCGCTTGGCAGCAGCGAGAAGTGGCGCTGGCCGGTGCCCTTGATGAAGCGCCGATCCAGATCTTCCAGCCAGAAGGGAATCCAGCCAACCTCCAGCTCGGCGATAACGATCGCGAGCTGGGGATAGCGTTCGAACACGCCGGAGCAGATCATCTCGGTCAGCGCGCGCATGGCGATCGCCTTGTGGCCGCCACAGGTGAACGCCACCGACTCGACGAAGTCGCCGCGGTGGCTGTCACGCTCGCTGCCGTAGGGCCCGAAGCCGGTATTGATGTGCATGCTGACCGGCATCTCCAGCTCCTGAGCCGCGGCCCAGAAAGGCTCGTAGTGATCGGAGGTGAAGGGCAGATCCGATGGCGGGATCATCCAGATCGTGGCGCCCTTCAGTCCGGCCTTCTTCGTCCGCTCCAGCTCAGCCAGGGCATAGCTCATGTCCCACAAGGGGATTTCGGCCTGGCCCCACAACCGGTCCGGCGCCTCCCGGCAGAAGTCGATCATCCAATCGTTGTAGACCCGGGCCGACGCCTCAGCCAGCTCCGATCCTCCATCCTGCCGGTACATGTCCTTGCCGCGCGTGGGATACAGCACCTCGGCGCAGATGCCGTCGGCAGCCATGTCCTTCAGACGAGCCCGAGGGTCCCATCCCCCGGCCCGAACGTGGCCGGGCTGATGGGCCGAGGCCGAGTAACGCTGGGCATGCGGCCTGAAGCGCTCGGGCATGCCCTTCTCCCACAGGTCGAGCGGCTCCGTCATGTGCGAATCGGCCGAAATGCGAGGCTGGCGCACCGGCGCGCCGTCGTTGCTCAACGCGGCTCCCGTTCTAGGCCACCTGGCTGCGGGCAGAGGCAGGAGGGACGCCGGGCACGACAGCCGCCAGGTCGGGCAGGAAGCGCTTGGCGTTCTCGCCGAGCATCTTGACCTTGGCGCTGTCGGTCATCTTTCGCTCGTCAATCATCTGCACGCCGTCCGGCCAGCAGCTGCCGCTATGCGGGTAATCGGTGGACAGCAGCCACACGTCCTCACCGAGCGCCTCGACGGCGTAGTCGATGTGCTCCTCGTCGGCCTCGATGGAGCAGAACAGCTGCCCGCCGGCAACGATATCGGAAGCGCTGCGCTTCATCAGCGGATTCTGGCTGGATCCGGGCTGGAAGCCATCATCCAGCTTCTCCACCAGCCACGGCATCCAACCACCACCGCTCTCGAAGATGCCGATGCGCAGGCGCGGGAAGAGATCGAACACGCCGCCGCCGATGAGCGCCGTCATGGCGTACTGCCCGCCCAGGCCGTGATACAGGCCGTTGGGTGCGTGGACCCAGGGGGTGAGCGGTGGCCGGTTGGCGCCGCCGTGGATCCAGATGGGCATGTCGAGCTCCTGCGAGGCTTCGAAGATAGGCCGCAGCTTGGGGTTGTCCAGCATCGTCCCATCGGGGCAGGCCCGAGGGACGAACATGCCGGCAAAGCTGGGGTCCTGCTTCTTCCAGTGCCGCAGCTGGCTGATAGTTTCGGGAATGTCCCGCAGGTTGGAGTTGCCCAGCCAGCGCAGGCGGCCCTTGGCCCCGGAGCAGTAGGCGCTCATGAAGCGGTGGTAGGCCCGCTGCAGCGCGCTCTCGAAGCCCACGTCGTTCAGCATGCAGAAGCCGTCTGACTGGCTCGCAAACATGACGCTGACGTCGATACCGGCAGTATCCATGTCCTGCAGGCGGATAGCCGGATCCCAGTTGCAGGCGGGGTCGATTCGCTGGCCTGCGCTGCTGGTGGCCCGGTCGGGCGCGGCGCCGTTACCGCCCGGCTGAGCAATCGGCTGGAAAGAGTCGTACACGCCCATAGGGTGCGACGGAGGCCGGGGCCACAGGAGATCGCCCAAACCCACGTCTCCGGCCCAGCGCTGCCGCGACCTGACCGCCTTGCTGAACTGCTCGTACGTGGCTCGGTACTCGGGATCGATGTTGTCCTTGTAGGTCCGGTCCATCTCCCAGTACTCGCGCAGATGGCAATCGGCGTCGACCACGATGTGGCCCTTGTAGCTCATGGCATATCTCCTGATGACGTTCCGGCGCCCACTCTAACACCTGACCGGGAAATGAGCATCGAGGCCGCCGGCCGGGCAGGTTGCAGGCTCGACCTAGCAGGAAATGGCCAGGCCGGACGCGATACGTGATGGTCGCTCGAGTCCGTTCGTTGCCGGAGAAATGACGCTCCTTCACGACGTGTTCAGCGCGGCCTCGGTCTACCTGGCGGCAATGCTGACCATCGGTGGAGTATGCGCAGGGCTGGTCAGCATAGCGAACCGCGCAAATCCTCGTTTTAGAACGCAACAGCGTCGTTGGGCTGCCTGGAAAGCCGGGCGACACGATCTGACATCTTGACTCGACTGGAAGCGCGTAATGAAGCGAACAATCCTGACCGCGGCCATCCTCTGTCTGAGCACCCTGCCCCTGGGTCAGAGCGTCACCGCCGCCGCCCAAGACGTACCATCCTGCAGCTTCCAGCTGGGGTTCGCGGCTCTGCACGATGCTGCACCGCGGCTGATTGGCGACTGCCTGGCCGACGAACAGTACGACGCGAGTGGATCCGTCGTTTCGTTTCAACCGACGACCAGAGGGCTGCTGGTGTGGCGCAAGGCCGACAACTGGACCGGCTTCACCGACGGCTATAGGACCTGGATCAGCACCGAAGACGGGCTGCAGCGGCGGCTGAACACCGACCGCTACGTTTGGGAGTCCGACGCCGGAGCGCCGGGCACCTCGCTGATCGCCCAGGTCTCCGTAGCGGGAACCGGACGAGGACAGTCGCGCCGCCATCATCGGCCACCGGTGAGCGGCCCAGACGCCACTGAGCAGCTGGCGACACGTACGCTGGCCAGCACCGGACACTAGCGCTGTTGAGTGAGCGCCCGCTTGGCGTACAATCAGCCCACCAAGGAGCGGCCTTGGTTGGGGGGTGACTTTGGAAGCTGGGCAAAAGTGTGAGATACCGCGCTGTTCGAGCGCAGCCGCGGCCAGTGTGGGCCGCCTGGGCATCCGGTTGTGCGCCAAGCACTTCGTCAGCCTCACCGCGCTGGCCGATCGCGAAGGCCAAAGCCTCTACGACTACAACGGCAGCCTCACCGATCTGCTGCGCAGAGTTGGATCGCTGGAGTAGCCTCGCCTTTGGCCCTCCCGAGCGCGGCCCGTGGGCTCAACGTGGGGCCGATACCTCACCCAATGTGGCTAACGGACGGCGGCCTCGAACTCTTGGACACTTATCCCCAGCAGGTCAAGCGCACCGCTGCTGTACCGCCTCACCTGGCGCTAAGCAGCGCGGTCGATTGGGAACGCTTCCGCCAGAATGCTGCCGCCACCTTGGGCTGGCAGCTTGAAAGCCATGTGAGCGTCGGCCGCCACAGAAATGCGGAGGCCCTTCTCGTTGAACACCCGATCGAGCTCGCCATCCTCATCGATGGCCGTCAGGTACAGGGACACTGCCTCTCGGATATTGTTCTCGGCTTCCTCGAGAGAGTCCCCCTGGCTTGTGACGCCGAGCGCTGGGCAAGTCGCCACGTACACGCCTGCCAGCTCTGAAGACGGTTCGACGTTGCAGGTCAAGACCACGAATCGGCCAGTGGCCACGTGGACGTAGGGATCCGCACTGACTGTCATTCGTCGCCTCCTGGGCATCCTCCTGTCAGTATATGCAGTGCAAGCAGGTGCACCGGTACGGCCGTTCAGGCCCGGATCACCTCGCCAGCACCGCCAGCGCTTCCAGGTGATAGGTCTGGGGGAACATGTCGAGGAGCTGGAGGCTGCTGAGGGAGTAGCCGCGCGCGGCGAGGACGGCCACGTCGCGAGCCAGGGTGCTGGGGTCGCACGAGACGTAGACGATTCGATTGCTGTTGAGCGCCTCCAGGACGGGGCGGGCGCAGCCGGCGCGAGGCGGATCGAGGATGGTGAGATCCCAGCGTTCGGCCGCCAGGTCGACGGCCGAAGCGACGTCCGCCTGCCGGAACTGAACGTTGCCGGCGGCGAACTCCGCGGCGTTGGCATGAGCGTCGCCGGTGGCCGAGGGATGCTCCTCCACACCCACCACTTCGCGCGCCCGCTCCGAGGCGAGCAGGGCGAACGTGCCTACGCCTGAGAAGAGATCGAGCACTCGTTCGCCGCCCCCAACCTCCGCAGTCACCAGGCCAGCCAGCTTCTCGGCTACCTGAGAATTGACCTGGAAGAACGACTGCGCCGACACGCGAAAGCGCTTACCCGCCAGCTGCATGTGCACGAACGGCTGGCCGTGGAGTCCCCTCGTGCGGTCCGATCCGATGCGCACGCCAGCCACACGGCAATCACCGCCCAGCCGCTCGGCCAGGCCCGCGGCCAGCAGCTTGTGAGCGCGGGGGTCGGTCTGCCCGAGCAGGGTCACCAGCAATCCGTCCGCGCCATTCCTCACATCGACCTGCTCGATCGCTGCCTGCCCAGCCAGCGCTTCTCGAACCGCCGGCAGCGCCCGGTTGATCGAATCCTCCACGATGGGGCAGCTGTCCACGTCCACGAGCTGATGCGACGACGCACGATGAAAGCCCAGCGCGCCGCCTTGCAGGTGGAACTCGGCCACGTTTCGGTAGCGGAACTCCAGCGGTGACGGCACCGGCGGCAGCAGCGGCAGGTTGGGCAGCTTCCCCAAGCGTTCGAGCTGGTCCACCAGGATTCGCTGCTTGTATCCCAGCTGGGCGTCGTAGGCGGCATGCTGCCACTCGCAGCCACCGCAGCCGGCCATGAAGTGCGGACAGGGGGGATCGATGCGCGCGGGCGCCGGCTCCAGCACCTGCAGCAACCCGGCTCGGGCAAAGTTCCGCTTGCGCTCGATGACCTGCGCCTCCACCAGCTCGCCGGGCAAACCGCCGGGCACGAATACCGCCGCTCCGCTGTCGAGCCGGCCTACGGCGGCCCCCCCATACGCCATCCCGTGCAGCCGCACCTTCTCAGTGACAGTCACCAGTTGCCTGCCACCAGCCCCACGCCCCGAGACCGGCTCAGGGATAGATGCCGCGCGTCTTGATGGCTTCCGCGACCCGCTGCACACCCACGACGTAGGCGGCAGTACGCATGTCCGCCTGGTGGTTCTCCTGAGCCTGCTCCACGGCATCGAACGCGCGCACCATCACGCGCTTCAGCTTGGCGTTGATTTCGGCCTCTTCCCAAAAGAACTCCTGCAGGTCCTGGACCCACTCGAAGTAGGAAACCGTCACCCCGCCGGCGTTGCACAGGATATCGGGCAGAACGGTGATGCCGCGGTCGAACAGGATCCGGTCCGCCTCGGGAGTGGTTGGGCCATTGGCCCCCTCGGCCACCAGCTGAGCTTTGATGCGTGGCGCGTTCACCGCCGTGATCTGGTTCTCGTAAGCCGCGGGAACCAGGATGTCTACCGGCAGCTCCAGCAGCTCGGCGTTGGTCACCACCTCCGTCCCGCGGAAGCCGCGCACGGTTCCCTGCTCTTCGCGATGGCGCACGAGCTGCTTTATGTCGAGTCCGGCGGGGTTGTAGATCCCACCTTTGCTGTCCGAAACGGCAACCACCTTAGCGCCCGCTTCATCCAGTAGCTTGGCGCTCACGGAGCCGACGTTCCCGAAGCCCTGCACGGCCACGCTCATGCCCTGCAGCGAATTGCCGCGGCGGCGGATTGCTTCCTCGATGGTGTACAGCACGCCTCGGCCCGTCGCCTCCGCGCGGCCTTCCGAGCCGCCGACCGACAGGGGCTTTCCCGTGACCACGCCCGTCACCGAATGGCCCGCGTGCATCGAATAGGTATCCATGATCCAGGCCATGATCTGCGGGTTGGTGTTGACGTCCGGCGCAGGGATGTCGCGGTCCGGTGACATCAGGATGCTGATCTCCGTCGCGAAGCGGCGCGTCAGCCGCTCGAGCTCGCCCAGGGATAGCGACTTCGGGTCGCAGGCCACACCACCCTTGGCCCCACCGAAGGGAATCGACACCACCGCGCACTTCCAGGTCATCCACATCGCCAGAGCGCGCACTTCGTCGATGTCCACGGCGCTGGCGAAGCGCAGCCCCCCCTTGGCCGGGCCGCGGGCAATGCTGTGATGCACGCGGTAGCCGGTGAAGATATGCACGCTGCCGTCGTCCATGCGTACCGGGAAGTTGACCGTGAGCTCGCGTTGGGGATGCCTGAGGATTTCGGCAATGCCCGAGTCCAGCTTGATGAGATCCACCACGCGGTCGAATTGCTGAACCGCCATCTCATACGGATTCACGTGCCCCTGGGTCACCGCCGGCGCGCCCGGCTTAGCCGCGTCCGACTTGGTCCAGGTCGAGGCCGGCTGCTTCCGGCCGCTGTCCAACGCCATATCGCTATCCCCCCAGCTGCTTCTTCAGGATGTCGTTGACCTTGCCGGGGTTCGCCCGGCCTCTCGTCTCTCGCATGACCTGGCCCACCAGGAACTGCAGGGCGCGCTCCTTGCCCGCCCTGTAGTCTTCGACCGACTGCAGGTTCGCCGCTATCGCCGCGGCGCAAGCGCGCTCCAGGTCGCCCTCATCGCTGATCTGCAGCAGGCCCTTCTCGCGCACCACGTCTTCGGGCGACTTGCCGCTGACGAACATCTCATCCAGCACGTCCTTGGCGATCTTGCCGCTGATCTGGCCACCGTCGATGAGCTTGAGCAGATCGACCAGCTTGCTGGGCGTCACCAGCGACGAGCCCAGCTCCGTGTTGTGGGCTTTCAGCAGCCGTGTCAGGTCCCCCAGCATCCAGGCCGCCACCTGCTTGGCGTCACCGTAGCCGGTGAACAGCGCCGACTCGAAGAAATCGGCTAGGCTCGGATCGTCGGCGATGAGCCGCGCCGGCTCGTCGGCCAGCCCGTAGTCGCGAGCGTAGCGTGCCTTCTTGGCGGCCGGCAGCTCGGGCAGCCGCTGCTTGATGGCTTCGATCCAATCCGGCGCCAGGAACAGCGGCGGCAGGTCCGGCTCCGGGAAGTAGCGGTAGTCATGCGCGTATTCCTTGCTGCGCTGCGACACCGTGACGCCGCGATCCTCGTCCCAACCGCGCGTCTCCTGCGGGATGACCTCGCCGCGCGCCAGAGCCTCGCGCTGCCGCTCGAATTCGTAGCGCAGAGCGCGCTCGACGGAGCGGAAGGAGTTCATGTTCTTCACTTCGACCTTGCGCCCGAACTCGCTCGATCCCACCGGCCGGATGGAGCAGTTGGCGTCGCAGCGGAAGGACCCTTCCTCCATGCGGGCGTCCGTTACGCCCAGGTACAGCAGGATGCCGCGCAGCGTCCGCAGATAGGCGCCGGCCTCCTCGGACGAGCGCATGTCCGGCTCGCTGACGATCTCCAGCAGCGGCACGCCGGCGCGGTTGAAGTCGACGAGGCTGTGGGCCACGCCCATCTCGTCGACGCGATGGATGAGCTTGGCGGTGTCCTCCTCCTGGTGGGCGCGAGTCACGCCAACCCGCTTGGTTCCTCCATCCGGCAGCGCAATCTCCAACCAGCCGCCGAGATTGACCGGCAGGTCCATCTGCGTGATCTGGTAGCCCTTGGGCAGGTCCGGATAGGTGTAGTTCTTACGGTCGAAGCGCGTGGGCTTGCCGTTGGGCAGGTTTTCGACGTCGGCGTGCAGCGCCAGGCCGACCATGATGGCGTATTCGATGGCCTGGCGATTGATCGCCGGCAGGGACCCGGGCAGGGCCATGCATACCGGGCAGACCTGGCTGTTCGGCGGCTTGCCGAACCAGTCGGCCGAGCAGGAGCAGAACATCTTGCTCCTGGTGCGCAGCTCGACGTGCACTTCGAGGCCAACGACCAGCTCGTAGTCGGTGCCGGATGCTGTGCGCTGTGTGCTGGGTGCAGTTGCCATGCTTAGAGGCTACCGCTAGAAACCGTAACTCAAGCAAGCTGAGGGGATTCTGGCCAGGCTCCGCAGCCGCTACGAGGCGAGCGAGGTGTGCGTGTGGCGCTTGACGAAGCGGCGCATGCGCTCCAGCGCTTCCTGGATCTGCTCGTAGGCGGTGGCGTAGCACATGCGCACGTAGCCTTCCCCGGCGTCGCCGAAGGCCGTCCCGGACACCACCGCGACGTGCTCCTCCTCGAGCAGCCGGAACGAAAACTCCTCCGAGCTCATGCCGGTGATGGCGATGGACGGGAAGGCGTAAAAGGCCCCCCGCGGCTCGAAGCAGGTGAGCCCCACGTCGTTCAGGCCGGTGACCAGCAGCTTGCGGCGGCGGTCGTACTCGGCCAGCATGCTCTGCACGTCGGCCTCGCCATGGTCGAGCGCTTCGATGCCGGCCCACTGCGCCGCCGTGGGCGCGCTCATGATCACGTACTGATGGATCTTCATCATGGCTTCCAGCACCTCGGCCGGCGCGCAGGTGTAGCCCAGCCGCCAGCCGGTCATGGCGTACGCCTTGGAGAAGCCGTTGATGAGGATGGTCCGATCCCAAGCGCCCTTCAAAGCCGCGATGCAGACGTGGTCGCCCCCATAAATGAGGCGGTGATAGATCTCGTCGGAGATGATGACGAGATCGTGCTCCACGGCCAGGTCCACGATGGCCTGCGCCTCCTGGGGATCCAGGACGGCGCCGGTCGGATTGTTGGGGAAGCCCATGACGATGGCCCGGCTCTGGGGCGTGATCGCCTGCTCGACGGCCCGCGCCGTCAATGAAAAGCCGTTCTCAGCATAGGTCGGCACCGGCTGGACGTTGCCGCCGGCCAGCACCACCGAAGCCTCGTAGGACACGTAGCCCGGCTCGGGAAGCAGCACGCCGTCGCCGTGGTTGACCACCGCCCGCACCGCGATGTCGATGCCTTCGCTGGCCCCCACGGTCACCAGAATCTCGTGCTCGGGGTCGTAACGCACACCGTACAGGCGCTGCATCTCCACGGCGATACGCTGCCGCAGGGGCAGCAGACCGTAGTTCGAGGTGTAGTGCGTCCGGCCGGCCTGGATCGATTCGATGCCCGCCTCGCGGATGTGGTCCGGAGTCACGAAGTCGGGCTCGCCCACACCCAATGAGATCACGTGCTCCATCGAGGCCAGCACGTCGAAGAACTTGCGGATACCCGAGGGACGGACGCGATGCACGATGGACGACGTCATCGGCCGTCGAGGCCGCGGCGAACCAGGCATCAGAGAGCCGGCCGCTGCCTGTGGAAATCCGTCTGCTGCTGATAGCAGTGGCCGACACGCAGCACTGTCTCCTCATCGAATGCCCGGCCGATGATCTGCAAGCCCACGGGCAGGCCATCGGACAGGCCGCAGGGGATGGACATGCCCGGCAAGCCGGCCATGTTTACCGGAATCGTCAGCACGTCGGATAGGTACATGGCCAGCGGATCGTTCGTCTTCTCACCGATCCTGAAGGCCACCGAGGGCGACGTGGGCGCCACCAATACGTCGAATCGCTCGAACGCCGCGTCGAACTCCTGCTTGATCAACGTTCGCACTTTCTGCGCCTTGAGGTAGTAGGCGTCGTAGTAGCCGGCGCTGAGGACATACGTGCCGAGGATGATGCGGCGCTTCACCTCGGCGCCGAAGCCGGCCTCGCGGGTGGCGTTGTATTCGCCCCACACGTCGCTGGCTTCCTTCGAGAAGCCGTAGCGCACGCCGTCGAAGCGCGCCAGATTGGCCGACGCTTCGGCCGGAGCAATGATGTAGTACGTGTCCAGCGCATAGTCGGTGGATGGCAGCGAGCACTCGTCCACCACTGCCCCCGCCCGTTCCAGCACCTTCAGCGCTTCGCGCACCGCCGCCTCCACCCCAGGCTCGAGGCCCGCGGCGAAGTACTCGGATGGCACGCCCACCCGTACCCCGGCCAGGTCGCCGGTCAGCGCGGCCGCAAAGTCGGGCACGGGGCGCCCGACCGAGGTGGAGTCCATGACGTCGCGACCGCACAGCGCATTGAGGACCAGCGCCGCGTCTTCGGCGTCTTTGGTGAAGGGCCCGATCTGATCGAGTGAGGAGGCAAACGCCACCAGGCCGAAGCGCGAGATCCGGCCGTAGGTCGGCTTGATGCCGGTGACCCCACACAGAGCGGCTGGCTGGCGTATGGAGCCGCCGGTGTCGGTGCCGAGCGAGTAGATGCACTCATCCGCGGCTACCGCGGCCGCCGATCCGCCGCTCGAGCCGCCAGGCACTGTGTCCAGGTCCCAGGGGTTGTGCGTCGGGAAGAAGCCCGAATTCTCGGTGGACGATCCCATGGCGAACTCGTCGCAGTTCGTCTTGCCCAGGAAGACGGCGCCACGCGAGCGCAGCCGCGCCACCGCCGTGCCGTCGTACACCGGCACGTAGCTCTCCAGGATCCTGGAGGAGCAGGTCGTGCGCACGCCCTCCGTGACCAGCACGTCTTTCAATGCCACCGGCACGCCCAGCAGCGGCTGCCCGGCTCCTTCGCCTCCGGCGCGGGCCGCGTCCGCGGCGCGGGCCTGTTCCAGCGCCAGCTCGGGAGTCAGCGTCACGTAGGCCTTAACGCGCGCATCCAGCTGTTCGATACGCTCCAGCGCCGCCGTCGTGAGCTCGACGGACGAGATCTCACCGCCGGCGAGCAGCTTGGCCGCCTCGTGCACGGTCAACGCGGCCAGGCTCACGACTCACCTCCGGCCATCTTCCCGTACGCGGGGGAAGCGGCCCTCACTCGAGGATCGGCAGGACTCGGATGAAGGGATCCTCCGCGCGCGGCGCGTTGGACAGAACCTGCTCGCGGGTGAGGCCAGAGCGCACTTCATCCTCGCGCAGGACGTTCGTGGCTTCGATGACCTGGGCCGTGGGTGGGATGTGCTCGGTGCTCAGCTGGTTCAGCCGCTCCATGTGCTGGAGGATGTCGCCCAGCTGACTGGCCATCCGGTCCTTCTCCTCGTCGGTGAGACCGATTCGCGCCAAAAGGGCCAGATGATCCATCTCCGCCCGGGTCAGCGCCATGCGCCTAAGTATAGGGCGGCCTGTTCCCCCTCCCGCTTCGCTCCCGGCCTGATCCCGGCAATTGGCGTACACTCGGCCAGGGATCGATGACGCATGCCTGATACAAGCCTCCAAGGCCGAGCAGCCATCGTAACCGGCGGTGCCGGCGGGGATGCCGGCCTGGGCCTGACCACCACCGAGGCGCTGCTCAGGGCCGGCGCCCGTGTGGCCGTGTGGGACCGCAGTCCGGAAGCGGCAGCCCGAGCTCGACACGAGCTGGCGCGGCAAGGATTCGAGCCGCTGTTCCAGGAAGTGGACGTGACGGACCAGGCCGCCATCGAGCGCGCCTACCAGCAGGTTCGGGATTCCCTGGGGCCGGTCGACGTGCTGGTGAACAACGCTGCGGTCAAGATGGACTTCATGCTCGGCCCGAAGAGCGCTCGCCCGGCTGGCACCCTGCCCTTCTGGCAGCTGGACCCGGCGCGCTTCCTGCGGCTCCTGGAGATCAACGTCTACGGTCCATTCCTCACCAGCCGGCTGGTGGTGCCGGACATGGCGGCCGGCGGCCGGGGCAGCGTCATCAACGTGGTCACCAGCCCACATACCCAACGCTCGCCCAAGCACATCCCCTACGGCCCGAGCAAAGCCGCGCTTCAAGCCATGACCCAGGCCATGGCGGCTCAATTGGAGGGTACCGGCGTGCGGGTGAACGCGGTTCTGCCGGGAGGCAGCGCCAACCGCCGCGGCGAGAGCGATCCATCGCTGTCGGCGTACGACTGCATGGTCAGTCCCATCCTCTGGCTGGCAAGCGACCAGTCGGCAACGGTTACCGGCCAGGTGTTCACCGGCGAGGGCTTCGTCCGCCCCTGAGACGGCTTAGGTCGCCACGCCCTCAGCCCAGCGCGTTCCCGGGCATCGAGCGACGAATCCCACCGGCGCCGTAGCATTGGCTGCATGAAGATCCGTTCGGTGACGTTGGGCAACAACCTCACCTGGCCGCTCAGCGCCGGCGAGTTTGCCAAGGCCGCCCGCTTCTTCGCACGCGCGCGGCAGGTCTTCGGCGACGCGGGCGTCGAGGTCCAGACCACCCGCCTGGCCACGCAGCCGTTCCGGACCATGCCTGTGGCCACCGTTGAGGTCGCCCGGCGCATCGAGCAGGCGTGCGCCCAGGACGAGATCGGCTACTGCTCCCTCGGTCCCGCGCCGCTGGATGCCGCGCTGCTGGGCGATGTCATCGCCGGCACGTCTGTCGTCTTCTGCAGCGTTGAGACGGCGCAGCAGGCCGAGCTCGACATTGCGGCGATCCGCTGCGCCGCCGGCGTCGTCCACCGCGTAGCGGCTGCCACGCCGCGCGGCTTCGGCAACCTTCGCTTCGCCGCCGTCGCCCACTGCGGGCCGAACATTCCCTTCTTCCCGGCCGCCTACCACGATGGCGGACATCCCAAGTTCAGCCTGGCGCTGCAGACGGCCGACCTCGCGGTGGAGGCCTTTTCCGCGGCCGGAACCGTGGCCGAGCTGCGGTCCGGCCTGGCCGATCGTCTGAGCGAGGTAGATCGGACCATCCAGCCGCTGGCCAAACAGCTGGAGCGCGAGTTTGCCATCGAATACCTGGGAGCGGACTTCAGCACGGCCCCCTATCCGAATGAAGGCGAAAGCATCGGCACGGCCTTCGAGCGCATTGGCCTGGAGAGCTTCGGCGCGGCCGGCAGCGTCTTCGTGGCCATGCTCATCACCCGTGTGCTGAAGACGGCGCCGCTCAACCGCTGGGGCTTCAATGGGCTGATGCTGCCGGTCCTGGAAGATGCCAGCCTGGCGGCAGGCACCGCGCTCGGCCACTTCGGCGTCAACGATCTGCTGCTCTATTCGGCGGTCTGCGGCACAGGCCTCGATACGCTGCCGCTGCCTGGCGACGTGAGCGAGGATGAGCTGGCGGGCATCATCCTGGACCTGTCGTCGCTGTCCGTGGCCCTGGATCGCAAACCGCTCACCGCCCGGCTGCTGCCGGTTCCTGGCAAGAAGGCCGGCGAGCGCACTGATTACGACTTCGACTACTTCGCCAACGGCACCATCCTCGCCGTCAAGGGCCTCAGCCCAAGCCGGCTGCTGGAGCGTGCCTGAGAGGGGTGTGCCGCTCGCTCGCGAGACGTCCCGTGCTACGCTGTGAACTGCCCGAGCGGCAGATCTTGGCGAGTGGTGTAGTGGTAACACAAAGGACTTTGGATCCTTTGTCCCAGGTTCGAATCCTGGCTCGCCAGCAGCCGGCGGACGGTTGAACGCGCCGCCACTCCCGCGGTACGGCGAAGCTTCCCTCCCTGATCTAACGCCATCGATGATGGCGGCGCTGGGGGTGCCGGTATTCCGCAACGTCCTGGGCCTTCCCGCCACGGACCGGCTGTGTCTGCTGGTCGTCGACGGCCTGGGCTGGGAGCAGCTGCGGGACCACGAGCGGGAAGCACCCTTCCTCAATGAGCTGGCCCGCTCGTGCAGGTCCATCACGACCGGCTTTCCGTCAACGACCGCGGCCAGCGTGGCGTCTCTGGGCACCGGCCTTCCTCCGGGTGGACATGGGCTGGCCGGCTACACCCTGCTGCTTCCGGGCCACAGCCGGGCCATGAACGTCCTGCGCTGGACCCCGTACGGTGTGGGCCACGCCGAGACCAACCTGCTGTCCAAGCTCGATCCCGAAGACTTTCAGCCGCGGGCGTGCGTGTTCGAGGTGGCGCATGACCACAAGGTCGACGTGCTGTTGACCGGGCCGGCTGTGCACGAGCACTCGGGGCTGAGCCGGGCGGTGCTGCGCGGCGGTCGCTTTCGGGTGGCGGTCTCGCCGGGGGACCTCGCCGGCGTGGCGCTCGGACACCTTGATGGCCCGGGCGTCCGGTTCGTCTACGCCCACTACAACGAGCTCGACACCACCGGCCATGTACGCGGCGTGGACTCGCCCGCCTGGCGCCTGCAGCTCTCCCTCATCGACCGGATGTGTGAGACGCTGGCAGCCCAGCTGCCCAGCGGCGCCGTGCTGGTGATCACGGGAGACCACGGCATGGTCGACTTGCGGGCCGATCAGCGCCTGGATCTCGACGACTATCCGGCTCTCTCACACGGGGTGCGGGTCATGGCCGGCGAGGGCCGCGCCCGTTACCTCTATACACAGCACGGCCAGGAGCAGCACGTCCTCGACGCCTGGCGTGCGGTCCTCGGCGACAGAATGTGGGTCCTGCCTCGCGACGAAGCCGTCAGCGCCGGCTGGTTCGGCCCCGACGTCACCGAAGCGGCCCGGTCCCGCCTGGGCGACGTCGTCGCTGCGGCTCGGCCCGGCATCGGCATCTTCCAGCGCTCGGTCGACCCTGGGCAGGCGTCCCTCGTCGGCCACCACGGATCGCTCACCCCAGCCGAACAGTTAGTGCCGCTGTTAGTCGCTGGGCGCTAGGCGCGAGGCGCTGGGCGCTGGGCGCTAGGCGCGAGGCGCTGGGCGCTAGGCGCGAGGCGCTAGGCGCTGGGCGCCAGGCGCTGGGCGCCAGACGCTGGGCGCTGGGCACGGGGCACGGGGCGCGACTGCGCTCCCTTAGACCTGGACGATTTCCCGCAACCAGGCCATGGTCTTCTCGACGGCGCGAGGATCGAGCTTCTGGCTGAGCTCGCGAACGAGTGTGGCTAGCGTCTTGGAGCGCAGGATGTTAGCCCAGGCTTGCTCGGCTTCCAGCATGCTTACGGTAACCATGCAGGGCAATCGGTAGGCGCCCGGTCCGAGCCTTGCCGGACCCCTGCCCCGGATCTCAGTACAGCGAAAGGCGGGCTGCGGACCTTCGACGCCGCGCACGACGTCCAGCAACGTGATCTGCTCAGCGGGCCGGGCCAGGCGGAAGCCACCCTTGGGGCCTGGAGCGGAGGCCAGCACTTTGGCCTTGACCAGCGCTTTCAGCTGCTTGATCAGGTAGCTTTCAGAGACGCCATGGAACTCGGCGAGCGCTTTGGCCGGAAGGCCGACCCCAGGAGGTAAAGCCGCCAGCAGCACACAGCAGTGCAGCGCCCACTCTACACCCTCTGAGAGCTTCACCGCCGATCAGGCCGCCGCATGCGCGAGGGAGAAGACCCGAGTCAGGCCGTCTCGGTACGTGGCCGCTTCGGGCCGCCAGCCGAGCTCTTGTCGCGCCTTGGCATTGGAGACCCGCATCGAGTTCGTCATGACCGCATGGGCAAACGGCATGACACGCAACACCCAGCCGGGCACCTCCCGCGGCGGGGGCGCTCCGCAGGTTTCGGCTAAAGCGCGCACGAAGTCAGCCCAAGATACGGGCTGGTCATCGACGATGTTGTAGGCCTCGCCCGGCCTTCCCCGCTCGAGAGCCGCGACTGTTGCGTCGGCGGCATCCTCAACCCACACCCATGAGGCACGCCACCTCCGCCCCGTGGCACGGGCAGCCGGCGCCGGCGCAGCATTTCGGCCATTGCCATGATGCTCGGATCGGCTCCATACAACAGGCCGTAGCGCAGCGAGACGCCATCGATGCCGGCCGCCTCGAGCACCTGATCCTCGGCCCGCCTCAGCGCCTGCGCATGGCGGTCAAACCTGCCGTGACCGGACGGTCCAAACTCGTCGGCCTCGGTGACGACCTTGTCGACGTGATCGAAGAAGCCGTAGCCGAAGATCATGGACTGGACCAGGAAGCGGGTAGCGCCAAGCTGACTGGCAGCGGCCAGCAGGTTGGCCGTGCCTTCCTCACGCAGTCGGTTGGTCATCTGCATGTCGCCATGCCGCCTTGGAGCCTTCTTCAGCGCAGTCAGTTCGTGGATAACCGCGTCGGCGCCCAGGCCGTCGACAGCTGTCAGCAGGTCCAGGCGGTCGAGAGCATCCGCAACGATCGGCTCCACGCCAGCGGCTTGCAGCTGGGTTCTCTTGGCCGGGTCCCGCGTCAGGCCGAGAACCTCGTGCCCACGCGCCCGCAGCTTGGGGCTAAGAGACCTGCCCAGCGTCCCTGTCGCACCAGCGAGCAGAACCTTCATGGTAAAACCTCTGCCGAATATCCGGGATAAATTCTATCCTCATTCATCTCAACAGCAGCCGAATGGTTACCCGGTACGCAGGCGCGACAATTGCCCCGCATTCACCCGGCGTTTACACCCTTGCGATGTGCCATGGCGCACACTAACGGAGACGACTCGACGAGGAGATCGTGAAATGACGCATGGCCGTTGGCGAACTGGCTGGGGCCGGAAGTCGCTGCAGCGGTTGAGAAAGCTGGCGGCTTGGATGGGGTGACGCCTGAAGGAGGGGGTCGTCGGCCTCGATGACCGGCTGCCATAGGGGGACTGCCAGCAGGCCCGCGACGGTCGCGGTGATGAACAGCGCGCCCAGGACGCGCGCCGTGGTCCGGTATGTCATAACGGAATCCTCCAAGATCGCCAGGTTAGGGCTGGGGCTGGCACGCATATCCATTCGTCCCGCAGTCACGGTCTCCTGGTTTGCATTGGTTTCACGTGCCGAGCGGGTGTGCAGAGGTTCGCCGCGCCTCGCCGCGCAGCGCGATGCCTGTCCCATAGGTGGACAGGAAGATGAGGACGAACGGGAGCCAGGTGCCAAGGATGCTCGCGAACATGTCCAGGCTCCGCTGGATAAGCAGCCCTACGACGCTGAAGTCCATGGCTACGACGAGCGCCACGAAGGTGATGGCAGTCCGGAGTGGAGACCATGCCTGCAAGCGATGGAAATACGCTGCCGAGACCGCGGCAAAGATGATGGGCGCGGCCAGCGCGTGGATGATAAGTGCGTTGTGGAAACTGGTGTAAGCCAATCCTAAGCCCATCACGGCAGCACACAGCGCCCAGCCAAGCAGCCCGTGAGCCAGCGCAAGGAGCGTTCCTTTGGGCATGTGGATGGGCATGTGGACTTCCCACTCTCAGCGTAGGCAGCCTGGCCTCAAGCGACGGTAAACGGTGCGGGAAAAAACCATCGCACGTGCGGCCGGCCTCGGACTCCGCCGCCGGGGGCTCGACTAGATCATTCGCGACGCCGTATTACGCATTGGGCGCAGCTCGCTTGCATACTCATGCCATACTGGGGTTGGTACATCGTTTAGTCCTCGTTTTCTGAGCATCTCGCTCTCGTTCGCTGGCCTAGATAAACACCGAATTCCTTGAAAGGAGGCCAGCAGAATGAGCAATTACGCCGAAAAGACCCTCACCTGTCGCGACTGCGGCCAGCACTTCGCCTTCACCGCGAGTGAGCAGCAGTTCTTCGCTAAGCGTGGGTTCGAAAATCAGCCATCGCGCTGTCCGGAGTGCCGAGCGGCACGACGGGCATCGGGCGGCGAGCGCAGAGACTTTGGTGCACATGGCCGTCGCGAGATGGTCAACGTGACCTGCAGCGGCTGCGGAAAGCCTGCTCAGGTTCCGTTCACGCCCACGAATGGGCGTCCGGTCTACTGCAGCGACTGCTTCGCCAGCCAGCGCAGAAGCTCGTACTCCCGCAGCTACCGCTAGGGCCGTTCTGACAAGATCCAGCCACGCCTATTGGGTGTGGCTGGATTCTTGTGGGTGCGTTAGGCCAATTGCCGTCGCATCGGTTGGCGAGTCGTCCCCGGGCGTGATGCTGGAAGGGTGCATCGCACCCTTGCCTGCGTGGCTGCGCTCAGCAGGTCACACGCAGGATGGCCTGGTAGGGACGGAACGTAGGGTGGTGGTATCGATGGGGCGGCTCTTGTTCAGACTCGCCGGGAGGCAAGGGGCCGCAGCCTGACGCGGCCGTAGGCCACGCCGGCGGCCAGCACACCAACGATCAGCGGCATAAGCGCCGTGGCGCCGCCACCCACCACCAAGGTGATGACCGTTGCGCCAGTCATGATCACCACCAGGCCGCTCGCTGCCAGCGGCGTGAGGCCCGTCAGGATGCGCAGCAGACCCGGCAGTACCAGGCCGAGGGCCCCCGAGAGCTCGCACAGGCCCAGGAAGCGCACGAACAGCCCCGGCAGCGGCAGCTGCATCTGCGCCATCAGGACGTCCAGCGGCGTGGCGAGCTTCATGAGTCCCGTCGCCAGGAACAGCACTCCCAGCAGGCCCTGCAGCGTCCACAGCGCGCGATGAAGCGCGCGCCCCTCCGTCCCGCGGCCGGCGAATGTCCCGGCCCGCATCGTTGTCGTCAGTGCCATTGGTTTCTCCTGTCTCGAAAGTTCGCCGCCTCACGGTGGCTTCATACAGACGTCGAACGGCGACAGCGGATTTCGACACGGGCGCCAAAGAGCCTCCGCGTTGTATCAGCGGTTGAACGAACCGAATCTCAAAGTCGTCGCCCTCCAAGCTTCTCGGGGCGGTTCAGCGCGCGTGCGGCTGCGAGAATTGGGCCAGGAGGACGAAAATGGCACCCCTCTTATCACGCGACGATCCCCAGGCGAAAGCGCTCGCGGCAGCCATCCGCGGCGGCGATCTGCAGGCGCTGCGGCAGCTCTTGGACGGCAACCCCCAGCTGGCCAACGCGCGCATTCAGGGCCGCGGCGAAGGGCAGCGCACCCCGCTGCACATCGCGGCCGACTGGCCCGGCTACTTTCCTAATGCGCCGCGCGCGGTCGAGATACTGATCGGCGCGGGCGCGGATCCCAGTCCGCCGTCGATTGTGGGGCGGCCGTCTGAGACGCCGCTGCATTGGGCCGCCAGCAGCGACGACGTGGACGTCGCCGCGGCGTTGATCGCCGGTGGGGCAGACATCGAGGCGCCGGGCGCATCCATCGCCGGCGGGTCGCCGCTTGACGATGCCGTGGGCTATGGCTGCTGGCGCGTGGCCCAGCTGCTGCTTCAGCACGGCGCGAAAGTTGAGCGACTGTGGCTGGCCGCGGCACTCGGGCTGCTGGCGCGCATGGATGAGCTCTTCGCCGCCGAGCCGCCCACGACCGACGACGTCAACCATGCCTTCTATCAGGCCTGCAGCGGCGGACAGCGGCGCGCGGCGGAGTACCTCTACGCTCACGGCGCGGACCCCAACTGGATTCCGGACTACGCTAAGGCGACGCCGCTGGAAGCCGCCACCAGCCCCGGAACTGGCCGGAAAGCGCTCGCCACCTGGCTGCACGAGCTAGCCGCCAAGCAGGACTCACCCAGTGCTACCTAGCAGTCAGCTGCGCAGCCGGTAGAGTCTCCGGCTGCCGGCGCAGGGTGCTCCGGCTGGATCGCGTTGCAGCAGGCCGCACGGGCTCCGGGGACAGGGTCCATCTTCAGGTAGCGCCTTCATCCAGCACGCCGCTTTCGGAAACGCGCTTGCGCTCCGCGCGGCGATTGGTCCGCTTAGGCCGATCCTTCATGTCCGCTCTGATCTTCGCGTTCGGGACGCCTGATTGGAGAGAACCATAACGTGACCACAGGATGACTGGCATTTGGGGCAGCCGTCTGGCGGGATTGCCTTTGGGCTCCAAATAGCCGCGTCATTCATGAGCTGGCCGAGCTCGCCTGACGCGTCCGCCATCCTACCCGCGAGCACAAACTGCTCGAGGTCACTCGCAAGGATGAGCTAGTCACCGCGGGCTCCACGGCTGCCGTCCGGGCTGTCGTTCTCCGTCATCCGGCCGCCAGATGACGTACGAGTAGGCCGAGAGGCCGAGCGCGACCGCAACGAGACCAGCGAGCAACACCCATAGGGCAATTTGATTGGAAGTAAAAACAGCCGCCAGGATCACCACCGCACCCAACAGGCCGAACACCGGACCCGCCACTCTGTGGGTCTCCCGCCAGACACGCTCGCTCGCAAGCGTCCAGGGCGTGCGAACGCCAAACACGAAATTGCTCCGTACTGGTCCCAGGGTCAAGCCGACGACGACAAACAGGGCCCCTGCGCCGGCGAGTGCAATCTCGGCGACGTCGATCCGCCGGCCCAAAGCAGACAGGACCAGCGCCACCTGCAGCGCTGCGAGAAGGGCCAGCACAGCGATCCACACCGCCGCGTACGACCGGCCAGACTGCTGGAGATGCGGCCGCCTTGGATCGAGTCTGGGCAGCACCGCGAACAGCGCGGTCACAGCCATCATAGTGAGTGGCAGCAGCGCGACGACCTCAAACCTGTCGCCATAGCCGTTTGCCGTGCCGCGAATGCCCCAGTGCACAGGGAAGCGGCCCGACGCGGGCAACACGGTCCACGCCCAGGCGGATACGCCCCAAGTCAGCAGTAACAGTGCAAGGCTACCGACCAAGCCGATCCGGTTGTTCATCGTTACCCAACCTCCTAGATTCGGCGGTGTTCGATGAGACCAGGGTATGCCACCTTCCTGAACGTTCCGTTAATGCGGGGTTGTGGCCCGGTTAAGTTGCCAACAACGATGGCACGCGCGAACGTTGGCGCTTCAGCCCGCCTCTATCCCCAAGCGGCGCTCGATCCTAGGCTTCGTCGGCATTCACGTCCGATCCCGCCAGCGCCTTGATGACTCGCGCCCGCTCCACCAGGAGGTTGCGCATGTAGTGCTCGAGGAAGAGCGTGTCCAGAAACATCTCCCTCTGAGACTGTTGGCTATCGCTTGACCCGCACGTGAGGCGCTCCAACTTGCCTTCGAGCTGCGCCCGCTCATGTGGAGTTGGCTGTCAGGCGCCGACCGGGACGTCGTCCAGGGAGCAGACCCGTGTGGCTCCTGCAGCTTGCCGCCGGGCATCGTCGCCTGTCAGCGCGCTGCGGCTGATGGGCAGCCCGCCATCGGTGGGTCATCCCGGCGACCACGACCAAACACCGGGCCGGAGACCGCTGGACAGACGCGCCCGCGGCCAGTGTCATTTTTGCCCAGGCATACCTCTGCCGCGCTAGCTGAAGTTGCCGGCAGCAACCATGCTGCTGGCAAGTGCCACGCACTCGTCGCAGATGTAGGAGCCCTTTCTGGCACCTCCGGCAATCATGCCGCGGACCTGCCCATGGCCCTTTCCACAAAAAGAACAGCGCCAGCTGGATCTGTCCTGGTCGGTTGCCGCTCGCAGCAAGCCTTCGACGTAGCGGTTAATGGACGTATTTTCACGACTGGCGGCAAGCTCGACTTGCGCCTGCAACGGCCGCGGCAAGCGGATCGTGAGCTTGTGATCGCCTTCGGCCTGGAATAGGCGGAAGTCCTTCCGAGGAGAGGCGGTGTGCTCAAAAAGATAGTGCAGCGACGCAGGCCATTCCGGCTCAGGCAACAGCTGGTGGCCATTCTCACCTTCAGCACCCAGGCCGAACGGCTCCAACCGTGCCACGAGCTCGCCAGATTGGAGCTGGTCGGGGGCATTAAGGATGAAGAGCTTTGGAACCGATGAGCTGGGGTCCCCAGGAGTCAGTTCGTGAACAAGCGCGTAATGCATGAATAGGTCCTCCTGCCACATTTCAACCTATTCTAGCCGTCATGCCGTCATACCGTCATGCCATCACGGATCTCGGCGCTCCCTAGGCTTCGTCGGCATTTACGTCCGATCCCGCCAGCGCCTTGATGACTCGCGCCCGCTCCAGCAGGAGGTTGCGCATGTAACGTTCGAGGAAGAGCGCGTCGGCTATGCGGCCGAGGATGCCGAGCGGCGAGGCATACGCAAAGTCGTCGATCATCAGCGTCCCGCCCTGGAATTCTCGGAACTGATGCCGGTGCGTGAAGTACTCGAACGGCCCCTGCGCCTGCTCGTCCACAAACTCATGCGGCCGCTCGCAGACAGTAACCCTCGTCGTGAGCCTCTGCCTCACGCCGAAGTGCACGGCCTCCCAGGTGACGTACTGCCCGGCTCCAATCAAGCCGCTGGTCACGCCGGCTACCGCGCGCTCTTTTGTCCGAGCCGTGGATCGCGTATGCACGTCGATATCGCGGTTGAGGTCGAAGCAAACGCTCACCGGCGCCGCGATGAACGTCTCGAGGTGAATGACTGGCATGGGCAGCCTTACGCTGCCGCCCGAAGTGGCGGCTCCGCGCGCCAGCAGCAGGGGACGTTGCGCATAATCAGCGCGGAGTCGAACTCGACCGTACCCGCCGCAAACAAGCCCCGGTCGCCGAAGAAGCTCGATTCCACGTGCTCGACGGCCAGCGGTTCCACGCTCCAGCGCTCGGTAATAAGCCTCACGCTCTCATGGCAATCGCAGCGGTCCGTCGCCGAGAAGCCAACACTGCCGCCCCGGAAGAAATCGGAGGCTTCCGCCAGGGACGCGAACACCGAGCCGGGCGACAGCCGGGCGATGGGATGACCTTCCACCTCGACGCGAGCAACCAGGTCGAGGCTGCGCATGACGATCGTCAGGTGATCTCGGGAGTCCGTGACACTGAACAGCGCGCGGTGATGAACGCCTGGAAAGGACCGACCGCCCAGGGCGAGGTTCATCGCCGAGCTCGTGTCACGCCGCGGGATGTAGACCCCGCGCCGTTGTCTGTCGTTCTCGAGCCACGTCACCGCAACGCGGTGAGCGGCGTTCTCCGAGCTGAATCCACACATTGGGGGTAGGCCGCGGGGCCGCACCTGGCCGAGCCGAATGAGACAGATGCCGGCCATGCCCCAACCATTGACCAGCTGGGGCGCGAACGGCGGTGGAAGGAAGCGGGCCAAAGCATCGGGCCGAACACGGAAGTTGATCAGCAGGCGCCGCTCGATAACGCCATCCAACGAACGGATGTGGAACATGCGATCACTCCTCGCCTTAGTCGCATATAGTTAACCATATGTTTAGAACGTTTGTTGAGAGCGACCGTTGAGCAGTCCGGCCCGCACCACGATCCGAGCGGCTGCGCGCGCTCGGATCGTGGCGGCGGCGCTGCGAACGCTGGAGGAGAGCGGCTACGCGGGCGCCACCGCCAGGGCGATCGCCGCGACTGGCGGTTTCAATCAGGCGCTGATCTACTACCACTTCGAGAGCATCGAAGAGCTGCTGCTGGCCGCGCTGAAAGAGTTCAGTGAGAGGCGGCTGGCGCGCTACCGAAAGGCTCTGGAGGGCGTGACGGAGCTGACGCCGCTCGTCCGGATGATGACCCGGCTGTACGAAGAGGATGCGAAGTCCGGCGAGCTGGCTGCCGCTCAGGAAGTCGTGACCGGCTCGGTCATCTCACCGGAGCTGCGCCAGCGGGTCATGACCCTCATGGATCCATGGTTTGCCTTCGCCGAAGAGGTCGTTCGCCGCCTGCTCGTCGGCACGGTGTTCGAGGAGCTGGTTCCGGCCAGGGAGCTGGCTTACGCCTTCGTGGCGCTGTACTTCGGCGTTGAGACGCTCGCCCGTTTCGATAACGACCGTGCTCGGGCCAACGCGCTCTTCGAGAGCGGTGCCCGCCTCGCGCCATTGGCCGATCTGGTCCTGCACTCGGACCTCGAGCTCGTCGACAACCCGTAACCAAGAAGCTCATGGATGGACATGCTCATCAGCGCTATTACCGGACCCGTTGGCGCACTCACGCGCCGTATGCCGCGGCCACCGCATGAAAGGCCTCCTTGGGCTCGGTCCGTCCGTCGCTCCATGTGCGCACCAGGCAATATGAGGCGGCGTCCAGGTCCAGTTCCGCGTTTGGGTTCGAGGGGTAGCTCGGCGCCACCAGTGTGTAGATGAAGCCGCCCTCCAGACTGGCCGCGTCGTAGGTGCGCAGCAGATCGGCCAGCTCACGCACCTGCTCGGCCTCGTCTCGCACCGTCCCTGGCTTCAGCTGTGCCGGCGATGAGCTGCGATCGGCCATGGTCCAGGCCATGCTTCCCATATCCGCCGCACCGCGAAAGGTAGCGCAGCCGAACTCGGTCACCACGACGTGCTTGCCGTGGCTCAGGTAGCCGTCGAGCTTTTCGGAGAAGCCTGCGCGCGTATGGGCGTCGCGATAGGCGTCGATGCCCACAATGTCGAAAAGGCTCCAGTCGACGTCCTCCCACAGGCCGGCGCCGTACGTCACTGGCCCGCCGAAGCACGCTCGCGCCGTGTTGACCGCTTGCTGCAGGAAAGCGGCCATGGTCTCCCGCGGGTCCTTGCCCCCGGCCATCACTGCCGGAATGAGCCGCGCCGGGTCCGACAGCAGCTCCAAGCGCTCCAGCAGCGTATCGCCGGGCACGATGCCCTTCAAAAAGCCGGACAGCTCCAGACCGACGATCAGCGTCACCGGCGTGCCATCCCGCCGCTGCCGCTCGCCCAAGGCCGCCGTCTCGCGCAGCAGCGCCAGCGTGTCGGCAGCGGTGCCGTTGGTCAGGAAGGGCGACAGCCACACCTCCAGGCCGCGTTCGGCCGCCAGCTTAGCCGCGACGGCCATGCGGCCGGCGTCCTTGCCGCTGATACGGACCGCATTGGCATGCAACTCGCGGGCGATCATGTCCAGCTCGCAGGCCATCTGCTCGCGTGGCAGTTGCGGCCGTGTGACCTTGCCGTCGACCGTGTCGATGCCCACGTCGTAATGGATGCCCTTGATGCGCATACTGCTGCTCCTTCTTGGGACTACTGAACAGTGTTCAATGTACCTTGAACACTGTTCAATTGCAAGCTACGCTTGGTCGCATGGCGCTCACCCGCGAAACGATCGTCGATACGGCGCTGCGGCTCCTCGACGACGTTGGCCTGGAGGCGCTGTCTCTGCGTGCAGTCGGCCGGGCGCTCAAGGTCAACGCCTCAGCCCTGTACTGGTACTTCCACGACAAGCAGGCTCTGCTGGACGAGATGGCCGCCACCGTCAGCCGCCGGGTCCACGTGGATCCACCCACCACCGGCGAGCCCTGGGAGCGCGGCCTGCGCGCCCTGGCGGCCGGCCTGCGCGCCTCGATGCTGGCCCAGCGCGACGGCGCCCAACTGCTGACGGCAGCCCGCCCGTCGGCCGATCACCTGCAATTCATGAATGAGCTCTTCGAGGCAATGGGCCAGGCGGACTTTTCGCCCACCGCCTCCTCGGCCGCGTTCTTCACCGTCGTCTCCTACGTCGTGGGCGCGACCCTCGAGCAGCAGCGCTACGTCGGCACCAACGTCTCAGAGGAGCTCCCAGTCGCCACCGACCAGCTAGCGCTGGCCCAAGCCAGAGCCGCACTCCCCGACTGGGACGCCCTCTACTCCTCCGGCCTGGAGCTCATCCTGACTGGCCTGCGGCCTGGGCCTCCACCGGCGGACTAATCCCGCCCGCTTGCGACGTTTCGCGAGGCTTTTCACCCACGAACATGGCCAGCGCTCGGAAAATCAGGCATCAGTGGTTCAGTGCGATCGCGGGCCAGGGCCGTACTCGTCTCCGAAGTCGAAGAGTGCGGGGCGCTCCCGCTTCAGCCGCTCGCGTTCATCGGCGCTGAGCATGACGATGAACTCCGTCTGATCGCCGGTGGAGAGCCGAACGACTTGGTACGGTGTGGACGCCTTGATTAGCGCCGAAAGATATTCCAACACGCCAAGTTCCATGAAGTCAGTAGCCATCTCTCCAAGATCGATCTTGTGCTGCTCACCCTGGACGCGGAATCGAATGTGTATTGGACCAAAGTCTCCTTCCCACTCCTCTTCAACGTCGGTTGGTTGAAATGTGCCTCGTGAGATGCGGCCCAACCGCTCGATCAACTGGGCATAGACCTTGTCGTCTTTGAAAACACATTCGCTGTCGTACCACCACGCGCGGTCGTCGTCCATCGCGAGAAGCGCAATATCCCAACCAGGAAAGCTTGTCCGTAGCTCAAATCCGGGCGCGGCGACAGTGCAATACTGGTGACGCAGGTGCTCAGCAAGACCGGCGTCCGTCAGGTCGGAAAGCCCTGAAAAGAAGCCCAACTCGCGGTACAGCGGCAGCACTTGGAGCAACTCGTCGAGCATGTTCACACCCGCAGCATATCCAGAGCTGATAAGCGCATCCAACGAATGTTGCCCCGCTGGCTGAGAGCCCTATCGCTCACGGCTTTGCGAGAACGCGATGCGGTTCAGGGCAACTTGGCAAGGTCGCAGAAGATGGAGATTCGGTAGTCAGTCAGCAAACACGCCCCGGTCGCCGAAGAAGCTCGATTCCCACGTGCTCGACAGCCAGCGGTTCCACGCTCCAGCGCTCGGTGATAAGCCTCACGCTCGCATGGCAATCGCAGCGGTCCGTCGCCGAGAAGCCAACACTGCCGCCCCGGAAGAAATCGGAAGCTTCCGCCAGGGACGCGAACACCGAGCCGGGCGCCAGCCGAGCGATGGGATGACCTTCCACCTCGACGCGAGCAACCAGGTCGAGGCTGCGCATGACGACCGTCACGTGATCTTGGGAGTCCGTGACGCTGAACAGCGCGCGGTGATGAACGCCTGGAAAGAACCGGCCGCCCAGGGCGCGGTTCATCGCCGGCCATTGGCCGATCTCGTCCTGCACTCGGACGTCGAGCTCGGAGACAACCCGTAACCAAGTGAGCTCATGGATGGACATGCTCATCAGCGCTATTACCGGACCGGTTGGCGCACTCAGGCGCCGTATGCCGTGGCCACCGCCGCGGGCGGCAGCAACCGGGACCTGCTTAGCCTCCGGTACTCCCAGCCTTGAGTGCCTGCTGGTAGGCAGTCTGGAAACCAGAATCCGTCCAGAACTGTCCGGCGATCGTCTGCTGGGCAATGGCGGTGGCCTCGATGGCCGCACGATTGGCGGAGCTAACGGCCTTGGCATCACCGGCCTGACCGGCCAATCCGGCGTACGATTCCAGTGCCTTCTTGGGTGCGGCGTCGGCACCACCCCTGGCCTGCAAGACGGGGGCCGCGGCGCTGAAGCGCTGGCTGGCAGTGCGCGCGGCTTCCCCGGCAGCCACGTACTGCCCGCCTTGCCACTGAGTCATGCTGGCTTTGAGCGCATCCTGGACCGCGCCGAGCGCGGCCGAAGGTCTGACCTCCTGGTCGGTAAACGATTTCTTGCCGACGTCGGCGCCTCGAGCGGCCGCGTTGATCAGGTTGACGCCGAAGTTGTAGCGGTCCATCAGCGCGTCCACCAATGGTCCGGCTTCGGCGGCGTTCACGGTCGCTGCGGACATCGACCTGTCGGCCGCCGCCATGGCCGACTCGACGTCATGATAGGCGTCTGTCGAGCGGGCCTTAATCAGGTCCTCGACGTCATCCCACTTTGAGGTGAAGGCGGTGAAACCCTGCTTGGCCTTAGCCGTATTGTTCGCCTTCAGCGCCGGGCTCACCGTTCGCAGCGGCGCGCGCACGATGCGGACGGCGGCCACATCGTCGAACAGGGGACTAATCGCCGGGCCTGTATCAGAGAGTTTGATGGCCTCGTCGTACTTGTCGATCATGGCCCGCAGGTCGGGGATGATGTTGGCCGGGTCGGGCTTCGCGTCCTCCAGCGCCTTAGCGATGTCGGCCTGGTAGTGGGTCTCGATGTCGCCGTACAGCTGCCGCGAGCGGAAGTTGACATACACTTCGATGCCGTTCCACTCGCTGTCGTAGGCATCGAAAGCGCTCCTGGCAGCGGCTACGTCGCCTTTCTGGAGGTCGTTCAGAGTCTCGACAAGACGAGCGCGTGGCCCGCTGACCAGCGCGACCTCCTTGCGCCCGCTGGTAGTGGCCGGTGCAGCCGGTACTCCGCTGGCCGACGCAGTTGGCTTGCCGGCCGTGACTGGGGACCCGTTGCTGGCCGGTACCCCGGTGGTACTGCCGCATGCACTGACGAGGACGCTGACGGCCACCAGCAATGTGCCGGCGACTAGCTGAAATCTCATTTAAGAAGCGCTCCTTACGGTCGTATTCTGCGCGGCCGCCACCGCGGGTGAGGTCTCTGGACTCGACAAGCGTTCACGAAGCAGCACCAGCAGGGCCGCCGCGACCAGCAGCAGCTGGGCAATCGTGGTGGGCCACGTGGGATACATGCCGAGCGGGTCGATAGAGGGCAGGAAGGACGAGCTGCCGGCCGGCGCCAGGCCCGACACCTGCAGGCCGTGGACACCGGCACCGATGAACTTGAAGCACAGGTAGAACACCAGCAGGCTAGCAACCGTGAAGAAGGGCCGCATGGGTATGCGAACGCCGACCACGATCATCAGAAACCCGATGACCGCCAACGCGGCGAAGCCGAGCGCCAGTCCCATCAGGAGATTGCTGGTGCTGATGTTGCCGGCCATGCCGAGGTAGAACAGAGCGGTCTCGGCGCCTTCGCGGAAGATGGCCAGGAACGCCAGTACACCCAGACCAATGAGACGGCCGCCCTGGAGAGCCGCCGTGGTGCGCTGATTGATGTACTGTTGCCAGCCGGCTGCGCTGGCCTTGCTGTGCAGCCAGTAGCTCACCCAGATCAGCATGGCCGCGGCGACCAGACCAATGACGCCCTCCATGAGCTCGCGGTTGCTCGAGTTGACGATGGCTCCGAAAAAGGCCTGAATGGCCAACCCCAGCAAGACGCTCAACGCCAGCCCCACGAAGGAACCACCCCATATCCAGCTCTGGCCTCGTCCCCCGGGCGACCGCTTGACCACGGCGAGCAACGCCGCCGCCACGAGCAGAGCTTCGAGCCCCTCGCGCAGCAGAATGATGAAGGCATCGAAAATGCTGTACCGGCTGGCCTGACGGTAGGGTGCGAGCCGGGCGGACACGCGGCTGACAACGGCCGCGGCGTCGGGCGAGCGCTGGCCGGCCAGAGTGGTGGCGAGCGCCATGTCGTTCTCGGTCTGGCGGTAGTCGTCGGCCGAGCGGGTTTTGACTTCACCCTCGACGTCCAGCCAGCCGCTGTCGAAGGACTGCAGCAGGCTGGTCGCAGTGGCATAGTCCTGGCCGGACAGGGCCGCTTGGGCCTGCTGTAACAGGTCGAGCTCCGAGGCGATGGTCGGCTTTGTCCCGGCGGGAACGGCGGCAGGCACCGTGCTCGACGCTGGCGACGTTGGGGGCTGGCCATTGACAAACGCCTTCTGTTCGCGGTCGAGGTCGCTGAGCGCGGTCACCACTTGATCCCTGTTGGGCGGGGTCGCGCTCAGCGCGTGCGACACATCGGCCATGTATTTCTCAATCCCGCGGTAGGAGTCACGCGACTTCGTGCGAACACCATCTTCGATGTCGAACCAGGTGTTCTCGTAGGCGTCGTATTGCTGCTTGGCGGTCGCCAGGTCTCCTGTTTGCGCGGCGGCAAGAGCACGTTGAACGGCGGCATTGGCATCGGCCACATCCTGTTCCGACGCCGCCATCGCGACCCCCGCCCATGCCACCATGGCCAGGGCGGTGAGGACGAATGCCCGAAGTACTGTGGCCAACTTAGGGCCGCCGGTCCCTGGACGGTCGCGACATGAACCGCGATCCGGGCAGAGCCCATGCAAGCATGAGCACGCAGCCCCCAATCACCCCGAGCACCAACCAAGCAATCACGATGTCAAAATCCCCTAACTACAAGGTAAACCTGAATTCTGAAGTTAGCCTATGCTAACACAATACGTGATGTCAACCTCAACCCCACCCCTCGAAAGTTCGAGATGGCGCCAGTTGCTGTCGTGGGTGTTGCGCACCATACAGGCGGTCCAGTTCGACGCAACTCAGAATGCTTGCAGCAAGGTCTCGTCAGATGCGGGGTCTGAGGGCTCCACCAGCTACGCAGAGGCCCTGCAGAATGCCCTGAGTGACTACTGGGATAACCGGCGGTGGTAGTCCGCGCGGGTTACCCGCTGTAACGAGTCCTGAACAGACCGCGGAACTCGGTGAGCCCGAACTAACGGTGTTAGGAGTGCCCCGAGCCTGTGGCCTCGGGCGAGCGCACCACTGCCGGAGAGAAGGCGTTGTTCAGAACCATCTCCGGCTGCCCGCTGCCGTTAGTGCTAGTTTCCCAGATGTCCAGGCTGTAGCCAATCGATCCCTGGCCCTGTCGTGACACCGCGTACAGCACGTGACTATCGTCCAGCCACTCGACCTGGTCGTCCACGCTCCGCGTCTCGCTCAGCTCCACGTCCTGAAGCGTGCTGAGATCAAGGACCGCCAGCCGCCATGTGGCCGGATTCTGGATGCGCTTCTTGAAAGCAATGTGGCTGCCGTCGGGCGACAGCGATGGGCATTCCACGTTGGTGCGCAAGACCCGCATTTCCCGCTTTGCCAGGTCACCTTCGACGAGGTAAGTGGTCGCGCCGACACTGCCGACACCCAGGGTGGCGTAAAAACGATTGCCATCGCGGGCAAACGTCGTGCCCCAGAAGTTGAAGTCCGGGGACTGGAAGAGGTTTCCATCCTTGTAGACCGTGAAGTCCTCCAGGGTTCCTAGTGCCCGGCCAGCCGGCAGATCGAAGATATAGTCTCGCGTGGAAAACGGCGCTCCGTAGGAGTCGCCGGCAACAAACATCGTGACGGATCCGTAGCGTCCATCGGGCGAAACACGCGCTCGACTCGATAGCCCGGCCGCGTCGTCGTAACGGTGGCCAGGCTGCAAACCTGCGTCAAAGTCCACAACACCTCGGTTGCCGTAGTAATGCTCGTCAACTCCTGAGCACAGGCCTCGGCCGGCCGCGAAATACACCCGGTCGCAGGTGAGGTCGGCGGCGAACCTCACCGAGCCGAGCCCGTCGAGCGGGGTGACGGCGAGACGGGTGTGAATCATGTCGCTGGCATCCACGAACAGCAAGTGCGGCTGAGACAGCAATGTTGCGAGCGAGTCTCTGCTGTCAGCGGTCGGAGCCGGTCCGGCTGTCTGGCGCGCGGCGCTCGATTTGACGAAAACGTACCCGGCCGTGATCAGGACGGCCGCTATGCAAAACGCCCCAAAGAGCAGTGCGCGCCCGTATGTGCTCGCCAAATGCGACCTAGCCATCGCCACGGAGCGTCCAGACGGCAAGGGTCGGCAACAGGACGAAGGCGGCCCCCATCAGGCGAAAGGCAGCTTCCATGCCAGCCGCGGTCCACAGGGCGCCGATCATGATCGACGAAGCGAAGCTGCCCAAGGACGTGACCGTGGTCAGCAGCGCCAGTCCGCTGGTGCGCAGGGCCTCATCCAATTCGGCGCTGGCTGCCGCCATCAGAACGCCGTCCGTGCAGGCGTAGTAGGCGCCCAGCAGCGGCAATGCCAGCCCCGACAGCCAACCTCTGCCGGAGGGCAACAGCAGCACGGCGTAGATCCCCACCATGAACACCTGCCCGACCAAGTACAAGTTCCGGCGGCCCGTGCGATCCGCGAGCCGGCCCGCGGGCAGTGCGAGCAGCAAGTAGAACAGGGCGGTGCCCACATACAGTAGCGGGAATAGGCCGATGGCCACCGAGCCACGCCGTTGCAGGCCGATGTAGATGAAGGCGTCGCTGGCGGTGAACAGCGTCAGCAGGCCAGACAGCACCACGAGCCCCCGAAATCGCGGCAGGAGCAACAGCCGGGCGCACTCCCTCCACGGCAGGGCGTCCGCGGCGCCGGCCCCCCTGCGGACTTCACGGTTCTTGACGAACAGCACAATCACGCCGAGTCCAATCAGAGCAATGGAGAAGCTGGGCAGGAACACCACATCGAATGAGCGCGGCGCCAGCGAAAGTAACGCGAAGGCCAGTAGAGGTCCGAGTAACGCGCCGCCCGTATCCAGGAAACGGTGGACGCCAAAGGCCATGCCCAGCCGTTCCTGGGGGACGCTCAGCGAGATCAACGCGTCCCGCGGCGCGGTCCGGATGCCCTTGCCGATCCGGTCCGCCAGGACCGAGCCGGCGATCGGGACCAGGGCTCCCCCCGAGAGCAGCAGGCCAACCCGGCTCGCGGCGGACAGGGCGTAGCCTCCGGCTGCCACATCCTTCTGCCGGCGCCATCGGTCAGCCATGAAGCCGGCCCCGAGACGGACAAGGCCAGAGCAGCCCTGGTAAATACCGTCGATAACGCCCAATTGCAGCGCCGACACCTGCAGCTGGTACAGCAAATAGAGCGGTAGCACCGCAGCCACCATCTCAGAGGAGATGTCGGTCAGCAGGCTGGTAACGCCGAGCAAAATCACGGTCCGTCCTACGGCCATCCAGCTGAGCCGGCCGGACCCGGCTGCGGGCTGAACGCCAGCCAGCCCTTGACGAATCAGGCCGTACAGGTGAGCACCGTGGGGTTGACGTTCGTGATTTGCATGCTGAGAAAGCCAGTCGAATGGGCTTCGCCAAACGTACGTCCCGTGTGTAAACGACGAGTAAGGTACGGGTTAACGTGGCGTCAAAGCGTCCGACTTCTGCGCAAGTCGGCGCTTGTTCGAGATGCCGCACAATGAGTGGGAGATGGATACCCCCAAGATCACGCCGCACCTGTGGTTCGATGACAACGCCACCGAAGCGGCCCGGTTCTACGTCGCCGCCTTCGCCGATTCGCGCATCACCAGCACCGGCATGATTCGCGACACGCCGTCTGGCGACTGCGACATCGTGTCGTTTGAGCTGACTGGGCAACCGTTCATGGCCATCAGTGCCGGGCCTCTGTTCAAGTTCAATCCGTCTGTGTCCTTCATGGTCAACTTCGACCCAGCGACGGACAGCGCCGCGCGTGCCCACCTCGATGCCCTGTGGGACCAGCTATCGAATGGCGGCACTGTCCTCATGCCGCTGGACGCATATCCGTTCAGCCAGCGGTTCGGCTGGATACAAGATAAGTACGGCGTCTCCTGGCAGCTGATCCTGACTAACCCCGAGGGCGAGCCGCGGCCGGCCATCATCCCCGCGTTGATGTTCACTCGCGGCGTCGCGGGACGCGCCGAGGAGTCGATCGACTTCTACTGCTCGGTCTTCAAGGACTCCAAACGGGGCGCAACGGTTCGCTATCCCGCGGGGATGGAGCCGGAACAGCCAGGCACGCTGATGTTCGCCGACTTCCTCATCGGCAACACCTGGCTTGCCGCTATGGACAGCGCCGGTCCCCACGACTTCACCTTCAACGAAGCTATCTCACTGTTGATCCCATGCGACGCTCAAGCCGACATCGATTACTACTGGGACAAGCTTTCGGCCGACCCTCAGGCGGAACAGTGCGGGTGGCTGAAGGACAAATTCGGGCTGTCGTGGCAGGTGTGGCCGACAGCTATGGGTGAGATGATGAGCCAGGGAACGCCGGAGCAGCTCGCTCGCGTGACCAAGGCCTTGCTGCCCATGAAGAAGTGCGACCTGGCAGCCCTGAGGCAAGCATTCGAGGGCCGGTGACAGCGGCGTTAGGACGACTCCTCGAAGGATCGAGCCAGAACGTCAGCCTCAGCTCCTAAACGGTCCGCGCGATCCATTCCAGCGCTTCTAGACCAAGCCTTCACCACTTGCTCTCTTACCGGCCACTACTCGTACGGTCGGTAAGACTCTCCGACCAATCGATGAGGTGCCAGGGTTTGATTCGGAGCGACTTCGCGAGCTTTTCAATCGTGCCCAAATACGTGTCTTGGCCAGCCTCGATACGTCGGATGGTGGCGATCCCCACCGCGCTGAGCTGGGCCAATTCCATCTGAGTCAGCCGGCGTCTCTCGCGCCAATACCGAAGCCTGGTCGCCATGGACCGAAGATATCACATCTGATTTGTATGGTTGGTAGCTAGACGAGCTGCTTCGAGCGTCTGGCTTCGCGGCACACGAGGTCAGGCGGCCGCCTGTCGAAATGAATCAGCGGATGTGAATCAGGGTGGTGCCAAAGTTGGGTGAGAAGCCGACGCCACCCTGTTCCACAGTGGCCCAGAACGTCATGTCGTGGAAGTCGGTCGGGAGCACCTTGATGGAGCCCTTGATCGTTACCTCGGCACCAGGCATCAGGGTTTGAGTTTGGTCAGGGAAGAAGCCCCAGCGGGCGGGGTAGTTCGGCGGGCTACCGCTCCAGCCGACACCTACCCGCCACACGCCCGGCCGATCGGCAAATGGTGGTCGGGAATTCCCCGGCTGATTGAAACGGGGATCGAGGTAGTTCGTCCGGGTGGTGTACTCGGTTCCTGGCGGCGGGCCAAAGCTCTTGATCGGGCTGTCGCCGGTGTTCTTGACGGTCAGCGCAACATCCACCGTTCCCCCTTCATCCAAGGTGGTTGGCGTAAACGTGGCTTTGGTGAGCTTGACGGCGAATGGAGGAAAGCCGGCTGGTTGGGAGTCTGCGCTGGCCTGCACAAGCTGGCGCTGGCCAAACGCCAAACCGCCGGCTACCACGAGTGCAAGCAGGGAGGCAGCCAGCGCGAGGGGACCTCGCCGTGGACGTGGTCGCGTAGCCGAAAGTATTTCGGGGTCCTCCAGGTCGACGTTGAGGGCTTCGGCCAAGCGCCTGACGGTGAAGGGATGGGGATTCTCGGTCACACCCTGCTCGATGTTCTTGATTTGGCGAAGCGAAATCTGGGAAACCTGAGCAAGGTCGCGCTGAGACATGTTCATTCGTGCACGGGCAGCGGCCAGGTCAAACGGGAGAGGCACAACAGGACTGTGGCAGATGATGTGGGCGAAAGACAAGACCTGCAGCGGTGCAATTCCGGTGCATTTTCCACTTCAGCAACCGTGCACCCGCTCAATGGTGCGCAAAGTGTGAGACCGTCGCCGTCTCAACCGCCGGCCTCCGCCTCGCTGGCGCCGGGGGAAGCACCACCTTGATCATACAGCGCACCGGGGGCTTGCATGCAAGCCCGGATGGTGCCCCAGAATGGACACACGAGAACAGGACGGTCGCGAAGCGCGTGTGTTGTGGGGGGCACGCGGCCTCGTGAACTGCAGACGACCGGCGCGGTAGCGGCCGGCGGAGGAAGTCGCCGAAATCGAGTTCCCTGGGTGGGATCCATTCCTTGAGCAGGATGGGGTTGGCCGGGCGAGACGCCGCGACATTCCATGGAGAACCAAAAAGGAGGAGCGGATGAGCCGCTACGTGTTGGCCTTCCAGGAGATCGACCAAACCCAGATCGGGCTCGTCGGCGGCAAGGGCGCGCACCTGGGCGAGCTTTCGCGGATCGAGGGTATCCGCGTGCCGCCTGGCTTTTGCGTGACCACGGATGCCTTCCAGCGGATCATGGCGGAAGCGCCGGCGATCGACGACCGCCTGTCGCACCTGAAGCCGGACGACCGGGAGGCGATTCGCGCGCTCAGCGCGGACGTCCGCCGAACAGTCGAGGCGATCTCCATGCCCGACGATCTGGCGGACGCGATCGCCCGCTCGCTCGCCCGGCTCGGCGAGCAAGCCGCCTGCGCGGTCCGATCCAGCGCCACGGCGGAGGACTTGCCGGCGGCCTCCTTCGCTGGCCAGCAGGACACGTACCTGAACGTCGTGGGGCCGGCGGCCATCCCCCAGCACGTCAGCCGCTGCTGGGCCTCGCTCTTCACTGAGCGGGCCGTGACCTATCGCCTGCGGAACGGCTTCGATCACGGGAAGGTTCACATGGCCGTGGTCGTGCAGCAGATGGTCTTCCCGCGGGCCGCCGGCATCCTGTTCACGGCCGACCCCGTTACGGGCAACCGCAAGGTCGCCTCCGTGGAGGCCAGCTTCGGTCTAGGCGAGGCCCTGGTTTCCGGCTTGGTGAACGCGGACGTCTACAAGGTGCGCGATGGCGAGGTCATCGCCAAGGCCGTTGCCACCAAGCAGCGTGCCATCTACGCCTGGCCGGCAGGCGGAACGCGGGAACAGGCGATAGAGCCGGAGCGGCGGCAGCAGCCAGCGCTGACAGACGCACAGGTCGTGCGGCTGGCGCAGCTTGGCCGGCGGATCGAAGCGCACTTTGGCCGCCCCCAGGACGTCGAATGGTGCCTGGTCGACGACGACTTCCATATCGTCCAGAGCCGGCCGATCACCACGCTGTTCCCCATTCCCCCGCCGGCGACCGAGCGAACCACGTCTACGTCTCGGTCGGCCATGGGCAGATGATGACCGACCCCATGAGGCCTCTCGGCATCTCCGTGTGGCAGCTGACGGCAGCCCGGCCCATGCACGAGGCCGGCGGCAGGCTGTTCGTCGACGTCACCCGGCAACTGGCTTCGCCAAAGAGCCGCGCCAGCCTTCTGGAGGTCATGGGGAGAGGCGATCCGCTGATCGGGGACGCCCTGCGGACCATCGTCGAACGCGGAGACTTCATCCCCTCGCTCCCGGACGAGGTTCTTGGCGGCGCGCCCGCTGGCGGCGCACCAGCCCCGATCGAGACCGATCCGGCCATCGTCGCTGAGCTGATCGGACGCAGCGAGACCTCCATCGCTGCCCTGAAGCGTGACATCCGGACGAAGTCGGGATCGGCGCTGCTCGACTTCATCCTGGCGGACACCCAGGAGCTGAAGCGGATCCTGTTCGATCCGCTGAGCCATCAGGCTCTCATGGCCGGAATGGAGGCCACCTGGTGGCTCAACGAGCGGCTGCAGGCGTGGCTGGGTGAGAAGAACGCGGCCGACACGCTCACGCAGTCCGTCCCCCACAACGTCACGTCGGAGATGGGGCTAGCGCTCCTGGACGTCGCGGACGTGATCCGCCCGCATCCGGAAGTTGTCGCTTTTCTGCAGCACAGTGATGATGAGGGCTTCCTTGATGAGCTCCCGAAGCTCGCGGGCGGGCAGGAAGCGCGAGAGGCCATACGGGCCTACCTGGACAAGTACGGCATGCGCTGTGTCGGGGAGATCGACATCACGACGCCGCGTTGGAGCGAACGCCCCGCCACGCTCGTGCCGGTGATCCTCAACAACGTCAAGAACCTCGAGCAGGGCGCCGGCAAGAGGCGCTTCGAGCAGGGGCGGCAGGAGGCCTGGAGTAAGGAACAGGAGCTGCTGGAGCGCTTGCGGGCCCTGCCGGACGGGGAAGGGAAGAGCGAAGAGGCCAAGCGCATGATCGACCGGGTCCGGACCTTCATCGGCTACCGGGAATATCCGAAGTACGCCATCGTGAGCCGCTACTTTGTTTACAAGCAGGCCTTATTGGATGAAGCCCGGCGCCTCGTGCAGGCCCAGACGATTCGTGAGGAAGAAGACATCTTCTACCTCACGTTCGACGAGCTCCACAACGTCGTGCGCACGAACCAAGCGCAGGACCAGCTCATCCGCCAGCGTAAGGACGCGTTCGAGTCGTATCGAGCGCTCACGCCACCCCGCGTGATCACGTCGGACGGCGAGGTCATCGCCGGGGAGTACCGACGCGAGGATGTGCCGGCCGGCGCGCTGGTGGGCCTGCCGGTTTCCGCCGGGACAATCGAGGGGCGAGCGCGCGTCATCCTGGACATGGCCGAGGCCGATCTCGAAGCGGGCGACATCCTGGTCACCGCATACACGGATCCCAGCTGGACGCCCCTGTTCGTCGCGATCAAGGGCCTGGTGACGGAGGTCGGAGGCCTGATGACCCATGGCGCCGTGATCGCACGGGAGTACGGCTTACCCGCGGTCGTGGGCGTGGAGCATGCCACCCGACTGATCCGGGATGGGCAGCGCATCCGCGTGCATGGAACGGACGGGTACGTCCAGATCCTGCCCTAGCAGCTCTTCGGCACTGACAACACCACCTTCGGCAGCGACGAGAACTTCGAGCCCCGCGAACTGCTTCCTGGTGGTCCACCCCAGTCTTTGCCACTGGAGCCGCTCGGCAAAGACACCCAGCGCCGCTTTAGTCTCCCGGCAGGTGACCGATTTGTGTCCCTGAACGGCGTTAGCATAGGCCACGATTGGACGAACAAGCACGTAATCGCTCTGCCGCCGGGTCGACTGTCACGCGTTAGACAGACTTGCGTGGCCGCTGCCACGCGACCCGGCCGCTGGCTGCAGCTCCTTCTCCCATCAGCTCAGCACGGCAAGCAGCGCTTGCAGGGCTGCCGCAAAAAGAGGCTCAGTTGGTCGGCCGTAACCGATCACGAGCCCGTCGTATCGGCCGGTCGTGGTACCAATGTGTCTCCAGACCATGGATGGCAAGCCCAATCTCCGCGGCGCGTGCGAGAACGTCGACCTCTTTCGGTCCATCTTCTGGTAGCGCAAGCAGCAGATGCAGACCCGCTGCGCTGGCCACGATGCGCCCTTCAAGCCCGGCTGAAGCGAGCGCCGCGACCAAGCGGTCACGACGGCGGCGATAGTGCAATCGCAATCTCCGCACCTGTCGGTCATACACATAGGACTCGATCAGATCCGCCAGTACCAGCTGATCCAGGGCCGACGCGGCCGAAGCATGCCACTGGGCCCGTGGGACGTCCTCCAGGAGTTCCGGGGGAAGCACCAGCCAACCAAGCCTCAATCCCGGCGCCAGGCTCTTGCTGGCCGTACCTCCATAGATCACCCTGGCCGGATCCAGCCCCTGCAGGCTGCCGATGGGCTGCCTGTCGAACCGGAACTCCCCATCGTAGTCATCCTCAATCACCAGACCGTCCTGCTCGCGAGCCCAGGCCAGCAGCTCCGCTCGGCGGGTCGGGTGTAGGGTCACGCCGGTGGGGTACTGATGCGCGGGCGTCACTATCACCGCTCTCGCTTCGCTTTGTCGCAGCGCCGCCACATTCAAGCCAAGACCATCCACTTCTATAGGAGTGACGCTGGCCCCTGCCTGCTCAACAATCTCTCGATGAAGCCCGAAGCAGGGATCCTCCATGGCAATCGTTCGCATACCACGCTGAACGAGCAATCGGCAGATCCAGAAGAGGCCAGCGCTGTATCCAGATGAGACAACGATGTGAGCGGAGGCGGCCCGCACACCACGAGCGCGAGCCAGATATCCTGCCAACGCCTGGCGCAGTTCAGGACGGCCCTGCATGTGAACGTAGCCCAGCCGGCCAGCAGCTTCGCCTAACACCCTTCGCATCGCCGCTAGCCAGGCGGCGCCGGGAAACATCGTGGTGTCGGGCTCGCCCGGCCGCAGGTCGAACTTCACCCCGGCCGTCACCGGTTGGTCGTCCGCTGACATTGATAACGCCCCGATCTCAGCCACCGTCGTCCGTCCGCGGGCTCGAGTCCGCAGATAGCCCTCCACCGTCAACTGCTCGAAGGCGGCCAGCACCGTGCCCCGCGCAAAGCCCAGCTGCTGTGCCAGCGTGCGACTGGACGGCAGACGATCACCGCTCCTCAGCCGTCCGGTCTGGATGGCGTGCCGCAGCGCTCTCTCCAGCCCCTGGCGCCGGCCTTCAAACGAGCCCACCTCCACCAGCAGGTCCACATCTGGCCCAGGAAACTCGCTGTCCACTGGCACATGACAATGATCCACATTCCACCTAGAGTGGAGAGCATGACAGACGACCGACCCAGATTCACGCTCGGAACAGCCTGGCCCGCCGGGTACCAGGCAATGTCCTCCTTCACTCATGCCGTGAACACCTCCGGCCTCGAGGAAAATCTGATCCAGCTCGTTTACATGCGGGCCTCGCAGATCAATGGCTGTGCCTACTGCCTCGACATGCACTCCAAGGACGCCCGCGCAGCCGGCGAGACCGAACAGCGGCTGTATGCGTTGGCCGCCTGGCGCGAGACGCCTTTTTTCAGCGTCCGAGAGCGGGCCGCCCTGGCATTCACCGAAGCCTTGACGCTTGTGGCCCGAACCCGCCTGTCGGAGGACGTCGTCGATCAGGCAACCGACTGCTTCTCCGAAGACGAGCTGGCGAAGCTCGCCTTTGCCATCGCCGAGATCAACGCATGGAACAGGCTGGCAATCGCTGCTCGCTTGGAGGTGGGCGGTTACCAGCCCCGAGCGGGTGCTCGCGCCTGACCTGGCGACCCAGGCGGAATCGCTGCGGTCGCGCCACAGGCCTGGCCAGCCCCTTCTCCTCGCAAACGCCTGGGACGTGGCGTCGGCTCGGCTGACGCAAGAGCTCGGGTTTGCCGCGGTAGCCACATCGAGCTCGGCAGTAGCCGACACCCTCGGTCAGGTCGATTCGGATTCAATGCCGCCCCAGATGGCGTTCGAAGTCATCCAGCGCATTGCCGCCAGCGTTGATCTTCCGGTGACGGCCGACCTGGAGGCCGGCTACCAGCTGCCCGCAAAGGAGCTTGTGCATCGTCTCATCGAGGCCGGCGCCGTTGGCTGCAACCTTGAAGACACCGACCATCATGGGTCGGGAACCCTGGTGGAGTTGGAGCGACAGGTCGAGCGCATAGCGCAGATACGCGCCGTGGCATCCGCTACCGGCCTGCACATCGTGTTGAACGCGCGCATCGACCTCTTCGTCCACCCAGCGATAGGTTCACCAGAGAAGCTGCTGGACGAGGCCATCGCTCGCGCCCGAGCGTACCTCGCGGCCGGAGCGGATTGCGTGTACCCTATCCTGCTGGCCGATCCGTCCGCCATCGGCCGAATCGTTCGGGAGACGGGGGCACCCGTGAACGTGATGCTTCGTCCGGATGGACCGAATCTGCAGGAGCTGACCCGCCTCGGAGTGGCCCGAGTGAGTCTGGGCGGGCGCCTATTCCGTGTGGCCTTGATGGCCGCTCGCCAGGCTGCCCACGCGCTGCTTTCCGGCGATGTGACCAAGACCGCGGAAGTGCCGACAGGTCGAGCTGACCTGGCACCAGTTCGCGACGTCCAAGAGTGGTGGTGATCGCGGATACCAGTTACCGGGCAAGTCTGTCCTGCGACTACTCTCCGTCCCGACGATACGCCGTGGACCGCAAGGACCAATCAGATCCAGTCACGCTCACCTGGGGAAAGCAGAATGAGTCGATCCTCGAGTCCCGCGCGGGCGAACGCGGACCGCAAATCGTCAGCGCCCTCGGTGAAGTGTTGCCAGCTGTTGAAATGCACCGGCACAACCCACCGGCAGCTAAGCATGCGAGTCGCCGTGGCGGCCATATCACTGTTGAGGGTGAGGTAGGCATCGCCGAGCAGCGGCGTGCGTGCCCCTCCGGCGAACAGAATGGCGACGTCAATCGTCGGAAAACGTTCGACCACGCGGGCGACAACGCGGAGTGAGGCGTTGTCGCCGCTGACGTAGACGTTGGGCAGGCCGGAGCCCGAGAGAACGAACCCGGTCAC
>JAJPGV010000036.1 GCA_021325635.1 Chloroflexota bacterium
ATCAGGCCGGTTTTGGCGGTTTAGAGCGGAAGACGAGATTCGAACTCGCGACCTTCTCCTTGGCAAGGAGACGCTCTACCAGGCTGAGCCACTTCCGCGTCGCAGGGGTATTGTAGCTACCTGCTCTGGTCGCCGCAACCGCGGGAATTGCCCCTGGGGCACGCTTGCTCCAGGCTCTTGGTAATTCTCGCGGCACTGGGCTAAACTTGAGCCACTTTTAACGTGACTGGGGGCTAAGCGAAGCAAGTGCCTGAAGGACAGGGCAAGAAAGGCACCTGTGAACGCTGCGGAGACGAAAACTTCGTTTCTCCGTGGTGGGAGACTGAAGAGAAGATGATCTGGCTCTGCCAGCGATGCCAGAACTACGTGCTCTTGCAGCAACAGGCTCAGAAGGCGACCACCTAGGTCGCCTTCTTCTTTCTGGCGATCGCCGCCTGAGCCGCTAGTCCGCTCCGGCGAAACGTCACACCCCAGCTCCCTCACTCACGCCTCCAACAGCCCAATCAACCCCAGCAGGATCGACCCCGGGCGCAGCCACTGCGCCAGGTGCCGCACGTTGGCCACCACCACCAGCCGCGACCGCGCCCGCGTGATGGCCACGTTGATCAGCCGCATGGCCTCAGAGTCGCGGCCGCCGCTCACGAACGGCGCCGGACGCTCCGGGTCGGACTCCACGGTGTCGAAGATCACGGCCTCGCGCTCCAGCCCCTGGAAGCGATGCACCGTGCCCACGTCCACGCGCTTGTCCAGCCGGGCATCGCGCAGCAGCCGCCACACCACCCGCGCCTGCGCCCGATAGGGCGTGATGATGGCCACCGGGCGCTCGTCGTCGCTGGGGCCGAAGCCGCCCAGCAGCTCGGCGGCCAGCTCTACCACCCTCTCGGCGTGCAGCTCGTTCTGCCGCGACCCATCCACCCGTATGCAGCGGCCGCCCTCGTCCGACGTATCCACCAGCCGCACTCCCCCCGCCGGAAGGCGGCCCACGCCATCCACCAGCCGGCCCTGGTACACCAGCTCGTTGGCTAGCCGGGACACGTCGGGGTGCATGCGGTACTGCTCGCGCAGCAGCACGGCGCGCTCGTCCTCGTCCTCCAGCTCGGCCTGAGCGAACAGGTCGCGCTGCAGCCAGCGGCGGGCCAGCGGCGTATCGGCCACCGACACGGGCGGCAGCTGCTTGGGATCGCCCAGCGCCACCACCTTGCGGCGCGCCAGGCTGGCCGCCAGGAAGGCGCCCGGCAGCGGAGCGGTGCTGGCCTCGTCGATCAGCACGGCGTCGAAGCCCGGCCGCAGCAGCTCGGGCGATAGGCTGAGACGCGACAGCGTAGCCCCCACCACCGCCGCCTGCCGCAGCTCCCGCTGGCGGCGAGATTCCTCCTCGGGCAGCGGCTGGCGCCGCGCGGAGATCACCTGCACCAGCTCGTGCGGCCGCGGCCCGGACGGCGTCGCGGCCTCCGCCGGCGAGGGCTCGCCGGAAGCGCCAGCTCCCGGCCCGGCAGCGTCCTCCCAGAAGGGCAGGGGCATGGTGTGCAGCAGCTGGCCGCGGGCCTTGCCGCCGACCAGCCCGCCGCCCACCGCTTCGCGCAGCACGGCCAGCTGGGGCGTGCCGAAGCGCACCACCTGCGCGCCGTCCGGCAGCCACTCCGCCAGCTTGATCACGGCGTTGTCCACGGCGACGTTGGTGGATCCCACGGCCAGCACCCGCAGCCCGCTGCGCACCAGCGCCGCGCCGATCATGGCCAGCGTGGTGGTCTTGCCGGTGCCGGGCGGGCCCCACACGTAGGTCACGTCGCGATCCAGCGCAGCGCCCACGGCATCGACCTGGAAGGCGTTGGCGCGGTCGATCGATCCCAGGATCTCGGTATCCGGCGCCTGGCGGCGCAAACGACGCCTCGGCCGGCTGAGACCAAAGAGCTCCAGCGCCAGCTCGCAGTCCTCTTCTTCCAAGCCGGCCAGCGCCTCACCGAGCTGCTCCAGCAGGAACGAGCTGTCCACGCTGATGCTGGCCGAGAGCAGCGAGCCGGGCAGCCTCACGCCGCAGCTGACGGTCACCTCGAAGGCGGTCGAGCCCACGAGCTGGCCCATGTACGGCCCGTCGCCGCTGCCGGGCAGCTCGATGCGCAGCGGCACCTCGTCCGGCAGCGCCACCGGGTAGCGCAGGCCGAAGACGTACAGCCAATCCGACCCGCTCTTGCCCACCTGCCGGCCGCCATGCACCGGAATGCGCCGGGCCGACTCCGAGGCACGGACGGCCGCCAGCTCCTCTTCCAAGGCGCCGCACATGCCGCCGATCAGCTCTTGAAAGCTCAGGCCATCCTCCGCAGCGCCTCGCGATCGGTCACCACGATGCGCGCTCGGTCGATGCGCACGGCGCCCTCGCGCTCCAGGGCCGCCAGCGAGCGGCCAACCACCTCGCGCACGGAGCCGACCATCGAGGCCAGGTCCTGCTGGGTCAGGCGAGGGCGCGATGCGCCCGGCGGCGCATCGGCATACTGCAGCAGCAGTTTGGCCACGCGGCTGGTGACGTGGCGGAAGGAGAGATCCTCCACCAGGTTGGCCAGCGTCCGCAGCTGGCTGGCAAACGTGCGCGCCAGCGCCAGGGCCGACTCGCTGTGGGCGCCCACGGCCGCCAGCACGTGCTCCTTGGGCAGGAGGTAGAGCGAGCTGCGCTCCATGGCCGCGGCAGCCGCGGCGTTCGGGCCGCCGTCGAACACCGGCACGTCGTTGAACGAGCCGCCCGGCGGGATCAGCATGAGCACCTGCTCGCGACCCTCGCCGGAGGTGCGGAACAGCTTGACCCGCCCGCTTTCCACCAGGTACATGCCGGGGCACGGCTCGTTCTCGAGGAGGATGATGCGGCCGCGCGGGAACGTTTGATGGATCGCCCGGCCGCGCAGCAGGGCCAGGTCGTCGGCCGGGAGCGGCCGCAGGTACGGCACAGCCTGCAGCAGCTCGAGCGGCGCAGCCACTAGCGGCCTGTCCGAATGACTGGCGCGCCCGCCAATCGCGGCCGGGTGCGCACGCCGGGCGCTCGCCCCACCGACATTGGCGGCGCAGCTATGTGACGAGCAGCCGCGGCGAAGGCCAACCGACGGGCGCGAAGGGGGCCCGGCGCTCGATGCTCGGCCCGACACCCTGGTGGGACGCGCGCTTGGCGGGCCCACGGTGCGAAGGCCGTTTGGCAGGCGCGAACGGGCTCGTTCACTTGACGCTCAGGCCGACGTGGCCAGGGCCAATATGTGAGGGACACCACGTCCATCGTACGCAACCGATCCGATGGCGCAAATGTTCTATACTGGAAGCCATCGGAAGCAAACTCAACGCTCCCACGGAACTGGACCTCTACGCGGTCCTCGGCCTCACTCCGGGCGCCTCGCAGGACGACATTCGCCGCGAATACAAGCGGCTGGCGAAGCAGTTCCATCCTGATCTCAACGCGGATCCCTCCGCCAGCGTACGCATGAAGGCGCTCAACCAGGCCTACCACGTGCTCGGCGACCCGTCCCGCCGCGCGATCTACGACAGCCTCAGCGGCGTCGCGCGGTGGGGAGGCTCCCAATCCAACGGCGCAGCCGGAGGCGGGCAGTCCCTGCGAAGGTTCGAGGGCGACCTGGACAACGAGCTGTCGATTGCCGAGCAGCTCGGCCGCAAGCGCGCAGCCGCCGACCTGCTCGTGCGCAAGACGGATTACCGGCAGTACTACGTATCGTCGCTGGACCGCGAGAGCTGGTTCCGGGTGAGCGTGGACAGCGGCTGCCACTGCCCCGATGCGCTGGGCATGGCCGGCCCCTTTGGCTGCAAGCACTGGTACGCCATGGAGGCCTTCCGCAACAACGGCGACAAGCCGGTTCAGCATCGCGCCCGGGCGGGGACGCTGGCCGGCAGATAGCGCCGGCCGGCCTGGCCGCCGGCAGGCTCTGGCGTATCCTTGCCACCATGCCATTGACCGAACAGCAGCGCCAGGAGGCAGCCGACCGGCTGCTCCAGGCCGAGCGTACGTGCACCGCCATCGATCCACTGACCCAGCTCTATCCCGGCATCCAGGTGGCCGACTCCTACGACGTCCAGCTGCGGGTGATCAAGGCCAAGACCGCCGCCGGAGCCCGCATCGTGGGCAAGAAAATCGGCCTTACCAGCACAGCCATGCAGCAGCAGCTGGGCATCACCTCGCCGGACTACGGCCACCTGCTCACCACCCTGGCCGTGGATGACAATGGCGAGTTCGAGCGCGCGAGGCTCATCTGGCCGCGCATCGAGCCCGAGATCGCCTTCGTGCTGGAGCGGCCGCTGCGCGGGCCCGGCATCAACATCGCCCAGGTGCTGGCGGCCACCGCCTACGTCACCCCCGCCTTCGAGATCATCGACAGCCGCATCAAGGATTGGAAGATCAAGTTCGAGGACACCGTGGCCGACAACGGATCCTCCGCCGGCCACGTGCTGGGCACGCAGCGGCGGCGGCCGGACGAGCTGGACCTGCGGCTGACCGGCGTGGTGTTCATGCAGAACGGCGAGGACATCGGCTACTCGTCGGGCGCGGCGGCCCTGGGCAACCCGGCCGCGGCGGTCGCCTGGCTGGCCAACGCGCTGGCCGACTACGGCATTGGCCTGGATGCGGGCGAAGTGATCCTGCCGGGCGCGCTGACCAAGTCGTTCGACGCCAACCCCGGCGACGTGTTCCGCGCCGAGTACGATGGGCTGGGCAGCGTGAGTGTCCGCGTCGTTTGACGCGAAGGCGCTGGCCCAGCGGCTGTTCGAGGCCCAGCGCGAGCGCCGCGCCATCGAGCCGCTGACCGCTGAGCGCGCAATCAGCGAGCGCGAAGCGTACGACGTCCAGTGGGCCCTGCTGGCCGAGCACCTGGCCCAGGGCGGCAAGCTGGCCGGCAAGAAGACGGGCCTCACCAGCCTGGCCAAGCAGCGGCAGATGAACACCAACGAGCCGCTGTACGGCTACGTGATCGATCGCACCATCCTGGCCGACGGCGCGCAGGTATCCCGTGCCGACTTCATCCATCCGCGGGTGGAGTGCGAGATTGCCTTCCTCATGGCCGGCCGCCTGCACGGCCCCAACGTCAGCGGCAGCCAGGTGCTGGCGGCGACGCGCTACGTCATGCCGGCGCTGGAGATCATCGACAGCCGCTTTGCCGCGTTCAAGTTCACGCTGCCGGACGTGATTGCCGACAACGCCTCGGCCGCAAGGGTGGTGCTGGGCGGCTCGGCGCGGTCGCCCGAGGGGCTGGACCTGCGCCTGGTGGGCATGCTCATGGAGATCAACGGCGAGCTGGTGGCCACGGGATCCGGCGGCGCCGTCCTGGGACACCCGGCCGATTCGGTGGCCTGGCTGGTGAACAAGATGGCCGAGATGGACGCCGGCGGGCTGGAAGCGGGCGACGTGGTAATGGCGGGCGGGCTGGGCGAGGCCTTCCCTCTGGAGGCTGGCGACTACGTGCGCGCCGAGTTCGCGCACCTGGGCTCCGTCGGCGTTCGCTGCGTCTAGCGGAGCACAGCCGGAGCGATTGCGAGGCCGCCCGCGGCAGGCACGACGATGAGCGACCCTCCGCGGCCTGCCGCCGAGGACCTGCCGGCGACGCTCCTACATACCATCGCCCACGACGCGCAGCGCCGGACGAGTCCGCGTGTCGCCGCCGGACGCGGCCAGCGGCAGGGGTAGGGTAGTCAGCATGGTCAGCTGGGGGCGATCGGGCTTGGCTGAGCTGCCGGGCACCTCGAGGTCCACCGGCAGCAGGCATTCGTCCGGCGCAACGTCCAGGCGCACGCGCTCCACGAACGGAGAGCGCGGCTCGGGGCGGCCGGGACGCTGGCTGAAGCTGACCGTCAGCACCACCTCCGGCCGCACCCAGCAGGCGATGAACGGTGGCGTCTCCGCGAACTGCGGCTGCTCCACCTGCAGCGCGTTCAGCACCGGGAAGAGCTCGTTTCGAACGGTCTCATCGGCCGGCGGAGGCACCGCCTGCACGAACACCAGCCGGCCATCCACGTCGTATGCGCCGATCAGCAGCTCGACGGATCGCTCGCTGCCGGCGATGCGCATGCTGTAGCCTCCCACGACGAACTCCTCGCGGCCACGGCCGACCGCCAGCCACTGACCGTAGGCTCCGGGCGCGTAGAGACTGGAGCGGGGCTTGGCCACAACGCCCTCCAGGTCCGATTCGACCGCTGCCTGGAACAGCGCCTGCCCTTCGGCGTCGAACGCCTCGGCCAGGTAGATGGTGTCCGAAGGGTGGAGGACGTCGGCCAGCAGCCGCTTCCGCCGCTCCAGCTGATCGGCCAGCAGCCAGCGCTGGCCGCGAAAGAGGAGGTCGCTGGCCAGGTAGCAGGCCGGCTGGCGCTTCGCCTCGGCCAGGATGAGCGATCGATCGACGAGCCGCAGCCGGCGCTGCAAGGCATCGAAATCGGGCCGGCCGCGCTCGTCCACCACCAGGATCTCGCCATCCAGGAGCAGCGGCTGCTCGGAGGCGGCCAGAGCCAGCGTCCCAAGCTCGGGGAAGCGATCGCTGATGTCGCCCACGCGGCGGTTGCGCAGGGTCACCTCGCCGTGCTGCACCGCCGCCACGGCGCGGATGCCGTTCCAACGCGTTTCGAACAGGTAGTCGGGCGAATCGAACGGCGCGCTGATGAGCCGCGCCCGCATCGGATCGACCTGGCGCGGCAGCTCCACGTCGCCCGCCTCCGGCAGCTCCAGGGCCAGCTGCATCTCGCCGCCAGCAGCCGTCATGGGCCGGCCCTCACCGTCCCCGGAGATCGCGCCGCGACTTTCGCTGGAACAACCCCGAAAGCGTAACGCCAGCGAAGGTAGGAGGGGGCGATCACTGTGCTTCTGTATGCACCGACTCGCCGGCCCCACGATTTGTGATGTGCGTCACAGCGAGCGGCTGCGGCAGCGTGTAATCTTGGGCAGGCAAGCTGGCGCCTGGAAGGCTCGTGTTGTTCGCTTGTACGGCATTCAGCTAAACGACTTCTAGGGGGTGGGACCAATGCGGCGTACACCATCGACCGGCGGCTTGGGCCGTCTCGCAGCCATCTGTTTACTGGCCGGCACCTGCCTGGGAGCATGCAGCGGGAGCGCCGGATCGAGCGCGCCGAGCTCGTCAGCAAATCCGAGCGCCGGCGAGAGTGTGGCAGCCACCGCAGCCCCGGCCAATTCCGCAGCGGAAGGAGGCGTGGCCGGCAAGCTGCTGCGAGCTGACGATTTCAGCGACCCCACTCACGGCCTCTTCCCGGATCATCAGTCCGGCGTGATCAGGCAGCTGGTCGCGGGCAAGACCGCGGAGATCCCCTGGGAGTGGCAGTACGACGCCGGATCGCTGCTCGTCAAGGTTCACGGGCCGTACCCGGACAACAACACCCGCATGATCTTCGGCGCCCGCCCAACATCAGCGGACAAGATCGCCGAAGACGATTTCGCGATCGAGGTCAAGGCGGAAGCGACGCAGTCCGCGCCGCAGGCAGTCTATGGGATCGAGTTCGCGACTGACGACGACACCACTCGCTTCACGGTCGTGCCGGAAACTGGCAGCTACGGCCTGTATTCGTACAACGAGCGGCGCTATCTTTCGCAGGCCCGCAGCAGCTCAGTGCTCCACGGACAACCCAACGTGCTGCGCATGGAATTTCACAGCGACCTGGTTCGTCTTTTGGCCAACGGCAAGGAGATCGAATCCGGCAGCTACCCCAGCTTCAAGGCCAGAAGCGGCGTCGCACGTTTGACCGCGTACATGGATAGCGCGCCGGCAGATCAAGAGGTCGACGTGCGATTCACTGACTTCAAGGTCATGGCCCTCGATGCCCCGGCAAGCAGTGCCAGCCCCAGGCCTTATCCGACCAGCCGGCCGGTAACGCCCACGCCAGCGCCGCCACCAGCGCTGGTCACGCCGGTGCCAGGCGCCACGCCCCGGCCAACAGTCGTTGCCGCTCCGCTCCCACTGACCTTCGAGGACGCCCGGTCGGGCGTCAGGCTGAGCTATCCCCAGAACTGGCGCCGCATGGACAACCCTCCGAACGGGCTGGTTGCCTTCACTTCGCCCGATCAAAACCTGGTGGAGATCTTCACTCTGCCCATGCCCGGCGTCACGCCGGACCAACTGGATGAGGTAACGCTGAAGATGCTCCAGACAGTCTTCCCGGGAGTCAAGATCATCAGCGTCGTGCCAACGGTCCTCGGCACCAGTCGGGCTCAGCAGACCGTCTTTTCCGGCACCTTCGGAGGACGAAACATGGTGGGCTGGGCCGTGAATACCATTAAGTCAGGCAGGGGGTATCTCTTCTTCTATGTGGCTCAACCAAGCTTGGCGGCCGACGATACGCCAACCGCGGCCGCCATGCTGAAGACGTTCGTCATCGACAGTCCCAAACAGCCTGTGCTCTAGACGGACAAGGCCGGCGCCCCTGGCCCGCGATCTGGTATCGCCACTTTCGACGGCCCCTGATACTGGGTAGAGGGGAGCGGATAACCCAAAGCGGCACCGGCTGACTCGCACTCGGCGCTGCTCCCCGGCGACGATGAGAAGGCCCGGGCCAAGCGGATCCCATGGTTGGCACCGACCGGCATCCCTTTGACATGAGGGCGGGTCACCGGCAGCCCAACCTTCGTCGCCAAGCTGTATACTTACGGGCGCTGCAGGATGGCGGGCCGAGGGCCGGCCAGCAGACGACGTTCCCAAAGAAGGAGGCGGCCTACACGTGGACGACGGTCACAGTACCCAGTCCGGTTTCCTGTTCATAACTGCCTCCGGAGCGCTGCTGTAACACTCGCCTAGCCCATTTGGGCGCTACCTCCGGAGGCTCGATTCTCGGAGCATCAAGGAGGTGGTGAAATGGCTTTTCTCAGCGAGATCGTCGGCAAGCCGGTTCTGGACAGCCAGAACCACAAGGTCGGCGCCATCGAGGACGTGTGCGTGCCGGCGCACCAGCTGCCCTATCCCCAGGTAGCCGCCATCAAGGTCGGCGAGCGCTGGGTACCGTGGCGGCAGGTCGAGACCTTGGACGGGCAGCCGCGCCTGACCGTGCCCGCCGGTGACATCCTGGAATACGTGCTGCGCCCCCACGACGTGCGGCTGCGGGACGAAGTGCTGGACCACCAGGTGGTGGACGTGGAGGGACGCAAGGTCCGGCGCGTGAATGACCTGGCGCTCACCCGCACCAACGGCCACTACTCGCTGCTGGGCGTCGACATCTCCGCCCGGGCGCTGTTTCGCCGCCTCGGCATGCGCCCGCTGCTGGAGCGGCTGGGCCTGCAGGACAGCCGCGAGCTCATCGCCTGGCAGGACGTCGATCCCGTCGCCAGCGACACGGTGACCGGCCTGCGCCTGCGCCACAGCCAGGAGACCATCTCCCGCCTGCACCCCTCCGACCTGGCCGACATCGTCGAAGACCTGACCGTCAGCGAGGGCGTGAACCTGCTGGCCAACCTCGACGACGAGAGCGCCGCCAACGTGCTGGAGGAGATCGACGAGGAGCGCCAGGCCGACCTGCTGGAGCAGATGGAGAGCGGACGCGCCGCGGACATCCTGGAGGAGATGGCCCCAGACGATGCGGCCGACGTGATTGCCGAGATGGACCCGGACAAGGCCAGCGAAGTCCTGAGCCTGATGGAAACCGAGGAATTCGAGGACGTGGCCCAGCTCCTGGGCTACGACGAAGACACGGCCGGCGGCATCATGACCACCGATTACGTGGCCATTGCCCAGGACTTCACCGTTGACGAGACCATCGAGCTGCTGCGCCGCGACTACCGCGACATCGACATGATCTACAACGTCTACGTGGTGCGAGATCCCGAGAGCGAGGAGCTGGTGGGGACGGTCACCCTGCGCGACCTGATCATGGCCGAGCCCAGCGCCAAGCTGTCGGAGATCGCCAAGGCCGACCCGGTGAAAGTGCGCATCGACGATCACCAGAACGAGGTGGCCAAGACCATTGCCAAATACAACCTCATGTCGGTGCCGGTGGTAGACGAGGCCAACCGCCTGATGGGCATCGTCACCGTCGACGACGCGATCGACATCCTGCTGCCGACCGCCTGGAAGAAGCGCCTGCCCAAGATGTTCTGAGCCGGCCCCGAGGCTGGGAGGCGCCGGAGGAGAGCGGCTGAACGGATCGGTCGCTCGACAGTCAGGATGACGCGAACGGGGCGGCGGGCGCGGGCTCGTTCCCGCTACACTTGACGGGTATAATCCCAGTTCCGGGGGTTACCCATGAAGCTGAACGTTGCGCAGCTGCTCAAGGCGGCCGTGGGGACCACGCGAGAGTACGAACTGGAGGAATCGCCTAGCGAGATCGAGGGCCAGCGGCTCACGCAGCCCGTTCGCGCGCGGCTGCACTTGACCCGCCTCAACGATGGCCTGCTGGCTCGCGGAGACGTGAGCACCGCCATCGAGACCGTCTGCAGCCGCTGTGCGGAATCGGCGGAGCAGCGGATCGCCTTTCACTTCGAGGAACGGTTTTGTCCGACCATCGACATCCTCACCGGCCAGCCAACCAGGCCCGAGGAAGCCGACGAGAACGAGCCGGTGTTCAACATCGACGCGAATCACCTGATGGACGTTGACGAGGTGATCAGACAGGGCGTGGTCATGGAGATGCCAATGCACCCGCTGTGCCAAACGAACTGCCAAGGGCTGTGTCCCCGCTGCGGCGCCAACCTCAACCTGGGCGCCTGCGGCTGTGAGCCGGACACGCCCAGCGGACCGCTGGCAGCCATGTTGAAAGACCTGGTGCCTCTGGTGAAAGAGAAGTGAGAAAGGAACAGCCGAGCTAGATGGGCGCAGTACCAAAGGAACGAATCCCCAAGTCCAAGCAGGGCAAGCGACGCAGCCATTTGCACCTGGCGCCGGTTCACTTGGTGAACTGCCCGCAGTGCAAGACCCTCAAGCTGCCGCATCGCGTCTGCCCCAACTGCGGAACGTACAAGGGCCGCCAGGTCATCCAGCCAAAGTCCGCACAATAGGCTAGGCTGCGCTGAGCACCGCGCTGCTGTTTCCCGGCCAGGGCAGCCAGTCCGTCGGGATGGCGCGAGACGTGTACGATGCGCTGCCCGCGGCACGCGAGGTCATTAGGGCAGCTGACGATATCCTGGGCTACCGCCTTTCGACACTCATGTTCGAGGGCCCCGAGGAGGAGCTCACGGAAACGGCCAATGCCCAGCCGGCCATCTTCACCGCCAGCGTGGCCATGCTGCGCTGCGCCACTTTGCCCCAGGACGTGGCCTTCGTGGCCGGCCACAGCGTGGGTGAATACTCGGCCCTGGTGGCCGCCGGCTGCCTGACGTTCGAGGATGGCCTGCGGCTGGTTCGCGAGCGCGGCCGACTCATGAGCGAGGCTGGCACGGATGCGCCCGGTGGCATGCTGGCCGTCCTGGGCCTCGAAGACGGGGCCATCGAGGAGGCGTGCGCCTCCGTGTCGCCGCTGACTGCCTGCGCCGCCAACTACAACGCCCCCGGGCAAACCATCGTCTCCGGCGAGGAAGCGGCCCTGGAGGCGGTTACCGCGGCGCTCAAGGCGCGCGGCGCCAAGCGTGTGCTGCGGCTCAACGTCAGCGCCGCGTTCCACTCGCCCATCATGGCTGCCGCGGCAGCCAAGCTCGACGAGGCAATCGAGCGCACGCCGCTGGCGGCTCCTCGCTGGCCGGTGATCGGCAACGTGAGCGCTGAGCCGCTGCACACGGAGGACGACGTTCGGCGCGAGCTGGCCGCCCAGATCGCGGCCCCCGTTCGCTGGGAGGCGTCGGTGAGACGCATGATCACCGGCGGCGCCAAACGGCTGATCGAGATCGGCCCGGGCAGGGTGCTCACCGGGCTGGCCAAGCGCATCGAGCCATCCGTCGAAGCGCTGCACGTGAGCGACCTGGAAAGTCCGCGTGGCGTCGCCGTCTAGCCGGGCACCGGCCTTCTCACTTGCCGAGCGCGTAGCCGTGGTTACGGGAGCGTCGGGCACGATCGGCTCGGCCGCGGCCCGAACCCTGGCGGAGCTGGGGGCCACGGTCGTACTCAACTACAACCGCAATCCGGATGGCGCCGAAGCCATCGCCGGCGCCATCCGCCAAGCCGGCGGCCGAGCCGAGCTGTGCGCCGCAGACGTAAGCACGCCCGAAGGCGCCGAGGAGCTCACCGGCTACGCCGTCAAGCAGCTTGGCAGGCTCGACATCCTGGTGAACAATGCCGGCATCACCCGCGACGGGCTGGCGCTGCGCATGACCGAGAGCGACTGGGACGCCGTGCTCGATACGAATCTCAAGGGCGCCTTCTTGTGCTCCAAGCAGGCGCTGCGGCCGATGCTGCGCCAGCGCTGGGGCCGCATCGTGAACGTCAGCTCAGTGGCCGGGCTGGTGGGCAATCCCGGCCAGGCCAACTATTCGGCCGCCAAGGCCGGCCTGATCGGCCTCACCAGGGCCCTGGCCCGCGAAGTGGCTTCGCGCAACGTGACCGTCAACGCCGTGGCCCCCGGCTACATCCCGAGCGCCATCTGGGATGACGTGGCCGAGGAAGCCAAGGCGGCGGTGCTGGCGCAAATCCCCATGGGCCGGACCGGCACGCCGCAAGAGGTGGCCAGCGCGATCGCCTTCCTGGCCTCGGAGGAGGCCTCGTATATCACCGGCCAGGTCCTGGCCATCGACGGCGGGATGACGTAGAGGATGTTTCGTAAAGTCCTCGTCGCCAACCGTGGGGAGATCGCGGTCAGGATCGTCCGCACCTGCCGGGAGCTGGGCATCAAGACGGTGGTGGTCTTCTCCGAAGCGGACCGCGACAGCCTGGCGGTGCGAATGGCCGACGAGGCCATCTGCATCGGCCCGCCGGCCAGCGTCAAGAGCTATCTCAACATCCCCAACATCATCTCGGCGGCCTCCATCTCCGGCGCCGACGCGATTCATCCGGGCTACGGATTCCTGGCCGAGAACAGCTACCTGGCCGAGATCTGCGAGCAGATGCACATCACCTTCGTCGGGCCCAGCGCGCCGGTGATGGAGCGCCTGGCCGACAAGGTGCTGGCCCGCGAGGCCATGGCCCAGGCCGGGCTGCCAATCATTCCCGGCTCGGAGAGGGCCACGCGCAGCCTGGCCGAGGCCGAGCACATCGCCCGTAAGCTGGGCTATCCCATCATGCTCAAGGCGGCCGCCGGCGGTGGCGGGCGAGGCCTGCGCGTGGTGCACAGCGCGGAGGACCTGGCCCGGGTGTATCCCACCGCTCAGAGCGAGGCCGAGAGCGCCTTCGGCAACGGCGAGCTGTACCTGGAGCGCTACCTGGAACAGGCGCGTCACATCGAGATCCAGGTGCTGGTCGACTGCCACGGCAACAGCATCCACCTGGGCGAGCGCGACTGCTCGGTGCAGCGCCGGCATCAGAAGCTGATCGAGGAATCACCCTCGCCGGCGGTGTCGCCCGCGCTGCGCGAGCAGATGGGCTCGCTGGCCGCGGAGGCCGCGGCGAAGGTTGGCTACACCAACGCCGGAACGATGGAATTCTTGGTGGACGCCGCCGGCAAGTTCTACTTCATGGAGATCAATACGCGCATCCAGGTGGAGCACCCGGTGACCGAAGCCATCTACGGCGTGGACCTGGTGAAGCTTCAGCTGCAGGTTGCGGCCGGTGAGCGCCTGCCCTTCCAGCAGCAGGACCTGCAGGCCAGTGGCCACGCCATCGAATGCCGGGTGAACGCGGAGGATGCGTCGCGAGACTTCACGCCCGACGCTGGCCAGGTGACGGACTTCATCGCGCCGGGCGGCCCCGGCATCCGCATCGACTCCCACCTCTACCCGGGCTACCGCGTGCCGCCCTTCTACGATTCGCTGCTGGCCAAGGTGATTGCTCACGGCCCGGACCGTGCGACGGCAATCGCCCGTATGCGGCGCGCCCTGCAAGAGCTCGCTATCAACGGCGTGAAAACCACCATCCCGTTTCACCTGCACGTCCTGCGCGAGAGCGAGTTCGTGCAGGGCAAGATCGACACCACGTACGTAGACCGCCTCCCGCTGGAAGACCTCCGGGCGACCGGCGCAGCCTAGAAGACTGGGAGGAGCCACCCTGACTCCGCGCCGCCGATCCCGAATGCTGGCCGTGCAGGCCCTGTTCGAGCTGGACTTTCAGCCTCGCACGGCCGATGAGGTGATTGAGGAGCGCCTGGCCGGCGAATCCCTCACACCCGAGAACCAGGATTTCGTGCGTCACCTAGTCAGCGGGGTGTTGCATCATAGAGAGGATATCGATGCGCTCATTACCAAAGCCGCGGCCCAGTGGCCGCTCGATCAGATCGCACGCGTTGACAAGAACGTGCTGCGACTTGCAATCTACGAGTTGATGTTCGATAATTCCGCGGCCCCGGCCAAAGTGGCGATCAGCGAAGCTGTTGAGCTCGCCCGCCTGTTGGGCAGCGCCACCTCTCCTAAGTTCGTCAACGGAGTGCTGGGCGCCATCCTGGGGTCCAGCGAAAAACAGCGAACCAATCCAGAGGAGGTGAATTGATGGCGGCCGATGTGTATGACCGAATGAAGAAGATCATCGTCGAGCAATTGGGGGTTGACGAGGCCGACGTAACGCCGCAGGCGTCTTTCGTTGAAGACCTGAATGCCGATTCGCTCGACCTTGTCGAGCTGATCATGTCGCTCGAGGAGGAATTCAACCTCGAGATCTCGGATGAGGACGCGGAGAAGATCCACACCGTGAGCGACGCCCTGGAGTACGTCCAGGAGCACCTCGAGTAACGGACCCGCGGGCCGTTTTACGGGCGGCATGACCCTATACTTCGTCTACATCCTCGCGTCCCCCTAGGAGAGCAGTTGTGGGCTTGATTCCCATGGTCATCGAAACGTCCCCACGTGGCGAGCGGGCGTTCGACATCTATTCCCGCCTGTTGAAAGACCGGATCATCTTTCTCGGCACCGGCATCAACGACCAGATCGCCAACATCATCATCGCCCAGCTGCTGTTCCTCGAGAGCGAGGACCCCGACAAGGACATCAATATGTACATCCATTCGCCGGGCGGGTCCATTCACGCCGGCCTGGCGATCTACGACACCATGCAGCTGATCAAGCCCGACGTGGCTACCCATGCGGTTGGCGTCACGGCCAGCATGGGCACGGTGCTCCTGGCCGGCGGCGCGCGGGGCAAGCGCTTTGCGCTGCCGCACGCCACGGTGCACATGCACCAGGCTCACAGCGGAACGCAGGGAGCCGCCACCGACATCGAGATCATGGCCAAAGAGGTCATCCGTCTGCAGACCATGCTGCGTGAGATCCTGGCCAAGCACACCGGCCAGCCATACGAGAAGATCGCCCACGACTCCGATCGCGACTTCTGGCTTACGGCCGAAGCGGCGGTGGAGTACGGTCTTGTGGACGAGATCCTGCAGCCTTCGTCGACAAAGGATCTCACGCTCGTCGGCGGAGCTTCCTCCTCTTCCGATTAGCGATACGAAGGCTTAGGACTTAGGACAAGAAGGCTTCGAGCCCCGACCAATGGCCGGGGCTCGACAGTACGTTCTGGAGGAACGTCCGCTTAAGGACGGGGCCGTCTGCTCCGGCCGGCGCCCGGCTTGGGCTGGCCCTTTCCGTTCTGCCCACCTTTGCGACCGATCTCGGCGTAGTGCTCCGAGCCGTGGCGCGCTTTCGTCGCCTCGCCGCCCAGGCGACCGATCTCTCGCAAGTAGTCGAGGCCGCGATCCTTAATCGCTTGCCCGCCCTTGCGGCCGATCTCCCGGAAGAATTCGGGCCCGTACTTCGCCTTCACCGCCTGTCCGCCTTTGGACGTTTCGCCGGCGCCCCGGCCGCGGGTTGTGCCTTTGCCTGGATCTGCAGCCATGCTGTCTTCTTCCCCCACAAGGCTGACGTTCCAAATCTCCCCAGACGGAGCGCCAGCCCGAAAGATGTTATTTCGCGGGCTCCATTGCCCGCTTGCAATAGCATACTGTGCTCCGTTTACAAATGCAATGGCACTCGGGTAACCCTGACTTATGAGCCGCCCCGTGGCAGTTCGGTAACCCTGATTGATGAGCCGCCCCGTGGCGTGAATGGGGCTTGGCGAGTCAGGGTAGCAGCAGCGGCTGCGCTCCTTCTTCAGCGCCGACGTATCGGGCTGCACGGCACCACGGAACGCTGACGGCTGCGCTATGATAGGTACCAACCAGGCGCAACGACCGCGGGCGCTCCCGGGCCTGCCGCAAATGCCCGCTTGAGGTGAGTTGGTGTGATGGGTTGGCGGTTGAACGTTACGTTGGTCCTTGGCGCCCTAACTTCGGCCATCGTTAGCTGTCGCACGCCCACGGCAAACCTGGAGCTGGCCTTCCCCCAGGGCGTCAGAGTGGAATATCGAACCAACGGCTGGAACGAAGCGACTTCCGACCAGATAACTTACACAGATGGTCCCTTCAGGGTCGAAACGTCTGGACGGCTCTTCCTGGAGGGCGTCGAAGTGGATGATCACGGGGTTGCGACGATCCACGAGACGAGCGGGGAGACAACTCTACGGTACCCAGGCCAGCCTGCCCGAGTCCTGCCACCCACAACCCGCACAATCGAGGTTGGCCCCGATGCACGCATCCACGCCGTCGAGGTACACGAGGGTTCCGTCAGTGATCTCCTGATCTTCCCGCCGCTGCCGAGTCACGGCGTAAAACCTCGTGACTCCTGGACGTTCGACTACGAGATCCCCCTCGAGAAGGCAAGGGGCAGCGTGCGGATGCAGGGGCAGAGCACCCTGGCGCGCTTGGAGGAGAAGGACGGGATGGCGCTGGCCGTGATCGAGAGCGATCTCATGCTCTCAACGGATGCCGGTTTGAACATCCTCCAGGAAATGAGCGCCGACCAGAGTGCCGCCATGCTCGCCCAAGGCTGGGACCCGGCCGCGAACGTGCACATTACTGTTGCAATGAACGGAACCTCGACAGCCACTATCGACATCGCCAGCCGCCGAATTGCCAGCCTGTCGGCCATGCTGGCAGGCAAGTCTTCGGCCCATTACACCGACTTCCCACCTGGCTACCCGACAGACACCGAGGTTGCTACGAAGACATACGATGACATCCAGCTCGTTTCTTCATGAGGTTGCCACTCCATGTGAAGGCCGCACCAGCCGATGGGCGATGGCGCTATGCCAAGTACACGCCTGCTCGGTCATGCCAGTGCTCGGGGGCTTCGGCGGCTAACTGGGGCACTCGCTTGGAAATCGAGGTCTTGGCGCAGTAGGAAACGTCCCGTTCCAGGCGCACGGGATAGAGCGCTTTGGCGCTGTCGGAGTCGTTGAAGGCCGCCAGCAGGTTGGGATAGGAGTGGTAGAGACGGTAGGCGGCGATGGCTGAGTTCGATTCGGCCACCGGCAGGCTTCGGACCTTGGCTTCGTTGAGGAAGATGTGGCACAGATAGCCAGCGGCCGCGGCATCGTCCAGCACGAAGCGGCCGTCTCGGCCGGCGCAGACGATCAGCAGGCGGTCGAACTGGCGCAGGAACTGGAGCGCCTCGCGGATGACTGCGTTGGCGTTGATAGCCGCGCCAACCAGCACCATCGCGGCGCCTGCGCAGGCGCGAATCGCCGCCGTCCCGTTGGTGGTGGCCATGACCATGTGCCGGCCCGTCAGGTCCAACTGGGCGAATTCGCTGGGCGAGTTGCCGTGATCGAAGCCATAGGGCGGTAAACCGCCCACTTCGCCGCACAGCAGCACTCCGCTACCCGTTCGCGCCACCACTCGCGCCGACTCCACGCTTTCGGCCAGGCCAATCGACTGGCAGCCGCGGTCCAGCAGCGTGACGATGGTGGTGCTCGCGCGGATCACGTCCAGCACCACGGCAACCGTGCCCTCCAATGGAGGCATCTCACCGGGCACGAAGGCAACGTCCAGTGATACCGGGTTCGGCATGGGAGAATCAATGATAGGCGCAAGGCGCAAGGCGCAAGGCGCAAGGCGCAAGGCGCAAGGCGCAAGGCGCGAGGCGCGAGGCGCGAGGCGCTAGGCGCGAGGCGCGAGGCGCAAGGCGCAAGGCGCAAGGCGCAAGGCGCGAGGCGCGAGGCGCGAGGCGCGAGGCGCGAGGCGCGAGGCGTAAGGCGCGAGGCGCAAGGCGCGAGGCGCGAGGCGCGAGGCGCGAGGCGCGAGGCGCGAGGCGCGAGGCGCGAGGCGCGAGGCGCGAGGCGCTAGGCGCGAGGCGCGAGGCGCAAGGCGCAAGGGCAAGGCGCGAGGCGCAAGGCGCAAGGCGCAAGGCGCAAGGCGCTGGTCGCAAGGCGTAAGGCGCTGATCGCAAGGCGCAAGGCGTAAGGCGCTGGTCGCAAGGCGTAAGGCGCTGATCGCAAGGCGTAAGGCGCGAAGCGCGAGGCGCGAGGCGTCGGTCGTTAGTCGCTAGACTAAGTAGACTCCTGGCGACCACGCCAGGCCTTTCAACTTCAACTACGGCGGTAACGATCACGCCTTGCGACCATCGACCAACGCCTTACGCCTTGCGACCAGCGCCTTGCGCCTTGCGACCAGCGCCTTGCGCCTTGCGCCTAACGCATCGCGCCTAACGCCTCACGCCTGCCAATGAAACGAACTCACCGTTGTGGCGAGCTCCGCGCCGCCAACGTCGACCAGGCCGTCAACATCATGGGCTGGGTCCATCGCCGTCGCGATCACGGTGGGCTCATCTTCATTGACCTGCGCGACCGCACCGGCCTGGTGCAGGTGGTGGTAGACCCACAGCACGCGCCGGCCGCGCACGCGGTCGCCAACGAAGCCCGTGCGGAGTTCGTGCTGGCCGTGCGCGGCCGGGTCCTCATGCGCGAGGCCGGCCGCGACAACCCCAACCTGGCCACCGGGCAGGTCGAGGTGCATGCCGACGAAATCGAGCTCCTCAACCCCGCCCGCCCACTGCCCTTCGAGGTCAACCGAGACGTGGACGTCGATGAATCCGTCCGCCTCAAGTACCGCTACCTGGACCTGCGGCGGGACCGGCTCAAGCGCAACATCCTCGTCCGCCACCGCATTGTGAAGACCATGCGCGACTACCTGGACGCGCACGACTTCACCGAGATCGAGACTCCCAATCTGATCAAGAGCACGCCCGAAGGCGCGCGCGATTACCTGGTGCCCAGCCGCATCCATCCCGGCGAGTTCTACGCTCTCCCGCAGTCACCGCAGCAGATGAAGCAGCTGCTGATGGTGGCCGGCCTGGACCGCTACTACCAGCTCGCGCGCTGCTTCCGCGACGAAGACCTGCGCGCCGAACGACAGCCGGAGTTCACTCAGCTCGATATCGAGATGTCTTTCGCCGACGAATCCGACGTAATGGAGCTGGTCGAGGGCCTGTACACACGCATTGCCGAAGAGTGCTCCGAGCGCACCCTGCTGTTCAAGCCCTTCCAGCGCCTGCCCTACGAGGAAGCGATCCGCCGCTTCGGCTCGGACAAGCCCGACATGCGCTTCGGCGTGGAGCTGGTCGACTTGTCCGAGGACGTGCTCGGCACGCAGTTCAACGCCTTCGCCTCTGTGCTCGCTTCCGGCGGCCAGGTGAAGGCGATCGTCGCGCCAGGTTGGGCCGCCCTCAGCCGCAAGGAGACCGATGCGCTCATCGAGCAGGCCAAGCAGTTCGGCGCCAAGGGCTTGGTGACGCTGGGCGTCGGCGACGATGGCGAGACCGTGCATGGCGGCGCGGCCAAGTTCCTGACACCTGACGAGGTCAAGCGCATCATTGCCCGCTCGCAAGCCAGGCCAAGCGATATGCTGCTCATCGTGGCTGACCAGCCGGCCACGGTTGCCGACGTCCTTGGCCGGCTGCGGCTCGACGTCGGCCGCCGCTGCGGCCTGATCGACGACAGCAAGCTCGCCTTCGTGTGGGTCACCGGCTTCCCACTGCTGGAATGGCTGCCGGACGAGGGCCGCTGGCATGCCATGCACAACCCCTTCTCCGCGCCGGTCGTGATGGAGGTCGAAGCGCTCAAGGCCGAGCCGGGAAGCATCGGCGCCCGCCAGTACGACCTGGCATGCAACGGCTACGAGGTCGGCGGAGGCAGCGTCCGCATCCACAAGGCGGAGGTCCAGAAGGCGGTCTTCGAACTGCTGGGCCTCAGCGAGGACGAGATCCGGGAGCAGTTCGGCCACATGCTGGAGGCCTTCGAATACGGCGCCCCGCCGCATGCCGGCATCGCCACCGGCCTGGAGCGCACGGTCATGCTGATGGTCGACGAGCCCAACATCCGCGAGGTCATGGCCTTCCCCAAGAACCAGGCCGCCATGGACCTGTTGATGCAGGCGCCCTCACCCGTCAGCCCCAAGCAGCTCGACGAGCTCCACCTCCAGCTCAAGCCGGACTAAGCGCTCCGAACCAAGCCGCGGACGGGAGGGCCAAGCCCTACGCGCGGTGCCTGACCGACGCCTGCGAACAGGCTTCCGGACGTCAGCAGCTCGTGTAGGGCTGCAGCTGGCCGAGATAGCGCCGCAGCCAGGTCGCCGCGGTCTTCGAGGTCAACACCTTGGCGTGCGCCTGCATGATCGCCTTCAGCGCCTTCGAGGGATCTGACAGGGCATGCTCCGGACTTCCACCCATGTTCGCGCGGCACGTCGACGTGAGGCTGAACAAGCCCTGCCCGCCAGAAGCGATCTCGCCGTTATCCAGCCAGTCGGCGCTGTTCTCGATGGCAAACACCGGCACCGGCCATGTTGGAACGACGGAGAGCGTACCTGCGAGGCCGGAGCCCTGCAGGTCGGGCGAGGCGTTCCCCAGGGCGGGGGCCACGAGCGATTGGAAGCTCGAAAGTGGAGCGATGCCGCGGACCGGTGCGTCGACGACGACTGCCGAATGGACGTGAGGCAGTACGGTCGCCACAGAGGGTCCAGCCAGCAGCCAGTCCAGCGCGACGATGCCACCCAGGCTGTAGCCTACGAGGTCGATCTGAGCCGAGGGGTGGGCGGCAAGGATGGCGCCGAGTTGCGTGTCGAGAATGGCCACGTCGGCGGCCACCGGCTTCTGCGTATCCAGCCAGCCATAGGCCGGCACCGAGCCCGCGGCCCCCGGCGATCCGGATGGGCAGGACGGCCGTGCCGAGCCACAGGCACGCGCGCTCCAACTCCCCGAGTAGGAGTAGTACAGCACGTTGGATGTAGGGAGCAGGTCATCAAGCGCGCCTGCGAACCTGGCGAAGTGCCCTCTTACCTCTGAGCCTGTGCTCAGGAACCCATCCAGGAAGACGACGTAGCGATTGGGATCGGGCCCGTACGTGTACACATTGGAATCCTCGTGGATTCCGCTGCCGCCGCCGTCCGGGGTTTCGACGGTCACGTGGACCATTCCGGAACCTAGCGGCACTGTCACCGTGAGGCTCGTGCCGCTGGCATTTGCGGCGAGCCCAGTGGCTGTCCTCGTCGTACCGAAGTCGACCGCGGTGGCCTTCGCCAGGCCCTTGCCCCTGATGGTGACGGCATTACCTCCGGCGAGGTCGCCCGACCTCGGGGAGACGGAGGCGACACTAGGGATATCGCGCGCCCCGGCCGCGCTTCCGGGGATGAGGAGTATCCGCGCGTTGAAGGTATCGGCCACGAAGAGGTTGCCGGCGGCATCCAGCACGACGTTATTCGGCACGCACATCGTCCGCGCGCTTACCTTGACGCTGCAGCTGCCGGACGTGAAATTGGGCTGTCCGAAGACCTCCGAGGCGTGCGTGGCACCCGAACGAAACTTCAGCACACGGCTGTTGCCGCTGTCGGCTACATAGACGCCGCCCGCCGCATCCACCGCAACTCCCAGCGGGAAGCAGAAGCCCGCGTCGTTGGTACCTCCCCCCATGTCACAATCGTTCGCTGCCGTCTGGAAATCCGGCTGCCCATACACGGCGCTGGCCGACGCCGAGCCGCTGGGGAACACCAGCACACGGTTGTTGCCCGTATCGGCCAGGTACAGGTTGTCACTGGCGTCGATGGCCATGCCGGAGGGCACGCACATGTTTTGGGCGCTCACACCCCCGCCGTTGCACAGGTTCGTGGTGAAGCTGGGCTGACCGTAGACCCTAGTGGGCGCGGTTGAGCCGCTGGGAAAGAACAGCACGCGATGGTTGCCAGAGTCCACCACGTAAAGGTTGTTCGAGCTGTCCAGGCCTACCGCGCTGGGCAAGCACATGGTCGAGGCGCTTGCACCTCCGCCTCCGAAGATGCAGAAGGGATCTCCCAGGCTGTCGAAGTCCGGCTCGCCGTAGACGACGCTTGGCGTGGTCGAGCCCCGCGGATAGCGCAGCACCCGATTATTGAAGCTGTCCGCGACATACAGGTCGCCCTGCCGGTCGGTGGCTGCCCCTTCCGGCCCACACAGTGTGGATTGCGCAACAAAGAGGCAGCCCAGGCTGTTGAAGCCTGGTTGGCCATAGACGGTGGAGGCGGCGACCGATCCGCCGGTGTAGGCCAGCGCTCTGCTCGCCTGGGAATCGACTACGTAGACGCTATCAGCTCCGAGAGCGAGGCTCGCTGGTGCCGTCAAGCTCCTGTTGTCTGGCGCCTGATGGTTGGGCATCGAGGAAGTGAAATCCGGCTGGCCGTAGACCCTGATGGCGGTGTTCGAGCCCTTTGGAAACGACAGCACGCGGTTGTTGAAGAAGTCGACCGCGTAGAGCAGTCCGGCGGTGCTGGTCGCGACGCTCGCCTGACCGCAGAGCTCCGACGCGTTCACATTGATGCACCCGTCGGGGGAGCCGCTGTTGAGATCGAACTGCCCTATCACTCCCGTCGCGGTCTGCGATCCGGCCGGATAGATCACGATGCGGCTGCCGATATCGGTCACGTATAGGTGGCCGTCGGACTGCGCCGCTACGTCCAGTGGAGCACATAGCCCTGTGGCGCTCACAGTGCAGTCGACGCTCGAGAAGGTCGATTGACCGTACACCTGGGAAGCCGTCGTAGACCCGGCGGGGAAGCGCAGCACACGATTGTTGGTCTGATCGGCAATCAGCAAGTCTCCAGCGGCATCGACCGCCAGGCCGCTCGGGCCGCACAGGCTGGCAGCGCTCGGCGGCCCAGTGATGCAGCCCCGGCTCGTAAAGCCCGGTTGGCCGTACACCCTGGTCGCGGTCGTGGATCCGGCCGGGTAGAACAGGACGCGCGAGTCGGCCGCGTCGGACACGTACAGGTCCCCCACGGCGTCAGTGGCCAGGCCCACCGGGAAGCACAGCGACGTCGCGTCAGTCCTGCTCTGGCAGCCCACCGACATCATGTCAGGCTGGCCGTAGACACGTGCCGCTTCGTTGGAGCCTTTGGGGAACATGAGGACGCGGGCGTTGAACAGGTCCGCCACGAACAGGCTGCCATCGGGCGCAATGGCCACCGCTATTGGGCTGCAGAAAGCGCTTGCCCCGGCCGCGCAGTAATTGGACGTTTCGGTGGCCGAAGGCTGACCGTACACCCTGGTCGCCGTGGTGGAGTTGCTGGGATAAAACACGACCCGGTTGTTGTACGTATCCGCGACATACAGCCCGCCCTTGGCGTCGGCCGCCAGGTCCTCTGGCACGGCCAGGGTCGTGCCATTCAGCTCTCCACCGGACGGCGCCCTGGATGTAAATGACTTTTGGCCGTACACGCGCGTCGCCGCCGCACCGATCGATTTCTCGCCGCGGGACGCCGCCTGCTCGACGGCTGGCTGGCTCTCCACCACCGTTCTGCTGACGCGTCTTGGCTGACCGAGACTCGGCAGCTCCGGAGGCAAGGACAGACAGGCGGCTATGTGCGCTGGAGACCGCTTAAGGGAGGCAGCCGAGCACGGTTGCAGGGATCGGCTGAGGACTTTCGGCGCCAGAGGCGGCGTGCGGGGTGGGGGGACGCCGGCGGGTGCAGCCGCGCTGGGCTGGGCTGCCGTGAGAAAGAGCGTGAGGACAACGCCGCAGGAAGCCAGCCTACTCCAATGGTCACCCATTCCCCGTGCCCCCTGGTGCTTGCCCGGCGTGCCGCAACGCCTGCTTGCATCATGTTAACCCTTGAAATATCAGCAGGCAAGGGGTACAAGGACTTTTGGCCGTTGGCGCGCTGGCGGCTGCCTCCCGGAGGCGGTTACCCCAGCTTCAGACGGTTGACGCGGTAACCGGCCGATCTCAGCCTCTGCAGCAGTCGCCGGCCATGGCTCTCGTCGCGGGTTTCGACGGTCAGCATGACCTCTACTTCGGGGAAGGCGGCCGGCCGGCGATGCTCGACGCTCAAGACATTGATGCGCTGGTCGCGCACGATCCGCAGCAGCTCCACCAGCTCGCCCGGGCGATCCGGGAGCCACGTCTCGAACACAAGGTAGCGTCCTGCCGTGGCCAGGCCGTGCTCAATGATGCGATCGACCAGGTTGATGTCGATATTGCCGCCGCTGAGGACGACGGCCACCTTGCGGCCGGCCAGGTCCAAGGCACCCGACAGCAGCGCCGCCAGACCAACGGCGCCCGCTCCTTCCACGACGAGCTTGCAGCGCTCCAGCAGCAGCACGATGGCGTGAGCGATAGCCTCGTCATCGACGGCCACGACGTCGTCCACGAGATCCCGAATGATCGGCAGCGTCAGCTGGCCGGGGGCTTTCACGGCGATGCCGTCGGCAATAGTCGTAGCCGGGCGACCGCCGCTGGGCGCGGGGTGGAAGGCCGCGCGCACCGCGTCCACGGCGGCCGACTGCACTCCGACTACCTGTACCCGAGGAGAGATGGCCTTGGCCGCCGTGGCGATGCCGGCGATCAAGCCTCCACCGCCGACCGGCACCACGATGGCGTCGATGTCCGGCTTTTCGTCCAGCACCTCGCAGGCGATTGTGCCCTGCCCAGCCATGACCGCCGGGTCATCGAAGGCGTGCACCAGCGTGCCCTGGCTGCGCTGTTGGAAGGCCAGCGCGGCCTGGTACGCCTCGTCGTAGCTCTGCCCCTGGAGGCGAATGGCAGCGCCATAGCCCTGCGTGGCCGCCAGCTTGGCCAACGAGGTGCCTTCCGGCATGTAGACCGTGGCCGGCAACCCCAGCAGGCTGGCGGCCAGGGCCACGCCCTGCGCATGGTTGCCAGCCGAGGCCGCCACCACTCCGCGGCGTTTCAGTCCCGGCGCCGCCTGGCTCAGAGCCGCCAGCCTGTTATAGGCGCCGCGGATCTTGAAGGAGCCGGTCCGCTGCAGGTTCTCACACTTGAGGTGCACCTCCGCGCCGGTCATACGACTGAAGGTGGCTGAGTAATCGAGCGGCGTGCGGTGGACGACGCCCTCTAGGGTGCGCTGAGCCTGACGAACCTCGTCAAGGGTCACAGCCCGCGCGCGAACAGCGCCACCAGCGCAGCATATGGGGCGCCGGTCAGCAGCAGCCTGGGAGCGCTCAGCCGGTCGGACCGAAGGTTCAGATACACAAAGATGGAGCACAGCAGGATGGCCAGGATGCCCAGCAGCGGCTCGATGGACAGCCGCCAAGAGGAGAACACCAGGCCGAGCGAGCAGGGGATGGCCGCTTGCACAAGCATCGACCCGCTGACGTTACCGATCGCCAGGTCTTCCTTGCCCTGGCGCACCCACAGCACGGCATTCATGATCTCCGGCAGCTCCGTGGCGATCGGGCTCAGCAGCATGGACAGCACCACCGCGGGCAGCCCGACGCCGCCGGCCAGCGTGCCCAGATGCTCCACGAATAGGTTGGCCCCGTAGATCATGCCCGCCACGCCCAGCACGACCTGCATCACCACGCGCCAGGTGTCCGGTACCAGCACCGCTCGGTGGAAGTGCAGCGGAGCCAGGGTTCGCTGCTCGCCGATCTCTTCGCCCAGCTGGCCGAAGGCGTAGGCGAAATAGGCCGCGATCATGCCCAGAGCCACGAGCACCTTCACCGGGTAGGCCGGCACCAGGCTGCACAGCACCGCCGCGCCGAAGATGCCAAGGAACCACAATACATCCCGCGCTACGCCCAGCTGCTCCAGATCCAGCCGGCTGCCGATGGTCCGCTTGCCCCGCGCCGCCAGGGCGGTGAAGCCCACGCTGAAGTAGGCCACCGTCGATAGCATCAACGGCCCACCCACGATGGCCCCGATGCCGATCTCTTCGTGCACGGCAGCGCCGCTGCCAAAGGCCAGCGCGATGAGTGTCACCAGGCTCTCGGGCAGGGCAGTGCCGATGGCCGCCAGCACCGTGCCGACCGCGTTCTCGGAGATGTGCAGCTTGCGGCCCAGCCATTCGATCGAGTTCACGAACAGCTCGCACGAGATGAAGATCACCACGATCCCGGCCGCGATGGCGAGGATTGATGTCATACCACCCCTCCAGTGCAGACGCCCAACGGCGCACGGTACCTCACCAACGCATACAAGGATAAGCTGACCAATCGGTACTGCTTCCAAACACTGAAGTGCCACCCGCATCCGACGGGCAGTCGCCTTCCCGAACATTGGCTTTCACCGGCAGCAATTGACGATTGGCGACCCAGCCATGAGCTGAGGACCAAAAGCAGGACTCCCAGACAGGCGAAGATGTGGCGCGCGATGATCCGGCGCTAATGCTGGAGGCACCAACCCGGCCCCCAGTCCGACTGGGCCCTCCATATACTTCGGCAAATGAGCATTGACGCTGGTCGGGGTTTTGTTTCCCGTTGGGCCCTAGCCACGACCACGGCATTTCTGATTGCCTCACTGTTGCAGTTTCTCGTTCGGCAATCACCCGCCTATTCATGGGTGGTGGTCGTGATTTCGGCTGCCATCTTAGGCGTTTGTCAATGGCTTGTTCTGAGGGACGTCCCCGCCGCTGGCCACTGGTTCTGGGGCACTGCGCTGGGAGCATGCCTGGGACCTGTTGTCCAGATACTGATCCTTCGAAACCACGCATCGATCGGCGGGCCGGGTCCGCTTGGGTCACTGCCGGTATTCCTCCTGCTGGCCGGAACCCAGTGGTTGGCGCTGCGAGCCTGGGTAACAGCCGCAGCCTGGTGGATACCGTGTACCGTGGGGGCTGGTTTGGTGGGAGCCGTCCTTTCACGGGCCATAGTGCAGATTGCCTTCCCCTGGTTCCGAACTGAACTCGGCAGCTCGATCGTGATGGCGCTGGTCAGCGGACTCGTGCTGGGAGTGATCACCGGTCTCGTCATGGCTGCACTCTGGCGCCAACCCGGCCACCCTAGCGGGCGCCAGCTATTGCCACTGCCATCCTGGGCTGCATAAACTCACTTCGGTTCAGACTTGGCGCGCCAGGCCTGGCCCCTAAGTCCGGTGCGCAATCCTGCCCGGCATTCGGGGCAGCACATGCTGTCGCAACGAGCTAGGGTAGGGTCTCTTGGTCGCATTTCCGGGGATTCAGAGCTCGAACGCCGCAGACCTGCTTTGCCCGCATCACGCAAAGGCGCGATAGCCGAGCTCCTCGGCGATCGCTCTGATATTGAACGAGGCCTCGCTCCAGTCGACCCACGGCCGCTGATTGAGTCGACGTGCCGCCAATTCAGCTACGCCCGCCTGGCTGATTAGGAGCTTCTCAAGAACGTGATCTTGGGCGATGCACTCAAATGTTTCATCGTGGAACGCCAAAAGGTAGTGCCTGAGCGAATCCCACCACAGAGGATTCCTGTCGCTTGGCCGCCGGTACAGCGCCTTCGTTTCCGCAAGCCATTTCGAATTGGCCACGGTATGTGCGAAGAAGGGCCGAAGTCCCTTGCCATACAACGGATGATTCCTGAGGACCTCCTCCTCCGGCAGACCGAACTTCAGGGCCACACATGAAAGAAATTCGACGACACCGATCGTGTCGAGGTCATTGACAGTGATGTTTCTCGGCGAGGGGTCTCGTTGCATACCCGAGGCAACCCCAGGAAACCAAACTGCCTTCCCGTCTTCGCCGTACTCGGTCCCGAGACAGAACGACACGATGGTCAATGACCCGTCGGTGAATAGGTGTGGCAGTGGTGCACCGACATCGATAGGCACGCCCCTGAGCGGCACACAGTACTCGTCACCGTGCGACTTTGCAAGATTTCGCTCTGCTTCTAACTCTGCGTTGGCGGCAGCACGACTGGCCGTCCAATCCTTTGCGGCCGCTGCACGCCTCGATTCGGCTTGTGACGATGCGAGCTCATTCCAAGGGTCGTCCATCAAGGCCAGGTTACTCCCCTGTAGTGCTGTACCTGGCACCCGGGCCACGAGCGACGAATGCCGGCTAGCGACCCCGGTTGGAATGGGTCAGCTGAACAGGACGAATTTGCCGTCCTGCAGCTGCTGCACCACGGGGGGGTGGTTCGCATCCCGTTCAGGCGTGAAGGAGAAGTCGCCCAGCACGGTTGGCAGATTCTTGGTCTGGTTCAGCGCCACCCGAATCGCTTCGCGATCCGCCGAGGGGTCGCTCGAAAGGTTGGCGCGCTTCATCGCGTCCGCCAGGATGTACATCCCTGCATACGCCTGCGCCGCGAACTGGTCCGGATCCCTGTTGTACCTCGACTTGAAGTCCGAGACGAACTTCTGGCTCAGCGGGTTGGGACTGCTGGGAATCCAGGCCGCGCCAACAACCAATCCGTTGGCCGCGGGTCCGGCCAGCCTGGCAACCTGAGGGCTATTGAAGCCGCTGCCGCCGATGATCCGCACGGCGTCCGGAATACCGAGCTTGCGCGCCTGAGCCACCACGCCAGCCCCAACGCTGGTCACGGTCGAGACGACGATAGCGTCCGGAGCAGCGCTCTTGATTTTGGATAGCTGGGTACTGAAGTCGGCGTCTTTCACCGAAAACGTTTCGGTGTCGGTCACCTCGATTCCATTGTCTGCCAGCGCCTTTTTGAACACGTCGTAGCCTGACTTGGAGAACGCGTCGTCGCTGGCGTAGGCCAGCGCGGCCTTCTTGAGATTCAGCTTCTGCTTGGCCACCTTGATGGTGTTCGGGGCTACCTGGAACTCGGCCAGCGAATCGCGGAAGACATACTCGCCCACGGCAGTGATGCCGTCGGCGGTCGTCGACACGCCCAGCACCGGCACCTTAGCCTTGACTGCTTCGGCGTCCGAAGCAAAGGCGGAGCTGCTGAGCGTCGGGCCCAGGATCGCTACGGCACCGTCTTTGAAGAACTTCTGGAACACCCCCGCCGCCTGGGTCCTATCACCCGCGTCGTCCTGGGCGTCGATCTCGAGCTTCCAGCCGGCGAGCATGCCGGAGCGATTGATCTCGTCCTGCGCCATCAGCACCGCGTCACGCTGCGCCTGCCCGTGCGGGCCATCGGCGCCGGTCAGGCTGAATGAGGCGCCAACCTTGGCCGTCTTCCCCCCCGCGCCGCCGGTCGTTTGCACCGACGCTGCCGCGGAAACCGCCGAGGTCCCGGCCGAGGCATCCGCCGCGGCAGCTCCCGGGCGCGACGCGGCGCCGCCTCCGGAACGAGCGGCCGTCCCCGCGCCACAGCCCACGAGGAGCAGCGCCATGAGCGCAGCAGCGGGCGACAACAGCCTTCGGAAGACCATAGACGTTGATTTACCTCCCTGACCAGGAAACGACCCTGCGGATTATAGGCACGCCGAGCACGGCGGGAGCCCCGGCTGCTGGCTTCTAGGCCGTCTCGCCTGCCGGGAAGACCATGATTTGCTGCGGCTCAACCATCATGCGGACGGGGCCATGGTCAGCTCCGGGCCTGGCTCGACACTTGCCCAGCAGTGGCTGGTCGCCGACGCTGGCCCGGAAGGTGAATTGATCGCCCAGGAAGGTACTGCTCTCCAACACGCCCTCGAGCACGTTGGTCCGGTCCCCATCCTCGCCGCCGATGGGGCACAGCGCCTCTGGACGAAATCCGAGCATCACTGCGCCGGCCCCACCCGGAGCAGCCGCGGCGAAACGCAGCGTCCCGATGGCGGTCTCCGCGGCCGATGTCCCGATCATCCTGCCCGGCAGCCAGTTCATGGCGCCGAAGAAGTCAGCGACCTCAGCGCGGCACGGCTGGTTGTACAGCTCGTCGGGCGTGCCCATCTGCAGCAGCTCGCCGTGCTGCAGCAGCGCGATCTTGTCGGCCACCGCCATCGCCTCGACCTGGTCGTGGGTCACGTACAGCACGGTTGACCCCAGCTGCTTGGCCAGGTCGCGGATGCGGCCGCGCACGTCCTCGCGCAGCCGCGCGTCGAGGTTGCTCAAGGGCTCGTCCATCAACAGCAGCTTGGAGTTGACGGCGATGGCCCGCGCCAGCGCCACCCGCTGCTGCTGGCCGCCGCTCAGCAGCGTCGCCGAGCGGTTGGCGTGCATCTCGAGCTCGACCATCTTCAGCGCCTTCATGACGCGCTCGGGCACCTCGCTGCGCGGGATGCGCTGCACGCCTTCGGTAAGCGGCAGGGATACGTTCTTGAACACGGTCAGGTGCGGCCACACGGCGTACGACTGAAACACCATGCCCAGGTGGCGCTGCTGCGGCGGCACCCATACCGGCGGGTCGTCGCTGGACACCGTCCGCCCCCCAATGCTGATCTCGCCGCCATCGGGCGTCTCCAGGCCGGCTACGCAGCGCAGCAGCGTCGTCTTGCCGGAGCCGCTGGCGCCCACGATGACGAAGAACTCGCCCTCGTCGACGTCCAGGTCGAGGCCGTTGATCGCGCGCAGCGCGCCCTCCGCCACCGCGAACTCCTTCAGCAGCCCACGGATGGAGATCATCGACACGGGCCGCCCCCCAAGGAGGGACACGCCGCCCTCCAGCAATCGATCGTCGTCATGTCGAGTACCCGGTATGGTACACACCGAATACCGTCCTGTCAGCTGGCCTGCCCGAAGCGGCCGCCTGTTTCGGTCGGCTAGCCCTTTGCTTTATCGAGAAAGGCCTGCAGCGCCTGGTGGAAGGCAGGGCGCTGTGCGGCCGATCGCATCGCCTGCTCCTCAGCATCGAGCTGGGCCTCGATCGGCTGCGAGGCGGCCGATGCCAGCAGCTTGCGCGTCGCCAGCAGCGTCTCGATCGGCACGTCGGCCATGCTCGCGGCGACGGCGCAGGCCGCGTCGAGAAGATCCTCCAGCAGCGTTACCTGCCCCACCAGCCCCAGGCTCAGCGCCTCCTGGGCCGCCAGCGTTCGGTTCGTGACCAGCAGCTCCATGGCCCGGCTCGGGCCCAGCATCCGGGTGAGAAAGACCGAGTTGCCCCCGTCGGGCGGCAGCGCCAGCCGGAAATAGGCGGCGGTGAACGAAGCGGAGGCGCTGGCCAGCCGGTAGTCCGCGGCCAGCGCCAGACTCATGCCACCGCCGGCGGCCGGCCCGTTGACGGCCGCCACGATCGGCACCTGCGCCTGCAGCATGGCTCGAACCGCTTCGTGGTGCTGCGCCGCTTGCGCGGCGATGGCCTGCGCCGCATCCGGCGCCGCTCCCACCCACTTCAGGTCCGCGCCCACGCAGAAGGCCGGCGGAGCGCCAGTGAGCACCACCGCCTTCGCCGCCACCGACGAGGATGCCTGGCGCAGCTGGTTGGCCAGCTCCGCCATCATCTCCGGCACCATGGCGTTGCGCCGATCCGGCCGGTTCAGAGTCAGGACGGCCACGTTGCCCCGCAGCTCGTGCTCCACCAGCCGGCCCGGCTCAGCGCTCACGGACGCGCCAGCCGGTCGCCGCGCGGCGCGGCCACGGCCCTTTCGCGCGGCGACCTCACGCTCCGCGTGCCTCGGCACTCATGCGAGCGCGGCCGGCGCCCGCTAGACGCCCGCCAGGATGACGGACTTCTCCTCCAGGTAGTAGTCCATCACCTCCGAGCCGTGCTCCTTGCCGTAGCCGCTGTGCTTGGCGCCGCCGAACGGCAGCTCGTCATACGCCACCTGGATGGAGTTCACCCAGGTGTAGCCTGCGTCCAGCTCGTCGATCGCCCGCTGCGCCTTGGCGAAGTCGCGAGTGAAGATGGACGAGCCCAGTCCGTACTCGGAGCTGTTCGCCTTCTGGAGGGCTTCGTTGAGGTCCTTCACCACCATGATCGGCAGCAGCGGGCCGAAGGTCTCCTCCTTCCACACCCGTGCCTCGTCCGGCACGTTTACGACCACCGTCGGCTCGAAGTAGAAGCCTTTGTCGAAGCCGTCGCCCTCCGGGCGCTTGCCGCCCGCCAGCACCTTGCCGCCGCGGTCCACGGCGTCCTTGAGCTGCGCTTCGATACCCTCGCGTCCGCCGGCTGTGTGCATCGGGCCCATCTGGGAGGCGGTGTCCGATCCGTTGCCCACCTTGAGCCGCTGCGCGCGGCCGGTGATCTTCTCGATGAACTCGTCGGCCACCGACTCCATCACGTACACGCGCTTGACCGCCAGGCAGGCCTGACCAGCGTTGAAGAAGCGGCCGATGGCGATGGACTTGGCTGCCAGCTCCACGTCGGCGTCATCGCAGATGATGGCCGGGTCGCTGCCGCCCAACTCCAGCGTCACGCGCTTGATCTCGTCGGCCGCGGCGGCCATGACGTGCTTACCCGTGACCGTCTCGCCGGTGAAGCCGATCTTGCGCACCACGGGGTTGCGGATGAGCTCCTCGCCCACCACGTTGCCAGGACCGGTGACCACGTTCAGCACGCCGGCCGGCAGGCCCGCCTCGGTCATCAGCTCGGCCAGCCGCAGCGTGGCCAGCGGCGTGGTGCTGGCCGGCTTGGCCACCACCGTGTTGCCGACGGCCAGGGCCGGGGCCATCTTGCTGGAGAACAGCGTCAACGGGAAGTTCCAGGGGATGATCGCGCCCACGACGCCCATCGGGCGGCGGACCACCAGGCCCATGGCCTTGTACTGCGGCAGCGACATCTGCTCGCCGTGCAGCGCTCCCCCTGCCACCAGGCCGGCATACTGCTCGATGGCCGCTGCGAAGCGGTCCACCTCGATGTGCGAGTCGCGAATGGGCTTGCCCTGCTCGGCCGTCAGCAGCTTGGCCACCTCTTCCAGGTGGTCGCGCACGTGCGCCGCGCACTTGTTCAGGATGCTGGCGCGCTTGTGGGCCGGCATGCCCGACCAGGCGGGGAATGCCGCGGCAGCCGCGGCGATGGCCTTGCGGGTGTCCTCGGCGTCGGCCTTGGGAACGCTGTCGACCACCTCGCCAGTCGCGGGGTTGCGGACCTCCATGGTGGCTCCGCTGGCCGCCGCCACCGGCTGGCCATTGATGTTCATGAGTGCCATAGCTCTCTCCTGGTGGGTTCGCGATAATGATTAGGCGCAGGCATCCGCGCCGCGACTTCGCCGAGCTTCGGCCAGGCCATCAAGGGCTGGGGCGCGTCGCTCGCCGGATCTCGAGAAAGCGAGTATCGCGGGGCGGACCTACGACTAAATCTACCATCGAGGCAGCTTGTTCACGCTGCTTCAAAGAGAGGATTCAGTGGCACAAGCACCGACGGACCTCCATCCTCTGACCCTCACGCGCGAGGCGGATGGCGTGGCCTTCATTCATATCAACCGGCCACCGGCCAACAGCTACAACAAGGCTTTCATGGATGACCTCAACGCCATCGTCGACGAGATCCGCTTCGACGACGCCATCCACAGCGCGGTGCTGATGAGCGACCTGGCGCCCAAGTTCTTCTGCGCCGGCGCCGACATCAACATGTTCCGCGACACCAGTCCCATCCAGCGCTCGATGATCATCCTGCACATGCACGAGATCCTGCAGAAGATCGAGCGCACGCCCAAGGTGTTCGTGGCCGCCATCAGCGGGCATGCGCTGGGCGGCGGGCTGGAGATCGCCCTGGCCTGCGACGTGCGCATTGCCGCCGAGGGCGAGTACCGCGTCGGGCTGCCGGAGGTCACGCTGGGCCTGCTGCCGGGCAACGGCGGCACGCAGCGCCTGCCCCGCCTGGTGGGCCGCGCCAAGTCACTCGACATGATGCTCACCGGCGACCCGGTGAATCCCAAGACCGCGCTCGAGATCGGCCTGGTCGATAAGCTGGTCCCGGCCGACGACGTGCTGGCGGAGGCCAGCAAGTACGCCAAGCGCCTGGCCGGCGGCGCCACCTTCGCCATCGGCAGCATCAAACTGTCGGCCAAGCAGGGCATCGAGCTCCCGCTCGACGGCGCCCTGGCCCTCGAGCGCCATGCTCTGTGGGGCGTCTTTGCCAGCGACGACGCCGCCGAAGGACTGGCCGCCTTCAAGGAGAAGCGCTCGCCCAACTGGACGGGACGCTAGGCGCGCCAAGAGCGCGGGGCGCCGGACGAGCGCCAGCTGGGAGGCGCGTGCCGAGCGATGAGCGCCGAGGGCCGAAGCGCGTCTCGGGCGCAGGGGGAAAAGTCGGCGCCCCTGATGACGGGCGCAGGGCGCGTGAAGCACGAAAAAGCCCCCGGAGCGAACGCTCCGGGGGCTTTTGGTGTTCCGTCTTAGAAGTATTTCCGGCCGACCGTCGGATCCGGAACCTGCAGGCCCATGCCCTCGATAAGGGGGTTGACCTCTTTGAGGTACATCTGGCGAGCCTCGGCGTTGTGTCGCTTCTTCAGGCCCCAGTGGATGAACCGCTCGGCGCGCTTGGACTCGGAGGACCCGAACATGTCGAGCGCCTTCGGGTACCAGTAGTTCACGCTGTCCTGGATGCGGCGGCGCTGGCCCTCATCTTCGCTCTGGGCCATGCGGCGCGTCTCCTCCTCGCCGTGGCCGATGTGCCCGGCCTCCTCCTGGATCATCTGCGGCATGAAGCGGTCGAGGGGAGCGAAGCTGCCGCCAACGTACTCTTCCAGCTGGTAGCGGCCAATGCGGTCGACCAAGAAGCCGAACACGGCGTAATCCTCCCAGGTGGTGATCTCGCCGCGGAAGGCCTCCACGTAGCGCTCGATGTTGGAGCGCTTCAGCAGGTAGCTGGTGTCCACACCCAGCTGGTTGGCCAGCCAGCACACCTTGCGAAAGTGGTCCACCTCTTCGCCGGCCGTGCGAGCGACGATGAGCTTATCCGTCTCGGTTGGCGCATTGTCCATCGACACCCGCATGTACAGGTGCGGGCCGCCGATCTCGCAGTCGGCCTGGATCTGGAGCACGCGCCGCAGGAGGTCCCCGTACTCGGGATCCATCTTGTCAACGTCTTTGATTTCAACTTTGTCGGTGAACATCCTCGCCTCGCTTCACTTGATTAACGGTCGTAGATAATTTGAATCATAGTCACATCAACGTGTTTTTGTCAACCCTTTGATGCGCCGTTAACACCTGCACGGGGTCCGCTGCCGGCCACTATGCGGGAGTCATCCACGGGCGAGAAGACGACGCACACCTCCTGCACAAACCCCCTCTCGAATCACCCGTCACCTGCCGCTTATACTTGATTTCGCAATTGGGCCGTCGCGCCCGCCCGGCCGGCACTGGCTGGTGGCAACAATATTGATTCCTCGACAATGCTGGGAGGTCGATTACTGTGGCACTTGAGCTGAGAGAGCCGGGTTCCGATTCCGTCGCGTCTGCCGCGACGCGCGACATCACGAGTCTGCCCGCGGCCATTAACTGGCTGCGCTCGCAGGGACTCCTGCTGGAGACCGACACCGAGGTCAGCGGCGACCTGGAGTTGACTGGCGTCCAGAAGTCGCTCGACGGCAGCTACCCCATCCTCTTCAACAACGTCAAGGGGTATCCGCACGCCCGCGCCGTCACCAACCTGTTCGCCAACTACGAGGTGCTCAACAAGATGTTCGGCTGGGACGGCCCGACCGACCGTACCAGGAAGCTGGCCCATGCCCTCACCCATCCCCTCCCGCCGGTCGAGGTATCCGGCGCCGACGCGCCCTGCCAGCAGGAGGTCATCACCGACGACCTCGACGTGAACAAGTACATCATGACCATCCGCCACACCCACCTCGAGTCCGAAATGACCATCGGCAGCGGCAACAGCGTGGTCGTGGGCAAGTACTTCCACGGTGGTTCGCACATCGGCTACAACCGCATGTGCTTCCGCTGGGGCAACGTCGGCACCTTCCAGTCCGCCCCCGGGGCCCACATGTGGCAGATCATCTCGGAGCACTACCACGACGACGAGCCCATTCCGCTGACGATGTGCTTTGGCCTTCCGCCGGCCTGCACCCTTATCGCCGGCGGCGGCTTCGACTACGTCGTCCTGCCGCGCGGCGCTGATGAGCTCGGCGCTGCCGGCGCCGTCCAGGGCGCCCCGGTGCGCATCGTCAAGGCCCGCACGGTCGACGCCTACGCCGTGGCCGACTGCGAGTACGTCCTCGAGGGCTACCTGCACCCGCGCGACAAGCGCTACGAGACCGCTGAGTCCGAGGCGGCCGGCAAGCAGGGTAAGTTCTTCTTCCATCCGGAGTGGGCCGGCTACATGGGCAAGGCCTACAAGGCCCCGACCTTCCACGTAACCGCCATCACCATGCGCAAGCGCTCCGAGAAGCCGATCATCTTCCCGCTGGGCGTGCACACCGCCGACGACAGCGCCATCGACACCACCGTGCGTGAGGCCGCCATCTACGAGCTGTGCGAGCGCCTGCAGCCCGGCATCGTCCAGGACGTCAACATCCCCTACGCTATGACCGACTGGGGTGGCTGCATCATCCAGGTCAAGAAGCGGAACAAGATCGAGGATGGCTGGCAGCGCAACTTCCTGGCCGCGGCCCTCGCCTGCAGCCAGGGCATGCGCCTGGCGATCGCCGTCGACACCGACATCGACATGTACAGCATGGACGACATCATCTGGGCGCTGACCACTCGGGTAAACCCGCACACCGACATCCTGAACCCGATTCCCGGCGGCATCGGCCAGACCTTCCAGCCGGCCGAGCGCATGACCGCCGGCGACGCCGAGTGGACCGCGGCCAACACCCGCTTCGAGGGCGGTATGGGCATCGACGCCACCATGCCCTTCGGCTACGAGCAGGACTTCCACCGGCCGGTATACCCTGTCGATCGGGTCGACCTCAAGAAGTGGTTCAGCGACGCCGACATCGTGAAGGGCAAGTCGATCATGCAGGGCTGGGTGCAGTCGCTGGCCCGCACCGGACGCTAAACCGGCGGTACCACTCGCACGTGTCATGCAGCGCCGGAGCTCGTCCTCCGTTCGGTATCGTCTCGCGGTCGTGTAGCGCGGGGGCTTGGCCCCCGCCCACCGTCCGTGCCCGGTAACCTCCCGGCACTTCGGCGTCTATCCGCATGACCGATGCAATCGATCTGCCCCTGGCTGGCGTGCGCGTCCTCGACCTGGCCGACGACTCCGGCTTCATGTGCGGGCGCACGCTGGCGGACCTGGGCGCCGACGTCATCAAAGTCGAGCCACCAAGCGGGGATCCGGGCCGCCGCGTGCCGCCCTTTGCCGGCGACGATCCGCATGTCGAGCGCAGCCTGGCCTGGCTGGCCGGCAACGTCAACAAGCGCGGCGTCACCTGCGACCTCGAGACCGAGGCCGGCCGCGAGCTGTTCGGCCGCCTGGTCCAGCAGGCCGACGTGGTCGTCGAGAGCTTCACGCCCGGCTACCTGGACGGCCTGGGCCTAGGCTACGAGGAGCTGGCAGCCATCAACCCGGCCATCATCATGACCAGCATCACCCCCTTCGGGGTGGATGGTCCCGTGGCCACGAGCCCGGCCTCCGACCTCGAAGTGACGGCGGCCAGTGGCAGCCTGTGGCTGGCCGGCGATCCGCAGGGCCCACCAGTGCGCACCACGCTGCCGCAGGCGCCCTCCTGGGCCGGCATGTCGGCCGCCGCGGGCACCCTCATGGCGGTACTGGCTCGCAACCTCAATGGCCGCGGCCAGCACGTGGACGTTTCCTCGCAGGCAGCCATGATCGCCGCCATCTCCCACGCGCCCATGTTCTGGGACCTCCTCAAGGAGGAGCAGAACCGATCCGGCCCGTACCTCACCGGCCGCAGCGTGACGGGCGCCAAATTCCGCATGATCTGGCCCTGCCGGGATGGTTACGTGGCGTTTGCCCTCTACGGCGGGCCGGCCGGACGGGCCACCAGCAAGGCGCTCATGGCCTGGATGGAGGAGAAGGGCGGCGCCCCCGACGCGGTCCGGGAGGTCAACTGGGACGAGTTCGACGTAGCCACCTGCACGCCCGCGACCGTCGAGCGCATCGAGGCGGCCATCGGCCCGTTCCTGCTCACCCTGTCGCGGGCCGAGTTCTTCCAGGGCGTGATTGCCCGCAACATGCTGGGCTATCCCGTGGCCACCGTCGAGGACATCTGGAAAGACGAGCAGCTCATATCGCGGGGCATGCACCAGCAGGTGGACCCTCCGTGGGGCGGCCCTAGCCTGCCCTTTCCCGGCACCTTCGTCCTGTTCGACGGCCAGCGCCCACCGCTGCGCCGCACCGCTCCCAAGCTGGGCGAGCACAACGCCGAGGTCTTCGGCGAGCTCGCCACCTCGACTGCCAAGTCGTCCAACCACACCCGCGCCTCCGAACAGCTCGGCACCCGGCACTCGGGACTCGGCGGTCCATCGGCACTCGGCACTTCCCCGCGGCTGCGCGTGGTGGAATTCGGCGGCTTTGCCGCGGGGCCGGTCGTGGGGAAGCACCTGGCCAGCTATGGCGCTGAAGTCATCCGCGTGGAATCCAAGCGTGCGCTGGACGGCTTCCGCACTCACTACCCACCCTTCAAAGAGAACGTACCCGGCATCGAGCGCGCGGGCATCTTCAGCTTCTTCAACGACGGCAAGCACAGCGTCACCCTCAACCTCAAGACCGACCGCGGCAAGGAGCTGGCGCGGGCCCTGGTGAGCCAAGCCGACGTGGTGGTGGAGAACTTCACACCCGGCACCATCAGCCGGTTGGGTCTCGGCTACGACGTGCTTTCCGCGGCCAACCCAGGACTGGTCATGCTCAGCACCTGCAACCAGGGGCAGACTGGTCCGCACGCGGGACATCCCGGCTTTGGCAGCCACCTCACCTCGCTGGCAGGGTTCACCAACCTGCTGGGCTACGCCGGCGAGACGCCGGTGCTGCTGTACGGTCCGTATATTGACTACATCGCCGTCGGCTACGGCTTGGTGGCTGTGCTAGCAGCGCTCGTCCGCCGCGGACGCACCGGCCAAGGCAGCTACATCGACCTCTCGCAATACGAGACCGGGGTGCAGTTCATGACCCCGGCGCTGCTCGACTACTTCGTGAACGGCCGCATCCCCGCGCGCCAGGGTAATCGCCATCCCACCTGGGCTCCGCACGGCGTGTTTCCCTGCGCCGGCGAGGACCGCTGGTGCGCCCTCAGCGTGGCCGGCGACGGTGAGTGGCTGCGCTTCGTAGAGGCGCTCGATCATCCTGAATGGGGCGTCGATCCCGCCTTTGCCACCCAGGCGGGCCGCAAAGCCGAAGAAGATCGCCTGGAGACGCTCATCGCCGGGTGGACTCGGCAGCACAGCCGCGAGGACGTGGTCGAGCGGCTGCGCAAGCGCCGGCTGCGTGTCTACCCGGTGAACTCCATGGCCGACCTCTACTCCGATACCCAGCTCACCCACCGCGGGCACTGGGTGCCGGTGGAGCATCCAGTCCAGGGGCCCATCCACGCCCAGGCCCCACCCTTCCGCCTGCTCGGCACGCCCCCCAAGCTGGGGCGGCCGGCGCCTTGCCTCGGCGCGGACAACGGCTACGTGCTGGGAGAGATACTTGGCTTGAGCAGCGGCGACATCGAAGATCTGGCCCACCAGGGGGTCCTGGATTGAGGGCAACTCAAGCAGCAGGAGAAAGCAATGGCTGAGACGCGATTCCTGGTCGACACGTATCTGGAGTGGATCAAGAAGCAGGGCATCCCGATCTACGAGGACTTCGGCTTCGATCTGCTGACCATGGACCTGCAGCCCTGGGGTCGTATCGACGCCAAGGCTGCCTTCGCCCTGGCCCATGGCCGCGGCGACTTTCTGGACATGCAGGTCGTGGAGATCGCGCCCGGCGCCAAGACCGCGCCGCAGAAGCACCTCTACGAGGAAGTGGTGTACGTGCTGGACGGCCGCGGCAGCACCACCATCGAGGATTCCAGCGGCGCCAAGCACAGCTTCGAATGGGGAACCAAAAGCCTATTCGTGCTGCCGCTCAATGCGCGTTATCAGCTGTTCAACACCAGCGGCCAAAAACCGGCGCGCTTTGTCACCACCACCAACCTGCCCATGATGCTCAACGCCTTCCACAACGAGGACTTCGTGTTCAACAACCCCTTCGCCTTCCCCGAGCGGCTGGGCGAAGAGAAGTACTTCAAGGGCGACGGCGAATTCCTCCCCCTCCGCCCTGGCCGCCACATGTGGGAGACCAACTTCGTGCCCGATCTGAGCACCTTCAAGCTGCAGGAGTGGAAAGCGCGCGGCGCCGGCGGCTCCAACATCATGTTCGTCCTGGGCGACGGCACGATGCACGCCCACGTCTCCGAGATGCCGGTCGGCACCTATAAGAAGGGCCATCGCCACGGCCCCGACTTCAACGTCTTCACGGTCTGCGGCGAGGGCTACAGCCTGTACTGGTATGAGGGCGAGACCGAGATGCGCCGCTTCGACTGGAAGCACGGCTGCGTGTTCACACCCACCAACATGCTGTTCCACCAGCACTTCAACATCAGCGCCGAGCCGGCCCGCTACCTGGCCGTCGCCTTCGGCGGGCTGCGCTATCCCTTCGCGGAAGACAAGAAGAAGACCTTCCTGGGCATGGACGTCGACGTCAAGGCCGGCGGCCGCCAGATCGAGTACGAGGACCAGGATCCGCGCATCCACAAGATCTACGAGGAGGCGCTGGCCGCCAAGGGCATTCAGCACCGCATGGAGCAGTTCCTCACGGCAGCCGGCATCAAGTAACCGGACCGGCCTGTTGCACGACTTCGACGGGATCTCCTGGGCGCTCGGTCCGCACGGCCACACCGGCGAGAACCGGCATGTGGAGGGCGACCAGAAGCTGCCCAGCGCCATCCATTTCCCCGACCATCACGTCGACGTCGATGAGCTGGACGACGAGGAGGAGGACCGCGAGGCGCCCCTGGCGTGGAACGTCGACAACGTTCAGCTGGTCACGGTGGGCGTGGACATCGGCTCGTCCACTTCGCACCTGCTGTTCGCCAGGCTGCATCTCCAGCGGCTGAGCCAGCAGCTGTCCAGCCGCTTCGCGGTGATGAAGCGCGAAGTGCTCTACCGCTCGAGCGTGCTGCTCACCCCTTATCGCGCCGACGGGCTGATCGACGTCGACGCCCTGGAGCGCTTCGTCGACCAGGCCTACGACCTGGCCGGCCTCGACGCGGCAGCGATCGATACCGGGGCAGTCATCCTCACGGGCGCCGCCCTGGAGCGCGCCAACGCGCGGGCCGTGGCCGACCTGTTCGCACGCGAGGGCGGCAAATTCGTGTGCGCGTCGGCCGGCCACAACCTGGAGGCCATCCTCTCGGCTCACGGGTCCGGGGCCACCGCGCTGTCTCATCGCCGCGGCGACACGCTGCTGCACATCGACATCGGCGGCGGCACGAGCAAGCTCAGCCTGCTTCGAGACGGCGACGTGCTCGAAACCGCGGCGGTGCAGGTGGGCGGCCGGCTGGTGGCGGAGGATGCGGACGGACTGGTCGTTCGCATCGAGCCGGCGGCGGAGGTCGTTGCCCGCCAGGCGGGCGTCGACCTGGCGTTCGGACGCCCGCTCACAGCCGAGGATCGCGCCCGGCTGTGCTCCATGCTCGCCGCCGTGCTGGTGGACGCCGCCGGTGGGCCACCACGCACGCCCCTGGCGCGGGAGCTCATGCTCACACCACCGCTCCATTTCGAGGACGCCCCACGGCCGAGCGCGGTCAGCTTTTCGGGTGGCGTGGCCGAGTACATTTACGGCCGCGAGGGCACCCGCTACGGCGACCTGGGCGGCGATCTGGCGGCAGCCGTCGTGGAGCAGCACCGCTCCGGCACCCTGCCGCGCGAGCTCGTGTCGACCGGCGAAGGCATCCGCGCCACCGTGATCGGCGCATCGCAGTTCACCGTGCAGCTCAGCGGCAACACGCTGCACATCACCAACCCCGGCGTGCTCCCCGTGCGCAATTTGCCCGTGGTGCAGCCCCGTCTCCCGGCCAGCGACTTCGACACTGAGACGGTGCGCAAGGCCATCGCCGAAGCCTTCCGCCGCCTCGACTTGACCGAAGGCGATCAGACCGTGGCGCTGGCCATCCCCTGGCGCGGCGATCCGGAGTATGCAACCCTTCGCGCCCTGGCCGGCGGTATCGTCAGCGCTATGCCGCGCTCGATCGAGGCGGGCCTGCCGCTGGTCGTCGCCCTGCACGAAGACGTCGGTCGGGCGCTCGGCTCGATCCTCGAAGAGGACTTCGGCGTTGCCGCCGACATGGTGTCCATCGACGGGCTGCAGCTGATGGAGCTGGACTACATCGACGTCGGTGAGATTATCCACCCGGCCGAAGTCGTCCCTGTCGTCGTCAAATCGCTGGCGTTCCCCGTCCCGCACGGACCGGCGAGCACAGGCGTGCATTCGACAGCAGCGCTGCTGAGGTGAGCTTGGGTCTGCGGGACCTGTTCCTGCTCCGACCCGATGTGATCTTCCTCAACCACGGCTCGTTCGGCGCCTGCCCGCGGCCCGTCTTCGACGAGTACCAGCGCTGGCAGATCGAGCTGGAGCGCCAGCCGGTGGAGTTCCTCGGCCGCCGCTTCCGCGAGCTGATGCGAACGGCCCGCAGCAGCCTGGCCCGCTATGTAGGCGCCGATCCCACCGACCTCATCTACGTCGCCAACGCCACCACCGGCGTCAACGTCATCGCCAGGTCGCTCGATCTCGGCCCGGACGACGAGGTGCTTACCACCAATCACGAGTACGGGGCGGTCGATCGCACCTGGCGCTTCGTATGCGGCCATCGCGGGGCCAGCTATGTCGTGCAGCCGATCGCGGTGCCGGTGGCCAGCGCGAACGACTTCATGGAGCGGCTGTGGTCGTCGGTCACCCCGCGAACCCGCGTGATCAGCCTGAGCCACATCACCTCGCCTACCGCTATCACCTTTCCCATCGAGCCGGTCATTCGCCGCGCACGCGAGGCGGGCATCCTCACGGTCATCGACGGTGCCCACGGCCCCGGCCAGCTCGATCTGGATCTCCGACGCCTGGCGCCCGACTTCTACGTCGGCAACTGTCACAAGTGGCTCTGCGCGCCCAAAGGCGCCGCCTTCCTTTACGCCCGCAAAGACGTTCAGGCTCTCCTCCAGCCGCTGGTCGTGAGCTGGGGCTGGCAGGCCGACCCCGACTGGGAGGCCGAGTCACCGTTCATCACCGCCCTGGAGTGGCAGGGCGCCGAAGACATCGCTCCCTACCTGGCGGTGCCGGCCGCCATTCGGTTTCTCGAAGATCACGATTGGGCGGCCGTGCGGCAAGACTGCCATCAGCTCGTGCGCCAGGCCAGATCGGCGCTGCTCGACCTCACCGGCCAGGCGGCGCTGACGCCCGATTCATCCGACTGGTTCTGCCAGATGGCGGCGGTGCCGCTGCCGCCATGTGACGGCGCGGAGCTGAAACGCAAGCTGTACGATGAGCACCGCGTGGAAGTGCCGATCATCGAATGGCAAGGAATGCAGCTCCTTCGCGTATCGGTTCAGGGCTACAACACGGCCGCGGACGTTGAACAGCTGCGGAATGCCGTGCGCCAGCTGCTCCCTACCGTGCTCCGATGAGCTCCGTCCGGCTGGCCGCCTTCCGCCACCGCCCCTACCGCCTGTTCTGGCTGAGCCAGGTCGCCACCAACGTCGGCAGCTGGATGATGGCTGTGGCCACGGGCTGGCTCGTGCTGCAGATTACGAATTCGCCGGCCTTCCTGGGCTACAACGCCGCTATCCAGGCTGCGCCGATCCTGTTCTTCTCCCTCATCGGCGGCGTGGTGGCCGACCGCTTCGACCGCCTGAAGCTATCGCGCTGGGCGCAGGTGGTGCAGATCGTACCTGACGCGATCCTGGCCTGGCTGGTGACGAGCGGGAACATCCGGGTCGAGCACGTGTTCGCCTACTCCTTCCTGACAGCCACCATCAACGGCCTCAGCACGCCCGCCCGCCAGGCGCTCACTCCCAGCCTGGTGCCACGCGACTCGCTCCTTTCGGCCGTGGCCCTGAACTCCATCCTATGGCAGGGATCGGCCGTCCTGGGCCCGGCGCTGGCCGGCCTGATCCTCGGCTCATGGGGCCTATCCGGCAGCTTCAACCTCAACGTCGTCAGCGACCTCGTCAGCCTGGCTCTGCTGGCCTTCGTGCGCGCCGCGCCACATCGCATCGAGATCCGCTCCGGAGCCGGCTGGCGCGGCATCCGAGACGGCGCCGTCTATGCCTGGCATCATCCCTACGTTCGCCCCATGCTGGTCGGCGTCGGCCTCGTCACCCTGCTCGGCCGGCCCTACGCCCAGATCATGCCGGTCTTCGCTCGCGACGTCTTCCACGTGGGAGCCGAAGGTCTGGGCGTGATGATGACTGTCCCCGCCGCCGGCACGATCGTCGTCGGCGTGCTGATGGCCCTGCTGCCCAAGATCCCGCTGGTGCGCTTCTTCTTCGCCACATGGGCCAGCTATGGGTTGGCGTTGCTCGTCTTTTCGTTCACCCGCAACTTTCCGCTCGCGCTGGTCATGCTGTTCATCGTCGGCGCCTCGACGACGGCCACGGCCGCCGCGACGAATACGCTGCTGCAGCAGATCGCCGAAGAGCGAATGCGCGGCCGGGTGATGAGCCTGTACATGGCCAGCACGTGGGGCACCTGGCGCGTCGGATCGCTGCCGCTCGGCCTGTTGGCCACGGCCTGGGGCGCGCCGCTATCGATGGCCCTCTTTGCCGCCATCCTGCTGGCGGCGCTGCTGCCCAACGTCCGCAACCGCGCCCTGCTGGCCCTCGACGGCCCGCAGCCGGCGCCGCCGGCCCTCGTCGCTACCGAACGCCGCGTCACCGTGTAATAGCGGCCCTTCCGGGGGCCTGGAAGGCTGCATGCCACGTTGGCGGTACCATCGAAGCAAGCTGGAATTGTCCCATCTCAAGGTTGGCCTCGTCTCGGTGAACGTGGGCCAGCCGTCGATCGTCGGCGCCTACCGCGGGCGTCCTCTGAGGAGCGGCATTCACAAGCGCCCGGTGGCGGTGGAATCGCTGCAGCTCTCGACCACGAACCTGGAGGGCGACCGGCAGGCCGACCTGAACGTACATGGCGGTCCCGACAAGGCGGTCTACGCCTACCCTTCCGAGCACATCGCTTCCTGGGCAGCCGAGCTCGGCCAGGAGCTGGGGCCGGCCGCCTTCGGCGAGAACCTCACCGTGTCGGGCTGGTTGGAGGACCAGGTGCGCATCGGCGACGTGTGGTCCTGGGGCGAGGCGCTGCTCCAGGTCACGCAGCCCCGCGAGCCGTGTTACAAGCTGGCGACGTTCCGGTCCCGCCCGGACCTGCCCAAGAAGCTCGTCGCCAACGGCCGGACCGGCTGGTATCTGCGCGTGCTTCGCCCCGGCGCCGTGCCGGTTTCCGGTCCGATCGAAGTCGTCGAACGGCACGATGCCGCCCTCACCGTGCTGCGCCTGCACCGCGCCCACATCCTGGGAGAGGCGACCTCCGAGGAGCTGGCAGCCATGGCCGGCCTGCCCGAGCTGTCGGCCGCCTGGCGGGCCGCTATCGCCGAGAAGCTAGGCTGAGCGGCGCCGGACGATGGCGGGCGTTCTAGCCCTGACGGGCGCGAACGCGAGACCAGGCTTGGGCCAGCGGGCCTGGCTCCAGGATCTTGTGGAAGTCGTAGTCGGGCGGCAGCAGGCCGAACTCCTGCTCGAAGTGGACGGCGTTGGCGAAGGCTTCATCCTCGAACTCCTGGGTTGGGCTGAAGGTCTCGACCTCCGCCTCCAGCTCGTGGATCCAATCCTCGCGTGAGCCGCCCGGGATCTGCGAGCTGAAGAAGGGAGCGATCTCGTCGACCCGTGAAGGGTCCATCAGCACCTGCTGGCCGCGAACGCAGCCCTCGAGGGCCGCGACGATCAGCTCGGGCTGAGTGTCCAGGATGTCCTGCGTGGTGCTGAGCGTATGGAAGGCATAGGTTGGGTAGCGGGTGCTGAGCGTGTCGTAAACCTTGAAGCCGGCGGCTTCCGAAGCGACAAGGTTGACGTTCATCATGATGGCCGCCTGGCACTCGCCTTTGCGGATGAGCTCCATGCGCAGCGAGCCTGTGCCACCGTCGATGTAGTGCACCTCGTTGGGATCCACTCCCAACAGCTGCAGAGACATGCGCGCAAGACGCTCCACCATGGCGCCGAAGATACCGACCGCCACGGTCTTACCCTTGAGCTCCTTGGGATCCCTGATGGCCGGATCGACCGCCAGGCCGGCGTGCAGCTTCCGCACCGGCATAGCTAGGATGCGCACCGGATGCCCCTCTGCATGGGCGATCATGGCTTTGCGGGCCATGCCCGACAGGATGTCGACCTCGCCGCGCAGCAGCGCTTCCATAGCCGTCCGCTCACCGGGGATGGCTCGGATGTCCGCCTCGTCTATGCCAGCCTCGCGCAGGAAGCCGAGGTTATAGGCCACCGTCGCTTCGGCGCGGCCGCTCCAGGGCGGCGCGTCGGACACCCAGCGCAGCTTCATGCGCGTCCCTCCCGGCCGGCCAGCGTCACATCTGCACCCGGGTGGCCTGCAGCGTCTTGGGGTCGAAGTCGTACTGCAGCTGGCGCCAATCGGGGTCGCCCAGCTTGATGCCGTCCTTGGGATAGCCGCGGGAGATGATGTACTCCAGATGGTTGCCGTCGGGGTCGCTGAAGTAGACACCGACCCCAGGGCCGGCGAAGGTGGACCAGCCGTACGGGATGTTGTGCTTGTCCAGCTTGGAACAGGCCTCTTCGAGGGATTTGACCTCGAAGGCATAGTGCGGGTGCTGGAAGAGCGAGCGGCGGTCGGGCCACCAGCCCGTGGGCTCTTCAAAGCAGTCGAACACCACGGTCCCGATCTGAAACTGCGAGAAGCGGCGGCCCATGCCATCGCGCGCCGCGATCTGCTTGGTGCGCTCCTCGGGCGTGCCGGACGGGTCGGGCTCGTCGGGATTCCAGGCGCGCCGAATCACGTCGGCGCCGATGACGTGCTCGTAGAAAGCCTCGGCTACGCGGATGTCACGTACCGTGACCGTGTAGTGCGCCAGGTAGAGAACATTAGGATCTGCCACGTTGACCTCCCTGAAAGCGTCTTTGGTTGAATGCGATCACATTGTCCATTGCATGGTGTCGTTCTGGCCACCCGGCTGTCATGTCGCGGCAGGTTCGACGATCAGCATGACAGCGATGCGCCATGCCGGGGCCGGCTCGAGGGTCGGCACGACAGCCCGGCCCCTCAAGTTGTCCGACATAGTTGTTGGGCAAGTCTATCTGATATTCTAGGTCGCGCTCGCGGGACCAAGGAGGCAACCCGCGACCGGACGGCTGGGTGCGAACGGCCGAATTTCGGCGCTGAGTTGGAGAGAGATGCCGCTTACCTATGACATGGCCCGCAATATGATCGACGCGGCCGTCGCCGAGGCTCGAAGTCGAGGCCTCGGCATGACAATTTCAGTCGTGGACAGCTCGGGCACGCTCGTAGCAATGGCCCGGCTCGACGGCGCCAACGTGGTCGGCCCCGAAGTGTCACGGGGCAAGGCCTTCGGATCGGCGGCGTTCCGCGTCCCCAGCGGCGAGCTGGCCGAGCGCGCGGAGAAGATCCCGGCCTTCTACACCAGCCTGACCACCCTGCTGGGCGGACGCTTCGTGGCGGCGCAGGGAGCGCTGCCGGTATTCGTGGACGGCCAGTGTGTGGGAGCGATCGGCGCCAGCGGCAGCAAGCCGGACGTCGATGAGGAGATTGCCCGAGCGGGCCTGGCCGGGCTGGGCGCGTAACCGGTCCGACATTCGAGATCATTTGCCGCGATCGGCGGCACACACCACTGAGGAGGAACACCGATGCCCAACTATGAGGAGCTCTGCGAGCAGGTCCGTTTCGGCACGAAGCTGCTGTTCCAGGAGCTGAACGATCCCTGGGGTCACATCGCGGTGCGGCTGCCGGAAGATGACCCCCGCAAGGGCTTCATCCTGAAGCACGTGCGGGTGGGGCCCCCACCCAATGACCCCGAGGCGGTGATGCTGTTCGACGAGGACGGCAACATCATGGAAGGCGGCCAGCGCGCCATCCCCTGGGAGCTGCCGCTGTACGTCCAGATTTTCAAGGCGCGCAAGGACGTCCAGAGCTGCATCCACACTCATCCGCAGGTGGCCACGGCGCTGACCATGGCCGGGAAGACGGTGTTTGCCATCACTCACCAGTCCGCCCCCTTCGAGCACGGACTGCCGGTGTTCGGTGGCGAGATGATCAACACTACCGACATCGGAGCGGAGCTGGCCAAAACGCTGGACAAGTGGCCCGCCGCGCTCATGAAGGGCCACGGCGCGGTCGCCGTGGGCACCAGCGTGGGCCAGGCCGTGCAGAACACCCTGTACGTGGAGCAGGCGGCCCGCCAGCAGGTGTGGGCGGCGACAGTGGGCACGCCGCAAGTGCTCGAGGATCCGCTGATCGAGTTCCATCGCAAGCAGCCGCCCGGCGACGGTGGCCTGGCGCTGTGGTACACGAAGATGCACGTGCACAAGACGGGCGAGGTCCACGGCGGGCATGGTCATGGGGTGTTGTGAATGGGAGGGTTGAGGGTCGAGGGTTCAGGGTCGAGGGTCGAGGATTTAGGGTCGTCCCAGCCCCCTCGGCACTTGGCACTCGGCACTCGGCACTCTAGCCAGCTCGGCACTCTAGCGGGGGCGCCAGACCTGGAAGCGGTTCTCGACCTTCTCCATGAGGGCCATGAGGACCATGCCGGCGAAGCCGAAGACGAGCAGGGCGAAGAACATCTTGTCGGTGTGGAATTGCGCGGCGTTCTGGGCCATGTAGAACCCCAGGCCTGCGGTGGCGGCGTAGAGCTCCCCCACCACCACGCCTACCAGGCCATGGCCCACGCCCAGGCGCAGGCCGGCCACGATCATCGGCACCGATCCTGGTAGAGCCACGGTGCGAAAGATCTGGCGGTCGTTGGCGCCGAACGAGCGCGCGCACTTGACCAGGTTGGCGTCCAGGCTCTGCATCCCGGCAATCGTGTTGAAGATGATCGGAAAGACGGCGCTGATGAAGACGATGATCTCCTTGGACACGATGCCGATGCCCACCAGCACGACGATGACCGGAAGGAAAGCCACGCGCGGCACAGCGGAGAAGAAAGAGATGAACGGCTGGGCGGCGGACTTGGCGCGACGGTACCAGCCGAACAGCACGCCTAGCGGAATGCCTACCACCGCGGCGGCCACGTAGCCGAACACGAGCTCGATGCCGCTCACTCCCAGGTGATGCCAGATGGTATCGCTGGCCAGCTCGTTGCGCGCAGCCGCGAAGACCTTGGAGGGCGGGCTCATGAACAGCGCCGAGACGTGCGCAACGTCGATGACGACTTCCCAGATGACCACGAATGCGGCCACCGCCAGCAGGCCGAGAACAGCGTCTTCGTGTTCCGCCAGGAATCGTTTGAGCGGCTGGAGTCGCTGTGCCTTTCCTTCGAGCGCGAACGCCTCTGCGCTGATGTACCTATCGATGTTGGCCACGGACTCCCCTGCTGCCCGGCAGAATTGTTATACAATCCAGCCCGAAGTGCCTTAGTATACCAGCGGCACCGGCCCCTGGAAGCTACTCAGCAGAGTCACCATCGGCATCGCGGGCGGGAGAAAACAACATGAGTACCAGTAAGACGGCAAGTCTGTTTCGCTTCGTTCCGGCCCTGGCGGGCCTAGCGTTGATCGCCGCGGGCTGCGGGCAGGCTGCGCCTGCTGCATCTCCCTCCGCCGGCGCAGCCAAGCCCGCCGCGGAAACGAGCGCCGCGCCATCGGCCGCCGCCTCGGCCAAGCCGGCGACCTCGGCTTCGGCGGCAGCCAAGCCGTCGGGCGGAGCGGCCCAGGTCGTCACGGTGAAAATGGGCCAAACCGGCAACTCGCCGGCCAGCTGGCCGCTGTTCGTTGGCCAGGCCAAAGGCTTCCTGGAGAAGCAGGGCCTGAAGGTCGAGAACGTGGTCATTGGCTCGTCGGTCACGCAGACGCAGGCGCTGATCAACGGCGACGTGAGCTTCAACACCTACTCGGTCGACTCGATGGCCAAGCCGATCCTGCAGGGAGCGACGATCAAGCTCATCGGCTCGGCGCAGGAGGTGCCGAACTTCCAGATGATCGTCAGCCCGAGCATCAACAGCTGGGCAGACCTCAAGGGCAAGACGGTCGCCGCGGGCTCGGCTGGCGGCTACTTCGACATCGTCATGCGGGGCATGATGGAAGCCAACGGCCTGAAGGCCAACGACTACCAGGTGATCAGCATCGGGGACTCGTCACAGCGCTTGCCGGCCATTCAAACCAACAAGGTCGCCGGAGCCATCATGGGCGGGCCGGACGATTCGCGGGCGTTGGCGGCCGGCTTGAAGTCGCTTGGTTATGTCAACCAGTACCTGAAGGACATCCAGTACAACGGCTACGGCGTGGAGGACAAGTGGGCCAAGTCGCACGAAGCGCTCGTAGTGGGCTTCCTCAAGGCCATGAAGCAGTCGACCGACTGGCTGTACGACCCGGCCAACAAGGCTGAGGCGGAGTCGGTCTACAACGCGGTCAGCCCTCTCGAACCTAAGTACCTGGATGCGATCTACGACCAGCTCATCACGCAGAAGATGCTGTCACGCGACCTGAAGCCGAACAACAAGGGCATAGAGAACCTGCTGAACCTGGCGGTGAACCAGAAGAACCTGGACAAGGTGCCCCCACTGGACAGCTGGATCGACCTGAGCTACCTGAACAAGGCCCTGGCCGGCTAGCTCCAGTCTCGCCTCAGTTGCGGGAAGACCGCCCACCGCGACCGCGCCGAGTCCAGCCGTTGACCACCCAGTGAAACGATATTCGCCGCCACAGCTCTTGATGAGCACGAGCCATCAGCTCAGCCATACGCCCTTGCAAAGTCACACACCGTCAGGTCGGGCGCGGACGCCTGAACTTCCGGGATCTCAGCAGCAGGGCCGCTGCAGCGCACCACCACGGACTGCTCGGACCATCTCCCGAATCTGAGTCTCGTCAAGGCCGAGCAGCCGCACAAGGGAAACGTACACATCGTCGAACCCGAGTTCAGCTCCAAGGCGCTGCGGCACACGTCTGGCCGGCGGACGAAAGCTTTTGACCTCCACTGGCAGGTAGTGTTCGCCGAAGGTCAGCAGATACGGCGTTTTCTCCGCGCCGCGGACCTGGTAAAGGATGCGCCAGCTCCTGCGCCGTCTCGTGAGCCGATACTCGCAATAGCCTCGGGTGCCGCTCCCACGTAAGGCCTTGCCAGAGCACGGCTCATCCTCGATTGCCGCAATCGCGTCGGCCAGCGCAGTGACCACGTCCAACGCCCGTCGTGACGTCCTGGCCCGGTCTTTGAGTGCGTTCCAATCCTCGCGAAAACGAGGGCTCCAGCGAGCTTGAGGCGTTGCTAGCCGACCGCTCGAGATCGGCGGGTGGCCCGCCGTAGGCGCGCCGCCTGAATCAGCTCGTCCTCGACTGCCTCCAGCTCCCCCCGGTCGGACGCGTCGAGCGCCTGCTCCAGCGCGGCGGCATCCCGCGGATGCGTCGCGGCGTACAGCTCTTCCACCACATCCTGAAGCTGGCTGGCGCGCTCGGCGGGCGTGCCGGCCAGCCGTCTCGACGACAGCAGCCGGCGGGCTTCATACACGCTGGCGGTATCGAGCAAGCGCTTGGTTCGGCTGCTGCCTTCGTCTTCCGCCAGCAGATGGGCCCGCAGCCACTGGTGCACCGTGGGTCGGGTGACACCAAGGACACGCGCGGCTTCATCTGTCGTCAGCGGCTGATGCAGCCGGTCTTCAATCAGCAGGCGGAGCTCCTGGCGCTCATCCGGGGAATGGGTTTCCGGATGTTCAAATACGTCCAGCAGACGTCGGGAAAGCTCCGTTGCCATGCCTCCAACGTAGCACCACTTTACCATTTCGTAAAGTCGTGTCCGGCGCGGGAGCGATCGGCATGGCGGCGCCGAGCGGCTGCTCCCACTCGCATCGTCGTTCGACGCTCCAAGACCCAACAGGACTTGCCAAGGGGCGATCAGCGGCTCCAAGTGCCAGTGGCTGAGTTTGAGTTGCTGCAAAAGGAGCCGGATACAGTGTCTCGCGAGAGACGACCCCGTCCATTCTGATCCACGCCACGACGCAGCACTGACCATCACGGGCAGCGAGACCCCGCGTGGTCCGAGCAGGCGGCGTCCGGCCCTTCTTTTAGCCCCGCTTAGGAGCCGGCTGCATGCAACTGGCGCACGGTGTCGATCGTGTCGGCCTGCTCCGGGCGCTTGTCGGGGCGGTAGCGGAGCACGCGGGCGAACCTGAGGGCCATCTTTCCCGGGTAACGCGGACTGGCCTGGATGCCGTCGAAGGCGATCTCGACCACAATCTCGGGCCGCAGGTAAACCGTCCACGCATCGCGGGAGATTTCGAGCTCGAGGAACCGAGCGGTCTGCCAGGACAGCATCGCGTCGGTCAGGCCTTTGAAGGTCTTGCCCAGCATGACGAAGCCCCCGCTGACGGCATCACGGGCGCCGAGGTGCAGGTTGGACAGCCAGCCCTGCCGCCGTCCATGCCCCCACTCCGCCGCAAGCACGACCAGGTCCAGGGTATGGCGCGGCTTGACCTTGATCCAGCCCGCGCCGCGACGGCCGGCGTCGTAAGGCGCAGCGAGCGCCTTCACCAGCACGCCCTCGTGGCCCCGCTGCACAGCGTCGCTGAAGAAGGCGGTCGCCTTATCGACATCGGCCGTCACTAGGCGCGGCACCCACAGCTCCGGCGGCACAACCTTGGCTATCGCCTCGTAGCGGTCAGATCCCGGCAGGTCGATGAGATCCTGGCCGTCGAGGTGCAGCACGTCGAAGAAGAACGGCGTGAGCGGCACGGACCGGCGCAAGCGCTCCACGTCCCCCCTGCTGGCCGCGCGGCTGGCGGTCTCCTGGAAGGGACGCGGCCGGCCATGGGCGCCAAGGGCGATGGCTTCGCCGTCCAGCACGATGGACCGCGCCGGCAGGGCCAGAGCCGCCTCTGCCACTTCCGGCAGGCGATCGGTGATCTCGTCCAGCGTGCGGGTAAAGATGGCAACGTCGTCGCCCTCGCGATGCACCTGGATGCGCACACCGTCGAGCTTCCATTCCAGCACCGCGGCACCGCTGCGCAGCAGAGCTTCTTCGACCGAAGGTGCCGACTGAGCCAGCATAGGCTGCAGCGGGCTGCCCACCCGCAGATGGAAGCGATGCAGCCCTTCGGCGCCGGATCGGAGCGCCTCTTCGGCCACCGCCGGCAGCTGGCCGGCCAGCATCACCGACCGGCGCAGGTCGCCGAGCTCCACGCCGGCGGCTTTGGCCACAGCCTCAGCGACGATTGCCGCCAGCGCCCCCTGACGCAGCTCCCCACCTGCCAGCCGGGCCAGGAACCGCTGCTCCACTTCGGTTGCCCGTCCGAACAGCGCGGCGATCTCGTTGCGCCGCAGCGCTGCCGATCCCGAGCCTGAGGCTTGCTCGATCCGGGCGAAGGAGGCGTCGACGTCACGCAGGGTCAAAGAGGACTCCCGGGCTGGGGCAGGCAGGCTGCGCAGCGCAGCCCAGCCGACGCCGGGCCGGCGTTGACGCAGCTCACCCGAAAGGTAGGCGACCGCGATGGCGGCTTCGTCGGAATCGACCTGGCGAAGGCACGACGCCATGGCATCGATCTTGGCCAAGCGCGAGGGCGTGGCCGCGACCGTGGCTGACGTTTGCGCGAGCGCTGCCAGGAGCACGGCCATAGTGTCGCAGGGGAACCGCGGCGCGCGGAGCGGGCCGGGGGCCGGGGGCCGGAGGCCGGAGGCCAGGGCCAGACCGGGGGACGGGGGACGGGGGACGGGGACCAGACCAGCATGGCGAGCATCGCGGGCTTCCGGTTGCATTGCGGGCGGCGGCGGGCTCTGGTTTACTTGTGCGGCGACATTGGATCGAGAGAGCGAGGTCATGGCGAACAAGAAGATTTCGTTTTACGTGGGAGAAGATGAGGGCCAGCGGCATCACGCGCCGGTAGCCGACGGGGTGAAAGCCAACGGGCTGATCTTCCTCGGGGCGCTGCGCGGCGTGGACCCGGCGACACGGAAGGTGCCCGAGGATACAGAGGTCGAGGCGCGGCGGCTGTTCGAGAACATGCGCGTGGCGCTGGAAGCGGGCGGCGCGACCTTCGCCGACGTGGTCAAGGTGGCCGTCTACATGACCAATCTGCAGCGTGATCGTCCTATCTTCAACCAGGTGTGGAAGGACTACTTCGGCGACGAGCCTCCGGCGCGCTTTGCCGTGCAGGTCATGGACATGGGCGGCGAGCCCAGCAAGTTCCTGGCCGACGTGACGGCGGTTCAGCCCTAAAGCACACCGCTCAGGAACAGACGCCCGCCAACGAAGGCTAGAGCGGCGGCGAGCAGGCGGACGATGAGCCGGCTGCTGAGCCGCTGCGAGATACGCGCGCCCAGCTGCGCGCCGGCGATCGTGCCTGCAGCGACCGCCAATGTGGCCACCTCCACGCCCCGGAAGTCCCCCTGCACGAGGTGCGTCGCCGTGGCGCTCAGCGAGGTGAACAGCAGGACGAAGGTCGACGTCGCCGTAGCCACCGCGGGCGGGAACGACAGGAACGTCACCATCACCGGCACGAGCATGACGCCGCCCCCCACGCCCAGCAGAGCGGCCAGAAAGCCGATGATGAAGCTTGCCCCCAGTGCCAGGATGAGGTTGTAACTCCACTCATAGGTATTGCCGCGGGCATCAGTCAGGCGGCGGTGGAACCTCGCGCCGCTGCGCACAGTCCGGCGCTGGATTCCGGGGCGAATCCAGACGAAGATCGCGACCAGGACCAGAAAGGCGCCGAACATGAGCTGGAATGGCCGGCGAGGCACGAAACCAACCAAAATGGCTCCCAGCGCAGACGTGGGAACGGTGGCCGCGGCCAGCAGCAGCCCGGTCTTGAAGTCCACCCGGTGCTGGCGCGCGTACGCGGCCGAGCCGGACATGCTGTTGAAGAACACGGAGCCGAGGGAGATGGTCGTGATGCCGGCGGCTGACAGGTCGGGCCGCGTGAGCAGCAGCAGAGGGACGAGGATGAAGCCGCCGCCAGCGCCGACGATTGTCCCGTACATACCGGCCACCAGGCCCGCCAGAGCGAGCCCGAGAGTGGTTAGCATGATGCTTCCTCAGCTGGCGACTCCTTCACCGCCTGCGGTACGAAACCGGCTCTCCGCCAGCCCTGCCAAACGGGGCGCAAGGGGGCCCTGCAGCCTGCAGTGCGGGGCCTTGTGTTCCGTTCGGCGGGTGGCGAGCGGTGGAGCTCACCGGACGGGATTGCCCGAGAGAACAGGAAGCGGGGCCTCACGGCCCCGCTTGACGATGACGACCTACCGTGCGCCGCGCAGACGCCTGCGCCGGCAGCACGCGGGCGTCGGGGCTTGCCGGGTGGGTGGCAGGCCCCGATGCCAGTCAGGCTCTAGTGCCCTTCCAGCAGATAGCCCCAGCGCTTATGGGCCGCTTCGCGCACTTCGCGCGGCGGCAGGTTCACCATGGGGAACTGGTCCTTCCACTCCCACGGCCGGCAGGCATCGATCAACCCGCGCGAGCTGGTGAAATCGCCGTTCTTGCGCTGCTCCGGCGTGATGCGCGGGTCGAGCGGCGTGCTCCAGGCGCGGTGCACGACGTCGATTGAGGTTGCGGGATCGGCCCGCGTGCACAGCACCCACATCACCTCTTCCAGGTTGGTGGGATCCACGTCGTCGTCGACGACCACCACCCAGCGGCCGGCATAGGCGCCGGCATGGCACTGCGAAGCAATGTGCAGGACCTGGCGGGCATGGCCCGGATAGCGCTGCTTGATGGCCACCACGGTGAACAGCCGCGCGCCGCCGACCTCGTGCTGCCAGGCGCCGACGACGTCGGGCACGCCGGCCTTCTCCAGGTCATCCTGGAGGATGGCGGAGCGCATGACCGCGCGATAGCGCGAGATCTCGTCCGGCGGCTGGCCCGGAGGCGAGCCGACCAGGATGGCGTCGTTGCGGTAATAGAGCGCCTCGACCTTGAGGACCGGCTCGTCGCGGTGAGAAGAAGCGTAGTAGCCGGTCCATTCGCCGAATGGCCCCTCGTTCAGCATGGTGTCGCGAGTGGCGAAGCCCTCGATGACGATCTCGGCGTCGGCCGGGATGGGCAGGCCGGTCACCGGCCCGCGGATCACCTTGACCGCCTCACCGCGGACGCCACCGACCCAGTCGTACTCGCACATGCCGTAGGGGATCTCGGTGCACGAGGCCAGGAACTGCAGCGGGTCGCTGCCGAAGACCATGGCCACCGGGCAGGGCTCGTTGCGGTCGAAGTACTTCTGCCGCTGGATGCGGCCGTGCTTGCCTGGCGAGATGTAGTAGCCCACGTGGTTGCGGTCGTGCAGCATGACACGATAGGTGCCCAGGTTAATCCAGCCCTCATCGGGATCGCGCGTCACGTCGAATGAGCCGGTGCCGATGTAGCGCCCGCCATCGTTCGGGTGCCACTTGGGCGTGGGGAAGATGGTCAGGTCCACGTCGTCGCCGCGGCGGACGTTCTCGAACACCGGACCGTCGTTGACCTCGATCGCCGGGATGGGCTTGAAGCTCTTGAGCTTGGCGCGCCAGGCATTGGACAGGGCCACCTTCGACAGCCCGAGCGGCAGCCCCAGTGACAGGGCGATGCGGTCGGTCGCGCCCAGACTGTTCACCAGCACGCGGAAGTTGGGATCGTAGCCCGGCACCTGGTCGAACAGCGCAGTGGGAGCGTCCGCCGTGTGCTGCAGCAGGTCGGTGGCGGCGCCGATCTCCTCCTCAGCGTTTGCGCCGTGCACGCGGCGCAGGTGGCCCAGCCGCTCGACCTCTTCGAGCCAGCTTCTCAGGCCGTCGAAACGGGACGACGTCCCCGTCTGTCCGGGTCGTTCAATGGCGATCGCCATACGGCATGGTCTCCTCTGGACTTTAGATGTTCGATTTACCTTACGAGATCAGGAAGCCCCACTTATCGTAGGCCTTCTTGAGCCACTCGGGCGAGGGCTTGCCGGAACGCGGGAATTCGTCCTTCCATTCCCACGGCTTGCACGCGTCAATAATCGCACGGGAATTGTGTCCCCGTTTCGATGGATGGATCACCGGGTCGAGCGCCCCGCTCCAGGCGCGTTTGATGATGTCGATGTCCTGCTCCGGGTCCGAGCGCGTGCACAGCGCCCACATCACCTGGTCGAGGTCAGTCACGTCGATGTCGTCGTCGACCACGATCACGTAGCGGCCGAGATAGGCGCCGGCGTGGCACATGGCGGCAATATGGCCGGCCTGGCGGGCATGGCCCGGATAGCGCTGCTTGATGCTCACGGCCAGCAGCAGACGCGAACCGCCGACGACGTGGCACCAGGCGCCGGTAACGTCCGGCACGCCGGCCTTCTCGATGTCCTCGCGCAGCAAGCCGGAGCGCATGAACGCCCGGAAATAAGACTGCTCGTCAGGCGGGACGTTGGGCGGCGAGCCGAAGATGATGGGATCGTTGCGATGGTAGATGGCTTCGATGTCGAACACGGGCTCGTCGCGCATCTCGCTGGCGTAGTAGCCGGTCCACTCCCCAAACGGTCCCTCCGGCAGCTTACCTTTGTCAGTAGCGAAGCCGGCTAGGACGATCTCCGCGTTGGCCGGGATCGGCAGGCCCGTGATCGGCTCCCGGATGACCTCGTACGGGACCCCGCGGAAGCCGGCCGCCCAGGCGTACTCGGACTGCTCGATCGGCACCTCGGTGCAGCTGGCCAGGAACAGCAGCGGATCCTCGCCGACCACCACGCACAGGGGGCATTTTTCGCCGCGCGAGAAGTACTTCTCACGCGCGATGCGGCCGTGCTTTCCGGGCGAGATGTAGAAGCCGGCCTGCCTCTCGTTGTGCACCATCACCCGATACGTGCCGAGGTTGATGTGCCCGCTATCCGGATCGCGGGTGATGTCCATCGAGCCGGTGCCGATGTAGCGGCCGCCGTCGTTCTCGTGCCACTTGGGCGTGGGAAACTTCAGCAGGTTCACCTGATCGCCGGTCTGCACGTTCTCCATGACCGGCCCGGTGCCAACCTCGACCGGCTCAATAGGCTGGTGGGTGCGCAGCTTGTGGCGCCACTCCTCGACCATCTCCAGCTTGGTGGCGTTGACGTCGAGGCCCAGCGTGTAGGCGATGCGCTTCATGCTGCTGAAGGCGCTCACGTTGACCCGATAGCCCTTGGGAAAGCCAGGGATCTCGTCGAACAGCACGCTGGGCCCGCGCTCGAGGTTGTGCTGCAGGATCTCGGTCACCATGCCGATGTCCTCCTGCCAGCTCGCCCCTCGAACGGCGCGAAGCTCGCCCAGAGCCTCGATCCCGTCCAGCCAGTCTCGCAGGTCGGTATAAGCCAGGTTGCCCCGGACGCGCTCCATTACCACGTGCCAATCTCCAGACACCAAGAAGTGCGGCGGCAGAAGGTCCCTGTTACAGGGCCAATCGCCGGCCGCACCCCTAGCCTAGCTCAGGTCGAATCTCAGGATACGCGCTGTGGGCGCCAGGACTGGAAGTGGTCCTCGATCTTCTTGAACAGCGCGGTGATGAGCATGCCGGCCACGGCGATAATCGTCACGCCCACGAACACCTTGTCGGTCTGGAAGGTGTTGCCCGCCACGGCGATGAGATAGCCGACACCCGCCGTGGCTGCGTAGAGCTCGCCCACGACCACGCCGACCAGGGCATGACCCAGGCCAAGGCGGATACCGCTCAGCAGGAACGGCACGGAGCCGGGGAGGGCGATCGTCTTGAATATCTGCATGTCCGTGGCGCCAAAGGAACGCGCGGCTTTCAACAGCGACTCATCGAGGTTCTTCATACCGGTGATGGTGCTGATCAGGATGGCGAAGATAGCGCCCAGGTACACGACGGCGATCTTGGAGTTGATGCCGATGCCCAGCCAGATGATCATCAGGGGCAGCAGGGCGACGCGAGGAGTCGCGTAGAAGAAGTTCACGAACGGGTCGAGCACGGCCTCGATGGGTTTGTACCAGCCCATGAGCATGCCGGCGGGGATGCCGACCAGGATGGCCAGCCCGAAGCCATACAGGAACTCCTGGCCGCTGACCACGATGTCGTGGCCGAGCTCGCCGCCGGCGATCAGCTTCGCGTAAGCATTGATCACACGGCTGGGCGAACTGGTGAACAGCGGGTTGATGGCGCCGCTGGTCCCGGCCCACTCCCACAGCGCCAGGAAGATGATCACAGCCGATCCACCCAGGATCCAGTTGTAATACTGCCTGTAGAATTTCAAGAGGACGTTGGGTTCCTTGAGCTCAAGGTCCTCAGACGCGTAGATATTCTCGTCGAGCGCCCTTACAGCCATTTCGTTCTTGCCCTTCTCTCCCTCAAACTTGACCCCAGCCGCACGGTGCGTGAATTATAAAGATCGTACGTTGCAGCGCAACGTCTAGTTTCGCAATCTTCAAACCCCTCGAATCCTGGCTTCTGGAGAGGTAATACATGGCCCTAACTTCGGATGCGGCGTCTTCCGCCGGACTTGGTGCAGGCGTGAGGCGCGTTCCGCTCAATAACTATGACTCGCCGCAGCTGCAGCGGGATCAACTGGTAGCGGAGGTGCGTGCCGGCCGTCCGCATGAGGACCTGCGCGACTGGCTGCAGATGATCGACGCCATCGGCGAATTGCGCGTCCTCGACGGCGTGGACTGGGAAGAAAACATTGGCCGCATCACCGAGATGCTGCACCACACCGACAGCGCACCTGCCGTCCTGTTCGACAACGTTCCGGGCTATCCGGCCGGCCACCGCCTGCTGGTGAACGCCCAGGGCGAGCGGCCCCGGCTGGCGGCCACCCTCGGCCTGCCCTCGAACATCGGCGTGTGGGAGTTGATGGACGAGTGGGAGCGGCGCATGGACAACGTCAAGCCCCTGCCACCCAACTTCGTCACCTCCGGGCCGATTACCGAGAACGTGATCGAGGGCGACGCCATCGACATGTTTGCCTTCCCGACTCCAAAATGGCATGAGGACGACGGCGGACGGTACATCGGGACCGGCGACAACGTGATCACGCGCGACCCCGAGGACGACTCGATCAACGTCGGCACCTACCGCGTGATGATCATGGACAAGAACCACACCGGCCTGTACATCTCGCCCGGCAAGGGCGGTCGCATCCATCGCGACAAGTTCTTCGCCAAGGGCGAGGACATGCCGGCGGTGGTCGTGCTGGGCGCCGACCCTTACCTGTTCCTGGCCTCCTGCCTGGAGATCCGCCCCGGCTTGAGCGAGCTTGACTGGGTGGGCGGCATGCGCGAGAAGCCGCTGGAGTGCATCCGCGGCAAGTACACCAACCTTCCCATTCCCGCCCGGGCGGAGATCGCCATCGAGGGCTTCCTGAAGCACGACGAGAAGCGCATGGAGGGCCCGTTTGGGGAATGGACTGGCTACTACGCCTCAGCCAGCCGCGAAGAGCCGGTGTTCGAGGTGAAGGCCATTTACTACCGCAACAACCCCATCATCCTGGGCGTCCCGCCCGAGAAGCCGCCATACGAGGCGCACCGCTTCCGCCAGTACCTGCGCAGCGCTAACCTGCGGCGCGAGCTGCGGCTCGCCGGGGTGCCCGACGTGACGGCAGCCTGGTGCCACGGTGTGGGCGGCTGCCGTTTATTCAACGTGGTGGCCATCAAGCAGCGCTACCCGGGCCACGCCCGACAGGCCGGCCACGTGGCGGCGATGTGCCGCACCGGCGCTTACCTGGGAAGGATCACGGTCGTGGTGGACGAGGACATTGACGTGTCTGACCTCAACGAGGTCATCTGGGCCGTCTCCACTCGGTCGGATCCGGAGCGCTCGTTCGACATCATCAAGCGGGCGTGGAGCGGGCCGCTGGACCCAGCCATCCGCACCGTGGACAAGGGCCACAACTCTCGCGTGATCATCGACGCCTGCCGCCCATGGGAGTGGAAGGAGCAGTTCCCGCCCGCCATCGGGCCATCCCCGGAAGAGAAGCGCATCACCCGCGACCGCTGGAGCTGGATTCTCAATAGTTGAGGGTTGAGGGGTTAGGGGTTAGGGTTCAGGGTTGAGGGTTCAGGGTTGAGGGTCGAGGGTTCAGGGTCGAGGGGTCTAGCCCCTGAACCCTAACCCCTCAACCCTAGCTCGTATATACGCGTGGGAGTGAGGCAGAAGAGCCGCGCTTCGCGGTCGTACACGAGCTTGAGGCAGCGCACGTCCTGCAGGCCCTCGGCTTCGTTGGTCCACAGCAGGCCGGCGTTGTGCGATAGCACAGGGCCGGTGGTCGTGCCAACGGCCACGGTCTTGTCCTCCGCAAACGCGGGTGAAAGCGCCAGCGAGAGGACAATCGCATTCGGGTCGTGGAGCACATCGCGCTGCCAGGTGTCGCCCGGCCAGGACGGTCGGAACAACGATCCGCCCGTGCCGACGAAAAAGCCGGCGGGCCGGCGAGCATCGGCCCGATAATCGGGCGGGAGCGCGATGCTCAGCCAGCGTGAGCCGGCGTCATAGTCGAACAGCCGGTCCACCTCCTCGGTCCGTGGTCCATAGCGGACCACGGACGTTCGCGTACCCTGCCGCAGCGTGCACAGCAGTACGCCATCGTCATCCGGATATGACGGCGTGAACGCGACGTCGATGGTGCGCTCGCGCTCCGACCGCGGCAGCTGCGTCCAGCGCTGCCCCAGCCGCAGGTGCAGGGCATCTTCGGTAAGCACCGCCAGGTCGCCATTGGCGGCGGCGCGGATGAGGTTGACGTCGTGCAGGTCGCCCAGCTGGCCGTCTTTCCCAAAAAGGCCCGCAGTGGTCGCCACCAGCAGCTCGCCTGCCGCCGTCAGACCCGCTGCGCGGACTTCGCCGGGCAGGCCGAGATCGAGTGTCTGCCACGAGTCGCCCGCCCAGCGCCTGAGCCCGTCGATGGAAGCCACGACCAGACCCTCCGGAAAGGCGAGGAGGTCGATGGCGTTGGTCGACTCCAGGCCGTCATTCAGCGGGTGCCAGCTGTTGCCGTGCAGCTCGAACAGACCTGTCCTGTAGCAGCCAGCAAGCAGGCGATCGTCGTCCAGGGCGACCGCCATGACGGCCGAAGACAGTGATGGCAGCTCCTTCCAGGTCCCGCCGCCATCTTCGGATAAGAAGACGTGGCCGGAAGATGTGCCGGCCAGGGCTCGCCGGCCGGAGGTGGCAACGGCATTGATTCCCTCCTGGACGCCGGAGCAGCCAGCCCACGTTCGCCCACCATCGATGGAGCGCAGCAAGCCATCGTCCTCGGTCCCGGCCAGCAACGCGTCGCCGCAGCGTGCGATGGCCGTGCATACGCCTTCCAGCGCAAGCTTGCGCCAGCCGGTTGCCGGGTCGCGCTGCCAGAGTCCGGTATCCGTGCCGGCCAGATCGTCCCCACACACCGCCAGCACCATCTGGCCGTCCAATCCGAAGCTGTGCCAGCTGGCGCCGCCGTTGTTGGACAGGAACGTGCCGTCGCGGTCGGTCCCGGCCAAAAGCGTTCCGGCCGCCATTCCGAGCGCAGTCACGCGCCCGATGGTGTCCAATTCGGCGCGAGTCCAGCTCGTCCCACCGTCGCGGCTGACGTCGACGCTGCCGCCGGCGCCAACGGCCACGGTATTCGTGGTGGAGTCCAGCGCGATGGCCTGCACTTCGGTGGCGGACAGATCGAGCCGCTTCCACGGCTCCACGCCGTCCCTCCGGAACAACCCGGCGGCGCTGCCGGCCAGCGCCCGCCCGGACCAGGCTCCAAGGGCAGTGATGGAATCGGCTTCACGCAGCGGCGGGAGAGGGCGCCACAAGGGGGAGGTCATCAGCGCATGGAATTGTACGCGTGGCCCCAAGCTGTCCGGCGTGTCACCATGAAGCTAGCATTCCGTTCTAAGCCGTGTCCATGACTTCGCTTGCCTCATCCGTTCGCCGCGCACTGCTCGTAGTCACGGCCTCCCTGTCACTGCTCGCGCTCGCCCCACCAATCAGAGCCGCTGGCGCAGCCGACTACGCCGTTTCGGGAGGCTGGTATTACACGCAGACGGGCGGTGGGACCGGACGCGGCTTCAACGTCCTGGACGGCGGCTTCGACAACCGCGGCCAGGTCACGCGCTTCTATTCCGAATTCACCCGCCTCGGCGGCGTGCAGGTGTTGGGCTTTCCCGCGTCTAACGTCTTCCGCCTGCCGGACGGCTTCATCTACCAAGCCACGCAAGCAGCCCTGCTGCAATGGCACCCTGAGGATGCGCCACAGGGCGATGTCCAGCTCGCCAACACCTTCGACCTGCTGAGCCAGACCGGGCACGACAAGGACCTGCTGCTGCAGGGCATTCCCCCACCCATCGCCAATGACGGGTCGGGAGGGGACTTCAACAGAGCTAGCGCGATCCGCCTCTCCTGGCTCACGCAGCCGGACATCAAGGCCAAATACCTGGCCAATCCCAATCCGTCGGCCATCCCTCAGTGGAGCGTGGCCAACTCAATCCAGCTGTACGGTCTGCCCACCTCGATGCCACAGCGCTTCGGGCCTTTCGTCGTCCAGCGCTTTCAGCGGGTGGCGCTGCAGCTGTGGCTCGACGCCGTTCCCAATCAGCCGCCGCCCGGTTCCGTGGTTCCGATCCTGGGCGGGGATTTGGCCAAGCAGTTCGCCGTCGTGCCTGCGACCGCCCAGCAGCCACAGGGGGCCGCGTCCATGCCGCTGGCGCTGCTCACCGTCCAGGCAGCGCCGGCGCTGCAGCCGGCCATCGACCTCTTGACGCAGTACGACAAGGCGCAGGGAACGCGCTACATGCGGAACCTGGCGGAGCACAACGTGGCCGTCATCGTGGCTCCGCTGCCGGATCCTCGGGCCCTGGGACTGTTCAGCTTGAGCGACAACACCATCCGCATCTCCAACACCGCCGCCACCGAAGATGCGCACGCCATCGCGGACCTGGTTGCTCACGAAAGCTCACATGCGCTGGACTTCTGGTCCGGCGTGGACATCAACAGCTCCCAAGGCTGTTATCAGACCGAGCTCACCGCCTTCAAACACCAGGTCGACGTGTGGCACTGGTTCTATCCGAACCTCAAGTCGCCCACACAGACCAGGCTCGAAGACTGGCTGAACTACATCAGCCAGCTGGTGATACTGGACCAAAAGGACTTTGTGACGGCGCTGCGGGACAAGTACGTAGACCAGTGCGGGACCGGCTAGCCGCCGGTCTCTACCGGACTCTATCCAGCAAGCAGGCGTCGATAGGGAGCGAGATGCCCCAAAATGGCTAAGTCGCACCGATCGGAGCGACCGCACCCTACGATCTGAGAAATCGAGCTCCCAATCAGCCTGCAGGCTCTGCCCTACACGGCCGTCGACACCGCGGCAGCCTGCATCGCCTTCCTGGTTGCCGCGGTGGCCTGGCGCCGGCGGCAGCAGCCAGGAGCGACGGCATTCGCCGCGTTCATGCTGGCATGCGGCTGCTGGAGCCTGGGCCACGGAGCAAGCCTGCTGGCAACGACCCTGCGGGCCAAGATCCAGTTCTCGTGGTTCTGGTACATGGGCGCTGCCAGCGCCGCCTGGGCGCTGCTGCTGTTTGCCATCCAATACGAGCGTCAGGAGCGCCGCGTGCCGCTGCGCCGCATCATGCTCGCGAGCATCTCGCCCCTCGCGACGTGCCTGCTGGTATGGACGGGCGACTGGCAGCATATCTTCTGGATTCGCACCTATCTCGACACGAGCGGCCCGTTCCCGCTGTTCGGAATCGACCATGGCCCCGCTTTCTACCTGAGCCTCGCATCCAGCGACTCGGCCGCGCTGGCGGCCATGGTGCTGCTGCTGCGCCTGCTTTGGGCGAGAAGCGCACGGGGGAAGAAGGATCAGCCAGCCGAGGGCATTCCGGGCGGGCGTCTCTATCGCCGCCAGGCTGCGCTGCTCACGGCAGGGATTCTCGTCGCGCTGCTGACCAACACCGTCTACGTCACCGGCCACAGCCCGCTCTTCTCGCTCGATTTCACGCCGCTCAGTCTGATCGTCTGCGGGTCGTTGATCGCCATGGCGGTGTTTGGACAGCGTCTGCTGGAGATCGTGCCGATTGCCTATCGGTTCATCGTGGAGGGCATGAGCGATCCGGTCATTGTCGTGGATCCGCAGCATCGAGTGGTCTATGCCAATGGAGCGGCGTGGGCGTTCGGCCAATGGGCCGGCGATCCACTTGGGCAGCCACTCGGCGCGGTCGCGCCGGAGATCGCCGAGATCGTGGCGGCGGAGGATCAGGACCGGGCTTTGAGGGAGCTCGAGCGCGGCTTAGGACCGGCCCGGCGCGTATACGACGTGCGCGTGTCCGGCCTGCGCAATCAGGCCGGCGAGGCCTGCGGCCGGGCGATCGTTCTGCGCGACGTCACCGAGCACCGGCTGGTCGGCGAGCTGCGACACTCGCGCCGGCAAATCATCGCCGCGGAGGAAAACCTTCGCCGGCAGATTGCCGACATGCTGCACGGCACGGTGCAGGCCAAGCTCCTCAACGCCTGGCTGCGACTCGGAGACTACCAGCAGCGATGGGAGATCTCCGACCAGGCCTTTGAGGAGCTCACGCCGATTCGCGATGCGCTCGATCGGATTCGCGAAGAGGATCTGCGGCTGGCAAGCCACCTGTTGCATCCGTCCATCATCCGGGTGGGACTCATACCCGCTATCGAGAATCTGCTTTCGGGCTACGAAAGCGCGTTCCGCCTGAAGCTCAACGTTGATGAGAGTGTGCGAGCGCGGGACGTCATCGGCGGTCCGGGCATCAATCACACGGTGCGACTGACGGCCTACCGTTTCATCGAAGAGGGCCTGAACAACGCGGTCAAGCATGCGCGAGCAGAACGAGTCCGTGTTTCGCTCGGCATCGCCGGCGAGTACCTGGAAGTCGCCATCCAGGACGACGGCACGGGCTTCGATCCGGCCCAGGCCGTGCCGGGCCTGGGTCTGGACGGCATCGCCGGGCGAGTGGAGCAGATGGCCGGCACCTGGCTGGTGGATAGCGCGCCTGGGCGGGGGACGACCCTGCGGGCCCGGCTGCCGCTGGACGTAGAGGACCCGCAGCCAAGGCGCTTCGCGGTCATTCCGGCCATCGATAGCGGGCGAGCGGCGGCTTCAACCAGCCGTTGAACAGCATGGACTTCGTAAACAAGCGGGTTTTCCCCATGGCCAGGACGCTTCCCCTGAGGGTAGGTTGGTCCACGGGGCGAACGCTGCTTTTCACTCGTGCGGCGGAGTCGCATCGTGAGCTCGGATATGGAACAGCGTAGGCCACCTTCAGCCGCTCGCTCGGTTGAGGCCATCGTCGTGGGCGCCACACCCTTGCGGCCTGCCTGCTGCCGGTAGGGGAAAACCCGCGTCCGCCATTGGCGGCAGGCGGATAATGGCCACAATGTCCCAAGAGGGTATAGCCGAGACACGCCCGGCACCCGCGCCCCCCATCAAGGCGGTCGTCGTTGAAGATGAAGGGCTGTTCCGCGATCTGCTCACGACCTGCCTGGCCCAGCGCGGTCATATGGACGTGCTGGCGGGCTTTGGCGACACCGACTCGGCACTGGCCCAGATACCCATGCTCGGCCCTGACGTCGCTCTGCTGGACATCGACCTACCTGGCTCCGTCGATGGCGTGGGATTGGGGCTGGAGCTGCGCAAGCTGATGCCGGCGCTGGGGATCGTGCTGCTGAGCAATCACGCCCTGCCTCAGCTGTTGACGTCACTGCCGCGCGAGGCAGTGGCCGGCTGGTCGTACCTCATCAAGCGCTCTGTGGGCGACGTCGCCACGCTCATTCGCGCGGTCACCGGCGCGATCTCCGGGCTGGTCACGATTGACAGCTCGCTGGTGTCTGGCGGCCCGGCCCGAGAAGGCAGCCCGCTGCAGCGCCTGACTCGCCGCCAGCGCGAAGTGCTCGACCTGATCGCCCAGGGCTACACCAACGCAGCCATCGCCGACGCCCTGGTGGTCAGCGAGAAGTCGGTGGAGAAGCACATCAGCTCGCTGTATCTCGAGCTGGGCATCAATCGCGAAGACGCGGCGCTGCAGCCGCGAGTCCAGGCAGTGCTGACCTATCTGCGCGACGTGAGTCCTGGCCACACCGTCTCCCGGGTGGCAGGCCGTACACTGCGGCCATAGTGACGATGTCGGACAGCAATTCGAGCTTCCGCGAGCGCCTGGAGCGATCCTGCCAGGACAAACAAAGCCGTGTCGTGGTTGGGCTGGATCCCCGCTACGATCAGCTTCCCGAGGAGCTCCGGCGACTCCAACCGGCGGAGGCGATCATCGCTTTCAACCGGGCGCTGATCGACGCGCTGGCGGACGTGTGCGTGGCGGTGAAGCCGCAGGCGGCATTTTACGAGCTGTGGGGCGCGGCCGGCTTCGAGGCCCTGCGCCTGACGGTGGAACACGCCCGCAGCCGCGGGCTGGTGACCATCGTCGACGCCAAGCGCAACGACATCGGGTCCACAGCCGAAGCCTATGCTCACGCCTTCCTGGCGCCGGATGGCCCAATGAAAGCGGACGCGCTGACGGTGAACGGCTATCTGGGCGGCGATGGTATTCAACCCTTCCTCGAGGCTGCACGGCCGCACGGGGGCGGTGTCTTCGTGCTGGTCAAGACGTCCAACAGCTCCTCCGGGGAGCTGCAGGACCGCACGCTGTCCAGCGGCGAGACGGTGTTCGAGGCGATGGCCCGGCTGGTCGATCGGTGGGATTGCGAGGCGGTTGTGGGCGGGACGTGGCCGGAGCAGGCCCAGCGGGCGCGGGCGCTGATGCCCCGCGCGACCATCCTCGTTCCGGGGTACGGCGCACAGGGCGCCAGCGCCGAGGATTGCCTGCCGAATTTCAGAAACGACGGCACGGGCGCCGTCGTCAACAACGCCCGCGGCATCATCTTCGCGCAACCCTGGCCGGACGGCCCTCGGCGGGCCGCCGAGACGATGCGGGATGAGCTCAACCGAGCGCTGCAACACAGCTAGGCCAGGCGCTCGCGCCTGGCCTAGCTGCTGCGGGGATGGCCGCGGCTAGACGTTCAGCGTGAAGGGGTCGGACGCGGGGTGTACGCTGCCGTCGCCGATGTTGATGGCGCCGGTCGACATCAGCTGCCCATCTTCATACAGCGTGAAGGTCAGCTGCGTGCCACCGTCCACCCGGAAATCGACCCCGTCGATCCCGCTGGCCGTATTGAAGCTGTAGCTCAGGGTGCCGTTGCCGTCGAGACTCGCGGTGTCACCGGATTCCGGCCTCACCAGCGCAACGTCGACGATCTTGCCGTCGGAGGTCACGGTGCCGGTGTAGCTGTGGACTCCGGTCTTGACCGGATCGGTCGTTGCCAGGTGCCAGCCGTGGAAGACTCCAGCACGATGCCACAGGTATACACCCGAGGCGTCACCCGGCCGAAAGCCATCAGGCCGTCCGTTGTAGGCAGGCTCCTGGAGCGTGAAGGGATTGCTCGCCGGGTGGTGGCTGTTATCTCCCAGGTTGATGTTGCTGGTCGCCATGAGCGACCCGTCTTCATACAAGCTGAAAGTGATCTCGCTGCCACCGGGATCCCGGAAATCGACGCCGTCGATGCCGCTGTAGGTTGTGAAGCTGTAGTTCAGCGCGCCGTTGCCATCGATCGTGGCCGAGTCCCCAGACTCGGGGTGGACGAGCTGAACGTCGGTGAATTTCCCGTCGGTGGTCAGGGTCCCCGTATAGGCATGGGGTCCGCTTCCGCGCGGATCCGTGGTCTCCAGATGCCAGCCGTGATCGACGCCGGAACGATGCCAGATGTAGACGCCGGAGGCGTCGCCCCGATGGAAACCGTCGGGACGTTGAGGCGCTCCGTCCGCCAGGGCTTGGCCAGCCAGCAGGCCGGCCAAGCCGAAAGATGCGATTGCTGCCGAGATGATCTTGCGGTTCATTTGCGCTCTCCTTTTGTGTTGGTAACTCCACGCTAGGTGCGCCGGCTGAAAGCTCGCTGGGCCAAGCCTTAGCCGGCGCTGAGAAAATAGGCCGACCAGCCTATAGACGATCGGCCTAGCCGGATCGTCCATAGGTCGATAGCGAGTGGTAGGATGAAAGTAGCTAGAGTAGCGGTGGTGGGGAGTTGTTCGTAGACATTGGGCGCATGGCCATACGACCGGACGGCAGAGATGTGATGGCTCAATCGCCCGTCATGCGAGTCCGCTTGGTGAGCCTATGTTGAGGCGTATCAGCGACGCAATCAGAGATCTGGAGCTGCTGGAGCTGCGCGCACAAGCGGTGACGGACCAGGATCTGCCGAAGCGCACCAAAGAGCTCCGGCTGGCGAACATCCGTCGTGCTATTCATCTGGCCGAGCGTGTCTTACGGGACCGAGCGGAGCATCTTGGGCTGGATCCCGACATGAGCCCAAGTCTCCTCAGAGAACAGGTGGCGTTGATGTCGGGCCGCCGGCAGAGCGAGCTCGACGAATCCTGGCGGCCACGCATGTCCCGCGGCCGCAGAGCCTCTGACATGCTGCGCGCGATGGGCGCAGCTCAAGCGCAGCGGATCCTCGGCTAGCGCCGCCCTGCCGTCCTCTGAGTAGGGTTGCAAGCACAGCCCGAATAAGCGATGCTATGCGCTGGAGAGATTCGTGCCGATCATCACCATCTCCCGGGGCAGCCTGGCGGCAGGCCAAACGCTGGCCGAACACGTAGCCCAGCAGCTCGGCTACTGCTGCGTCGGCTCCGACGCCCTGATCGCGGCGGCGGCCAAGTACGGCGTACCCGAGCCTGAGATATCCCGCGTGCTGGAAACACGGCCAAGCTTTTGGGAACGCGTGACCGCCACTCGCGACTGGTACACGACCATCATGCGCGTGGCCATGTGCGACCTGGCCCAAGCCGAGGAAGGGCAGCTCGTCTATCACGGCCTGGCGGGGCAAGAGCTGCTGAAGGGCGTCAGTCATCTGGTCAAAGTTCGCGTCATCGCTCCGATGGAGCAGCGCATCAGGTCGTCCATGGACTCGCAGAGCGTCAGCGCAGACACGGCGCGGCATCGCATCGACCAGGTAGACCAGGACCGCCTGCGGCGCATGCGCCATCTGTTCAACATCGATTGGCGGGATCCGGAGCTGTACGACGTGGTGCTGAACCTCGGCCACATGGATCTGGACTCGGCCTGCGGCGTGGTCGTTGGGCTTGCCGGCCGCCCCGAATACCAGCCCACGGTGCGCTCCGAGAAGATGCTGGCCGACCTTACGCTCAGCAGCCGAGTGATGGTGGCCCTCCTGGAGCAGTTCTCGGCGGCCGGGATAGAGGTCTACGCCGACAACGGCGTCGTGCGGCTAGATGGCCAGATGCACGGCCTGGATGAGGATCTCAATGCGCTCATCCGTGTGGTTCAGGACGTGCCGGGCGTAGACCGCGTGTACTGCGACGTGAAGCTGCAGGCCATTCCTTACTTCACGCCGTAGCCTGCCGGCCCTCAGTGGTTGGCGCCGAGGGCTAAGCCGATGCCACCCAACAGCGCCAGGGCAGCGCAGATGACGATGGCGGCGGCCCTCCTGAGCTGGCGCCAACGACGGCGGCCGAGCGATTCCGGAGCGGGATCTGTCATCAATGAGGTATGACTCGTCAGTTCGTTTTCAAGGGCGTTAGGCGGCGCTGTTGATCGTTTGACCGGCGCCCGAGTCTACCGGCGCCTGCTCGGCCAGCGCACTGCTCTCGGAGGGCAGCTGGGCGACGCTCCCCATCGTCCTTCGAGCGCGGAACCCGTAGACCAAGGCAGCAGCGACCGACAGTAAGCACACGCCACCCCAGGCGGCGACCGTGGTGCGAACGCCCGCGGCATCGGTCAGCGCACCGGTCAGCACCGCGCCGATCGGCGTCGTACCAACCAGCAGGGTGGTGTACAGGCCCATCACCCGGCCGCGCATGCTGTCCGGCGAGCCTAGCTGCAGCGTGGTGTTGCTGGCCGTGGTGAACAGCATCCCTGCGAAAGACTGCACGCTCAGGAGCGCGAAAGCCGTGATGAAGCTCGGGGCGAACGCCAGCACCAGCTGCGCCAATCCGAAGGCCGTGCCCGCAATCAGGATGCGCCTGCGTGACGAGCGGCCCGCGCCGGCCACGGTGATGGCGCCAAGCAAAGCCCCCAGGCCAACGGCCGTCATCAGCAAACCAAAGCCCTCGGCGCCAACGTGCAGCCCCTGCTCGGCGATCAGCGGCACGACCGTGTTGTAGTTGAAGCCGAAGCACCCCAGGCCGGCCAGCATGATGATCACCACGACCAGCCGGGGAACGCCGAACAGGAAGCGCAGGCTCTCGCCAAGCTCGGCCAGGGGATTACGCCGTGCTTCCGACCGCACCGGGAGCGCGTGGAATTCCGAAGGGCGCATGAGCAGCAGCGCGATCAGCACTGCCAGGAAGCTGACGGCATTGATGAAGAAACAGGTAGGGACGCCCCAGGCGGCGATGATCGCCCCGGCAATCGCCGGGCCCAGCAGCCGTGCACCATTGTTCATGGCCGAATTCAGGCTCACGGCATTGACGACGTTCTCACGCCCGACCAGCTCCATCACGAAGGACAGACGCGTGGGGTTATCGACGGAGTTGATCAAGCCCATGAACAGGGCCAGAGCGTAGAGATGCCACAGCTGGATGTGACCGCCGGCGGTGAGCACCGCCAGGATGGCGGACTGCACCAGCGCCAGGAACTGGGTTCCCAGCAGCAGCCGGTGTTTGGGCATCCGGTCGACGAACACGCTGAAGAACATCGAGCCGCACAGGATGGGCAGGAACTGCAAAGCCGTTACCGTGCCCAGAGCCAGCGGTGAGTGCGTGAGCTCGAGGACCAGCCAGGCCTGGGCCACCTTTTGCATCCAGGCCCCGGCCTGCGAGATCAGCTGGCTGGACCAGAAAAGGCGGTAATTGTAGTTGCGAAAGGCGACGACCGAGCGGCTGAGCCGGCCGCCAAGCGCAGGCTGCAGACCTGTAGTTGGCAACCGGGAGATACTCACGTGTACGTCAATGTTACCACGCTATGCTGCTTGGTTGCTGAAAGTCGAAGGGTAGATTGAGTCTTGCCGGCCAATGCCTGCGGCGGCCTCGCGCCTCGCCGCGCGTAAGCCTGCAACAACCAGATCGTCGTCTCCTGCTGCCTTCCGGCGAGCACCGGCGAGGGCCCCAGGCCCACCTGCCCTGCTGCTGCGGCCCGAAGCTCATGCGCGGGCAACGGCCGCTGCGTGGGGGCTGATACGACCCGGCTCGTTTAGGCCGCGTCCTCCCGGTCATGGCACGTCTTCAACCAGGCTCCCAGGACTTCCACATTGGGAGGACCATCTTCCATTTCCAGCGTCGGGCCAGGGTCGCCGTGTTGGAAGATCCGTTTCCGGCCCGCCTCGTCCACGGTCATGAGCAGCAGACAGCGCCGCTCACGGCATGGATGCGGACGGCTGCCGGCGGCGGGAACAGCCCATTCCACATCGCCGTGCGCTGGTTTCCGGGCCATCTGGTCATAGATGGCGCGCCCTGGCAGGCCGAGGACCAGGCGCACCGCGCGTGGCGAGTCACGCTCGTCCTCGGCGCGATGGCACTCCGCCAGCCACGGCCCGAGCTGCGAGAACCCACCCATATGAGCAACCTGCAGATGCGGACCGCCCTCCCCGTGCTGGAATGTCTCCACCTTGGTCTCGGGATCGATGCTCAACAGCACCAGGCATCGCCTGGAAGCACAGGCAGTGAAGTGCTGCGCGAGCTCCGCCCAGATGCCGGTCCCGTACCACTGTACGGACCGGTGCCTTGGCTTTTCAGTCAGCGTGTCGTATACGGTGAGCTTCTGGAAGCCCACCACGACCCACGGAAATTCGACGGCTGTCGACAAGTCAATCCCCCCATGCACTCCACTGGAGGGTTTGGCGCCGAGCGCAAGACTAGCCACTGCAAGCCGGCTGACGCGTCAGCCGGCGGTACAACCCCCCGACCCAGGATAGTGCGAGCTGCCGGTGAATGTAAGGTGGCGGAAGCGATCATGGGACATTTGGGTGAATCCAAACGGCCGAGGGCACAGGGAGGTCCTGTGCATCAGATGCCTAGGCATCTGATGCATGATCAGGCGTACGACAGTGAGCGCCGAGGCCAACGACCTGGCAGTGCTCGAACGCGAAGCACGAGCGCGGAAGCCCTCGCTGAGCCGCGTGCTCGTGAGGTCGTACACGAGGCAGCTACGTTGAAGAGATCTCGGACTCAACCCCTCGCTTCGGCATCTTCGAGCGAGACGGAACGCCGATTGCAGGGGAGATGGCCGAGAACGAAGAAGCCCCGCGCGGCGACTGCGCGGCCTTGACCCTCTTGCCGGCCTGAGCCGGCGACATAGGCCGTTTTACGGCTTCTCGACGTCGGCGGGGAACTTGCGCACGGGCGAGCTATCCGGCGACGGTGCATGGGCATAGCCCCAGTCGAAGAGCGCCTTGGCCTCGGTGAAGTGGCGCTTGCTGCCGAGCAGGACGATCATCAGGTTGTGGCCATTCTTCTGTCCCGCGGCGATGATGGTGTACTCGGCCGCGTCGGTGTAGCCAACCTTCATACCGTACGTACCCGGATAGTCCCACAGCAGGTCGTTGAGATTGATAGGAGCGAAGGGCTTATGCGTGGCTGTAGCCGGGATGCTCGCCTGCTTGGTGCTCACCACGGTGCGAATGGTCGGATAGCCGGATAGGGCGGCGCTCGCCAGGACGGCCATGTCATAAGGACTGGTGTAGTTGTCGTCGTCCAGCCCAGAGGGATCCACGAAGTGCGTGTTGAGCAGGCCAAGGGCAGCCGCCTTGCGATTCATCGCCTGCACGAAGCCCGCGCGGCCGCCCGGCAAGCCGTCGGCCAGCGCGTCGGCCGCGTCGTTGCCCGAGTCCAGCAGCAGTCCGTACAGCAGGTCACCCACCGTCAGCTGCTCGCCATAGGAAAGGCCCATGCGGTTGGGCTCTTCATTGGCGGCGTCGCGCGAGACGCCGATCAGCTGCTTCGGCCCGGCCAGATCGAGGGCCACCATGGCCGTAACCACCTTCATGATGCTTGCCGGCGGCCGCCGAGTATCGATGTTGCGGCCGAAAAGGATCTGCTGCGTGTCGCGGTCGACGACGATGGCGCCCTGAGCGGTGATGGCCGGAACGTCGGAAGGTGGATGCGCCTGCAGCCAAGCGGCAGAGAAGTAGGGCGGCGGCATAGGCGTTGGGGTTGCAGCCGGCCTGGCGGCGGAGACCGAGGCGCCGGCGCTGGGCACAGCAGCATGAACCACAGCCGAAGCGGCGGCCTCTGCCGCCGAGGTTCCACCGCTGCGTGCGCGGAGAGAGAAGTAAAACACGGCCGTGGCGATGAACAGGAACAGCAGGAACGCCTCGGATCGCCTCAAGCCAGGAGGATTATAGGAGCCCGGCTTGCGCCTGTCAGGCCTCTCGCGAGAGCCTCAATCGAGGATCACAATCTCGCCTCGGACGTCACTTCCGTCGATGACCAGCAGGCCCACAGTGTGATGGGGCTGGCGCCGGCGATCGGTGGCCGAGCCGGGGTTGAACAGGAGCAGGCCGTCCTGGCGCTGGTTGACCGGAATGTGGGAGTGGCCGAATACCACGACCTGGGCCGTCGGGAACCAGCGCCGCAGACGGCCGGCGCGCCCGACGCTTGGGCCGCTGTCGTGAACCAGCCCCACAGTAACGTGTTCCCAGGTCAGCTCCAGCCGTTGGGGGAGGACGAGGGCACGGTCATTGTTGCCGAGCACGGCGTACACCGGGGCAATCTGCTCGAGCCGCACAATGAGGTCCGCCACCAGCACGTCGCCGGCGTGGAGGATGGCGTCCACTCCTGAGAGATGCTGATACGCTTTTAACGGCAGGTCTCGGGCTCGTTTGGGGATGTGGGTATCGGCCAGGATCCCGATGCGGGTCATGAGAGATATGAGATGAGAGATATGCTCCTGTCCTCCCGATTCTACGAGCGCGCCGCCGGCCCTCAGCGCTAGATGGCCCCTTCCCGCGAAGTTCGCATCGGCCTGCTGGGTATGGGCACAGTGGGTTCCGGGGTAGCGGAGATCCTGACCAATCGCGCCCCAGACCTGGAGCGTGAGATCGGTCTGCCGGTGCGGCTCTGCAGAGTCCTCGTGCGCAACCCTGAGAGGCGCCGGGGCTTCGCGCTGGACCAGCAGCTGCTGACCACCAATCCGGACGACGTGCTGGACGATCCCAACATCAACATGGTGGTCGAAGTGATGGGCGGGGAGGAGCCCGCCGGAACCTATATTCGGCGGGCCATGAAGGCCGGCAAGCAGGTCGTTACCGCCAACAAGGAGCTCGTGTCCAAGCAGGGGCCGTCGCTGCTCGCACTGGCCGCCGAGCGCAACGTGGACTTTCACTATGAGGCCAGCGTGGGCGGCGGCATCCCGCTGATTGCCCCATTCAAGCAGGACCTGGCAGCCAACCGCATCGGCCGAGTCCGGGCCATCATCAATGGCACGACCAACTACATCCTGACGCGCATGACCGAAGACGGGGTGGAGTTTGCCGATGCGCTCACGGAGGCCCAGCGGCTGGGCTACGCCGAGGCCGACCCGGCCAACGATGTGGAGGGCACTGACGCCGCCTACAAGTTAGCCATCCTGGCCACACTGGCTTTTCATACCTTCGTGCAGCCGTCGCAGATCTACACCGAAGGCATCACCCGGCTGGCCGCACGCGACTTCCGCTACGCTCGCGACCTGGGCTACACCATCAAGCTGCTGGCCATGGCTTCCGACAGCGATGGGCAGGTCGAGGCGCGGGTTCACCCGGTGCTGCTAAACGCCCATGCCCTGCTGGCACGGGTAGACGGCGTCTATAACGCCGTGCAGGTCGAGGGTGACCTGGTCGGGAAGGTGATGTTCACCGGCCGAGGGGCTGGCGCGATGCCAACCGCCAGCGCCGTCATCGCCGACGTCATCGACATTGCCCAGGACCTGCAGCGCGAGATGGGCTTCATTACGCCGGTGATCCACTACGACCAGGCCAAGCGCATCCAGCCCATGGATGAGGTGCGCACGCGCTTCTACCTGCGCCTCGAGGTCGCCGATCGGCCTGGGGTGCTGGCCCAGATCACGCGCGTGCTCGGCGAGGAAGACATCAGCATCGCCTCCATCATCCAGAAGGAGGTCAACGACGCTGCTCGCCTAGCCGAGATCGTCATCGTGACTCATACGGCGCGCGAGGGAGCGCTGCAGCGAGCTATCGCTCGGCTGAAGCGACTGGACTCAGTCAATGACGTCGGCTCAACCATTCGCATCGAGGAGGACGACTGATGCCCGTCATCGAGGGCTCCTATCCGGTCGGCCGGCCAGGCATCATCGCCCGCTACCGCGAGTATCTGCCCGTCACGAACGACACCCCGCTGTTCAGCCTAGGGGAAGGTTTCACACCGCTGGTGCATGCCCGCTGGCTGGGCGACGAGCTGGGGCTGAAGCAGCTGTACCTGAAGTGCGAGGGCCAGAACCCCACCGGATCGTTTAAGGACCGCGGAATGGTGCTGGCGGTGGCCAAGGCCATCGAGGAAGAAGCGGAGGCGATCGTATGCGCTTCGACCGGAAACACCTCCGCGTCGGCGGCCGCGTACGGCGCTCTGGCCGGCATGCAGGTCATCGTGCTGATCCCACGAGGCAACATCGCCATCGGCAAGCTGGCCCAATCGCTGCACTACGGCGCCAAGGTGGTGGCCGTGAACGGCAACTTCGACGACGCGCTGCGTCTCATTCGAGTCCTCACCGAGCGCCGGCGAGTGACGCTGGTGAACTCGGTGAACCCCATGCGGCTGGAGGGCCAGAAGACGGCCGCGTTCGAGATCTGCGACGACCTGGGCGTGGCCCCGGACTACCTGGCGATCCCCGTAGGCAACGCTGGGAACATCTCGGCATACTGGGCCGGATTCAAGCAGTACCACCACGCCGGTAAGGTCTCGACTCGGCCCAAGATGCTCGGCTTCGAGGCGGCCGGCGCGGCGCCCATCGTGCACAACCGCGTCATCGACCATCCGGAGACGCTGGCCACGGCGATCAAGATCGGCAACCCGGCGTCGTGGCAGAAAGCCGTCGCGGCGCGAGATGAGTCAGGCGGTGTGATCGAGGCTGTGACCGATGAGGAGATCATCGAAGCCTACAAGCTGATCTCGCGGCTGGAGGGGGTGTTCGCCGAGCCGGCGTCAGCCGCCTCGGTAGCCGGCGTGATCAAGATGGTTCGCGCCGGCCGGCTGCAGTCCGAAGCACGAATCGTGTGCGTCCTCACGGGCTCCGGCTTGAAGGACCCTGATACGGCCATCGCCCGCGCCGCGGGGGTCCTCGAGACCGACGCCACCATCGAGTCGGTCGAGGGCGCCCTCGGTTGGGACCAAGCGGCTGTCCAATCCGGCCAGCTCGTCGAGGCGGCGCCGGCCGCAAGCTGACCCTGAAGCCGCACGCCCATCCTCCCGAGCC
>JAJPGV010000007.1 GCA_021325635.1 Chloroflexota bacterium
AGCTCCTGGGCCATGGCGATGGGCATCCAGTAGCGCCGCAGCAACTCGCCCGCCGGCTGGCCCGGTCCTACCCGCGTGAGGAAATCGTTCTCTGCCTGACTGAGCATCCATACCCTCCTTTCGCGGGCAGGCCGCGCTGATGTGGCTCCAGTCTAGCGAAAACGGCCACTCAGGCTAAAGGTCGTGCGTGCGCACGTCCTTCAGACGAGTCCCACGCGGAACCTGGCGCTGTTTCCCAATGAGCTTCTCGCCCGTCTCAAAGTAACGGCCCTGCGTCGCCAGATCGGCTTCATTGGCCTGATCTGCGGGCCACAGACCCAGCGAATACCCGTGCCAGGGTGACCTCGGCTCGAGCTCGGGCAATCCCAGCTCCTGCCATAGCTCGCGCGCCCGTTCCATGAACTCTCGCGCCGGCAGCGCAATCGGAGGAAGATCAGCCTTGCGGGTGGCGTCGATCAGGATGGCCGAGTCCTCCCTGTCGTAGTTTTCGCCGTTGGCCACGTAGCGCAGCGGGCCAAATTGCGTGATCCGGGGATGGATCACGTGCAAATCGCGATGAGGCTGCGACCGGTTCACGATGGCCCAGTTGACCACGGTGTCGTCGGTGGGATCGATGTCGTCGTCGACGGCCACCATCAGCTTGGGCGTCTGCCGCTGGCTGAGCATGCTGTACAGGGCATTCATCGGCTCGTAGCGATCGGTCTTGCGCAGCACCACCACGCACACCTGGCGGTTCATCAAGTCCTCGCGCAATGAAACCCGCTGCACTCCGCGGAGACCGCAGCTGTCGCGAAGGTAGCGTAGGACCTGGGTCTCGTAGCCGGATTGCTTGGTCTTGCTGCTCTCGCTGGGCGTGAGCTGGCTGATGATGGACAGGAAGATTGGGTCGCGCCGATGAGTGATAGCGGTGACCTCGAAGCTGAACGACAGCGAGCGTGGATCACAGTAGCCGTGGGCTTCGCCGAAGGAGCCCTCGGGCTCCAGGTAATCCGTCCGAATGATGCCCTCGACGACGATCTCGGCGTAGGCCGGGACTTCAATGTCGACCGTCTTGCAGCGAACCAGCTCCAGCGGCTCGCCAATCAGCGCGCCCGCTACGGCCAGCTCGTCCACGCCCACCGGCGTCATCTGGATGGCCGACAGATAGACCGCGGGCGGAGCGCCGATGACGGCGGCGGCGGGCATGGGACGGCCAAGCGCGTTGTGCTTCTCCCAGTTGAGCGAGGTGTTGTTGTTGGAGTCGCAGAACACCCCCGTGCGCAGGGGGGACTTGATCATGCCGCGGTACACGCCGGCGTTGCGGACGCCTGTCTCCGGGTCCTTGGTAACCCAGATCGCCGAATTGAAATACGGCGCGTTGTCGAAGCCTGGGGTCGACATAGGGACCGGCAGCTCGTCCAGCCCGCCCCGCTCCATGAGGGTATCCCCGGCCCACACGACCTCCTGCACCGGCCCTTCATCCACGACCCGCGCCGGGATGGGATTGGCCAGCGCCCGGCTCCAGCGATCCAGCACCTCGTCCGAGGTGCAGCCCATACTGAGCGTGTAGATCTCCTCGGAGCCGGCCAGCGCGCCCACGACGACGGGAATGTCGAACACGCGGCCGCGGCTGTCCCGAACGCTCTCGAACAGGAACGCCTTGCGCTTCGCTTCCGGCAAGCCGCGAAATTGCCAGCGCACGAGCGGGTGCATTTCTGTGTCCTTGTCGATGCTGCGCCGAACGCGCACGAGCAGATCCCTGGCTTCCAGCTCGCGCAGGTGCGATCTCAACTCGTACGGCTTGATCCCAGCCGGCAGGGATTCGTGAACGCCTATGGCCATGACGCTATTGTGCATCGCCCGTCGTTTGTCCTGTATCCTCATCGGGCGGATGAGGCCGGCCCAGCGGTCCGGCCTCGAAGACCACGCGGGAGGTAGCGGCGATGGCCGAACAAGGAAGCCTGATCCTGGCGGCGCTCGGAGGCGCGGTGACCTTTGGGGGCGAGGCTGCCTTGCGTATGGTGCAGCTGTATCCGGAGTTCAGGCCAGAGGTCGTGTTCTATCCCACCGCCGAGGAAGCGTTCGGCGCGGTCCTGGCGGGCAAAGCCGATGCCACCTGCGCGCCCGAGCAGATGTCCGCCACAGGATTTCACCACGGCAGCCAGAGCAGGCTGGCCAGGCCCGACTCGCCCGCCTTCGTCGCCGCCGAAGTCACCCATGGCTATCACTGCGCGCTGCTGGTCAAGCCGGGCGCGCCAACCGAGGGCATCCGCGAAGTGCAGGGGCATACCGGATCCATCACCCAGAGCAGGCAGTGGCTCGAGAAGCACCTGCCGCAGGCCAAGATCACCATCGTGGATACGAGCTCATTCGGCGCCGCGCAGGCGGTGGTCGACAGCGATGGCTCCATTGCCTCCGTCGGCACTCCTGCCGCCGCTCGGCAGTTTGGGCTCGAGATGCGGCATACCGAGATCGACGGCGGCAGCGTCGCCAGCTACTGGGGCTTCTCAGCCCGGCCGATCTTCGTCGATACTCCGAACCGCGTCATTCTCGCCGGCCGCATGGAGGGAGACGGCTCCCTTACCGACGTCGTCCAGGCCATGGCCTCCGCCGGATACAAGCTCTCCACCTGCTTCCCCGAGGCCACCGGCCGTAAGCTGTTCGAGTACGACTACGCCTTGCGGTTTGTCGGCTCCGGCCGGCTGGCTAGCGTCCAGGAAGCGGTTCGGGCCTTCCCGACCGTGCGTGTGGCCGGCGCCTACCAGGGCAAGGAGTAGGTAGCTGCCGTGCGCTGAGAGCGGGCGTCAGGCAGCACGGCGCGGCAACGAAGATCTGTGCCGGTGCGGCTTCTGCGCCTGCATCTGCCAGTAGCGGCGCCGCTGGGCCACGTACTCCTCGAGCGGAGTTATGGAGGTTCGCCTCCCAGCGAGCAGCTGCTGATACTCGGCAATGAGCTCGAAAGCTCCTATTGGTTGATCGCATCGTTTTTTCATCGTCATCTCGTCCATCATCAATAACGGTCCAAGCTGGCAGCCTGTTATCGTCTAACCGGACGGGTAACGCACAATTCGATCCGACCCAGGCACCCATGGCTTTCTGGCGAGCTTCTCATGCCGAGCGCAGGGCGACGCATCCCTTCCACGCACCCCGAAGGGATTCCGCGCTCGTCGCTCAGGCTGGCCCAAGGCCAATCACGTCGCGCTTAGGCCAGCAGCTCCTGGATCGACGGCTGAGGCTCCACGTACACGGGGCGCCGGCGAATCTGCGTGCCGACCTTGGCGAACGCGGTGAGATAGGCCCGAGCTACGTTCGGCCAGATCATCTCGTGGCCAAGACCGTAAGCGCGTCGCTGCAGCGACGTACGGTAGTCCGGGTTGCGCAGCATGGCACCAATACGCGTCTGCAGCGACTGCGCATCGCGAGCGTCGGCCAGCAGTCCTCGACCATCGGCCAGCACCTCGCGCGCATAGGCGGAAGGAGTCGACACCACAGCGCGCCCGCAGCCGAGGGCGTACGCCAGGGTGCCGCTGACGATCTGATTCAGGTCGAGGTACGGCACAACGTACACATCCGAGGCGAGCAGATGCAGCACCAGCTCGCGGTAGCGCAGGTAGCGGTTCTTGAAGATGACGTGTCGCTGCAGCCCCAGCCGCGCGACCAGCGCCTCCAGCTGCTCACGGTAGGCCTCGCCCATCTCGGCTCGTACTCCGGGATGGGTTTCCCCCACCACCAGGTACGCCAGGTTGGGAAACTCATCCACCAGCCCGGCGATAGCTTCGATGGCGTACTCGATACCTTTGCCCGGATTCATCAGACCGCAGGTCGCAAGCACCGGACGGCCTTCCAATCCCAGAGCGCGCTTGGCCGTATCGGGCGGCACGAAGCGCACGTTTGGCACGCCGTGCGGGATGAACTGCACGCTATGTGGATCGATGCCGTAGTCGCGGGCCAGGATGTCCCGCGCCGTCTGCGCCAGGACGACAGTGAGCGCGGAGCGCTCGATGATCTGACGGGTGACCGCGCGCAGCTCCGATTCAGGATTGGGGAGAGTGGTGTGCATCGTAAGCACGACCGGCTTCTCGATCCGGTCGAGGAAGCGAAACAGATGTGATCCCCTGCTGCCGCCAAAGAGCCCGTATTCGTGCTGGATGTTCACCACTTCGCATGAGCTGGCATTCAGCAACCGCGCGGCCTCTTCGTAGGACTCGACGTCGTCGCGTTCGATTTGCCATTTCACGGCAGGCGGATAGGCGTAGCTTCGGGCCGGATCGTTGATGGCAACGATCCGGCCCGGCGCATCGGCATTCAGGTGATTGACGGCCGTCACGAGATCGCGCGTAAAGGTGGCAATGCCGCACTCGCGCGGCGGATAACTGGCGAGATAGGCTGCTTTGGGCCAGCCGGCCCCCGAGCCAAGACGTGTCAATACAGCCATTGGCGCATGTCCCTCCCTGCCGGGCTGAATACGCGAACGCCCGGCAACATTCTGTGCCAGGTTGAAACGAACGATGGGAGACCTTGAGAAGCTCCCTGCGAGTTACGCAAAAGCCATGCCAGGCCTGGGCGGCCGGTGCCCGACAAGCGGCGCCGGTCACGCCCCCAGGGGCTGCTTCCTTCCGAAGGTTGTACCCTTGCTCTGCGTTCCATCGCTCCAACTCAGACGGCAATTGCTGGCAGATAAGGTGAGGCAACTATAACCCGACTCAGGTGGCGGCGGGCAGCTAATATCGGCCGCCGCAAGACACGCCCGGACGACACCGCCCGTTTGCGAACGGTCCGGACAGCAGCGGCCACGGCCGCGATCCTGCTGGCTGCATGCGGAGGCGTGAGCCAGGTCGCTGCTCCTGCCACGACGGCCACACCCAGGCCGATCGTCATTTCCTCCACCAGCACTCCCGGACGGCCACCTACGCCATCCGGCGGCCCGGCTGTCCCCAACCCGACAGCGCTCACCCCGTTTGCCACGTCTATCCCCACTCAGCCGACTGCCGAGGCGCTGCTGACCGTAGTTGCGAGCAACCAAATCCGCACCAGCGACTTCAGCTTCGCGCCGGTAACGCTCGAGGTCACTGCCGGAATCAAGGTGACCTGGACCAATGCCGGACCCTCCAACCACACCATCACCGCCAACGACGGCTCGTGGGATTCCGGCATCGTCGTGCGCAACTCCAGCTTCTCCTACACACCGACCCGTGCGGGCACGTTCGCCTATCACTGCGCCATTCATCCCACTATGCAGGGAACGCTGGTCGTACGCTGAGCCCCAGACGGCGGATCCACCTGAGCTGGCGCACCATCCACGCCTGCGTGGACCGGCTCGTCGCCCAGCTCGACAGGGACTACGACTGCCTGCTGGTCATTACCCGCGGCGGACTGGTTCCCGCCTGCCTGATCAGCGAGCAGCTCGGCCTGCGCAACATTCTCGTGGCGGCGGTCATGTTCTACACCGGGGTCGACGAAAGGGTCGAAGCCCCAATCTTCCTCCAGTTCCCGGCAGATCCACTGCTAGCAGGCAAGAAGGTGCTGGTGGTGGACGACGTCTGGGACAGCGGGCGCACCATCCTGGCGGTAAAGGCACGAGTGCAGGAGGCCCAGGGACGGCCAACCCTGGCGGTGCTCCACTACAAACCCAAGTACTCGCAGTTTCCGAACACTCGGCCGGACTTCTTCGGGGCGGAATCGGCGGACTGGCTCGTGTACCCCTGGGACCCGCTGAGCCGCTATTCGAAGGCTACGTCCGCCGGATAACACGGCCAGCCAGGACCGCTGCATCCTGGCGCCCGCGGGCCAGCGCCGGCCGCCCGTTCACGAATACCCATTCGATGCCTGCGGCCAGCTCGAACGGGCTGGCGTACGTCGAGCGATCCTGCACCGTGCGTGGATCGAACAGCGTAAGATCGGCCGCCAGCCCCTGTCGTACCAGGCCGCGATCCGTCAGCCCCAGCCGAGCGGCCGGCGCCCCGGTCATGCGCCGCACCGCCTCCGGCAGATCGAGCAGGCGCTGCTCCCGCACGTAGCGGCCGAGGATGCGCGGAAACGTCCCGAACAGGCGTGGATTCGGCCGGCCGCTCCAGAAGCCATCCGTGCCCACCATGTGCAGTGGAAAAGCCAGGGCAGCTTCGAGCACCTGCTCGGCCCCATGCATCAGCAGGATGGACGCGTTCAAATCCTCGGCCAGCAACACCTCCGCCACGACGTCGATCGGATCCTGATGCCACTCGTCTGCCGCCTGCTGGATCGACTTGCCGTCCAGGCCGGCCGCTGCCGGGCTGGCCAGTCCGGCGAACCGAATGTTCTCCCAGCCGCAGGCGCCAGCCAGGTTCTCCCAGCCGGAGCCGCTACTTCGAATGTCGCTCGCCATACGCCGCCGCTCCAGCGGTTGGCGCAGGCGTCTCAACAGCGCGTCGGGGCCTCCCTGGTGAGCCCATGGGGGTAGCACGGCCGCCAGCATCGTACTGCCGGCCACGTAGGGATAGTGGTCGTAGCTCACGTCCAGCCCTGCGACCCACGCGCTCGATAGGGCCTCGAGCAGCGGCTGCATGTGCTGCCAGTTGCGCGCGCCCATCGCCTTGAGGTGAGAGACGTGGACCGGCACACCCGTATCGCGGCCGATGTCGATCATCTCCTGGATCGAGTCGAGCACGAAGTCGGACTCGTTCCGCACGTGCGCGACGAGGATCCCGCCGCGCGCCGCGCACGTGCGGTACAGCGCCAGCAACTCCTCCTTGGCGGCATAGCAGCACGGCGCGTAGATAAGGCCCGTGGACAGGCCGAATGCACCGGCGTCGATGGCCTCGACCACCAGATCGCACATACGATCGACCTCATCCGGAGTGGCAGGCCGAGCGTCCATGCCCATCACCCAGCAGCGAATCGCTCCGTGTGTCACCAGCGCCGTCGCGTTCGGCGCGGCCGGTGAGGACTCGAGGGCAGCCAAATAGTCGGCGAAGGTAGGCCAGCTCCAATCCACGTCATGGCTGCCCAGCAGGGCGGAGAGGTAACGTCGGCGATCGGGCACGTCCGCCGGCCGCACCGGCGCTACCGACGATCCGTCCTGCCCCAGAAGCTCAGTCGTGATGCCTTGAGAGATCTTGTCCGGACAGTCACCCGCGACCAGACGGCGGAGGTCGCTGTGGCTGTGCATGTCGATGAAACCGGGGGCCACCACAAGGCCGCTCGCCTCGACCGTCAACGCGGCGCCGGCCGGCAGGGCGGGGCCAAGCGCCGCGATACGCTCACCTTCGATGCCTACGTCTGCCCGAAAGGGCGGCGCGCCGCTGCCATCGACGATGAGCCCGCCGCGAATGAGGACGTCGATCATCGCTCCTAGGGTACTCAGCGTGCCATCATTAGCTGATGCCCGAAGGACGGCGCAACGGCGACCCGCATCCGCTCGGCGAGGATCCGGACTCCTACCTGGAGCGGCTCAACTACCGGCCCACCAAAACCGATCACGGCAAGCTGGGCTACGTCATGGGCCTCGGACTGCTGTTCCTGGCCTTCATGACGCTCTTCCTGGGCGGCCTGGTTGGAACGGCCTTTCTGCACACTCCCGGTCGCTAGCGGGAGCGGCAGCCGGAGGGATCGGTCCGGCTCAGCATTTTCTTACCCAGCAAGGCTAAACTGCTGACATGGGCCGCTCGCTCAAGATTGGCTCCGTTCGAGGAATCGACGTCCGGCTGCACATCACCTTCCCGCTGATCGTGATCTGGGCGGCAATCGACTGGGCTGGGGCCAGGGATCTGGCCTGGACGGGAGCGTTGTACGGCGTCATCCTGGTACTCCTGCTGTTTGTGTGCGTCGTGCTGCATGAGCTCGGGCACAGCCTCATGGCGATGCGCTACGGGGTCCGCGTCAAGGACATCACCCTGCTGCCGATTGGCGGCGTGGCCCAGATGCGGCGCATGCCCGCCAGGCCCTACCAGGAGCTGCTGGTAGCGCTCGCCGGGCCGGCAGTGAACGTGGCCATTGCGCTCGTCCTGGGAGCCATCATCTGGGCTTCGGCCGGCGGCCACTTTCCGACCGTCTTCCGGCTGCTGCGGATAGCGCTGTTCCCAAGCCCCAGAGGTGTGCTGTACTACCTGCTCATGGCCAACGCCACCATGGCGCTGTTCAACCTCATTCCCGCCTTTCCCATGGATGGTGGCCGCGTCCTGCGCTCCCTGCTCGCCATGTCGCTGAGCCACGTGAAGGCGACGGTCGTGGCCGCCAGGGCGGGGCAGTTCATTGCCATGGGCCTCATTGCCCTGGCCTTTTACGCGCTCAACCCGGTGATCATGCTGGTCGGCTTCTTCATCTTCACCGGTGCCACGCAGGAGCTGCGCGGAGCACACGTGCGCAGGGTGCTGACCGGCATCACCGCGGGCCAGGCCGTTGGCTTGAGCGCGGCTCCTCAGCTCGATCCCGATCAGCCGCTTGGCTCGGTCACGCAGCTGGCCGTGTTCAACCATGAGCCCGACTTTCCCATCATGCGTGACGGCAAGCTCGTGGGTGTGCTCCACGTCCCTGCACTGAACGAAGCTATCAAGGAGCACGGGCCCTGGGCCCCTGTCAGCGCCGCCATGCGCGTGCTGCCGCTCAGCGCCAAGGCCAGCGACAGCCTGTACGAAGTGGAGCAGCTGCTGGACGACAGTGAGGCCGAAGCCGTGACCGTGAACGACGACAACGGCTTCTTCCGTGGCGTGCTCACCCGCCAGGCTATCGGACAGATGTACGCCAGGGCATTCGCCCTGCGCAGCTAACCAGAAGACCGCCGGCCGGTGGCACCGACACCGTTTCGGCCTGCAGCCCTGTCCATCGCCGGCTCCGACTCGAGCGCCGGAGCAGGCATCGCAGCCGACCTCAAGACCTTCGCCGCGCTGGGGGTGTACGGCTGCTGCGCCATTACCGCGATTACTGCCCAGAACACGTTGGGGGTGCAGGCCGTGGAGGTCCTGGAGCCCAAGCTCGTCGGTCAGCAGATCGGCTCGCTCATGGAAGACCTGGCCGTGCATGCGGTGAAGACCGGTATGCTGGCCAGCGCCGGCATTGTCCACGTCGTCGCCGACGAGATGCAACGGAAGGGCATCGACAAGCTGGTGGTCGACCCGGTGCTCGTTTCCAGCAGCGGCAGCCCCCTGCTGGACGAGGCGGGCTTGGCCGCGCTCAAGCAGCGACTGCTGCCGCTGGCGCTGGTCGTGACACCGAACATTCCCGAGGCGGAAGCGCTCCTTGGGAAAAGGATCACCTCGACCGTCGAGATCATGGACGCCGCCCGAGCGATCCGTGACATGGGAGCGCGAGCAGTCATCATCAAGGGCGGCCATCGAACCGGAAGCGCCGACGACGTGCTGTGCGACGCTGACGGCTTCCGGACGTTCAGCGGCCGGCGTATCGACACCGTGCACACCCATGGAACCGGCTGCGCCTTCTCGGCAGCTATCACCGCCGGCCTCGCCCGGGATCTCGATCTGCGCCAGGCAACCGCACTCGCCAAGAGCTACATCAGCGCGGCTCTTGGCAGAGCCTATGCGGTGGGTCGCGGTAGGTCTCCGGTCAACCACTTCCCGTGGTAGACTGCCGCCAATACGGGAGCCCGCTCCAGGCGGGCTGAGAGGGCAAACTAGCCGACCGTCGAACCTGAACCGGGTAATGCCGGCGGAGGAAAGGAGAGGCGTTCCCAATGGCCGTCACATTCGAGAAGGCATCTGTTGCCAGCGCCGAGGAGGCAGCGTCGCGCAAGGTCTACGTGCAGGGGAGCAGGCCCGATCTGCGCGTGCCCCTGCGCGAGGTCCGGTTGAGCCCGTCCGGAGCGGGCTACGGAGGCGGAGCCAACGCCCCGGTGCGCGTCTACGACACCAGTGGGCCGTACACTGACGCCGCGGAGACGACCGACGTCCGGCAGGGACTGCGGCCCATCCGCTTGCCCTGGATCCTGGAGCGCGGTGACGTCGAGGAGTACCAGGGGCGGCAGGTCGTGCCCAATGACGACGGCTACAAAGGCGGCGATCCGCGCGCCAACCTGGCCGTCTTCCCCGGACTGCGCCGGCAGACGCTGCGCGCCAGGGCTGGACACGCGGTGACGCAGATGCACTATGCGCGGCAGGGCATCGTCACTCCGGAGATGGAGTTCATCGGTTTACGCGAAGGCATCGATCCGGACTACGTGCGGTCGGAGGTCGCCCGCGGTCGAGCGATCATCCCGGCCAACGTCAACCATCCCGAGAGCGAGCCGATGATCATCGGCCGCAACTTCCTGGTCAAGATCAACGCCAATATCGGCAACTCAGCGGTTGCCTCCTCCATCGACGAGGAGGTGGAGAAGATGACCTGGGCCATCCACTGGGGCGGCGACACGGTCATGGACCTGTCCACCGGCAAGAACATCCATACGACGCGCGAGTGGATCATTCGCAACTCGCCGGTGCCAATCGGCACGGTCCCGATCTACCAGGCGCTGGAAAAGGTCGGCGGCAAGGCCGAGGAGCTGACCTGGGAGGTCTTCCGCGACACCCTGGTGGAGCAGGCAGAGCAGGGGGTCGACTACTTCACCATCCATGCCGGCGTGCTGCTGCGCTACGTGCCGCTGACCGCCAGGCGCGTAACCGGCATTGTGTCCCGCGGCGGCTCGATCATGGCGGCCTGGTGCCTGGCCCACCACCGGGAGAACTTCCTGTACACAAACTTCGAAGAGATCTGCGAGATCATGCGGGCCTACGACGTGTCCTTCTCACTGGGGGACGGCCTGCGCCCGGGCTCGATTGCCGACGCCAATGACGACGCCCAATTTGGCGAGCTGCGGACGCTGGGCGAGCTCACGGACGTAGCCTGGAAGCACGACGTCCAGGTCATGATCGAAGGGCCCGGCCACGTGCCGATGCACAAGATCAAAGAAAATGTGGACCTGCAGATGGAGGTCTGCCACGAGGCGCCGTTCTACACGCTCGGCCCGCTGGTGACCGACATCGCGCCCGGCTACGACCACATCACCTCGGCCGTAGGCGCCGCCATGATTGGCTGGTACGGCACAGCCATGCTGTGCTACGTCACGCCCAAAGAGCATCTCGGCCTGCCCGACAAGCAGGACGTGAAGGACGGCGTTATCGCCTACAAGATCGCGGCGCACGCGGCCGACCTGGCCAAGGGCCATCCGGGCGCACAGGTCCGCGACGATGCCCTGTCGAAGGCGCGCTTCGAGTTCCGCTGGAGGGACCAGTTCAACCTGTCGCTTGACCCGGAGACGGCAGAGGCCTACCACGACGAGACGCTGCCGGCGGAGCCGGCCAAAGGAGCGCACTTCTGCTCCATGTGTGGCCCGCACTTCTGCAGCATGAAGATCACCCAGGACGTGCGTGACTACGCCGCGGCTCACGGCATCTCCGAGGACCGCGCCATCGAGGCAGGCCTGCAGGAGAAGGCCCAGGAGTTCCACCAGTTGGGCGCCTCTATCTACGTCAAGAGCTGAGGGACCTCACGCGCAGCGCCATGGCCTTCTCGTGGCGCGTCGCTTGATCTAGCGGGGGCAAGGGCCCACGCTGCATGGTCTGGGCTGGGAGGTGCAGTGCGGGACTTGCGCGCCGCGCAACCGTTCACATGAACGGGCCCGGTGAACGACCGCCTGAGCCTGCCACTTCGGCAGCCCTACACGATGACCGACAGTCTCCGTCAGTCGACGTGGGCGAAACCGGCGGGGCTGATGGCTAGTGCTTGTAGGGGTTCGCGGAGCTGCCGGGGCCGGCGGCGATGAGGCCCCAGGCCGCCGACGCGGCCAGCAGCACGAAGCCAACGGCGATGAGCGGATACAAGCCATAGATCAGCGCCGCTCCAACCAGGATGGCGCTGAGGAATATGCCTACGACGTGCCAGAATTCCATGTCCTCCGATCATACCCGGCTCGCGAACTCTGGCACCGGTTAGCCGGCTATCGAACCTGGCCGTAGACATGCTCTGGCTTGATCACCAGCACAAGCCGGCCGTCGGCCACCATAGCCTGGTCGTACTCCTCCCAGTTCGGGTGATCCTCCCCTCGCACCTGCCGGTAGTAGTGACGCAGCTCCGGAAGCGCTGGCCCACCTTCGATGAATGAGGCGCGGCCCTCGACCACGACGTACGTGTACCAGTCGTTCAGGTCGAGGCAGGATAGGCTGGCGCGAGGATCGCGCCTCAGATTCTTGGTCTTTGCCCGGTCCTGGGTTACGGAGATCTTGATGCTTCCGTCGTCGTCCAGGAAATACACCACGTTCGATAGCTGGGGCCCGCCATCACGCTTGATGGTTGCCAGCACAGCAGTGTGATTGCGGCGCACGAACTCGAGAGCCCTGTTCTCGTCCATGGCTCACTGTACCAACAGCCGCTGGTATACTGCCGGCATCCCCAACGTCCGGTTTGCGAGGCGGCTTGGCAGACGAAACCTTTGATCTGGGCCGGGCTACAGGAATCCTGGCCGACGCCGTGGGCGAACCGGGCAACAGACGATTCCGCATCTTAGCCCGCAACGAATATGAGCTCGCCAACCTGTGGGTGGAGCGGCAGCAGCTGGAGGCAATGGCAGCAGCCGTGGAGAAGCTGCTCACCGAGACGCCTCAGGCCGTTGGGGCCGACGACCCCGATCGCCCGCCACGAGAAGGCCCGCTGTCATTCGACCTGCGGCCCAACATCGAGTTCCGCGTGGGCCAGCTGGCCCTCGGCTATCAGGAGCAACGCCAGCTCTTCGTGCTTCTGGCTCATGACATCGAGGCCGGGCAGGGCGCAGCGCCGACCTTCAGCTGCCTGGTAAGCCGTGAGCAGCTGCAGGCCTTTGGCTTCGGCGTCCATGCCCTCATCGCGGCAGGCAGGCCCCGCTGCCCCATCTGCGGGCTGCCCTCATCCGAGGGCAGCCACGATCACGCTCGCTCGAACGGACACAGCAAGGGAGGCTGAAACATGCCACTGACGGCGGATGACGTCCGGAACCGGATGCACGAGATCGACGGCTGGCAATACGACGGAGCCGAGCTCCTGCGGACGTTCACCTGCAACTCATTCACCGATGCCATGCGCTTCGTCAACCGGGTGGCGGTGGCGGCAGAGCAGGCACATCACCATCCGGACATCGACATCCGCTACAACACCGTCAAGCTCAGCCTGGTGACCCACTCCGAAGGCGGCATCACCGACAAGGACTTCGCCCTGGCGGCGAGCATCAACCGCGCCGCGACAGAGTGAAGCTGACCATCCTGGGCAGCGGCGCCGCGCTGCCCAGTGCGCGACACAACAACTGCTCGTTCGTGGCCCACTCCGCGCAGCCCATCCTGTTCGAGTGCGGCCCCAGCATCCTCTACCAGCTGGCGGTGGCCGGCATCAGCCCGGAAAGCATCCGAACAGTGATCGTGTCGCATATTCACGGCGACCATTCCCTGGGGCTGCCCATGCTGCTGGTCAGCGGCCAGATAGCTCAGCGAGAGCGGCCTCTCACCATCTGCCTACCCTCGTCCGCCGTCGACCAAGCCAAGCGCGTCTGCACCACCGTCTATCCCGGGCTCGAGCGGTTCATGACCTCCAAAGTGCAGTGGATTGGCCTACCCGAGAAGGATTCGGCCTCGTTGATGCTGCCGGGCAAAACCCGAGTGACCACAGCGCCAGCCCACCATCCCGTGCCAGTCGTCTCCTCCCACGTGAGCTTCGAGCCGGAGGGGCGCGATCTCACCTTCTCAGGTGACACGGCCTTCTGCGAGGCCGTGGCCCGCAACGCGGAAGGCACCGGCCTGCTGCTGCACGACTCGAACTGGAGCGACAAGCTGAAGAACGGATCGGGCCACGGCCATTCGTCGGCCGCGGACGCCGGCCGTGTGGCCAGCCTGGCCCGAGCAAAACGGCTCGCGCTGGTCCACCGCGCTGCTGAGCTGGAGGGCCACGAACCCGACGTCCGCTCCGAGGCAGCCGGCCAATTCAGCGGCGACGTCCTGGTGCCCGGCGACTTCAGCACCATCGACCTCTAGGCCTCTATCGTGCGAGCCCTGCTGCAGCGCGTGAGCGAGGCGTCGGTCGCCGTCGAGGGACGCTCGACCGGCCGCATCGGCCAAGGACTGTGCATCCTGCTTGGAGTCGGCCCCGGCGACAGCCTGGACACGGCGAGGCTGCTCGCCAGGAAATGCGCCGAGCTGCGCATCTTCAACGATGAGCAGCGCAAGATGAACCGCTCACTGATAGAGGTCGGCCGCCAGGCGCTGGTCGTCTCGCAGTTCACGCTCTACGCCAATACGCGCCGTGGGCGCCGGCCAAGCTTCGTGGAGGCAGCACCGCCGGACGCCGCGGCGCCGCTGGTCGAAGCCTTCTCGGCCGCGCTGCGCCAGCTCGGCGTAACCGTGGAAACAGGCCAGTTCGGCGCAAGCATGCTGGTCGAGATACACAACGACGGCCCCGTCACCATCTGGCTGGACACAGACTCGCCGTGATATCGATCGGCGCGACTTTGACGTCATCGCCAGAGAGGGCTCAATCGCGATTCCGCCCTGCCGAGTCGCCCTCTTCACCTTTGCCCGGCACCTATTGTTGACGGCGGTATCCAGCTTCCGCTAGGCTTAAGGCCCTTATAGAACGCTTGTTCTATAAGGGCCTTAAGCCTGAATGAAGGATGCTGCTTCTCCCCTGGGATCGCGGCGCTGGCCGGCGCAGACGCACACCGGCTGCGTGTGGCTGCCACAGCTGCAGTTGCGGGCGGAGATCCTGCGCCATCCGGCCTGGGATGGGCGGCCGGTCGTCATGAGCGGCGGGCCGAGGGAGCGGAAAACAGTGCAGCTGTGCTCGCCTGAGGCAGAGCTGGCCGGACTGCGGCCGGGGCTGCCGCTGCGCGAGGTGCTGCCGTTGTGTCCCGACGCAATCGTCCTGCAGCCCGACCCGGTGCGAACTGCGGCGGTGCTGGAAGACGTCCTGCGCCAGCTGCAGCTCGTCACTCCGCGAGTCGAGATGAGCCGGCCATTGTGGGTATCACCGGGAAAACGCGCGGCGCTGGGCGTATTCGCCGGGCAGGAGATGGCGTTCCTCGATCTGCGCGGCAGCGAGCAGGTGTACGAGCACAGCTTCGACGCGCTGGAGCAGGCGATTCACGCTGCCGTCCCCTGGCTGCTGCAGCCCAGGCTGGGGCTCGCCGGGGGGAAGTTCGCCGCCGCCGTAGCCGCCCAGACCGCGAGCCCCCGGAGCCGGCAGGTGGTTCCGGCCGTGGAGACGGCGGCGTTCCTGGATCCGCTGTCCATACGCTTCCTGCCGTTTGCCAGCGAAGCCATCGAACGGTTGGAGCTGCTTGGCATGCATACCATCGGCCAGCTTGGGGCACTCCCCTTCTCTGCAGTCCAGGCCCAATTCGGCCGCGCCGGAGCGCAGTCCTGGCGGCTGGCCCACGGCCAGGACGGCGAGCCCATCGCGGCCGAGTCTTACGTTCCAACGGTCCGAGCCGCGCTGCGCTGCGACGATCCACCGAGCAGCGTCGAGGCCATCCTGGCAGCGCTGGATCAGCTCCTATCGAGAGCCTTCAGCCAGCCGGCCATGCGCGGATGCTCGGCCAGACAGGTCCGGCTGCGAGCGCTGCTGGCCGACGGGAGCTCATGGGAGCGATCGTTCACCTTCAAAGAGCCGCTCTCCGGCAAAGACGCCATGCGGCGGACGCTGTGGGGCAAGCTGAAGGCGGCCAACACGCTGCCACCGGCCCCGGTGGAAGAGCTGTACCTGGAGCTGCTGGGACGGGGGCCCGAAACAGCGCGCCAGCTGCCCCTGTTCGGCCACCGCCTGCGCCAGCGCAGGGATCTGGCCCAGGCGGCCCAACAGCTTGCCGCTCGCTACGGACACATGCCTTTATACCGTCCCGTGGAGGTCGAGCCATGGTCGCGCATTCCCGAGCAACGATGGGCGCTTACACCCTTCGACCCCTGAACGTTGCCCAGCCCCTCGCCGTCAAAACCGGCCCGGCGGGCCAGCCCCTGGCCGTGCGACGAGCAGGCCGGCAGCGCTGGCGTGCCGTCCTGGAGGTACAGGATTGCTGGCGCATCGACGACGAGTGGTGGCGCGAACGGCCGGTCTCGCGGCTGTATCACTGCCTGCTGCTCGAGGATGGCGGGCGCCTGACGGTGTATCACGACCTGCTCTCCGGGAGCTGGCTCGAGCAGCGCGAGGCCAATAGCCCACGGTGGGGCAGCAGCGGCCAAGGAATTGCCCGAGAAGCCACGCTTCACGTCCAGTCCCAGCCTGCCAGTCAGACTTCGCTGTATCACGAGCTGCACCTGCATACCTGCTTCTCCTTTCTCGAAGGCGCCTCACAGCCCGAGGAGCTGATCGACCGCGCACATGAGCTGGGTTACCGATCCCTGGCCATCACCGACCACGACGGCCTGCACGGGGCAATGCTGTTTGCCCAGTACGCCAGCAAGAAGGCCGGCATCCGGCCGGTCACCGGCGTCGAGCTCACGCTGCGGCACGGGCTGCTGGCCGGCCGGCAGAGGACACATCCCGAGCCCGAGGAGACGCACGAGAGAGTCCATCTCACCCTCCTGGCTGAAAACCGTGAGGGCTACGCCAACTTATGTCAAATCATTACGGAGGCGCACCGCACCAGCCCTCTCGGAGACGTGGCGCTGGATCCCGCGTTCCTGGAAGGGCACACCAGGGGCCTCATCGCGCTGTCCGGCTGCCGCCAGGGCGAGATCGGCCAGCTCGTCGATCGCGGCCGGCACGACGATGCGCTGGCGGCCGCCCGGCTTCTCGCGCAGCTGTTCGGCGCTGCCAGCACCTACGTCGAGCTGCAGCACAACCGGGTACGCGGCGACACGGTTCGTGTGGCCCACCTGGTCCAGCTGGCCGAGGAGGCAGGTCTGGCGATAGTCGCCACCGGGAACGTGCACTATCACCTGCGGGAGCGGCACCGCCTGCAGGACGCCCTCGTGGCCATCAAGCAACGCGGCACGCTGGAGGGAACCCATCAGCTGCGGCGGCCCAACAGCGAGTTCGCACTGCGCTCGCCGGAAGAGATGGCGAGCGTGTTCGCACGCTATCCCGAGGCCATCCGAAACACCGGGCTCATCAGTGAGCGCTGCTCCGAATTCCGTCTGGACGAGGAAGGCAGCCTGCACTACGGCTTTCCGGATTTCTTCCATAAGGACGGTGAACAGAACTGCTCCGACGACCAGGTGCTGGCCAACTACTGCTGGTCGAAGCTCGACGAGCGCTACGCGGCGCCGGACGACGAGCAGACGTGGGGACGGGTCAAACCACCGGGCTTCCGCAAGGAGACCCTGGCCGAGGCCAAGGCCGTGCGAGAACAGGCCAGGAAACAGCTACGGGAAGAGCTCGCCCTGGTCGCCAGCCACAAGATGTCCGGCTTTTTCCTGATCTATCGGGACCTCCAGGCGCTGGCCACCGAGGTAGCCGGCGAGCTGCGCAGCAGCGGCGATCCGCACGAGAACCGCCGCTCCCTGCCGCCAGGACGGGGCCGTGGATCCTCGGTCAGCTCGATCATCTGCTACCTCATCGGACTGTCCCACGTCGACCCGGTGCGCCACCGCCTGTTCTTCCGGCGCTTCCTGAACGAGGAGCTCCAGACCGTCCCGGACATCGACCTGGATTTCAGCCGCGAGATTCGCGAGCAGCTGATCCTGCGCGTCTACCAGCGCTACGGACACGATCACGCCGCGCTGGTATGCAGCTTCGCGACCTATCACATCCGCAGCGCCATTCGCGATCTGGGCAAGGTGCTGGGGCTCCCGCTGCCGGCGCTGGACAAGCTGGCCAAGCTGTCCGAGGGCGGCTCAGCCACAACCGTGAAGCTCGAGCTCGAGCGATTGCCGGAGTTCAGAGGGCAGGGAGACGGACCGCTGTGGCAGCATCTCATCGAGCTCGCGGCCCAGATAGACGGATTTCCGCGCCACGTCTCGCAGCACGTGGGCGGCATGATCATCTCCTCGCGGCCGCTGGTGGAGATCGTCCCGGTGCAGCCCGCCAGCATGGAGGGGCGGTTCATCTGCCAGTGGGACAAGGACTCCTGCGACGATGCCCACTTCGCCAAGATCGACTTCCTGGCGCTGGGCATGCTGTCACTGGTCGAAGAATGCCTGGACATGATCGGCCGGAACCGGGGCGTCAAAGTGGACCTGACGTCGCTCGACTACGACGACCAGGCCATCTACGACGAGATCCAGGCCGGTGACACCATCGGCACCTTCCAGATCGAAAGCCGCGCGCAGATCCAGATGCTGCCGCGGACGCGGCCCGAGAACCTGGACGATCTCGCCGTCCAGGTGGCCATCGTTCGCCCCGGGCCGATCGTGGCCAACGCCGTGAACCCCTACGTCCGGCTGCGGGAGAAGCTGCGAGAAGCTGCTCAAGGAAGGGGCCAAACTCCCGCTCTCCGGACGATGGGCCACAGTCTGCCGGCCCCTTTGAGAGACGCGCTCGACGCCATCCTCCGGGAGACCCTGGGCGTGGTGATCTTCCAGGACCAGGTGCTGGAAATCGCCACGAGCGTGGCCGGATTCACGCCCGGCGAGGCGGACAGATTCCGGCGGACGATGAGCCGCCGGCGATCCAAAGAAGCCATGGAAGGCTTTCGCCAACGATTCATCGACGGCGCCGCGGCCAGAGGAGCGAGCCGGCAGGAAGCCAACTCCATCTTCGAGAAGCTCTCGGGGTTCTCGGACTTTGGCTTTCCCAAGAGCCATGCCTACGCGTTCGCGGTGCTGGCCTATCAGTCGGCTTGGCTGCGGCACTATTTCGGCCCGGAATACTACGCCGCGCTGCTCAACAACCAGCCAATGGGCTTTTACGAGCCGAACGTCCTGATCGGCGACGCCAAGCGGCGCGCCATCAACGTCCTGCAGGTGTCAATCAATCGCAGTGGAGTGCGCTGCAAGCCGGGCAGCGAACAGCTCCTGCTCGGATTGAACCTGGTGCGAGACATGAGCGAGGAAGCAGCCGCGGCCATCGTCCGCGAGCGCGAGCTGAACGGCCGCTACACGTCGCTGCCCGATTTCCTGCGGCGTATCAACATCCCGCGCCAGGTGGTGGAGCACCTGATCGCCATTGGCGCGCTGGGCGAGTTCGGGCTGAGCCGGCGCGAGCTGCTGTGGCAGCTGGGACTGCTGCTGCCACAGTCGCCCTCGGCGCCAACGCTGCGGCCGCGCAAGAGCAGGCCTCAGCTGCCACTGGCGCTGCCGAACGAGCAGGACATGGTGAGCTTGAGCGATATGAGCGAGTGGGAACGGATGGTGGCCGACTACCAGGTGCTGCGTCTGTCTCCCAGCGCCCACCCCATGGGGCTGCTGCGCCAGGACATTCCGCGGGACGTCCTCCCGGCAAAGGAGCTGGAGGAGGTAGGGGACAGGGCACACGTCCGTACGGCCGGGATGGTCGTTTGCCGGCAGCGTCCGGGAACGGCAAAGGGCATCGTCTTTCTGCTGCTAGAAGATGAGACCGGCATCACCAACGTCGTGGTGCGCCCGGACCTCTACGAAGCCCAGCGCAGCCTGGTCCGCGGCGAGCCCTATCTGCTGGTCGAGGGAGAAGTCCAGATCCGATCCGGCAGCCTCAACCTTCTTGCCCAGAAGCTGTCCCCGCTGCTCGCCAAGCGGCCGCCGCGGCTCACGCTGCGACACGGCTACCCCGGCAATCCCAACGACATACGCGAGCATCCGGAGCTCTTCGTTGACGGATCGGCAAAGCCAGAAGCGCTCCACCGGATGGCCCCACCCAGCCATGATTTCCACTAGCAGCTGGGAAGGCCCAGGTGCAGGGCGAGCGCCGAGCCTGTCTGGCACCGTGGTGACCAGCGTAGTCGGCACTTCTCGCCACCGACACCTAGTTGGCGTCATGCAAAGCCGCCGGCCTCCATTCCAGCAGGTCTAGCCAAGACCGAACTTGCCCTCCGGCATCCATGCCGCCACAAGGATCATCGGGCCGAGGAGGCGAGCGCTTGAGGGGCAAAATGGCGTGCTCAAAAAATCCGATGAACCAAAAGCCAGGCCTCACCGGTATTCTATGCATCCCGCCAGACACGGCAACCGACGCGCGTTTCGCTGTTCTGGCGGCGAAAAGGCCCCTGGCTGGTGGCTCCTCCCTTTCCACGTCGCCAGGGGCCTTTTCCTACCCTGCAGCCGGCCCGATGACCTTGAGCAGGTCGCTGAGCAGCAGCACGACCATACCCAACGCCAGGATAAGCCAGCTCCATCCGCGGCTCCCCCCGGCATCACGCGTGGCTGGATCGAGCCGGCGCTCGATGAGGCGCCGCCGGCCGCGACTGGCCAGGTCCTGCGCCAGCAGGAACATCCACACCGCCAGCGCGATCTTGACACCCAGTGTCGCTACGTAGGCCGGACCAGGCTCGAGCTGCAGTCGGTCGAAGGTCATGACCGCGCCCGTCAGCAGCAGCGTGACGATGGACAGCTGCACGAGGTCCCGAAAGCGTCGATCTACCAGGCCCAGGGCCGCCTTCAGTGAACCGCCAGCCTCCTTCACCGCCGGGCCGAGCGCAACCAGGTAGAACAGGCTGCCGCCAACCCAGGCGACGGCGGCCACCAGGTGCAGCCAGCGGATGAGCACCCGGAAGACGTCTACGACGTGCAATAGCCTGAAACGAAACGGCCGGTCGAAGAGGGCGCCGGACGCTGGCCCATCACTGCTGAATCACCACCGGAGTTCCCAGATCGGTCCAGCCGAACAGCTTGGTCTGCACGTCGAGGGGCACGTTGACGCAGCCATGCGTGCCGGACGTTTCCTCGCCCGGTTGGCCGGCGACCAGGTTCGATCCCGGACCAAACTTGTGCCGCCAGGGCGCGTCGTGCAGGAAGTAGCCTCCATCATCGAACATCATGGCAAAGTGCGTGGGTGAGTCCGGATACCAGAACGGGCTGCCCTTGGGCCAGGGGGATTTGAAGGTGAAGTCCTTCTGCTTGGTGAGAACCTGGAAGGTTCCTTCAGGCGTTGGCAGCAGTGGCCCGCCAGTGGTGACCAGCGATTGCAGGAAGACGCTGTCGCCGTCGTAAGCCCACATCTTCTGCTGGGCCAGCGAGACCACGATGCGCTTGCGAGTCACCAGCAGCTGGTCGTAGACGGCGTCGGCGCTGCTGCCTCCGCGGTCCTTGGCCACCACGCGGAAGCGGTAGTTCCCTGGAGGCACAACCGTGCCGTTGTCCTGCTTGCCGTCCCACTGCAGGTCGACTTTGCCTTGAGGCTGCTGGCCCAGGTCGAGCGTCCGAAGCACGCTGCTGGCCTTGTCTGGCAGGATAGTCACCACCACCGCCGCCGGCTTGCTGATGCTGAAGCTGATGTGCAGCAGGTCGAAATCGGGGTTGTAGGCAAAGGTGCGATAGAAGGGATCGGTGATCTTGAGCGGCACGGTATCGACGTGCAGCAGCTGGCTGGCGACCGGGCTCCAGTTGCCGGCGTTGTCGAGCGTGCGCACATGGAAATACCAGTCCCCATCCCGCGCCGGACTGATCGTTGCCGACGGGTCCGTGGTGAGGACGCGTTCGGGCGGAAGGCCATCCTGCTGCTGGTCGAGCGCGTACGCGTAGCCAGCGATGCCTGACTTCCCGGCAACCGCGTCCCAGCTGATCTTGACCTGCTTCTGGGAAACAAAGCCGCCGTTCGATGGGGCGATGATGCTGGGTGAAGGCGGTGGCGCGGGATCGAAGCCCAGGCTGCCATCGAACGGCACCCACGGGCCGGTAGGACCGCCGACGTCTTTCGCCCGCAGCTGCCAGTGATATCGCTGACCAGCGGCCATCGCCGGAGAGAGCACGAATGGATCCCCCGGCTTCCCGCTGGCATTGGGCGTGCCGGTAAACGGCTCGCCGAGGGGGCGGAACTCGGCTTCGGCCTGAAGCGTCGCGCCCGATTCCGGGCTGGACAGCCGGCCCTGCAGGCGAGCCGAGCTCTGATTCGTCCAGCCGGCGGCTGCCAGCGCCTGTCCGCTGGGAGTCAGCTGGCTGAGGTCTGAGGGCGCCAGCGGCGCCTTGTGGGAAATCGCCGCGAGCTTGGCCACCGGGTTGGGACCGCAGGCGGCGAGGACAACAGGGACCACCAGGACGCCGCGGAGAAAGGTTCGCCGACGCATCTGCCCGTGCCGCTCTTATTCTAGAGGCCCATGCTCAGCTGGCCTCAACCGTAGGAACGGCGGGCGCTTGGCTATGTGACGAGATTCGGCTCCTGCTGCTGCCGGTAGGCCCACAGGAAGCTCTTGAGCTCCGCGGCGGCGGCCGACAGCCGTTTCCCCTTCAGATGCACGACGAACCACTTCTTGACGATGGGAAAGCCGTCGACGTTCAGCGTCACCAACCGATGCGTCGCCAGCTCCAACGAGATCGCCTGCTTGGACAGCACCGCGATACCCAGGTCCACCGCCACGGCCTGCTTGATCGCGCCGCTGCTGCCCAGCGTCATGCCGAAGCGAACTTCGACCCCACGGTCACGGAAGAAGCGCTCCGCCGTTTCGCGCGTGGCCGAGCCAGGCTCGCGCAGGATCACCGTCTCCCCATCCAGCTCGTGCACCGGGACGTGCTCGCGGCCGGCCAGGCGATGGTTGGGCGAGGCGATCAGCACCAGCTCGTTCGGCAAGAACTCCTGGATCCCAAACGTGAGTGAATCGGGCACGCGACCGATGATGGCCAGGTCAGCCCGGTTGGCCAGCAGCGCCTCCTGAGCACCCGTCAGCCCGATGACCTCGAGCGATAGTTGGATGGTTGGGTGCAGGCGGTGAAACGCACCTATCGCCTGGGGAACCACGTAGATGCCCGCGGTCGTGTCGGCGACGACGTGGATCTTGCCGCGCATGATGCCCTTCATCTCGTCCATCACCAGCAGGGTTTCGTCGATGAGCGCACTGAGCTTCTGGCTATACTCCTGCAGCACGCGGCCAGGCTCGGTGAGGTAAATCTTCTTGCCGATCTGCTCGAACAGCTCGAGGCCCAACGAGCGCTCCAGCTGGTTGACTTGCAGGGACACGGATGATTGGCTGAGATGCAGCTCTTCGGCGGCACGGGTGAAGCTGAGCTGTTCGGCGACCGTACTGAAGATCTTGAGCTGGTGGAGGTTCAGGTCCATTGAATAGCCTAAATGATAATCCAGGCTACCAGATTGTGCCCTCAACCCTAAGCGTAGACCAATCCAGGCTTGCCGAAGAGCTGGCCGATCTGGAACGAGCCGGCGCAGACGTCCTGCAGTGGGACGTGATGGATGGCATGTACGTGCCGAACCTAACCGTTGGCTGGGACGTCATCGCCGATTGCCGGCCCCACACCAGCGTCCCCTTCGAGGCCCATTTAATGATCGAGGACCCCGGACGGTACGTCGAGGACTTTGCCCGAGCGGGAAACGAGCGACTGATAGTTCACGCCGAAGCATGCATGCACCTGCACCGGGTCATCCAGCAGATTCGGGGGGCCGGCCTGCAGGCGGGAGTGGCCTTGAACCCCGCCACCCCAATCGAGGCTGCGCAGCATGTGCTGGAGGACATCGACACGCTGCTCATCATGACGGTCAACCCCGGGTTTGGCGGACAGTCGTTCATCCACACCATGCTGCCCAAGATCCGGCAGGCGGCGGCCATGATCGGAGAGCGGCGGCTGCCGGTCCGCATCGAGGTGGATGGGGGCATCAGCGCCGAGACCATCGCTTCGGCCTACGATGCCGGAGCGCGTAAGTTCGTGGCCGGCACGGCCGTAGCCAAGCATCCAAAGGGCAAGGCAGCAGCGATCGCCGAGCTGCGGAAGGTGATCGAGCACGCTTGAGACACGGACATGCTGGCATGAGGCCAGCCGGGCGGTGACAGGCAGTATGCTTTTCAGCGGCATGGGTTCTCCTATCTACGGCCTCGCGGCCGCCTCACGTTGATGCTCGCCCTCGTCGGAGGCGTGCAAACGCCCTACCAGGTTGTCGCCATCACCCGCCAGCTGCTCGACAGGCGTGTGCTGCCTCGAGCGATCGGCTACGTGGCCAGGTACACCGAAGAGCTGGCGGTATTGGTTGCGCCCTCGATCGAAGTGGCCGCGCCCGACGCCCGCAGCAATGTGATCGACAACTGGATCATCCCTCAGCCCGATGCGGCGCGCCTTACGCGCAGGTCATTCGTCGAGGCTGGCCTCGCCGACCTGACCGGGCCGGAGATCGAAGGCTACGGCAAGCTCATTGGCCATGGCTGGCTGCTCAAGCAGTTCACGCCGGAGGCTATTTCGGCCAGCCCGCTGAGCCCGGCCATGGAGGCCTTCAAGCGAGTGCTGGACCGCGGAGACATCCTCATCGGCTGCCAGCTGGACGACTGGAACATGGCCAGCGTTCCGCCCATCTTTCGAGAACGCGGCGTGCGCGATTTAACCGAGATCCAGGTCTAACGACCTCGTGGGGCCGGTGAAACTCGGACTCCATGCGATACCCAACAGCCTCCGGACATCCCTTTTGACGCCTGGCTTGCTAATGGGGCCAAGTTGACCCATTATTTACAGCGCACATTGGTGGAGGTCACGAGCAGATGCCCGTTCTGCGGGACGATCCGGTTCAGCTCATCGCGCAGGAGCAGGTGCGGCTGTTCTCCGAGCTCAAGAAGCTCCCGGAGACGGCCTGGCGCCAGCCCTCGCATTGCGCTGGGTGGTCGAACGCTCGGGTAGTCGCCCACCTTACCGCCTGCGCCGAGTTCTACCACCAAAGCGTCAGCAAAGCCCTCCGTGGCGACGCTCTTCCCCCATCTATCCCCGGTGGCCAGCGTTTGACGCCCGAAAGCTTCAAAGAGCGCTTCCTGGCCAAGCAGGAGGACCTGGCCGAGAAGCCGCGGCCGGAGTTGGTGGGACTGTTCGACAAGCACGGCACCGCGCTGGTAGACCTGTTCCGCCGCGTGGCGCCTCACAACATGACCCGGCCGGCCTGGCATTACGTCGGCAACTGGACCATCGCCACCTTCGTCAGCATTCGCGTGTTCGAGCTGGCGCTGCATGGCTGGGACATCCATGTTTCGCTGGACCCGAACGCCATGATCCGAGAACAGCTTCGCCCGTTCCTGGTGAACCTGCAGCTGCAGTTCGAGAAGCGGCGCTTCAAGGGTGGCGCCGAGCTCGACGGCGTATACAGGTTCGACGTTGGCATCCAGGCGTGGACCACCCGTGTGTACAACGGCAAGATGGACCACGGCCCGCTGGAGCCCAATCCCGACGCGACCATCAAGACCGACTCCACGCACTTCATCCTGCTGACGACGAGGCGAGAGTCCATAGCCAGCCTTGAAAGCCGCGGCATCCTGCGCATCGAAGGCGATCGCGAGCGAGCGGAGCAACTGCTCGAAGCGACGAGCCAGACGATCTGACCAGGGCCGCGGCCCCGGCATCTTCGCAAAAGGAGGCATCGTGTCTGCCGTTCCATTCATCATCGTGCTGGCCGTGGCCACGCTGCTGTTCTTTGTCGTCGCCAACCTGCGCGCCAACCGAAACATCCTGTCGGCCGCGGTGCTGCTGCGCTTCTACCTGTACATCGCATCGTTCGTAACCCTGGTCGTCCTGGTAACCGGCCTGGCATATCTGCTGACGGGTCTGTTCAGCCTGGCGTCGATGGACTTCAGCTATGCCCGCTTCCCGCGGCCCGTCCCTCCTCCTACCGACGTGGCCGCCAGAGACACACAGCCCAGCGACGTGCGCTTGGAGCAGCAGTCGGTCGAGCATCAGCGAGACCAGCAGAGCACCGACCTCATACGCGGTGGAACGTTGACGGTTTTTGGCGGTGTGCTGCTCGCGTTGCATGCTGTGCTGCGGCGCCGCGACGTCCCGAGCGACGAGACCGAAGGCAACTTCCAGCGGGGATTCCTGGTCGTTGGCCTGGTTACCTTCGGGTTAGTGGGCCTGGTGGCCCTGCCGGTTGGCGTCTACCAAACCATCAAGTTCTTCGTCGCCCCGGTCCTCGAGACCCAGACTCGAGCGGCGCCGGGCAACACTCTGGCAACCGGCATTGTCCTCACGCCGCTGTGGGTCTACTACCTGCTGGCGCTGTCCGCTCAGGCGCGAAAGCCGCGGCCGGAGGCTCTCCCCGAAAGCTGAGGACGAGTCACCCAGGATCACCGCTCGGCGGGCTTATCAGCCGCCCGGCCTGAACAACGTGCGTGCCAGGTCGGCCGCCGGACCGAAGATCACGTACAGGGCCATGGCGTCGGCCAGCAGAAGACCGCCGATGACGAGCGCGATGACGTTGCCTCGTGACGCGCCGATTCCCAGCAGCACGATGCCTGCCAGCACCAACAACAGGGTGATGGACAATGCGTAGACCTGGCTCAGGCCTTCGAGCCGCGCCCGATCGCCTGGAGGATCTGCTGCGAATGCTCCCCATAGTGGTTGGCAGAGTTGGTGAAACGCTGGGCCGTGGGGATCACCGATCCGTTGACCAGCGAGTTCTCCACTGCCAGATGCTCGTCGGACAGGCTGCGCAGGAAGGCCACGTTCTTATCGTGCCAGCTCAGGAGCTCGGCCAGCGATTCCTCAACCGACTGGGCCTTGCGTGCCGCCACGCCTTGCGCGTTGCGCTCGTTCAGCGCGGCCAGACCCGGATTGGGCTCGCGGGCGATGTGCCGGTTCATGAGCAGCTGCACCGTGCTGGCAGAGGTAGCCATGTGCGCCACCAGATCCTTGACCGTCCAGCCCTCGCACACGGTCGGCTTATCGAGATCTTCCGGTCGGAGCGAGCGCAAGACCTCAACGAACTCATCACGCTGTTGGTTGTAGTGAGCGATCATCGCGTCGCGGTCGAACATTGCCGTCAGTGTACTAGGAGCCTCGAAGGGCGCATCGTCTATCGTTGGACCACTACGCTATGAACTTCGGCATCAACCTGTTCCCTTCGTTCCGGCTCAGCCAGCGCTCGACTGCCCAGTACTTCGATCAGTGCCTGCGCCTGGCGCGGCGAGTGGACGAGCTGGGGTTTTCGTCCGTCAAGACCGTGGAGCATTACTTCCACGACTACGGCGGGCACTCCACCAATCCCATCGTGCTGCTGTCGGCCGTCGCCGCGCTGACGCGGAGGATCCGCCTCATCACCGGGGCGGTGATACCCGCCTTCAATCACCCTATCAAGCTCGCGGGCGAGCTGGCCATGCTTGACAACATCTCGAACGGCCGCCTGGATGTGGGAGTTGGCCGAGCTTTCCTTCCCGAGGAATACGCGGCCTACGGCCTCGACATGGCCGACAGCCGCTCCCGCTTCGTGGAAGGAGTGGAGGCCATACGGCGGCTGTGGACCGAGGAGCGGGTGACGCACGAGGGCCGATTCTGGCAGTTCAGCGACGTGCACTCGATGCCCAGGCCCGTGCAGCAGCCACATCCGCCGCTGTGGGTGGCTGCCACGATGGCCGAGGAGTCATTCGTCTATGCCGCCCAGAACGGCTTCAACCTCATGATCGTGCCCTATGCCGGCGGAGTGGAGCGCACCAGCGCCCTGGTCCGGACCTATCGCCAAGTGTGGCGGGAGAGCGGGCACCAGCCTGGGGCTGAGCAACTGCAGCTCGCCCTGCACTGCTGCGTGGCCGAGACGCACGATGAGGCAGTGCGAGCGTTCACCGAGCCAATGCGCACCTACCTCGAGGTGTTCGGCGAGGCCGTTGCCGGCTGGGCAGGCCGTCAGTCTGAGCAGTACCCCAACTACGACAAGATGGTTGCTTCCATCACGTCGCAGACCCCGCAGAGCACACTGGACAGAGGCGAGGCGCTGGTCGGCACGCCTGACGAAGTCATTGCCGGCGTCCGCCGATTCCGAGAGCTGTTCGGAGAGCACGAACCGTCGATGCAGGTGACCTTCGGCTGCATGCCGGACGAGGACGCTTTCCGCACAGTCGAGCTTTTGGCCAAATACGTCATGCCGGCCTTCAACGAGAGCACTGCGTCAGCAGCGGCCAATGGCGGCTCGGCCACACATACGGAACGATAAGGAGCAGCTCATCCCTGATGGATTCCAAGGACATCGTGATTGAGGGACTCGGACGTATCCAGACTATCCTGACCAAGGCGTTGGAAAGCCTCACTCCGGAGCAGCTGACCTACCGCCCACACGAGCAAGCAAACTCGATAGCCTGGCTGGCGTGGCATCTCACCCGAGTTCAGGACAATCACCTATCGTCGCTGGCCGGACGCGAGCAGGCCTGGGTTGCGGATGGCTGGCACGCCAAGTTCGGTAAGCCAGCCGATGCCCGGGACAACGGGCACGGGGACACGCCCGAGCAGGTAGCCGGCTTCAAGCCGGCGAGCGCCCAGCTGCTGCTCGACTATCACAACGCCGTTTACGCACGTTCGGTGGAGCTCGTTCAACAGCTCTCGGCCGCGGATATGGACAAGCCGGTCGACGATCCGCGCTATAACCCGCCGCCCCTGGTTGGCGTGCGTCTGGTCAGCGTGCTGGCCGACAATCTGCAGCACGCCGGACAAATCAACTACGTGCGCGGGCTGATCGAGCAGCGGCACTGGCTCGGCGTCTGAGCGGGCCCACCTAACAGACCAACCCGGCAGCCGAGAAGCGCTGCCGCACTCGATATCATCCTGATTACGTACAGAATGGCGAAACGATCGCTGCTCGAGCAGCTGCAGCGCTGCATCGAGCACGCTGAGTGGCGCAAAGCCGAGAAACTGCTCCACCAGGCGGCGGACGACCTCCTGTCGGAAGACGAGCGCTCCGACGCCACCGAGGGCCTGCTGATGCTGGCGATGACCTACCTGACTATTGGCAAACAGGAACAGGCCGAATCGCTGCTGCACTGGGGCGCAACCGTCTCCGAAAGGGCGTACCGGCCGGGCTACGGCCGCGTGCTCCGCGCACTCGGTGAAGTGCAGAGCGACCTAGGCCGGTACGACGTCGCAGTTCAAACGCTCACCAGAGCATTCGAAGAGCATCGCACGACGCTCGGGGAGAACGATCGCGAAACGGCGCGAGACGTCATGAGCCTGGCCAAGCTGGCCTCGGCTGCAGGCAACGCCATGCAGGCCGCATCGCTGTGCGCGGAAGCGGTCGAACGGCTGCAGCGGAGGGTCGGGAGTGACTCGCCGGAGCTCATTGATCCGCTGCATGCCCAGGCGGAGATCCTGCTCGATTCAGACCTCTCCCATGAGGATCGCTGCCTGCCGGCCGAGGAGATCCTGCGACGCATCGCGGGACTCCAGGAAACGCAGGACCCGAGCTCCCTGGACCTGGGCTGGACGTACTTCGATCTGGCGGAGCTGCTGCAGGATCACGAGCGCTGCGACGAAGCATGCGACTTTGGCCGCCAGGCCTGGGACCTGGGCCAGCGGCACTTCGAACAGGATGCGACCCTGTTCGAAGAGGCGAACGGCTGGCTGCGATGGTGGTACCAGGCGCACGACCACACCGACGAGCTGGTGGATCTGCTCACGCGAGCGCTGGATATCTGGCGCGAACAGCTTGGCTTCGACCATCCGAAGGCGGCGCAAGCAGCCGCAGCCTTAGGCGAGGCCGTGGCGCGAGCGGGGCGGCTGGATGAAGCGGACCAGCTGTGCGCCCGTGCAGTCGAAGTTTTCGTGCGGTTCTTTGGCGAGATGCCTGTGTCGTCCGAGCTCCTGCCGTCGACCGCGGAAGACCTTGCGACTATCCGAATCGCCTATGCCAGCCCCTTGGAAACGCGCGCTTCCATCGCTCTGCGGCGATCCAACCGCCGGGCCGCCCAGCTGTTCGCCTGGCGCGCGCTGCGTCTGCTCGACGTGCCGGCGGACGGCCTCACCGATCAGCTCCGCTCCAACCTCGTCAGCATGCGATCCGAGATCCTGCGCTTATTGGGACAGGCGAGCGAAACCGATGCCGAGGCCGAGAGACTGTTCCAGCGGGCCATCGCCGAAGCGCAGGCCAGTGAGGGTGAGGCGCTGCCAGACGCGTTGGACGACTACGCCGACTGGCTCGAGTCCCGCGGCCGTCAAGCGGAGGCGCAGCAGACCCGAGACCAAGCCGATGCTTGGTGGAACGCCGGCGACGACCCTGCTTAGGCCGAACCGCCAGCGCAGCTAGCTGGGCCCTACCGGCTGAGCTCTTAGGGCGGATCGGAGCTATTCGACTAGGCGCCTGGGTCAGGCTCTATTCGTAGAAGGCACCGGGGATGATCACGCCGTCTTCGTGCTTATTGGCGGCGGTGTGGCCGGGCAGGGGCGATCCGTCGGGGGCGATGCGCCTCACGGCGGGGCGCTCTTTCGTTCGCGCGGCGACGCGCAGCAGGACCAGCGGCTCATTGCCGCAGCTCTGGAAATAGTACTTGGCGCCCACGGGCAGCATGATGCCCTCATTGCGGCCGAGCACCTGCGAATTGCCCTCACCGTCGTGGAAGCGGGCCTGGCCCTGCAGCACGATGAAGCTGTGGTCCTCGTCGGTGTGCGCGTGCAGGACGTTCTCGCCTCCCTCGGCGTAGCACTTGATCCGCAGCTGCATCATCTCGGTCTCGGCCAGGACACTGTCCAGCCGGCCTTTGCTGGCCAGCGGAGTGCGGACGCGGAAGTGGCTGGCCTTCACAGGGGATTCGATCATGGTGCTAGCTCCTTTTCCCGAGGTGGGGTAGTGACAGGCCGTAGAGGTTGACCACGTTCTCACGAACGAGCTTGGATCGAGCCTCCGGCGCGAGATGGCCGAGATCGCGCTCGATAACCTTGAGCGAGTTCGGCCAAGTGGAGTTGGCGTGAGGATAGTCGTTGGACCACATGCAGTTGTCGACGCCCCACCAGCCGAAGTTGTGGCCGCCGACGGCGTCATTGAAGAACGTGGCATAGACCTGCCGCTCGAAGTACCTGCTCGGCTCGCGATCGATCGGCGGCGGATTATTTTTCACAAAGCGGCGATAGTAGTAGTCCCACTGCTGCAGCGCGAACGGCAGCCAGCCGATCTCATTCTCGACAATGACGATCTTGAGACGCGGGTAGCGGTGCAGCACGCCGTAGAAGATCAGCTCGAACAGCGCATTCATCGCATCGAACAGCTTCAGGTTGACGCTGCCGCGATAGTGCTCGACGCCCTTGCGGGCTTCCATGTCCTTGCTGTAGTTGTGGCCGGTCAGAATGTGTAGGCTGACCGGCATGTCGAGCTCCTGCGCCGCGGCCCAGAAGCGATCGTAATGCTCGGAGTGGAGCGGCAGATCGGGATGGGGCGCCTGCCAGATGATGGCGCCCTTCAACCCGGCCCTCTTGCAGCGCTCCAGCTCCTCCACGGCCTGGGCCGTGTCGTACATGGAGATGCAGCCCAAACCGACCAGGCAGTCGGGCGCCACGTTGCAGTATTCGATGAGCCAGTCGTTGAACACGCGAAAGCAAGCCTGCTGGAGGCTGACGTCATCCAGGCCGAACAGGCGCAGCCCGAGTGTGGGGTACAGCACTTCGGCGCTGACGCCGTCGATTTCCATCTCGCGAACGCGAGCATGCGGATCGTAGCCCCCGGCTCTGCCCTCGATCTTCTTGTCCGCGCTGCGCTCTCCGAACCTCGGCGCGGCGTCGCGGAACGTGGCGGGCAGGCGCTGCACCCACAGGTCCGAGGGCTCGCTGACGTGGGAGTCGGCGGAGATGATGATCTCTTCGAGGCGACGAGTACCAGCGGCGGCAGTGGTGTCAAGCGTATCGACGGCCATCCGATGCTCCAGGGGTAAGGATCGCGCGCCCGGCGTGCGCGGCCATTGTACGCCTAGATGCAGTCACGGGCGCATGCACGGACCGGGGGATTGTCCCCGCCGAGAGCTGTGGGGGGAATGGGACGGGCGCCCGTTGCATGCCCTTCAGCGCCCTACGCGGGCGTGGCTACCTTGGCTGGCGTGTATTTCTCGACCAGCTTCAGATAGTGCGCCGCGTGCTTCTGGGCGCGCTCCTCGAGATGGGCGGGCAGGTGCACGAAGGGACGCCGGGTGGGGCCGGCCTTTCCGCCGGTGGCAATGTCCACCACGCGCTTCACCAGCGGCGTGTCGTACATGTGAAACTCCTCGACCGTGCACGGCACCCAGTCGTGGTTGACCTCGGCGCCGATCCTGTTCGCCTCTTCCCAGTCGCCGCGCACACAGGCTTCATACACCCGCAGCATCGGATAAGGCGAGATCGACGCGCGCGTAGCCCAGCCACCCCGAGCGCCGAACATCATGGACGGATAGATCAGCTTGTCCGACACCAGCACGCTGATGTGGTCGCCCACCGCCCTGATCATGCCCATGGTGTTGTTGACGTCGGCCACCGTCGTCTTGACCGCGACCACCTGCGGAATCTGCGCCAGCCGGCCCCAGGCGGCGGGAGGAATCGTCACCCGAAACGCCGCAGGATTGTGATAGACCATGATGGCGGCGTCCGGCACGGCCTCGGCAATGTCGGCGTAGTACTGGACGGCGTTGTCCACCGAGGGAACGAGCCACATCGGCACGCCATTCAAGACCCCATCGGCACCGGCATTGTGCACGAATCGCGTCCGCTCGACGGTATCCCGAGTGTTGAGCGTGGTCGAGCCGCAGAACAGCGGTACCCGCCGGCGCACCACCTCAACCGAGGTGCGGACCACCAGCTCCCATTCATCGCGAGTAAGGGTGTGACACTCACCGGCCGTACCGAGCATGCCAATGCCATGGGCGCCCGAGCTGATGGCGTTCTCGATAAACCACTCCAGCGCGTCGACGTCCACCGTGTCCCGGGCGTCGACAGCGTCACCTCCGACCTTGCAAGGCGTGATCAGCAGGGCGTAAACGCCCTTGACGTCGGCAGCGGTCAGGCTCATAGCCTTCCTCCTTCAGGAACGTAGTCGCCGGGGTTGGCAATCAGATCGGCTAGGTGCGCACGAAAGACCCGCTCCACCGACAGACTGGCGCGAGCTCCACGCATGACCGCGTCGACGTCCTGGTCGGTCAGCACGTGGCGCCGCGCGACGTCCAGCAGCAGGTTTGCGTGCTCCAGGTCGGCCACCACATGGGTGGCGTTGGTGGGCTGCTCCTCCAGGGGAATGCCGAGATCCTGCGCCATGCGCTGGCTGACGCGCCGAACGATGCCACCACCACGGACGATCTCATCGGACACGACCATCTCCAGGATGGCGGACGCTGCCAGCGCCTCGAGCCAAGGCCGGTCCTTGGCCAGATGGATCCAGGCGTGAAAGCAGGTCTGGGCAACGTCGGTCGGAGGAGTGTCCGCGAGCTCGCGGGCATCCGCGCCCACGACGGCCGCCTCCTGGGCGGCCAGGGTGATGTGATCGGGGATGCCCCGCTCGGGATCGCCGATCAGCTCCTCCTGCTCGTGGGCCCAAATCAGGCGCTTGACGTCGAGCGGGGCACCACCCTGCACGTAGCCCCAGCAGTCGCGCCGGTTCTGCACGAAATAGGCCCGCTGGATCTCGAACAGTCTGGCGCCGGGGCGAGTGAACCGCACCGACAGGAGCTTGCGGTAGGCAGCCGACTCGAATTGCGCATTGGCCAGCTCGACGAGCTGGTCCCGGGCGCGATCGGCGCACGTCGCCAACGGGGTGCTCAACGTCCCACCGCCGTCGTTGCCGCTGCGGACGAAAGCGTCAGATGCGGGAAATGCTCACGCCAGTGGCGGCCGGCCGGAATGACCTCAGCCAGCGTATCGATATGCGTCTGCTGATTTGCCTCGGGGTCGGTCACCTGGTGCGGAGGCTCGTTCCCGGCTTCGAACGATCGCACCGCATCCAGCAGATAGCGCCGTACCGCAATGACGCCTTTGTCACTGGCACCGAGGTGCTCACGCGATCGGTCGAAGATCGGGCCCATCGTCTCCGTGGCGCAGGCGTCTTCGTTGAGGAAATCCTCGATGCCGGTGAAGTCTTCTGTCAGCTGAGCCCGGCGATCCTGCAGGTAGTGGTTGGCCATCGTGCGAATGCGGCGATAGTCCGGCCCGATCTGCCGCGCGCGATGACGATCTTCTTCGGTGACCGGCCGGTTGAGGAAACCCATGTCGTAGCGCCAGGCATGCGTATCGTCGTAGGGGACGTACATGTGGTTCTCGCGCCGCCGGCCAGCCGGCACCCAGCACGACACCGGCACCACGAAGCTCGAGACACGAACGTAGGTCTCGGTTTCGCTGGCCTTGCGGGTGGCCACGAGCCGTATGCCGAAGTCTGTCTCTTCGGTGTGATACTGCGGCGCCGTGTCTCCCTGGTACAGCGATTGATCGCCATCGAGCGCCGTTTCCCGATGCAGAAACGAGAGATGGGCCGAGTCGCACTCGCCTTCCAGGCCCTGCAGGTAGTTGCACTCGAGCAAGCACTTGGTGACGTAGGTCTGATCCAGCGGAGTCTGGGCAAAAGCGTAGGCCGGGAACACCGGCATCTTGTCGCGCGGGCCCAGATACGCCCAGATGACTCCGGCCGCCTCGTGCACCGGGTAGGAGGCCTGCCGGATCTTATGCCGGAATTCGCTGTCCGGCGGCTCGGCCGGCGTCTCCAGCACGTTGCCATCCACGTCGAATTTCCAGCCGTGATAGATGCAGCGCAAGCCGCAGCTCTCGTTGCGGCCATAGAACAGCGACGTCCCGCGGTGCGGGCAATGCTCTTCGAGCAGACCTATCCGTCCCTGCGAATTGCGGAAGGCCACCAGCTCCTCCCCCAGGATACGAACCTGGGCCGGCGGACTATCAGGAGCAGGAATCTCCTCGGAAAGCAGCGCCGGGACCCAGTAACGCCGCATGAAGCGGCCCATCAGCGTATCGGCGCCAGTTCGCGTGAGAAGCTCGTTCTGATCTTTCGGAAGCATCTGAATCCCTCGTGTGAAGGAGCTATCGCCGCAGCGTTGGGAGAAAGTCTACGGGAACGGCGTTTTTGAGCCGCGCGGAGGTCAAGTCTCCAGCATGCCGGTAGCGAAGATGCGCTCGAGCGCGGGCGGCTCGCGTATCATGCCCTGTTCCAGGTTGTAACGCATGAACGTCTCGATCGCCCGCTGGTTGGCGGCGAACCCGTGCTTGAACGGGTCGCCCCAGCGAGCCATCTGCTCCTTCATCCGCTCACGCAGGTAGACCACGGCAAAGCCGCCGCGGTCGCTGAGAATCTCGTCATCCGAGATCTCCTTCGACTTGACGAAAGCCTCGTACAGACGGCGCGCAAGGTCAGGCTGCCGGCGATCGAGATCGCTGCTCATGACCATGAGATGCACCGGGGTGTAGATCCCAGTGGCCTGATACAGGCGTTGGTCCTCCGACTCGTAGTCCGGGAACAGACGGCGGATGGACGGCGTATCTTCGAGCTGCCGAAAAAGCTTGGTGTCCGAGATGTCGGTGACCAGCACGTCGATATCGCCATCCAGCAGCGCATCGACGGGCGATTTCTGCGGGTTCGCGGTACGGCTGATAGACGTGGTGCTGTCATACACCGGGAAGGCATCGTCGGCCCAGGTGAGCCAGCGCAGCGTGGATAGGTCCAAGCCATGGAACTCCTGCAGCAGCCCTCGCACCCAAACGGTCAGGGCCGTGCGGTAGTTACGGGCCCCAACGCGCTTGCCCTCCAGCTCTTTGGGGCTCCGAATGCCCGCGCCGGCGCGGCAGAAGATGAACTGGTAGGCCGGCTTGCGCTTGGTGAACACCGGCAGCGCCCGCAATTGCCAGCCGGCCTCGATCGCGGGCAACAGGTAGCCCAAATTGAGATCCCATAGGCCGAAGTTGCCTTCCCGCAGCTGGGGAATGTCCGAAAAGGCCATCGAGCCAGTGACTGCCCGTTCCAGCTTGACCCCGGGTATGTCGACGCGGCCCTCGAGCAGCGGTAGGGTGATGTCGTAGCGCATGGCGGAGATCGGCAGGGTCAGATCGGACATGACTCGGTTCTACACCATTCGCTTCACAGAGGGAAGGCGAAGGATCATGCCCCGGCCAGCGAGCGATCGAGACGCCAGCCTTTGCGAGGCCAGCACGACCCGGGACCACGCCAGCACGTCGCTCACAGCTGCGGAAACGGCAGGACTGAGGCGTACTTGCGGACGACGGCGGCCCGCAGATCGCGCGAGCTGCGGCTGACCTCGGGGAACTTGTCCTTCCACAGGAAGGGCCGTACCGCATAGAAGATGGCCCGGCTGCCGGTGTGGTCGCGCGCCTTGCGCTTCTCGGGCGGCACGCGAGGATCGACCGGTGAGGTCCAGCAGCTCTCGACGACCTGGATGTCCGTAGCCGGATCGACACGCGTCTCCATGGCCCACACCACCTCGTTCAGGTTGCTCGGGTCGATATCCTCATCGACAATCACCACATAGCGGCCGTTGCGAGCGCTCGCCGAGCAGGCAATGACCGCCATCCCGGCCTGCCTGGCATGGCCTGCATAGCGCTGCTTGATGGCAACCACGATCAGGTAGCGGTAGTGGACGAAGACGCCGGCCACGTCCTGGATGCCGGCGCTCTCCAGCTGATCCCACAGCAGCGCCGCGTCCAGGCGCAGCCCGTGTGTCGGCGCGCCGGTCCACATCGGCGCCATGTTGAGGATGATGGGATCGTGGCGGTGGTAGAGTGCCTTCACCCGGATCACCGGCTGGGCTTCGCCAGTGCCCTGCGTACCGCCCGAGTAATACCCGGGCCATTCGCCGAATGGACCCTCGTCGCGGCGCTCCTCACTAGGGGGCGGAACTTCGCCCTCGATGGCGATCTCCGCCTGGGCAGGGATGGGCAGGCCTGTCAGCGGACCGCGAACGACCTCCAGCGGCCGGCCCCTCATGCCCCCGGCCACATCCAACTCCGACACGCCCCAGGGCAGCTTGGTATGAGACGGCAGGAAGGTCAACGGATCACCGCCGAAGGTGACGACCACCGGACAGCTCCGGCCGCGATCCCAGTAGCGCTGGCAGATCTGCCGCCCGTGCTGGCCAGGGCTGGTCCACAGGCCCAGCACGTTCCCTTCATGGACCTGCATGCGGTATGTGCCAACGTTCAGGAAGCCGCTCTCGGGATCGCGGTTGATCATGCAGTCGCCGGTACCGATGTAGCGTCCACCGTCACGCGCATGAAAACGCGGCACCGGCAGCCGCAGGACGTCGATCTGCTCGCCGGTAAAGCTGTTCTCCATCACGGGACCCGTGGGCACTTCTGTCGGCGGCAGCGGATGCTGCTGAGCTTGGCTGACGCGCCGCGCCATGAGCCGCGTCAACTCGAGCTTGGAACGGTCGACTGGCAGACCAAAGGCCAGAGCACAGCGGCGATGAGTAGAGATGGGCAGGCTGGCAACGCGATAGCCGGCCGGATAGCCGGTGATCCGATCGAACAGGATCAGCGGCGGATTCGGGAGAAGCTCGGCCGTAGCCTCCGTCAGCGCGCCGATCTCCTCGTCCCAGTCTGCGCCTTCGACGTCACGCACCTCTCCGATCGCGCGGCAGGCGGCAATGAACTCTCTCAAGTCGCCGGGGACGGGCTTGCTCCCGACGGCTTCCACCGCTGCCTGGCGACCGGCTGGGATCTCCTGTTGGGCGTTCATGCAGGCAGCATTATGCCCTCACCGCCGTGCCGTACCATTTCAGGGCTCGACAATTTCGCGACCAAGGACGCTGTATTGGCACTCATCAAGCACGCTCAACCGGTGGTCACGCGCTCCAAGCTGGTGCTCGAAGTCGCCTCGGAGCTGGTGACCCGCGCGGACAAGCCCTGGCGCCAGGCCATGCTGTACCTCCGAGACCAGGGCGCCGGCGATTGGAGCGCGAGACTCTTTGCCAGCGATACGCCATCCGGCATTGAGGCCGTGGCCAAGGGCGAGGCCGACCTGGCCATCATCAATCCTTCCGCGCCGCTCACCGTAGCCTACCGCGGCAACCCGCCGTACAAGGAGCCGCAGCCACTGCGGATCATCACCGTCATTCCGTCCTACGACCAGTTCATGTTTGCCGTGAAGGTCGACACCGAGCTGAGCTGCCTGGAAGAGGTGGGTGAGAAGCGTGTGCCGCTGAAGCTGTCGCTTCGCGGCCAGCCCGACCATTCGATCCATTTCGTGCTGGACCACGTGCTGCAGGCGGTGGGCTTCTCGCTGGACGACCTGCGATCGTGGGGCGGCGAGGTGCACTACCACGCCGGCATGCCGAACGCCGATAAGCGCATCGGCGGCGTGCGGCGCGGCGAGATGAATGCGCTGTGCGACGAAGCGGTAAGCGTCTGGACCGACCTGGCAGTGGACGCCGGCATGCGCATCCTGCCACTGCGGGAGGAAACCGTGCGTAAGCTGGAAGCCATGGGCTATCGCCGCGGCATGACCGCCAAGTCCGACTTCCCCTTCATGGAGCAGGACGTGCTGACCATCGACTTCAGCGGCTGGCCGGTGTTCTGCCACGAGCAAACTTCCGACGACCTCGTAACGGCGATCTGCGAGGGACTGGAAGCGCGCCGCGACCGAATCCCCTGGCAGGGCGAGGGACCGCTGCCGTTGGAAGTCATGTGCAAGGACACGCCGGAGGGGCCGTTCGACGTCCCGCTGCATCCCGCGGCCGAACGATTCTGGCGCGAGCGAGGGTACCTCCGCTGAACTTCAAACTCAGCCCCCACTGCGATCGTCGCGCGCAGCGCGGCATGTGCGAGCTGGCGTCGTGAAGTTCGGCATCTTCTCGCTGCCGACCTATTTCCCCGAGTCCGATGGAAGCGTCAACGATTTTTTCCGGCGCGTCCTGGACTTCCTGGACGAAAGCGAACGGCTCGGGTTCGACGTAGCCTGGGCCAACGAGCATCACTTCCATCCCTACGGCGGGATGATCCCCTTTCCGCCGGTCCTCCTGGCCACGGTCGCGGCGCGAACGCAGCGTATGCGCATCGGCACCTCGGTGGCGCTGCCGCCCCTCTACCACCCGCTGCAGCTGGCCGAAGCCTACGCCATGCTGGACCAGGTGTCCGGCGGCAGGCTGGAGTTCGGTGTTGGGCGCGGTTTCGTGCGGCACGATTACGAGACCGTCGGCGTGCCCTGGGATGAGGCCCAGGAGCGCATGGTCGAAACCATCGAGGTGGTCCTGAAGGCCTGGCAGGAGCAGCCCTTCAGCCACCACGGCAAGTATTTCCACTTCGACGACGTATCCGTGTGGCCAACGCCGCTGCAGCGGCCCCACCCTCCCGTATGGGGGGCATGCACGGCCAACCCGGCCAGCTTCGAATGGTGCGGGCGCAGCGGCTTCAACCTGCTGACAGTCATCCACCTCAAGCCACTGGAGGACCTGGCAGCGCTGGTGCGGCTGTATAAGGACGCGGCAGCCGACGCCGGCCACGACGTCTCCAAGCTGCGCGTCTCGACGCACTTCCAGGCCTATTGCAGTGAGGACCGCGAGGAGGCCGTGCGCGAGGCCAGCCGAGCGATGATCCGCTACCGCGACCTGAACACGGACGCACGGCTGCAGACCGCGGCCACGCTGTACGGTCGAGACCACGCCTCACCCGAAGCGCTGATCGAAGAGGGGCGTGCCTGCGTGGGCCGTCCGGACGAATGCGCCGCCATCCTGGCGCGCGCCCGTGACGTCGTGGGCCTAGACGAGGTGGACTTCACCTTTTACTACGGAGGCATGGACTATCAGAAAGCGAAGCGCTCCTACGAGCTCTTCGCGCGGGAAGTCATGCCCGTCGTGCGAGGCCAGACGGCGTGAGACCGCCCTCTGGCCCGCGCTCTGCATCCGCTCCCTAGCGGCCGCCTAGGTCTAAGCGGCGGCCGCCTGCAGGTTGCGGTAGTGACCCACCTTCGACACTGGAGGAAGACCCTGCGCGATGCAGGACCAGCTCTCGGCTCCGTCCTCGATCACGAAGATCTGGCCGTCGGTGTTGGCGGCGAAGATGCTGAAGCCTTCCGGCGTGCTGTAGAGGGTCATCGCTTCGATGTTCGCTCGCATGTCGGCGGGCAGGCCACGATTGGCTTCCACCCAGGTGCGTCCGCCGTCAGCGCTGCGCAGCACGGTGGAGTCGGCCTGATGCGAAGTGCGCCACGATCCGGGGTTGTTGGATGCGCCTGACATGAACATGACTCGGTCGTCGACCGGCGAGAACAGCAGCTGATCGGGATAGCCAATGCGGAAGTCGCGGCCGGTGACGTGCTCCCAGGTGGCACCACGATCGGTGCTGTGATACAGGCCCATGCCGCCAGTCATGAAGATCTCATCCTGGTTGGAAGGGCGTAAAAGCACCTGGTGCACGTCCTTGTAAACGGGGTCGTCCGGTCGTGAATAGGATTCCAGCTCCACCCAGCTCACCCCGCCGTCCTCGCTGCGCAGCAGCGCGCCCTGCTCGACGCCGGCGTAAATGCGCCCCGGCTGGCGCGCATCGAAGGCGAGCGTTTTGAGATGGCCTTGATGCGGCGGAGCGGGAAACTCCCACTTGTCCGTGCCCGGCACGTCGCGGAAGCCCGGGAGGAGCTCCCAGCTCTGGCCATAGTCCTGGCTGCGGAAGAAGTTGGCCGGCTCCGTGCCGGCGTACAGGATGACGTTGCCGTCGACCTCGGCCGAGGCCAGCGTGAAGACATGCTCGACGGTGAGCCCGCTCATCCGCGGCTCCCAAGTCTCACCCTGGTCCGGACTGAAATACAATCCGCTGCCATGCACGCCGGCAAACAGCCCGCCGCGCCTCGGCTCGAATAGCAGAGAGCTCAGATGCAGGCCATCGAGCTTGCTGCCGGCCAAACGCCAGCTGTCGCCCGGACCACTGCGCTGCAGCACCTGCAAACCGTTGAGCGTGCCCACGAGCAGCCGCGCGCAGGGAACGGTTCCGCGGTAGTTCCTCAGGCCATTGGGGGAAAGACAGGCAAGCATTTCACTACCTCCTCGATTGGCAAATGCCGGTTCCGTTTCGAACGAATCTTCAGGCCGGATGAGTATACGCCTACCGCGTTGCTGCCATACAATCAGCCGCGGTGATTGACGACCTACGGCAGTTCATTGCAGCCTGTCGCGAGATCGATGAGATCCGCGACATCGACGACGCCGACTGGCGCGAGGAGATCGGCGCGCTGACCGAGGCGGCTGCCGAGCTCATCGACAGCCCCCCGGCGCTGCTCTTCGACAGCATCAAGGGCTATCCCAAGGGGCATCGCGTCCTGGGGCTGCCGCTGGCCTCGCACCGCCGCATTGCCGTGGCCCTGGGCCTGTCACCAGGCCTGTCGAAGATCGAGACGATGCGGGCCGCGGCCCAGCGTATCAATCAAGCGCAGATGGCGCCCCTCGCCCCACGGCAGATCGAGGCTCGGCAGGCGCCCGTGATGCAGAACGTCGTGCGCGACGAGCAGGTCGACCTGACCCGCTTCCCGGTCCCGCTGTTTCACGCCTCCGACGGCGGCCGCTATCTCGGCACGGGGGACTCGGTCATCAATCGCGACCCGGATAGCGATTTCGTGAACATGGGTACCTATCGCATGCAGCTGCACGAGCCGGCGCTGCTGGGCCTGTGGATGAGCCCCGGCCAGCAGGGGCGCCAGATCTGCCAGCGCTACTGGGATCGCGGGCAGGCCTGCCCGGTCGTAGCCACGTTCGGAGTGGAGCCGGCAACCTTCTTCCCGGCGCATACGCAGCTGCCATGGGGAGTGTGCGAGCTCGACGTAGCCGGCGGGCTGCGAGGACGCCCGCTGGACGTCGTGCCGGGCCCCCTCACCCATCTGCCGATTCCGGCGCAGGCCGAGATCGCCATTGAAGGCGAAGTCCCGCCACCGAGCGAGCATGCTCACGACGAGGGGCCGTTCGGCGAATGGCCCGGGTATTACTCGGGCGGTACCCGCGGCACGGGCGAGCAGCAGCCCGTGATCCGGGTGAAAGCGCTGTACTTCAGGGACGACCCCATCATCCTGAGCATGCCGCCGCTGTGGACCGGCGCCCCGGAGATGGGCATTGACTTCAAGGCCGCCCTGCTGTGGGACCAGCTGGAAAGCGCAGGCATCCAGGACGTGGCCGGAGTGTGGCTCCACAGCCGCTATCTCGTCGTGGTCGCGATTCGGCAGCGCTATGCCGGCCATGCCAAGCAGGCAGGGCATGCGGTGCTGAGCCTATCGGGCGTGGCGCGAAACGGCCGCTATGTCGTGATCGTGGACGAAGACATCGATCCCAGCGACCTCAAGGAAGTGCTGTGGGCCATGGAAACACGCGTGGACCCGGCCGGCGACATCGAGCTGGTGGACGGCTGCTGGAGCACCCCACTCGATCCGCGAATGCCGCCCGCCAAACGCCAGGCCCGCGACTTCACCAATAGCCGGGCCATCTTCTACGCCGTGCGGCCCTTCTTATGGAAAGACAAGTTTCCGGAGGTGAGCCGCAGCCCTCGGGCGCTGCGGCAGCGGGTCATGGAGAAGTTCTTCCAACGGGTGGCCGGAAGAGGCTGACGAAAGCGAGCCGGCCAACGTTGCGCCGGCGGGCAACTGCTATCCTGGGAAGTCCTATGAGTGCGGTCCGAGGGGAGGCGCGCCCGCGAAAGGCCTTCCATCTCGGCTGGCCCGCCCTCCTGACGGTCTGCGCATCGTTGCTCCTGCCCGCCGGAGCCGGCGCGGCCGCACCGTCGCAGCCTGCTCAGGGAGCCCCAGCCGCCGTGGGAGCTGCGCCACCGCGGTTCTTCCCCGAGACGGGCCACTTCGTGGCCGGCAACTTCCGCGACTTTTTCAACAGCCACGGTGGACTGGACATCTTTGGCTTCCCGCGTACGGATGCCGTCATGGAAAACGGTCTGCAGGTCCAGTACTTCCAGCGGGCGCGCATGGAATGGCATCCCGAGATCAGCGCGGTGCAGCTGTCGCTGCTGGGCAGCATGCTCAATGCCGACCGTACCTTCGCGCAGGTGCCACCCATTCCCAACGGCCCGCTGATCCAGTACTTTCCCCAGACCGGACACACCGTCCACCACGCATTCCTCGACTATTTCCGGAGCCGCGGTGGTCTCGACCTGTTCGGCTATCCAATCTCCGAGGAGTCCGTCGAGGGCGGCTTCCGCGTCCAGTACTTCCAGCGTGCCCGGTTCGAATACCACCCCGAGCTGCCCCAGCCCTACCTGGTGTCGCTGGCGCTGCTCGGCGATCAGTACATCGCCAAGTATCTGCCGTCGTCAGGCTGGCTGGCTCCCACTCCCCAGCCCCGCCTGATCGCCGAAGGTGTGTCCAACTTCGCGGGCTCCCCCGACAACCGCGTGCACAACATCGGCCTCATGGCCAAGCGCCTGAACGGCGCTATCGTGCCCGATGGCGCCACGTTCTCGTTCGATCAGATCATGGGTGACGTCGGCCCTGACGCGGGTTGGGCGGAGGGGCTGGTCATCCTCGACAACCAAACCCAAGCGGGACTTGGCGGAGGCATCTGCCAGGTCTCCACGACGGCCTTCCGCGCCGCCTTCTGGGCCGGCGTCCCGATCACCGAGCGCCACGACCACTCCTACCCGGTGCCCTACTACACCCAGGGGGGCGCACCGGAGGGGTTCGACGCGACGGTGTGGGCACCACAGCTCGATTTCAAATTCCAGAACGATACGGGCGCGCCGATCACGATCACGACCTTCGTGGACCTCAACAGCTACCAGCTGTACGTGGACTTCCTGGGGAAGCCGAGCGACCGCAAAGTCGACATGGTGGGGCCCGTCATCTCCAACCGCAAGCCTCATCCGCCGGACAAGTACGTCACCGACGCAACCCTGGCACCGGGCGTGGTGCAGCAAACGGACTACCCCCACGATGGGTTCGACGTCATGCTGAAACGGACGGTCACGACACTCGATGGCCAGACCAAGACGGATAGCTTCCCCAGCCATTACGTGCCGTGGCAAGCCATCTATCACGTTGGACCCGGCGGTACGGCCACCCCTACCCCGACGGACAGCTCCAGCTACTGAGCCTCGAGCCGCAACGCACGCCGCTCCTAAGCGAACGGCGGTCGAAGACCGCGGCTACATCTTGCGCAGGACCGCCGAGACCTTACCCACCAGCCGAAAATCCGGATCACCCCGGCGGACGATGATGGGCTCCATAGTGTCGTTTTCCGGCTGCAGACGAACATGGCCGTTTTCGGGGTAATAGGTCTTGACCGTCGCCTCTTCGCCAAGCAGCGCAACGACGATCTCGCCGCGATTGGCCACGGGCTGCTGCCGCACGAACACGTAGTCGCCATCGAAGATGCCGGCGTTGACCATGCTCGTGCCCTTCACCTGGAGGGCAAATAGGTCCCCCTCGCGCACGAAGAACTTGTCGAGGTACAGGGTGTCCTCGATGTTCTCCTCGGCCAGGATAGGCGCTCCTGCCGCCACCCGGCCAATCAGCGGAACGGCCACAAGGTTAGGACGAGAGTCCGGTTCGGGCGGCGAGGCGACGGCATCGTCCCGACCGCCACGAATGACCTCTAGCCCTCGCGATAGCCGCGCCTCGCGCTTGAGATAGCCCTTGCTCTCGAGCACACGCAAATGGTCACGAATAGCATTGGTGGACGAGACGCCCATACGCTGGGCCATCTCCCGCAGCGTGGGCGGGCGGCCGTGCTGTTCGATCCAGCTCTGAACCGCCTCCAGGATTTCGCGCTGCTTGCCGGTGAGATCCTGTTTGTTCGGCACCTGCTCCTCCTTGCTTACTGCACAAGTGAGCATACTGCAAATTTGATCAGCCTGTCAAGAGGATAGGCCCAACCCGGAAGTCACGCCAAATTTCGGGCCGGAAAGTCTCGAAAGCCCGCGGCTCTCGACACGTGAGGCTGAGCTCTCGCCTTGAAGGTCGAGTGAAAGGGTCCTCCGGCGACCGAAGGCGATGCTTCACCCGACCTCCAGGGCGAGCTGCGGGGGGCAGCCAATGAGCACGGCTACGACCCGAAGGCGTGCCGGTGGGCCTAGATGAGCTTTGCGCCTGCCAGATCGGCGATGCCGTTATTGATGGTCGCAAGGCCATCGGGGTTCGGCTGGCTCTTGGCGGGGGCGCCACCGTCATTGGTCATGATGCTGTTGTGATACTGGATCTGTCCGGCAACCTGCGTCGCCGTTGTCTGGTCCACGGTCTGGATGAGGCCAACGGTCTCGGCGCCAATCGTTGCCGACAGCGTCTTCTGCGGCCCGCTGAATTCCGTCTTGGGAGCCTCGGGCGCACCCGAGGCGGCCTCACGAGAGGACTCGCGCACGGGCGACGAGAAGATGTCGAGCGGCGCCGAGTTGCCCGATCCCGAGGGCGGAAGCACGTGATTCACGGCAAACCCCTTGGACAGTTATCCGTTCTCGTGATTGTACGCGGCAGCCGTCCGCGCGTCCAGTAATGTAGACCGTATGCGCTTCTTTAAGTCGTATGCGAAGCTAGCATCAAGCATCGCCATGGCGGCGGGGCTGGCGGTCACGCCGGCACAAGCGCAGGTAGCCGCGTGCCGGTTCGTGCTCGGCTTTCAGACCCTCCACTCCGCCCTGGCGAGCGTGGCCGGCGACTGCGTGGACGACCAGGCCTCCGGCGGCAATGGCGATGCCTTACAGCACACCACGAAGGGACTGCTGGTGTGGCGCAAAGCCGACAATTGGACGGCTTTCACTGACGGTTTCCGGACCTGGGTAAACGGGCCTAACGGCATCCAGCAGCGACTGAACACGCAGCGCTTTCCCTGGGAGTGGGGAGTCCAGCATTCGGCGCCGCCCCAATCTGCGCTGACACCGACGAATCCCAGCTCGAGCGTCATTGCAACGGGATTGGAGGTTCCCTGGGCGTTGAGCTTTGCTCCCGATGGGCGGGCCTTCGTGACCGAACGGGTAGGACGGATTCGTATCGTGCAATCCGGGGTCTTGCAGGCCGGCGTCTGGGCCACGCTGCCGGTGGCCGCTCGCCCCGGCAATGAAGGCGGCTTATTGGGCCTCGCCGTGGACTCGGATTTTTCGGCCAACCACTTCCTGTACGTGTACTACACCTATGCCGGCGGCAGCGGTCTGGCGAACCGCATCGTGCGCATGGTGGACAGCAACGGCAGCGGAACGGTGGACCGGGTGCTGCTGGACGGCATTCCCGCCGGCGGCAACCACGACGGCGGCCGCCTCGCTTTCGGCCCCGACGGCAAGCTGTACGCGACTACCGGCGAGGCCGGCGTGCCCGCGCTGGCGCAAGACCTTGGCTCGCTCGGCGGCAAGATCCTGCGTCTGGAGCGAGATGGTTCAGTGCCCGCCGACAACCCGTTCGCGGGCTCGTACGTCTACAGCCTGGGGCATCGCAACGTCGAAGGCATTGCCTGGCATCCCGAAGGCGGGCTGTACGAGACCGAGCATGGTCCCAGCGGCGCGGCACCATTCTGCTGCAACGACGAGATCAACCTCATCGATCCCGGAGTGAACTACGGCTGGCCGGCGGTGTACGGCAACCAGTCGGATCCGAGCTTCAGAGACGCGCTGCTGCAGAGCGGCGCGGCAACGACCTGGGCCCCAACGGGCGCCGCCTTCATCAGGCAAGGCCCGCTCGCGGGCTCGCTGCTGTTTACCGGCCTGCAGAGCCAGGCGCTGCACCGCGTGGTATTCGGCGCCGACGGCCGTACGGTCCTGTTTCAGGAGCAGCTGCTGCGACGGCAAATCGGCCGCCTGCGCGACGTCGAGCCCGCGCCCGACGGGTTGTTCTGGGTGCTCACCAGCAACCGGGACGGGCGAGGCTCGCCCAGCGGCGACGACGACCGCATTGTGCGCGTCAGCTGGTAGGACGAGCTCGCTCTAAGCGATCGTCGAGGCGCCGGGGTTCCAGCGCCAGTAGCGAGCAATGGTGCCACCGTCGACGCGCAGATCGAAGCCGGTGATCATCTCGGCGTCATCTGACGCCAGGAAGACGGCGGCGCGGGCATAGTGGCGCGGGCTCGGGCGCTTACCCAGCGGAACGCCCACGTCACCCTCGCTGAAGCCAGCACGCCGCTCGCTGGTCTGCGCCTGCTGCCAGCCGACACCCCATTCGGCGGCCCTCGCCATGCCCTCGGTGGGATCCGTGCCGGTTGGCGTGAGACTGTTGACGCGAATGCCGTATTCGGCCAGCTCCATGGCCGCGGACCGGGTGAAGTTGAGCAAGCCGCCCTTAGCGGTGCCGTAGCCAATGTTGCCTGGATTCCCCTGGTGCCCCTCGGTGGAGATGATGGTGATGATGCTGCCTTTGCGTCCCTGCTCGATCATGAGCTGCGCCACGTGCTTGGTGAAAAGGAAGGCTCCGGCCAGGCTGACGTCGATTTGTCGCCGGAACTCCTCGACGGACATGTTCAGCACACCCTTGCGAATCTGGACGACGGCGCCGTTCAGCAGGACGTCCACACCGCCATATTCGGCGCGCGCCCGTTGTACCGCGGCCTGCACCTGATCTTCCTTGGTGACGTCACATGTCAGGCCGATCGCCTGCCCGCCCCGGTTGCGAATGAACTCGGCGCAGCGGCCGGCGTAGTCCGGCTGAATGTCGGTGCACACAATCTTGGCCCCTTCGTCGGCCAGGCCATAAGCGATTCCAGCGTTGATGTTGGGGCTGCTGCCCGTCATCAACACGACCTTCCCGTCAAGCTTTCCCACGGTCTAGATGGTACGGCCTGCGGGCAGAGGCTCGCAGGGCGCCAGCCGTAGAATCTTGGGCAATGGGCTTACGGACGGGATCTCAGTACCTCCAGGACCTACGGGACGGCCGCCAGGTTTGGCTCGACGGCAAGCGCGTGGAAGACGTCACCACCCATCCTCGTCTGGCGCCGTTCGCCCAGGCCATGGCGGCGATCTTCGACCTGCAGCACGACCCGGCCAACCGCGACCTGCTGACGATGCCATCGCCTATCACAGGAGATCGCGTGAGCCTCGCCTACCACCCACCCAGGTCGGTCGACGATTTGCGCCGCCAGCGCGAAATGCTGGAGCTCCTGCAGCGCCTCCATGGAGGGGTGCTGGGGCGTTGTCCCCAATACACCACGCTGGTACTGCTCGGGCTCTATAACCAGCGCGCTCGCATCGACCAGCTCAATCCCGAATTCGCCGGCAACGTCGCTCGTTATGTCGATTACTGTCGTGAGCACGATAGCTGTTTGACCTTCGGCTTCACCGATCCGCCACGGGATCGCCGGCTTCCCTCGACCACCACTGAGTATCTCAAGATCGTGGACCGCTCGTCTAAAGGCATTGTCATCCGCGGGCTCAAGGCCGTGGCCACCCTCGGGCCATACGCGGACGAGTACTTCGGCCTCACCGCCACTCGTCCGGACCTGGCCCCGGATGAAGTCCTGTACTTTGGGCTGCCAGTGGCCACGGAAGGGCTGCGCATCGTCTGTCGGGAATCGTTCGCTCGAGCGAGACAAGCAGATCATCCGTTGAGCGCCGGGTACGACGAGATGGACGCGTGGGTGCTGTTCGATGACGTGTTCGTCCCCAACGAGCGCATCTTCATGATCGGCCACCCCGAGGTGAACGAGGAGATCTTTCGGCCCTCAACCACCTCGTGGGGCCATGCCCTCGGGCTGGTGCGCATCGCCATCAAAACGGAGGTGCTGGCGGGCATCTGCTTCGCCATCACCGACTACCTGGGCACGCGCGACCTGCCGCACACTCAGACGCTCTTAGCCGAAGTCGTGACCCACCTGGAGACCCTGAGGACCTTCGTTCGAGCCGCGGAAGAAGACCCGGTGTATTCGGAGGAAGGCCTGGCCATGCCCAATCCGCAGCAAGTCTCCTTGGGCCGCGTGCACAGCCTGAAAGAGCACGCGCGCATCCTCGAGATCGTCCGCGAGCTGTGCGGCTCCGGGATCCTGATGTCCCCTGGCGAGCCTGACCTTCAGAGCGAGGACGTGGGCGAAGCGATGAGGCGCTACATGATCGGCGGAGACCAACGCGCCCCAGACCGATTCAAGATGATGAAGCTGGCCTGGGAATACACCAGTGAGTCCTTCGGCATGCGCCAGCTGCTGTTCGAGATGCACAATGCCGGCAGCCTGGCCACGAATCAGGCCCGCCTGATGAAGGGTTACGACCCCAGCGCGCTGGAAGTGCTGGCCAAACAGATAGCAGGTATCGACCGATGAGACGCCGGCAAACTCCCACCAGCAATTCGCCGAGCCTACAATACTCGGACTCGATGGGGAGGAAGACCTGGTTTTGAGCGCGAGGGCATGAGCGTACAGCAGAGCCGCGACCGGCGGCCGTATCCGGTGGCCAGGCTGCTCGACGGGCAGCCGCGGGCGATCTCCTTCGACGCTGCGAAATGCATCGGCTGCCGCCAGTGCGTGGAGGCCTGCAAGGACTGGAACGATCTGCCGCGGGGTAACTACTTCACGATCAACAGCTCCAACTGGCTGACGATGATGCCGCCGGTGGCCGAGGGCCAAGCCCAGGTGTGGGGCAGAAAGAGCTGCATGCACTGCGAATATCCGCTGTGCGCGGCGGTGTGCCCGGTGGAAGCCATCACCAAGTACGAAGAGGGCCCGGTCGTCATCGACCAGGCAAAGTGCATCGGCTGCGAATACTGCATCCACGCCTGCCCATGGCACGTCATCGGCAAGGAGCAGGTACACGGGACGTCGACCAAGTGCACGATGTGCAGCGACCGCATCGCCATGGGCGAGAAGCCGTTTTGCGTGCAGGCGTGCCCCGTCCAGGCGCTGGACTTCGGCCTGGGCTGGGAAATTGCCGAGCGGGCACAAGCGCGGGCTGCTGAAACCGGGGCGCAGATCTATGGCGAAAGGGAAGCCGGAGGCACCCACGTGCTCAATGTCCTCAACCGGCCTTCCATCGATCACGGCCTGCGGGCCGTTGCGGCGGTGCGCTATCCCGAGCACCACATCCCCTGGCGCAAGAAGGTGCTTGGCTTGCTCACGATGACCGCCGGGCTGGACGGCAAACGTCGCGCGGTGCTCAACGCGTTGACGAAGCCCTGGCGGCTGCGATACCGCTACTGGCATCGGCCCGGTTAGGGATCAGGGTCAGGGTCAGGGGTGAGACGGCGAGAGGCCCGGGCGGTTGCCCGGGCCTCTCGTGTTTCAAGGCAAGCTTACTTGTTCGGCAGCGCGAAGCTCAGCAGACCCCCCGAGGGCGAACGATCCGAGGTGTAGACGATCTTGTTGGTTTCGTCGTAGGCCACCTGGTGGGCTCCGCTCACCGTCGGCACGTTGGTAATGAACTTTCCTGCGCCGGTGTAGATACCGATAGACGGGCCGGCCGCGGTGTTCGCCGCGGAGAGGTAGCGATCGGCCTTGGCGTTGTAGATGTCGGCGTCTCCGGAGCCACCGCGGTCCTCCGTGGCCACCACCTTACCGGCCTTGAAGTCCCACAGCGCAACGTGCAGGTGCGACTTGACCGAGCAATTCAACAGCGCCTGATTCGTGCCGGGATTGATGGCGATGCCATGCGGTTGGCAGTTGTCACCCACGTCCCACTTCTTCACGAGGGCGTCCTTGGTGGGATCGAACTGCACGATCCAGTTGTCGTCCGGCGCCGTGAGATACATCATCTTGTCGACCGGGTTGTAGCGCGGCTGCTCGAGTGATTTCCCGACGTCCATGAACTGCTTGACCACCTGATTGGTCGTGCCATCGATGACGGTGACGATACCGTCGTCGCTGTTGGCCACGAACATCTTCTTGGTGTTGGGGTCGTAGTCGGTCTCGTCGGCTCGCTTCTTGCCATTCGTGTTGATCTTGGCGATAACCGTGTCGGCCTTGGGCGAGGCCGGATCGACGTCGATGATGGCTATCGTCGCATCGCTCAGACCAGTGAAGACCTTCTTCACGTTGCCGGCCACCGTGACACCGTTGGGAGCGCTTCCGGTATCAACCGTCTTAAGGTATTTGGGCATGGCCGTGGACACGTCCCAGATGTCGATGCCCTTGACGATCTGGTCGGTGACATACAGCCGGTGCGCCTGCTGATCCACTTCCATGATGTCCGTCGTCAGGCCTTTACCCTCGATGGCAGGGAACGTCGTGCGAGTAAGCGGGGCGCGCGTAGTGTCGGCCTCGACAGCGGGCGCGAAGGTGGCCGTGGGCGCCGCCGAAGCGCTGGCGCTGGCGGACGCTGCGGGCTTCGCCGAGGCCGCGGCGGACGATGCCGCCGGCTTGGCCGAGGCGGACGCCGCAGACGACGAGGGAGCTGCGCTGGGCTTAGCGGCAGCCGAGGATGCGGGCGCGGACGCCGAGACTGGCGCGCTGGAAGGGGCTGCCTGCCCTCCACAGGCGGCCAGCAGCGCCAGTGCAGCAACCGTTGTTCCTAAGACCGAACGAGTCATGCTGATTTCCTCCCTTTGGCTCCGAATTTGGATTTGGGTTGCAGGCATTATATGAACCGGCCGAGGATGCGCAACCGCGGCGTTGCAGTCGGGCCCGAAAGTGGCCGTGTACGCAATTGGAGTGAGGTCTAGAATTGCGGGCCATGACGAAGAAGATGTTTGGCACCTCGGTCGGTCGGAACTTGGCGGCATCCTTTGTCGCCATCCTGTGCGTGCTGCTGGCCGCATGCGGCAGCGCTCAACCCGTGACATCGAGCCCCGCCGCGGCAAGCCCGGCAGCTGACGCGAAGCCGGCCAGCGCGACGAGCGCAGTCCAGGGATCGGCGCCAGCGAGCGTCAAGCCGGGCGCCGCCGCGTCAGCTGCGGCCAGCGCGGGCGGGTCTGCCAAGCTGGCAGCCAGCGCGGCCGGCGAAAAGGTGATCGTCGTATACAGCACTATTGCTTCGCTCTACCTGCCGCTGTGGTACGGGCAGGAGGCGGGCATCTTTGCGCGCAATGGCATCAATGCCGAGGTGCAGCTGCTGTCCAACTCGTCCGCGGCGATGGCGGCGCTGTTATCCGGGAATGCGCAGATCTACCAGGGTGGCGGGTCCGACATCGTGAGCGCGGTCGTGGGCGGAGCGGATCTGGTAGCGCTGGCAACCATCGCTCCGGTCTACCCCTACAAGCTCGAAGTTGCTCCGGAAATCAAGACGCCGCAAGACCTGAAGGGCAAGAAGCTGGCCATCGCTAGCCAGGGCGATACCAGTGACGTGGCCACCCGCCTCACGCTACAGAAGTTTGGCCTCGAGCCGGACAAGGACGTAGCGCTCATCGCCGTGGGCGGAGTTCCGCAGCGCACCGCGGCCCTGGTGGGAGGAGCGGTGCAGGGCACGGTCGACAGCCCGCCGAGTGTGTTCGCGCTGGAAGCCCAGGGATTCCACCCGCTGTTCGACATCACCGCCCTGGGGCTGCCATCGGCCAATCAGGTGGTCACCGTTCAGCGCTCCTACCTGAGCTCACATCGCGATCTCATTCAGCGCTACGTCGACTCGATGATCCAGTCGTTCGCCAAGCTCAAGACCGACAAGCCGCGGGGCGTCGAGCTGATGAAGCGCTATTACAAGTCAGACGATGAATCTGCGATGTCCAGGGGCTACGACTATGCCACCCAGGAGGCCATCGCCGCCCTGCCGTACCCCAAGGTGGAGCAGTTCAAGGATTCGATCGACATCCTGAGCAAGACCAATCCCAAGGTCGTGGGTTTCAATGTGGCTTCGATTTTGGACGATTCGTTCGTGAAGAGCGCCGCGGAGCGCCATCTGGACACGACTCCGCAGTAACGAAGCAGGTCGGGCGATTGTCTATAAGCAGTCGCGCCTCCGGCCGAAGCGAACCGATCGCCGGCGGGCCGCAAGGGCCCGCGCTACTCTGCCGGCGCACATCCGGCAGCTCGGTCGGAAGCGAACGGATAACGGGCGGGCCGCGACGGCCCGCGCTACTCGCCGGCGCTCACCGGGCAGCTCGGTCGGAAGCGAACGGATCACCGGGCGGGCCGCACGGGCCCGCGCTACTCGCCGGCGCTCACCCGGCAGCTCGGCCGGAAGCGAACGGATAACGGGCGGGCCGCAAGGGCCCGCGCTACTCGCCGGCGCTCACCCGGCAGCTCGGTCGGAAGCGAACGGATCACCGGGCGGGCCGCGGGCCCGCGCTACGCGGCGCTTGCGACCTGACCGCTACGGCTTGAGGGCGGGCAGGACGTGCGACCACTTGGAAGCGGTGGCGCGGCGGATGTCCGGTGAAAAGACGTTGGTCCGCGGGAACTGATCCTTCCAGTGAAACGGCTTGCAGGCGTCGATCAGCAGGCGGCCCACCGTGGTTTCACCCGACGCTTGGCGAGCAGGCGAGAGACGCGGATCGAGCAGGGACGCCCACGCGCCTCGCACAACCTCCACGGATTGCGCGGGGTCGGCGCGCGTGCATACCGCCCACATCACCTCCTGCAAGTTCGTGGGATCGATGTCGTCGTCGACGGTAACTACCAGGCTGTACATGCTCGCTCCGGCGCGGAACCCGGCCGCGGTCATGAGCGCCTGCTTGGACTGGCCGGCGTAACGCTGTTTCAGGCTGATCACCCACAGCAGCGTGTTGTTGTGCCCCCATACGCCGCAGACGTCGGTCATGCCGGAGCGCTCCAGGTGATCCCATAGCTCGACCGCGGACAGCGGGATGCCGTAGCTGGGGTGGCTGCCCGAAGCGCTGAATGGCCGCAGCGGAGGCACGCTGAGAATGATCGGGTTACGCCGGTGCCAGATGCCCTTCACCCGCACCACGCATTCGTTGCCACTGTGCGTGTAATAGCCCGGCCATTCCCCGAACGGACCTTCGTGGGCGGTCTCCTCGGAGGGTGGCGGGACCTCTCCTTCTACCACGATCTCGGCTTCGGCGGGAATGGGCAGGCCAGTCAGCGGTCCGCGCACCACCTGCACGGGCTCACCATGCAAAGCGCCGGCGTAGCTGTATTCGGACGTGCCGGCGGGCATGGCGCTGTAGCCGGCCGTCCAGGTGGCAGGGTCGCAGCCCAGCACCACGCAGATTGGCGCCGCTTGTCCTCTGGACCAGTAGCGCTCCAGCAGTATCCGCCCGTGCTTGGCGCCGATCACCCACAGGCTGAGCCTGTCGGCGCGTTGGACGCAGGCGCGGTACACCCCGAAGTTCACCCAATCCGACTCGGGGTCGCGCAGAATGACCATGTCGCCGGTGCCGATGTAGCGGCCACCGTCGTGCTCGTGCCACTTGGGAGCGGGAAATGCCTCCAGGTTGACCTGGCCTTCGGGTTGGTGGCACTCGAGCACGGGACCATCCCGCTGCTCGTCCGGGGGAAGCGGACGAAGCTTGGATCGGCGTTCGCGCAGCAGCCGCAGCAGGTCGATCGGATGCTCATCCGGCGGCAGGCCCATGGCCACGGCCAGCCGGCTGGGTGTATTGATGACGTTGCTCGCCACTCGGAATCCAGCGGGATAGCCGGCGAACTTGTCGAACAGCAGCAGGGGCCCGTCGACTTCAGCGGACAGCTCGGTGAGACAGCCCACTTCGAGGTTCCAGTCGGCCCCCTCGACGATCGCCACGTCGTTGCGCGGCTCGAGCGCCTGAACGAAGGCGCCAAGCGATTTGGGTATGGTGCTCATGAGGGTTTAGGGTAGAGGGTTTAGGGGTCTGGGGTCCAGGGGTCCACGAGTCCAGGGGTCAGGGGCCGGCGATTCGGGGTTTGGGGTTTTCTGGCCTTGTGGCCTCTTGCTATAGGCTGTAGGCTAATCCCGAACCGAATCCCAGGAGGACAACGCCATGGTCGTCACGGCTCGGCTGTCCAAGGTGCATGCGCTTGCTGCCGCAGCAGCGCTGCTGCTCGCCGCGTGCGGCGGGGCCGCACCGCCCGGAGTGAGCGGCGGGGCGTCGGCTTCCGCGGCCAAACCGGCCGCCAGCGCTTCGGCCCCAGCCGGCGCTTCCTCAGCCACGCCTGCCGCCAGCTCATCGGCCCAGGCCAAGCCGGGCACGAGCGGCGGCGACAAGATCACGGTCGTGTACAACAGTCCGGACTCCGGCTACCTGCCGCTGTGGGTGGGGCAGGATACCGACATCTTCCAGAAGCACGGGCTGACGGTCGACCTGCAGCTCGTCAGCAACGGCAACCAATCGATGGCGGCGCTGCTGTCCGGGCAAGTGCAGTTCGTGCAGTCCGGAGGATCGGCAGCGCTGAGCCCTGCCGCCGATGGTGCCGATCTCACCGTGCTCACGACGATCATCCCCGTCTACAGCTACCTGCTCGAATCGACGCCGGACATCAAGACCCCGGCCGACTTGAAGGGAAAGAAGCTGGGCGTGAGCTCCTTCGGCGATTCGAGTGACCTGGCCACACGCTACAGCCTGAAGAAGCTCGGCATCGACCCGGATAAGGACGTTTCCATCCTTGCGATTGGCGGCACGCCTGTGCGCGCCGCCGCGCTTCGCGGAGGGTCCATCCAGGCCGCGGTCGCCTCGTTCCCGGAGAACCTGGCGCTGGAAAAGGACGGCTTTCGGCGCATCATGGACATGGCCTCGCTCAAGATCCCGGCTGCCGGCCAGTCGACCATCGCCCAGAAGAGCTGGGTGGCCAGCCATCGGGACGTAACCCAGCGCTACGTCGACTCACTCATCGAGGCGCTGGGCCGGCTCAAATCTGACCGCGCCGGGACGCTGGCCATCATGAAGAAATGGACCAAGCTGGACGACGACCAGGCGCTCGCAGCCACGTACGATTACTATACGCTGGAGGTCTTCCCGGCAGTTCCCGACCCCAACCCGACCCTATTCGCCGACTCGGTCGCCACACTGGCCAAGACTAACGACAAAGTCGCCAGCGTGGATCTGAGCAAACTGCTCGACGGATCCTTCGTCAAGAGCGCGGTGGACCGAGGCCTGACGAAGAGCTGACCCAAGCTCTCGGCTGCTGGTTTGTTCGTCGTCGGGTGGGCTGGGTCGCTCTTGCTGAAGGGCTATTCGAGCTCCCCACCCCCTCTCAGTGCAGCTCTTGCTTGATGATCTCGCCGGCTTGGGTGTAGTACGGCAGTGAGGACTCGATGTTGAGGTCCACGTACTGGCGGCCGGGCTTGAGCGAAGTGTCCGCGTCGGCCGCGGGCACGTCCAGCCGGCGTACGTTGTAGCCGGTTCGCTGACTGTAGACGGCCTGTCCTTCCTGGCTGAGGAGCCAGTTGATCAGGACCTTGGCCGCGTTTGGATGAGGAGCCCGGTTGAAGAGGCCGATGGCGCCGGTGGACGACGTCAGGTGCGTTGCCGCGGGGTCGGAGTCCTCCAGCGGGCGGATGCTCTTGACGTCGAGCCCTTGCTGCCCGAAGGCCGTCAGCACGGCAACGTCGACTCCGAAACCAATCGGGTACTGACCGCGCACGACCCACTCGCCCAGCTGCCGGCGATCTTGCGTGAGCACTGGATCCTGATCGCGCAGGATGGTCCGGAGCTTGTCCGGGCCTTTCGTCGCAAAGATGGTCACGGCCACGGCCTGGCCGCCCGTTGGCACGCGGGGATCGAGCCAGGCCATCTTGCCCTTCCAGCGAGGATCCCACAGCTGATCGACCGTGCTGAGCTGCGACTCGGGGATAACAGCGCGGTTGATTCGGGCCGACGGCTCGGCGCCGCGAACGAAGCTGTAGACCAGCGAGCTGTCGAGATCGGCCCAGCCGCCGGCAAACCCGTCCAGCCACTTGCTGTCGTCCAGCACCTCGGGCAGGATCAGGGCCGAGCGAAGTGAGTCCAGGGCGCCGAGAGGCTTGTAGCCCTGGAACATGGACCGTGCGCTGTGAACGACGACGTCCCAGCGATACTGCCCGGCCTTGCGTTCGTTGTCGATGCGGGGCACCAGGTCGGCCTGGCCATTGCCGACCTGGACCTCAACGGAGATGCCGTACTTCTGCTGGAAGACGTCGAACACCTGTCGATAGACGTCACCCGGAGCGGAGATGATGCTGACGCTTCCCTCCTGCTTCGCCGCCGCCAAGGTCCGATCCCACTGGGCCTGCCAGTCCGACGGTGGGGAAAGCTTGGCCGCCGGCGGACGCGATGCCGCTGGCGGCGCCGAAGCGCCTGCACCGGCCGGGGCGGCCTTGAGACCAGCCGATCCGTTGGCAGACACTGAGGGAGCCGCCGCCGGCGTGGTTCCACACGCGGCGAGCACCAGCCCGACCGAGATCAGCGGAGGGATGTTCCTGATCTTCGAGCGAAGAACCTGGCCAAGCTGCATCGCAGACCACCTTTCCACGGGCGCCTCCGCGCGACTGTCCACCACCGTTCGGGCTGCTGCCGGTATGCGATCCTCGACGCCGATCCCGGCGGGCTGGGCTTACGGTACCGCATTTAGCGTGCAAGCGCCAGGCCGCCGCGCGGCGTAGATCACGCCCGAAAAGCAGGCTCTCACCGCAGTTCTATTTACGACCTCTTGAGGCCTTGTTTATTTACGGTTTACGCGGCTTCCAGCATCTTGGGGAAGCTCACGAACGCTCGGGCGATGGCCCGTGCGGCAAGCGCAACACTCTCTTGGGGAGATGAACGCCTACGCTGACAGTCAGCACCCAATCTAGCCCACATCGAAATTCGGGATGCCGTTCACGTTCCACTGAACCGCCCAAGCCACACACCCTGATGCGTCGCGTGTGGGACCTCCTGCAGCGGGGACAAAGCAGGATCGAAATCAGCTCGACGCTCGGGCTTCCGCTCAAAGCCATCTCCACCACCATCCAGAACCTGCGGCGGGAAGGCTATCTGCCGCGGCCGAGCAGGGTGGAGACGCGACAGACGATGCGCGCCGCGGTCAGTCGGGCCCGAGGCGGGGTGGGCCTGGCAGTCGAGCCCTATGCCCGGATGGGCATGACGCCCCGGGAAATCCGGATAGCGCTGGCACTCGAAGGCGGGTCGGTTTACACCCTTGCCCAGATCAGTCGGGCCGTCGCCCGAGGACGCGAATCAGCCTCCCTGCCGCCTACCTGCATGGAATGCGCCGCGGACGTTCGCCGGCAGGCTCGCCTCGGTGAGCGCAAGCTGCGTGAAAGCATTCAGCAGTGGGTGCTGTGCAAGAACTGGCTGGCAGGACGCAAGCTCGACCTGCCCGAGCACCGTTTGGACTGGAAGCAGGCCGCCGAAGAATGGCGCCGCGACCTGGAGATGATGCTGGCACTGCGAGGAGGGACGCCCGACGACATTTCGCGGATCGTTCGTCCCCGGCCCGGCGAATGCCTGTCGCTGGCCGAAGCCCTCGTGCGCGAAGCTCTTCAGCAGGGACACATCGGCCCCAACCTGGAAGACTGGCGAGACTTGCGAACGCTGTATTCCTGCGCCGTCGCGCCGCGCGGCGCGACCTTCGCCCAGACCGTGCAGCTCGAGCTGCTGTTGGCCGCGCTGCGCGCCTCGACCAACGCGGACCCCGGCCCGCTCAACACCTATCGCAAGCTGGTGGCGGCGGTCGAGCTGTTCCCCCACGCCGACGGCAGCCTGGCAGCTCACGAGCGCTTCCTGGCGCTCAAGGTCTTCTGCCCCTGGGCCGACGGCGAGGATCGCCGCGGACTGTACGCCATCCGTAACGGCACCAGAGCCTACGCTTACTCCTGCGACGCCGAGGGTCACGTGGTGTACGACACCACTCAGCGCGCGATCCAGCGCTGGCGAGCCAGGCAGGTGCGGATGCCCGGGGCAGCGCCGGGCCGCGGTGTTCTCACGCAGCACGCCGGTCCTGTCGCCTAGGCCTGCGCGGGGCCGTCCCCGCAGGCCTAGCGCCTAAGCTTTGCTGGTGCCTCCGATCATCGAAGTGGAAGGCCTGGTCAAACGCTACCGCAAGGCCACGGCCAACGCCGTCGACGGCATTTCCTTTGCAGTAGAGCCTGGCCAGCTGTTTGCCCTGCTGGGCCCGAACGGCGCTGGCAAAACCACAACGATCTCCATCCTCACGACAACCCTGTCCCCAACCGACGGCCAGGTGCGCATCGCCGGCCACGACGTGCAGCGCGAAGCCAGCGCGGTGCGCCGCGAGGTCGGCATCATCTTCCAGCGGCCCAGTCTCGACCATAACTTGAGCGCCGAGCAGAACATCCGTTTTCACGCCGTCCTCTACGGCCTGTATCCGTTTCGCTTCACCTTCAGCGGCATGCCTGCGGCCTACCGCAAGGCGGTGCTGGACCTGGCCGCGGTCATGGATTTGCAGGACGATCTGGGCAAGCCGGTCAAGAGCTTCTCCGGGGGCATGATCCGCAAGCTGGAGATCATCCGCAGCCTTATCCATCACCCCAAGGTGCTGTTTCTCGACGAACCGACGATCGGGCTCGATCCGGGCAGCCGGCGCAACCTGTGGGAGTACCTGTTGGGCGTGCGCAAGGAGCATGGAACTACGGTCTTCCTCACCACGCACTATCTCGAGGAAGCCGAGCAGGCCCACGACCTGTGCGTCATGACCAAGGGCCGGATCATCGCTCGCGGCACACCGGCCGAGCTCCGGTCTGCGCTGGTGGAGGATTACGTGCTCGTCGACGCTCAGGACCGGGCGGCGCTGCGAAGCGAGCTGTGCGAGCTGGGCGTGAGCTTCACCGAAGGGCCCCTGCTCCGGATTCCGCTCGGCGCCGGCGGGATCCAGCACCTGCTGAAATCGATCGACACGCCGCTTACGACGGTGCGCCTGCATTCGCCAACGCTCGAGGACGCATATCTGGCCATCATCGGACAAACTGAGGAGGACCAGACAACGTGACCGAAATCAACGCCATCCTCACCATCGCCTATCGCGATCTCCTCAAGCTGCTGGGCGACCGCCAACGGCTCGTCCTGGGATTCATCTTCCCTGTCTTCTTCATTGGCGTGCTGGGCGGCAGCATGCAGGCCAACCTGGCGCAGGCTGCCGGCTACGACTTTCTCCCGTTCATCTTCACCGGGATCTTCGCGCAGACGCTCTTCCAATCCACGACGCAGGGCATCATCTCGCTGATCGCCGACCGCGAGAACGACTTCAGTCAGGAGATGTTCGTCTCACCGGTCTCCCGCTACTCGATCATCTTCGGCAAGATACTGGGGGAATCGTCGGTAGCCATGGTGCAGGGGCTGCCCATTATCCTGTTCGGGATCCTCGTGGGCGTGAGGCCGTCGGCATCGCAGCTGCTCGGACTGCTGCTGATCGGCATCGCCGTCTGCCTGTTCGGGGGCGCGTTCGGCGTGCTGACACTGTCTAACCTGAAGGATCAGCGCTCCGTGGGGCAGGTAGTGCCGCTGATCATGTTCCCGCAGTTCTTTCTTTCGGGTGCCTTTGTGCCCGTGAAAGTCCTGCCCCTGCCGCTGGAGATCCTGTCTCGCGTATCTCCCATGCGCTACGCCGTGGACCTGACCCGCGGCACCTACTACGCCGGGCTGCCCGAGTTCGGCAAAGTCGTCCTCGACCCGGTGCTGCTCAACGCCGTGGTGGCCGCGGGCCTGTTCGTCATCTTCCTGGTGGCGGGCACGACCCTCTTCGTCCGCAACGAGCGAAATCGCTAGCTGTCAGCCGCCCACCGTGATCGTTCCCTGCATCCAGTCGTGCACCGTGCACATCCACTGGTAGCTGCCAGGCTTTGTCGAGCCGGTGACCTTGACCGACCAGCTGGTGGCGGGCGGGGTCAAGCCATAGTCGGCACCGATGAAGATTCCGGAGTCGACGACAGCTGACGGGTCGCTGAGCGCGGTGCCCGAGGCGGCGTTGCCGGGGTCGAAGATCGGCTCTGGCGCCTTCTCCGTCGGATCGGCGCACGGCACGAAGGGCGCCGCGCCGGGCGGGGGTGCCCCTTCAGGCACCGGCTGGAACGTGGTGCCACAGTCGAAGCCCGGAAAATTGGGGACCTTGGCCATGTCGTTAGGGAAGGTCACCGTATGCACTTCATGGGAGTCCTTCCACACGTACTGCACCTGATCGCCAGGCACCAGGCTCAGCGGCTTGTTGGGCAGGATCTCGTCGATAGCCACGTGGTTATCGGCGGCGGCGAGACCAACCAGCACCTGGTAGACGCGGGTACCGGGAGCGCCGCCGCTGAATACCACGGAGTTGGCCGCCTGCTCCACCGCGAGGGCCTTCGACTGATCGTCGGCGAACTGCGCAGCCGACGCGGCATCGACTTGCGCCTGCGTGCTAATCGGCTGATCGGCCGGCGCTACGGTGAGCGTCCCCCTCATTCCGGGATGGATGTAGCAGAAGTAGGCATAGCTCCCGGGCGCAGCGTTGATGGTCACCTTCCAGTCCAACGGGGTGGGCTGACCCGACTGTGGATCGAGCGCCGCGACGATGCCGGTGGCCTCAACGTCGTTCCCTCCCTTGAAGATGCACGGAACCTGTCCGGCCGACGGCAGGCCGCAAGGAGGAGGGCTCTCCGGTCTGCCGATCTGGCCACCACCACCGGTGCTGCCGCCGGTAATGGACTGCTGCCCTGGGCCCAGCGTGATCTTCGCGCCGCCGCTGCCCGGCGCCAGGTTGGCATCCTCGGTGTCGAGATTGCCGACGGGATACGCTTTGCGCGCAGCAGCCTCGTCGCCGGCCAGGGCGACCACGTGCGTTGACCCAGCCGACCAGCGGAAGTCAAGCGTATCGCCGCTGTGCACGGTTACGGAGCGGCTGAAGAAATCGGTGTAATCGAACAGCCGGTGAGTGTCATCCATGTTGGCCTGGTTGGCCGGATCGTCATGGCCAACGCCGATGACGAGCGAAAGGCTAGGAACTCCGGCAGATCCCACCGGCGCCTGGACCGGGGCAGGCAGCGGGCCGACTGGCGCCTGCACGGGCGCTGCCTGCTGCGCCTGCGCAAGGGCAGGCATGCTCAGCAGCGCCAGTGCGCAGCCGAGACTCATGAAGACCTGTTTGCCGCGTTTCACGTTGCTCCTCCATCTAATGAGACTTACATCCGGGCTGCTCCGGACACTGACCAGCCCGCAGCACCCTGGAACACTGGGCCGCGATCGCTTCCCGAGTCCCCCAGGAGGCTGCCGGCGATCGTGATTGGTACGCAGCTTGCTAACCGTTCCGAGCCTCGCCGGCAGCTCGGGGGAACGTTCCCGAGCTGCCGGCAGGTATCAGGGCCGCTCAGTTATCAGGCCCCGGCGATCCGGAGTCAGCGAGCCTGCGAGAGGGACGCGGCGCGAGTCCAGGAGAAGATCTCCTCGTTGTCCGGTACCGGCTGATTGAAGTCGATGTACGGCGGGAAGATCTCCTTGCAGCGGTCCTTGAACCAGCGGTCGAATGGCGTATGAGAAGCGGCAAACTGGCGGTTGGCTTCGACCGGATCCTCGCCTTCGATGTAGACGACGATCATGTCACCCGCCGGCGTGTGATTCAGGAACACCTCTTCGCGGGTCATCCTCTTGGCCAGCCGGGATTCGGTCAGCTCGGCCCTTCGGGTGACAAAGGCTTCTCGAGCGAACGCTCGGCCGTCGTCCGTCTTGCCTGGCAGGAGCGGCGCCGTGAAGACCAGGCCACGCGCACGCTGGGGATTGCCCGGAGCAAGCCACTGGCCGACCGTTTCCGGCTCGGGGAGTTTGCCGAGCGATCGAAAATCCACGCCGGTCGCCTCCGCTTCTCTCTCGATGAAATAGCGGTCGAGAGGGCTTTCCGACGCCAGCATGACAGACATCCCCTCATTGAGCGAGCGGTCGGCGTCGATGTACGCCAGCACTACTGCGCTTCCATCCGGGTTGTCCTGGATGTACGCGCGCTCGACCGATACGCCCATGCGTCCGCGCGAATCCTCGTATTCAGCCCGGCGCTCCTGGAGCTGGCGGCAGACGTCGCGAATAACCGGCTCCTTGCCGGGCACAATCGGAAAGATCAAACCGTAGGTGGGCATCTGACTGACCTCCTCATGGCTGTTGTGACTGGATGCCGCCAGTATGGGCGCGCGCTCCTGTCCGGGACAGACCAATCCGAGGTCAGCTTCTGTTCAGATGCTGGTCAGTGTTTGCTCATTGCTCGAATACGCCCAGCTCACGCTGCCACAGGGAGGTCGTGACGCGGGCAATGCCGGCTTTCAGGTAGCGCCGGTACGTGCTGAACGGCAGATCCAGCAGCTCGGCCGCCTGCTCCTGGCTGGCGGCCGGATGGAAATAGGTGTGCTGCAGGGCGGACCACAGCCGAGCGTCCCGAGCCGACAGCTTGAGCCCCTCGGCCGCGTCCAGGATCTGGCTGCGCAGGACTTCCACGCGCCGCGCCTCCCCTGAGGCCGCGCCGGAACGCTCCGAAATGAGCCGCGACCGTAGCAAAGCGTTGGTCTGCAGCAAATCCGTCCGGTTGAAATGACGCAGCGCTTCCAGAACGGCGCCAGCGAATTCCGGCTCACTCAACACGACACTGCCAGCCTGCCTGGCGTCCGCTGGTTCGGGTGTATCGATCTCTCGGCTCCCCAGCAAGGTCAACCAGGCGAGCGGCGGCCGGATCCGCCAGTCATGGCCGAACACACCGAAATGCCTGCCGCCCACCACGAAGTCGGCTTGAGGCAGCCGCGGCAGATCCACGTGCGAGAACATCGAACGCCAGAAGTCAGCGTCGGCGACAGGGAAGAAGCTGAACGCAAGCCCTGGAGTGGTCAGGTAGTACTGCGCGGCGCGTCCGAAGATCAAGCTCTGAGTCGCGGACACCGCCTGATAGGTGTGGCGTTCCATCCAGAAGCGGAACAGCGTTGCACGTTCGCCTGACCGGAGCGGCGACGTCGCCTCCAGGTAACGGCACACCGCGCGAACCGCGGGATCCTGCTCCCGCTCCTCACCGGATAGATCTTCCAGCGGCAGCGGTACGACAAAGCCGCTTGGCTTCCCCTCAGCGTCGCGGTACACCACGAACGTGCTCGGCAAGCGCTGGATCCAGTAGTCCAGCCACAGCCTCGACTCCGGCCCCTCGTGGCGCTCGACCATCTCGCGCAGCAGCCGCTCATCGCCCGGCCGCAGCGCATCGGGCATGCTTGCTCCTGTTTCCTGCCATTCCAGGTAGGGGCGCATCAGCGGGTTATCACGATGCAGGAAGACGTAGTCGAACAGCACGCGCTGCTGCTCGAAGCCATGGGTCTGCTGGACGCGGCCGCCGTAGTGCGCGCGAGCCCGCCGGTGCAGCTCGGCGTACCAGTCGGGATCCCGCCAGCGCAGGTTGGCCGTCAGCGCTTCCCGCGCGATCTCATGCGGGAACAGGCCCTCATGCCCCGGCTCCACGAACGACAGGGACTGCAGCCACCGAAAGAGCTGGTGGGCATCCCCTGAATCCAGCAGCTCTGCCAGCAAGGGCTCTGTCGTGGAGCGGACCAAGGCGCACGCCTCCAGCGCGCGGCGATGCTCGCGATCGGGCACGGAGCCCAGGAAATGCGTGACCAGCGTCGACACGATGTCATGGGCATTCTCCGGCGCGAACTGCAGGCCGTTGTGCTGCGAGAATGCATCGGCGATCAGGGACAGCGCCAGCGGGTGCCCGTGGGTGAACTCGATGACGGCCCCTTGCTGGCTGGCCGGCACGCCGCGACTGACGAGATACGCGCGGCCTTCATCCGGCGTCAAATTCCGAAGCGGCAGCGGCTTCAGCATGGCCTGCCAGCCTGGGTCGGTACGCCACATTCGGCTGGGCGGGTCTCGCCCACTGAGAACGACCAGGACACTGTCCGGAAGCTGCGGCAGAAACGTCTCGCGCAGCCAGTTGTCGAGGGGAGCGAGATTCTCGTAAGTGTCGATGAGCAGCACCTGGCGCTGGCCCTCGCCGCACAGCTGCGCCACGGTCGGACCGGCAGGGTCGAGACCGGCCGCGTAAGAGATGGCCCCGCAGAAGCCCCGCGGGCTGGCGTCGACGTCTCGAGCGTCCAGGTAGACACAACGAACGCTCGCCTCCTGGCAGAGGTAGGCAAACTCCTTGGCCAGGGTTGTTTTGCCAATACCGCCGGGACCGAAGACGAACAGCACCTGGAGCGGGAGCGAGTCAGCCGCGATCAGCTGCCGAAACAGGGCAGATTCCACGGTGCGACCTACGAAGCGGGCATGGCGGATCTCGTCCAGGCGGTCGCCGAGCCGAGGACGGACGGCCATCGTTACGGCGCGGGATTGGATGGGACGCCGGCCAGCCGCAAGCCAAGCCAGACGTACCAGATGGGGCTGACGATAAAGCCTTCCAGCAGCGCGGGCACGAGGACCACCGGGCTCGAAGCATCCAGCACGATGAGGCGAGCAAGATAGATCAGCAGCAGCAGCGCTCCCGAAAGGAAACCGAGGTAGGCGAGGCCGCTGCCATGGAAGCCAGCTCTTAACACGCTGCTCCAGGCGAGCAGCGCCAGTCCGGCCAGGGCAAACGTTGCCAGACCGCGCGGATCAACGGCGCTCGGCAGATCGCTCAATGCAGGGCTGGGCTGCGGAGGGTGCAGCGCATTGGCGAGATCATATCCTCCGTGGGCCATCGCCCCGGCGGCGCCGAGCGCCCCGATCAGCAGCGCCAGCAGCGCCACGGCGGCGTTCGCACCCATCATCCGCTGATGCAGCTCGACGAAGACCACGATGGTGAACACCCCGCCCAGCATGAGAAACAGCGAGAAGAGGACCTGGTTCTTGAGGATGACGAACGACACGGCGTAGAGAAAACCGCAGATGGCGGTGAGCATGGCGCTGGCTGGCGCCAGCGTTCCCAGCGAGCTCGGCTTCACGTTCACACCTTCTCAGAATGACCGCCCGTATCACCTCCGCCACGTCGCGGCTCACGAACGTTTCGAGGATCCATCGCTCGCTGCCGTCAACAGCGGCGGCAACGTCGTCGCTGACGGCAAGATAGAAACTTGGCCCGGAAAAGTCAATGGAGCGAAGCGCGCAGGGAGTTTCGGAACCCTCCTTCGAGGCTTACCCCACCAGGCCAGGGCCTATCCTGCCAATTCGGCGAGGATGGTCGGATGGCGAGCAGCGTGGCCTGGAAAGTGCTGAGGGCCGAGCGCTCAGCGATAGGCACATCGAGCAACCGCGAAAGCGCATGTGACGAAAGGAGACGGTGATGTTCATTCAGATTATTGATGCACGGTTGAAGGACGAGGGGAGCTGGTCCGAGCTCGAACAGATGGGGCGGCGATGGGATCAGGAGGAAGCGCAGCGGGCACCCGGCTTCGTCAGCGCGGATTGGGTTCGCGATCTCAAGGACTCGAAGCACCTGATCGGGCTCATTCGCTTCGAGTCAGCCGAAAAGGCAGCCGAGAATTCCAAGCGCCCCGAAACGAACCAGTTCTATCAGCAGATGGTGGCGCTGATGGAAGGAGAGCCGCGCTTCATCGACGGAGAGTTGGTCCACAGCAGCCAGCGCTGACGGCTCCCCTCACCTGAACCACTCTCGCTGCGACTGGATGTACCCGGCTCTTCGATAAGCGAGCGGCGATGGTGGCCGTGGACGGCCTGGAGCTCGGGCCGGAGCTGGCTCCTTAGGCCGCCAGCTCCAGTGTGCCCAAGTCCTGGCCCCGCTTGAACGTGTGGTCCGCCGGCACCAGGATCTTCGTCAGGACGCCATCCGCCGGAGCGGGGACCTCGATGTTGGTCTTGACCAGCACCACGGCAACAAGCGGCTGGCCGGCGCTCACCCGAGCGCCTTCGGCCACCAGCCACCTGTCCACCAGCGCTTCGGCTTCAACCGTTCCCCAGGCGTCGTCCGGAAGACGGATGGCTACCGCTGCCATGGCGACTCATCACGCTGACGCGCAATCGCCCCGTCCAGCCGCCCCGAACTCATACCTTGCTCGCCATGGTCTGATGGATAGCGTGCACCAGGTGGTGCACTTGCGGAATCACGGCGTGCTCCAGCGGGCGGCTGTACGGTATCGGAACGTTCGGCACCCCCAGCCGTCGTACAGGAGCTTTGAGGCTGATGGTCCCCAGCTCCTCCGCCACGATGGCGGCAATCTCACCGCTCATGCCAAACCGCAGGTAGTCCTCATCCGCAACGATCAGCCGGCCCGTTTTCGCGACCGAACGCAGGATGGCTTCGCGGTCGAGCGGCACCAGCGTCCGGAGGTCCAGCACCTCGGCACTGACGCCATCCATGGCCACCTGCTCGGCGGCAATCACGCTCTTGTGGACCATCTGGCTCAGCGTCACGATGGTCACGTCGGCGCCCTCGCGAACGACTCTAGCCTGCCCGAAGGGGACCGTGTAGCTATGCTCCGGCACTTCGGTGGTGCTGCCTTCGAAGTACGCCATCCACGGCAGGCCCATGATGCCTTTGTGGAAGAAGAACATCACCGGGTTGTCATCTCGGATGGAGTGGATCATCAGCCCCTTGGCGTCGTAGGCGTTGGATGGCACGACGATCTTGAGCCCCGGAACGTGCGCGAACAGACCGTACAGGGACTGCGAATGCTGAGCCGCGTCGTTGTACCCTCCGCCGATGGCCGTCATGAGCACGACCGGCAGCTTCACATTGCCGCCCGACATGTACGTGTTCTTGGCCAGATGGTTGTAGATCTGGTCCATGCACACGCCGAAGAAGTCGACGAACATGAGCTCGGCGATGGGCCTCATGCCCTCGGCCGCCGCGCCGGTCGCGGCGCCGATGAAGGCGGTCTCGGAGATGGGCGTATCCATGATCCGCTCCGGCCCAAAGCGCTGCAAGAGGCCGCCGGTTGCGCCGAAGATCCCACCGTACTTGCCAACGTCCTCCCCCATGACGAAGACCTTAGGGTCGCGTTCCATTTCCTGGCCGATAGCTTCGGCGATGGCCTGGGCCATGGTCAGGGTTCGAGTCGCTACCGCGGTTGCCATAGTGTCCGATAACTCCTTTCTCAGCTCCGTCCGCGGCTAGGCCGCGAACACGTGATACAGCGCTTCCTCTGGCTCCGGATAGGCGGTCGCCCTGGCGAAGTCGTAGGCATCAGTCACACGGCGGTGGGCGCGCGACCGGATCTCGGCATCAGCCTGGTCGTTGAGCAGCCCGAGCGCTCGAAGATGCCCCTCGAGGGCCGGGATGGGATCGTGCTTGCGCAGCTCGGCGACCTCGTCCTTCGGCCGGTAGACCTCGGCGTCGCCCTGGAAGTGACCAAGGTAGCGGTCGGTCTTGACCTCGATGAGGGTTGGGCCCTCCCCTCGCCTGGCGCGAGCCACCGCGTCACCCGCGGCGGCAAACACTTCTAAGGCGTCGTTGTGCTCCACTCGGACGCCGGGGACGCCGTACGCGGCAGCCCGGTCCGCATTCGAGGGGATCGCCGTGGAGACCGACTTCTCGACGGAGATAGCCCACTTGTTGTCCTCGCAAATGAACACCACGGGCAGCTTCCACAGCGCCGCGAGGTTGAGCGACTCGTGGAATGAGCCCTGGTTGGCGGCGCCCTCCCCAAAGAAGGTCGCCGTCACCCAGTCAGTGCCGAGCTTCTTGCCGGCCAGCGCGGAACCGCAGGCCGGCGGCATGCCGGCGCCGATGATGCCGCTGCAGCTGAATTTGTGCTCGGGGTCGAAGAGATGCATATGGCCGCCCTTGCCGCGCCCGAGCCCGGTCACCTTACCAAAGATCTCGGCCGCCATCCTGTCCAGCGGGACGCCTTTGGCGATGGCGAAATGGTGAGGCCGGTGCGTTCCGGTCACCGTGTCCTCCTTCTTCAGGTGGGCGCATACGCCGACCGCCACCGGCTCCTGCCCGGCCGCCAGGTGCATCTCGCCCGGCACCGGGCCCGACCCAATGTCAAACGCCAGACCCTTCTGGATGTTGGGCGGCAGCTTCCCTTCGAGGTAGACGTTGACCATCGTCTCCTCGAACTCGCGGATGACGAGCATCGTTTCGTACATCCACAGCAGCTGATTGGTTGTCGGGTTCATGCGCTCCTCCGCTATCGGGCGATTTGCGGCGGACCCAGCGGTGCCGGCCAGCGTTCCGGCCTTACGGTCCCGCCAGGCTGCCTGAGCACAGCTTGCGTGGCGAGGCGTGGCATTCGTACTAACGCCACGTAAAAGCGATCGCAACGCTCGCGCCGGCGCGAGCGTTGGGGGCATGCTGGCGTCCGGAACCATGGCGCGGCGCATTCAGCCAATTCTTAGGTCACCATCAGGGGCATCTCAGCTCCGGGCCATAGGCTGGACCTATTGAACGCAGCGATGGAGGTTCCGGCCATGCCCTTCGATGACGTGCTCGCACACTATTGGACCACCGCCAAGCAGGACTATGCCAACGCTCAGCAGACTGATTCCCCGAGTCAGCCAGGGCCATCCTGTACGACGACCAACGGCCAGCCAAATGGCGCCGGACGGCAGCCGCGCGCCCAGGGTTGCTCTCGGAACGGCACCCAGTGGCCAGGCTTCGACCCCACCGCACAACTTCCCGCCTGAATCCAAGCCACGGTCCGAGTGGCTGCGTGGTGCCAAGCGAAACACTCGGCGCGGATGAGGTAGCTCTCTCGGCCCCTTTCGGCCGCGGTCCAAGTCTCTGAGTCGGGGCGGGCAGATTTGAACTGCCGACCTCTTGGTCCCGAACCAAGCGCGCTAACCAGGCTGCGCTACGCCCCGAACGCGGCTAGCGAGTCGTCGCTAGAGCGCGTGAATTATAGCGGTGGGGCGTGGGACGGATATCCGCCCACCAATCTCCGGCTTCCGACCGCCAGGAAGTGCCCCTGGAGGGATTCGAACCCCCGACGCAGGGCTTAGGACGCCCTCGCTCTATCCCCTGAGCTACAGAGGCAGATGTGCCCGCGGCACGACAACCCTCCGGCTAGTTCGCGGACGGCTGACCCTGCCCGGCGGCGGTTATTCGCTGCAGCGCCTGGTCGCCAATGCCCTGGCTCTGGCAATCCAGGTAGGTCGAATAAATCGCCTTGCTCAGCAGACTGCTCTCGGCCAATTCAGGCGACTCCCCATGCCGCTGCAGCCCAAGCAGATGATCCAGTCGATCCAGAAAGAAACGCTGCCACTCATTCAGGCTGCCCGCCGCTTGCCGGCGCTTCGGCCCGGCCGGTTGCACCGGCTCAGTTGCGAACGTGGGGCTCTGAGAATTTACGGATTCCTGACTATTGGCTCGTTCCATCAATAACCCGAGTATATCGCTTCATATTTTGTAGCGCTATACGACATAGCCTTCCCCTCCTACGTGATTTTCGGCATCTCGAAGCCATTCCTCCAGACCTCGTCGCCGCCTTACGAATGCGAGCCCCAATCCTGTCCGAACGTTCCTTGCAAACGTGATAACGATGCCGGCTCGCTCAAAAACACGCCCAGCTCGCGGTTACCGTCGAGCGATTGGCGCGAGATGTTCTCGCTGCCGGCGAAGGCCGCCCTGCCGTCGGCCACGAACAGCTTGGCGTGCACGTAGGGCTTGCGCATGTAACGCACGTCGACACCGCCTGCTTTCAGGCGCTGCAGGCCGGCGGCGTTACTATCCGTCCCGCCTTCGGCCGGAGAGATCACCAGGCGCACGTGAACGCCTCGCTTGGCCGAAGCCACCAGGGCCTGCTCGATACCCGCATCCTGGACCTCCTCGGATTCGACGTCCAGCTCTCCGGCCGCCTGCCCAACGATAGCCTCGAAGCGCCGGCGGGCGTTGTCCGGGCTCACCACCAGCGCCGGCCGCACCGGCGAGTAGCTGATGCGATTCCAATCGGCGTCGAACAGCGCCTGGACCTCGGCCACGTCCTCTGGGTCGCGGTCGATAGCGCCGTACTCGCGGTTGCGGGTGAAGGCGCTGGCCGTCAGGTTCAGCGTGAGGATCAAGGCTTCCCGCCGATCGATCACCGCAGCCTTCTCATGAGTCAATGAAAAGCGGGGATTGGCCCAACGCACCTGAACCCCTGCCTGCTGCAGGCGGGCGGCGGCGCTGCCGTTGATGTTGCCGGCGCCAAAGGGATGCTCCTCCAGCAGCACTCGAACCTGCACGCCGCGCCGCTGGGCGCTCTCCAAAGCGGCCAGCACCTGCCGCTCGGTGAGCTCGTACACCACCAGGTCGATGCTGCGGACCGCGCCGTTGAACTCGTTGAGCACCGGGTCCAGGCCATCGTCGGGCTCAACGAACACTCGTGCCTCGGCGTTGGTGGCGACGGAAGATCCCGAGCTCGGCAGCGGAGCCGGTGATGCGCAGGCGTTCAGCGCGCTCAACGCACAGCCAAGCAGCAGCGCGGCCAGCCAGGCGCGCGAATCGGTACGCTCCCGCCGCGGGGCCTGGCCGGCGCTCACAGCAGCGGCAGCGGGGAAGCGCCCTGGGCCGCCATCTTGCGCCAGAGATCGAGAGCGCGGCGATGGCTTTCGAACACGAGTGGCGGCAACCCGTCCACCTGGAAGGTGGCGACCTCGGCCGCATCGTCGCCCGGCCGCGGCTGGCCGCCGACAATGCGCGCCTGGTACACTACCACCAGGCCGCTCTTGTAGGGGTCGATATAGGAATAGACCCCCAGCAGCCCATCCAGAGCGACGTCGAGGTTCGTTTCCTCCTTCACCTCGCGAATGGCCGCGTCGGCCGCGGTCTCCTCCGCGTCCACGAAGCCACCGGGGAAAGCCCAACCACCCAGGCCCGGCGCTTGTCCGCGCTTGATGAGCACCACGCCCAACTCGGTCGGGATGAGACAGGTGGCCGACGGCACCGGGTTGCGGTAATGCACCGCGTCGCACAGTTCGCACACCCAGCGATCCCGGCCCTCCACAAAGCGAGTGCTGAGCGAGGATCCGCACGAAGGACAGAACTTCACAGTCGAGCCTGGCGCGAATATAGCACCGGGGCGGCGATGCTATTCTTGAGGACCCAGGTGGCTTCGAACGATGCCTAAGCGCTACGAGGAGGAGATCAACGAGATCCTCCACAAGTTCGATGACTGGCCTCCGCCACCAAGCGGCCGCCGGCCCCAGCAAGGGCCTCCGCGGCGGCCCAACCCCAACACCACGCTGTGGCAGTTCTTCGATCACCTCGGCCCGCAGCAGCTCATGGCGGTGGGCTTGGTGCTGATTGCGCTGGGCGTGGTCCTCCGGTTTGGCTACCGCTTTGGCATGGACGTCGGAATCGGCGGCTACACCACGACGGCGGGCTTTGTGCTGCTGCTGGCGGGCTACCTCATGGCCGTGATGCGCGGCGGCTCCTTGCGCGGCCTGGGCCGCCACCAGCAGGTCTGGCGCGGCCGAGTCATCGACCTCCCGCCCGCCGGCCGCGGGCTGGCGTACTGGTGGTGGCGCTTACGCAGCAACCTGCGGGGCCGCTAAGCTTCCAGCGGCCGGCACGGCGCCAGTGCGCCGCATTACCAGCCACCCGGGATGGCGGAACCGGCAGACGCCGCGGACTTAAAATCCGCTGACCGTAAGGTCGTGGGGGTTCGAGTCCCCCTCCCGGGACACTGACCTTCACGCTCATAAGTCTGCTTGCGAGCAGGTAAAGTGAGCAGCCCAGCAGTAATGTTGACCACTTAATTGACCACTTAACGGCAACTAAAAGAGTTTCGCATAATAGAATGACGAGATAGTCAAAGAGAAAGGCCCGTCTGGCGGAGGAAGCCAAACAGCAACTGCTGGCTGGAGCGAATGCGCTGGACGCCATCGTCGGCCGCCGTCATGGTCTGGCTGATCTCCAAGTCACAGCGATTGGCTAGCTCGG
>JAJPGV010000004.1 GCA_021325635.1 Chloroflexota bacterium
CCACGCGGTCGCGCCTGGCTCCAGACTGCCCGCCCGTCGGGCGCGCCACCTTCTCGCCACTCATACTCCGTAACAACGAGCAAGTTGCTCAGTTGTCATGATATTATGCGAAACTCTTTAATTGTGGTCAACTGTGGCGGACAATGGCGGACGAACTAGCCGCGAGGACAGCGAAGGAGGCGCCGGAGGCGCTGTGAACCGCCCGGGTTTCATAGAGACGGTTGTTTGAGTGCCGCCCCCGCCCGGACGGCTGGCTGATCGTGATGGATGGCTTCGAACTCGGCTGATGGGATCATCCCGAGCTCACCATGAAGGCGTTGGTGGTTGAACCAGTCGACGTACTCCAAGGTGGCGAACTCCACATCATCCAAGCCACGCCAAGGACCGCGATGACGGACGAGCCCGTGTCGATGACTGTCTTGATCGACCGCTGTTGACCGCTCGGGCCACGTACCAAGACCTCGATTGTCGCCTCACGGCCCTCGTTGGTTACGACGCCGACGATCAAGCGGCGTCTATTGCGTGGCCTGCTCCGAAGCGATGAGCGTAGCGGCTCCCAACCCGCGTTATCCACACCAGCGCCTCTGGACGGCGATCCCTGACGCGCCTCACAGCAACGAGCTCGTTGCTGTCTACTTCGTAGGCGCCGGTGTCGATGTCGATTGCGACGAACTTCCCGTGGTCAGCGGACGTGACATTGGGCTTCACATGCCTCTCGTAAAGCGCATCACCGCGACGGCCGATATCGCCTGCAGTGGGGACATGCTGACTTTCTGCGCGCGCCACCTTCAATAGCCCTCCGTCGCATCGATGATACCGTCCCCGCGTTCGGCAGGCGATCCGCTCGGGAAGGTCGTGGTAGGTGGCGGGTAAGTGGCGCTCTCTAGCTGATTTTTATGAGCTCACGACTCTGCCCGCCAGCAGATGAATTAAGCAGCCTAACCATAATATTGACCACTTACGGGGACGATTGACGGCGCACGATGGAGCATAGGGTGGTGTATGTCGCCATGGTCGGTCGGCGATTCCTTTTGCTGCATGCCTTCACCAAGAAGACCGTGAGGCGCTTCGACCGCAGTATGCATTTCGGGGCGCGATGATCGTTGCGAGGATCGCCGCTGGGATTACACAAGCGGCGCTCGCTAGTCACGTTGGAACAACGCAGTCCGCGATTGCCCGTCTCGAAGGGAGAGAATGTCACGCTTATGAGCAACGATTGGAGTGATTGGGTCTCAGCGACCGCGACCCGCGCGTATTGCGAGAACGATCCGCTGATTGACTGGCTCAACCTCTATGGGCAAGCGGCCGGGTTCATTCGGGACGACCACCTGCCCGACTACGATCCACGAACCGACTTCCTGCAGTTCATCCTGCGGCAGGGGCAGCTGTTCGAGCAGGCCGTCGTACGCTGTCTGAACGAATCGGTAGCTCCCGTGACGGTCATCGGCACGGCGCGAGAGGACGTCCGATCCGAAGACAAGCTCCAGGCAACCCTCGACGCGATGGCGAGCGCCAAGCCACTCATCGGCCAGGCCATCCTCTGGAACCCCAAACGCCGCACCTATGGCGCGGCCGACCTGCTCATCCGGAGCGACGTCCTGCACCAACGGTTTCCCGACCTAATCGGCGATGACGAAGCTCGGATCGGCGCATTCAGGCTTGGTATTCCCTATCACTACCGCGTAATCGACGCGAAGTTCAGCACGCTGGGCCTGCTGAAGGATGGCCACCTCGGCGGACCGCAGGTCCATTACATGGCCCAGGTGTGGATCTACAACGAAGCGCTGGGCGAGATGCAGGGCTTCGAGCCGCCGGCCGCCTACATCCTCGGCCGCGGCTGGTCCGCCAGCGGGGAACAGCGCGGCCGCAGCTGCCTGGAGCGGCTGGGCCGGGTTGATCGTGACTTCGTGCTGCGCAACGGCACGTCTCTCGAAGATCTCGTCGACGAGGCGGTGCGCTGGGTTCGCCGCGTGCGCGCTGAAGGCGCCGGCTGGCAGGTGCTGCCGGAACCATCGGTGCCACAGCTGCACCCCAACATGACCCACGTCGAGGATCAACCCTGGCATGAGGCCAAGAAGCGTATCGCCGACGAGCTGGACGAGCTCACCCTGCTGTGGTACGTGGGCGTGCCCGGCCGTGAGGAGGCCCGCCGGTCGGGCATCACCCGCTGGACGGACCCGCAGCTCACCGCCTCGAACGTCGGCATCAACGGCGTCCGCCTGGCGCCGACCCTCAACGCCATCCTGGAGGTCAATCGCTCGGCCGACGGTCCGGTCATCCGTCCCGACCGTATCCGTGCCGCCGAAGAGCAGTGGCGCGATCCCGGACTGTTCGAGTTCTTCGTCGACTTCGAGACCGTCAGCAACCTGGCCGACGATTTCAGCCGGATTCCTCGAGAGGGTGGCCAGCCATTGATCTTCATGATCGGCTGCGGCCACGTGGAGGACGGGCAGTGGCGCTTCTCGCAGTGGACGTGCGAGCGTCTCACTGAAGCGTGTGAAGAGCGGATCATCGATGCCTGGCTGGCCCACATGGCTGCCGTTTGCGGCTCAGCCGACCTACCGGCGCTGGTGATCCACTGGGCGCCGGCAGAGCCCCTGAACTACGAACTGGAGTACGACGCCGCCAAGAAGCGCCACCCCCACAAGGACTGGCCGGAGCTGCGCTGGTTCGACTTCCTGAACAGGGTGATCAAGGCCGAGCCAGTCGTCGTCCGCGGCGCCATGGCCTTTGGCCTCAAGGCCGTCGCGCGAGCGATGCGGCGCCACGGCTGCATCCGGACCGAGTGGACGGATGGCCCTACGGATGGGCTGGGCGCGATGGTCGGCGCCTGGTCGTGTGACGCGGAAGCCGCGGCCAACGGCGGCCGGATGATGGATGTTCCGTTGATGCAATCCATCGGGCACTACAACGAGGTGGATTGCAAGGTAATGCAGGAGATTGTCAGCTACCTGCGACAGGAGCACTGATTCGCCAGCTACGCCTTTGTCGTCCGCGAGTCACTGCACCAAAGGTGGAAGCTTGGCAAGTCATCGAATCGATAGGTGGACGGGTGCTCGCGTCATCCGAGCCCTGTCACGGTTGTGGACGGCCTGCGCCCCCGCCCGTTACCTCTCTCCACTCAGCCACGCTAACAGGCACCAGCGGGCCGCAAGGGCCCGCGCTACATTGGGTCGAGCGGACAACCAACATGGTGATATCGGCGATATCACTGCACACCGTAGGGGTACATCCCGCGGGTTAGCCCGCA
>JAJPGV010000032.1 GCA_021325635.1 Chloroflexota bacterium
CTGGCTCCAGACTGCCCGCCCGTCGGGCGCGCCACCTTCTCGCCACTCATACTCCGTAACAACGAGCAAGTTGCTCAGTTGTCATGATATTATACGAAACTCTTTAGATGTCTTGTCTCAACACGCGTGCACTGATCCTTCGAATCTCAAGTACAACTGCATCGGCATCCGGTCAGCCGTCCCCTTCTTCATCGGCTCGCCGCTCAAGCAGTTCTGCCTGCCCTTCCTGTGCCCCGACGACGGCGGCGGAGGATCTGACACATCTACCCCGACAGGCCCCCAGCGGCGGTTGCCGTTTAGTGACCGTGCACGTGTGACCGAGATCAACAAGACGCTCGATAGGATCGAGGCAGGCGGGCCATTTCCTTACGATAGGGACGGCACAGTATTTATTCGGAACGGCCATCCCACAGGGAAGCACTACGGGCCGCGACGGCATCTTGACAACACCCGGCGACATCCCCGAATTTGCCCAACTTGTGTGTCGGGGCAGGTGCCTGTGGCATGTCAGCCGAGTTCCGCGCACGGCCAGGTTTTCGCTGTTCGAACGGCAGAAGCTCTCTTTGCGCGACAGCGGTGGGTGGTGGACGACAACGGACGCCCCTGGCCGCGGCTGCGGCCGGGGGGCGATGGGATACTTCCAGAAACCCTCCCCGATGTGGGGCCCGGCGCGAACGACGCCGCCCGCGTCGCGCTTGTGGGGGGTGCTCACCGATCAGGCGGCGGTCGGCTGCCCTCGCCGCCCCTCTGTTGGGGCAGCTGCAGTTGTTGCCGCCGCTGCTGCTGGGGGGTAGTGGCCCCGACGAGGGCGACTTCGGAAGCTCATCGGTGGAGCGCTTACACGTCTCGAGCGCCAAACGCCGGGCTGTTCGCTTTACATGTTGCTCCCCAAGAAAGCGAGCGTTTGCGCCCATGCGTCCTTGGTGGTTCGGACATGCACTGGGTCGCGGTCCCAATTGTGGCCGACTCCGGGATAGTCGGCCCAGGTGACGGTCGCGTTCTTCTTGGCAGCGGCCGGTGGTTGAGAGGTGGAAGAGCCGGAGCCATCCGCCAGCGGTAGGCCAGCCGGATTGGCCTCCCAGGAGAACCGCTGAGTGTTCAAACGGGCCGACAGGCCGGTTGGACCGTTAATCCAGGTCATATAGCCGTTGGTGAACGCCGTCCAGTTGTCTGCCTTCCACCACACCATGAGGCCCTTGCTAGTGTGCTGTTGGGCGTCACCATTCGCCGCCGACGACTGGTTGTCGGTGCAGTCTCCGACGTCGGTCGGATCAAGATCGTGCAGCGTTTGGAAACCAAGTACGAACTGGCATCCGGCACTCTGAGCCGCGGCCAGTTGGACGCCGGGCAAGATCGAAGCCACGAACGCTACCACGACGAGCACAAAGCGCGAGACGCCCGTCAAGGATGACGACGGATTAGCTTGGCCAGGATGGGGATCGTTCATCGACGTGAATGTTAAGCGGCACCTCGCTGAGGAAGCATCCTCCGTTTGGATGATTTGGTCGCGGGAACTAGCCCCCGAGCCGGTGGACTGCGTGCAGTCGGCGACCGGGAGTACAGGTCTCGCGCCGAGGCCGGGCTTGGGCTCAGGCAGCGTTGCCTGGAGAACCGCCCGGAGTTCTCCGTTTCCTCGGGCTTGACGCATGCCTATATGGGTATATAATTGCGCTATTGGCACGAGCGGCGACGACCTCGGACGTCTTCAACGCCATCGCCGAGCCGCGGCGCCGGGAGATTCTGATGCTGCTACGGGCGGGTGAGCGGCCCGTGACAGAGTTGGCCCACGAGTTGAGAATGACCCAGCCGGGGGCCTCTAAACACCTGCGGGTGCTTCGTGGGGTCGGACTGGTGCGGGATCGCAAGGCAGGCAAGCAACGCCTGTACGGCTTGAACGCCCGCGGGCTGCGACCCGTTCATGAGTGGACCGGTGGGTTCGAGCGGTTCTGGAACGAGAGCTTTGACCGGCTGGATGCGTACGTACAGGACCTGAAGCAGGCAAGGCAGGAGCAGCAGGGTTGAGCGCGACGAGACGAGGCGAGGCGGCGCGGTCCGCGACGGCCGATCGCGAAATCGCGATCTCCCGAGTGATCGACGCCCCACGGGAGCTGGTGTTCGAGGCCTTCACCGAGGTGCGGCACCTATCGCGGTGGTGGGGACCGGAGGGGTTCACCATCACCACGCGGGCGTTCGAGTTCCGCGCTGGCGGGGTGTGGGACTTCGTGATGCACGGACCGGACGGGACCGACTACCAGGAGTGGATCTCCTGGACCGAGATCGTGCCACCGGAGCGGATCGCGCTGCTCCACGGTGAGTCCCGCGGTGACCCGAACGCCTTCGAATCGGTCCTGACGTTCGCGCCCGACGGAGCTGGGACCCGGATCGAGATGCGCACGGTGTTCCGCACCAAGGGGCTGCGCGACGAGGCGGTCGAGAAGTATCAGGCCATAGAGGGCGGCCAGCAGACTCTGAACAAGCTGGCTGATTACGTCACCGCGATCCTTTAGCTGGCGAGGAGATGGAAAATGTCACGTGTTCGGGTTCATAATTTCTCGATTTCGCTCGATGGATTTGGTACGGGTGAAGGCCAAACCCTCGAAGCGCCCTTCGGGCATGCCGGCAGTCGACTCCACGCATGGTTCTTTCCCACTCGCACCTTCCAACAGATGCAAGGCAAGTCCGGAGGTAGCGCCAGCATAGATGATGCCTTCGCCCAGAACTGGGCGCATGGCATCGGGGCAGAGATCATGGGGCGCAACAAGTTCGGGCACCAGCGCGGACCATGGGTTGACGAGGACTGGAAGGGATGGTGGGGCGATGACCCACCATTCCACACCCCGGTGTTCATCTTGACTCACCATCCCCGGCCGGCGATCACCATGGAAGGGGGGACGACGTTCCATTTCATAGATGCCGGTCCCGCCGTGGCATTGGAAGCCGCTCGGGAAGCGGCGGGTGGTCTGGATGTCCGAATTGGCGGAGGACCAACAACCATTCGACAGTTCCTGGCAGCCGATCTCATCGACTACATGCATCTCGCCGTGGTGCCGATCGTCCTCGGACGCGGGGAACGGCTGTGGGACAGTCTCGAAGGACTCGAGCAGCGCTTCCACGTTGAGGCCGTCAGCTCGCCAAGCGGGGTTACGCATCTCACATTCGCCCGCCGATAGACACGCTGGCCGAGGGTCTGGCGCGTCCTGAAATTGCTGGCAGACCTGATCACAGACCGCAGCGCGGCGTGTGGACGGCCTGACCTTTGCCTTTCCGAAAGGAGTCGACGGATGACGAGAACATTCCGGTTCGGGGTAGTTGCCCCGCTTGCAACTGATCTGCCGAGGTGGCGGGACCGCGTGCGCCGCATCGCCGACTGCGGCCGTCGCCGACGGCGGGCTGCTCGATGGCATCATGTACGCCACTGGCCAGCTGCAGGAGGGCATCCAGCCGTTCGAGACGAGATTCCGAGTTGAGTTCCATGAAGAGGCCGACGGACGGACGCGACTCGAGATTCGCCAGTGGCTCCCTGAGCAGCAGGCGGACCCCAGCGAGGAGGGCTGCCTCGAGGCGTTCACCAAGCTGGATGCCACGCTGATGAGTGGCCAGGCTGTCGGGGCCGATCGTCGAGGTGAAGCGGCCAAGCTGATCTACGTGTCGAACGTGTCCCTCGACGGCTACATCGAGGACGAACACGGCCGCTTCGACTGGACCGCGACCGACGACGAGCTGTTCGCGTTCATCACCGACCTGGTGCGGCCCGTGGGCACCTACCTGTACGGCCGGCGCCTGTACGAAACGATGGCCGTCTGGGAGACCGACCCCGCCCTGGGCGCACAGTCGGAACTCATGGGCGACTTCGCCAACGTGTGGCAGGCAGCGTCGAAGGTCGTCTACTCCACGACCTTGGACGCCGTTTCAACCGCTAACACCCGGCTCGAGCGGAACTTCGACCCCGCCTCGGTACGAGACATGAAGGCCTTGACCACCAGTGATCTCATCGTGGGTGGCGCCAGCCTGGCGGCGCACGCTCTCGAGGCCGGGCTGGTCGATGAGTGCCATCTGTTCATCCGTCCCATCCTCGTCGGCGGAGGCAAGCCGGCGCTGCCTCGCCACGTTCGCACCGACCTCGAGATGCTCGACGAACGTCGGCTCAGCAACGGTGTCGTCTACCTCCGCTACCGCATCCCGACTTGAGCGTCCCCAGCCACCAACATCGACGGGAACGCGCAGCCCCGCCCAGCTTCAGCTTGCCTGCAGCAGCTGGACCGCCACTCGATGTCCCGCGCCCTGCCATGCTGGAGACCATCGAATCTGTCTTCTTCCATCTGCCCCACGAGGCCACTCCCTTCAGCGTCTCGCTCACGCCATTAGTCGACATGCCGCATGGCTTCTTCAGCCCAGGGATCAACGCAAGATAGGGTCTCTCAGTGGCTCTGGATGGCTTGACCACTCAAGGTGATGAGCATCGTTTCTTTCTTTGGTGAGGTGAATCTTCGCGCTTGTCATCGGTTGCGCCCTGTCATGACGTGCGCCTGCGCCTGTCCGATTCCGGCGCATGAATGCAATGCCGGTTTCGCCCCGTTTTGGGCGTGACCAAGCATTCACTGAGCGCAGGCGTCGCGCTAACCGACACGCCCCCCGTTGATAACGTTGCGCGGCCTTAGGCGTGGGATGGTGCAACATTGGCCGGCCAATCCCGTCCAATCATCATGAGGACAGCGTGGCCGGCCCTACGCCTGATCCTGCTGGTCGATGGGCTGGTCTTTCTTGCGGCCGCGCTCATGAATTTCGGCGTGCACCTGTTGGTGTTCTCTTTCGCGGCACCCATCTGGCAAGCGGGCACAGGCGAGGCGGTCATTGCCGCCGTGCTGCTGGCGGCAGCGTTCAGCGCGCGTCGCGGCGTGGCCTGGACCGGCTTCTGGTTGTCGGCGCTGGGCATCGCCTTCGGTCTCAGCTCCCGGGCCGTAGTTGGCGCCGCCCGAAGCATTCACCTCCTGCTAGTGCCGCTGGCAGCGGTGCTGCTGGGTTTACTGCTCGCCAGCCGAGGACACAAAGCGGGGCGGGCATGACACGCCTGGCTGGGGGCCTAATACTCCTGGCGGCGTTGACGCTGGGTGGCGCCTCGGCCATTCACTTCGGGCTCGTCCTTGACGATCGCTTTGCCGGCGCCGCGGCGCCGGAGGGAATACTCGGGGTCATCTTGTTTGGCGGCTGGTTGGCTCCGACGCTCGCTGGCCGGCGCATGCATGCGGTAGCGCTGGGCGCTGCGACTCTGGCGTTGCTGGGCACGATCTACGGGTTGAGCGTGACCCTGGGCAGCGCCCGCACCGGCGACGTTGTCTACCACTTCACGCTGCTGGCGATGCTGCTCGCCGCGACGGCGCTGCTCGCCGTGCCGCGGCGAGCCCCGCTTCGGCACGATCATCGCCGCGCTGCCTCTCGGTCTGACTGACACCACGTCTCGACCGTCACGGTTTACAAACCTGGTCCCCGAGGATCGATTGGCCGGCCGACCATCTCGCGAAAGAGCCGCATGACCAGCGCTGGATCGATACCTCCGGCACTATCGTCAAGCGCAAGAACACGGTCCGCGTGTTCATCAGCCGCGATTCAAGCAGCCGGCGACGTCCGCCGCCAAGCCCTCAGCATCTTTTCAGGAAGCTCTCAGCCGGCCACAAGCATGCGGCCCTATCTTGGTCACGTTGTGATATGAACAACGCGGCTGCGTTAGGCCGCACAACTCCGACGGAGGGCTACAACGTGAGTGGTTGCAAACGACGCAAACCTGGGCATCCATCGCGGCAATGGTCGTGATCCTTGCGGGGTGCGGAGGCGCTGCTCCGGCAGCACAATCTCAACCCTCGCAAGCATCCGCCAGACAGGCGAACGCCAAGCCGAGCGAACCGGGCGGGCTCACCGATCTCCGAGCCGTCCCAGCTTTCGGAAGATGGAAGCAGCTTCACCGACACCAGGACAGGGCCTTGAAGATAGGCCCAAGCTGGCGGTGATACTCGTGACGACGGCCCTTCGGACTGTTCTGACTTAAGGCCTACTGGGGCACGTGCGCGTGAGACGGACGCCCGCTGCGCGCCAGCACGGCCATGCAGAGCGTCGAAGCCGCGATGCCGCAGCCGAGCAGGACCTTCGCTATCGCGACCATCAGGGCACCTGGCGAACGGGCAAGGCTGACACTGGCTCACGGTTCAGCGTCGCTGAGGTATCCGCTGCGGGCGGCGAGGCGAACCCGAGCCGGAGCAACGCCCGGCCGACCAGCACGTACCACACCAGCAGCGGCAGCAGCGCGATGAATCCGATGTACAGGCCGACCTCGGGCAGAAACATGCCCGGATTGAGCAGGTTGGCGGCGATGCCGCAGCTGCCGGCGACCTTGCCAAAGCGCGTGCTGCGCAGCATGACGGCGCTCACGATCACCCCGCCGGCCGAAACCAGCACGATGTACAGGTTGAAGCCGGTGCCTTTGTAAATGGCCAGCACCGTCTGGCCGGCGGCGACGGCGGCCGCCCGATCAGCCTCGCTCGAGGCTGCCAGGTAGTGGTCGCTCAGGGACAGCATCGAGAAGGCCGGTTGATGGCAAAGTAACCAGCCGTCCCGACCAGGCTAGCGACGACGCCCAGCGTCGTCCAGGAGACGCTGATCCGCCGCAGTGCCACATACAGGGCTAGGAAGATCGGAATTGCGAGCACGTTGTCGATGACCATCACGAGGTCGAGGTCGAAGATGCCGGCCAGGCGGTGCGCCTGGAAGAAGGCGAACCAGTCGCGCGTGTTGGCGGCAGTCGGATCGAAACCGGGCGGCGGCCACAGCATGAACACCGCGCCGGCGACGACCACGAGCCCCGCCGAAGTGAACGCCGCCGCGCCAGCGAGGCGATACAGCCACTTCCAGTCGTCTGCTGTGGCACTCGACTTCGTCACGTCCATTGCCTACTCCCTGTCGACTCTAGGCAGCCGCTCTGGAACAGCGGGTGAACCTTCACTTCGTGGATGGCGGCGACATTCTTGCAGGCCTGGGGCGCGGACGCGAGAACGAGAGGCACATGAACACAGGCCGCAAGCTCAAATGGCGTGCAGATGGGGCACGTCGCCTCGCAGGTCGCGTACCGCCAGAAACGCCGCGCGTAGGTTCAGACCGGCGATGACGGTCAGGACGGGTAAGCCGAGGAAGACCATGCCCAGCAGGTCGTAAAAATCACCTGCGAGAGCGCCCGTGATGAGCCACCTCACACCCGGAATGACAATTGCTCCCAGCCAGACAAGGGCAATGGTCGCCAGGATAAGAACAGCGACGATACCGGCTATCCGCGGGGCGACGCCCGACTTCCGGAGCGCCAGGCCGGCCGCAGCCTGGAGAACGACCGGCGGGACGGTGGTGTAGAGCCACACGACGAGCGGCATGCCTAGTCCGGGTCCGAAGATGACCGTCAGCGGCGACACGTGCTGCTCGGTGCTCACCATCACTACCGTGACTACGAACGGAACGATGGCCACCACCGTGAGAAGAGCAGCGGCGGATAGCGCCCATCTTGCCGCGGCCGGCAACTCTCGCCAGAAGCCGTGCGTTCCTCCGACGTTCATGAGACCTGCTCAACCTCAAGTCTGCAGCGGCCTATGTAAACAACCCGCTGCAGCGGCACGAACGCTCGATGAATCCCGCGACGGCGTACCCATTTCGGTGGTTTGCAAGCCCGGCCATTCGCGGACCATCCTGTGACGGCGCTGGTGCTCCACATCAACCGCGAGGTCCGTTCGCCTGGTAACTGCAAGCGTGTTCTCCGGCGATCGGCCGGCGCTCCAGGCGCTCTCGCTCTGCTCAGACCAAACACCCAGCGCTGCGCGACCTGCGCGTCGGCTACTACGAGGACGACGGTTTCTTTCCAGCTTCGCCGGCGATTCGCCGCGCCGTGCGCGAAGCAGCCGACGTCCTCAGCCAACAAGGCTGCCAGGTGACGGTCTTCTCGCCACCCGACGTGTCCGAAGCGATGGCCATTTTCTACGGCTTGCTCGGTGCGGACGGCGGTGCCGAGTGGAAAAACAAGCTGGCCGGAGGTCCGATCGACGCGCGCATGAAAGACCTGCTGATGCTGGCCGGCGCGCCCAATGTCATGCGCGGTCCCGTGGCCGCGATGCTGCGTTTGCACGGGCAGCCCTGGCTCGCCCGCACCATGCTCTGACGGGCAGAGCAAACGAAGCCCAGGTGGCAGAGCTGGTCCGCCGTAGGGATGCCTACCGCAACCGCTTTGCCGCGGCCATGAAGTCGGCCGGCGTCGATGTGCTGCTTTGCCGCCGTGCGCTGTGCCCGCGTTCCGGCATGGTGCGACGCGGCAGCTTGGCCCGGCGAGCGTCAGCTGTACGTGCCCTACAACTTGTTGGCCTATCCGGCGGGAGTCGTGAGCAGAACCATCGTCGGCGATGGTGAGACCTCCAGCCGGCCACCCAGCCGCGAAAAAGATTGCTGGACGCGGCACGAACTGTCGATGAAGGCAGTGCCGGGCTTCCCGTGGGAGTCCAAGTCACCGCCGGACCCGTCGGCGACGCACACGTACTGGTCGTGATGCAAGCCCTGGAGGAGTCATCGAATCAGCCATCGCTGAGCGCCGACTGAACGTCAAGCAGAAGTCCGGCGACGCCCCCACGATCCGCGAGCTTCGCCTCTACGGCCCGCTTTCTCAAAGCGCTGCTCGTCGAGACCTGAGCAGCTCTCGCCTGAGTCCCTGATGACACCGCCGGCGTGCCTTTTGCGCTCCAAGATGCTGCCGACCATTCCGCATCCTTATGCCGCGATGGAACCCCGACGCAAGACCAGCATGCGCAGGACAAGGCACATCGTCAGCCTCGTTCCAAGCTGCTGGCACGGATTTCGCGGCTCCTCAGGTCCGTCACGGATGCGCGAACGATCTCGTAGAGGCAGGAGTGCACGATGTCACGGAAAACACGCATGTCAGCTTTGGGCGCCGGAATCATCGTCGGGGCTCTCTTTGCGTCACCAGCAATAGCCCAAGTGAGTCCGCCGACGTCAGATAAAATCGGCAGCTTCTCTCAGAGTGTGGGCATTAACGCGACTTGCACCAGGGCGTATCTGGCAGCAAACAACAACAATTTCCCGCAGAGCCTGAGCCAGCTCACTCAGTTCATGACTCTAGCGCCGGCCGCGGACCTCTGCTCCCCCGGCGCCATAGCGAGCGCCGTCAACAACACGCCGACGCCCACTGCCGCTCAGCAGTCCGCGTACGCTCAAAGCGTCGGGCTGAATGTGACCTGTGTGCATGCCTTCGTGCTGCATGCGAACAGCCTGCCACAGAGTCAGAGCGAGCTGAATCAGTTCCAGCTGGCAGCCCCACTGTCCGACCTTTGCACGCAGGCAGCCGTGACTGCCGCGGGCAGCCCTTCACCCCCTGCGACCCATTGAGGCACAGCGCACTCGCAGCTCGCAAGACGGAGCGCCGTGCGTGGTGCCGAGGCTCGAGCGTCGCTGGCGGGTAGCGCGGATGCTCTCACGCGAGGGGGTGGGTCAGCCCTCTGGGCGAACGGATATACTGTGCGGCGCGTTAAGGAGTTCGTCGTGCCCTACGCCGTGGATTTCAACACCGTCTCAACCGTCGGTCTCGAGTCGTCGCCAGTCGCGGCCGCCCTCGCTGGTCTGCGGGCGAACGAAGCCCGCTACTTCAAGAACAAGTACGACCACGTCTTCACAGTGGAGCCTGCGAGCGACGCCCGGACGACCATCGACTGGGTGCACCGGATCCTCAAGGGAGAACGCGACATCGTAATCTCGTCTCGCCCTCTCGAGGCTTCGGAGTTCCAGGTCGAGAACATTCGAATCGCCTATGTCTTCTACGAGAGCGGTCTGTCGATCAACGTGATGTACACCGTCGACGATCTCAAGAAGCGGGCGGTCGGGTTCAAGCTGTCCGAAGGGATGGACGTCCCCGCGGAGCTCGCCTCGCAGTTCAAGTTTGCGAGACAAAAGTCAAAGCTGGCCGGAACCATTCGCGGTTCTTACTTCACCTTCAAGAACGAGTACTGACTCCCGGCCCAGCCCTGCGACGTCAGCAAGGCAGCGGTACCGGCGGGTGTAACGGCTGGCTCGGTTCGATGCGGGCTTTTGTGGCTCATGACTTGCCGTTGGCGCGACACGCCGGCGCCAGATCTCGCGGCGAGCGCGCTGTTGTGCATGGCTACCGAAGTAAAGATCCAACTGCGCTCAGGACGCCTCCTGAGAAGGATTTCCCTCTATGACGACGCGCGAGGATGAACGTGCGTGGTCCGGCCGCCAGATGTGAGTGCGAAAGCACGACGATATGCCTGGGGCGACGTGTTCAGGACGTGCTGGAACTGCTGGCGCAGCGAGACGGCGCTGCCCATCCCGGAGCGTTCGGCAATGCGCTCGATAGGTAAGTCCGTGGTCTCGAGCAGGGACTGAGCGAGCGCAATGCGCTGGGCCAGCAACCACTGACGTGGGCTGGTGCCGGTCGCCGCGCGAAAATGGCGGGTGAAACCGCGCCGGCTGAAATGCACCCGGGCGGCCAGTTCGTCGATGACCAGCGGTTGGTCGAAGTGCTGGCGCATCCAGACCAGGATTTCATCCATACTGTCGGGCGCGTCTAGGTCAGCTGCCGGATGTTCGATGTACTGAGCCTGGCTGCCGGAACGACGAGGAGCGATCACGAGCCGCCGCGCCAGGCGGTTGGCGATCTCGGCGCCATGGTCCCCGCGGACCAGGTGCAGACAGCAGTCTATGGCCGCGGCGGTGCCGGCCGATGTGATCACGTCGCCGTAGTCGACCCACAGCACCTCGGGTTCGACCTTTATCGCCGGATAGCGCGCCATGAGCTCGTGGGCGTAGCGCCAGTGGGTGGTCGCCTTGCGGCCATCCAGCAGGCCGGCGGCAGCCACGACAAAGGCGCCCAGGCACAGTCCGACGATTCGCGCTCCGCGGCCGTGCGCGGCGTGCAGCGCATCCAGCAGAGCTTTGGGCGGCTGGTCGGAAGGTGAACGCCAACTGGGAACAATCACCGTACCAGCTCGTTCGATGGCAGCAACGTCGTGATCTATGTGGATC